>NZ_CP014160.1:0-1200000 GCF_001543145.1 Aerococcus sanguinicola | reverse complement strand
ATCGGAACGCCAATTTCATTATTATAATTGCCTTGGGTCTTATGGACCCGGTAAGCCACCGATAGGCAAGCTGCTGTCATGTCCTTGGTGGTCGTCTTACCGGAAGACCCTGTAATCGCCACGACTTTGGGTTGGATTAAAGACAAGTAGTAAGCTGCCAAATCGTGGAGGGCTGCCAGGGTGTCCGACACTTGGATCAAAGCCAGGCCAGCAGGAGCCTGGGCCGGATCCTTGGACCAAAAGGCAGCCACCGCCCCATTGTCTAGGGCTTGCTGGGCAAAGTCATGGCCATCGCGTTGCCCGCTTAAGGGAACAAAGAGGCTTCCGGGCTGGGCCTGTCTAGCATCAAAAACAACATGGTCAAGCCAGACCGCGTCGGGGTCTTCTGCTTGGACCTGTCCTTGGACAGCTTTAGCAATTTCATTTAAGGCTAATTTTTTCATGGCACACATCCTATTGGTTGGCTAGTCCTTGTTTTTTATTAAAGCGCTCTAGGGCCAGCTTAAGTAATTTCTCGAGCAAGTCTTCATAAGACAAGCCTGAAGCTGCCCAGAGAGAGGGATACATACTAAATTGGGTGAAACCAGGCATGGTGTTGACCTCGTTGATATAGATATCCATGTTGTGGGTCACGAAGAAGTCACAGCGGGTGAGGCCTGAACCATCAATAGCTAAATAGGCCTTCTTGGCGTAGGCTTGGATAGCCTGGGCGCTTTCCTCTGGGAGGTCGGCTGGAATCGCCATCTCGATGCTGTTGTTAATATACTTCTCTTCATAGTCGTAGAAACCTTGGTCCTTGACAATCTCACCAGGTTGGCTGACCTGAACCTCTTCATTCCCGAGGACAGCCACCTCGATTTCCCGAGCTTCAATCCCTTGTTCAACCACCACCCGGGTATCATAATGGAAGGCTGTCTCTAGGCCTTGGAGCAAGGCATCCCGGTCCTGGGCCTGGGTAATTCCTACGCTAGAGCCCATATTGGCAGGTTTGATAAAGACAGGATAGACTAACTGCCCCTCAATGCGGGCAATTACTTCGCTGCGCTCGGTCTCATACTGGTAGCTAGTCAGGGCAACAAAAGGCACCTGAGGGATCTGAGCTTGTTGGAAGAGCTGCTTGGAGATAATCTTATCCATACCAGCCGCTGAAGCAAGGACACCTGCCCCGGTATAAGGGACATTCAGTGCTTCAAAAAGGCCTTGGATTGTACCATCTTCCCCATTCGGTCCATGCAAGGCGGGGAAGGCCAGGCTATCCTTGGTCAAAACATCGGTCGGAACAACAGCCAGCCCTTGGGAAATTTCAGCTTCACCTTGGCGGTAGAAGTGTTGTTGGTCGCTGGCCTCGAGATAGAGGATGCTATCCTCACTGAGGCTATATTCTTCAAGCAGCTCACCAGCAATCCACTGCCCCTCCCGGTCAATAAAGACAGGCTGAACTTGGTGCTTCTTATAATCCAAATGTTTGAGGATGGAAGCAGCCGTTAAGACGGATATATCATGCTCCGCGCTGTCCCCACCATAAAGTAGTACAATTCTCATAATTTAACCTCCAAATAGGTTGGCATCCGCGATGCGCTCAAATGCCCATTTTTTATCTTTCATTGAGTAGCTTAATTTAGCTAAAAGAACGGTTTGCTTGCGTTGAAGAATATCATCAACTTGGTCTTCTGCTAACAGGAGAGGGATCGCCATCGCCTGGTCCTCCCGCCAAGTGAGCTGACTAAAGTCAAAGATAACCCCTTCCGTTAAAAGCGGACGGATTTCCTGCATGACTGCCATGGGAGGCAAAGGAATCTTCGCCTCTTCGCCCAGATTATGTGACCGCCAGCCGAACAAAGAACGGCGCTCAGGGCGTTGGGCCAAGAGCTTGTCGCGAATCACATTAGCCAGCTGGAAGTAAAACTCCTTGACATCCCGGTAGTAAGTCTTCAAGATCCCATTGGCCATGGGCAGGAAGACATAATTATTTTGCAACTTATAGAAGAATGGCGAGTGCAGGTGGCGGTTCACATGGCCTAGATATAATAACTCTGCAATTTCACCTGGTGTTAGCTGGTGCAGGAGTTCTTGGGAATAATAATCCACCCACTTGGTATCTGGAAAAGCTAAGCGACTCTGCCCACTTAAGAAATCTTGGACACTCCGTTCGCCCCGGATGAGCTTAAAATGCGTATGGTCATCCGCTTGGCCATAATCTTTTTGGCAAGATAGAATCAGTAAGTTCTGCGGCTTCTTCTTCATACTGCGCTGCAAGTAGGCCAGGCCCAAACCGCGCGATAACACATGGTTGGATACCTCATCTACTAAGATATAAATATAATTCTCAATCACGTCCCCACCTCCTTATCATACCCCTTAATGATAGCATATTCCCCCCACAAAAAACTATAAGCTTTAACTAAAAAGCCTAAAAACACAGGCCAAACTAGATCTCAAGCTTTACTTTCTTTAGCTGCTTATATTAAGATGGGAGGGACTGTACGTATTTAAAGGAGCGAAGAACATGCATCTGATTGGCCTAGCCTTCCAAAAACAACAACTCACCTACCTACCCACTAGCCCCCTCTACGGGGAGATTATGGTAGAGGACCTGCCGCTTGGCTACCACCAACTCCTCACCCAACAGAATGGCGGCTATACCTCAAAATCTTACTATCCCACCTCTGCCCCAACTTCAGATTCACTAAGCGCCGTTTATATCCCTTACCTGGCCGGCTTGCTTCCCCAAGCTGTTCATAAGGAATATCTCATTCCTAGCCTGGCCTTCCAAGACCAGTTCAACCACCGGGATAGCCTGCCCGAAAGCAGCCTGATTATCTACGAAGACGGCGACCGTCTTGTCTTCCTGGACTATGACCCCCATGACAAGCGAGACCGTGACCAGCGCGGCCTAGCCAAAACCCCTAGCGTCCGCTACCGGGACCTGGAAACTGACCAGTGGATGGACCTCGCCCCTAATTTTGCTTACTTTATCCAACATTTCGAATCCCGGGGCTTTGCCCTGCCGGCCCCTCCTATGCGAACCTACCACCGGGCCAATGCCGCCTTTATCGCCGTCCAGCGCCCCGAGCAACTGGCCCGACTCTTCGAAGAATTCCAAGGGCAAGCCGACAAGACCTGGTACTTCCACTGGATCCGCCACTTCCTCCAGTCCCAGGACTTCCGCCTAGCCGCCGTAGCCAAAGAAGCCCTCGACTTCCAAACCGACTACTTCCGCCCCCTCCTGCCCAAAGGCTTTGAGGACCTATTAGGAAAAGAAAGCTAGAAAAAACAAAAGCAGCCCCAGTTGATGTTTACAGGTCGACTGGGGCTGCTTTCACCTTCCTTATATTTAAATCCACGGCTTTTTAATGATCAAATTCAAAAGGGGAAAACATGGGTTCTCTAATTTTTTATTTCAGCGCTTAATAATCAAAAAGTCTCTATCAATTGTTTGTGAGCAGGAGTGGAGCTTTGAATTTGATCATTAGCCGTGACCAAGCAAGCGTTGTGAATTAGGGATAGTAGGCGATTAGCCGTACTAGCCGTTTGAAGCTCGCTAGGTGAGGGACCTTGGCCCGAACCGGTGCCACGGCTTTTTAATGATCCAATTCAAAAGTGGAACGGATGCTCACTTGCACAATATAATCTATAACAAAAAAGCCCCAGCTAAGCTGAGGCTAAAGATTGAACTAGTCCTTCTCAAAGAGCGCTAATAAGTCGGGACTGGCCTGGCTGAAGTCCTGGGTCTCCACAAGACGTCCCTGGACAATCCGCCGTTCGGTCGCATCATCCGTACAGGTCATCAGCGTAATAATCGGCTTTTGGGTCTCAGGATCCAAGAGATTAGGATCAACCAAGTCAACCCGGGTTGGTGGCACATCTTCGACAAAGAAGGTGTCATAGATATAGATTTTTTCTAAATCGGTCATGTAGATCTTTTGCCCTACTTGAGCCTTGTCGACAATCGGTGAGAGCAAGAGGCCTTTTTGGACCACATTCATATTGTGACTAGCTAATGGGTAGTTGCCTTCCCCCATCTTCTGTTCAGGGTAGAAGGTACCCGCTCCTGACAGGAGGACGTCCTCACTTAAGCCCTTCATAATGGAGACCTTAACATCGGCATCCGGCATAGCCAGAGCTCCAATAACATTCACGTCCGCATAACCATTCTTGATCCGTTCCCGCGATTCACGGACTTCCTTCTCGCTCACATTGCGGATCTCGCTATGGTCGAAGACTGCCTCCTTAGTCTGGTTATCCTTCAACTGATCAGCCGTCATATTCTCAATGGCAACGTCATTTTGATTCTGTTGGATCTGATAGCCACTAATATAGTGCTGGCCTAGGAAGAAGAGCCCAATCACAATCAGGACCACTCCCAAGAGACGTATAAGATGATGACGCATACTTGCCCCCCTAAATCGTTTACTATAGAGCTATTATCTTAGTTTTCCCTGGGGATGACAAGTCATATTACTTATAAAAAGTTTAAAAATTAATTAAACTGCAGGGCTGTAGAAAAAAATTTCTTAGCTAATTCGATAAAATCTTCCATATACTTAGGCAACGGCATCCCCTTACGGTAGGCAATAATCACATCTGACTTAGAGCTTGGGCTAGAGAAGGAGAAGAGTTTAGGCGCATTGTCATGCTTGAGGTTTAGGTTGCGGTAGTGGTTCTCATAAACTAAGGAAACCCCATAACCCCGGATGGTTAAATTAACAGCTGTTTGAATATTATTGGTCTTGATGGTGCGCGCAGGATGGAAGTGTTCCTGGCTGAAGAGCTTATCCATCTCCCGGCTGATCTTGGTGTCGTTGGTAGAAATAATGAAGCGGTCATCCTTCAATTCTTCTAAGTCGATCTTAGGATATTTGGAATCAGGATTCTCTACAGCCGTTGCAACAGCCGGGTGGTCGTGTGGAACCGCCACGAGGATTTCTTCTGTTCCAATCTTGTCATAGGTCAGGTTGGCATTCTCATTGCTGGCATTAATGATGATAATGTCGCAATCGCCATTCATAATCCGATCTTCCAAAATAGTTGCTGTCTCTTCAACCAGCTGAACTTCAACCCGTGGGTAGAGCTTCTCATACTCGGGCAGTACGGGTGGCATGAGATAAGAGCCGCGAATAAGAGGGATCCCAATGCGAATCCGGCCATAGTTCTTATCTTTAATGGTCTGCATGGTCATCTCCAGCTCATCACGCATGGTTAAGATGTCATTGCCATACTTCACGAACTCTTCCCCGGCATAGTTGAGAACGAGACGTTTACCAACCCGTTGGAAGAGATGGTAGCCCAAACGCTCTTCCATATTCTTGATGTACATACTAAGGGAGGGTTGGGTAATAAATAAACTCTCCGCAGCCTTAGTCAGGGTACTATGCTCATGGATGGCTTTTACGTATTCAATATCCTTCATTTCAATCATTACTCAATACCTCTTCTATATTTATTCCACTTATAACTTTCTTGACTTATATCTAATCGATAATATAACATATTCCTCTGTTGTTCATTCGTCAAGAATTTCTTTAAGAACGAAAAGTCTTACTGAAAAGTCTTTAGCATAGCGCTTTTTTGCCTCTTATAAAGCTGCCTCCTAGCTCCATTGCCTGGCTAGCAATCTGATTTTCTCTTCATCTATTCCCTTCCCTTAAAGCCTGACATGATAGGCTTTTGAAAGCTACAAATGGTCCAAACCAAAAGAATAAGAAGCTTTCATTCTGCAAGAATCGGCCGAAAAAATAAGAGCAAATTTGTTCCAGTCAAAAAATACATTACTGAACACTTTAGAAATACTTAAGCCTAATTTATCATAAGAGAAACCAATTTTTGTTCTTTATTTAAACTCTAATCACAGAATCTAACTTTCGCTATAATGGATCAAAACAGAAAGTGAAGGGATTTCCTATGCGCATCGAACAATTACAATACCTCAGCAAGGTGGCCGAGACGGGTTCCATTACCCAGGCAGCCAAGGCCCTCTATCTCTCCCAACCCTCTCTCTCCAACGCCATCAAGGAATTAGAGCAGGAAATGGAAGTCCAACTCTTCAAGCGAAGCAAGAAAGGAGCTATGTTGACAGAAGCGGGAGAAGACTTCCTCACTTATGCCCAACAAATTCTTGCCCAGGTCGACCTGCTTAAGACCCGCTACCAGGAAAGCGAACGACCCCGGCGAATCTTTAGCGTATCAGCCCAGCACTATGCCTTCGTCGTAGATGCCTTCGTCCGTCTGCTCAAGGAGAACTCCTACCCCAAGTACCAGGCGACCCTCAAGGAATCCCGGACCTATGAGGTAATTGAAGATGTCGCCAACCAACGTTCTGAAATCGGTGTCCTCTACCGCAGCCGTTTCAACCAGCAAGTCATCGCCAATGCCCTAGCCGAACGCGACCTTAGCTTTACGCCCCTTATGCAAGCGGAGCCCCACGTCTTCATCTACGCCAACCACCCCCTAGCCAACTGCGACCAGCTGACCTTGGACGACCTGGCCCCCTATCCTAAGCTCAGCTACGAACAAGGCGTCCACAATTCTTTCTATTATTGGGAGGAGGTCCTGGCCGACCATGTGGCAGACAAATCAATTATTGTATCTGACCGGGCCACCCTCTTCAACCTACTGATCGGTCTGGACGGCTACACCATCTGCTCAGGGATTATTAATTCCGACCTCAATGGTGGCGACATCCTGGCCAAGCCCTTAGCTTGTGAGGAAGCGATTGAGATTGGTTACATCACCCACAACTTCCACCCCCTCAACCCTATCGGCCAAGCCTATATCCAGCAACTCCAAGAGGCGGTCAAACGTTCAGCCCCCATAGAGCCAAAAGCCAAGTAAAAGGTCAGCCCTGCTCAGTTCCCCCTCTATTAAGAAAAAACAGATAGATTTGATGTTTTTACCGGCTTCTCCCCTATCCTATCAGAAACTTACCCATAAGGCGAAAAAAAGAGCAGCTCGATTGAGCTGCTCTGCTTGGTCAAGAGACCATTTCTTAAGCATTTTTGTCTGCAAAACCGTATTTCTTGTTGAAGCGGTCCACACGACCATCGGCTTGCGTGAATTTTTGGCGGCCAGTATAGAATGGGTGTGAATCTGATGAGATTTCAACACGGATCAATGGGTAAGTGTTCCCATCTTCCCATTCAACGGTTTCGCTTGACCCACGAGTTGAGCCAGATAAGAATTTAAAACCTGTTGTTGTATCCATAAATACAACGGGTTGGTAGTCTGGATGGATGCCTTGTTTCATTATTCTTTCTCTCCTTTGCGCCCTGGCTATCTGCTAGCCAGAGATTATTTTGACATAACATTGATATGTTACCACATCCCATTAGCCAATGCAATGGGATTTTTTATTTTTTCTATTCTTCGACTAATTCGATATCAGCGCCCAGGTGTTGGAGCTTGTCAGCAATTTTGTCGTAGCCTCTCAGGATATGCTCAGCACCATAAAGATCTGTACGGCCTTCTGCCATCAGGGCGGCATTAATCAAGCAGGCCCCTGCCCGTAAGTCAGAAGCAGTCACTTCTGCACCCCGGAGACAAGATGGCCCAGAGAGGTGGATCTGGTCATTAAGAACCTTGGCCTGGGCGCCCATGCGGACGAGTTCAGGAATGTGCTTGATACGCTTAGGATAAATCGTGTCTTCGATGGTTCCCTCACCTTGTGCCTTGAGTAAAAGCGGCGTGATAGGCTGCTGGAGGTCGGTCGCAAAACCTGGATAAGGCATGGTCTTAATGCTGACCATAGCCAGGTCCTCTTGGGCGGGATGAACATAGATCTCATCTTCATAGATATCCATTTGTACACCCATTTCCCCCATCTTAGCGACAAAACCTTCGATATGTTCGAAGATCACATTCTTCACAGTAACCCCTTGGCCGATAGCAGCAGCTGCGGTCAGATAGGTCCCGGCCTCGATCCGATCGGGAATGATCTGATGGTTGGTCCCTGTCAGCTCATCCACCCCTTCAATCCGGATGGTAGAAGTCCCCGCTCCCTTGATCTTAGCCCCCATCTTATTGAGCAGGGAGACCACATCGATGATCTCCGGTTCGCGGGCCGCATTCTCGGTGGTCGTCTTGCCCTTAGCCATGGTTGCAGCCAGCATGACATTGATAGTTGCGCCCACACTCACCACATCCATATAGATCTCTGCCCCATGGAGGCCGTTAGGGGTGGAGAAGTGAATCGCCCCTTGTTGGTTCTCAATCACTACTCCCAATGCTTCGAAGCCCTTAATATGGAGGTCGATTGGACGCGGACCGATGGAACAGCCCCCTGGCAAGCCAACTACCCCTTCCCCATACTTAGCTAATAAAGCGCCCATAAAATAATAGGATGCCCGAAGACTCTGGATTTTTCCTTCCGGCATCGGAATATTGACCATATGCTCTGGATCAATGACTAAATGGTTGTTCTCAAAAGAAACTTCACAGTTAAAATCTTCCAAAATTTCAATAAGGGCCTTTACGTCAGCAATGTCTGGCACACCGTCTAAACTGACTGGGCTATTCCCCATAATAGCAGCAGGAATCAAAGCGACCGTACTATTCTTAGCACCGCTAACTAAAACTTCTCCCTTTAACGGTTTACCACCATTTATGATAAACTTTTTCATTTTGCATTCCTTTCGTCCCCAACCGGTCCCCGCTAAGTGAGCTTTCGATCAGGCGCAAGTATTCTATCGATAAAATTAAAAAAATTACTATCTTCTCAAGTTAACATTATAACGGATATTCAGTCGTTTGACAGCCCCAATCGAAGTTTTTAAGAAAAGTTTAAAGTTGAAAGTTTTTCATCGATAAAAGAACAATTAATGTCCTTTAGCTGCCCGGACCAAGCCCATAAAGAGCGGATGGGGACGGTCCGGACGGGATAAGAATTCAGGGTGGAACTGGCTGGCGATAAAGAAGGGATGGTCGGGCAATTCCACGATTTCAACCAGGCGCCCGTCAGGCGAAAGGCCAGAGAACTTGAGCCCAGCTGCTGCCAATTGGTCACGGTAGGCATTATTGAATTCATAGCGGTGGCGGTGGCGCTCCTTGATCTCTGCTTGGCCGTAGAGGGACTGGGCCAGGCTGCCCTCAAGCAAGTGGCAGGGATAGGCACCCAAATGCTGGCTGGCACCGAGCTCTGCCTGCCCCACTTGGTCGGCCATCAAGCTAATCACAGGGTCAGGCGTCTGGCTATCAATCTCAGAAGACTGGGCTTTGGCTAAGCCGCAGACATGGCGGGCAAATTCCACACAAGCTAGCTGCATGCCCAGACAAATCCCTAAGAAAGCTACCCCTTCTTCGCGGGCGTATTGGATGGCGCGGATCTTCCCCTCAATCCCCCGACTACCAAAACCTCCGGGCACCAGGATACCATCCGCCCCGGCCAAGGCTTGGTGGACCTGGCCAGGACTTAAGCTTTCCGCGTCTACCCAGTCAATGTCCACTTCTAGGCCTTCCTGGTAGCCTGCATGGCGGAGGGCTTCCGCTACAGAAAGATAGGCATCGGGCAAGGCGATATACTTGCCGACCAAGGCGATTTTTACTTTGTCCTTAACCGTTACCACCCGGTCCACGAGCTGGGTCCAGCTGGTCATGTCGGCTTCAGGCAGGCCAGTCAGAGCTAGGGCCTGGCAGACCTTATCGTCTAGCCCCTGGGCCTTGAGGGCAAGCGGCAGGGCGTAGATAGTTTCCACATCCCGGTTTTCGATAATATGGTCTTCTTCTACATCGCAGAAGCGGGAGAGCTTGGCCCGCATTCCTTCTGGCATGGCCAGCTGGCTGCGGACAATTAAGAAGTCGGCCTGGATACCCAGACTCCGCAATTCCTTCACTGAATGCTGGGTAGGTTTGGTCTTCAGCTCCCCTGCTGCTTCCAGGTAAGGCAGGAGGGTGGTATGGAGATAGCAGGTATTCTTGGCGCCTAGGTCTTTTTTCAGCTGACGGATAGCTTCCATAAAAGGCTGGGACTCGATATCGCCCACGGTCCCTCCAATCTCCGTAATCACCACATCTGCCTGGGTCGAATGGCCTGCCCGCAGGACCTTCTCCTTAATGGCATCCGTAATATGGGGAATCACCTGGACCGTCGCCCCCAGATAATCTCCCCGGCGCTCCTTGGCTAGCACTTCGGAGTAGATCTTGCCCGTCGTCACATTAGAATATTGGTTCAAGGGACTATCCGTCAAGCGTTCGTAGTGGCCCAAGTCCAGGTCCGTCTCCGTCCCATCATCGAGCACATAGACCTCCCCATGCTGGTAGGGGCTCATCGTCCCTGGATCAACATTGATATAAGGATCAAATTTCTGCAGGGTCACAGCCAAGCCCTTGTTCTTTAAGAGCCGCCCCAGCGAAGCCGCCAAGAGCCCCTTACCGATTGATGAAACAACGCCTCCCGTTACGAAGATATACTTAGTTTCTTGTGTCATTTTTTTGTCCAACCTTTCCCATAAATTGAGGCGAACACTCCAGGACAAAAAACAAAAAAACTCCCATTCCGCAATTGGAATAGGAGCTCACTCACTATCGTTCTTAAAGTGCCCATAGAAAATTCTAAGGCAAAAAAGCTTTCGAGTCAAGTCGAAATTATTATATTTTGATATTCGATAGGCATGATTGATATAAGCTAGCAATAATAATTAGCTTCCTATAACTAAGTTCTGACCAGTAATAGATGGTCAGCATACTCTTGCATCACGCCCATCGCATCCAGAAGCCGATACTTAGAGGTCATCGTCCTCGTCTTCATCCTCATCCAGATCATCATCATCAATAATCCCTAGGTCGCCTTCTAGGCCGTCCTCTAGTTCATCTTCCGGATCATCATCGCCGAGTTCGTCGAGATCAGCCCGGTAATCATTCAATTCCCGGCTTTCGTCTTCTTCGTCCTCGTCTTCATCCTCATAATCATAGTCATCTTCGTCCACTTCATGGTCTTCTGGATCGTCGTCTGAGTAATCAATGACATCTTCATCCAAGGCAGTGAGGACATTCTTCGAGCGTTTGTGTTTCTTCTTGATGTCATCATCATCAATCGTCGAAATAATTTCTTCATCAATAGAATCCACAGGGTACCAAGCTCGAAGCCCCCAGCGGTTTTCCCCTAGTGAAATGAAGGACCCATCAGCATTCATTTGGGTGTAGAAGAGTACCATCCGTTGTTCCAATTCATCGGTAGTCAAGCCCATATACTCTTGGACCTCTTCTAGTAAGTGGTTAAATTCATAAACTTGGTTACTTTCTCTTAAGATTTCGTGGGCCACTTCAATCATTGAGAGCTCTGATTTATTTTGATGATCTAAACGTTCTAATTTCACTGATTATTCATCCTTTCAAGCTTCCTCTATAGTAGGTATCAAAAAAATCCATTCCTTATAATTTTACACTATTTCAGCGTGGTAATGCAATTTTAATTCATGGCGGATAGGTTGGTCGTCAAGGCCTGAGATCTCATAGACCAAGCGCAGGCTACCCTTATCCGTCCCCAAGTTATGGTTCAAGGACTTGAGTTCAACCGTCATGGGGATCCGGTAAGCCCCGACCTGGTAGTGGGTAGGAATGGCTTGTCCCACAACTAGGGGCAGGCGCATAGCCCCCTCAGCGGTCCGCCGCTGGATGAGGGCCCGTCCCGCTTTCAGATCGACCTTGACGCGGACTTGGGCGGGCGCTTGGTCCGCTTGTTCTTCCTGGTATTCGAGATAGTGCTTGTCCCCTAAACGGAAATACGCCCCCTGACTATTCAATTGCAGGTCTTCCTTAGAACCTGCTTGACTGATCCGATTTCTTAAATTCACATGGACTGCTTGTTTTCCTTTGGGCATCTGGCCACCTCCACTTGTCTTCCCCTAATCCTACACGAAATACAGGCAAAAGAAAAGGCCTCAAGCGTTTTGTCCCGGGCCAATTTGGGTTATACTAAGAGTAAATTAAGTATAGAAAGTGTGACGCTTGTGATTATTAGTGCCCTTTATTCAAAAAGCCCCCATTTAGCCATTGTGGATGAATTCGTCCCTAACGACCAAGCCCTCCGCCCTTTTGCTGTGGACGATTACCTCCTGCGCGCTTTAAGCAAGGACGAACTGGAAGCAGATGCTGTCCTCCACTTCTGGCCGGGTGACCCTGCTGTCTATCTCGGCATGGTCGACACCCGCTTGCCCGACTTCCAAGCTGGCGTAGACTTCCTCAAGGCTTCTAGCTACCGCCCAGTCATCCGTCCCTCTGGTGGATTGGCGGTCGTCAGTGACCCCGGCATCCTAAACTTCAGTCTCCTCATCAAGCCAGCTGGCGGCCGACTCAGTATCGATGACGCTTATGAAGTCCTGCTCCGCTTAATCAACCAGGTTCTCGCCCCCTACCAAGAGCAGGTCCAAGCCGGCGAAATCACCCGGTCCTACTGCCCTGGTAGCTACGACCTCAGTCTCCAAGGTAAAAAAATTGCCGGACTCGCCCAACGCCGAATTGGTTCAGCTATTGGTATTTCCGCCTATGTCTCCTTAGAAGGCGACCAGATCCGCCGCGGCCAGCTGATCCGCGACTTCTACCAAGCCAGCCAGGTCCAAGAAGCCAAGCGTGATGACTACCCCGATGTCCTCCCCGAAAGCATGCACAATGTTTCCGATGTGGTGCCCGAACTCGGTCAACTGGACCGCTTCAAGGCAGCCATCCAGGACGCTTTAAGCGCCGATACCGCCAGCCAAAGCCTCCTTGACCTGGACCAAATAGACCTCAGCAAGGACCTGGCCAAGATGAGCAAGCGCAACCAGGACATTTAAGCAGAAAGGAGCCCAGCCATGTCGCTTAGCAGCCAACAGACTATCCGCGAGAAAATCTTCCTCGACCCGGTCCACTCCGAAATCCGGGTCCAGCACCAAGTGATTTTGGACTTAATCAATACGCCTGAATTCCAGCGCCTGCGTCGGATCAAGCAGCTGGGCACCGCCCACCTCACCTTCCACGGCGCCGTCCACAACCGCTTCAGCCACTGCCTGGGCGTCTATGATATCGCCCGGCGCATCTGCGATCGCTTCGTCCGCAACTATCCCTCACAGAGCGAAGGCGACGGGCTCTGGGACGACAGCGAGCGGCTCGTCGTTCTCTGTGCCGCCCTCCTCCACGATATCGGTCACGGAGCCTTTTCCCATACTTTCGAGAAGCTCTTCGACACCGACCACGAGGCCATTACCCGGCAAATTATCCTCAATGACGAAACCCAAGTCCACAAAATCCTCGCTGCCATCAGCGACGACTTCCCCCAAAAGGTAGCTGCCGTCATTGACCACACCTACCCCAATCCCCAAGTCGTCCAGTTGATTTCTAGCCAGTGCGATGCTGACCGGATGGACTATCTCTTACGCGACTCCTACTTCACCGGGACCCATTATGGAACCTTCGACCTCAACCGGATCCTCCGCGTCATGCGACCAACAAAAACCGGCATCATCTTCAACGAAGCTGGCATGCATGCCGTCGAAGACTATGTGGTGAGCCGCTATCAGATGTATATGCAGGTTTACTTCCATCCCGTTTCCCGGGGCATGGAAGTCCTGCTCAGTCGACTCTTGGCCCGGGCCCAAGCCCTCTACAAGGGCAATCCTAAATACTTCGTCAAGACCTCCCCCTTCCTCCTCCCCTTCTTCCGAGGAAATTGGACCTTGACCGACTACCTCCACCTGGATGATGGGGTTTTGGAGACCTACTTCCAGCACTGGCTAGCCACGAGCGACGACCCCATCCTCACTGACCTAGCCCACCGCTATATCAACCGTAAACCCTTCAAGTCAGTGACCTATGAACCTGAAGACCAGGACCTAGTGGCTGAAGTCAAGGAGAAAATCCAAGCTCTGGGCTATGACACCACTTACTATACCGCCCAAAACAGCAACTTCGACCTCCCCTATGACTTCTACCGGCCCAACGCCAAGAAACCACGGACCCAGCTAGAAATCATCAGCAAGGATGGCACCACAACCGAACTCTCCCAGGCCAGCCAGCTCATCCGCGCAGTCACAGGCCAAGAGATTGGCGACCAACGCCTCTACTTCCCCAGCGAACTCTATGCCGGGAAGAACCCTGACAAGCTCAACCTCTTCCAACCTCTCTTGGACGACCTCCACCAGATGACCGGAACCGGCAAACTCAAGCCTAGTTAAAGGGTGTGAGGGCTGGCGTTTAGCTTTCCTTCACTGGAGCAAGTCACCAGAGCAGTCTGCAAGACTGCGGCGGAGACTTGTGAAGTGACAGGAAAGTTGCCAGACCGAACCCAACTAGAAAGGGTGTGAGCAAGAGTGGTTAGGCTTGAATGATTGGAGCCCAAGAGGAAAAGAGCGGCTTTAGCCGATCGTTCCGATTGGGTGAAATCACTTCAAGTCTGCTCTTGCGAACCCGACTAGAAAGGGTTTGAGGGAGCGCGGGTAGAAGTGGACCTCTGGAGCCAAAATCAAATATGCCTAAAGTTCAAGACGACTTTAGCCGGGTTGATCCTCTAAACATCCAAGGGACAAATTCAAAAGCGAAAGGCATGCTCATCACACCATTTATCAAAAAAAGCGGCAAAGACCGCTTTTTTTTGATGCCTATATTTTTATTCAGAAAGGCGAGAAAAGGCCATAATCGAGACAATCACCAAGGCAATCCCCAATAACTCCGCCCAGTTGAGGGGCTGGCCAAGAACCAGAACAGATAAGATACTGGCTAGGAGGGGCTCGAGAGCCGTCATGAGATTAGCCAGACCCGGATTAATATAGGCCGTACTCGATAAGTAGCTGAGGAAGGCAAAGGCTGTCCCGAAGCTAATGATCAGAAGTAAAAGCAAGATAGCCCGACCATCCAAAGTAAAGTCTAAGAGCCAGAGAGGTTGGATCAATTGGAAGGCCAGTCCCGCCAGCAGCATGCCCCAAGCAACCACAAGGGTAGACCCATAGCGCTTCTGGATGCGACGCGGTTGGAGGGTATAATAAGCCACTGCAACAGCTGATCCCAGACCAGTGATTAAAGCCAAGGGAGAAATACTGAGCCCATCGAACTGGCCGCGCGTCACGAGGAGGACCACGCCCAGGATGGTAGACGCAACCAAGGCGACCTCAAGCTTCTTCGCTGACCGCTCACCCTTTAAGACCAGGTAGGCATAGATAAAGATGGGTGAAGTAAACTGGAGAATCGCGGCCATGCCTGCCCCACTCCCTTCAATCGTCTTGAAGAAGAGGTATTGGACCCCTAGCATGCCCAGCAAGGCAAAGAGGAAAAGTTCACGCCGGTCCCTAGTATTTTTAAAAATAGACAAAACGTCCGTCCCCTGTCCCCACTTGGCATAGGCCAATAAGCAGAGCCCTGCGAAGACCAAGCGGCAAGAGACCAACCATTCTGAACTCGCACCATAATCTTCAAAAAAAATTTGGGCCAAAATACCTGAAAAGCCCCACATCGAGGCCCCAAAAGCTGCTAAAAAAATCCCTTTTGTCTTATTCGTCATCCGACCATCTCCCATCATTTTTATTCATCTATCATACTAAAGCAATCGCGGATTAGACAAGATGAAGGCAAAAGAAAAACCAGGAAAGGGCACCCCCTTTCCTGGCTAGCTTTCAATTAAGCTGTTTCATTCGATTTCTGAGCTTTCTTGGCTGCAATCTTAGCTTGAACGTCTTCCATGGTTTGAGGATCAAGTGGGTAGAAGTGGATCAAGATAGCTGTTAAGGCGAAGACCGCAATAACAATCCCTAAGAGGATATAGCCCCCTTGCATCAGAGCTGGGTTCAGCGGTTCGTTAGGTTGTGGGAAACCATCAACATAGCCGATCCCCGCAAAAACTAAACCTAAAGCAATTGGTGAAAGTGAAGAAGCAATAGAGTCAGTCAGGGAGAAGATGGTCCCGATAACCCCTGCGGCATACTTACCAGAACGGGCTGTTTCGTAGTCCGTGATATCAGCAGACATTGTTAGAACGGTTGACGTTGGATAGGTGGTAAAGATCTTGGCAGCTACCCAGAGGCCAAGGAAGCAATAAGCAAGGAAACCAGCTGGTGAGAAGATTTGAGTGGTATCAGGTGTTACTGCAAGTACAACGGTCATTAAGATCCAAGATACTAAACCGAGCAAGATAGAAGTCCTATAGGTAAATTTCAAGCCTTTCTTACCTGCCAAGCGGGTAAAGATAGCAATCATAATGAACTGTGGAATGATGAGATAGAGGGAGACTTGGCCGACTAACTGCATGTCCGCAAGAATAATTCCGAAGAGAAGGACAAGGAAGGTCTGGTCCCCGATTAATTGGGCCACAAATTTCACGAGACCCCCGCAGAGTGCCAAAATCTGTAAAGGACGGTTACCCTTGATGATGCTCCAAACATCGCGTAAAGAAAGTTTTTGGTCTGCTTCATGACCAAGGCCGAAGTATTTGGTCTGGTCTTTACGGGCTAAACCGATCATCGCCAGGACCGTTAAGACAAGAGAAATCACACAAATACCTGGGATAAAGACGCTAAAGAAGTCGCCATTATACTCATTATTGTATTGTGGTAAGAGCAAGTTCGATACCACATATTGGCCAACTGCGAAGACCCCAATGGATGAGAAGGCCGTATCGAATAAAGTAAAGAGTGGCCGTTGCTCAGGGTCATTGGTTAGGGCAGATTGAGCAGCCTTGGTTACCGTTTGTTGGAAGGAGTAGACAATTTTATGGAAAACTAAAGAAATAAATAGCATGACTGTCTGACTCGTTCCAGATAAATTATGTAGGTTAAAGATCATTAAGAAAGATAAAATCAAACCAATATTAGATACCAACATAATCGGACGATACTTACCCCAACGCGTGTTGAAGTTATCAATAATAAAACCAATTGTTGGGTCAATAATCCCATCGAATAAACGGGCCATACCCAAAACAGAAGAAACCAAGAGTGTGGTCAGACCAGCCACCCCGGTCGCATAATAAGTGAGGAAACCAAAAGCGAAAAGGTAAAGGTTAGATGCCGAGTTGTTCATGGAGAACAGGGCAATCTCCCAGGGTTTCGCGCGATGGTATTTCGCATCCTCTAATACTAACTTTGCCATACATATACCTCCAATATTTTTCAGGGAACTTCCCTTCATTTTTTGCCTCAAAGCCCCAATAAACCGTTTTCATTTTTCTTTAAAAAGAGCCCAATAGTGAATAGATTCACGAATATGGTTTTCTCTATTCCAAGTGGCCTGGTTTAAGGAGGAGCTTCTCCGCATAGATCGTGATAGGATAAGCTTTTCTGCCTTGGTTCACCATGCGAATCGCTTCATCCTTCTGATCTACAAGACATAGAATAGCATACTTCTTTTAAAAATGGAAGCGGTTTTATGTGAATTCATTATATTTTTCTTATTTTCGACTAATAAATGCCTCATAAGGCCTATATATCAACCTTTCTAGCCCTCCCTTTTCATTGAAAACAATTTTGCCTTAAAAATAAAAAAGAGGCAGGACAGGGTCACAACCTCTTAATCGAAAAAAGATGTTTAAAGTGATTTTACAAAAACTTCCAGCCGGTCCATGGCTTCCACTAAGTCTTCATAACTGGCCGCATAGGAGAGACGATACCAACCCTTGCCACCAGGACCAAAGACGGAACCCGGCACCACACCGACCTTAGCCTTGGCGATTAAGTCCTCAACGAAGCGGAAATCATCATCCCCATAAGCTGGGTGAACCTTACCAAAGAGATAGAAAGCACCATCCGGTTGAATAAAATCCATCCCCATAGCAGATAGGCGGTCTATTAAGACTTGGCGCCGTCTTTTAAATTCTGCTAGATTGCTTGCCACTACATCGTCACAATCACGGTAGGCGGTTAGGGCAGCGTACTGGTCAGGGGTTGACACGCAGGTAACCAGGGCTTGGTGGTAGGTGAAGAAGTAAGAATAGTAGTCAGCCGGCAGGTGGAGGAAACCAATCCGGAAACCCGTCATGGCGTAAGTCTTGGAGACGCCGGCCATCAGAATGGTTTGGTCAGGAATTTCTTGGTAGATAGAATAGTGGTCCCCATCGTAAACTAAGTCCGCATAGATTTCATCACTGAGCACCAGCACATCGTAAGCTCGGATCACTTCAGCTAAAGCCTGGATCTCTGCCTTGCTGTAAGTCGTCCCTGTCGGATTATTAGGATAGTTAAGGATCAGTAAACGGATTTCAGGATGATCTTCCAAGGCTTGACGAAGCATGTCAGGACTCAACTTAAAACCATTATCTGAGCTATCGACAGCAACGACTTCTCCCCCTGCCAGATCCGTACAGAGTTCATAAGAAGGAAAGAATGGTGAGGGGATAAGCACCTTGTCGCCTTCATTAAGCAGGCAATGTGTCGCCAGTGCAATCCCTTCCGAAGCCCCATTAGTGATCAAAATTTGTTCTGCAGACAAATCCATCCCATGGCTTCGTTCATAGTAAGCAGCGATGTCTTCCCGCAGCTCAGGAATCCCGGTCGACGGTGCATAATGCGTCTGCCCCTCTTGGACGGCCTGGGTCATAGCCGCTTGAATTCTAGGATCCGTTGCGAGGTCGGGTTCCCCAATGGTAAAGTTTAAGGCCCCTTCCGTTTCAGCCACCTGCTGGGCAATCGTACGAATAGCAGATGGTTGGGGTTTATTCAAACGTTGGTTGTAATACATGGTCATCCCTCATTTTCTTATCGTTTTATCATTTTACTTATTTTATATATTAACATACTATCTACGAAAAAGTTAGCGGATCACATGACTTTTGCTAGCTATTTGTCCAGCACTTCGGTAAGATGATAGAGAGTTCTGTTAACTATTTTTCGCTAAAGGAGGCGCACGTTGTGACAGAAGAAAGTATTGAAAAAGAGGGCGTCCGCCCACTTTATGATTTAAACCAAGAACGAGCCCAAGCCCTCAAACAACCATGGCAGCTCTACTACTATGCCGTCAAAGGCTATGTCATCACGGAAGTTGAGATGCAGGCGCCCGTCGACCAAATGCTCAGCGAATTATTAGACCGATTAGAGAAGGCCCAGCGATTGGAGCAAGCCCCCAAAGAAGCCCTGGGCAAGCACCCCCACGCCTATGCCCGCCAGGAACTGCGCCATCTCGACGTCCCCCGCTATGTAGAGAATTTCTCGCGTTATGTCTACTATCTACTCATTTACCTGGTCATTACTTACGGGCTTTTCGCCCTCTTCCAGTTCGGTTATGGGATCTATTATTACGGAGACCTCAACAGTGCTTGGAACATGCCTGTCCCGATCTCTCTTCTGGGACTCCCCCTACAATTTCTAATGCTGGCTACCAGTGTTTTCTTCCTCTTTAAATTTATCCGGCAAAGCGCTTGTGGCCACCTCTGGCAGAAACGCCACCACATCATGTATCTCTTGGCTGCTATTCTCTCTGCCCTTGCCTTCTTGGTCATCCCCTTCTTCTCCTTGGCCTACCATGTGCTGATTATCCGCATCCCTGTCTTCCTTCTGGCCCTCTGCCTGGTCCTCGCTGCCGGCTATCACTTCAGCAGCCGCCATCTCCACATCGACCAGCACATCGACCGCCTCTTCGAAGACCGAGTGCGTAAAGCTAAGCAGAAGGCCATCGAGCAAAATATGGACATCCGACTGGCAGATAAACTGCCTAATAAGTGGGCCACCTTGAAACTCAAGCGACCACTCATCAACCGGTCCACTGTCAAAAAAGCCAAAGAAGAACAAAAGGAGGATAAATAAATGAAAATTGCAGTTATCGGTGGTGGGATTGTTGGATCAACCGCCGCCTTTTACCTTAGCCAAAACCCAGACATCGACCTCAGCCTCTATGATTATGGCGTGGGCCAGGCCTCCAAGGCAGCCGCTGGAATCATCTGCCCCTGGTTCTCCCAGCGCCGCAACAAGGCCTGGTACCGCCTAGCCAATGCGGGAGCCCACTTCTATCCCGAAATGCTCCAAGACTTAGAAGCAGCTGGCCAGCCAAGCCAAGCCTACCAGGACAAGGAAACCTGGCTCCTCAAGAAACGTCCTAGCACTCGGGAGGATGTCTACCAAATCGCCCTCTCGCGCCGGCCTGAAGCCCCTCTAATTGGGGACATTGAGATTCTCACCCCCGCCCAACAAAGCGCCCAGCTCGACGAATGGACCTACGACCAAGACCTAGTCGCTATCCGCCAGGGAGCTGCTATTGTCGATGGTCAAGGACTCTGTGAGGACCTCCAAGCAGCAGCGACAAAGAATGGCATGACCAGCTACCAAGCTAAAGTCCAGATTGACTTCCAAGATGATCAAATCCTGGTTATCACAGAAGATGATCAGAGCCAAACCTTTGACCAAGTCATCCTAGCCACAGGGGCTTGGCTGGGCGACCTGCTCCAACCCCACGGCTACCAAGTCGATGTCCGCCCCCAAAAAGGCATGCTGACAGTCTATGACCGAGATGTCAGCGACTGGCCGCTCATCATGCCAGAAGGCGAAGCGGATATCATCCCCCACGGCCAGGACACCCTCTACCTAGGGGCCACCCATGAAAATGACAAGGGCTTTGACCTCGAACCCGACATGGCCAGCATGGCAAATATCTTTGATACAGTCCGCACCATCATCCCCGCCATCGACCCCGAAGACTACCGGGGCATTAAAGTCGGCACCCGGGCCTATACTAGCGACTACGCCCCCTTCTACGGCCCCGTCCCTGGCCACAGCAATCTCTACGCTGCCTCAGGACTCGGATCAAGCGGCCTCACCACCGGTCCAATCATCGGCTACCAACTCGCCCAAGCCTGCCAAGACAAACCCCAACGCCTCAACCCCGAAGACTACGACACCAGCCCTTATTTGGAACAAAGGGTGTGAGCAAGAGCGTTTAGCTTTGGATGCTTGGAGTAAGTTGGAATAAGGGCAAGCATCGCTTGCACGTTTCCAACTTGCGAAAGCACTCCAAAGCTGCTCTTGCGAACCCGACTACAGGGTGTGAGGGCTGGCGGGAGAAATAGACCTCTGGAGCAAAGAGCCAGAGAAGACTGGAAGTCTTCGGCGGTTCTTTGCGAAGAGGAGCCCTTTCTGCATCCTCGAACCTGACTAGGAAGGGTGTGAGACTTGGCGGTTAGGCTTGGATGGTTGGAGCAAGTCAGAATAAGAGCGAAGCATTCGCTCGTTTCTGACTTGTGAAACCACTCCAAGCCTGCCAAGTCGAACCCGACTGACTATAGGGTGTAAGCGGATAGCGCTCAACCCACAACCAAACACCAGGAGTGTGGGTTAGAAGCAAAGAATCCTCAATTAAAGATCAGGAGTGTGGGTTGACAACATCCAAGCCACAATCAGACTCCGGGAGCGTGGGTTAGCAGCAAACAACCCTCGATTAAAGATCGGGAGTGTGGGTTGAACTCTGTCAAGCCACACTCAGGAGGCCGGAATATGGCTTTCCAAGCCGAGTCCAAGTAAAACCTGGCACAATCCATGGTAAAAAATATAAAATAAGGTTCAACAAGCTAGCAAGGCCCTTGCTAGCTTGTTTACATTATGATGAGGTCAGTCAGCTTGCCTAGCAGGAGCTGAACTTGCTAATAGGAGGCCCATTTGCGAGTTGACGCGGGTCTACTTGCTAACAGGCAGCTCATTAGAAAGCTCAAGATCAGCTACTTGCTAATCAAGGCCCTGTTTGAAAGTTAACGCGATCAATCCTTAAAAATAAGCCTTCTTGATATTTTAATACTGATCACTAGCACAAAATTTATAACAAAACACCGCCCTTAGTAAAGAGCGGTGTTTTTGCTTATTAACGATTACGAATCATCGTTAAGACTATTTATTCTTCAAAAGATCGCGGATTTCAGTCAAGAGGACTTCTTCTTTGCTTGGTTTATCCTCTTCTTCCTCATCCACTTTTTCTTCTTTCACGAAGGTGTGTTTCAATGTTGCCACACCCTTCATCACAAAGAAGAGAACCAGGGCGATAATCAGGAAGGAAACGATAGATTGAATAAAGTTCCCCACCATCAACTTGGTATTACCAATCTGCAAAACAATATCAGTAAAGTCCGTTGAGCCCGTGAAGAAAGCCACAATTGGCATAATAATATCTTCAACTAAAGAATTGACAATGGCAGTGAAGGCGGTCGCCATAACAACCCCGATGGCCATATCCATTACATTACCTTTTGCGATAAAATCGCGGAATTCTTTTAACATAAGTACTAGCTACCTCCTTAATATTTAGCTTTTCCTATGAGTCTATTAAAGCACAAATTAAGAACAACTTAAAGTCTTTCCTTTTAAAAATGTACAAAATTAATGATGCCAAAGCCGAGTAAGGCAAGGCTGACGATAAAGTGCAAACGGCGGTGCATGAAGAGAATGGCGATGTATTCGCGGAAGCTATCGATGGTCCATTCCTTCAAGGTAGAGGGCGCGCCAATTCCGCTCACTTGGTAGAGCTTCTCCAAGTTGGCATAGAGCTGGCTGCGGTAGAGGTGGTAGGAAGAGGTCACGAAGACAGCAGAAACGGCTTCAATAATGGGCTGGCGGTCTTGGATCAGGCACTTGCTGTAGTAGAAGTTGCCGTGGGTATTGGACGCTTGGTCTTCCAAGAGAATCTTATCTGCTGAAAGGCCTCGGGCAACGAGATAGTCGCGCATCACTTCCGCCTCGGTATAGCTGGCTTTGGGCCCGGTCAGACCACCCGAGACAATAGTCACAGGCTGCTTGCCATGGATGTAGGTGTGCCAGTTCAGGTAAGACAGGGTCCGGTTCAAACGCCGCTCCAGGACGCCGCTGGGGCTGCCATCTGGTCTCAGCGAAGCCCCCAAGACAATCACATAGTCTTGAGCTTTTTGGCTTTCAAGGAAGGACAGGCGGGCGGACATCAATAAATAGTTAATAAATAAGAGCACATAATAGGCCATTACAAAGTCTGGAATCCTGAGCCAATCCTGCTTGTCCGAGAGCTCTACAGTGAAGATCAGCCAGTAATGGGCGATAGAAATCCCGATCAAGAGGACGCTGAGGAAGAGGCCCACCAGCAACTGGCTATAGGAATGTTCCTTGGTAAAGAGGTTCAAGGCCAAAGAGAACATGCAGACCCCAAAGATCATCAAGAGCAAGGGCGCGATATAGTCGGTTAGGACCTGGGCCCAGCGAAAAACCTGGTGGACCCAGTAATAACGCGGAAAATTCTGGTCATTGATCACCGCAAGAAAGAGGCAGACCAAGCCTAGAATCAAAATCAAGTTATCCCACACATTGCGCGGTGCCAGGATAAAGATAACCAGGGCCACGGCAATCAGGGCAAAGGCGATGCCATAAATAATCACCCTTGACCACCTTCAATCTGGTGGTAGGCGGCATAGACCTCCTGCTTGGCCAGACCCTGGTCCTTGGCCACTGCCTTGATGGCTGCCTTGGAGGTCAGACCTTCTTGAGCCATCCGCCCAAGAACCTGGTCGCGCAAGCTCAAGCCAGCATTAGGGGCCGCTGCTGCTTGTTCCGCCTGGGCTTCTTCCTCCGACTGGCCCGCCAGCATGAAGCAGATTTCGCCCTTTATTTCAGGATGGTCTTCATAGTAGGCAAGGACTTCGGCTAGAGTTCCCCGACGAAACTCCTCGAAGCGCTTGGTCAATTCCCGGACCACAACAACTTTGCGGTCGTCACCGAAGACTTCCGCACACACTTTGAGGCTTTGCCGGAGCCGGTAGGGCGATTCGTAGAAAATCAGGGTCGCCTGGTCGCCCTTCAAATCTGCTAGAGTCTCCTTGAGGGCTTTTTTCTTGCGAGGCGGAAAGCCGACAAAAAGAAAACGCTGGGTATCGAGGCCAGACGCCATGAGGGCAGTCAGAGCCGCATTGGGACCAGGCAGGGGAATCACCGCGTAACCAGCTTGGATAACCGCCTGAACCAGGTCAGCCCCGGGATCCGAGATCGCAGGCATGCCAGCGTCCGACACCTGGGCTAAGACTTGGCCCTCCTCTAAGCGCTTGAGGATCGTCGCTAAGCGTTCCTGGTGGTTGAACTTATGATAGCTCAGCTGCTTAGTTGAGATGTCAAAATGGTTGAGGAGTTTTTGAGTATTACGAGTATCTTCAGATAAGATCAGATCAGCTTCCTTGAGGGTGGTCACCGCGCGGAAGGTCATATCCTCCAAGTTACCAATGGGCGTCGGCACAAGGTAGAGCCGACCTCGGTCTGACGCTTGAAAACTTTTTTGTTCCTGCATACTGGGACCTCCTTAAGGCGTATTGTCGAAGATAAATTGCTGGGTCAAGGGTTGGTTGAAGTCGATCCCCTGCTGGGTCAGGTAGGCTTCCTTAGCCGGTCGCTTCTGGTGCTTGAAGGCGTATTCTGCTGACATGGCCGCAGACTTATCCGCATAAGCCTTGGCATAGATCATATAGCAGGGGCGGCGGGAAGCCGGGCGGGTATACTTGGCTCCCTTGCCGGACTGGTGGGCTTTTTCTCGTCGTTTAAGATCAGTGGTATAGCCCGTATAGAGGGTCTGGTCAGCGCAGGCCAAGACGTACATATAGTGCTTAGCCATAGAGGACCGCCGCCACTTCCTTGGAATAGTGCCCCTCTTGGTCATGGATATAGAGCGGAGGTTCAGCCCGCAAGCCTTTTGCCTGGCCATTCTTAATGAATTCGAGAAGGACGATATGAGCCTCCCGTTCAGGCAGGGGATAAACCAGACGGAGCCGCTTCAATTGGAGCCGGTGTTTATCGGCGAGGAGTAAGAGTTCTGGCAGACGTTCCACCTGGTGAACGAGATAAAGCTTCCCCCGCGACTTCAAGAGGATCTTCGCCTGTTGGAAGATATCCTCCGCCGTCATCAGGAGTTCATGCCGGGCCACCGCCTTACTATCGTTAGGATTCAGAGGGGACTGGGGATAGACCTTGAAATAGGGTGGATTACAGGTGATCAGGTCCACACTATCATGGGCAAAGTAATCCCGCGCCCGGCGGATATTGCCCTGGATAATCTGAACCTGGTCCTCCAAGTGGTTGTGGCAAACCGATCGCTGGGCCATATCTGCCACATCCTCTTGCCACTCAATCCCGTAGACCCTACCTTGCGTCCTTTGCGCTAAGACCAGGGGCAAGACGCCATTGCCCGTACAAAAGTCAACCGTCACAGACCGGGCACTCGCCTTGGTCTGGGCAAAGTCAGCCAGCAAGAGAGCATCAATGGAGAAGGCAAAATGATCCGCGCTTTGGATAATGTCCAGGTCCTCCCGCATCAAGCGGTCCCAACGTTCGCCTGGCTTCAATTCGATCATTGCGATTCCTCCCTCTCCTACTGCTTAACGGTCACTGTAGAGGATGTCCAAGCAGAACATGCACTGCTCATCATTAGCCCGGCGCTGACCATAAGAAATATTACAAATATGGTAGCCATCCTCATAAATATTCATTAAGTTCTTTAAGGCTGGGGACAAGCCTGACACATCTTCAGGACTATGCCCCCCTAGCTCAACCTGGCCATCCTGGTCAGGCGCGGTCAATTCTTGGAGCCGCTCGCGCAAATACTGGTTCTCCATCTGCAAGTCATGGTTTTGCATAACCGCCTCCGACCAACGCTCCTCCAAGCGGTCCAGATTCTCCAACAAAGCGCTCAGCTGAGCCTTCATCCCCTCAAACTCCTCAACCATCTCACGATTATCCATCAAATCCCTCCTTCACAGCTTAAACAAGAAGCCTTCTTCTAGTCATCCATTTTAGCATATTTTACCCTAACGTGCTTGTAAAAAAGGGTGTGAGCAAAGGCGGGTAGAAAGGGATGACTGGAGGCTAAGAGGAAAAGAGCGGCTTTAACCGATCATTCCACTTTGCTGAAGTCACTCCCTTTCTGCCTTTGCGAACCCGAGTATAAGGTGTGAGCAAGAGCGGGTAGACTTGAATGATTGGAGGTAAGCCACAAACAAGGTCTCGGAGTGTGGGTTGACAAGCTTCAAGCCACACTTAAGGGCCTGCTGTGTGGGTTAGAGCGATGCAAGCCACAATCAGTGCACCAGAGTGTGGGTCGGCAAGCAGCAAGCCACAATCAGTGCACCAGAGTGTGGCTTAGCAAAGCACAAGGCACAAACAGAGCGCGCGAGTGTGGCTTGGCAGACTACATGCCGCCCCTCTAGCAAGAAATCTCCCTGCTTTCTATTAAACTTGAAAGATCTTTTCTAATCCTCAACATTTTCCCTTATAATAGTTGAGAAGTCTCACCATAGAGAAAGGATGACCCCCATGTTCCATTTTTCTGATTTATATAGCTATGCGAGCCATTATGAACCTACTGATCTTTTTGATTTTTTAGGCAATCCCCAACTGGCAGAGGATTATGAAACAAATTGCTTACAGCTGGCCTTCATGCCTGGTGCAGAGGAGCTCGACATACTCGAGGATATCTTCTGGGACTATGCGGAGGAGCTGGGCCTGGCCTATTACAGCTTCTACCTGCCTGAAAACCACGGCATTCCCAACGAACTGATGGCAGCACTCGAAAGCAAAAACTACCAATTAGCCAGCTACCAAGTCTTCCAAAGCCCCGCTAACCGGCGTCAGTCGAAAGAGATGCAAATAAACTGGCAAGAAGTCACCGACGAAGATAGCTTCCAAGCCTATCTAGATTTCCAAACTCCCTTCGACCAACCGGCCCCTCCGGCCCTCAGAGATAGCCGAGCCTTGCGCTATCAGATGGCCTATCAGAATCCCTGGATCAGCCAATCCCTGGCCTATCAAGGAGACCAACTTGTCGCGACATGGGACCTGATCGACCAAGGCCCCTTCCTGGAAATCGACAACCTGACCGTCCACCCCGACTACCGGCGCCAGGGGATCGCTTCCCAAATTATCACCCTCAGTCAGGAAAAAGCAGCCCCGTCTGCCAAGCCCCTCCTCGCCCTAGCGGATATCGAAAATCCTTCTGTGGCGCTCTTTGAAGGACTAGGCTTTGAGGCCTTGAGTCTGGTCACTCGCATCCACCGTCCCCTAGACGAAGCAGATGCACTTTAAAATATAAAAAAGCGGTCCATAAGTCTCCCAGCCTAACCGATCATTGGAGGTCTGAGAAGCTTATGGCCGCTTTTTTATTCATGCACGCTAGCCTTGCCAGCTCGCCAGAACAAAATATTCTAGGGCCGCCTGGGGGCTGACATTGGCTTGGATCATCCGCCGCGCCTTAAGTGCCAGCTGGACTTGGTCTTGGAGCTGGCGAGGATTTACCTGGCGGCGGAGGTCCTGGTAAGCCGAAGCCCGGGAAGGCAGGATGAGTTGGTCTCTTTCCTGGTAGTTGAGAACAAGCAGGTCGCGCAAGTAGGCCAAGATGATTTCAAGGAGGCGTTGGTTCGTCTCCCGTCCCTTGTCTCGCTTGATCCAGTCCGTCTGCACCATGGTAAAAGCCCGGGGATCCTGTTTAACTAAGGCTTCCAGCCAGGTCCAGGAACGTTTGGTCTGGTCTAAGAAAGTCTCATCTTCTGCCAAGCCTTGGGCCAGACTGAGGTCGGAAGTCAGAGCTGCCAGGTATTCCGACACTTGCGAGCTGATCCCCGCCTCCTGGTAGGTCAGCCGGACCTGGTCCAGGGGCAGAGTCTTGAAGTGGATCACCTGACAGCGCGACTGGATGGTTGCCAAGAGCCGCTCTTTTTGGCTGGTCAAAAGAAAGATATAAACTTCGGGATTGGGCTCTTCCAGGAACTTGAGCAGGCTATTGGCAGCGCTATTGGTCATCTTCTCTGCCTCATGGATAATGAAAACCTTGTGCCCGCCACCCATAGCGGTTAGCGAAAGCTCCTGCTTAATCTCCCGCATCTGGTCGATCTTCAGGCTCTGCCCCTCCGGCTCGACGTGGACTAAGTCAGGGAGGTCGCCTTGGACGAGGAGCTGGCAGTTCCGGCACTGGCCACAGGGCTTATCTTCTCCCTGACAAAAAAGGGCCGCCGCCACATAGTCCGCCATCTCCGCCTGGCCAGCCCCCGCCTCTCCTTCAAAGATATAGGCGTGGCCCAAACGTCCCTGGCGGAGGACCCGGTCCATCAGCGTCGTGAGTTCCGGCTGCTTGGCTTGAATTCGAAACATGGTCTCCCCTCCTAGTCTTGGCGAAAGTCTTCTGGATAAGCCGCTTGCAAGATCTTCCAGGCCTGGTCCAAGCAGGCTTCTGGCGCCTGACTCGCATCGATAGCCTTAATCCGCTGGCCCTGGTCCTTGGCTAGGAGCTCTTGGTAGCCTGCCACCACCCGCTTATGGAAAGCGATACTCTCCTGGTCCAAGCGGTTGTATTCGTCAGACCGCTGTGTCTGAATCCGACGAATGCCTTCTTCTGCTGAGAGATCTAAGTAGAGGGTGAGGTCAGGGGCTTGGCCTTCTGTCGCAAAGTCATTAATGGCTTGAATGCCAGCTACCCCAATCTCCCGCCCCCAAGCCTGGTAGGCAATGGATGAATCCACGAAGCGGTCACAGACCACCCACTTACCGGCTGCTAGGGCAGGTTGGATCTTGTGGACCAGGTGTTGGCGACGGCTCGCCGCATAGAGCAAGGCTTCCGCCCGGGCATCTAGATCCGTATGAGCAGGATCCAAGATAAGGTCGCGGATTTTTTCCGCTAGGGGCTCGCCACCTGGTTCACGAGTAGCGACCAAGTCAGGAAGCAAGTGAGCTTCCAAGCGGGCAAGAAGGCCTTGGATCAGGGTGGTTTTCCCTGAGCCGTCTGGGCCTTCCACTGTGATAAAACGTCCGGGCATCAGTCTTTCTCCTTCCCTTGGTTCATGGTCCGCCGCCCCTCCAAAGCACGGAGGAGGGTCATTTCATCGACATACTCAATATCTGACCCCACAGACAGACCGTAAGCAATCCGACTCACCTTAATCCCTGCCGGCTGGATCAGGCGAGACAAGTAAGTCGCCGTCGCCTCACCCTCCGCCGTGGCATTGGTAGCAATAATCACTTCCTGGATGGTTTCGTCCTGGAGCCGGGTCAGTAAACTCGTAATATTCAAGTCTTCCGGACCGGTTCCTTCCATGGGGGACAAGACACCGTGGAGGACATG
Organism: Aerococcus sanguinicola; assembly: GCF_001543145.1. Classification (NCBI taxonomy): domain Bacteria; kingdom Bacillati; phylum Bacillota; class Bacilli; order Lactobacillales; family Aerococcaceae; genus Aerococcus; species Aerococcus sanguinicola. The sequence continues at coordinate 1,171,029 of NZ_CP014160.1, read as the reverse complement.
GTAAAGGCCTCGGTACTCCTGCATCCTCTCCATCGACATGACATCCCGGGCCTGTTCCACCACCATCACCTGGGACTTGTCCCGAGTCTGGTCAGCACAGAGCACGCAGGGATCTTCTTCCGTAATATTCCCGCAAACGCTGCAGTAGACTAAATTACGCTTCACATCGACCAAGGCCTTAGCAAAGTCCACCACATCCGCTTCCGGCATATCTAAAACAAAAAAAGCCAAGCGCGCCGCCGTCTTCGCCCCAATTCCCGGCAATTTCTGGAAGCTATCAATCAACTTAGCAATAGGTTCTGGATACTGCATCTAATCCTCCTTAAATCATTAGGCATAAAGAAGAGGCCCAGCAAAGATTGGCCAGGCCCCATGCATACGCGCTTCTTAACTTAAAACCATTCCTTAATTTTTAATGTTGGTAATTAGTAACCAAAAACTATACCAATTACTTTTGAGCAGGAGTGAAGCGTTGAAGTTGGTCCTTAGCCATGAAAAAGCAAGCAAAGGAAATTACGGATCGTAGGCTTTAGCCGTACGAGCCGTTTGACTCTTGCTAGGCGAGAGACCGAGGCTCGAGCCGGTGCCATGGCTCTTCAAGGACCAAATTCAAAAGCGCAACGTATGCTCACCAATACAAATTGTTAAAACCCTAAACCAGACAAGCCCTTACTGATTCCACCAAAAGATTTCTCTTGGGCAGCATCCACTTGGCTCAAGGCATCATTCGTTGCTTCCAGTAAGAGGTCTTGGAGCATATCGATATCATCCGGATCCACCACATCCGGTTTCAGGTCAATCTTTTCAACCTTCTTGTCGCCCGTCACCGTCACCTTAATCATGCCGGACGGTTCCGTCCCAGTAAAAGTCGTTTCTGCTAGCTCCTTTTGCGAAGCCTCCATCTGCGCCTGCATCTTCTGTGCCTGCTTCATCATCTTCTGCATATTCATCATATTGTTAGCCATGCTTGATTCTCCTTTATGCTTAGTTGAGCTTCTCTTGGTCATACCAAATTCTCTGTATCGCTTAACGTACTCTATAGCGCACGTTTCTTTCTACACTATTATAAGGGAAAATGCCTGAAGGGTAAAATGCTTTGCTGAACTTTTAATAAAAACACCTTGCCAGCAGTCGACGAGAAAAAATAGTCTCTCGGTCTTAATCATCCACCACCGTCACATTATCTGCCCCGAAGAGTTTGATGGCTTCTTCTGCCAGCGGATTGTCTTCTTTAGCCTGGACCCCCTCCAGCAGGGTCTGGTCACTATCAGCTGGCTTTTCCTCGGAAGACGCGGCTTGCTTGATCTCAGTTGGCGCCTGGTCGCCCAGGAGTTCGTCCAATTTGCCTGCCTTGTGGGCGGTGACATAGTTCTGCCGGGCTTCATTCCATTGTTCGCTAGTCAGGATGAGCATCTTACCGGGATGGCCTACCCCTTCCTGGAGGCGTTTGGCCACGGTATCCTTAATGGCTTGGTCGTCCGCTACCTTTTGACAGAGGATAGCATAATCGAAACGCAAAACAAAATACTCAGGGGAGGCAGCGGCAGGATAGGTCTGTTTGAGCAGGGCCTGTTGGATATTAGGCAGGGATTCCACCAAGTCCGGCCAGATACTTTCGATCTTGTGGCGGTCGGTATTGGTGGCCTCCGACAGGGTCTTATAGATCAGCCCATAATTGGGTTTATAGTTGACCGAACCTGTGGCCTGGCGCTTGGCAGTCGGCTTGGCTTGCCCCTTGGCTGGACCTCCCGGCGTTCCTTGAGCGACCTGGTCTTGAAGGGATTTCACTTGGGCGGTGAGAGCGTCCAACTGGTCCTGGGCGGCCTGGGATACCGGTGCATTTTCAGCAGCTTCCTGGAGTTCTGGCGCCTGGTTGAGACTCTGACTCAAACGAATCGAGAGCACTTCCAGGTAGATCTCTGGCTGGCTGGTAAAGCGGAGTTCCGACTGGGCTTCCTGGAAATGGTCCATCATCAGGTAGAGGGCCTGGTCAGGGAAATCCTTGGCCAAGTCAAAGAAGGCTTGGGAGAAGTGGCGGGTCAGCTCGGATTCTTGCCCACCCAATTCCTTAGCCATCAGCAGGTCCCGGATAAAAGCCAGCATTTCTTCAACGAAACGGTTGGCTTCTTGGCCCTGGTTCAGGATCTGGTGGAGGGTATCGAGCGCTTGCCGGGCATCTTGCTTAAGCAGGGCCTGGCTGTAGGCCAGCATCTGGTCCTCGCTCAGGGTCCCCGTTACTAGGCGGGCCGTCTCCGCATCCAGACTGCCTTCCGCAAAAGACAGGCTCTGGTCCAAGAGGGAGAGGGCGTCCCGCATCCCCCCATTGGCCGCCCGAGCAATAATCTTCAAACTGTCTTCCTCATAGGCCTGGTCATTGCTTTTGAGGATATAGGCCAGGCGCTCTTCGATATCCGTATTGCGGATCCGGCGAAAGTCGAAGCGCTGGGTCCGAGAGATAATCGTCGCAGGAATCTTATGGGGTTCCGTCGTCGCTAGGATGAAGACCACGTGGGCAGGCGGTTCCTCCAAGGTCTTGAGCAGGGCATTGAAGGCCCCCGTCGACAGCATGTGGACCTCATCGATAATATAGACCTTGTACTGGGCTTCGGTAGGCGTATAGCGGACCTTATCGCGGATGTCGCGGATCTCCTCCACCCCATTATTAGAAGCCGCATCGATTTCAATCACATCAGCCAGAGTCCCCTCGGTAATGGCCTGGCAGATCGCGCATTCATTGCAGGGTTCCCCATCGGTCTGGTTGGGGCAGTTAATGGCCTTAGCAAAAATTTTCGCCGCAGAAGTTTTCCCTGTTCCCCGGGGTCCTGTAAAGAGATAGGCGTGGCTGGTCTTCCCCTCGCGGATGGCATTGCGCAAGGTGCGGGAAACAGCCACCTGTCCCACAATATCCGCAAAGCGCTGGGGCCGCCAGACCCGGTATAAAGCCTGATAAGACATAAATAACGCTCCTTTTTCGTACTCGTTTGGGGAGGCAAGATCCTCCCACCGTCCTATGTATTATAACAAAACTTTCCCCACTTGGCCCGAGTGAAGTCGAAGTCATACAAAATCAGAAATTCATTTAAAGCTTCTATTATAAGATATATTGTGCTAGTGAGCATCTACTCCACTTTGATGTGAATCCTTATATTTCAAATAAAGCAAAAAGCAGCTGACTCTTCCTAAAAATAGGATTGTCAGCTGCTTTGTCATTAAATATCATCATACTTGCCGTCTAGCCAGAGGACCATCTCCCCCTGGGCCAGGGACTTCTTCACATCGATAATGCGCTGGTTGGAACTGCCGCGAAAGCGCAAGTTCAAGTCGAGCTTGTCGAGTTCGAAGCGGCCATCCACGAGCACATCGATATGGTTCAAGAGCCAGAGTTTATCGTCAGTTTCCTGGAGGAGTTCCTCCCAGTAGTAGCCGCTCCAGCTCCAGATATCCTTAGTGTCCCCGAAGCGCTCGCGCACCTTGGCGACCAGGCGGTTGAGGACCTGGGTATTGAGGAAGGGCTCGCCCCCTAACAGGGTCAGACCTTGGACATAGGGTTGGGCCAGGTCGTTGAGGATCCGCTCTTCAAGTTCATCGGTATAGTCTACTCCATAGTTGAAATTTTGCACAATTTTATTGTAGCAGCCCTTGCAGGCGAAGGGACAGCCACTCACATAGATGGAACAACGGACGCCATCCCCATCCACGAAGTTAAAAGGCTTGTAGTCGGCAATCTTACCTTTGCTGAATTTCTCCGCTGTCCACTCTTTGGGCTTGGGGTTGCGCATTAGCCATCAGCCTTTCTTTGGGCATCTTGGTTCAAGAGGTCGATGGTGTCTGCTTTAGAGTCCTTGACCAAGGCATTGTCTGCCGACATATGCTTAACCCGGGCGCTAATTTCTTTGTGGCGGCCTTTTGCCATCGGACGGATATTCGGATTACCGAGGTAGCCGCAGGTCCGCTTCACCACGTCGCAGCTGTCAGGGTCGTTGTTGCCACACTGTGGGCATTCGAAACCGCGCTCAGTCGGCTTAAAGTCCCCGCTGAAGTCGCAAGCATAGCAGTGGTCGATGGGCGTATTGGTTCCCAAGTAGCCCACCCGGTCATAAGCGAAGTCCCAGACCGCTTCTAAGGCCTTAGGATTTTGCCGCATGTTAGGGTATTCACAGTAGTGGATGAAGCCGCCGCTGCAATATTTAGGATAGTCCTTTTCAAAGTCTAACTTCTCAAAAGGTGTCGGATTCTTGCGGACATCGTAGTGGAAGCTATTGGTGTAGTAGTCCTTGTCCGTAATGTCCGTAACCTGGCCAAATTTTTCTTGGTCCAGGCGGCAGAAGCGGTCCGTCAGACTCTCACTTGGGGTGGAATAGATACTGAAATGATAGCCATAGTCATCCCCCCATTGGTCCGCCACTTCCTTCATATGTTTGACAATATCCAGGGTGAAGGCCTTGGCTTCCGCATTATCTTCCCAGTCTGGACCGTAGAAGTAAGTCGCGGCTTCGTAGAGCCCGATATAACCCATGGACACCGTTGCCCGGCGGTTCTTGAAGAGCTCATCCACGTCGCCTTCTTCATCGAGCCGCTTGCCGAAAGCCCCGTATTGGTAGAGGATGGGCGCATTCTCAGGCTTAGCTTCCTTGGTCCGCTCCACCCGGTAGAGGAGGGCCTTTCTCAAGACTTCTAAGCGTTCATCAAAGATTTGCCAGAACTGGTCCTTGCTGTGGTCAGATTCTAGGGCAATCCGCGGAATGTTCAGGGTCACAACGCCCAAGTTCATCCGGCCGCTGTTGACCTCGCACCCCTGTTCATCCTTCCAACCTTGGAGGAAGGACCGGCAACCCATTGGCGCCTTGAAGGACCCTGTTAACTCGACAATCTTGTCGTACATGAGAACATCCGGGTACATCCGCTTGGTAGCACATTCGATAGCTTTTTGCTTGATGTCATAGTTGGGATCGCCCTGGTCCAGGTTGGTCCCGCGACGGATAGTGAAGACGAGTTTAGGGAAAATAGCAGTCCGTTTTTCCCGGCCGAGCCCTTGGATACGAACATTCAGGATGGCCAACTGAATCTCGCGAGCAAACCAGTCCGTCCCCAAGCCGAAGCCAAGAGTGGTAAAAGGTGTCTGGCCATTGGAAGAGTACAAGGTGTTGATCTCATACTCGAGACTCTGCATGGCATCATAAATATCCTTCTTGGTCCGGGCGTAGGCAAATTCGCGCTGGCGGTTCTCGCCCTCAATCCATTCCTTAGCTGTCTTCAAGTGCTTGTCGAAGTTCAGCTTGGCATAAGGAGCTAGGACCTCATCGATCCGGTCCGCTGAACAACCGCCGTACTGGGAAGACGCCACATTAGCAATAATTTGGGCAATCTGGGCGCAGGCCGTGTTGATGGACTTAGGCGATTCCACCTCCGCATTCCCGATATGGAAACCATTGGACAACATCTCTTGGAAGTCGATCAAGCAGCAGTTGGTCATCGGAGAATAAGGCGAGTAATCCAGGTCATGGAAGTGGATATCCCCCTTCAAGTGGGCATTAGCTACTTCCTTAGGCATCATAGAAAGCCCGATCGCCTTAGCCGAAACCCCTGCCGTCAGGTCGCGGGTCGTATTGAAGACCCGGGAGTCCTTGTTGGCATTCTCATTGAGGACTAACTTGTCCCCTGCCGCAAATTCTTGCAGCTTAGTCGACACATCATACTGCTTATCATTGAACTGCATCTTATTGTGGCGGAAAATCCGGTAGCGCTCACTCGCTTCAGTATAGCCAAAGTTCTCTAGGCTACGCACCACCGCTTGGGCAATCCCTGCAGACTGGAGGGACTCCGCATCCCCCTGGAAAATCTCAGCCAAGGTCGCTTGGAAAAGCTTATCCAGCACTTCCTCATCCTTCACATCCAGGGCTTTGGCGAGCGAATGCTTAACCGCAGAAGGCCGGAAATGAGCCTTGTGCCCATCCCGTTTCTCAACCATCAAATCCTCCAAATTAATATTTTGGATCTTTATTTCTGGCGTTGTTTGCTCATTAAACATCCCAATCCCTCTTTCTAACTTGTGTATCCTTTATCGATCGGACACAAGATATAGGGGGTCCGACTGACTTAACTCCCCCATATCTTGAGCTCACTAACTATCATAACCGACTACATATAGATTTTCAACATTAATCTCGTACAATATCTTGTGTTTTACAGATTGTTCTCCCAGGAAAGACCGCCAAAGCCCCACAGTCTGGGAAGAGCGAAAAACAATTCTTTGAAAAAACTTGCTTCGCTTGGTCAGAAAATACAGAAATGGCTTTTTGGGGAGAGTGAGTTTGATGCAAGATTGACTCGAGACCTGAGATTGTGGGCTGGGAGAGCGCAAGCCACAATCGGGATATTCTATTGTGGGTTAAATCAATTCAACCCACACTCAAGAACTTCCGTTGGGGGCTAGTCTTATCCAATCCACACTCGAAGTCTTTTGTTGTGGATTAGAGTATTCCAACACACACTTACCCTCCTCATTTGTGGCTTTACCCGCCAATCCATTTATCCAAATCTATTATTTATAAAAAATAAAAATCAGTTAATGAATAACCACATTAACCGTGTATATATCTAATAGGAGGGATAAAAATGACTAGAAAAGAATCCTTGACGCTACAGTATTTTCGCACTTTAAAGAAATATCAACAACTAACACCTGAAGGCCATAAAAAACTGGACCATTTCGAACGAGGTTTTGAGGGGGAATTAGCTTTCGACCACATGTTGGAGCAAATAGATGTCCACCCCCTCGCTCATTATCGCAACTGGCAATACCAAGATGCTTATATTGAGATCGATTCGCTCCTGGTATTTCCTTCAAGCCTTTGTTTAATCGAAGTGAAAAATTACCGCGCTCAAGTCAGCTGCCGAGACCGCCGCTGGAGCTTTAACAACTATCCCGGAGAGCGCGATATTTGCCAACAGTTACTCAAATCCCAGCTCTTCATGGAAAACTTATTAGCAGAGCATCAATTATCAATCAATCTAGAGGCCAAAATATATTTTGCCAATCCCTATAACTATCCTGATTTGGATGATTCGGTAACTAAGAATGTGCTGCTCCCCCACCAAGCTCGAGATTATTTTCAATCCTTAAGCCAAGAAAAGTTCAACCCGGAAATAAATTCTCTTTGCTATTTATTAGAAGAAATAAAATGTCCTCCATTCTCAAATGAATTAGAAGATTTTCAGAAGTTTTACCCAGGTTTTCATTGCAGTATCTGTGGTAACAAGCTCAATATTTTTCGTTATTATCTTGCATGTTCCTGCGGTCATACTCTCTCTAAGGATGAAGCTGTCTTAGAGCTCATCAATGATTACGCCCTTCTTTTTCCAAATCGAACATTGAATGGTACAGCTATTCAAGATTTTGCTTGTGGTAAAGTGAGCTATTACAAAATCCATCAAATTCTCCAACGCCATTTCACCTATCTAAAAGGGAAAAATCCAAAGCAATTTCAAAACCCTTACTCTCCACAAACAATCGAACAATAGAGTTCTTAATAGATACTAGATTGGATACTCAATTTAAAAATTTTATACTTGCCTGATATATTAGGTTTGCTTTAATGATTTCGTGTTTAAGTAAAACTATCATCAACCTACACTAGATCCTTCTGATTGTGGGTTAATTCTCTCTAACCCACAATCAAATACTGCAATTGTGGATGGAACATATTCTATCCACACTCGAGGGTTTCAATTGTGGGTTAAACAGATTTTACCCACAATTGGACACTTCATTTGTGGGTTAAACAAATTTTATACACAATTGAGCACTTCGTTTGTGGGTACCACCACCCACCCCCACAAAAAAAGACCCCGAGCGTGGGGCTCGGGATCCATCTGTCAGATATTTAGGGCTTGAATTAACGCAGGGTGACGAATTCTTCGGCGCTGGTTGGGTGGATGGCAACGACGCTGTCCAGGTCGGCCTTGGTGGCGCCCATTTGGATGGCGACGCCGAAGCCTTGGAGGATTTCGTCCATGCCTTCGCCGGTGCCGTGGAGGCCGACGACTTTTTCTTCTGGGCCGGCGCAGACCACCTTGTAGTGGCAGGCTTCGCGTTCGCCGGCAGCGGAGGTGTACATGGAGTAGAAGTTGCTGGTGTAGACCTTGATGGCCTCTTCGCCGTATTTATCGATGGCGTCAGCTTCGCTCAGGCCGATTGATCCGAGAGCGGGGTGGCTGAAGACCACGGTTGGGACATTGTCATAGTTGATGGCGCCGGATGCTGCCCCGTTGTAGAGGTATTCAGCGACTTGGCGGCCGGCACGGATGGCCACGGGGGTGAGGTTGACCTTGTTGATGTTGTCGCCCACCGCATAGATGTTGGCAACGGAGCTTTGATGGTTATCGTCCACCAAAATCGCTCCGGTCCTCTCGTCGGTCTGAACACCGATCCCTTCTAAATTCAAGTCATCGGTATTGACAGCCCGTCCGATCGCCATCAGCACCTTGTCCGCGCTGGCAACTTTCTCACCATTCGCATAGCAGGCGATCTGGCCTTCTTCTTCCGCAAATTTTTCCAAGCCTTGGCCGCCGTAGAAAGCGATGCCTTGGTCTTCGAAGGATTCCAGAACAGTATCTACCAACATTTGGTCGAAGCCAGCTAGGGGTTGGTCTTGGAACTCGAAGACATCGACTTTGACACCAAGCCCGTTTAAAACGCCCGCAATTTCAACGCCGATGTAGCCTGCCCCAACAATCACAACAGATTCTGGCAAGCTCTCCCAAGCAAAGAAATCATCTGAGGTTGAGAGGAGCTCGCGCCCTTCCACATTCGGAACTTTAGGCCGTCCCCCAGTGGCGATGACGATCTTGTCCGCCGTATAAGTCTTGCCGTCGACTTCCAGGGTCTGGGCATCCACAAAGCGGCCATAACCTTCAATTAGAGTGATTTGATTTTTCTCAAATTGCCGGGTATAGGATTGACGCGACCGGTCGATATAGGCGTCCCGGGATTTCTTAAAGGTCTGGTAGTCGAAGTTGACATTGTCCGCACTAAAACCGTAGCCAGGGCCGTAAGTTTCAATCGCATCACGGACGCGCGAGGCATACCAAGTGATCTTCTTAGGTACGCAGCCAATATTAACGCAAGTCCCACCGAGGCGCTTGGCTTCAACCAAGCCCACCTTGGCCCCATGTTCCGCGGCTCGGTTAGCTGTCGCAATACCACCACTGCCACCACCGAGAACCAATAAATCAAAATCTGCCAAAAGAACCACTCCTTCATCATTAAACACTAGGTTACTAAAGCTATCATAACAAATTATCGGCCAATCTTCTCCCTATCTGCTCAAAAAGTCGCGCCGCTTTAAGACGAATTTAAAATCCTTTCAATAAATACTTACTATAATAAAGAGGCTGGATCAAAAGTTCCAGCCTCTTTGTAAGTTACGAAGGATTTTCAAAAATCTGTTTCAAAAGCCAGCCCTGACATCCACTTCGTACTGGGTGTGCAACTTGGCGTTAAGCTTGGATGCTCGGAGCAAGTCAGAATAAGGGAGAAGTATTCGCTCGTTTCTAACTTGTGAAAATACTCCATAACTGCCAAGTCGAACCCAACTACGAACTATGTCCAATCATTTGTCAACGAATTTCCATAGTTCGCGGACACTTGCTATAGCTCTTCGAAGCCAAGCGACTTACAGATATAGTATGCGTTAGCTGATTCAGGCCTGATCGACTTTTATCACACTCCCTCATAAGCTAAATCTTTTATTGGATGGTATAACCCCCATCAATGGGCAGGGTCACGCCATTGATAAAATTACTCTTGTCTGAAGCCAGGAAGAGGACCAGGTTAGCCACTTCCTCAACTTGGCCAAAGCGGTCAGCAGGAATATTGTCGGTAGGAATTTGATCTTTCACCTCAGCGATCAAGGGTGTTTCAATAGTTCCAGGGGCAATAGCATTGCACTGGATGCCCTTGGCCGCATATTCACTGGCCGTATGCTTAGTCAAGCCAATCACACCATGTTTGGCAGCAGTGTAAGCAGCCCCGCCCTTACCCGCAACAAGGCCAGCAATCGAAGCCACATTAATCACCTTACCCCCACCTTTCTCAATCATATCAGGGAGAAAAGTCCGGGTCATTTCATAGACACTCGTCAGATTTATCTGCAGGTAAAAATTCCAATTGTCTTTGTCCATATCTAGGAGGGGCTGGTATTGGTCAAAAACCCCTGCATTATTGACCAAAACATCCACCGTTCCAAAACTTTCTTTCACCTGCTGGTAGAGCTTGGCAATCGCTTCAGTGCTGGTAATATCCGTTTCAACCGCTAAGGCAGTCCCCTTATTTTCTTGAATTTCAGCAACCACTTGATCTGCTTTTTCTTTATCCAAATCAGCGATAACAACCTTGGCTCCTGCCTCTGCAAAGGCTAAGGCTTCGCCCTTGCCCATACCAGAGGCTGCTCCAGAGATTAAAACAACTTTATTTTTTAATGCCATCTTGATAACCTCCTTTAATATCTTCATTATAGCAAAACTATGTAACCCCTTACAGTAAAAGGTACTTAAGCAGCAAAAAAGAGCGGACGCACCGCTCTTCTTCTCTCTTTATATCATCAATTTAGGCTTGGTCCAAAGCTTGGTCGAGGTCTGCAATCAGGTCATCGACATCTTCGATCCCGATCGATAGACGGATCAGGTCTTGGCCAACCCCAGCTTCTTCCAATTCTTCATCGGATAATTGGGCATGGGTGGTTGAGGCAGGGTGGACCACTAAGGAACGGACGTCAGCCACATTGGCCAGGTTGGAGAAGATTTCTAGGGCATCCACGAAGCGGATACCAGCTTCCTTGCCCCCTTTAACCCCAAAGGAGAAGATGGATCCAACCCCGTTCGGGAAGTCACGCTCAGCGAGTTCATGGTAAGGAGAGCTTTCCAGACCAGGATAAGCCACCCAGTCTACCTTAGGATGGTCTTCTAAGTGTTTCGCGATCTTTTCTGCATTGGCCACGTGGCGTTCCACACGCAGGGACAGGGTTTCAATCCCATTGATAATCAGGAAGGCGTCCTGAGCGCTCAGGCAGGCCCCGGTGTCGCGGAGAACTTGGGCGCGGATCTTAGTCGTGAAGGCCGCTGGTGCTAGGTCGCCGAAGACCAGGCCATTATAGTGAGAGTCAGGCGTCGAGAAGCCAGGGAAACGCTCGTTATTCTTCCAATCGAACTGGCCATTTTCAACGACAATCCCTGCCAGAGTTGTCCCGTGGCCGCCCAGGAATTTGGTTGCAGAGTGGACCACCACATCGGCACCGTGGTCTAGAGGCCGATAGAGGTAAGGTGTGGCGAAGGTATTATCCACAATCACAGGCAGGCCGTGTTGATGGGCAAACGCGCTGACCTTGTCGATATCGATCAGGTTGGTCTTAGGATTGCCGATGGTCTCCAGGTAGATGGCCCGGGTCTCGTCGTCAATTAATTTTTCCACGGCGTCGAAATCTTCGATATCCTTGACAAAACGCGTTTCAATCCCTAAGTCAGGCAGGGTCACGCTAAATAAGTTGAAGGTTCCGCCGTAAAGACTGGTCGCAGAGATAATATTATCCCCCGTCTTAGCAATATTGAGGATGGCATAAGTAATTGCCGCTGATCCGGAAGCTACCGCAATCCCAGCTGTTCCGTTTTCCAGAGCAGCCACGCGTTCTTCGAGGACGCCCACGGTTGGGTTGGTGATACGCGAATAAATCCCACCCGCATCGGTTAAGGCAAAGCGGTTGGCCGCTTGTTCAGCATCTTTAAAGACATAGGAAGTCGTTTGATAAATCGGTACCGCCCGCGCACCCGTTTCATCGAGTTGGTGGCCAGCGTGAACTTGTTTCGTATTAAAACCCTTATATTTTTCAGTTGGATTTGGCTTAGTCATCTGAATCGCTCCTTTTAACTTATTAAAAATAAGCACTGTTTTCTATGTGAATATACTAGCACACGTCAGCCCGAAATACTATAGGACCGCTGATACACCTTCTTGATGAGTGGTGTTCGTTAAATGCGATCACTTATCTTCCAAGCCCCAATCCGGCCCAGGACAGGCAAATTTTTTTGGTAAAAAGCAACGAAGCGTCCGATCAAAAAGGCCGAAATCAAGGTCCCCCAGCCTACCCCCTCCAAGCCGCCGAGCAAGAGGAAGGAGAAAAGAACCGCCAAACCGGTAATGGTCCCGTCGAAGGCAATCTTCACCCGACCGAACGGCCAAGCAAAATGGGTCGTGATGGCCTGGACGATGCCCTCCGCCGACACATAGAGCCAGTCCGCCGCCACTTCCAAGGCAATCCCAAAAGCCAGGACCGCACAGCCCAAAACCAGGCAGAGAGCCTGGGACCAGATTGTGTTGGGTTGGAGCCAAGACAAGGCTGCCGCCGACCAATCCGTCACCAGGCTGAGAATCAAATTAACCCCGAGCTGGAGCCACTGCCAGGACTGGAAATCCCGGCGGTAGAGGGCCATCTGCCCGACAATGTAGAGGGCATTGAAGATAAAAAGCAAGGTCCCCAAGCTCAGCGGCGTCGCCAAACTCAGCACCAAGGGCAAACTAGAGACCGCCGTTGTCCCCAAGTTGGCCTTGGTAATCAGCACAATCCCCAAAGCATTAATGGCAATTCCTATGGCTAAAACCAGCGCCCGTTTCCAAATATGTGTCGTCATAAAGCTCCTCCTCTAAAGATCTTATCCCTATCTTAGCGAAATTAACGGGGAAAGCAAAGGGAGAACAGGTCCGAATGGGGAACTGGCTTAGGGGATTGGTGTCTGGTGGGTAGGCTGAGGCTGGCAACTTGCAAATTCAGGGTCTGTTTAAAAGTTGCAGCGCGTCGACTTGCAAACTTAGCTCCCCTTTGAAAGTCGACGCGATCCGACTCGCAAACCACCGCCCCATTTGAAAGTTGCCACGACCCTACTCGCAAACCACCGCCCCATTTGAAAGTTGCCACGACCCGACTCGCAAACCACCACCCCATTTGAAAGTTGCCGCGATTCGACTCGCAAACCACCGCCTCATTTGAAAGTCAGCAGCCTCTCCCAGCCCCTATTCAAAAAAGCCATGCAAAAACCCCGCCAGCTATTTTTTCCGGCTGGCGGGGTTAGATGATAAGATGGTTATTAACGATCAAATTCAAAGGCGGAAGGGATGCTCAGCACTCTCCCTTTCAAAATCAATCTAATCCTCGTCTTCCTCGTCGTCTTCACGGTCCATCAGGTTGTCGATGGCAATGGTAATAGCGACGAGGACTTGTTCGTAATTGGGATCTTTGACTTGGATTTCAAAGCTGTCGCCAATGCTGATGAGCTTTTTGCGGATGGTGCCGATCTCATTTCCACTTTCGCTAACTGTGAACTTGTGGTCGATCAGGTTGCCACGCACTTTCAGTTGGAAGTCGTCGGAGCTGACCTTGACCTTGCGACGCATGAGGGAGAGCTGGCTTCTAACCTTGAGCGATTGACCGTCCGCGAATTCCACACTATAGGTTGGGAAGAGACGGATCAACTTGCGCTTAACGGTGAAAACCTCATCACCATGGGGATCAGTCACATGGATCTTATCGCCGATCAGCTTGAAGTCTTGGTCCACCTGGTAGCAGACCTTGCCTTGGTCGTCTTTGATGGGATAATTATCCGTAATTTTGAAGATACGTTGTTTGATATAGAGAGTATGCATGGTTATTTCTCCTTTTTCTTATAAGACCGGTTGACTGCTTCATAGAGGCCGAGGAGGATCTGGGGCAGGGCGGCGGCTTCGGCGTAGACCAGGTAGCGGTTCTCCCAGTGGGGGCGGAACTTATCCTTGTAGGCGCGCAGGCCCTTGAAGCCATAGACCCGGTTGCCGTACTCATAGACTAGGCGGATCACCCGGTCCCGCGAGCGCGAATAGGTCTGGTCGCCAACATTAGCCAGCGGGGCCATCCCCAGGTCAAAGGTCTCGTAGCCTTCCTCCTTAGCCCAGGCTATAATCTGCAGCAAGAGCATCTGCATCACGTTATCTACAGTATCCCCCCCAAAGCGCATTAAATCAATTGATACGCTCGTCGAACTGATGGGCATGAGGTTAGCAAAGGCCTCCACCCGCTCATCCGAGCGCAGGACAAAGATGGGACTGGCCTGCAGGTAGTCTTCCTGGAAAGCCCCCAGCGAATAGGCCATCTCACTCCGCCCCTCCAACCAGTCATCCGAAATCCCCTTCAATTCAGCTAAAGTTTCCGGGCTATGGGGCGGGGTCAGAACTTCAAAACGCAGGCCTGCCTTCTCCATGGCATTGCGGATCTGCCGGCGGTTGCGGTTCTTTTTCCCCTCAAAAGTGAAGTCAGTCAGAGAGATAATAGCCGCCTCCCCGATCTTGACGGTCAAATAACCCATATTACAAAAATGATCCAGGTAGCGGGGACTGACCTCATAATAGGCCAGCTGCATGCCGGCATCATGGGCATAGGCGGCAAAAGCTTGGAGCAAGCGGTCAAAAGAAGCGGGCTGGCCGACAGGACCACCGAGAACCAACATGTTCCGCCCCACCGACCGGTAGAGCACGGCCGCCTCTTGGTCTGGCCCGAAAAAAATCTGCTTATCATAGAGACGAACTAGGTGGCTGTATTCCGTCCCCCCGTACTGGTCGACCAGGGCCAGATAGGCATCAACCTCTTCTGGACTCGGACTTTGGAAGGCCAGCTTCTTCGACTGGCTGAAAAGAAGGAGCAGGGCCAAGCCCACAACAATCAATAAACTCAGCATGAGATGAACCAGGTTGATGGTAATGACCAATTCCCCCTGGAGGCGGAGGATGTGCCAGGCCACTGCCACGCTGGTCACCCCCAGGACAAGGATAGTCAAGAGACTAGCAACAAGGATATTACGCCGGGTCAGGGGCACGCTAGCCCGGATAAATTGCCGGCGGTTGGCATAGAGGAGGATCCAGACGGCCATCACGACCAGGGCCTCCCGGTAAGAGATGCCCCGAACCAGGCAGAGGACAGCGCCCAGGGGCAAGAGGCCCATCGCCGCCTGGTAGACCCGGCGGACCCGGGCATTGATACCAAGCGAAAGCAGGAGGGTCACAATCCCCACAATTAAGGTGATAAAGGCCGAGACTTGTTCAAAGAGCCGGGGCACCAGGTGGTTGAGCAGGCGGACCCGTTCGAAGAGTTCCGGTGCCAAAGCGGTCGACACGAGGAGGGCGCCACCGATAAACATGACGAGCGCCAAACTTTTGACCAGGACATCTGACCAGAATGTCAGGTGGAAGTCCTCCGTCTTCTCCCGGTACCAGCGGCCCAGAACATAGGTCGAAGCCAGGACCCAGGGAATAATATAGTAACACACGCGGAGAACCACCAAGGCGGCGAGAACATTGGCCGTCTCATAGCCCGCCTTCTGCATGAGCAGGAGGACCGTCACATCGAAGGCCCCCACCCCACCTGGGACGAAGCTGAAGAGGCCCACCACGATACTGAAGACATAGATCAGTAAGCCGTCCGTCCAGGCAAAATTGGGGTTAAAGACAGACATGACAAAGAGAAAGTAAGTCAGGGCAGCCGACCAGTCAAGGATGGATACGCCCACATAGCCCCATTTTTTGCGCCAGGAAATCTGCTGGAGCTGGTAGCGGTCAAAGAGGCGTTGGAACCAGGGCACCCGGTCCGCCAAGAGAAAGGCTGGCAGGTAGAGGGTGAAGATGAGCGCCAGGACTAAGGGCCAACCCAGCGACCGTCCCCAGGCCAGGGGCAAGGCGAGGAAGATCAAAAAGACCAAGCCCAGGAAACTCGCCGCCCAATTCATCACCGACAATTGGAGGGCCGATTCAGCCGGCAGACCCGCCTTCTTGTAGAAGTTCGCCCGCAAGGTTCCCCCCGTCAAGCCCCCGAAATCGATGAATTCATTGAAGGCCTGGCTAATCCAGCCGATCTTAAGGATATCCAGCGGGGCTGCCGTCAAAGGATAATCCCGGGTGGCATTTAAATCATAGAGTCCGTTGACCGAGAAGCCCAAGAGCCCCGTCAGGAGGAGGGCCAGTTGAATCCAAATGGTCTTCTCCCCCAAGGACTGGCGGAAGAGTTGCCAGTCAATCCCCTGGAGCTCGTGGCGGATGAAATAACCTAAAAGCCCAAAAATCAAGACATAAAAAAAGATTTGGAGCACGCGCTTGTGCCGTCTAATAAAATCCATCATACACATTCCTTATCTGTACTTGCAAAAGCCACGCCCAAAAGAATGACATCTCGCGATTATTTTACCTATATTCTATTTCTAAAATAAATAAAATACTAGAAGAAGATGGTCATCTTAGACTTTCTTTAACAAAATAAGGCCGAAATGAATGGGGATTCCTAGCTTAGAGCTTAATTTTTTGAGGATGATGGTTGCGGTGCGGGACAAGCCACACTCAGGGAGCTTGCTTGGGGATTGGTAAGACTGAACCCACACTCGAAGGGCTTGGTTGGGGGTTGCCGGTTGCCGATCCTCACTCGAGAGGCCTGGTTAGAGGTTGCCAGTTACCAATCCACACTCGGAGGCACTCTTTGAAGCTTGCCACGGCTCAACCCACAGTTAGGGAACTTGCTTAGGGGTCGCTCGGTCCTAGTCGCAAATTAAGGGGGCATTTGAAAGTTGGCCGGGGCCTAGTTACAAACTAAGGGGACTTTCGAAAGTTAGCGCAGTCCGACTCACAAACTAAGAGGACTTTCGAAAGTTAGCGCAGTCCGACTCACAAACTAAGAGGATTTTCGAAAGTTAGCGCAGTCCGACTCACAAACTAAGAGGATTTTCGAAAGTTGACTCGGTCCTAAGCGCAAACTAAGGGGACTTTCGAAAGTTGACCCAACTCGCCTCACAATCCAGGATTTCTATTTGTGAGTCAGCCTGCCCATCAACCCCAGTTCCCCCTTCACATGATCATTTTCCCCAGAATAAATTAAAATTCCATAAGAATACGGTTGACTTCTTCTTACTTTTGTCCTATGATAGGATTATCACTTGAGAAAGGAGCATGACTCATGCTAAGAATTGAATCAACTCACTGCCTGGGCGCATGCTCGGCTCAACCGAATACTTTCTTCTTTAGCTTCTTTAGATAGTGTTTGTAGCTATGCGAGTCATAGGTACAAACACGGACCAAGCGTTTGTATCTATGAGGCTAGAGATTTTTACCATGCTTAGGCCCCATAGAATAGATTGGATATTCTAAGAGGCCGGGCCTATATTTTTGAACTTACCCACCGTCTTAGGATAACTATCTAAGGCGGTTTTTCTATTGTAAGGAAGAGAGTTTAGTCACTTGTTGGTTATTTTTAGAACTTATAAGGAGGATCTCATCATGAAAATCAAGCAATTAGTTAAAATATTAGGTCTCGGTGCCCTAGCGCTGGGTTTAGGGGCTTGCGGGCAAGCAGCCGAAGATAATAGTCAAGCCGAAGCATCAGTGGGTGTCCTCCAATTTATGGAACACGAATCACTCGACCGGGCCCGGGAAGGTTTCACAGATGCTCTCAAGGAAGCCGGCTATGAAGAAGGCAAGAATTTAACACTCAACTACCAAAATGCCCAGGGTGACCAATCCAACTTGCAGAGTATCACCCAGCAATTAGCAGGTAAAAACGACCTCATCCTCTCCATCGCTACCCCAGCTGCCCAAGCCATGCTGAACACCGATAAGAAGACGCCCCAACTTTTCACGGCAGTTACTGATCCGGTCAGCGCCAAATTGGTCGAAAGTGCGGAAAAACCTGGCGCTAACATGACGGGAACCAGCGACGGCGCGCCAACGGACAAGGTCGTCGACCTCTTGCTCAAGGCGGACCCTTCCATTAAAACCATAGGCATCCTCTACAACTCCAGCGAGGTCAACTCCGAGATGCAGTACAAGGAAGCCAAGGACTATATCGAATCCAAGGGGCTCAAGGTGGAAAGCATGACCGTCACCACGACCAACGAAATCCAACAAGCCACCAAGGCCCTGGCTAAGAAAGTCGACGGCATCTACCTGCCAACCGACAACACCGTCGCCAACACCATCCAAACCATCGGCCAAGTGCTCAAAGAAGAAAAAGTGCCTTCAGTTGCTGCCTTCGATGCTGGCGTGGAAGGTACCCTCTGCGCTTACGGGGTGGACTACTACGAACTCGGCAAGCAAACCGGTCAAATGGCCATCGACATCCTGAAAAACGGTAAAAACCCAGGCGAAATGCCCGTTCAAAAATCCGAAAAATTAGTGGTTAAAGTCAATGAAGACATGGCCCAGGCACTCGGCAGCGACCCAAAGTCCTTAACGGAAGAGTAATTCTCAGCTACTACCAGGACCTGGATGATCTCAGCCGGCCCTTGGAACATTTAACCTGTGATCATTGATAAAGAAAATCATAAAAAATTTACCTAAATAAAGAGGCTCTAATCGCGATTGGGCCTCTTTTATTGTATATTTTACCCCATAGAAAAAGCCGGCCGCTGATTCAGCGCGCCGGCTCCTTTAATATCCAAAATAAAAAACTTACAGCACAAGATGGAAAATGCTTAGGGCTGCTTCGTTCCCGATCTGACCCGGTTCACATCTCCATCCTCGCCATAAGGTCTTTCGACAATGATTATTGTAACATGGATTGGGGAAACTGACAAGGGGGAGGACTGGGGAAAGCTAGTTCTTGCTTTTCCGTCCCCCTTAACTCTAAACTCCCGGCACAAACAAATGCCCATTAGTCGCCGCCAGAATGGCCTTGGTCGAGTGCAGGCGGTTTTCAGCTTGTTGGAATTGCCAGCCGGCCTCGGATTGGAAGACCTCGTCCGTAACTTCAAAGGCAGCCTCGCCGTATTGATCGACCAGGGCCCGGCCTTTTTCACTCTCACCGTTGTGGTAGGCAGGGAGGCAGTGCATGAAGATGGTGTCCTTGCCTGTCTCTGCCATAAGCTGGGCATTGACTTGGTAGGGCTGGAGTAAATTGATGCGCTCTTCCAGCTGGTCTTCTTCCCCCATGGAGACCCAGACATCGGTGTAGATGGCGTCCGCTTCTTGGACAGCGGTATGGACATCCTCTGTCAGTTGGTAGGGCGTCCCGTAAGTCTCAGATAATCGGTCCGCTAGCGCACGAACTTGGGCATTTGGCTGGAGGGATTCGGGTGCCGCGATGACCACTTCAACCCCTAGGATCAGGCCCGCCAAGAGCAGGGAATTGGCCACATTGTTACGCCCGTCCCCCACATAGACCAACTTGAGCCCAGCCAAGTCACCGTAAGCCTCCTTGAGAGTCATGTAGTCGCCCACCATCTGCATGGGATGGGCCAAGTCCGTTAAAGCATTCCAGACCGGCACCCCCGCTTCAGCAGCCAGAATATCCACATCTTCCTGAGCCGCCCCGCGAAAACCAATCCCATCAAAAATCCGCCCCAGAACCCGAGCTGTATCCGCAACAGATTCCTTGGTCCCCAACTGCATATCCGCCGTGGAAAAATACTCCAAATCCGCCCCCAGATCGCTAGCTGCTACCGTAAAAGCCGCCCGCGTCCGCGTCGAAGCCTTGTTGAAAACTAGAGCCAAGTTCTGCCCCTCCAAATAAGGATGAGGAATCCCCCGCGCCTTAAGATCCTTAAGATGCAAGGCAAAATCCACCAAATTGCGCAATTCCGCTTGACTAAAATCACTCACCCGTAAAAAATTTCGTCCTTGTAACATACTTACCACTCCTTAATTAGGATTCTGTCCCCAGTCTGGCACGAAAAAAACAAATACGCAAACATAAGGGTGTGAGGGCTAGCGGGAGAAATAGACCTCTGGAGCCAAAAGCCAGAGAAGACTGAAAGTCTTCGACGGATTTTGGTGAAGAGGAGCTATTTCTGCTAGCCCGAACCCGACTAGACAGGGTGTGAGACTTGGCGGTTAGACTCGGATGATTGGAGCAAATCTGAATAAGAGCGAAGCATTCGCCCGTTTCTGACTTGTGAAATCACTCCGAGTCTGCCAAGTCGAACCCAACTATGAGGGTGTGAGCAAGAGCGGTTAGCTTTGGATGCTTGGAGCAAGTCAGGACTTTCCTATTTGCATACAAGCTTGCCGAATGCAAATCCACAACCGCTATCTGCACTCAGCCTCATCGAGCGCAAACCCAGTCCCGCTATCTGCATTCAAGCCTCCCGAAGGCAAATCCACCCCCATTTATTCACAAAGGCAAAAAAAAACAATAAAAAAAGACCAGCTGAATAGCTGGCCTCGACATGTCGCAATCTGCCTTCTTGCTTGTGGGGAGCGTGAAAGCAAGGCTCTGACATTGAGCCTACCGAATGAGTATATGCTTCGATTGCTTTTAAAGGAAAATTTATGCATGTCTGCTTCCCAACAGACAATTACATTATAGCTAAGCTTTATTGAAATTGGGTTAAAAACTTGTAAATCTTATGTAAATTTATGGGATGAAGTCCACCTTTTGTCCCCAGACCGGATAGTACTGGCCTGGACTCACTTCATTCATCTTGTCCGCCACATCTTGGGCTTGGTAGAGCTGAACAATTTTTTGAAGTGTGGAGTTATTCTGGTCTTCCTTGCGCGCCACGATTAAATTATAGCGATCATTTGGAATTTGATCCAAGTGGTCGGCATCGGTGAAGATATTTTCCTCAATCTTCATACCTGCGTCTTCAGCGAAGGACCCGTTCACTACCGCCGCATCCACGTCCTTGACTAGGCGAGGGGCTTGGGCGGATTCCACTTCCACCAGCTCAATATTCTTAGGATTCTCAATGACATCACTGACCTGAGACAGGGTCGACCCGCCATCGCGGAGCTTCAATACACCCGCCGTCTGCAAGGCTAAGAGCGCCCGCCCCTGAATCGAAGTCTCCTGGGGAATCAAGACCTGGCCACCTTCCGGAAGGTCCTTGAGATCATCCACCTTGTCAGAGAAGATATAGAGCGGTGTGATGAAGGTCAGCCCAATCGGCGTCAAGTCTTCCTTGTGGTCCTCATTCCACTGCTTGAGGAAGGCATAATGCTGGAAGGCGTTGAGCTCGACGTCTCCATTGGCCAGGGCCTGGTTGGGTTGGTTGTAGTCGGTTAACTCCACCACTTCCAGGTCGATCCCTTCCGCCTTGGCCTTATCTGCGACAAACTCCCAGATTTCCTTCTCGCTCGAGCCAACCACCGCCACGCGCACCTTATCCTTGGCCGCCTGGTTCTCCGACGACGCCTCCTCGTGCTTGCCACAAGCCCCCAAAAGCAAGAACGCTAAAAGTGCTAAAAAAAATTTCCCAAATCGCTTCATACGATCACCTTTCCCTTCTGTAGACGCTACTATAGCAAATATTTCGCCAGACCGGAAGTCTCGGAAAAAGAACAGGAGTGATCGCTTGAGGAGATCAGCTGATAAAAATAAGCCTCCCCGTTCATTAACAAAGGAGGAGGCATATTGGATTTGGGGAGGCGCTGGTCAACTCGCAAATAAAACCCCCTTCTGAAAGTTACCAGCCAACTACTTTCAAACTAAGCTCTACTTTGAAAGTTCCTGGCGGCCTACTCGTAAACGAGGCCGTGATTCATAAGTAGAAGACGAGCAACTTTCAAACGACGTCCTCGTTTGAAAGTTCGAGCCCCCTTCTCCACCCAATCCCCCAAAAAGAAAAAACCAGCCGCAGCTGGTTTTCCCTCTCCTAATGATGGAGTTGGTCTTCGAGGATCTGGTCGCCGGTCCATGCCTTGGGGTAGAAGGTTGGCCAGTTGTCCATTTCTTCAAAGAGGGCTTCGTGGGAGTCGTTCCCTACAAAGATATGGAAGTGGTTGACATGGTCGCTCGGGGCAACGTGGTGGTCCGAGAACTGGACATAATTATAGGCTTCCTCATCGCCGGATACCTTGGTAAACAAGGGACGGACGCCGCGGTTGCCTTTTTCATAATCGAGAATCTTCGAGCCTTCTGCCCGGTAGGTCCCAGTTGCGGTCGATCCGTCTTTCTTGATAAAAGTAATCTGGTCGCCCTCGATCTTGATTCCCTTGAGGTCGGTCTGGTAGCCCTTCTGGTAATAGGCCTTGTAGTCTTCCGCCGACTTCTCGCCCTCGGACTTGACCGCCTTAAATTCCATAACAGGGTCCAAAGTGCCGTCTTCTAAATAAGGGGCCACCGACTGCCAGTCGCCCTGCCAATCTGCTAGGGTTCGGTCAGCTACATCCGCATCGTCGAAGTAGCCGGCTTGGACCTGGAGCGCCTTCTCATGGTCGGCCTTAAGATTGGGATGGGCCGCCAAATAGTCATCGAAGTCCTTCCGCTCCTCTTCAGTCAGCTTGTCGGCAGGAACTTTGTGGTAGTGGTCGCCGTGCGCCACCAGGTAGTCCTCCCCTTCCTTGCCGACCAGGGTCTCCTTGGTCACTTCAAAAGCATGGTCATGGTCTTCCCCACTGTGGTCATGCGTATGATCGTGGCTATCCTCTCCATGGTCGTGCCCCTCATGGCTGTGTCCCGAATGATCCTGACTCGTCGCCTGCTCGGTCTGACTAGAAGAAGCTGCCGCTTGATTAGCGGGCGCATCCGAAGCCTGGCAAGCGCCCAGGGCCAGAACACTCAGCAGACTCACCATTAATACATCTCGTTTCAAAAAATCCCTCTTTCTTTCCTTAAATCGTAATCGTTACGATTAATAGTCTAACCGAGATCCAAGCGCCTGTCAACAAGAAAAAGAAAAAAGAGGCTAAAACATAGGTCCTAACCCCTTTGTAAAATAAAATTATTTAGTTGGTTTGCCATATTATGCTGGTGAGCATTCGCTCCGCTTTTGAATTTGGGCCTTGAAGAGCCATGGCACCGGCTCGAGCCTTGGTCTCTCGCCTAGCGTGCTTCAAACGGCTAGTACGGCTACAGCCTACTATCCGTAATTCACAACGCTTGCTTAGTCATGGCTAAGGCCCAACTTCAACGCTCCACTACTGCTCGAATCTATTTGGTATATAAATTCTTCTTTAATTGCTAGTCACTGTACTAAAATAAAGAATCATTATTTTAAAAAATCAGTCCAAACATCAATTCTGATAACTGCTGCGCTCCAAATTCCCAATCTTTTCACAGTCTCACACCCTATACAGTCGGGTTCGGGCTGGTAGCTTTCGTGTCACTTCACAAGTCTTCGTCGCAGTCTTGCAGACTGCTCTGGCGACTTGCTCCAGTGAACGAAAGCTAAGCGCCAGCCCTCACACCCTATACTTTCAGAGACGGAATGGCTGCGAGTAAGTCTCGCGTATAGGCCTCTTGGGGATTTTCAAATAAGGCTTCGGTGGCTTGGACTTCAACCAAGTGGCCTTCCTTCATCACGGCAATCCGGTCTGAGATGACCCGGGCGATGGACAGGTCGTGGGTGATGAAGAGATAGGTCAGTTGGTGATCTTCCTGGAGGTCCATCAAGAGATTGATGATAGAGGCCTGGACGGACACATCCAGGGCCGAGACGGGCTCATCCAGGACGATGAAGTTGGGCTGGTCGGCCAAGGCTCGGGCGATATTGACCCGCTGGAGCTGGCCGCCGGAGAAGGAGCGCGGACGGTGGGTCCACTTGTCCTCGGGAATTCCCACCTGGTTCAGATAAGTCTTGGCTGCTTCCCTAGCTTCTGCCTTGGACTGGCTGCGGAGCAAGGGTTCGGCCACCACATCGAGGACGGAGAGCTGGGGATTCATGGCTGCTAGGTTATTCTGGAAGACGATCTGGGGGCTGAAGTCGGCCTGACTCCCCTCCTGGTCAGGGAAATAGTTAATCTGACCAGATGTCGATTTTTCAAAGCCCAACAATAAGCGACCGAGCGTCGACTTGCCGGATCCCGATTCGCCGACCAAACCGAGGACCTCGCCCTGGTAGATATCGATGTTAATCCCTTGATTTGCGAAGTTCGCTTGGCCACTCGTCTTGAAGAAAGACTTGGCTTGGTAGACCTTGTCCAAGTCCCTCACTTCGATTAAGCGTTCGTCCATGTGTCAACACCTCCTAAGACCTTGTGTGCGTCGGAAATAACCCGGAGTTGGCTCTGGGCCTTGTCTGCCTGGCTTAAGTGAACGGGCTGCATCTCGTGGAGGCGTTCCTTGTGCTGGCCGGCTGGGACCGACCGGATCAGTTCCTGGGTATAAGGATGGGCCGGGTGGTCGAAGAGATGGGCCACGGGCGCTTCCTCCACAATTTTCCCGTCATACATGACCTTGACCTCATGGCAGAGCTCGCGGATAACCGCCAAGTCGTGGGAGACAAAGATAATGGTCAGGCCTTCCTCCTGGTTCAATCGCTTGAGGATATCTAGGATCTGGGCCTGGATGGTCACGTCCAGAGCCGTTGTCGGTTCATCCGCAATCAAGATCTGAGGCCGCTTGAGCAGGGCCAGGCAGATCATGATCCGCTGAATCATCCCACCCGACAGCTCATGGGGGTAGAGGTCCAGGACCTGGCGTCCCTTGGCAATCCCCACCTTATCCAAATAATCCAGCATCAAGTCTTGCCGGCCAGCCTGGTCCAAGTCGTAGAAGCGCTCAATGACTTCATTCAGATGGTAGGCGACGGTCCGCAGGGAGTTCAGAGAAGACAGGGGATCTTGGAAGATCATACTGAAGGGCAAAGGATCGCCTTCTGCTAGAACTTGCCCCTGCCAGCGAATCTCCCCTTGGCTCACGGACACCCGCTGGGGCAAAAGCTGCATCACGGCCTTCATCAGCATGGTTTTCCCCGAACCTGATTCGCCGACCAGGCCCGTAATCCGTCCCTGGCTAAAGCTGGTCGACACCCGGTGGATCAATTCCTGGTCGGGCTTAAAGCGGGGCTGGCTCACGACGGTTAATTCTTGAATTTCTAATGCTTCATTGGCCATATTATCGCTCCTCCAAGTCATAACTATCACGGATTAAATTGCCCAGACCATTAAAGGACACAATGGTTAAGATAATCAAGAGACCCGGCAGGATGGCCATGTAAGGGGCCAGCTGCAGGTAGGACTGGGCATTCTGCAAGAGGGACCCCCAGGATGACTGCGGGGGCTGGATGCCAAGACCCAGGAAGGACAGGGTCGACTCCATCATAATGGCCGAAGCCACCACCGAAGTTGCCCCTACAATAATGGTCGGGAAGACCTGGGGCAGGATATGGCGGCGGATAATGGTCAAGGGCTTAAAGCCTAGGAATTGGGCGTACTTAACATAGTCCCGCTCCTTGAGCGACAGACTCTCCGCCCGAACCAAGCGGGCAATAGACATCCAGGTAAAGAAAGAAATAATAATGATAATGGTCAAGAGCCCCGGCTTCAAGAGGGCGGCCAAGACCGTGGTCAAAACCAAAGAAGGTACAGACGAAATCAGGTCAATCAAGCGCATCAAGACCGCGTCCAGGGTCCCGCCAATATAGGCCGAAAGAAAACCGATCAAACTCCCAATCAAAGTCGCCATAACCATGCTGGCTAGGCCAACCAAGAGAGAGACCCGGGCCCCGTAGAGGATCCGGCTAAAATAATCCCGGCCCAATTCGTCCGTTCCGAAGGGGTGGGCCCACTGGGGAGCCTGCAAGCGGTTGGGAATATCCGTCGCCACCGGGTCAAAGGGAAAGAGCGGGGCGAGCAGGGCCAAAATGCCCAAGACTAAAAGAAAAATCACAAATAGCCAGTAATAGGGTTTGAGCCTTAACATACGTTGAATCTTTGCGATCATGAATTTACCTCCAATCTAATCCGTGGGTCCACCTTGTAGTACAAGAGGTCCGCCAAGAGGTTGCCGAGGATAGTCAGGCTAGCGGTCAAGAGAAGGACAGCCATAACAACCGGATAGTCCAACTGCTTGGCCCCTTCCACAAAGTAAGAGCCCACGCCTGGCCATTGGAAGATCGACTCCGTCACCACCGCCCCTGTCACTAAAGAAGGCAGAGACTGGCCGAGGAGGGTCACCAAGGGCAGGAGGACATTCCGACTCACATGGTGGAAGAAAATCTCCCGCTTGGAAGCCCCTAGTGACCGCTGGACCGTGATGTAGTTGGCGTCCACTTGACTCAGAGCCGCCGAGCGCACATAGCGGGTCAAGTTAGGCGTCACCGCCACAATCAGGACCCCGCCCGGCAAGATGGCATGGTGGAGGAGATTCAAGAGGTCCCCCTCTGACCCCAGACTATACATGCCCGTGGTTGGGAAGAGCGGCCACTTGAGGGA
The DNA here is from genome assembly GCF_001543145.1 of Aerococcus sanguinicola. Taxonomy (NCBI): domain Bacteria; kingdom Bacillati; phylum Bacillota; class Bacilli; order Lactobacillales; family Aerococcaceae; genus Aerococcus; species Aerococcus sanguinicola. Next base: position 1,144,883 of record NZ_CP014160.1, on the reverse strand, counting down.
GAAGAAGTAAATGACCAAGAGTCCCAACCAGAACGTCGGCACAGCCAAGCCCAGAGAAGCCAGTAAGTCCACCGCCCGGTCCCCTGCCTGGTCCTTGTTGGCACCCGCGAAGAGGCCGGAGAAGAAAGCGATCAGAGAGCCAATGGCATAGGCCGGCAGCATCAGAATCAAGGTATTGGGAATCCGTTCCGTCAGCTGGCTAGCAATCTCCTGCTGGTTAATCAGGGAGTAACCGAAGTCGCCTTGGAGGACATTTTTGAGCCAGGTCAAGTATTGGATGATGAAGGGATCATTGAGCCCATTCTGCTCGCGGATAATCTCGACCTGGGCCTCGGTCATATTGGGCGTCGTGATCGCATCAATGGCATCAAAAGGCGCCAGGTAAATCAAGGCAAAAACAATCAAACTAATCAGTAAGAGTAAGGGAATCGCCTGTAGGATTCGTTTCAGTGCATACTTAATCATGAGAACCCTCCTTTGTCGTCTGGATCTCGAGCTGGGACGCGTCGCCGAATTGGTAGATAGGGACCAGGTTCGCCTCTTCCACCCCACCGATCCGCTTGTTCACCGCCATAATCTTCTTATTATCCACATAAGGGTAGAAGATGGCATTGGACATCACTTCCGACTGAGCCTGGTTGTAGATCTCCTTGCGGCGGTCAGGGTCTACTTCCACCTCTCCCGCCTGGAAGAGGCGGTCAGCTTCAGGGGTCGAGAATTTGAAGTAGTTCTTAGACCCGCCAGAAGTATAGAAAGGCGCATAGGCAGAGGGATCCAGCCCCATGATATAGCCCCCAATAAAGAGCTCATAATCCGTACTCTCAGGATCGTGGTTAGCCGCAGACAGGGCCGCAGAATCCATGGGCTTGAGCTCGGTTTCAATGCCCAGCTTGCCCAATTGTTCTTGGACCATGGTCACAATGGTCTGCTCCAGCTGGCTCTCGCCATTGTAAGCCAAGCGGACGAGGGGATCTTCAACTCCCGACTGGTCCAGGTAGGCCTTGGCCTTATCCAGGTCGGTATGGTACTTGTCAATCTCCTCATAATAATAAGGATTGGACGGCGGCAGGATGGAATGGGCAGAGCTGTAGTAAGCCTCATCGAAATAAGCTGCCTGGTTGATCTCTTCGCGGTCCAAGGCATAGAAGATAGCCTTGCGGAAGTCCTCATTATCGATGGTATTGGTATTAAAGCCAATATAGCCCACCCGACCTTCCGAATAAGGGTAGAGGGCGATATCGTCGGAATCAAGAGCGAGCACATCCAGGGGTTCCAAGAGGCTGGCGTCGATCTCCCCACTCAAGAGAGCCGCCTTGGTGGTCTGGGCATTCTTGATAATCTGGAAGATGACCTTGTCAATATTGGCCTTGCCCTTGTAGTAGTGGGGATTGGCCTTAAAACGGAAATCCTGACCCTGATCATAAGAGACTAATTGGTAAGGGCCACTGCCCACCGGATCAACGCCCTTGATCTGGTTGCCGGAAAAATCCTCCACATCCTGGTAGACATGCTTGGGCAAGATATAATTCTCAAAGACAATATTATTCACCAAGGCACCAGAAGACTGAGGCGCCACAAAGCGCACCGTCCGCCCATCCACTTGTTCAATCTGGATAGGCTTGCCACCCACCATAAACTTATCGGCCTGGCCGTTAGCAGGATCCAACATCGTCTCATAGGTAAAGACCACATCCTCCGCCGTCACCGGTTTCCCGTCCGAGAACTTGGCATCCGGGCGCAGGGTCACCGTCACCGTCTTCCCGTCCTCAGACTGGTCGACCGACTCCGCCAATTCCATCTCCAAGTTCCCCTCCGCATCCATCCGGGCCAAGGGCGAGAAGATCATATTGGTCACCGTCAAGCCCCAGCGGTCGGACGTTGACAGAGGATTCATGGAGATTGGATCCCCCGCAATCGCATAAATAAAGGTATCCTCGCGGCGGTTAGCCTGGCTCGAATCATTCACCCGGGCCGAACAAGCCCCAATCAACCCCAGCGTCAGCACAAGAGATACAACAGCAAGAAACTTTCTCATAACGAACCTCCTCATCGTCGCAGAAATCACAGCAGCAACTTCGCCCACAAACAGCGGCCAAATCACTTACAATTTGTTAGCTATCTTATTATAAAAGATCGCCCTGACAGAGGCAAACAAAACCACTTATAAATAATAAGTTATTTCCGGTCAAGGGTGGTTGGAAATGGGGGTGGGGGAGATTTTAACGTCAAAAAAAGCAAGCTGGTAGGGCTTGCTTGGTTAATAACAGTGCCTAGAATTTTAAAAAAAGGTTTCCTGCAATCTGATAAATTATGCCTTTATATTTATGATATAATATTTCAAGTGCATGATATGAATTTGTTTTGGTGCGTGATTCGCGTATCTTTTTGCTGATGTAGGCAGGCCTAGTCTGCGTACACTCATTTAGTCAATATCGACTATCGACATATCGTTCTAATGAGATATCATGCACTTATTTTTATTAAGGATTAGATATGAACTTACAAATTAATAATTTTACAACAAGAACTGAATTAGCTAATTTACTTGAAATTGAATTACAAATATTAACACGCTTACTCTACTCTCCCACCCAAAATGTTAATACCCAATATCATACCTTTGAGTTAGAGAAAAAAAGGGGTGGCGCTACAAGAACAATTGCTGCTCCAAACGATTCTTTAAAAATAGTTCTAAGGAAATTAAATGATCTTCTTAGCCAATATTATTTAAAGGCATTCGCTTTTAGAGAAGCTGAAAAGCAAATTTCACATGGTTTCGTGAGAAAAAAGAATATTTTTACGAATGCTTCTCAACATAGAAATAAAAAATATATTCTTAATATAGACTTAGAAGACTATTTTGATCATTTCCATTTTGGTAGAGTAAGAGGTTTTTTTGAAAAGGATAAGCGATTCAATCTTTCTAAGGAAATGGCAACTGTTTTAGCACAATTAACTTGCTATAAAAAAGTTTTGCCACAGGGCGCTCCTACTTCTCCTACAATCGCAAATATGATTACTGCAATACTTGATCGCCGCATATTATCCTTATGTCAAAAATATAAATTAAAGTATACCCGCTATGCAGATGACCTAACCTTTTCAACAAACGATAATACTTTCAGTGATAAATATGGTGAATTTTTGATTGAATTAGATCGAATCGTCAAAGCTTGTGGGCACGAAATTAATCAAGACAAGACACATTTTCTTACCTATAATAATAGGCAGACAATAACTGGACTTTCTGTTAACAAAATAGTAAATGTCCCTAGAACTTATAGTTCTAAAACTCGTGCAATGGCCCATAATTTATACACTAAAGGGGAATATTTCATAGGCGATAATGTCTATAATATTAACGAGAATGAAAAAACCTTAGAGATCCTAACTGGTAGATTTAATTTTTCGAATTGGATTGATAATCTTAAATTACAAAATAATCAATTTGCACAAAATAACAAGTCTTTAAGAACTTATTCGAAACGAGAAAAAGATTTCTCTAAATTTCTATTTTATAAAACATTCTATGTCAACGCTACACCCTTATTAATTACTGAAGGTAAGACTGATTTTTCATATATTGACTCAGCATACAAATCTTTACTACCTCGGGATATTGAAGTAGTCAATAAATTCGACTATAAACTGTTTAAAAAGAACAATTCAATAACTACATATTTTTTGAATTCAAAGAGTGATAATAAAACAGGCGAAGGCGGAGATGAGATTTCTAAACTCTTTTTCCAATATACTTCGCAGATAACTTTTGGAAAAGGAATAGTAGAGGACTGCGAAATTAATATAGGATTATCTAAGGTGTCTCCTCATTTTTATCATTATTTTCGAAAATACGGTCATCCCTTCAACCATCATCCAGTAGTTATTCTCTTAGATAATGAGAACAGTAGCAATAAACCTTTAAAAAAATTCTTAAAAGCCATTTACACGGGTGGTAATTATCAACCCCCCTATGAATTATTACAATCTACTAATTTTTTACATTTAGTCGGAAATCTATATCTGACAACCATTCCTAGTCCCCAAAAGAATCCTAATGCTTTTGAAATTGAAGATTTATTTACGGAGGAAGATAAAAAACGTTTATCCTTTTCTAGGGATCGAAAGGCTCCTTTTTCAGAAGCTGTAGAAGAAAATAGAGAGACTATAAATTTCGATAACTTCATTAAGTTATTTAAAATATTAGATGATATCAAACAGCATTATTTAACATTTGAGAGTTACTAATACTAAAGCAAGTCTCAAATAACTTACAAAAAATAAGAACCGTACGAACACCTCTCGTTAGAGATCATTTGAACGGTTCTTATTTTTTATTATCAGTATGTAAAGATCATCTGTGATGTAAGTAAAAGACAATCTAAAATCGCTATATTTAAGAGTCTAATTAATAAACATCCCGCAAATTCGTAGACACCTTAAAGGCTAAACCTGAATCGATCGCATCAAAATGCTTGCGACCACACTTAATCTTAGCTTGTTCGGTTGACCGCAACTGAGTAGTGTCAGTTGTTCCCTTGGTTTCAACTACAAAGTACAGTTTATCTTCTTTATCCTGCTCTATCAAGACTGCCCAATCGGGATTGTAGTTGCCCAGTGGTGTCGGAACTTTGAAGTTACTTGGCAATTTGATGTAGCACTTCACATTTCTATCATGCTCACATTCCACGGCAAAATTGCGCTCTGTCTCTGAATCATAAACAACATAATTATAAGGATAGCGATCATCGTGCACTTCCAATGTATTATCGGCGTATTGGTCGATTTCATCTGCTTCTAGCAAGCTTTGATCGTAGGTCTCGCCTATTTTTTCATATTTAATGCCATCGACCATTACTACTCGCTTATGAGCGTTAATGATACGTGCTACTTCTGTCATATATTCCTGAGGGTTCCGCTTGAAATCACGCAAGGTATCACTTTTCTTAAGGATCTTAATAATCGTTTGCCGCGTCAACCGTGTTTCATTCTGAAGATAAGTCAAAATATCAGGGACTTCTGTGTACACCTTGTCTACGCTAGAATAAGCCCCTGATTCTTCTTCAACGAAATCAATTCCTGCTTCAGCAATGCCAACTTGAGCTTTCGAATAGTCGATTCGGCGACGTTTCACTTGTAACTCAAGCGATAATTCATTGGATACTTCTTCAATGAAACGTTTGGAATCAAATGAAATAGAATAACGTGTTTTCTCATTAATGCGTTCCCACAAATCGAGGAAGGGGCCTGTTAGTGCTTGCTTATTCAGTTTAACAGAAACTCGTGTTCGCCGGTCTTTAATTTCAACCTTATCAGAATGGAACTTCTCTTCAATGGCCTGAATAATTCGATTAGACATGCCTAGAGCTAATTGGGCAATTTCTTCTGGAACCTTGAAACTTTGGTCCTTAAGATCTTGGGCTAATTTCTCTGTTCCTTTGCGTTTCTTATCGATGTAACCCTCATCTTGCATATACTGGACGAGGAGTCGAGATTTTTCTAGTCCTAAAGCGCTCTTAGTTCCGTCAGCACGCTCTCCCACAATTAAAGAAGAGAAAATATTATCGGTAAAGAGACCGAATTGAACCCCTTCGCTTTCATATTCTTGCTGCAAATCAGTAGCAAACTGCTGGTAGCTTTCATTAGCCATTACAGTAAGAACATTGGTCTCAAAACCTGGTACGCGTTCACCTTCTTGGTTGACTGCAATCCGTAAACCGCGACCAATCTTTTGCCGTTTTGTCAATGTATCTTTAGTTTCCACTAAAGTACAAATTTGAAAGACATTTGGATTATCCCAGCCTTCCTTCAAAGCTGAGTGCGAGAAGATAAAGCGTAATTTATTTGCACGCTTTGTATTCCCTTTTTCTTCATCGTAGAAGGTGAGTAGATCTTCCTTATCTTTCATGATAATTTGATAGGCAGATTCATCTGCTTTAGAGGTCCCTGTTGTGTTCTTAATCTTTTGCTTACTATCCACCGCAAAGTAACCATCATGAACCTCTTCTACTGGCACTTCACGATCTCTCAAGCTCTGGTACTTCTCTCTTTTAATCAGAGCTTGGTACTCTTCTTCAAAAATTCGGGCATATTCTCCCTTAATCGCTTCATTGTTCTCATCATACTGACGATACTTATCTACCTGGTCAATAAAGAAGAGGCTTAGAACTTTAATTCCCTTTGGATTTAATTTTAATTCTTTATCGAGGTGTTCTTCGATGGTCTTCTGGATCTGAGCCCGCTTAAGCAACCGGTCATCTCGCTCAGCTTCAGATAGTCGATAGATTTCCTTTCCGCCAGATAATTCGATATATTCATTACCTGGTTCTGCTGAAATTTCTCGTACAAAACCGAGTGACTCATAGGGCTCTAGGCGTTTAGACTTGAGGTAGAGGTCGTCATCTTGCTTGAGTTTAACATTCTGCTTACGCTCAACACCGTTCTTGGTCCGCACATTCATTTCTACTGTGGCACTAATTGTCTTCTTCGTTGCCTTGATGTCGACTAGTTTAAAATAAGCTTCATTTGGATCGATATCTTCGCTAAAACCAGCGACCTCTATTTGTTTAACCAATTCTTTTTGGTAGGCTTCCACAGGGCCTAGTTTGTAAAGCAAAGGAAACTCTTGCTTGTGAGTGGCTGAAAAACGAAAGGTAACAGAAGGATTCAGAGCGGCAATCGCCTCCTTAGCATTTTCCGTATTATCCACACTTTGGGGCTCATCAATAATAACAACTGGATTGGTCTCTGCAATCAGATCAATTGGACGGATTCCATTCATACTATCCATATCGTCTCGATAGATAATATTTAGATTATCAGTCGCCTTTCCGCGCTTAGAGAAGGACTGGATATTAATCACCATAATCTCTACCGTCTCATTTCGAGCGAATCCATCTACATTCTCTAATTTACTTGAATCATACATGAAAGCGCGGTAGACCATCCCATTCATTGTCTTCTTGAAGGTCTCACGTGTCATCTCAATTGACTTAAAGACCCCCTCCTTTATCGCAATAGAAGGGACGACAATAATAAACTTAGTAAAGCCATATTTCTGATTCATTTCTAGGATAGACTTCAAATAGACAAAGGTCTTCCCCGTCCCTGTTTCCATTTCAATATTAAACTGAGGATAGCCAGCAGGTAGGTGTTCTGTTAGAGGAAGCTGGTTGGCAATCTGGACTTGTTGCACGTTATCAAGCAAACGATTAGGATTAAAAATAATCTGATTGCTAACCCCATATTCATTTAAAAGATGGTATTGAGCATAGCTTCCCCCAATCGTAAAGTTTGATTGCCGAGCCTTGTGCCCATCAAAAACATGAAGAATGGAATCAATCGCCTGTCCTTGGTAGTCCAAGTCTTCAAATTGAATTTTCATGTTCTACCTCCTAAATCGTTTGAATAGCTTCTTCGGCGAAATCCGCATCAACCAAGGCTTGGATGACGTTCAACTTCATCGCATCGTTACCTTTAAAGCCTTTATCTTTAAACACAACACCTGAAATTAGCTGTGAATCATAATCATCTCGCTTAGTAATAATCCCTTCAGCTACAGCCAAATCGATCCCATGAGCTAAGCAGATAAACTGTGATCCATAAGCAATGTCATAAACTATCTTACCCTCAATTTCAAAAGTAGTTATAGGTAAAATCAACTCCAAGCCATTCTTCAACATGATTTCGTAGACAATATCTAATTCAGATCGTCCCTCTACAAAAACATCTTCAAATAAATTTACCTTGTCATTTTCTAAATCCTCAAAATCTGGATTCCATTCTTGAATGTTGGACTTATCGAGTTGAAAGTATTTGAAACCAATATCCAAAGTGTCAGCTAGTTCTGGATTTTCATCAATTATCTTGTCACCAGCGCGGCGGATACGTTCAACAGCTATATCAGTAAGATTTCGATAGCCATCCTTATAGGCAGTCGAGGATTCCTCAAGAACTTCAGGCAATTGCACCATAATATATTTACGACTCCCACTATCTTCAGCATTTTTCTTCATTACAGCTTCTGCCGTCGTCGCAGAACCAGCAAAGAAATCTAGAACAATTGAATCAGGTTCAGAATATAGTTCAATGCAACGTTTAATTAAATCAACTGGTTTAGGGTAGTCAAAATATGCTTTCCCATCCATCAAGTTTCTCAAATATTTAGTTGCACTTTGAGAGTGTCCAACATCATCATATTTCCAAATAGTCATAGGAGTTACGCCTGATTTAACTTCCGAAAGAAATCTTTTATATGCTGGGACATTATTGCCATCCTTACCAAACCAAACTCGATTGTCACTCAATAACTCATTAAACCGTTCTTTAGAGAAACGCCATGAATAGCCATTAGGAGGTAAAACTACTCTCCCCGATGGTGTTGTAATTTCATAAATATTCTTTTCAACTGCTGGTCCAACCGTGAAATTGTCTGGTTTATAAATCCCTCTTGGATCATTATCAGGATTTATATAGCTATCAATTTGCCTGTCTGATCTAGCTATTCCATTTGATTCTAAGCCATCAGTATTCTTTCCATATACTAAAATGAAATCGTGACTTTCAGAAAAGTTTTTCTTTAAATTAACTGGAGCGTAAGCCCTTTCCCAAATCACTTGAGCAAGGAAATTTTTTTCTCCAAATATTTCTGAACAAACTTTTTTTAAATTTGCTACTTCTCCATCATCAATTGATATAAAAATAACTCCGTCTTCAGCTAGAAGATTTCTAGCTAATCGTAAACGTGGATACATCATATTTAACCAATCTGTATGAAAACGACCATTGCTTTCAGAATTAGTAGAAAGTAGATTGCCATCCGAGTCCACTTGCCCTGTCTGCTCAAGGTAGTTTTCTACCCCCTCGCGAAAATCATCCTTATAGACGAAATCTTTTCCGGTGTTGTAAGGTGGATCAATATAAATCACTTTCACCTTACTGTTATAAGATTTTTGCAAGAGTTTTAAAACTTCTAGGTTATCTCCTTCAATATATAAATTTCCAGTATGGTCAAAATCCTTACTCTTGTCAACATTAGGCCGTAATGTCCCCTTAGAAGGAAGCTGTGATCCTAGGATAGATTCACGCTTACCTGGCCAAGTAAAGGAATAGCGTTCCCCTTCATCGTCAATTTCTTCACCTAGAATGGTTTGCAAAGTTTCAAAATCGATCTTTCCACCATCTGTAATAACTTCTGGAAAAAGTTCTTTTAACTTTTCGATATTATTCTGGGTAAGATCCAGCGATCCACTAGGGACTTGGTTTGTCATGTTATAGCTCCTTTAATTATAAAACTTCATTTGTTCTTCTAATTCTGATGAAAGATTTTTATATTCTGAGACAGTTAGCTGAGCTTTCTGAGTAAAGCGCCATTCTCTTATTTTATCAATTTGTTGTCTACTGAGACTAATATTCTCAGTATTATATTTTCTTCTAAAGATTGCCCTCTTTCCCTTATCTGAAACTTCAAATAAAATACGTTGGACTGGATTGAGATTAATAGTTTGAGATAACCCTTTATCTGCTGATAAGAAATAAGCTAGGAATATATTATCAGGAGCAATTCGATCTCTCATCATCATTTCTAAATATCTTATATGTGCTAAATCCCAAGCCATACCACTAATTTTATTTATTTTATCTTTTGAATTAGGCTGTACTGTCAAAAAATTAGATAGTGTCTTATTATTCCTAATTCCAAATACAGCAATAACGAATTCGTTCTCACCATATATCCTTAAGTTACTCGTAATAAAGTCAATTAATACATCTATTTTCTTATTGTTTGATTTAATTTTAGAATCAAATTTTATTAAAAAGGTTTTTAACAAAAGAATATAAGTATTATGATAATAATTAAGAATCTGATTTAGATTACTAGAATTGTAATTGCTTTTTATTTCATCGTACTTATTTTGTGACTCAAATGATATCCAATCTTGATTTCTTTCATAGGCATCTTGTAAGCTATCATCATGTACGGGATCAAATGAATCTGCCGTATTAAAAGCCTCGATATGTTTATATAATATTTCATCTTCAAAATAATAATTATTAAGAGTATTTTCTAATACATATGGATTAAAGTCCAATCTCATATTATTTTTCTTTGCCAATGCTATCATTGATAATAAGTCAGAATTTTCATTTTCTTTCACGAAGCAATTTTTTAAATCGCCAAGCACATTCGAATCTAAAGATAGTATATAGCTACTTTTGACATATTCTTTATCTAATATTTTTTTATTTATAAAGAACGTTTTAGAAAAATCCATTATACTATTGATCATATATTTTCCAGTAGACCGTCCATTTGACAAAGAGGAATTTTGGTGTTTGTCAGTGTAGTCGAATAATATAAGCTCTTCATTTATAAGTACAGAACTGAGAATATCCTCAAGTGGAGCTGTTAATAAAAAAGATATTTCATTCATATATTTCTCCTTTGTTTTTCTCTGCAACCTTAAGACTTTTGTCTCATATAACTATTTATCAGTCTCCCTAAATTGTTCTGCTCTTTATAGTCTTTAGCTAGTCTATACTCTGTATCAGGATTCCAAATATCAGTTTTTATTCGAGCTTCAACTAATTCAATCTCTTTTTCTGTTGCTTCAATATCACTAGGAAGATTAAAATGTTCTAAAATTTCATTTTCTATCTTTTTCTTTTCTTCAAGATCAGCATATACGACAACTGATTTCATCACTCTATCTTTTTGTTCATGTAAGTAATGGCGATTTAGAGATGATGGACACTTCCAAAGTAGCTCATTCAGATTATACGCTATGCTATTATCGATATAGTATTCATAGCTTAAAAGACCACAATCTCTAGAAATATAATCTGAAATATGCCCTGGTGAAGGACAAACCTGAAGAAAGCGAGTATCATCCATCCAAAAAATCCATTCAGAGTCAATTTCCAAATGATTATATTTAAGACTAGCCATTTCCCAAGAGACATTCAACCTAAGAGCGTTTAAGCTTATAGGTTGAAACTGATCTCTTCCTAATTCATCTCCCAATAAATCAATATAAAAATTTGGATCTAAATTATAGATAAATCTTGCTGGATTTCCATTAAAACTATCGACAAATGTCCAATTATTATAATCTTTTAAAACTTCGTTATAGCGATCTTTAATATCTCTATCTAAATGAAATCTTTTGGCCCATAGTTTTTCAACTATATAATCTGGAGCCGTTCGATCAATCGGCGTATTCGAGCCTTGATTTCGCGAGAATATCTGGCCCGCCCCTATATTCTTCTTTCCCCAACGGCGGTCTTCCAATAAATAAACAGGGGTATGATTAGTATTATATATCGTAATGATGTCACAAATTTTATCTTTGACTTCAATAGAAGACACTTCAATTTCTGGGATATAATTTCCAGATAAAGACAAGCTTCTTAACTGATCAGTGATTTGTTCTGACTGCAATCGATTTTCATCATAGATATCTACTCCAATAACTTCTCTCGAATCATCTTTTATCCCGATAATTATATAACAATCTTCATGATGGACTGTATTGACGAAATTCAAGATATCGATTATTAAATCAATCTTCTTTTCTTTTGTATACCATTGCAATTTATAATCTACTCTATCATTTTCACCATTCGAAATTAAATCGTAAAATTCTGAGACTTCCATCAATACATCCCCTTATTTAAAAATTAGATACTTAATTCTACAGATAGATTCAGTTAATTTACAACATTCTCCAGATCGTTTCTAGAGATAGACTTGGTCATTTAACAATCTTTTACAGATTTTTCTAGAGATTATTGAATTACTCACCTAGACTATAATTTTAAAATCATTCTCATTATAACAAATCCTATTCTAGATAGCATACTTGCAGTTATTTCTCCTTTCAAGAGAAACTCTTCTATAAGATTTGACTAGGCAGCTTAGTTTTATTGTATCTCTCCCTTTACACAAGCCACACAAGACTTTTACATATTCTAAACATCCGCTCGCTATAATTGAGGGTAGTAGTTGATTAATGATACGGAGGTTTAGATTATGAAGAAATTAGCTGTTGGTAAGCATCTTTTATTTTCGTCGGCTGCGCTGTGTGCATTTGTGAGTGCGGGCCAGGTGTCGGTGGCGGCTGCGGAGAATGCTGAAATAAGCCAGCCACAGACGGTTGAGCGGGCGGCTGCTGACCAAGCTGGGATTAAGCTTTCTGACCAGATTGCTCAGGAGGCGCCGCTCAAGACCCAAGAGAACATCTCTTCAGCGACGGATTCCAGGGAGCAGATTGTGGACCAGGATCTGACCTTTGAGCAGGTGGTGACACCGGTTAAGGAGACTGAGATTCCAACGACGGTTGAGGCTGGGGAAGAGCCGGGGGCGCGTTTTTCGCTGGCAATTTTACCGGATACCCAGTTCTATTCCCGCTATGCGACAGAGGCTGAGGGGGACCAATTTAATGCGGCTTATGGGTCGGAACCTTTTGCGGCCCAGACCCAGTGGATTGCGGACCATGCGGATGACTATGGGATTGCGATGACCCTGCACGTGGGGGATGTGGTGGACCAGGCCAATAAGCCCGCCCAGTGGCAGGTGGCCAGCGAAGCCATGGGGATCCTCGAAGCCAACCAGGAGCCTTACCTGATCATTGCCGGCAACCACGATATCGGCGGCCAGCCCCTAGAGAACGGTCAGAGTCCTTACTACGGCTACTATACCGAGGTTTTCCCCGGTGAACGGGCCCAAAAGAACGACACCTTCCAAGGCAGAGGGCCGAACGATGCCCACGAATACCATATCTTCAATGTGGACGACCAAGATTTCTTAGTCCTCGGCCTGTCCTGGGGCGCTGAGGGGGCTGAATTAGACTGGGCCGAAGCGGTTTTAAAAGAAAATCCTGACACTCCTACCATCCTGGTCTCCCACCAATTGATCAATAACGATACGGTAACTTCACAGGCCCTGAAGACCCCATTCGGTGAAGTGATCTGGGACCGGCTCATCGCTCCTTACGACCAGGTCTTCCTGACCTATAACGGCCACCACCACGGGGCTTCCCGGGTCAAGCGAACCAATAATTTTGGCAACCCGGTCTACCAGATTCTGACCGACCAACAGATGGCCTACATGGGCGGGAACGGCTACATGGCGCTGACGGAGTTCGACCTCACCAACGGCAAGATCCACCAGACCACCTTCTCCCCTTGGGTGCCTACTAAGGACAAAGAAACCCTCAATGGCTATGACCAAGTCTTCCTCACCGACGACGGGGCTAGCTTTACTTTCGACCTTGACTTCAAGGGGCGTTTCCCTAACTTGGTGGTTGGCCAGCCCGACGATCCGTCCTATTCCAGCCAGCTGCGGACTTACTACAGCGAAACCTACCAAGCCCCTCAAGCCGTTGAACAAGAGCGTCCGACTTCGGAAGAAGACTATCCTGTCGTGGAAGGCACCGTGGCCCACTGGCGGATTTCCGGTGAAGATGGGCAAGCAGTTGGCGTGGGCGAGGCTTTAGTTGACATCACTAATCCTGCCAATAACTTCTACCGGGCCCCACTCAACGAAGGCAATATCGAAGGTGCTGTCCTAGAAGATGTGACCTGGTCCAGCGACCACCATCCCCTATCCTCTAATGCCGGTTCCATCCGCTTCAAGAATGACCACCGACCAACGGCAGACGAGCCCAACCACCGGGCCTCCTACTTCCGCACCAAGGACGGGGCACCCATCAACCTGGAAAACTTTGAAAACGGCTATACCTTCGAAAGCTTCATCAAATTCGATCCCGAATACAATCCAGATGGGGTTAACGATTGGATGCAGTGGCTTGTACGCGAAGGTCAGCGCCAAAACATTCCAGGTTATGTAGGAACCGAGGGCGAGGAACCCCCATTCGCCTGGGCCTTCTCCAACCTGAGCGAAGTCCAATTCTCCTTCGTCGACCAACAGAGCCCTGAAGCGACAGAAGGCTCGGCCTGGTCTGGGGAAATTGTCGACCTGAGCGACTGGTATCACCTGGCTGTGGTCAACGATCCTGAAGCCAAGACTTTGACTATGTATGTCAACGGCGTTCCCGTTCTCCGCAATGCCACAGACACCGTCGGCCTAGCTGACGACAAGGGCCAACCCTGGCGTCTAGGTGGGTCTTTCTACGGCGGCCAAGGCGAGCACGGCTTCATCGGTTGGATTGGGGAAACCCGCCTGGTCGACCGGCCCCTCCAAGCGAAAGATTGGTTAACCGCTCGGGCCGCCCAGCCAGAAACGACGCCAACAGGAACAGGCGGGTCAACGGGAACTGGATCGACCTCAAACCCAACCAAGACCGACCGACCAAGACCTAAACCAGGTTCAGAAGTCAAACCAGGCACTAGCACCAAGCCTGGCTCAACTAGCGAAGTTGACCAAAATGAAGCTCCGGCGACTCCAACCAGCACTGATAGTCAAGCAGACCAAGGCCAGGAAGTCGGCCAAATTGATCCTGGTCAGACAGCTGCCCAAGCTAGCCAACAAGCGACTAGCTCAAAGAGCGATAAAGCGCAAGCTGGGCAAGCTAAGCCATCTGCAGGTCGACAAGAATCCATCAAAGAATCTGCGGCTGTCAAAGATCCAGCTAAGACTAAAGAAGGTTCACGCTCGCTTGCTTCGAAGAAAGCAGCTTCTACCCTTCCGAAAACTGGCGCTAGTGCAGGCGCACTCGGCTTTGGACTAAGTCTAGTTGCCCTGGGCTCTGCTTTTAGCTTTAAGAAACGTAGATAGGACATTGCAAGTCGAAAAATAATTAGCATTGTTGAGCATCCGTTACGCTTTTGAATTTGGCCCTTGAAGAGCCATGGAATCGGCTCGAGCCAAGGTCTCTCGCCTAGCGAGCTTCAAAGGGCTAGTAAGGCTTACCGCCAACTATCCCTAATTCACATCGCTTTCTTGGACATGGCTAAGGGCCAACTTCAACACTTCACTCCTGCTCAAAAGTGAATAGCTAAAAAATTATGTCATACTATCAGTTTCCAAAGCTGATAATTAAATAAATAGTATTACAAAAATAAGAATAACCCGTCTCAATTCAGTTTGAATGACTGCTTTGAGGCGGGTTTTCATATTGCTAATTACTTATATTCCCTTATTAACACTTATAAACGCTTGTATTTTTAGATATAATCTGCTAAATTATAAGTAAAAAGGAGGCGGTTCCATGTACCAAGAGCAGCGTTTGGCGGAGATGATGCGTTTGCTTGAAAGCCGAAAGCAGCTATCTAACCAAGAGATGATGGCTTATTTTGATGTGTCCCGGGACACAATTCGGCGCGATTTTACTAAGTTAGAGGACCAGGGGCTGGTGCGGCGGACCCATGGCGGGATTGTGCCCCGGCAGTCTCAGCCGACCATTCCAGGCTTTAACGACCGTTTGCAGGCATTTAGCCAGGTCAAGGCGGCCATTGCCCAGGAGGCGGCGGCTTTCTTGGAGGAAGGCCAGCTTTGTTTCTTCGACGTGTCTACCCTGGTCCTCCAGCTGGCCCAGCAATTAGAGACTGGCGTGACGGTTTATACCCATTCCCTGGACAACGCCATTATGTTGAGCGGCGAGGAGCCCTACGAGCTTCACTTGCTGGGCGGACAATTTTTCCCTAAGAATCGTTTCTACTATGGATTGGACACTGCCCAAGTCCTGGCCAAGATCCACTTCGACCTGGCCTTCATTGGGGCAGCGGGCCTCCAGGACGGCGAAGTGACCTATGACGATGCGGAGGACGCTTATCTGAAGGAAATCATCCTCAAGCAGGCCAAGACCAAGATCCTGCTCGCAGAAGCCTCTAAATGTCAAAGAACCGCGCCTTATTCAGCCGGTTCGATCGACCAATTCGACTATCTGATCACGGACCAAGCGCCTGACCTGCCCAAAGATGCCCAAGTCCAAGTGATTATTAGCCAATAGGAAGGAGCCTAGTATGCCAACACCTTATATCCAACTCATCCTGACCGATATTGACGGCACCATCCTGACCGACCAACAGGCTTTAGACCCCGGTCTCAAGGAAGCCGTCCAAGCCCTCAAGCCTCGGCAGATTCCCTTCATCCTAGCCTCTGCCCGGTCGCCCCACGGTCGGACCGGGCATATTCCATGGCCATCTCATCATGGAGGCGGATCAAATCCTCTTCCTCGCTGGCCTTTTCAATGATAATGGCAAACTTCTCGGTGAGGTGGTGGGAGAGTGCCGGATCAAGCCCTGCCCGCTCCGCTTCCAAAGCCATCATGGAATTATGGGAGAGCATGAGGTTCTTGAGTGAACGCAAAGAAGAGCCCTGAACCCGGTCTAAGAGACCTAAACGGCGATTATAAAAGAGCGGCCGCATCTCCTTGAGCAAGACTTGGAGCTGGTCTTGGTCAGCCTGGTGGATCGCTTCAAAGAAAAGTTCCCGTAGCCGGTGGGTCTTACGAATAAAGGCATCTTCTGCCAATAAATGTTGGTCTTTGGTCATAACTAAGCCCCCTTCACCTGTGAAGTATAAAGCAAAAAGTCACAAAATGAAATGTTGACCCCTCCAATTATTAGACAGCTCCTAGTAGGCTGGTGTAAAGCACAAAAAAAGCCACCCCATACAAACTTGGAGCAGCTCATCATTACTTAAAGATCTTCTTCAAGGCAACTGACTAGGAATGAGACAAAGGCGCTAATCAAGGCCCATAAACCAGGCTGAAGCTTGGTGGTCGCCCCCACCTGGGGTAGCTCAGGATGGGGCACTTCCGCTTTTACGTCGGGCTTATTGGCCTTCTTAGGGCTTGAGGAGCTTGCTTCCCCCTGGTCTCCCTGATCAAGTGGGCGCGACCAGATCACTGACCGCCTTGGCACAAGTGGGGCCTTGTCCGGCTGGGCTAATTCCAAATCATCGCTTGGCTCGCTAGCTGGTGGCTCTGCTGTGGGCGCTTCAGGTGCCTGAGTGGGAGGCATCTCATCCTCCTGGGTCTCCTCCTCTTGGGGGACGAAGCCCGCCTCTTCTTCCATAGAGGGGCGGTCCATTTCTAAACTGGGAAAATCTTCCGGCCGTCCTTGGTCAGCCACTTGGTCTTCCACTTCCTCTGCAAATACTGTGGGCAAAGCTGTTAATAGGACCAAAAAGCCGCTAACTAGCGCTCGTTTTATCGCAGACATCCTGTCACTCCCTTTCATGATCCTACTATAGCAAAGTCACTTTAACAGCAGGTAAAGACGGCTTGACAATTTTATTAATAAAAGGCTTTCTTTGTTACCAAACTGTCATTTATGAGATACAGCTGTTAAAAAAGCAGGGATTCTCCCAGTTATTGAGAAAATCCCTGCTTGGATATGTAGGCTATTTTGCTTATTAATAGAGTACACCAGCTAGAATCAAGGTCACAATTAAGGCCAAGAGGAAGCCCCCGTTGCTGACAATGAAGGCTTGCTTGAAGCCATGCTTGAAATCTAAACCTGAGATACTATTGAAGGCAATGACCGCCCCAGATTGGGGAACGACAGTCAGTACGCCCCCACCAATAACAACTACCCGGTGGATTACAGCTGCCGGGATCCCCATTTCTAAATAAGGTTGGGCAAATTGGGAAACGACTGTACCGATAGCACCGGAAGCAGCCATTACCCCAGATAGGAGGGCCGTAATTACACCCAGGGTCACTAAGGCAGGACCTGGCATATTGACCAAGGCCTCTTGGACCACCGCAAAAGTTGGTGCACTGGTCAAGACAGCCCCAAAAGCAACCGCTGAAGCGGCCCCAAAGGAGGAACCGACTGCTCCAGATGCCCCTTTGTTGAGGACATCTTTTTGGTCTGGCAGGTAATTGCGGAAGAGGAAGGCGCAGCAGAGGATGGCTACTGTTAAGGCAATTAAGATAATATTAGGAACCTTACTGAAGACCAGGATAAGGACAATCAGGAGAAGAAGGGGCAGGATACTTACCATAAAGCCTGGCTTCTCTTGGTCAGTCACCGCCTCTTGGTCTTCTTTTGGAACTGGCTTACCATCGAGGTAGCTGTAGAAGTTTTCCCCTTTCTTTATGCTCTTATCTAATTCGTGTTTCATATACCAGAGCCCAAATATCAGGATCGTAATGGTTGCTGCAATCCCTAAGAGTGGAGCAGCTGTCAGAGTCGTGCCGAGTTCTGTTGTGGGAATGGCATTCTGAACAGATGGTGTCCCCGGGATCATTGACATGGTATAAGTTCCCGCTCCGAGGAAAAGAGGGATAGAGACCAATTCCCAGTTAATATCTAACTTCTTAAAGATAGGCCGGGCTAGAGGGATCAGGGTGAAGAAGACCACGAAGATTGAAATCCCACCGAAAGTTAGGACACTACCGATAATTGTTAAAGCGATGAGAACGCGGAAGGGGCTATCCGTCCCAATCTTCTCTAAGAGGACTTCCGCAATCCGCTGGGTGGCTCCAGAACGGTCCATGTATTGGCCGAGCATGGCCCCCAATAAAAAGATAGCAAAATTCTTAATCAAGAAGCCTGCTAGACCTGCCATATAGGAATTTTCTGATCCTGTTAAGGCCTCAAAGAAATTCATCTGATTGCAGACGATCACGATGATAGCTGCTAGAGGGGCAGCGACCACAATATTGAGTCCCTTAAAGGAGAGGTAAATAATTGCCATTATGGCTAAGGCCAGGCCTAAAATACCAACGATTTCCATTATTCATCTTCCTTCTATTGTTTGAAATGTTATCAATGCTAAGAAAATACCAGCAAACCGGCTGAAGGCCGGCCACTGCTGGTTTCTTGGGTGGACTTGGGTTCGACTTGGCATAAATAGCTCCTCTTCACTAAAATCCGCCGAAGACTATCAGTCTTCTCTGGCTTTTGGCTCCAGAGGTCTATTTCTCCCGCCAGCCCTCACACCCTGTCTAGTTGGGTTCGCAGAGGCAGAAGCTTCTCCACTTCACACGATCGAAACGTGCAAGCAAGGCTTGCCCTTTTTCGTTCGTGCTCCAGTGGTAAGCTTCTAACCGCCTCTGCTCACACCCTTTTTAGTTGGGTTCGACTTGGCAACTTTCATGTCACTTCACAAGTCTCCGACGCAGTCTTAACAGACTGCTCTGGCGACTTGCTCCAGTGAATGAAAGTTAACCGCCAAGTCTCACACCCTGTTATTCAGCTGCGTTTTGGCCGGCTAGTTTGCCGAAGACGAAGATGTCGGCTAGGGCGTTGCCGCCTAGGCGGTTACCGGCGTGGACGCCGCCTGCGACTTCTCCGGCGGCATAGAGGCCTTCGATGGCTTGGCCTTGGGTGTTGAGTACCCGAGTCTGAGCGTCGATCTTAAGCCCGCCCATGGTGTGGTGAGTTGCGGGGCTTCTTGGCGTCGCATAGAAAGGTGGCACAATCACTTTGTGGTTGAAGGCACCTTTTTGGAATTCTTCATCGTAGCCTTGGTCCACATAGGAGTTATAGTCTTCGATGGTCTTCACAAAGACTGCTGGATCTATGTCTAATTGTTTAGCCAGGTCTTCTAAGGTATCTGCCTTGAAGCAGGCTCCCTTCTTGACATCATTGGCTAATTGTTCATCCGTTGAGTTGAAGCGTGTCTTCGCGATTTCAGCGTCGGAAATGTTATAGATGACACCACCTTGGTCAAAGAGGGCCTTAGCTAGAACGTCACGGGAGGCATATTCATCAACGAAGCGTTTCCCTTCTTTATTCACGAAGATAAAGTCTGATGGTGGGCAGTCGATCCCGCTGAAGATATTACCAGTGATAGGGTCAGCTGATGGCATCAATTGAACGAAGCCCATGCCAACAACATCTGCGCCGACTTCTTGGCCCATTTCAATCCCATCACCCGTTAAGGCTGGTGAGTTGGTAGTTGGGATGCTTTCAGGTAGGTTGCCCCAGTAGTTATCGTACTTCTTAATCATTTCGATATTGGCACCGAAGCCACCTGTGGCAATGACAACCCCCTTATTCACATGGATCGTGACTTTTTGGTCATAGCGGCCTGTCGCTTGAATTCCTACGATCTTGCCGTCTTCTACGATGAAGCGGTCAGCCTTGGTATCCGTCATAATTTGGCCACCATGGTCTTCAATGTAGGTCGTTAAGGGGTCGATATAGCCGAAACCTTCAGAAGCTTGGGGTTCGCGAGCCCGACGCCAGAGTGCGCCGACTGGTTCAGCCACCATATGTTCGTCGAAAGTAACTCCCTTTTCTTTGAGCCAATCGATGGTTGGGAGAGCATTCTTCGTCAGATAATGGATCAATTCGATATCAGAATGGATTTCATTGCCGTCAAGGTCCATCCGCTTCCCACCGATGTAAGTTTGGATAGTATGTAGGTGGATAGAGTCAAAGAGATAGCTCTTGCCTTCATCCAGGTCCTTGAAGTATTGGTCGAGCTCTTCCTTGAGGGCGCGGAAGTCTTCCCGATATTCTTCAGCAATTTCATCTTCAGGGGTGTTGTAGATCTTTTCTAGGGTTGCACGTTCGCCATGGATTGCCTTGAATTGGTGCTGCCATTCAGGGTCGGCCGCATTAATCTGGCCACCTGTCCGGACAGTATTCCCACCAATCACAGGGAATTTTTCAAGAACGAGAGTGGAGGCTCCCTTGTCTAAGGCTGCAATTGCTGCTGCTAAGCCAGCCCCACCAGAACCGATAACCGCTACATCCACGGTCTTTTCAACGGGATCCAGCTGCATGCTTTCGCTAACTTTAGGCCGTTTCTTTAATATTTCTGGATCAGAACCTGCTTGGTAGACCGCATCAGCTACTCCGTCAACGACCCCATTGGAAGTTACGGAAGCCCCTGAAACTACATCCACATTCAAGGTTTGGCCATCAATAATTTCTTCCGGCAAACGGGTGAAGACCAGGTCAGCAATCCCTTCTGTTTCGCCTTCAGTATCGATATCAATGGCTTCGATACGGTCTTCTGAGAAGGTCACGACCATTGGTAAGTCGCCGTTATGGCCCACTGCAGAAACATGGTAGTCGCCTGGTTTGAAGTTCACTTCTTCAGGTTGGTTTAAGATTTCTGCCACTTCAGTGAAGCGTTTAAATTTGCGGAAGCAGGATGACAAGAATTGAACCGTGCGTTTGTCTTTTAATTTCCCATCTTCATCAAAGGCTTCGTGAGCACGTCCTAACAAGAATTCATTCCCAGGCATCACGATCGCATTAACCCCCGGCGCATCCAAGATTTGACGGAGGTGAAGTTGTGAGCGTGAGGAGCCTTGCACACTATAGGAAGCGCCAACGATCATGACTGGCTTGCCATCTAAAGGATGGATCTTGTAGGACAGCCATTCGATCACACTCTTCAAGGCTGAAGGAATAGAGTGGTTGTGCTCAGGTGTAGCAATAATCACCCCATCTGCCGCTTCAATTTTTTCTTTTAATTCTTGGATAGGAGCGGTGTCCGTTTGGTCCTTCGTTTCATTGAACATAGGTACGCGGTCGATGTCCAAGACTTCAATCGTATCTTCTTCGTAGTAGTCGGCCATAAATTCGAGCAACTTCCGGTTATAGGAGAACTCTGCATTGGTCCCGACAATTCCAACAAATTTCATGACTTATCTCCTCCCTAGTCTACAATGTCTTTCCAAGAAAAGTTTTCTTTCTTGGCTCGACGTGTCTTCTGCTCAGTTGTCAACTGCTGGGTCAGGTCTACAAAGTGTAGGAACTCTTCGAAGACTTCTTCCAGTTCTTTCACCTTATCTTCATAGACCAAGTTTCCTTCACTGTCAAAGGCATCCCCTGAACGTCCCAGCAAGAATTCTGAACTTGGCATCACGCGGGCTTGAATTTCTGGAGCATCCAAGATTTGGCGCAAGTGAGCTTGGGCCCGGGAAGAGCCCAGAGAGCCTAAGGAAGCCCCGGTAATCATAACGGGCTTGTCAATTAGGGGCTGTACACTATAGGAGAACCACTCCAAGACACTCTTCAAAGCCGCGGTAATCGAGTGGTCATACTCGGGAGTTGAAATAATGACACCGTCCGCTGCCTCAATCTGATCAGCTAATGCCTGGATAGGGGCAGGCGCTGTCTTATCCTTGGGTTCATTAAAGGCTGGGCAATCAGCAATTTCTAAGACCTCAATTTCAGCTTGGTCACTGAAATGCTTAGCCATAAACTGTAACAATTTTCGATTTGTGGACCGGTCGGAATTGGTCCCTACAATCGCTGCAAGCTTCATTCAAATAACCTCCATTTATCATCATAGATTCCCCCCTAGCCTACCATCACTAATTCATCATGTGAAAAGTTAAGCAATCCCTAAAACATGTCTTCTCTCTTCATTTTCTCATTAACCCCCGGCTATTTCTCACTTTATGACTGTCTTTTTCACTTATCAAAAAAATAAGAGCTCAGAAAGTTTGTGAAATCGATATTATTAAGCAAGTCATTTTCTGAGCAAGTCATGATAAAAATTTTATTTGGTCATGTAAGCCTTTAAATTTATAAAGACATTTTTTGTATTTCAATTGTTGGCATGACGATTAAGCAAGCGCATCACATTCTCACAGGTCTGCTCAAGGTTTTCTGCAGTTTCTGCCAGGGCTTCTTCTAGAGTGCTCGGCCCTCTACCGATCGCAAAAATAGCTTGGACGCCTTCCTCATAGAGGGCCTCAGCGCCCTCACCTATCTGGCCAGCCAGGGCGATCACGGGAACTTGGGCCTGATGTCCAACCCGGGCTACGCCCTGGGGCGTCTTGCCAAAGACAGACTGGCCATCTAAAGAGCCCTCACCGGTGAAGATATAATCAGCGCCTTGGCAATGCTTGACCATCTGAGTTTCTTCAATAACGAGGTCAATGCCAGCTTGAAGTTTGGCCCCGAGGAAGGCCATTAAGCCAGCTCCCAGGCCACCCGCTGCGCCTCCGCCTGGACACTGGGCCATGTCCCAAGCCAAGGCCAAGTCCTTCTTAGCACAGGTCGCGAGCTGGCGGAGGTTACGGTCGAGAGCGGCTACCATGTCGGGGTCAGCCCCCTTTTGCGGGCCGAAGACGGCTGAAACGCCCTGGTCCCCCACTAAGGGATTGGTTACGTCGGAGGCAACAATGATTTCTATGTCTTGGAGTCGGGGATCCAGCCTGCTGAGATCGATATGGGCCAGGTCTGACAAGGTACCACCGCCTAGACCAATGGACTGGCCCTGGCTATCGAGGAAGCGGCCGCCCAGAGCCATGGCCATCCCCACGCCTCCATCATTGGTCGCACTGCCCCCAATCCCCAAGATGATCTTCCGACAGCCGGCATCCAGAGCAGCCCGAATGACTTCGCCTGTGCCGTAAGTTGTGGTGTGCCAGGGATTGCGGTCTGCTCTAGCGACTAACTCCAGTCCCGAAGCAGCTGCCATCTCGATGACTGCGGTCTCTCCGTCAGCAAGACGTCCCCAGGCTGCTTGGACTTGTTGACCAGGTAGGGGGCCTGTCACACTAGTCCGCTCCAGCTTTCCCCCGCGCGCCGCTAAGAGGGCTTGGACGGTCCCTTCCCCACCATCCGCCATGGGCAGGGCAAGTATTTCAGCATCCGGACAGGCCCGGCGGATACCTGCTGCCATGGCCTGGCAAGCTTCCTCGGCGGTCACAGCATCCTTAAATGAATCAGGTGCGAGAATAATTTTCATATGATTACCTCCTTATGGGACTCTGTGTTATCCTAATTATAAAAGCTTCAGCCCCTTTTTAAATAACGAATTTTTAGGCAAAAACCTGCTCCAAAAGTCAGTCCTGACATCCACTTCACGAACTATGTCCAATCGTTGACCAACGATTGGACATAGTTCGCTCCAGTGATTCAGGCCTAACCGACTTTTGTCACACTCTCAATTATAAAAGCCCTTACAACTTATTGCGACCCCTAGGATTTAGAATGGAGGCTTATCCATGTTGATCTCAAGCTTTGGGGCCCTAGCTGCCCTCGCCATTGCCCTATTGCTCATCCTCAAAAAATTGCCTGCGCCCTATGCCCTCATGGTTGGCGGTTTGGTCGGTGCCCTTTTAGGTGGCGCTAATCTCAGTCAAAGTATTGAGGTCATGGTCGACGGTTCGGCTTCCATGATGAGCGCCATCCTCCGTATCCTCGCCTCGGGGGTCCTCGTTGGTTGCCTAGTCAAGACAGGGTCCGCTCAAAAGATTGCCCAGGCCATCGTCAACCGGCTGGGCCAGAGCCGGGCCCTGGCCGCTCTCATCCTGGCCAGCCTTCTGATCTGTAGCATCGGGGTCTTTATCGACATCACGATCATTACCGTTGCTCCTATTGCCCTAGCCATCTGCCAAGAAAGCCAGCTTCGAAAGGAAGCTGCCCTGGTCGCCATGATCGGCGGGGGCAAGGCCGGCAACCTCATCTCCCCCAACCCCAACACCTTGGCTGTTGCAGCTAGCTTCGATGTCGACCTAAGCCGGCTGATCTTACAAAATCTGGTGCCCGCCCTAGTGGCAGCACTGGTGACCCTCCTGCTCTCTCAGGCTCTCAACCGCAAATTAGGCGACCAAGTGGGGCTTGACTCGTCTGACCCAGTCGCTCCAGTCGCTAATCCTAGCGAGCAAGGTCCTAGCCTGTTCGCCGCTCTGGTCGGTCCCCTCACGGTTGTCGTCTTGTTGGCCCTCCGTCCACTTGTCGGCCTCTCCGTCGACCCTATCCTAGCCCTCCCTCTTGGGGGACTGGCTTCCCTACTAGCCTGCCGTCAGGGCAAAAAGCTCATCAGCTACAGTCAATTCGGCCTGGACCAAGTCAAGGATGTTTGCTTGCTTCTGATTGGAACGGGAGCATTGGCCGGCGTGATCACCGCTTCCCAGCTCCAAGCCGATCTCAGCCAGCTCCTCCAATTCCTCCAGCTGCCGCCCTTCCTCCTCGCTCCCTTGTCTGGTATCTTCATGGGCGCAGCCACAGCCTCCACCACAGCCGGAGCCAGTATCGCCAGCCAGAGTTTCGCCCCAAGCCTGATCGAAGCCCAAGTCCCCCACCTAGCAGCCGCTGCCATGTTGCATGCGGGCGCCACCGTCTTGGACTCCCTCCCCCACGGTTCCTTCTTCCACGCCACCGCAGGCAGTGTCCAGCTCTCCTTCCGCCAGCGTCTGACCCTCATCCGCTACGAAGCCACAATCGGCGCCAGCGCCACCCTAGTTGCCATCCTAGCCTATCTCATGACCGCTTAGGGTGCGAGACTTGGGCTTAGGCTCGGATGATTGGAACAAGTCAGGATAAGAGCGAAGCATTCGCTCGTTCCTTACTTGTGAAATCACTCCAAGCCTGCCAAGTCGAACCCGACTGTAGGGTGTGAGGGCTGGCGCTTAGCTTTCGTTCACTGGAGCAAGTCGCCAGAGCAGTCTGAAAGACTGCGGCGAAGACTTGTGAAGTGACACGAAAGTTGCCAGACCGAACCCAACTATAGGGTGCGAGGGAGCGCGGGTAGAAGTGGACCTCTGGAGCAAAGAGCCATAGAAGGCTGAAAGCCTTCGAAGGATCTTTGTGAAGAGGAGCCACTTCTGCGCGACCGAACCCGACTGTAGGGTGCGAGCAAGAGCGCTTAGTTTTCGAGACCCCTGAGTAGTGCAAATAACATGTCGCCAATTTGTATTTGGAAGCTCTGAGTGCAGATAGCATGTCACCAATTTGCATTCGAAAGCTCTTAGAGCAGATAGCAAGTCACTAGTTTGCACTCGCAAGCCCTGAAAGCAAATAGCAACCGCCGATTTGCGCCCAAGAACTCTGAGTGCAGATAGCAAATAACCCCACCACAATTTGAACAATACCATTTAAAATAAAAAACGTATCCCCAGTTTCCACTTGGCCTAGTCCCTAGGCCTCCAAGCACTGGAAGGATACGTTTTTATTTTAGTCTGCTTTAGCCTGGCGAAGTTCTTCTTCGAGGACCTGGCCTTGCGGATCAAAGTCAGCTAGTTGAAGGTAGTAGGCTGCACTGTCATAGAGGGCCTGGGCTGGGGCTAGGCCAACCAGTTCCGTTTCGAGTACAGCCACCCCATAGCGGGCTGCTTCCATGCGGACCGTTTCTAGGATCCGGTAGAGGGGCAGACTGTCCAGGTCCAAGATATTCATGGAGACTTGGACCAAGTCGCGGTCAGTTAGGGCCATGCCCAAAGCCTGGCAGGCAGGGAAGCCCCCACTCGAGCCCCGGACCTTTTTAGCAATCGCCTGAGCCACATCCAAACGATTAGTATCTAGGTTTACGTTGAAAGCGACCATAGCTGGACGCGCCCCTACAGCAGTCATCCCTGCGCTAGGATGCGGGGCTTGGGGGCCGTAGTCTACCTGCCAAGCCGGATCAGCAAGCTTATCAGCTAAACCTTCGAAACCTCCCCGGCGGATATCAGCCACCCGGTTGCGGGAAGGCTGGCTAGCCGCCTCTCCATAGAGCATCACTGGTAAGTCAAAGTCAGCTGCTAGACGCTCAGCCAGGGCTTCGGCCATCCGACACGCCTGGTCCATAGAAGTCTGGCCCAGGGGAATAAAGGGACAAACATCCAAGGCTCCCATGCGCGGGTGCTCACCCTGGTGCTGGTTGAGATCAATCTTCTCCACTGCGACGGTCGTCATTTTGATCAGTGCTTCGATCAACTGGGGGCCCGTCCCCATCAATGTAAATACGGACCGGTGGTGGTCAACGTCAGCTGAATAATCGAGCAGGACCACCCCTGCCACTGACCTGGCCTCTTGAGCGAGGGCCTCCACTACTTCCTGGTCACGCCCCTCAGAAAAATTCGGCACCGCTTCAAACAAGTCTCCCATAATCTGCCACCCTTTCTTGTGATTTCCTTCACTCTAACATAAAGCGACAAGAAAAGCTATTTGGGACCCCTAAAGCTTAGCCAAGATCATTCGCTGCATTTTTTAGGGTTTGACTGCGCAGCAGAAAGCTTCACTGCATTTTTAGAAGATTTCACTGCAAATGGCCATGGTTCACTGCAGATTTAACTGAGTTGACTGCAAGTTCATTGAGTTCCCGTTTAGAGCTATCACCTGCAATCTGCTGTAACTCAATGCGCAATTAAGGCAGTTAGCTGCATGGCACCATCATTCACTGCATGTTTTGAGGGATTGACTGCAAGCTGATAAGCTTCACGATTAGAACTATCAAGTGCAAGCTAGTCCAACTCAATGCACAATTAAGCTGTTGACTGCACACCACCACCATTCACTGCGGATTTAGCAGTTTTGACTGCAAGATATACCGATAAAAGAAGTCTGGAGCCACTAGAATAATTTTTATTCCAATAGCTCCAGGCTTAAATAATTTTTTACATGCAAGCTATAACCGAATTTGCTGTGTCAAGCCTCATTCGGAGGGCCTGATTGTGTGTTAGGCATCGTCACCCCACACTTGAAGGACTTGATTGGGTGTCGGACACCGTCAAACCACAATCGCAGACTCTACTTGGGTGCTGGGCGTCGTCAACCCACACTCAGAGGCTTTGCTTGAGTGTCGAGCACCGTCAAACCACATTCAAAGCCTTTGCTTGAGTGTTGGGGATTTAGTCGAGATTAAGGATCCAAACCTAAGCGCCAAGTCTCACACCCTTAGTCGGGCTCGACTTGGCAGGCTTGGAGTGATTTCACAAGTTAGGAACGAGCGAATGCTTCGCTCTTATCCTTACTTGCTCCAATCATCCAAGCCTAAGCGCCAAGTCTCACACCCTTAGTCGTCATCGTCGTCCCAGTCGTCGTCATCCCAATCGTCATCGTCCCAGTCATCGTCGTAGGAGGGCTGGGGTGCTGGTGCGGGAGCTCGATAAGGGGCTGGGGCTGGTTGGGGTGCGGGAGCCGACTGATTAGGCCTGGCTGGTTGCTGGGGCTGGTTAGCAGGTCGACTTGGATTCGTTTCAGGCTGGGAGGAAGGGGCTGGACTTGCTCCTTGACCTCCGGA
Source organism: Aerococcus sanguinicola (assembly GCF_001543145.1). Lineage (NCBI taxonomy): Bacteria > Bacillati > Bacillota > Bacilli > Lactobacillales > Aerococcaceae > Aerococcus > Aerococcus sanguinicola. Next base: position 1,117,048 of record NZ_CP014160.1, on the reverse strand, counting down.
TTCTGGCTCTGCTTCGGATTCTTTCTTAGCTTCTTCTTCTTTCTTTTTCTCCTCTTCTTTTTTCTTCTCTTCTTCTTTATTTTTGGCTTCTCCTTCCTCTTTCTGGCGCTGGTCTTCGTTGACCACATGGATGTAGTCGCCATGGCCCTTCAGACGGTCTTTCTTCTCTTGGTCGGACAAGTCACGACTTTCCTCACGCGTCCAGATATTGAGGTCATAGTGGTCGATCAGGTAGTCGGCCAGGGACTGGCCCTTATCTTTGGCTGCTTGGTATTCGCTATTTTCAGCCTGGAGGAAGATTAAATCGCCATCGTAGCCGTTCGCTTCATAATAATCACGGATCTGCTGGCGGACTTGGTCGGCCTGGTCTTTAGGCAGGCCTGTGCTTGCGACCACCATGTTCTGGTCATCCGCCACTTTCACTTGGCCGAGCAGCTGGTCGATCTCATCCTTGAGCTTCTCACCGATATACTTGGCGGCCGCTTGTTCCTTGCCACTGGCGTCAGCTAGGGATTGGATGGTCCCCTTACTGTCCACTTCTAACTGGATGCTTGGATTGCGTCCCAAGCCTAGAATCTCATCTTCCTGGCTCCAATTGCTGGCTACTGTCGCTACACCGATAACTAAAAGGGCCATGGCAGCCACGAGGATTCCTGTTAACCAAGGAAGGCCTTTTTTCTTACTTCCTGACTTCAAGGGCACTGGCGCCTTGGCAGGTGTTTGTTGGTAGCGATCTTCTTCTGTGATATAGATCTGCTGGCCGACCGTCAAGCCGTCCTTTAAGCGGATGCGGAGGATTTCCCCCGACCGCGACATGGCCAAGGCATAGTCGGTCTTTATCTCTAATATAAGCACTTCTTCAAACATCCCGCTCACCCCCTAATCCAATCTAATATGGCCCGGTATTCCTTCACAAAAATGATAATTACCGAAATAATAAAGGTCTTGGACCCCTTGATCACCTTCTCTGTCACGTCAAAAGTCCGGCTCATCTTACGGATGGGCAAGCGCTTCTTAGTGAAGAGGTGGTCGGTAATGGCCCGCTTCTTACTGGATGCTTCAGAAATATCAATGGCCCGCTCTCGGGTGTCTCGGTGCTTGGGCGCTTCATCCGCTAATTGTTCCAGCGTAATCGCAAAGTCTTCCAAGTCTTCCTTCCAGGCTTCAATCTCAACCTTCATATCCGTCTGCGACACCGGCCGCTCGTCTACTGGGTCAAAGCCTAATTCCTGCAAGTCGTCTAAGGAAACATCCTGCTGGTCCTTGCCCTCTCCCTTAAGATGAGTCAGGACCCGGCTCTTAATCACCAGTTTACAGAAGGCTAAAAAGTGCCCCCGGTCTTCATCATAACGTGAGATGGCCTCATCGAAAGCCATCAAAGCCACACTCAAGGCATCATCATTGCCGACTTCCACATAGCGTCCCGTTATTTCAGATACTGTCTTAATAATAAAACCAAAATGTTCTTGAATGAGCGCATTCCGTTCCTCTCGCGTCTCCATCACTTATCCCCTCATTCCTCCATAATCAGAGCCTCCAGCCCTAAGACAAAATACAAAAGCCCAAGAAATTTTAGGGCCTATTTTGCCCTACTATAGCAAAAAAGAAGTACCGAAGCGACTGAAATGGTCATTTTTAAAGAAAATCTCCAATATTTTAGAAATTAGTCCCTAAATTTTTTAGCCCCCTTGTATTTTATAACAAGAGAGCCAGAACGTTCTCGGGTCTACTCGACCCAAAATCTTTTTTTTAAAAAAGGGCCCTAAATTTTGGACAACCCTTGTATTGTATAGCAGGAGGGCAAAAATAGTCCTCGCATCACTCATTATGACAGAAAAGAAAGGGAATGATCACATGAAACTGGATAAAAAATTACTCATCGCACTCGGACTGATTGGAGCAGGCAGCCTTGGACTTGGCGAAACTGTCCAAGCTGATGACTTCGATGACGATTACGATGACTATGAAGATTACGAAGTTGATGACGACTGGGACGATTACGACACTTATGATGACGATTATGATGGTTACGACGATGACTGGGACGATTATGACGCCTATACTGACAGTTATGACTATGACGGTTATGACGATATTTACGACGATTATGACGACGATATCTATGATGATGACTTAAGCGTTGACGATTACGATGATATCCACGACGATTTTGACGACGATGATCAGGATGAGGACTTAGGCGATGACGATTACGATGACATCCACGACGATTTTGACGACGATGATCAGGATGACAACCTAGATGATAACGATTACGACGATATTCATGACGGTTATGACGATGACCAGGATGACGACCTAGACGATGACGATTATGACGATATTCATGACGATTTTGACGACAAGCAGGATAAGGCTAAGGAAAGCCGCCCTATCCCTGTGGCAGAAGTTACGTCCCTTGCTAGCGAAAAAACCGTTGATTTAAGCAAGGCTCAACCAGACTTCAATTTAATTCCAAGGGCTGAAGCCAGCACCCAGGAGACAGCAACAACGGACACCAAGCAAGATCCGACTACAGTGACTACGCCAAGTGCTGATGCAGTAACCCTGGCTAACCAGAGCACGACCTCCCTCAGCCAGGCTATCAGCAAACATTTCCACGACCTGGTCAACCAGGAACGTACCCAGCAAGGCTTAGCGCCTTTAGCCTACCAAGATAGCTATCAAGCCGCAGCCAACAACCGGACCCAGGAGATTATCGATTGCTTCTCCCATACCCGTCCCAATGGCCAAGCCTTCCACACGGCTAATGGTTTTGAGAGTGCAGGCTCCTATGTGGGTGAGAATATCCAGCAGACCTATGCTAGCCCTGGCACTTCAGCTGAAGCCATCGCTCAAGAGCTCTTCAACAATTGGAAGAATAGCCCTGGCCATTATGCCAATATGATCGATGCCAACTACAAGGGCCAGTCGCTCGGCCTGGAATTCATCCAGAATGGTGACCACACCCTCATCTATTCCGCACAGATTCTTGGCCAATAATCCTTAAAGACTGCTTTCTGCTGGACTTTCTTTTATAATAGACTTAAGAATCAGAATAAAGGGAGGCCAGCAAGCGTGACCCAAAATAAGAAAAAAAGCCAAGCTGCCAAGATCGAAAAGGTTAAGAAGCGTGCCCTTGAAGCCATGCGCCAGCCTTTTAAACAAAAATCGGCCGAAGAAATCCAAGCTGAGATGCGGCGGCAAGCCCATTATGGTTTGAAGGTCTATGTTAGCCAGTGGGGGGATAGCCTCTCCCAGCTCGCACTAGCGTCAGGACGGGATGTTGTCGACCTTGTTCACGATAACCAGCTCGACTATAAAGATCGGATAGACACGGGAAGCCTAATTGAGGGCGTCCTGGATGACTTAAACGACAAGGCAGCGGGGGAAGAAGTTACTGAGGAAGATCCCCTCTTCGACCCTGAGCTAAGCTTAGCGAGTGAACAAGCCAGCGTCCGCCTGAGTCCCGAGCCAGCCCGAGGAATTGCACCTGGCAAAGATGAGGAGAAGACAAGTATGACAAATAACTTATTTGATGCAATTAACCAAGAGCGCCAACGCCTAGGCCTCCATGCCTTGCAAGAGGCCAGCGACCAGGGCGGCTTTATCCGCGCCTTAAACGACCAAGCTGTTCTCTATAGCTACCAAGATGCTGACCAAGACTTGGTGACGGAAATCAAGGTTCAAGTGAATGCGGATGACGCAACGTCTGAGGAAGAGGCCCTAGCAGCAGGCTGGGAGCTCTTAAAAACCCAACCCCTACTCTACCAACAAGTCACCCAGGCCCTCTACCGCAGCCATTACGCCAACCTCCAGCCCAAGCGTGATGGATACACGCTCATTTATGGTTTAAAAACTTCTGAATAACAAGAAAAGCACAGCTGAACTTTGAACCAGCTGTGCTTTTTGTTGGGATTGATCGAGGAGGCCTGGATTTATGTGTGTTAGGGATTGGTAGATGGCGGCAATTTGCGAATGGAGGGGGAGTTCGCAAGTTGAGGGGCTCCAACTTGCAAAGGGACTGGGAATTCACAAGTTGCAGAACGCCAACTCGCAAACAGACCGGATATGCGCAAGTTGCAGAACGCCAACTCGCAAAGAGAGCCTCCATTCGCAAGCTAAGCCGAAGCTACTTGCTATCGAAGGCTTCCTCTGCAAGTTCGCTAGTCTCCGCTTCAAATTCCAGAGCGGAACGCCTGCTCACCAGCACCCTTCCCAAGAAAAAAGTCTGGGACAAAAGTTCCAACCTCTTTTAAAATTTTTTTCAAAACCTGCTCCAAAAGTCAGCTCTGACTCCACTTCACAAAGGATGGGCGAGCCTCTACAAGGCTCTCCCCTCCTTTGCTCCAGTGGTTCAGAGCTGGACGACTTTTGTCGCACTCTATTTCTCAAATTTAAGCCTTTTCGCCCATATCTTTCACTTTGATCATCCGGGTCTTGGTTGACCGTTCGTCTTCTTCGAGTTTGGCTTCGATGTAGTCGATGGTTTCCTCGGTATCAGGAATCATCCGGTACTCGAGAGCGTTTACCCGGCGGCGGGTACTTTCGATTTCGTCTGCCATGAGTTGGCAGGTTTTTTCGATTTCGCTGAGTTCAAGTAGGCGCGGCATCACTTGGGTCATGGTTTCAATTGCTTCGTCCAATTCGCTTGAGGTATTCAAGTAACCATAGGCAAATTTTTCATTTTCACTTTCTTGCTCTTCGGAGTAGTGGAATTGCATCTTAGGGACGTCAACGCTCATGATGTTTTCCTTATGCATTTCCAAAGAGACTTCTTTGGTTGGAATTGCGACGAGTTCATCGATGAAGGCTTGGTTCATCAATGAAGACGCAAGGACAAAATTTTGAAGGGCGCCGGAGAGTTGGGCTTCAACTTCCTCGCGCAATTCGTTATTTTGGCGGATCAAATCGATAAATTGACGCATCAGTTCGTCTTGCTTATCTTTGAGCAATTTGTGTCCGCGTGTCGCTACGTCTAAACTTTTCTTCAGGTTGCGCAGTTCCATCCGCGTCGGTTTGACATTTAACGCGTTGGCCATTTAGCATCACGCTCCTTCAGATTCAGTTTCAGCGTCTTCCGGATAGTATTTCTCAATCAGTTTGTCGTTAATCCGGGTCAATTCGGACTTAGGCAAGATAGCGAGGAGTTCCCAAGCTAAATCTAAGGTTTCGAAGATGTCACGGTTGGTGTTGAAGCCTTGGTTGACATATTCTTCTTCAAAACGTTCGGTAAACTTGAGGTAAAGCTTGTCAGTATCAGAGAGTGCGGAGTCCCCGAGTACGACCGCTAATTCTTTGGCTTCCTTACCCTTGGCATAGGCTGAGAACAACTGGTTCATGGTGTTGGCGTGGTCTTCACGCGTCTTACCTTCCCCGGTCCCCTTGTCTTTCAGACGAGACAGGGATGGCAACACGTTGATTGGTGGCCGAACCCCATTGTTGTAGAGCTCATGGTCTAAGATAATCTGACCTTCTGTAATATAACCGGTCAAGTCAGGGATTGGGTGGGTAATATCATCTTCCGGCATGGTTAAGATCGGAATCTGAGTTACCGACCCATTAGCCCCGCGGATCCGTCCAGCACGTTCATAAAGGGTTGACAGGTTGGTATAAAGGTAACCTGGGTAACCCCGACGCCCTGGCACTTCACGGCGGGCAGCGGATACTTCACGCAAGGCCTCGCAGTAGTTGGTCATGTCCGTCATGATAACGAGGACGTGCATGTCCTTCTCATAGGCTAGGTATTCCGCAGCTGTTAAAGCGATCTTAGGGGTTGCCAAACGTTCAATAGCTGGGTCATTGGCTAAGTTGATAAACATTACAGACCGGTCAATGGCGCCTGTTTCACGGAAGGAGTTCTCGAAGAATTTAGCTTCTTCAAAGGTTACCCCCATGGCAGCGAAGACTACCGCGAACTGTTCATTGTCGTTCAACACATTAGCTTGGCGAGCGATCTGAGCCGCTAATTCTTGGTGGGGTAAACCTGAACCTGAGAAGATTGGCAGTTTTTGCCCACGAACTAGGGTATTCATGTGGTCAATGGTTGAAATCCCCGTTTGGATAAATTCATCCGGATAGTCACGGGCCATTGGGTTAATGGCTGTCCCGTTAATATCGCGCATTTCATCTGGGATGATGGCAGGGCCACCATCGTTGATATTGCCTAAACCATCGAATGAACGACCAATCATATCTTCTGATACGCCGAATTCGAGCGGACGGCCTTTGAAACGAACCTTGGTATCGCGCAAGTTGACCCCTGAACCGCCCCCATAAATTTGGACAACGGCACGGTCTTCTTGGATTTCTAGGACTTGGCCGACCCGGCTTTCGCCCGTTTGCATTTGAATTTCAACCAATTCATCGTAGCCGACTCCCTCAACGTCATCAACAATCATCAGAGGGCCATAGACATCTGTTACGGATTTATATTCTTTTAACATTATTCAGCCCCTCCCTTTTGTACAAGATCACGCATGGCAGGCTTAATATCTGCCTTCAATTGGTCAAGTTGGTCGAGATCATCTTCATGGACATACTTCATCCGTGAGATGCGTTCGCGAATATCTTGGGTGCCCTTCATGATTTCGTCGTAGTAAGCGCCAAGTTCCATGGCTTCACGCGCTTCATCTTCGAAGGTCAAGATAATATCTAGCATCTTATATTGCTTGTCGAAAGATGTGGTAGCATCGACATCATCGAATGAGTTTTGTTGCAGGTAAGCTTCACGAACCATGGCTGCAACAGTCAGTGTTAAGCGGTCACGTTCAGACAAGGAGTCAATCCCTACCAGACGGACAATTTCTTGGAGGCCGTCTTCTTCTTGCAGGGTCGACATGGCACTGCTGACCATTTCTTGCCAGTTGGTACCTGTTTCTTCAGAGATCCCTTGAGTCACGTCATCGAGATAGAGTGAGTAGGAATCTAACCAGTTAATAGCTGGGAAGTGACGTTGTTGAGATAAGTTGGAATCGAGTCCCCAGTATACCTTCACAACGCGGAGGGTATTTTGGGTAACTGGTTCTGAGGTATCCCCGCCTGGAGGTGACACGGCACCGATCGCTGTAACAGCCCCAGTCCGGCCTTCGCTCCCTTGAACTTCAACGATCCCGGCACGTTCATAGTATTCCGCGATCCGTGAGCCCAAGTAGGCAGGATAACCTTCGTCCCCTGGCATTTCTTCCAGACGCCCAGACATTTCACGGAGGGCTTCGGCCCAACGTGAGGTGGAGTCCGCCATGATAGCAACGGAATAGCCCATGTCACGGAAGTATTCGGCTATGGTAATCCCGGTATAGATGGACGCTTCACGGGCGGCAACCGGCATGTTGGAAGTATTAGCAATCAATACGGTCCGTTCCATGATAGACTTGCCGGTATTCGGGTCGATCAATTCTGGGAATTCGTTAACAACGTCCGTCATCTCATTCCCACGTTCCCCACAACCAACGTAGACAACGACATCTGCGTCCGCAAACTTAGCGATCTGGTGTTGGAGAACGGTCTTACCAGCACCGAATGGCCCTGGGATGGCAGCAGCGCCCCCCTTGGTGATAGGGAAGAAGGTATCAACTACCCGCTGGCCGGTGGTCATAATGGTATCTGGTAATAATTTCTTCTTGAATGGACGTCCAATACGAACTGGCCATCTTTGTGAGAGGCCATAGCCCTTCTCTTCACCGTGCTCATCGCGGATCACATAAACGGTATCGTCTAAGTCATAGTCGCCAGAAGCGATCTTAGCGATGGTCCCTTTGACCCCATTCTGTACCATGATCCGGTGTTCAATGACTTCACCTTCTTGAACTGTCCCAACGATATCGCCAGCTTCGACGCTATCGCCTTCTTGGACTGTCGCTTCGAAGTGCCATTTCTTCTCACGGTCGAGTGGGTCAACATGGGCCCCGCGTACCAAGTAATTGGAGCCTGTTTTTTCCATAAAGTCTTCGAGTGGGCGTTGGATCCCATCGAACATACGTGTTAAAAGTCCTGGACCTAATTCTACTGATAAGAGCTCCCCGGTTGGGCGCACTTCTTCTCCTGGGGTTAAACCAGAAGTTTCTTCATAAACCTGGATAGACGCAACGTCACCGTGCATTTCGATGATTTCGCCCATGAGGTTTAATTCGCCGACGTAGCAGATTTCCTGAACGGCAGCGTCTTCCATGCCGGAAGCTTTAATCAGTGGACCAGAAACTTCTACTATTTTCCCTGATTTCAAATCTTTTCCTCCCTCTAATGGTTGTTTCACTGAGATGGCTGGACTTAGAGGATATTCTGTCCGACAGCCTTCTCAACATTATCTTGGACACGTTTCTTCCCAATGCCGAGGCTGCCCTTGTGTGAAGGGATCAAAATAACAGCAGGTACGACTTGGGTGTCGTAGTGGGAAATCGTGTCAGGTATCTGTTCAGCGATTGTTTCGGTGAGATAGATGATACCGTATTCGTTCTTTGCTAATTCATCGACTTGCTTACGGGCTTCCTGGCCGTCATTAACGGGGAAGGCGTCGAAGCCGATCAATTGAAAAGGAATCACGACATCTTTTTCACCGACGACTGCAATTTTATGAGCCATAGATAGGTCGCATCCTTTCCTTAATTGCTTGCTCATCTAAGTCATTGGCCTTGCCAACTAGGATCAAGCGAATATTGGTAATTTCATTCTCTTTGAAATACAAGTAAGCTAGGGCTGGTAGGGGGCCAAATGCCTCCAATTGAGCCAGCTTCATCTCTTCTGCTTCGGTTTCTTCGATCCGGCCTTCTAATTCCACCACATTGGTGCTTCCATCTTCATGGAGGGCATTGCCTAAATTGCCCCCATAGAGCAGGGACTTGTAGGCTTGGGCAATAGCTGCGTGGTTGTGGGAAACGGCATAGTCGATGATTTCATCGCTATCCAGGGTGCCCTTGTCACTTAAGACAGCCCGCATAAAGCCCTTGGACCGCCCTTGTTGGATGGCCCGGACAAGCATGGACAGGTTGGCAAAGTCGATGGTCATGTCTGCCACCCGGTCCACACCGGGATCATTAATTTCATCAGCGATCTCCCGCATATTGTCGAGATAGGCTGAATCTAAGATGATAGAAATGGCATCGTAAGAATGATATTTCTCAAAATTCTCCCGTACATCGCGGATACCTTGGATCATGGATTGGTCAAAACCCTCGCCATCTCCGGTACGCACTGCCCGGCGCAAGCTTTCAATGCTGTGCCGGCCAATAGGTAGGTAAATATCCGAGAAGTCGCGCTCAGCGTACCATTCCTTGAAGAGGACCTTCAAATTATGGTATTCATAGCGCAAGGCGTAGAAGTCAACCACACGTGGATCCGGTGTACTTGCGTAGAGGTCATTATAGGCCCGGCGCAAGTCCGCCATTAAGAAAGCATCGAAGTCTCTCGTTTCCTCAATGTCCTCTGGTAAGTTGTAGTCCGTCTTACGCAAGACATTGAGCGCCTCGCTTAAAGAAGTTGCCTGTAACATGGCGTTGTAATCCGACGCTTGCAAAAGACTGGTCTCTTGGACGCGGACGGAAACATTCAACCCAGCATATGCTGTATTTTCCATTTTGACAACTCCTTTCTAATTAAACGCGCGTTTGGAAATTTCGGCAGAAAGAGCTTCCTCTTGTTCCTCGATCAGTTGGTCAAAAGTAAAGTTATAGTCCATCCCCTCTTGGGAGAGAATGAAGCCGCCTTGACCGCGTAAGTTTTGGTCAGCACGCTGCAAGTTTGGATAGTCTCCTTGAAGCTGGGCTAAACCTTGGTCGGTCAATTGCTTCTCTGATTTCGATCCAAGCTGTAAGACAGTCGCTTGGTCTGTATTTAATTGTGATAGAGCACCTTTGACAAATTCGATAAACTCATTTTCTGGAAGTTCTGTCAATCTTGTCACAGCTTCGGTATAAACCGCTTGGATCAAGTCTTGCTTCTTAGCTAAGACTTGGTTGCGCATTTGGTTGTTATAACCTTGCTTCTTACGGTCTAGGTCACGCGCCGCTTGGTCTTCTAGGGACGCCTTCTTATCTTCAGCGTCTTTCTGGATGCATTTTTTGCGAGCGGCTGTGTCTTGTTCAAGCTTTTCTTTGCCTGATTTGAACTTGGCATCTTCCTCCTGGCTAATCTTAGCGAGGACATCCTGAGTTAAATTTTGAATGGTTGCCATACAGTGCCTCCTTTCCTCTGTAGATTGTCTGGTGATTGGTCATCAAGCTGGAAAATTATATTCCCGCTTCGCTTTAGGCTGCGAGAGCTGGCCTAGGCCAGCTCTTACCCGTGTCCCAACTAGCCTTGGATTTGTAGGACTAGGAGTAGAGACATAACGAAAGCTAAGATTGCGTAGGTTTCCACCATAACGGCGTAAACAATTGCGTTAGAAACGTTTTCTGGACGTTTCGCCAAGATTTGCATACCTGCAGCGGCAGTTTGACCTTGGTATTTAGCTGAGATCCAACCAACAATCCCGATAGGAAGAGCGGCCATTAAATAGAGAAAGCCTTGTTGTAAGCTTAATTCATTCCCTAATTGTAAGTAGATCATGAAACCTACCACGAAGCCGTACAAACCTTGGGTACCAGGTAGAAGTTGCAAGATCAAGGATTGGGCGAATTTTTCAGGTTGGTCTTTAACTAAGGCAGCAGCAGCTTGACCAGCTTCACCAACACCGCGAGCAGAACCCATACCTGAGAACATTACGGCAACCGCTACACCTAACATAGCGAAGATTGCGCCACCATTTTCAACAAAAAAGCTTATCCAGTTTTCCATTACTATACCTCCGTATTATATATTGTGTCTATTTGTCAGAGTTATTTAAACGTACATATTTCTCTAGGGTATTGATTGGGCTGAAGGCCCGGCCGTCCCCTTCATAGAACTTACCGAAGAATTCTACGAAGATCAAACGCAAACCGTGAACGTAACCACTCAGAACTGAGAGGAATAAGTTGAAGGATTGCAAGGCGATAATCAATACGATCCCAATTGTGAAACGAATTGGGGCTGGGAAGAAGCCAACAAGCATGTTGAAGGCCATGGCAATGGATCCACCAGAGATCCCGAGCGCCATCAGACGGGTATAGGAGACTAAGTCACCAACATAGCCTGAAATCCCATAGATATTGTATAGACCTAGCCCAGCGGCCAGGAGCTTCTTATCTTGGAAGATAACGGGTACAATAATCATTCCGGCAAAGCCGATAATGGAAACCCATTTCCCAATTGTTCCAACTTCTGGCATTCCAGCCATGGCACCGATTCCCCAGGCACCTAGGCCGAGTAAGATCAGGATCCAACCTAAACCATCGCTATAGGCAGATTCTATATTGCCCCGGCGTACTTCAAGGTAGATCTTGATGCAAAGGGCCACTAAGATATGGATCAAACCAATCACAACAGAGGCTGCCATAATTAAGATAGCGTCCCCCGTCGGATCAACAATACCGGTTGGAATGGATTCCCCAAAGAAGGAACCATAGAGCAAACCAACGAGCATGGTAGGATAGGACAAGTAATGGCCAAATTTGACCATCCGCGCCGCCCCTTTGCCAAGATCCATCACTTTCATTGCGACAAGGGTCCCTAACCAGAGCACCAGGCCATAGCCCAGGTCCCCCATCATCATCCCAAAGAAGAGTAAATAGAATGGGGTAATGAATGGTGTCGGGTCAATCTCTCGGTAGTTTGGCACCCCGTACATTTCAGTAATCATTTCGAAAGGCGCATTCAGCGCATTATTCTTAAGTTTAGTAGGGACTTCATTATTGTCGATCGCTTCTTCAGTGATTTCTTCTTCCACGACAACAAAGTTATCAGCCCCAATATTGGCTTCCAATTTTTGGATGAGGGCATCATAGTCCTCTTCATCGGTCCAACCGCTCATTAAGATGAGATAGTCATTATCATAGGTCAGTTGGACAGCCAGGGCACGTTGAGACCGGTTGTAGGCCTCCTCAGCAACTTGCTCCACTAAAGGGATCTTAGTTTCTAAGCCCTGGAGCGTCTTAACGACGTCTTCTTCTTCTTTGATCAGTGACTTGCGCTTGTCTTCCAAGTTCTGGAAGGCTGCTTCTGGGCCTTCTTCATAGGGATAATCGAAGGGTTGGAAGTGGTATTGGGCCAAGCGCCCTTGGAAATCTTCAGCTTGCGACTTGCGGGTCACAGCTACCACCCCAATTTCATCCTCATTGGAGAAGGCTTCTAATAAGGAAATATCCTCATCTTTTGTATCTTCCTTAAGGGCATGCCACTGGCTGCTTGAACTATCGTTAGGGACAGTCCCCAAGGAAACGGCAAAGTGGTCCAGTTGATAAAGCTCGGCTGGGTTCACATCCAGGCTCCGCCAGTTAGAAACAGCCGTCTGTTCATCTTCCACTGTTTCCCGGGTGGAGATAATGTTTTCCCGTTGATTGTAGAGTTTTTCGACCTCTTCAATTAAAACCTGGCCTTGGTCCAGGTCCACTTCTTGGTGGAGACCTTCTAGACTAAAGACAGGACGCTTATGGGTGAGCTTCTCCATCATGGACCGATCTTTAGCATAACGGGATAGGATCACTAAAGCCCGCTCTGCTCTTTGGTAGAGATCATCATATTGGACATAGTCTTCAGATTTCACTTGTGCCGCATCAACCGCATCTTCAGCATCTTCCCTAGGCAGGGCCGACACTTCGACACTCTGCAAGGCCTGTAAGTTTCTCACCAGGTCTTCCTTTAGTGCAGGTTTCGATACAATCGACAACTTCTTCATTTTAGCTATTGCCATATGATTTTCTCACCTCCTCAACAACATATGCGACCAAATCCTCTTTGTTCTCGTCAAATTTTTGACCGAGGCCTTGAATTTGGCCCTGATTTTCTTCATCTGCTTGTGCTTGGTATTCGGCATAGGCTTGATCAAGTTCGGCCTTCTTGTTGGCCTTGAAATCAGCCACTTCGGCATCTTTTTCTTCTGTTAGCGCTTTTAATTTTGCCCGATATTCGTGACGTAATTGCTCTAACTTGGCTTCAAAATCTGCTTTAATGCCCTTAGCTTTTGCTTCTGCATCAACAACCTGCTGAATCGTTTGGTTCGCCAATCGCTCCACCCCCCTTTATAAGAATCATTATACCTTATCTTCTACTACTAAGCATAGCCTGACAACAACTAGCCGCTCTTTTAAGAATAATTAGTGCAAGTTGTTTTCTTCCTTTCGAGGCTTCCGTGACGCCCGCTTACGCTGCTTACGCAATTTTCTAAAAAAAGACGTCAACATCTCGCTGCAGGCTGTTCCTAGAAGGCCGCTGGTCACTTCAACTTGGTGGTTAAAGCGCTCATCAGTAACAAGGTTCATCAAAGAACCTACTGTGCCAGCCTTGGGATCATAAGCCCCGAAATAAAGATGTCGAATCCGCGATAGAATAATTGCCCCGCTACACATTGGACAAGGTTCTAAAGTGACATACATATCACAATCCATCAGTCGCCAATTATCCAAATAAGCGTTGGCTTCACGAATGGCCTGCATCTCCGCATGGCTTGTGGCATCATTGGACTGCTCGCGCAGGTTATAGCCGCGTCCAATCACTTGGCCATCTTTAACGACAATCGCACCAATCGGTACCTCGCCTAAAGCTTCCGCCTTCTTGGCTTCCGCTATGGCCAAACGCATAAAGTCTTCATGCTGCAAACAACCACCTCAAATTCGGAATAATCAAGCAGAGCCAGCATGAAAAGTTTCTGCTTGGCTCTCAATTTGGAAAGGGCTATTCGCCTTCCATAGATTTCAAAAGATATGTTCCCACAATTATTACTTTACGATAATCTAAGCCATTGGTCAAATTATTTCTTTCTCAAAAAACGATATTTTACCGTCTTTGAAGCCCTTCCAGAAAGTAAAATCTGCCCCTGACCCAAAGTTCAGAGGCAGTCATATAATAGGAAAGTTTCGACTTGTTCTGCTCCCTCAGATGGTTTATTTGAACCGACAAGTCTTGCAAGGATCTTAAAGATTCTTTACTTTTCATTTCTAAAAAGCTAATTTTTGTATTTATTAACCGAGACTGTGACAATAGTCGCTTAGACCTGGACTTTTATCCCAGCCCATTCATTAACCACTTTAATCATCAATTCCGGGACTAGCTTGGTAGCTCTGCTTGGCTTTTGGCCAGTCCAAACCCACATGGTCCTTAACCGCGGCATAGGCCTGGTCGATTCGTTCTCGGACAACTGGATCAACTCGGTCGCGGTAAGGGCCACCAGCTACGAAATCATCGAGGATATAAGTTTGATAGAGGTATTGCTTGCGGTTGAAGGTCTGGGAATAGGTCCCCAGATCTTCCCGGGCCACCCAACTTGGCCGGGCTTGAGCCTCCTTGATCCGGGTCTTGCCCCCCCTTCTTCTCGAAGGTCAGGTCCATCAAAACCCCGCGCTCGGTCCAAATATCCCCCTCCATCGTTTCTGCACGCTGGTTGGAGAGGAAGTTACCCATAGAATAAATAATCAGCTTCTTATCTCCCTCATGGTCGATAACCTCAGCAGGTTCAATCACGTGAGGGTGGCCACCCAAGACCACATCCGCTCCCCAGGCCACCATCTTATGGTAGCAATCAATTTGTTCCTGGCTTGGTTCCAAGGCATACTCCACTCCCATCTGGGGCATGACGACAGTCACATCTGCAACTTCCTCTGCCCGCTCGATCTCTTGACGCATCTTCTCTTCGTCGAGGTCAGAGAGGCAGGAGGCATAGTCGCTAGGGCTCAGACCTGCCTCCAGACCATTGAAGCCGTAAGCATAGGCGAGGAGGGCAATCTTGATCCCATTGACTTCCTTAACCAAGATATCGGCCTCCTGGCGGGGTGTCTTCGGATAGACTCCCAGGGGCGTCATCCCCCGCTGGCTGAAGCTAGCTGCCGTTGAGCGGAGCCCTTCAAGTCCCGAATCTAAGATATGGTTATGGGCCAGGTCCACCACATCATAACCCGTATCCGCCATGGCATCAGCCACCGCTTCAGGGGCATTGAAGAGCGGGTAGCCGACCAGAGGCTTGCTGGGATCAATCGTCCCTTCAAAGTCCGCCAGACTGAGGTCGGCCCTCTGAATCCAAGGCTTGACATAAGTGAAATTGGGATGGAAGTCGAAAGAGCCGTCGACCTGGGCAGCGCTAGCAAAGATCGGATCATGGTAGAGCAAGTCGCCATGGGCCATGATGCGCGCTTCGTGGACGATTTCTGCTTTCGGCTTCGCTAAAGGACTTGAAGCCGCCTGGCAGCCCGCTAAAGCCAATAAGGCAAGCGATAAGACGATGCGAATACATTGACGCTGGATATTTTTCATTATTTTCTCCTTTAAAGCTTGTCTAAGCAAAGAAAAAAGCCGTCAGCTTCCGCTCCCACAAGCTCTGCTGCGGCTCTGTCTTGACTGATAAGGGGCTTACTGCTTGCGGTAGTCTTGCAGCTTCTCCCGACCAAAGCGGATGGACTGGTCAATGACCGCCACGCTTTGGACTAGTTTTTCTTTTTCCCATTCGTTGAGAGGAATCTGGAAGGTCCGAACAACCCCTTGGCGGCCAATCTGGGCAGGCAGGCTGAAGGTTACCGCTTGGTCGAGGTCATAAATGCCTTGGCCAAAGAAGGTTCCAACAGGCAAGATCGTCTCTTGGTCCAGGACAATAGTCGTCAAAAGTTCCACCACTACCCGGGCAATGGCAGCATCCGTCACACCCGCCTTATCCATAAAGACATCATAAGCCGATTGGACAACTTCCTCTGTCAATTGGTCAACATCGAGGGGGCTAATCCCTTCAAAATAATCGCTCAGCTGGTCAAAGGGGATCCCCTGAACATTGAGATGGCTACAGGCTGCAAAAGAAGACATGCCGTGCTCCCCTAACATGTAGCCGGTCACTGACTTGGGATCGATACCGTAGTGCTCAGCCACCGCGTAGCGCAAGCGGGCTGAATCCAGCATGGTCCCCGTCGATAGGACCCTTTCTTTGGGGTAATGATATTCTGTCACTGCTAGATGGGCCAGGGTATCAACAGGATTGGAGATAAAGACCAGGATGGCTTCCCGGGTGTGCTGACAGATTCCTGACATGACATCATCCAGGACCGGAATATTATCTAGCAAAAGATCCTGACGTTCAGCCGGAATTTCATCTTCGTAGATGTGGGTTGCAGCAACTACAATCACATCCGCATCTGCTAAATCACTATAGTCACCGGCATAGACCCTCACATGCTGGGTCGAACCGAGGCCCATAGCATGGCGCTCGTCGAGGGCTTCTCCCGCTGCCTTCTCTTTTTTCTCATCAATCAAGACAATTTCAGAGAAGAGATTGGCAGCCAAAACATTGGATAAAATTTTGGAACCGACAAAACCTACTCCGACAATGCCTAATTTTTGGCCATAAATTGCCATCAGCCGTCACTCCTTTATGTTATTAATAGGTCAATTATAGCACAGATTAAGGGGATGATGAGAAAATTTTAATTTTTAAGTTGGGTTCGACTTGGCAGAAAGGGAGTGACTTCAGCAAAAGGGAACGATCGACTAAAGCCGCTCTTTTTCGTTTGGGCTCCAGTCATTCAAGCCTAAACGCTCTTGCTCTCACCCTATAGTCGGGTTCGCCAGAGCAGCTTTGGAGTGCTTTCGCAAGTTGGAAACGTGCAAGCGGGGCTTGCCCTTATTCCAACTTACTCCAAGCATCCAAAGCTAAGCGCTCTTGCTCACACCCTAAATAAAAAAGGATTGCCCGCAAGCAATCCCTCGTATTCTTAAACTGTTCTTTTTCCAGTCTTGACCATTGAGTAATAGTTCAGATACTCACCCAGACGGTTTGATCTAATCATCTGACCGGAAAGAGTCAACCAATTGGTAAAGGTCTGATGCCCGATCTTTCCACTTACCGGCTGAAGAATCATCCGAAAAGAAGGGCAACTTGTCGACCAAGTCTTGTCCATGGGCCTTGCCCTTCTTGCCCACCGTATCTAGCAAGTTACTAAAGGTCGATTCATTATCTTCTTCAAAAAATGCAACAGCAGCTACCGCTGTCACTGCAGCGAGAGAACCTAATACAAAAAGTCCCGCCTTTGTTTTCTTATCCATACCATCCACCTCACTTCTTCTGTTTCTAGCATTATACCATACAGGCTTGGCAGCTGAAAAGTTTGCCCTAGATATGATAAACAAAAAGAGTTGGCACCTGGCCAACTCTCTTCATATATCGTTTAGCTTATAGGGGCAGTGTCTCCTGGCTGGTCAACCCACACTTTATAGTCTCGTTTGGGGATTGAGAGCTGCTAACACACACTCCGTAAGCCTGATTGTGGGTTCATTTCTATCAATCCACAGTCAACGAGCTTGTTTGAGTCTTCAGCTCCGCCAGTCCACACTCCGCAGCCGCGTTTGTGTGCTAACCTCTATCAACCCACACTCCATGCTTACCGTTGTGTGTTCAGCTAACCGCCTGCCCTCACACCCTGTGTAGTCGGGTTCGCTAGAGCAGACTTGAAGTGATTTCACCCAATCGGAACGATCGGCTAAAGCCACTCTTTTCCGTTTGGGCTCCAATCATTCAAGTCTAAACGCTCTTGCTCACACCCTTATCTAGTCGGGGTCGGGCTGACAGCTTTCCTGTCACTTCACAAGTCTCCGCCGCAGTCTATGAGACTGCTCTGGCGACTTGCTCCAGTGAAGGAAAGCTAACCGCCTGCCCTCACACCCTGGACTTTCACTAGGCTTTCTTTTTCTTCGCTGCCGTCTTCGTGTTGGATGCGGATGTAGAGTTTGCCTTGGCGTGAGCCGATGGTTAGGCGGTCACCTTCTCCGACGGCTTGGGATAGGATGAGGTCGCTGAGTGGGTCTTCGATTTGGCTTTGGATTTCCCGACGCACGGGACGGGCTCCGTATTCTGGGCTAAAACCTTTTTCAGCGAGGACTTTGATGGCGCCGTGGGTAAGGCGGAGGTCAATACCTTGCTGGGCCAATTGGTCGGCCATGGCATCTGTAAACTTGCGGACGATTTCGCCCACTTGTTCTTGGTTGAGGGAGTGGAAGACGATAATTTCATCAATCCGGTTGAGGAATTCGGGACGGAATTGTTGCTTCAACTCTTCTCGGATACGTTGGCTCATCCGGTCATAGTCATGGCTGACGGACTCCTGGCCAAAACCGACTGTCTTCTCATCACGCAGAGCTGTTGCTCCGAGGTTAGAGGTCATGATAATGATGGTATTGCGGAAGTCCACCATCCGACCCTTGCTATCGGTGATGTAGCCATCATCGAGGATTTGTAAGAGCAGGTCGAAAATATCGGGATGGGCTTTCTCCACTTCATCAAAGAGCACGACTGAATAAGGGTGTTGGCGTACTTTCTCGGTCAATTGACCCCCTTCGTCATAGCCCACATAGCCTGGGGCAGAACCGATCATCCGGCTGGTTGAATATTTTTCCATAAATTCGGACATATCGACCCGGATCAAGTGGCGTTCGGACCCGAAGAGCTCTTCGCTCAGGCTCTTGGCTAATTCGGTTTTCCCGACCCCGGTTGGGCCTAGGAACATAAAGGAACCGATAGGCCGGTTGGGGTCTTTGATCCCGGAATGGGCCCGGCGTACAGCACGAGCCACCGCATTGGTCGCCTCATCCTGGCCTTTGACTCGACGGTGGAGGCGTTCCTCCAAGGCTAAGAGCTTCTGATTTTCCGTTTCGGTGAGCTGGCTAATCGGAATACCGGTCCATTGGGCAATGATTGCGGCAATCTCCTCTTCACCGATCGATAAGTTATAGTTTTGCTTTTTCTTCTTACGCTTGCTCTCTAACTTATTGAGGGCCTCTTCCAGCTCTTTTTGCTTGGCATGAAGCTTGGCAGCCTCTTGGAAGTTCTGCTCAGCCACACACCTTAGCTTGTCTTCTTCTAGTTGCCGGTAGTCGCGAACCAAATCCTGACTCTTGCCAGCTTGGTCCGTTTTCCCTTGGGCATCCAGACGTTTGGTTGCTGCGGCTTCATCCATCACGTCGATGGCTTTGTCTGGCAGGAAGCGGTCGGAAATATAGCGTGCGCTCAAATTGGCTGCCGCGTCAATGGCTTCATCGGTAATCGTCACTTGGTGGAAGTCCGCATAGGCTTGGCGGATGCCAGCCAGGATGGACCGGGTTTCTTCAATTGTCGGTTCATCAACTTGGACTTTGGCAAAGCGACGTTCCAGGGCAGCATCTTTTTCAATATACTTCTGATATTCATTGAGGGTGGTCGCCCCAATCACTTGAACTTCACCGCGGGCTAGGGCGGGTTTAAGGATATTGGAAGCATCCATAGTCCCTTCTGCTCCGCCAGCTCCGATAAGGGTATGCAATTCGTCGATGAAGAGAATGACCTGGCCATCTTGGATGACTTCCTCAATCAGATGTTTCATTCGATCTTCGAATTCACCCCGGTACTTAGTTCCCGCAATCAAAGAGCCCATGTCGAGCATCATCAAGCGCTTGTTCTCTAAGCTTTCGGGGACTTGCCCACTAACAATGGCCTGGGCTAGGCCTTCCGCAATAGCGGTCTTACCCACACCAGGTTCGCCCACGAGGACAGGGTTATTCTTAGTCCGGCGGCTGAGAATCTGGAGGATGCGTCGAGCTTCTTTTTCCCGACCGATGATGGGGTCAAGTTGGCCATTGTGGGCCCGTTTGGTTAAATCCTTGCTGACTGCATCCAAGGTTGGGGTCTTACTCTTGTGAGGATCAACTTTCCCTTGTTTCTTGCGTCCCGACCTATCTAAAGGCAGGCCGAGCATCTGGTAGATGTCACGGCGGATAATATCAGGATCCGCCCCCAAATTCCGTAAAATACGAGTAGCTAGGACTTCTTCTTGCATGAGAGCCAAGAGGATATGTTCGGTCCCTACTAAGGAAGCCCGATTCTTCTTAGCTTCCTCTGTGCTGAGATAGAGCACTTTGTTGGCACGGGGGGAATAGACAGGCTCGCCTAATTCATTATAAGGGTCTTGGCCTGACCCGTAGCCCACGACGAACTCAACCTCTTCTTTGAGGGTTTCATAGTCACCAATATGAGGGCTCAGGACCGCATGGGCGATGCCATCAGGTTCGGCTAAAAGACCCATCAACAGGTGCTCTGTCCCAATGGCATGGTGGCGGAAATCCTTCGCCGCATCTAAGGCATAGGCTAAGGCTTTCTGGGCTTTTTCCGTATAGATTTCTTTCATGGTCTAAACTCCAATCTTCGCGCAGTTTAATGATCGTATTTCAACTTACGAAGCACATTCGTTAAGATCAAGGCGCGTAAGGAATCGGCTTGGTTCACATGGGCCATGACGTCCTTGTCTAAGCTCGCATAGATCAAGCGCGCTTCCAACTTCGTAAGCAAGTCATTCTTGTGTAAATTACTAATAATTGCTTGGGCATCCTTATCTGATAATTCATCGCCAATCAGCTGGATCATCGAATCGATATAGTCCGCCTCATCAACTACCGTCATCTTAACGATCCGGATATAACCGCCGCCCCCACGTTTACTCTCCACATGATAACCGTTCTGGGGAGTAAAGCGGGTGTTAATGACATAGTTAATTTGTGAGGGAACACATTCGAAACGCTCAGCGATTTCACTCCGCCGAATTTCAACATTCGACGACTCCTGTAAGACTTGTTTCAGGTAGGCTTCTATTATATCAGACATGTTTTTATTACGCATTTTTAATCACCTCTAGTCTGACTAAGTTTGACGTTCAACTTTATCATACCGAATTTTCAGCCAAGCGTCAATATCTTTGTCTGGCAAAACTTGACCAAACCAAGCTTTTGCCCCGGTCTAATCGGCTTTAGAACAGCTAATTTTTAAAGCGCTTTCTCTTTACAATTTCATGAAATCGTGCCATTCTTAAGTAGAATTGTGTATAATAGAAAGCGTGCAATCTTATGCAAATTTTAAAGGAGGCAGTGGGATGACGAATGAGTCATATGTCGCAATTATCGGCGGCTTAAACATGGATATCGCAGGGATTTCTGGTCCCATGTACCGGGAGCGGGATTCCAACATTGGTCACATCTACCTGAGTCCAGGGGGTGTCGGCCGTAATATCGCGCACAATTTAGTGCAATTAGAGGTACCGACCTATCTCGTGACCGCTTATGGTGATGATGATTTTGGTTTACTAGTTGAAAAATCATGTCGAGAATTAAATATTTCCCTCGACTATGCAGAGAAATTAGAGGACGAACACACCTCAACCTATCTCTACGTCACAGATAGCGACGGGGATATGATTACCGGTGTCAACGATATGGATATCGTTAAACGTATCACACCGGACTTCTTGGCCGGCCGCTTGGACTTCTTAAACCAAGCCAAGATTTGTGTCATTGACGCCAATGTCTCCCGGGAGACGATTGAGTGGATTGTTGACCATGTCGAGGCGCCCCTCTATGTGGAACCTGTATCGGTTGCCAAGGCGGCACGTTTCGAAGCGGTATTAGACCGGATTGATACCATCAAACCCAACCAATATGAAGCAGAACTCTACACCGGCATCAAGATCTTGGACGAAAAAACTGCCCGTCAAGCCGCTGAGAAGCTTATTGATATGGGGGTTAAGAATGCCTTCATTTCCCTAGGCGCCAAGGGAATGGTCTGCGCCAACTCAGAAGAAACCCACTATGTCCCAGTGCTAGAATCCGACGTGGTTAGCGCGAACGGCGCAGGTGACTGTGCTATGGCAACCATTGTCTGGGCCAACTACCACTACGGCCATGAACTGGACATTAAAGAAGTGACCCAACTCGCCCAAGCTGCAGCGAATTTAGCAACCAGCACCATGCACTCGGTCTACGAAGACCTGTCAATATCAGCTGTTGTTAACCGCGCCCAAGATTATAAGCAATAGGAGGAATATACTGTGGGAATTATTCGGAATCTAATTGGGATCCTGGTCATCTTGGCCCTGGCTGCCCTCTTATCCTACGATCGTTCAAAAATCAAAAACAAAGTTAAAAACATTGTCCTGATGTTTGTCGCTATGTTGGTCCTCACCTTCATCTGCCTCAGGACCTCAGCAGGGATCACTGCTCTGGAAGGCATCTCCAACTTCTTCAGCTGGCTGATTGCCCAAGCCCAAGGCGGGATTAGCTTCGTCTTCGGTGGCATCGTCATCGAAGAAGGCGCCTCAGTCTTCTTCTTCAACGTTCTCTTGCCCCTGGTCTTCATTTCAGCACTGATTGGGATCTTGAACTATATCAAAGTTCTCCCCTTCATCATGAAATGGGTCGGAAAAGGGATCAACTTCATTACCGGTATGGGAGAAGTCGAAAGTCAATTCGCTATTTCAACAGCCGTGCTAGGTAACACCTCAGCTTTTATTTCGATTAAAGAAATTATCCAAAACATGGACCCTCGCTCCCTCTTCACCATCTGCTTGTCTGGGATGTCTGCAGTCGGAGCTTCAACCCTAGCTGCTTATATGCAAATGATTCCTGGCGAATATGTCGTTGTAGCAGTCTTCTTAAACATCTTCGCTGCTCTAGTGATCGCCAGCGTCATGAACCCTTACGAAGCGGAAGAAGTCGAAACCGGCGAAGAATTTGAACTGCTAGAAGAAAGTGCCGAAGACAAAGGCAACTTCTTTGACATGCTTGGCTCATACATCACCGACGGCTTCAACCTTGCTATTATTATCGCTGCCATGGTGATTGGTTTCGTGTCCTTGATCACCTTCCTGAACTCCATTGTTGAAGGGATCTTCGGCATCACCTTCACCGAAACCATGGGCTATGTCTTCTCACCCCTGGCTTTCATTATCGGGATTCCAAGCGAAGACATTGTCAAAGCGGGGAGTCTCATGGCGACCAAGCTGTTGACCAACGAATTCGTTGCCATGGGTGAATTCCAAAGCCTCCTGGGTGGGGCTAGTGCCAAGACCCAGGCTATGGTAGCCACCTACCTGGTATCCTTCTCCAACTTCGGTACCATGGGGATCACCCTCGGCGCCATCAAGGGCATTAGCGAGAAGCAATCCAAGGTCCTTTCCCAATCTTTAGTTAAGGTCCTCTTGGGTTCCATCCTCTCTTCCCTACTCGTAGCCAGCGTAGTCGGTCTCTTCTTCTAAAAGTAAAATAAAGCACAGTAAAAGCGATCGCTCCAAAGCCAGCTTATGGCTCTCGAGCGATCGCTTTTTGCATGGTTCGATTAAAATCAAAGCATAAGGAATGATCACCAATACTATTTATTATACGCCCCTTTTTATCACATGCCACACACAAAAAAGACCTTACAGAGCGTAAGGCCTTAATCGAGTCGGGAAAACAGGATTCGAACCTGCGACCCCTTGGTCCCAAACCAAGTGCTCTACCAAGCTGAGCTATTTCCCGGTATGCACCCAGCAGGATTCGAACCTGCAACCGCCTGATTCGTAGTCAGGTACTCTATCCAGTTGAGCCATGGGTGCGTATAAAATTATAATGCCGAGGACCGGAATCGAACCGGTACGGTGTGTAACCACCGCAGGATTTTAAGTCCTGTGCGTCTGCCAGTTCCGCCACCCCGGCCTATTAACAAGCAGATCCATAAAAAATCAAATAAGCGGAATACGAGATTCGAACTCGCGACCCCCACCTTGGCAAGGTGATGTTCTACCACTGAACTAATTCCGCGTGATATACATGCCGGCTAAAGGACTTGAACCCTCGACCCTCTGATTACAAATCAGATGCTCTACCAACTGAGCTAAGCCGGCATCAAATTCATATTCGAATTTGTTATGATCCGTGGGAGGCTCGAACTCCCGACCCTCTGATTAAAAGTCAGATGCTCTACCGACTGAGCTAACGAATCAAAGTTATGGAGGATGAGGGGTTCGAACCCCCGACATCCTGCTTGTAAGGCAGACGCTCTCCCAGCTGAGCTAATCCTCCATGTCGGTAAGTTGTTTTGTAACAACTATTATATAATATCACAAGTTTTGACTTTCGTCAATAGCTTTTTTGAGATTTTTAAGCTCTCATTCCAAAGAACTGTTCCCTCGTGACGACTTGATAAGTATAGCACAGTTCTTTGGCTTTAGGCAAGAGCTTTTTTTGATTTTTCTAAAATTTTTCCTTCAATTGGCCGAATTCCGTGAAGTAGTGGGGATAGGCCAAATAAGTACAGAGGATACTGGCCACTGCCCCGCAGGACAAAATCATGAAGTAAACCATAATCTGGTACATGATCGCCTGAAGAGGCATGGACCCAGCCATCATCATCCCGGTCATCATGCCCGGTAAGGTGACCAAACCCAGGGTCCGCATCCCATCGATGGTCGGTTGGAGAGCCCCCTTGATGGTATCATGGATGATCGACCAGGAGGCCTGCTTGGTCGAGGCGCCGAGAGCCAGCTTCTCAAAGACTTCCTGGCGGCGGGCATCGAAGAGAGTGTGCATATTATTAAAGCATAGCCCAACAATCTTCATGCCGTTACCCGCCAGCATGCCGGTAATCGGGATCATCTGCTGGGGCACAAATTGCAGGGTGCCAGATAGGACCAAAATTAGCACCGATAGTCCAATCCCTGAAAAGATCGCTATTAGGGAAATCTTAAAGGCATTGCTTAGACCTTGGGCACGCTTCTTGGCGTTCCAGGCTGAATTAAAGATCATGATCCCCATCGCTACCAGGGTCACCCAGAAGCTATCGATCTGGAAGACATAGGTCAGGATGTAGCCAACCACAACTAATTGGACAATCATACGCACAACTGCAACCAACATATCTTTGTTGAGGACCAGCTTCTCCTTATAAGAAATCGCTAGCGCTACCAAGACGAGGACGAAGGATAGAGCTAGAGAAGTGGGACTAATGACGAGTTCATGGGTCATGACTTACTTCCTCCTTCCTGCAAGTGACCATCCACTAAGTAGAGGGAACGGTCGGCCATGTCTTGGTCTTCTGGCCGGTGGGAAACCCAAAGCAGGGCCATGTCCCAGCGGTCAGCTTCGGTCAAAATAAGCTGCCAGACAGCCTGGGCAGAAGCTTCATCCAAAGAAGAGACAACCTCATCCAATAAGAGGATCTTGGGTGGGAAGACCAGGTGGCGGATCAAGGCCAGACGCTGGCGTTCGCCGCCTGACAGGGTCTCCACCCCTTGGTCATCGGTCAGGTCAGCTAAGCCTAGAGCCGCTTTAAGCATTGTTAAGCGGTCCTGGTCCAGGGCCTTCTGATGGACCTCGGCGACAAAATCAAAGTTATCCTGGACGCTTTTGCCAAAGAGGACGGGATTTTGGACACAATAAGAAACGTCTTGGCGGTAGCTTTGATAGTCATAGCTTTGGGCTGCTTTGCCCTGGTAAGTGACTTGACCGCTATCTTGTCTAAGCAATTGGGCGATAATCTTCAGGATGGTCGATTTGCCACTGCCTGAGGGGCCATTAATAGACAGAGACTCTCCCGCTTGGACTTGGAGATTAATCTTGTCTAGGATCTGCCGGCCATCCCTAGCATAAGAGATATCCGTCAACGTTAGCATAGCCATCAACCTTTCTGGGTATTTTCTCCATTATAACGAAAGATTCGGCCAAATAAAAATAATAAATCCGACGTGAATTTTGCCTTTTTTCGTTTATATATGAGTAAGGAGGTTATACATCATGTTCATACTCAGTCAAATCTATTTATTCTTTGCCTTAGCCTGCCTAGCATCCTTTCTCATGCTCTGGGCCTACCGCACCATCCACTCCGGTGCCATTATTTGGGGACGGTCCCAGTGCGACCATTGCCAGACCAGACTCCCTTATTGGACCCTCTGCCCCATCCTCGGCTATCTGCTCTGCCGGGGCAGGTGCCAAGTCTGCCGAGCCCCTGTCCCTCTCTACTACCCTCTCATTGAGCTTCTCTTCGCTTGTACGGCCTTCTACCTGATCTCTCAAGAGGCTTACAGCGATCTGGTTATTCTCGCTATCCTAACTCTTATGACAGCCACAGACCTCACTGCCCTGGTCGTCCCTAACCGCTTCCAGATCCTCCTCTTCCTAGCCTGCCTAGCACGCGAAGAGACCTGGCAATTAGAGCGCTGGCTCCAGGCCCTGGCCCTTTGTCTGGCCCTCTACGCCCTCAACCAGATCATCAAGGAAGGTCTTGGCGGAGCGGATATTAAGCTCTTCACCAGCCTCTGCCTAGCATACGGCCTATCCGCCAGTCTGGAAATCATCTTCCTCAGCTCAGCCCTAGCCCTGGCCTATTTCTTCCTCAGCCACCAAGCCAAGCACCACCCCCTTCCCTTCGTCCCCTTCATCAGCCTGGCTGTGGTTATCCTTCTACTTTTCCCATAGAAAAAAGGCTGGAAGACAAGCTCCAGCCTCTACGTGTTCCAAAAGTCAGACCTAATCGACTTTTGTCACACTCTCTATAAAATTTGATTAATTTTCAATTTTTTAAACGACATGTTCTATGGGTGTCCCACATAGTTTTCAGGCTCAACAGGGTGTTCAACAATCACTTGTTCCCCATCTTCATTGGTCACATATTCTTCCGTTGTTGGCACTTCGCCTAATTTCTTAGGTTCCATGTAACGGTAGCGGGCCATCCCTGTACCTGCTGGGATGATCTTACCGATAATAACATTCTCTTTCAGGCCGAGCAGGTTATCCCGCTTGCCGCGAATCGACGCATCGGTAAGGACCTTGGTGGTTTCCTGGAAGGAAGCAGCTGATAAGAAGCTATTGGTTTCCAGAGCCGCCTTGGTAATCCCAAGAAGGACAGGTTGGGCAGTCGCTGGAATAGATCCCGTCTTAATAGCTTCCGCATTTTCCTTGCTGAAGTCTTCGAGGTCCATCAACTTACCTGGTAAGAGGTCAGTTGCCCCTGGATCGAGGACACGTACTTTACGGAGCATTTGACGGAGCATCACTTCCACGTGCTTGTCGTTGATGTCTACCCCTTGCATCCGGTAAACCCGCTGAATTTCACTTAACATGTAAGTTTGAACAGTGAGTGCATCCGTGATGTGGAGCAATTCTTTCGGATCGATTGACCCTTCAGTCAAACGGTCCCCACGTTTGATGGTGTCGCCTACTTCAACGAGCATACGGGCTGTATAAGGCACAACGTATTCCCGTTCATCTGTAACCCCTTTGACGTTAACCGTCTTTTCACGGGTTGCTTCGTTTTGGTTAATGTCGGTAACAACACCTGTGACTTCTGTAATCACAGCGCGCCCTTTCGGATGGCGTGCTTCCACAATTTCTTGAACACGAGGGAGACCTTGGGTGATATCGTCACCGGCAACCCCGCCCGTGTGGAAGGTCCGCATGGTCAACTGGGTACCAGGCTCCCCGATCGATTGGGCAGCGATGGTTCCGACCGCTTCACCGACTTCAACTTCACCATTCGTTGCCAAGTCAGAGCCGTAGCAGTGCTTGCAGACACCGTATGGCGTGTTGCAGGTAAAGACAGAGCGGATGGTCACTTCTTCAACGCCAGCTTCTACAATCTTCTTAGCTACTTCTTCTGAAATCAATTGGTCATGATGAGCAAGGACTTCGCCTGTTTCAGGATGGCGGACTTCTTTTTGAAGGTAGCGGCCTGTCAGACGTTCTTCCAAGCTTTCAATCATTTCATTACCTTCACGGATAGCTGAAACCCGCAAACCACGGTCAGTGTGGCAATTGCTTTCCTTGATGATCACATCTTGGGCCACGTCAACCAGACGACGGGTCAAGTAACCAGAGTCGGCTGTCTTCAGCGCCGTATCGGTCATCCCTTTACGAGCACCGTGCGTGGAGATAAACATCTCTTGAACCGATAAACCTTCCCGGAAGTTGGAGGTTACAGGCAATTCGATAATCTTACCGTTAGGACCAGCCATCAGACCCCGCATCCCGGCCAACTGGGTAAAGTTAGAGATATTACCCCGGGCCCCAGAGTCCATCATGATGAAGAATGGGTTTTCTGCCGATAGGGAGTTCTTCAGGCGGTTTTCAATTTCATCTTTGACCTTGTTCCAAGTGCTAATGACTTGTTCATAGCGTTCATCATCAGTAATTAAACCGCGACGGTATTGCTTGGTGATGTTATCCACGCGTTTGTGGCCTTCATCTACCAGTTCATTCTTCGTATCCAAAACGGTAATGTCTGAGATACCTACCGTGATCCCTGACTTGGTTGAGAATTCGAAACCGAGATCCTTCAAGCGGTCAAGCATCATTTGGGTTTCCGTTACCTTGAATTGCTTGAAGACGCGAGCGATGATGCTTTCTAAGTAACCCTTCTTGAATGGAGGGACTAATTCTGCGCGTTGGATAGCTTCTTCTACGTCAGCACCAGCTTCTAAGAAGTACTTGTCTGGCAAGCTATCATTCAAGTTTTCTTGGGTTGGTTCGTTCAAGTAGTTGAAGCCATCTGGAATAATTTGGTTGAAGAAAAGTTTCCCGATCGTTGTCCGGATAAGCTTACCTTTTTGGTCTTCCGTCCAGTTCTTGCCTGGTAAGGAATCGGTATCAATGACTACCCGGGTGTGCAATTCCACATTGCCACTCTTATAAGCTGTCATCGCTTCATCAACTGAAGAAACGGCCATCCCTTCACCGATAGCCCCTGCGCTTTCCATAGTCAGGTAGTAGTTCCCTAGAACCATATCCTGAGATGGGGTAACAACTGGCTGGCCATCTTTAGGGTTCAAGATGTGGGTAGCAGCTAACATCAAGATCCGTGCTTCCGCTTGGGCTTCTTCGCCGAGTGGTAGGTGGACCGCCATTTGGTCCCCATCAAAGTCGGCATTATAAGCTTCACAAGCTAGCGGGTGGAGACGGATGGCTTTCCCTTCAACGAGGACAGGTTCAAAGGCCTGGATCCCCAAACGGTGAAGGGTAGGTGCCCGGTTAAGGAGAACAGGGTGTTCCTTGATAATTTCTTCAAGAACATCCCAAACCTTATCGTCTTGGTGCTCAATCATCCGCTTAGCATGCTTCACGTTAGCAGCAATTTCACGGCCCACTAATTCGCGCATTAAGAAAGGCTTGAAGAGTTCCAAGGCCATTTCCTTAGGCAGACCACATTGGTACATCTTGAGTGATGGACCGATGGCGATAACGGAACGACCAGAGTAGTCGACACGCTTACCGAGCAAGTTTTGACGGAAGCGGCCTTGTTTCCCTTTTAACATATGGGATAGGGACTTCAATGGACGGTTCCCGGCCCCTG
The DNA here is from genome assembly GCF_001543145.1 of Aerococcus sanguinicola. Taxonomy (NCBI): domain Bacteria; kingdom Bacillati; phylum Bacillota; class Bacilli; order Lactobacillales; family Aerococcaceae; genus Aerococcus; species Aerococcus sanguinicola. Next base: position 1,087,890 of record NZ_CP014160.1, on the reverse strand, counting down.
TAACAGGACGGCCACGGCGGCCATTGTCAACCAAGGCATCGACAGCTTCTTGGAGCATCCGTTTTTCATTTTGAACAATGATGTTTGGCGCATTTAAGTCTAACAAGCGCTTCAAACGGTTATTCCGGTTGATCACCCGACGGTAAAGGTCGTTCAAGTCAGATGTCGCAAAACGACCCCCATCGAGTTGGACCATTGGGCGGAGTTCTGGTGGAATAACTGGAATAACATCCATAACCATCCACTCTGGATTATTACCGGACTTACGGAAGGCTTCTAGGATATCCAAACGACGGATTGCCCGGGTTCGTTTTTGACCGCGTGCACTGGTTAGGACTTCCTTCAATTCCGCGCATTCCTTCTCCAAGTTAACTTGGCCTAGGAGGGTCTTAATAGACTCTGCCCCCATACCAGCTTGGAAACGATTGCCGTATTCCGCCTTGTATTCACGGAATTCTTTCTCTGATAAGAGTTGCTTGTATTCAAGAGGGGTATCCCCGGCATCTGTCACCACATAAGAAGCAAAGTAAATTACTTCTTCGAGGGCACGTGGGCTCATGTCTAATAAGAGGCCCATCCGGCTAGGAATGCCTTTGAAATACCAAATATGGGTAACGGGTGTTGCCAATTCAATATGGCCCATCCGTTCCCGACGAACTTTAGAACGGGTAACTTCTACCCCACAACGGTCACAAACGACACCCGCATAGCGAATCCGTTTGTACTTCCCACATGAACATTCCCAGTCCTTGGAGGGACCAAAGATACGTTCACAGAAAAGACCGTCTTTTTCAGGTTTTAGCGTCCGATAGTTGATTGTTTCTGGTTTCTTCACTTCACCGTAAGACCAGGAACGAATTTTATCAGGGGATGCTAAACCGATCTTCATACTTTCAAATTTATTAACATCGACCAAGGGGCCAACCTCCCTTTATAATTGCCTCTCGCCTGCTGGGTTGCTCGCCAGCAAGCCTACCTTGTCATTAAAAACGAGAATCACAGTCGGGTTCGCAGTGGCAGTCTTGAAGTGACTTCACCCAATCGGAACGATCGGCTACAGCCGCTCTTATCCGCTTGGGCTCCAGTCATTAAAGCCTGGACGCAACTGCTCTCACCCTTTTTAGTCGGGTTCGACTTGGCAGTCTTGGAATGATTTCACAAGTAAGAAACGAGCGAATGCTTCGCTCTTTTTCTTACTTGCTCCAATCATCCAAGCCTAACCGCCAAGTCTCGCACCCTTTTAGTCGGGTTCGGTCTGGCAGCTTTCGTGTCACTTCACAAGTCCCCGCCGCAGTCTTTCAGACTGCTCTGGTGACTTGCTCCAGTGAACGAAAGCTAAACGCCAGCCCTCACACCCTTCCTAGTCGGGTTCGCAAGAGCAGACTTGAAGTGATTTCAGCTCAGCGAAACGTCTGACTAGCGTCAGCCTTTTTCGCTGAGCCTCCAATCATTCAAGTCTAAACGCTCTTGCTCACACCCTTTTACTCTGCTTCTTTTGCTGTGATTTCTTTGTTGTCTGATTTGTCTTCTTTGTCGTCAGTCTTGTCTTCGTTTGTTTCTGCGTTTTCTTTTTTGTCTTCTTTGTGGTTGAAATTGTTGGTGTCTTCGTCCATATCACGTAGGTCGATTTCTTTGTCGTCGGCGTCGAGGACTTGGATGTCTAGGCCGAGTGACTGTAATTCTTTGACCAGTACGCGGAAGGATTCGGGAACACCTGGACGTGGGATAGGTTCACCCTTGACGATGGCTTCGTAGGTTTGTACCCGGCCAGTGACGTCATCTGACTTGTAGGTCAAGATTTCTTGGAGGGTGTAGGCTGCCCCGTAGGCTTCCAGTGCCCAAACTTCCATTTCACCGAAACGTTGTCCCCCGAATTGTGCCTTACCACCCAGTGGTTGTTGGGTAACTAAGGAGTATGGCCCAATTGACCGAGCGTGGAGTTTGTCGTCGACCATGTGGGAAAGTTTCAGGTAGTACATCACACCAACAGAAACCCGGTTATCGAAGGGTTCACCGGTCCGTCCATCGTAGAGGACAGTCTTAGCGTCTGAGGCCATGCCAGCTTCTTCAACTGCTGACCAAATGTCTTCATCCACTGCCCCATCGAATACTGGAGTAGCGATCTTAATACCCATGTTGCGGGCAGCCATTCCGAGATGGAGTTCCAATACTTGTCCGATATTCATCCGTGAAGGTACCCCAAGTGGGTTCAGCATGATATCAACAGGTGTCCCGTCTGGCATATATGGCATGTCTTCCATTGGGAGAACGAGGGAAACAACCCCTTTGTTCCCGTGGCGACCAGCCATCTTATCGCCGACTTGGATTTTACGTTTTTGGACAATATAAACCCGAACCAGCATGCTGACGCCTGGTTTGAGTTCATCCCCGTTTTCACGCAGGAAGATCTTCACATCATTAACGATACCGCCACCACCGTGAGGGACACGGAGTGAGGTGTCACGTACTTCACGGGCTTTTTCACCGAAGATAGCGTGGAGCAAGTGTTCTTCTGGAGAAAGTTCGGTTACTCCCTTAGGCGTTACCTTACCTACTAGGATATCTCCGTCCTTAACTTCCGCACCGACATAAACAATGCCGCGGTCATCAAGATTCTTCAGAGCATCTTCCCCAACATTAGGGATTTCACGTGTGATTTCTTCTGGCCCGAGTTTGGTATCGCGGGCTTCAGATTCTAATTCATCGATATGGATAGAAGTATACACATCATCCTTAACCAAACGTTCAGAAAGGATAACCGCATCTTCGTAGTTGTAACCATCCCAAGTCATGAAGGCGATCAGTGGGTTTTGGCCCAATGCCAATTCCCCATTCTGCATGGATGGCCCATCAGCTAGGATGTCCCCAGCTTCCACTTCTTCACCAGTCCGAACCAGTGGTTTTTGGTTGTAGCAGGTGGACCCATTTGACCGGTGGTACTTGATTAAGCCGTACTTATCGAGGGCACCATTTTCACGACGGACACGAACTTCGCGGGCGTCAACAAATTCAACTGTCCCTGACTCTTTAGCAATAACAGCTGTCCCTGAGTCGTGGGCTGCCTTGTATTCCATACCCGTCCCGATAAGTGGGGAGTTTGGTTGGAGAAGCGGCACCGCTTGACGCTGCATGTTAGCCCCCATTAAGGCACGGTTGGAGTCGTCGTTTTCCAAGAAGGGGATACATGCGGTTGCGACAGCGACTACCTGCTTAGGTGACACGTCCATGTAGTCCACTTGTTCAGGGCTTACTTCGATATTCTCTTCCACATAACGAGCCATCACCTTGTCTGAAGCAAAGGACCCATCTTCGTTTAATTCCGAGTTCCCTTGGGCAATGATGTAATTATCTTCTTCATCGGCAGTTAGGTAATCGATCTTGTCGGTTACTTTGTGGGTATCCCAGCTCACCCGACGGTAAGGGGTTTCGATAAAGCCGTACTCATTGATCTTGGCATAAGTCGCCAGCGAGTTGATCAGCCCGATATTCGGACCTTCAGGCGTTTCGATTGGACACATCCGACCGTAGTGGGAATAGTGCACATCCCGAACTTCATAGCCTGCCCGGTCACGGGTCAAACCGCCTGGCCCCAAAGCAGAGAGACGACGCTTATGGGTCAACTCAGATAGGGGGTTGTTTTGGTCCATGAACTGTGACAGCTGGGAGGAACCGAAGAATTCCTTAATCGCAGCAACCACGGGACGGATATTAACTAATTGTTGTGGGGTCACCGTATCGACATCTTGGGTAGACATCCGTTCCCGAACCACTCTTTCCATCCGTGAAAGACCAATTCGGAATTGGTTCTGTAAGAGTTCACCCACTGAGCGGATCCGGCGGTTACCCAAGTGGTCGATATCATCGGTCTTGCCCAAACCTTCATAAAGGTTCAAGAAGTAGCTGATTGAAGCCATAATATCAGCAACGGTCAAGGCCTTCACATCGTCGGCTGGATTAGCGTTCCCAATCACATTGATCACGCGGTCTGGATCATTTGGCGCATAAACCTTCACCACTTGTAGGCGGACAGGCTCTGGCACAACCGCTTGGTCATTAGGGTAAATTTCAACCGTATTGGCACCTTGGTCTAGGGCCTTGCCTAGGTCTTCCATCAGGTCACGGCTAACTTCTGTATCCTTAGCGAGTAGAATTTCCCCGGTTTCAGGATCCACGATGTTTTCTGCAAGCACTTGGCCAGCTAAGCGGTGTTTTAAGTCCAGTTTCTTATTGATCTTGTAGCGACCAACTGGTGCCAAGTCATAGCGGTGTGGGTCAAAGAAGCGTGAAACCAGCAAGTTTCTTGAGGATTCTGCCGTCTTCGGTTCACCTGGACGCAGGCGTTCGTAAATATCCTTTAAGGCCTCTTCTGTCCGGGTATCGGATTCATTCTTATGGAGGTCTTTTTCAATGGTATCTTCGAGGGTCTTGCTAGAGCCGAAGATTTCGCGGATCTGGTCATCTTGGGAGAAGCCAAGTGCACGAACGAGGACAGATAGTTGGATCTTCCGGGTCCGGTCAATCCGTACATAAGAAATGCCCTTAGCGTCTGTTTCCGTTTCTAACCAGGCCCCACGGTTAGGAATAACCGTTGTCCCGAAAGAGTGGCGGCCGTTCTTGTCTACCTTCTCATTGAAGTAAACCCCTGGTGAACGAACCAACTGCGAAACGATTACCCGCTCGGACCCGTTAACAATGAAGGTCCCAGCTTCAGTCATCAATGGGAAGTCCCCGAAGAAGACTTCTTGGTCCTTGATTTCACCTGATTCCTTGTTGATCAGACGTAGTTTCGCATACATTGGCGCCGCATAGTTGGCATCTTGAGCGCGTGATTCTGAGACATCATACTTAGGCTCTTGGAATTTGTAATCCACGAATTCCAAAGCTAACTTCCCTGCATGGTCTTCAATCGGTGAGATATCCTTGAACATGGATACAATCCCATCTTCTAAGAACCATTTATAAGAATCTGTTTGAATTTCAATTAAATCTGGTAGTTCGAGCACTTCGTTGATGCGCGAATAACTCCGGCGAACGCTGTGCTTCCCAAACTTGACATCATGTCCCGACATGTATTGCCACCTCTCTATAAAATAAGCCAGTAAAAGTTTTAAGATTTTATTAAGAATCATAAAAATTGGCCCGGTTTACCCGTTTTTTAGACAAAAAAATAACAAAAGAATCGACACTTTTTTGCCTTATCTTTTGTTTTAGACCAAATACGCGGGAAATCGGACAATATTTCGACTCCTGCAGATTCCAATAACTATATCATATGTATGATAGCAGATCTTTACCTACTTGTCAAAATTTTTATAAAAAATATTTCAATAATAAAAACAGCGATCCCTCGCAAACTGTCTTAGACAAGCGCTAGAATCGCTGAGCGTACAATCGGCATTCAAAAAAATTGCTTGCTGACGTCAGTATCTATTCTTCCCGAGCCCTGCTAATATTAAAACCTTGCTTGCGCAGGTCATCGATCAAGGCTTCACGTCGGGGCCGGCGATTTTCCATCTTGTCGCCCACCTGTTTAAAGAAACTGTCGACCCGCCGATTGGCATCGCGCAGGTCATAATAAGTCGTCATCTCTTGGTCGTAATCTTCCAAGAGGCTTTCCGCGTCCTCAGGCAAGTGGTAAGTATCCTCAAAGAAACGCAGAGACTTAGGCATCCTAGGCTTCAATTGAGGGCTTTGGTTAGGTTCCCCAAAGGCCAGGCCTAGGACTGGAGCGGTTAGGGCTGGCAAATCTAAAATATCAATCATTTGTCCCATATTATTCTGGATGCTACCGAGGAAAACAGCTCCCATGCCCAAGGATTCCACCGCATTATTCACATTTTGGGCCATCAGTACCGCATCACTATAGCCTTGGAGGAAGCGTTCCAACTGATGGGCAGCTAGGTTCTCCCGGCCTTCCCGCTCCGCAATCTGTTGGTTGCGGTAGGTATCCACCAGGAAGATCCAGAGTTCAGGGGCCCGGGCAATATATTCTTGCTTGCCCACTTCAGCAATGGCCTGGCGCTTGTCCGGGTCCTTCACCCGAATAATTGAAGCCATCTGCATCCCTTCGCTAGTCGCTGTCCGCATGGCCACTTCCGCCAATTGGTCAACAATCTCTTCAGGCACCGCTTGATCCTTAAACTCGCGAATCGTCCGGTGGTCCAACTGCTTATCTAGCCATTCATTTGCTGCACACATTACCGTCACTCCTTACTTCTGACTCGAAAGAATCCAATACCCTTTCTTGCGTTCAATTTCTTCCACTTGGCCAAAGACTTCTTCCATCTTCTTCCGGGCGCTAGGAGCTCCTTGCTTCTTCTGGATCACTACCAACAAAAGCCCTCCCGGCAAGAGCTGGTCATAGGCCCCTTCTAGGAACTGGTGGACGACTTGCTTGCCGGCCCGGATAGGGGGATTCGTGAAGATCGCCGCAAAGCGCTCATCTGTGATCTGGTCATAAGCTGACGACCGGCTGATGGCAACATTGGAGACCCCATTCAGGGCCGTATTCTCCTGGGCTAGGTCCAGGGCCCGTTCACTCACATCCACCATACGAATGGTGCGTTCAGGGTGAAGACGGCCGAGCACCGTTCCCACAGGGCCATAGCCACAACCTAGGTCGAGGAAGGGACCCTCTGGAAAGTCTAAATGGGCAGTAGTCTCTAAGAGCAAGCGTGAACCAAAATCTAAGCGGTCTCGCGAAAAGACTCCACTATCCGTGGTAAAACGAAAGCTCTCCCCCAAAAGCTCCGTCTCATAGGTCTTGAGATCATGAGCCAAGTCACGATTGTCATCAAAATATTGGTGTGCCATAAGCCAACTCCTTCATTTTTTTCAATTTCATCTTACTAATTATAAGTATAAATAGCAAGAAAAACCTGCTCGCACCAGCTAGAATATTCAGAGAAATAGCTGGATACAATAAAAGAGCCAGCAGCCCGGCTCTCTCATCACAAGTGTTCGACAAGCAAAAAAGCTGGTGCGAAAATGCAGCCAGCTCTTATTTTTATTAATAAATATCAGAAACGTTCTTCTCTTCGTCAATCACAATGTAAAGGTGACCATCTTCCCCAACCTTAGAAGACATATATTTGTTTTCTAAGCCGTCTTCATCAACTGGTTCAAATGGGAAATAAATCTCACTTTCTTGACCGTTTGACCAAGTCAAGGTTACCCATTCAAGTCCACGGTTACGTGTAATGGTTTCGAACATACCTGTTTCAAGTCCGCCTTGGTCAATGGATTCGGATTGGAAGGTATCCGCATCAGGTAAGATTTCCACTTTAAGACTTTCTGCTGGATTGATTTCAAGGATTTCGCCACCGTTGATTCGACCTAAACTATTCGAAACGCGTTTGATCCATAAGTCTCCGATGTGTTCAGCTGAAACTTCCCACTCACTACCGTTGCGGAAATGAAACTTAAATACTTCTGCCTTTCTCATATTTATACCACCTTTTTCAATTTTTGTGATTATATTCACTACAACTAGTATAAATGAAATTTTCAAAAAAATCGACCTTTTAGGCTTCCTTTTTCAAAAATATCCCAGAAAAGCTTTTGTTTTAGACAAAGCGATGTAAATGCTTACGTCAGCACATGCAATTTCTCCCATGAAAAAAGCGCACCTTTCAAAGCCATAGAAAGGATGCGCTTGCTTAAGCATACAAGTTAACCTTTAAGATCAATGACCATCCGGCCGCGAATTTGCCCTTTTTCCATTTCGTCAAAGATGTCGTTGATGTCTTCCATGGGGCGCATGTGAACTTGAGGAACAACCTTGCCTTCTGCGCCGAATTGGAAGGCTTCAGCTAGGTCTTCCCGGGTACCAACTAGGGACCCAACGACCCGGATACCATCCAAGACTAAACGAGGAATGGAGAGGTCCATGGTGTCGACTGGTAAGCCAACTGCCACAACCGTTCCCCCAGCGCGGACCGCATTGACTGCCGAATCAAAGGCAGCCTTGTTGACCGCTGTCACAACTGCGCCATGAGCGCCGCCAGTTTTTTCTTGGACGATCTTAGCAACATCATCTGTTTCTGGATTCAAGCAGATATCCGCCCCAAATTGCTCGGCAAAATCTAATTGGCCCGGATTAATATCAACCGCTACGACCTTCATATTGAAGACATTCTTGGCATATTGGAGAGCTAGGTTGCCCAGGCCGCCCAAACCAAAGAGGACCAGCCACTGACCCGCACGAACTTGGGATTCTTTGAGGGCCTTATAGGTCGTCACCCCGGCACAGGTAATCGAGGAGGCTTCCGCTGAGCCTAAGCCTTCTGGCACTTTAACCGCATAGTCGGCCGTGACGATACATTCTTGGGCCATGCCCCCATCAGCTGTATAGCCAGCATTCTTCACCTGGCGACAGAGGGTTTCCCGACCGGAGATGCAGTATTCACAGTGCCCGCAGCCTTCGAAGAACCAAGCCACGCTCGCCCGGTCGCCTACTTTTAAGGAAGTGACTCCTGGGCCAACTTCCTTCACGACGCCGATCCCTTCATGGCCTAGGACGACACCCGAAACATCGCCAAAATCAGCGTTCTTCACATGCAAGTCAGTATGGCAAACCCCGCAACACTCCATGTCGAGCAAGGCTTCCCCATATTCTAGGGGCCTGAGCTCTTTATCAACAACTTTAGCTTTATGGTCTTCGGTTGCAACAATTGCTTTCATAATTCTCTCCTCCTTTTCCTTTCGAAATGATTATAAAACATTATTGTGAATATTTGAACATGCCTTCAATAGACCTATCGCTAAAAAATTCCCCATTTGCTAACAATTGCATGATTCGCGATTTTTTTGCATTTAATTTGGTTAACCTAAAAATAACTTCTTGCACAGCTTAAAGATGAGCGTATGATATATATGAACGTAAAATCATTTAGTCTAGAAAGTGGTGTTCGCTTTGTCAAAAGAAAGTCCCAACCATCATTTATTCGAGCATGCCAATGGCCCTTCCCTAGAAGAGATCAATGGCAGTATCAGCGTCCCCCAAGGCAAGGGCTTCTGGCGCACCCTACTTGCCTATTCCGGCCCCGGTGCCCTAGTCGCTGTGGGTTATATGGACCCAGGCAACTGGTCGACTTCCATTACCGGCGGGCAAAACTTCGGCTACTTGCTCATGTCGGTCATCCTCATGTCCAGCCTGATCGCTATGCTCCTCCAGTACATGGCAGCCAAACTCGGCATCGTTACCCAGATGGATCTGGCCCAAGCCATCCGCGCTCGAACCTCCCGTCCTTTAGGTTTCATTCTCTGGATCATCACGGAACTTGCGATTATGGCAACCGATGTGGCAGAAGTCATCGGGGCAGCCATCGCCCTCTACCTGCTCTTCCATATTCCCATGTTCCTAGCTGTCCTGATCACGGTTTTCGACGTCCTCCTGCTCTTACTCCTCAGCAAGGTGGGCTTCCGCAAGATCGAGGCCTTGGTCGTCTGCTTAATCTTTGTGATCTTATTTATCTTCGTCTACCAAGTCGCCCTCTCTAAACCTGACTGGGCCGCACTCTTGGAAGGCTTTATCCCAACTGGTAAAAGTTTCGCCAGGGAACCTGAAATTGGCGGCCAGACGCCCTTAACCGGAGCCCTTGGAATCATCGGGGCCACCGTCATGCCCCATAACCTCTACCTCCACTCTGCCGTCTCCCAAACCCGGCAGATTGACCACCAAAAGCCCCAAGCCATCCAATCGGCGATCCGTTTCACCACTTGGGACTCCAATATCCAATTAACCTTGGCTTTCTTTGTCAATGCCTTACTCCTCATCATGGGGGTTGCAGTCTTTAAGACTGGCACGGTCACTGATCCCTCCTTCTTCGGACTCTACCAGGCCCTCTCCCAACCGGACGCTATGGCAACGGGACCCCTGGCGGCTGTTGCTCGGACGGGCCTCCTCTCTACCCTCTTTGCCCTGGCCCTCTTAGCTTCTGGACAGAATTCAACCATCACCGGAACCCTCACCGGCCAAGTTATCATGGAAGGCTTTATCCATATGCGGATGCCAATCTGGGCCCGTCGTTTAATCACCCGCTTGCTCTCTGTGATTCCGGTCATTATCTGTGTCTGGGTGACCCAAGGCCAGTCCACGGTTGAAGAGCACACTGCCTTGAATAATCTCATGAATAATTCCCAAGTCTTCTTAGCCTTCGCCCTCCCCTTCTCCATCGTCCCCTTGCTCATGATGACCAACAATAAGCTGGAGATGAAGGGACGCTTTAAAAACTCCCTAATTATCAGCGGGCTAGGCTGGCTGTCCGTTGTGAGCTTGACCTATCTCAACTTAATCGGCCTGCCCCAACAATTCGAAGCCTTCCTAGGTGACCAAGCCAGCGCCACAGCCATCTCCTGGTCCCACCAAGTCGCTTACCTCGTCATTATCCTTGTCCTCGCCTTGCTTGCCTGGACCATTATCGGCATCCACCAAGGAGAAAAACGCCTCCAGGCCAAACACCAAAGTTTATTGCATGGAACTCATGAAAGGATGACCAGTCATGAATAAGATGACCTTTGACCGTATCCTCGTCGCAGTAGACGGGTCCAAGGAAGCCCAAAAAGCCTTCCACTATGCCATCAACCTAGCCCAGGACAAAGGCTGCCCCCTCTGTATTGCTTCAGTCTTCGAAGCCAGTCAGCTCAATGTTTATGAAGCCCTCGACCCCAAGGAAGTCCAGGGCAAACGTCAGGCCTTTTTGGACCAGGTTGCTGGCTACCGGGCCCAGGCAGAAGCAGCAGGCCTCCCAGAGGTCCAGTGCTTAGTTGCTGAGGGCGGCGACCCCGCTAAGGTCATTATCAAAGACCTCCTCCAAGCCAGCCAAGCCGACTTGCTCATCATCGGCAGCCATGGCGATGCCCAACTCAGCGATTACTTTGGCAGCCATGCGACTTATTTGGTCAAGCACGCCCCTATCCCTGTCCTGGTCTACCGCTAGGCCGGGCCTGTGAAGGGAGTATGACAGAAGCTCCAATATCTTTTTAACCAACGAACTTTTTCAAAAACCTGTTCCAAAAGTCAGCCCTGACCTCCACTTCACAAACTATGTCCGATTGTTTGCCAACAATCTCCCATAGTTCGCTCCAGTGATTCAGGGCTAAACGACTTTTGTCACACTCTCTCTTTTTCCGATCAAGGGTGATTTTTTCACTTTTTCCCTTGACTTTGGTCAAATGACCCGTTATTATATTAACAAATCCTAATAAAGATTAAATTTCTATGAGAGTAGTACTTCTTTTTAACGGACAGGGAGTCGTTATTGATTGAGAACGCGGCATTAAGAGAAGGAATGGACTCATTAAAGGAACTTACAACGCCTCGGCTATTAGTAAGTTACGGAAGCTTGAACCGTTAGCTCCAAGCACGTATGTTAGTACGTGAGCAAAGTGGGTATTTTTGCGTAGGCAAAATGCCAATTTGGGTGGTACCGCAGGAAACTGATTCTTCAGACTCTTGTCCCTTGTAAGGGACAGGAGTCTTTTTATTTAGCTTAATTTAATTTATTTATACTTTTTAAAAATAGGAGGAAACAACCATGACAACAGCAACAAAAGTGAAAACAGCCATTAAAGAAGTCGTTGCCGGCAATAACCTCGATTATCAATTATCCGAAGATATCATGAAAGCCATCATGGGTGGTGAGGTAAGTGACGTGGAAATCGCAACCTTACTGACCGCGCTCCGGCTCAAGGGCGAATCGATCGATGAAATTTCTGCCTTTGCTGATGTCATGCGGGCTTTCGCAACCCAGGTCGAACACCCGACAGATTCCCTAGACATTGTGGGCACTGGGGGAGACGGCGCCAATACCTTCAATATCTCAACCACCTCATCCTTCGTCATTGCCGCAGCAGGCATCCCTGTGACCAAGCACGGCAACCGCAGCGCCTCCAGTAAGTCAGGAAGCGCCGACTGTATGGAACAATTAGGCATCCAGCTGGACCTTTCCGCCGATGAAGCTGAGGAGGTCTTAGAAAAGACAGGCATGACCTTCCTCTTTAGCCAAAAATACCACCCCGCCATGCGCTATGTGGCAGAACTTCGCCGGCAAATGGGGATCCGCACCGTCTTCAATATCCTCGGCCCACTGGCTAATCCGGCCAACTGCAACTATCAAATGTTGGGCGTCTACGATTCCGCTCTGATCGAACCCCTGATTCAAGTCTTAAAGAAACTCGGCCTTAAACGGGCCATGGTCTTCTCCGGTGATGACGGCCTGGATGAAATCACCCTCACTACGACCAGCCACGTGGCCACCCTGCGCGATGGCGAGATCAACTACTTCGTCTTCAACCCCAAGGACTACGGCTTTGACTACTGCCAGCTAGAAGACTTGGTCAGTGGCGAACCTGCTGAAAATGCGCAAATCACCCGCGAAATTCTCCAAGGCACGCGCCAAGATGCCAAGTCCGATACCGTGCTTCTCAATGCCGGACTGGCCATTGCCCTCGTTAAAGACGGCTATAGCCTAGGGGATGGTATTGAAGAAGCCCGCCAGCTCATCCAAACTGGAGCTGCTGCTAAGAAATTAGAAGAAGTTATCCAAGCCAGCCAAACCGTTTAAGGAGGTTCCTATGATACTCGACGACATTGTCCAAAAGCGCAAAATCCGTTACCAGGAGCGAATGAGCCAAAAGCCCCTCGCCGAATTAGAAGCCGCTTGCCAGGCTATCGACCTCAGCCAGGAAGCACCCTTTCCCTTCTATAATACTCTCAGCCAACAGGACCGCTTCCACTTTATCTGTGAATGCAAGAAGGCTAGCCCTTCAAAAGGCCTGATCCAAGCGGACTACCAGCCTGCTGACATTGCCCAGGCCTACCAAGCGGCCGGGGCCTCAGCCATCTCCATCTTGACCGAACCCGACTTCTTCCAAGGGTCCGACCAAGATTTCCGGGCGGTCCGCCAAGCCACTAGCCTGCCCCTCCTGCGCAAGGACTTTATCTTCACTGCCTATCAGATCTACGAGGCCAAACTCTTGGGTGCCAATGCCGTCCTCCTGATCGTCTCTATCCTGAATGACGAGGACCTGGCCCACTTCCAAAAACTGGCCCATGACTTGAATCTAGATGCCCTGGTCGAATGCCACGACCTAGAAGAAATCGAGCGGGCCAAGGCCATCGGGGCACGAATTATCGGGGTCAACAACCGCGATTTGAAGACCTTCACCGTAGACCTGGACAATACCCAGCGCCTCCGCCAACACGTTCCTGAAGACATTGTTTTTGTCGCCGAAAGTGGCGTTTCCCAGCGTGACCAAGTGGCCCGCTTAGAAGCCGGCAAGGTGAACGCCCTACTTATTGGCGAAAGCTTGATGCGGGCTGAAAACAAGGGCCAGGTTCTCTCCCAACTGCGAGGTGACTATCATGACTAAGCTCAAATTCTGCGGCCTCAAAAATTTAGACGATGTGGCCATCTGTAATGAGCTCAAACCGGACTATGTCGGCTTCATCCTAGCCGAAAGCAAGCGTCGGATTGACCAAGACACCGCCCAAGAGCTCCGCCAGGCCCTGGACCCAGATATCCCCTGCGTCGGCGTCTTCGTTAATGAAGAACCAGAAACCATCCAAGCCTATGTCGATGCCGGTATTATCCAAGTCGTCCAGCTCCACGGTGACGAAGACCGAGCCTATATCGACAAGCTGCGCCAGCTGTGCCAGGCGCCCATTATCAAAGCCCTGGCCATTAAGGATAAGGATTCCTTCCAAGTCGACCTACCTTGCGACGCCTATCTCTATGATGCCTACAACAAGCACGTCCGTGGCGGCAGCGGCCAGGCCTTCAACTGGGACCTGATCAGCGCCCGCCCAGACAAGCACCGGGCCAAGACCTTCTTCCTCGCGGGTGGACTCAATGCCAGCAATCTAGCAGAAGCCATCCGAACGACCCAGCCTGAGGTCGTCGATATCTCCTCAGGTATTGAAGGCGCAGACGGCCACAAGGACTACGACAAGGCCAAAGCTGTTTGTCAGATTGTCCGCTCTATCCCATAAGACTAGCCATAAATGAAAGGAATTATACGATGACAAAAGAGAGTTATTTTGGTAAACACGGGGGCTATTTTGTCCCAGAAACCCTCATGAACGCCTGTCTAGAGCTTGAAGAAGCCTTCGACCACTTCATCCACGACCAGGACTTCCTCGACAACTACCAGCGCCTGCTCAAAGAATATGCCGGCCGCCCTTCCCTCCTCTACTATGCCGACCGCCTGACTAAGGACCTAGGCGGGGCCAAAGTTTACTTGAAGCGCGAAGACCTCAACCACACCGGCGCCCACAAAATCAACAACGCCCTCGGTCAAGCCCTGCTCGCTAAAGCCATGGGCAAGACCCGCTTGATCGCTGAAACAGGGGCCGGTCAGCACGGGGTAGCCACTGCAACAGCCGCCGCCCTCCTCGATATGGAATGTGTGGTCTATATGGGTAAAGAAGATACCGAACGTCAGGCCCTCAACGTCTACCGGATGGAACTGCTGGGCAGTCAAGTGATTGCCGTTGAAAGCGGGACCCAGACCCTGAAGGATGCCGTCAATGAGGCACTCAAGGACTGGAGTGCCAACTTCGAAAACTCCCACTATTGTATCGGTTCAACCATGGGCCCCCACCCCTTCCCAACCATCGTCCGCGAATTCCAACGCGTGATCAGTCGGGAAGCCCGCCAACAATTCCTCGACCAAACCGGGAAGTTACCCGATATGGTCTTCGCCTGTGTCGGCGGTGGGTCCAACGCCATCGGTTCCTTCTACGAATTTCTCAATGACGAAGAGGTCCAACTCTACGGTGTCGAAGCAGCCGGTAAGGGCATCCACACCGAACGAACCGCAGCGACCATTGCAACCGGCAAGGAAGGCATCTTCCACGGCATGAAATCCTACTTCTGCCAGGATGAAGACGGACAAATTGCCCCCGTCTATTCCATCTCTGCCGGCCTCGACTACCCAGGCATTGGCCCTGAACACGCCCACTTCCACGATACCGGCCGGGTGAACTATGTCCCTGCCACCGATGACGAAGCAGTCGCTGCCTTCGAATACCTCTCCCGGCTCGAGGGGATTATCCCTGCCATCGAGAGTGCCCATGCGATCGCCTATGCCCTCAAAGTTATCCCAACACTGGACAAAGACCAGAGTGTAATGATCACCCTTTCCGGCCGCGGTGACAAAGACGTGGCCGCCATCGCCCGCTATAAAGGAGTAGAAATCTATGACGACTAAGCCAAGTACCCAACGCATCCAAGCCGCCTTCCAGACCAAGGCCTTCATCCCCTTCATTACCTGTGGCGACCCTGATCTGGCCACTACCGAAGCTGTAGTTGACAGCCTCATCACTGCTGGCGCTAATCTCGTAGAATTAGGGATTCCTTTCTCCGACCCCGTCGCTGAGGGCGAGACCATCCAAGCCGCAGACGAACGCGCCCTGTCTAAGGAAGTCAAACTCGACCAAATCTTCGACCTCGTGCGCCGCATCCGCCAAAAGCATGACACCCCGCTCGTCTTCATGACCTATGCCAACCCCATCTTCGCTTACGGCACCGACCGCTTCATGGAAAAAGCAGCTGACGCAGGCATCGACGGTGTCATCATTCCCGACGCCCCCTATGAAGAAAAAGGCCTTTTCCAGGCTGCCTGTGACCAGCACGGGATTACCCTAATCTCCATGGTCGCTCCCTCCAGTAAGGAACGGATCCAAACCATCGCTAGCGAAGCAGAAGGCTTCCTCTACCTCGTCTCCAGCCTGGGTGTAACAGGCGTCCGCCAAAATATCCAAACCGATATCCCAAGTATCGTCAAGAGCATCCGCCAAGCCACCGACATCCCCGTCGCAGTCGGCTTCGGCATTGCCACCCCTGACCAGGCCCGGGAAATGTCCCAGGCATCAGACGGCGCCATCATCGGCTCTGCCATTGTCAAACTCATCGCCAAACACGGCACAAACAGCGCCCCAGTCGTCGAAGCCTATGCCAAGGAAATCGTCCAAGCCATCCAAGCTTAATTAAAAATAGAATAAAAAACACTGCACCAAGCTGATAGCGACCAGAAAATGGGCGTCCTAAACTGCTTAATGCAGTGTTTTTTACTTTTGATTTGCTGGACAAGATTTATAAAGGGCTAGCAATACACAGTCGGAGGTCTCGATTGTGTGCTAAGTCTTATCAACCCACACTCAACGGTCACCATTGAGTGTTAATTTTTGCCAATCCACACTTGAGGGCTTCAAATGTGGATTATTTCTTACCAAGCCACACTCGAAGGCTACGATTGTGTGCTAACCCTTGCCAACACACACCCGACCCCAACAATTGTGGATTGGCTGCTCTTGTTCATACTCTATCTAGTCGGGCTCGCAAAGGCAGAAATAGCTCCTCTTCACCAAAATCCGCCGAAGACTTTCAGTCTTCTCTGGCTTTTGGCTCCAGAGCTCTATTTCTCCCGCCAGCCCTCGCACCCGGTAGTCAGGCTCGCAAGAGCAGACTTGAAGTGATTTCAGCTCATCGAAACGTCTGACCAAAGTCAGCCTTTTTCGATGAGCCTCCAATCATTCAAGTCTAAACGCTCTTTCTCGCACCCTTAATAAAAAAGACCAGGCTTTTGGCCTGGTCTCTTCATTATTAATCCGAAGTAGATTATTTAAGTTCTGCTGAACCGCCAGCTTCTTCGATAGCTGCTTTAAGGGCTTCTGCTTCTTCTTTAGGAAGACCTTCTTTAATAACAGCTGGAGCGCCGTCAACTAATTCTTTAGCTTCTTTCAAGCCAAGACCAGTTGCTTCACGAACTGCTTTGATAACTTTGATCTTAGCAGCGCCTGCATCTGTTAATTCAACGTCGAAGTCAGTTTTTTCTTCAGCAGCGCCTGCGTCAGCACCAGCACCTGCAGCAGCTACAGGAGCAGCAGCAGAAACGCCGAATTCTTCTTCAATAGCAGATACTAAGTCTGCTAATTCTAAGATTGATGATTCTTTTAAATCAGCAATGATTTGTTCAATGTTTAAAGCCATTTTTTATTCCTCCGTTTTTTAAATGATTTGTTTGGATCTAGGCAGCCAAATAATTAAGCTGCGCCTTCTTCTTCTGCTTTTTGGTCTTGTACAGCTTTGACTGCATATGCCACGTTGCGGACAGGTGCTTGCAATACAGATAAGAGCATTGAAAGTAAACCTTCGCGACCTGGTAGGGAAGCAATCTTGCTGATTTCTTCTTTAGTTAAGGTTTTGCCTTCGATGACGCCGCCTTTTAATTCTAAAGCTTCTGCTTCTTTAGAGAAGTTCTTCAAGATACGTGCAGGTGCAACTGCGTCTTCTTCACCAAATGCTACGGCAGTAGGGCCTTGGAAGACTTCTTCGTGGTATTCAACACCTAAAGTGTCTAAGGCACGACGCATCATCGTATTTTTGATAACTTTGAATGATACATTTTCTGCACGTAATTGGCTACGCAATTCAGTTGCTTCTTGAACAGTTAAACCTAAGTAGTCAACAACGATGATTGATTTTGCATTTTTAATACGGTCAACCAATACGTTAACTTCTTCTTGTTTCTTAGCAATTGCTTGTTCGCTCAATTATTTCACCTCCATAAGATTAATCAGAGTTTCTATTGCCGAGCAATAAAAAAACTCCATGTCACTGAAGACATAGAGAACTATCTAACACCTGATGCGGTGAATCTCGATCTCCCTCGGTTAGAAATTAAGGCTTGGGCCACTAACTGTCTTCGGTAAGTATTGAATTATTTTCAACTATTGCATAATAGCATGCCTAAATTAAAAAAGCAAGGCTTATTTCGAGATTTTTCAGCTAAATTTAGAAGAGATTGTAAAGAGGCAATAGGATAATAGGCATAAAAATTGCTGGGATCTGATTGGTCACCCGGATGTCGGTGATTTCTAGCATATTCAAACCCAGGCCAACCAGGATAATGGAGCCGGCCCCAGACATCTCTGCCACCACAGCTGGCGTCAGGTAAGGCGCAATCCAGGCAGCTAGGGTCACCAGACCACCTTCATAGACCAAGACAGAGAGCGCCGCAAAAGCAGCCCCAATCCCGTAAGTTGACCCGAAAATAAGCGAACTCACCGCAACAATTACCGACTTAGTATAGAGCAAGCTGTGGTCACCGTTCAGGCCAGATTGGAGGGCCCCAAGCACGGTCATCGCCCCCACACAGATGACCAAGCTGGCCGTCACGAAACCCTCCGCAAAGAGCGACGCCTCTTCCCCACTAGCTACCTTGTTTTGGATTGCCTTACTCCCTCGGTCTAGGGCTCCTTCAATATTAATAAATTCACCAATAATGGTCCCTAATAAGAGACTCATTAATAAGACAATTAAATTCTTAGAATCACTGGCCCCAGAAATTCCCAGATAGAGCACGACAACCCCGATCATCTGCATGCAAGCCTTCCGCACCCGCTCCGGCAGGCGCTCACCAATGAAATGCCCAACCACGGCAAAAACGACCAGCACCAGGGCCTCAACAATTACACCTTTATACATAATAACCTCCAAATATTCAATAGACCTATTCTACGCTGTTTCCAGATGAAGGTAAACCCGAACGCTTAATTCTCATTGTATTCTTAAATTTGAAGAAGAAAGTTAATAGCCGATCAAGTTGTTAATCAAGAATCCATTTGAGAATTCTTGATCGGCAACTTGCAAATGATCCTGAGATTTGAAAGTTGCCGACGTCCTACTTGCAAACGGTCCTGAGATTCGAAAGTTGCTGACGTCCTACTTGCAAACGGCCCCCATATTCGAAAGTTCCAACTGCCCGACTCTCAAATAAGGCTGCGATTTGAAACTTGCCACTCCCCAACTCGCAAACAAAGCCAAGATTTGAAAGTTACCAGCCCACCTACTCACTAATACAAACAGCTCTAAACCTCCAACAAAAAAGCCTCCTCTACTGAAGGAGACTTTTTGCTTTTGATTAATCGGTATAGATATCTTGCCCCTTGTTAAGGAAGCCATAGCCGATCCCCATCACGACACCCCCACCGACGAAGTTACCTAACCAGGCCACTAGCCACTGCAGGAGCACATGGCTTAGGGTAAAACCTTCGATCGCAGAAGGCAGGGTGAAAGCTGCCAGGGAATAAGTGACGAAGTTGGCAATGACGTGCTCAAAGCCGTAGAAGGCAAAGATAAAGATAATCCCTAGAATATAAGGAATTTTGGTGCTGTTATCTTTCATGAACATGATGCCGATAACGGTGATATTAACTAACATATTGGCTACAATCCCATCCAGGAAGACGAGGCCATAAGACTTATCAATCTTGCCTTGGACGGCTGAAATTAAATAATGGCTGGCATCGATATCATTAAAGCCTAAAGTCTGACTCAGCACCCAAGCAATTGCCACACAGCCAATTAAGTTAAATAAGGTACATAGAGCTAAGACCTTAGCAGCATCCGCTGGCTTCACCACTTTGCGGTACAAGCCATTGGCGAAATACATCATATTAGAAGTCGTTAACTCCCCGTTCAGGAAGATAATCATCACCAAGCACCATGGGAAAAGTAAGGCATAGGCAAAGCGCCCCAGGTCAGGATGAACCGCGCTAATTTGTTCTGCCGTCATAAAAGCTACGCCACAGCCAATTCCCAAGTAAATGCCGGCAAAAATAGCCCGGAGACCATATTGCCAAACTGATGTATTTGCCAGGGCGACTTTCTTATTAATCGCCGCGGTAATCTTATCGTTCATTAAATCTAACTCCTCCATTATGGTTTTTCTCTTTTTCTGAGGCAAAGTATAGCCCAGCATGGCGCTGGCAAGCGGGATTGAAAGCTGCCTGGCATCGGGGACAGTGGCCCAAAGCTCGGTAAGTTTCTTGGTCAAAGCTGGTCCGACACACGCCGCACAGCAGAGCGCCCTTCTGATCCTTTTGAATAAGCGTGAAATCATGGTCAGCCAAGGCGGCATGGCACTGGTAGCAGGCATAGTAAGCCTGGCAGGTCGCACAATACAAGGCCAGCACATCGACAGGCAGATGGTAGTGCCGGCACCGCCCTTCACGGTCCAGGTCCAACCCTCGAATCTCTCTCGCTTCTTGCATCCTTTACCTACTTTCATTATGACACAAAAAAAGCGCTAAGCAAGTTAATCCCTACTTAGCGCTCCCATTAATCACTATTGATTATAATGATGATGGATCAACTTTGATACCAGGACCCATAGTAGATGTTACAGAAAGGTTCTTCACATAAGTCCCTTTAGCTGCAGCAGGTTTTTCACGTAGGATGGTTTCATGGATGGCACGGAAGTTTTCAATTAAGTCTTCAGTGTTGAATGAAACTTTACCAATTAAAGCGTGAACGTTACCTGCACTATCTGCACGGTATTCGATTTGACCTGATTTGATGTCGTTAACAGCTTTAGCAACATCTTGTGTTACGGTACCTGTTTTAGGGTTAGGCATTAAACCTTTAGGCCCTAAGACACGACCCAAGCGGCCGATTTTACCCATCATGTCTGGTGTTGCGACAACAACGTCGAAGTCTAACCAGCCATCGTTGATTTTTTCGATGTATTCATCGTCACCAACATAGTCTGCGCCGGCTTCTTCCGCGATGCGGGCATTTTCACCTTGGGCAAAGACTAAAACGGTTTGTGTTTGACCAGTACCCTTAGGCAATACCATTGCCCCACGGATTTGTTGGTCGTTCTTCTTAGTGTCGATACCTAAACGGTAAGCCACTTCGATTGAACCGTCAAATTTGGTGTAGTCAACTTCTTTTAATAATTCAATTGCTTCTTCAGCAGTGTATTTTTTGTTTTTGTCAACTTTTTCATAAGCTGCGATTTGATTTTTTGATTTTTTAGCCATTATCTTTCCTCCTATGTGGTTTTAACGGATATTCCTCCCACGCACAACACCTAGATGTTGTGGCGTTTGATTATTGATTCTGTTCGTTCAGCGGGTCGACTAGTCTTCGACAGTGATCCCCATTGAACGTGCAG
Organism: Aerococcus sanguinicola; assembly: GCF_001543145.1. Taxonomy (NCBI): domain Bacteria; kingdom Bacillati; phylum Bacillota; class Bacilli; order Lactobacillales; family Aerococcaceae; genus Aerococcus; species Aerococcus sanguinicola. Next base: position 1,066,926 of record NZ_CP014160.1, on the reverse strand, counting down.
TACCCTCAACCATACGCATAGCAGCTTCAACATCAGCAGCATTTAAGTCTGGTGTCTTGGTTTCTGCAATTTCACGTACTTGATCGCGAGTGACACTTGCTACTTTATTCTTGTTAGGTTCACCAGAACCTTTTTCCACGCCAGCGGCTTTCTTAAGTAAGACAGCTGCAGGTGGTGTCTTAGTAATAAAGTCAAATGAGCGATCTTCGTAAACAGTGATCACAACAGGGATTACATAGCCTGCTTGATCCGCAGTACGTGCATTGAACTCTTTACAGAAGCCCATGATATTAATACCAGCTTGCCCTAAAGCAGGACCTACTGGAGGAGCTGGACTTGCTTGACCAGCTTCAATTTGTAATTTAACAACAGTTTCTACATTCTTAGCCACGAAACATTCCTCCTTGTTCTGTTCGCGAGTGGTTTAATGGAGTTGTAGTTAGATTTCTCCTCCCACTTATTGTGTTTGCACACAATACCATATTAAACCATAGTTCAATCCAAAAAGCAAGGGCGAATTTTAATTTTCGAAATTTGCTAGGACCTAGGCTGGATCAGCCGCCAATTCTGGCTGACTTGGACGATCCTGGCCCGTCGCTAGCGGCTCCTCTTCACCTTCTGCCTCGCTAGCAGCTGGAAGACGGACTTCCTCTTTAGATGCTTGAGAAGGCGTTGAACTTGCGGTGGTCTCACTTTCCGCTGACGCCTTACTTTCCACTGCTTCCTTATCTTGGGGCGCTACATTTTCTTTTAGCTCAGCAGCTTTTTTATCTGCTTGCCGTTGGTTGAGGACAGCTTCAACGGCTGCCACTTGGTCAGCGTCCAATTCAGTCGCCTTCTTCGAACGACCAGAAGCCGGATTGTACTTGGTCATATAGACATTTTGCCCCTGAACGCTGAAGATATAGCCCTTGCCGAAGCGGGATTGGACATCCTCTGCCTTAAAGGAATAGCCAGCTAGGGGAGCCGCTTCGAGGCTCTCATCGGAAGCCGCTGCTTCACTCGTCTCATCTTCTTTAACCGTTTCTTCTACTTTAAGTCCTTGCTCTTTCATCCAGGCTTCCACCTGACGGAGTTCGTCTTGTTCTAATTCCCCGAATTCAAAGACATGGTAGTGGTCGCCGTGCTTGGCAATCACGCTGTCCTTAGTCACTTCACTAATAGAAGCTTTGGAGAAAGTATAGCCATCATCGGTCGTATAAGGCTTGCCATCCAGCCCCTTGCCAAAAGCCTGGTAGTCTTTGCCATTGAAGCGGACCTTGTGCCCTTTGTCTTCGACTTTCGCCGCTTCTTGCTGGCCTTCCACATCCGCACCCCAGCCATCTTTCTCAGCGGGCCGGTATTCGGGATTGGCGATCAGGAAGCGCACGGTCTTGATGGCCCGGTCGACCTTGTCTTGGTCATTGTCAAACCAGACATTCAAGAAGGCACGGTCGGCATAGTGGTAGTGGTCGTGGTGTGGAATCCGGAAGCGGCCCGGTTCAATTTCCTTGTCCGCATATTGGAGGTTACCCTTGAATTCGCTGAACGGTAGGCACCAGTCGGGCAGAGCTTTGCCTCTTTGTTTTTCTTTGTCTTTCGCAGCTGATGGGTCTTTAGCGCTATGACTATCTTTCTTTTCGCTCGTCTTCTTAACTGCTTCCTCTTTGGCCTGGTCTGCTTGATCAGCTCGACCTGAGGCTAGGTAGCGGTCAGCAGCTAGGCGTTCCAAGTCCGAGAGCTGCTGGGTCGGAATAATATGGTAGTGGTCGCCATGGGGCATCACATAACCAAAAGCATTCTTCTTAGTGACCTTGGCCGGATCGAAGACCAAGCCGTCGCTCTCCACATGGCGTTGACTCTGAGGCAGCGCATAGAGCTTACGGAGAAGTTGGCTGAGGCTTAGGTCCTCAAGTTTTTGCTCAGAAGCGTGAGTTTTTGTATTTTCTTTCTGATGGCTTTGACTTTGAACTTTCTTAGCCGGAACTTGAGGCTTAGCTTTCCCACTTGGTCGCTGGTCTGCTTTGCTTGCCACTTTAGCTGGCGTCGATGGTTGCGCCTGACTTTGGCCTTGCCAGTAGCGCTTGGCAGCAGCTAGTTCTTTCGCCGATAAGTCAGCCTTAGGGATGGCGTGGAAGTGACTGCCGTGGGGAACCACATAGACATCCCCTTCATCCGCAATAATATCCGTCGCCTTAAAGACATAGCCATCGTCCGTTGTATAAGGCCGGTCCTTGTGGGAACTTGGCTCTTGCTTGATGAGGCCCTTGCCTGGGGCTTCCTGCTTCTTAGGGGCTACCGGTTTAGATTCCTGGGTCTGGCTCGGTCTAGCCTGGCCAGGGGCATTGGACTGGTTCAAGTAAGCATCCGCGGCCCGCCGCTCTAATTCCGAAAGTTGGTGAGCTGGAATGATATGGTAGTGGTCACCATGGGGCATCACGTAGCCAAAAGCATTCTTCTGGGTCACCTTGGCAGGATCAAAAACCAAGCCGTCCGCTTCGACATGGCGCTGGCTCTTAGGCTGGGCGTAGACCTGCTTTAGAAGGCCCTGCAAGTTGTCCTGGTAGCCGCCTTGATGAGAGCTAGGTGCATTCGGATAACTTTGTTTGATAGTCTGCAGGGGCAGCTGGTTGCCACTATTAAAAGCTGGGGCCATGGACCCGCCTCTGCCACCGCTTGCCCGACCGCCACCGGATAAATAGGCGACTGCCGCTGCCCGTTCCGCTGGGGAGAGGTCGGCCTTGGGAACATAGTGGAAGTGGTCGCCATGGGCACAGATGTAGGCATCCCCTGCATCGCTCACAATCGAGCCCACCGTGAAGACATAGCCATCATCTGTCGTATAGCGTCCCTGGGCTTTGGCTTGGGAGATCGCCTGCTTAGCGGACTGACTCATTGGCTCTGCCCCGCCTGCTTCCTTCACATGGTGCAACTTCTTCTGCTCAGCAATCTCTTCCTTGGTCCGAACATTGACCGCTTTCTTAGGATCCTTGAGGTAGAGGTAATACTTGCCATCGACCTTGATGATATAACCATCCTTGACCTCGTTAATGATATCTTTTTGCTCCAAGCGATAGTTAGGATCCTTCATGACCAAGTCTTCGCTAATAATCGCGTCGAAGGGGACCTTGCCGTTGTAATAGTGGTAGTGGTCGCCGTGGGAAGTGACATAGCCATCGTCGGTAATCTTAACGACAATCTGTTCCGCGTCAATGCCTTCTTCAGCAGACACTTGGTCAGGGGTCTTGTCCTGGTGGTCATTGGTCTTGGCACCTTGGCCATCGACATAGGCAATCTTAGAATCCTTGGCTTCCGTTTGATTGCCCTGGCTATAGCCCCAATAATAAGCGCCCCCGAGGAGGAGGGCAGAGGTCGTAGCGCCGAGGATAACTTGTTTGAGTGTTTTTTTCTCCATTAATAATCTCCTTATTCTAATTCTTCTAAGAGGATCTTGAGATCTGCTTCCAGGTTTTCCAAGAAGGTCAGATCATTTTGAGGGTCAGCTTCTAGGGGGCGTAGGGTCTTAATCTCAGCCCCCGTCTCTTCCGCGAGAACTTGGGCCAGCTTAGGCGAGGCCTTCTCTTCCGTAAAAATCGTCTCCACCTGGTAGCGGTCGATAAATTCTTTGATTTCAGCTAATTGTTGGGGGCTGGGTTCCGCATCGGGAGAAATCCCTGCAATCCCTAATTGCTTAAGGCCAAAGCGCTGGGCCAAATAAGAAAAGGCCGTATGCTGGGTAACAAAGGTCTTTTGCTTAGCCGCCTTGAACTTGGGCTGATATTTTTCAACCAGGGCTTCCGCCTGGGCTTGAAACTTATCCGCATTGGCCTGGTAGGTCGCTCGATTAGCGGGGTCCCTCTCCGATAGGGCCTTGGCGATATTTTGAGCCTCTTGGCCAGCCAGGATAGGATCTAGCCAGGAATGGGGATCGTAGAGCTTCGCCTGGTCCATCCCTTCTTCAAGGGGCATGTCTTCAAGGCCCGGTACCTTCTGCAGGTCTAAGCCGGCTGAAGCTTCCACCACATCCTTACCTTGAATATTCTTGGCCCAACCCTCCAAGGTCGGTGAATGGTAGATAAAAAGATCCGCCCCCTCAATCGCCGCCAGGTCGCTAGCTGAAGGTTCAAAAGAGTGGATGCCTGCTCCCGACTGGATCATGCGGACATCGTTGAGGTCTCCGCTCACCTCCTTAGTCAGGGCATAGATGGGATAAAAACTCGTCACGACCCGCATCCCCTGGCCTGACTTCGCATCTGCACCCTTCTGACAGCCGCTGAGGGCCAATAAGATGAGGGTCACGAGGCCGACCAGTAAAGCGGCCCCTTTTCCTTTTTGAAACATTGAATAAATCCTCCTTTAAATCGTAACGATTACGATATAAAATATACCGGGAAGAATCCGACTTGTCAAGACAAATCGTAAATATTACGATTTAATATTTAAAAGAAAAAGCAGCTATTAACTTTTTTTCGCTAATAGCTGCTTTATCCTCCAAAGCCCCAACCTGCATTAGTCCTGGTGCTTGTCGTCTGCTTCGTAATATTCATGGTTGTAGGCGTCGCCTAGGTAGTCGCCATCTTGTTGGTCACCTTTTTGACTGTATTTAATTTGGAATAATTTCTTCTTATCGAGATTGGCCTCATCCCGGCGGCGCTTGCTGGGGTCCTGGTTGTAGATATGGATATTATGGATAAGTTTAATGATCGGGCGCATAACGAAGGAGAACCCGCCGATCAGATAGAGGGTGTTCCCGTAGATTGCCGGTGCTCCGACGAAATTGCAAATACTCCCAATGAAATACAAGCTCCCCGTAAAGATATCGTTGAGCAGTGAAATAATAGTATAAACGTTCTGGAAATATAGACGCAGAGGACCTAACTTAACCACAATATCCTCTTCCGTCTGCGGCTCCATCTCATAAGACTTCCGCTTCATATTAGCCACTTAACCACCTCCCTTCCCTCCTTTATAGCATTTGCCCCTCGCAAAAGCAAAAAAAGGGGCTCCTTGACCCTTCAAGCAAGGGAAAAGAATAAATAAAAATCAATCCTAAGCTCTAGTTTAATGCTCCCTTAGAGTAAATAAAAAAATTTACTTTGAGGGGGTATTTTTTATGTCTTCTAATATTGCACATTATGTCTACTTTTAAGAAGAAAAGTGCATTTATATCAGTATTTTAGAGATTTCGCTTAAGAGTTTGATGACTCAAGCAAGTATTGAAAATGATAATATTAAGCGTGGCAAAGTCGATACAGGCTCAAGGCTTCCCAAGTAATTTAAAAGGTCTGTTCATTATCAATTCCAGTCCTATAGCTAAGTGCTGTGCATGAATATGAGCAGGAGTGAAGCTTTGATTGTGGTCGTTAGCCATGAACAAGCAAGCGATGTGAATTACGGATAGTAGGCGATTAGCCGTACTAGCCGTTTGAAGGCTCGCTAGGCGAGAGACCTTGGCTCGAGCTGGTGCTGCTATAGCCGTTGGAGCGTAAGGGACTTACGGATATAGTACAAAACGGCGTCAGCCGTTCTTGACCCTCTAAAATTGAACGACCACACTCAAAGCGTAACGGATGCTCATAGATGCAATTTAGCTTAAAAAAAAAGCCATGAACAAATTGAACATGGCTTATATATTTACTCTAAGGGAGCATATTCCTCGCTATAGCTGTTTTAATATCTAACAAGTTTTCTTACTGTCATCCTTACAATTTATCCACTTGGTCAAAGTCAACTTCTGCTACGGTTTCACGGCCGAACATTTCAACGACAACCTTGAGCTTCTCTTGGTCTTCTTCAATAGCTTCAATCCGACCTTCCAAGCCATCAAAGGCACCGTCGATAACGCGGACCATTTCGCCCACTTCGAAGTGGATGTCCCGTTTAACCACTTCACCCTGGGAGCGGAGGAGGCGGTGGACTTCATCATCTAAGAGAGGGGTTGGTTTGGACCCTTGACCGTGCGAGCCTAGGAAGCCGGTAACGTTCGGCGTGTTCCGAACCACGAACCAGGCCTCGTCTGACATAATCATTTCAACGAAGACATAGCCTGGGAAGATCTTATCCTTAACAACCTTCTGCTTACCAGTCTTGGTTTCTTCCACATGTTCGGTTTCTGGCACCACGGCGCGGAAGATGTAGTCTTCCATCCCCATCGAGGTGATCCGCATTTCCAAGTCTTCCCTTACCTTATTTTCATAGCCTGAATAAGTATGGAGGACATACCATTGCTTGGCACTTTCAACTGTTTCTACCATTATGACGCGCTCCTTTTTCTAAATTTTATCTGAATAAAAAACCTCCCCCCCAGGAGAAGGTTTTTTAAGGTTTTTTGACGAAATTTTCCTCCTTTATTGTACCATAGCTAAGGCGCTAATTCAAAAGAATTTGACAGACTGGATAGGTAAACCTGTATCTGGAAGCGCGGTCCCAGCTGTCCCCGGTCACCCCGCTCAATCTTTATGTAAGAAGACCGGTTGGGGCTAGGGAGCACAGGCAAGACGCGGATGGACTGGCAGGCATAAAAGATCAAACCCAACGCTAACACTCCCAAGATAACTGGTCGAACGCCTTTCTTCATGACAGCCACCCCCTTAGTTCGTCGTCGTGACATCTATGGCCGAGTAGTTCACCCGGAGCTGAACGTCCTGGTCGCCCTTGCCCAACTTATAGGAGATCTGGCCTTGGTCGCCCGCAGGTAAGAAGTTCATCGTGCCCCCATTTAAACTAAAGCCTAACTGACCTTCCAAGACCGCAAAAGCGAGGTCATTCTGGTCAAAGTCCATGTCGCCATGGACATAGCCAGCCTTTATTTGCATGGGATAGGAATGCTCGCCCCTTAAGTCAAGCTCTGCCTCATCGGCTTCCAGGGCTAGGTTTGCCAAGCTGACCTGGCTATCCAAGGCCAGATAGGGTGCATGCAGTTTAACCGTCGTCTCGGAAAAGTTAGGGCCATAGAGGGTCACCTCTAAGGGATAGCTCCGCTCTTCAGGATGCGCTTGGATGGTCAGCTTACCGTCCTCATACTGGACCACATCGCTCCCCGCTTCCGGCAGGTCTTTGACTTGGACCCGGTAGTCCGCTGCTTCTTGGACATGGATTCTCGCATCCGTGGAATCCTTGACTTCAAGGCTTTTGACCCCATCAGCTAAATCTTCATCATAGATGGTTTGACGGTGGTCGACTATTTCTTCTTGGTAGAAGCGGTCGATCTCAGCGGCCACTTGGTCATAGTCACTGATAAAGAAAGACAGGGTCCCAATCGCTAAAGCGAGGATGCCAGTCAAGGCAATTCCCCATAAGATTCTCTTCTTCATTAGTAAGCACCTCTCTTACGACGCCATTGGAAGGCATACCAGGCGTTCATCAGCCCCCGGATGCCCCAGCGAATGGCTGCATACAAGGAATAGATCAATAGTAGGGTCAAACAAATCAAGAAAATCGCCAGACAGATCTTGGTCAGCAGGCTTAGGTCATTGACTAAACCAATATTAACGACCCCATTATTGAAGAGGTCCGGGCGAAAGACACTGACCAGGACCGAGCCCCCGAGCACAGCCACCGTCAGAATGACCCCCAGCCAGACGCTCACGACACTGGCAACAATCGAGACAATCACTGACAGTAAGGCCAGGATAAAAGGCAGGGCGATAAGGAATAGGACGAGCTTCCAGAACCAGTGCACGGTTCGTGGCTTCTGACTTTCATTGACCGCCAGAGCCCCCTCATCATCGATAAAGACCCGTTCATTATCCAGGTAGTCAATCGCAATCTCTCGCGGTGAGCCCAATTCCTGACTGATCTCTTCCTCCGTCTTCCCCTGGGCCAGGCCCATCGCATAGTGTTCCATGTAATCTTGGCGGATATCGGCAATCACAGAATCCGGCAGCCGCCTCAAGTAATAGGTCAACAGGTCCAAAAATTCTTCTTGTCTCATTCTGATTCCCCTCCTAAAAAGGCAGTCACCTTAGCGGCAAAGGTCTCCCATTCCAAGCGCTGGGCTTGGAGGGCCTGGGCGCCTTCAGCCGTCAATTCATAATACTTCCGCGCGGGCCCCGACTCCGATTCCTGCATGTAGGTGGTCAGGAGCCCTTCCTTCTTCAAACGTCGGAGCAAGGGATAGACTGTTCCTTCACTCATCTGGATATGCTTCGAGATCTCCTGGACTAATTCATAACCATAACAATCTCGCTGGGCCAGCTGGTGGAGAACCATCATCTCCAAAACCCCCTTCTTTAACTGACTATTCATCTCCACACCTCACTATCTTGTATTACACACTAGCTCCAACTAAAGTATAGCACGCTAGCTTGTAATGCACAATAGATAGAGGAGAAATTGGCCAATATTTTTTACACAAAAAAAAAGCCAGCAAAACCTGATGAGGCAGTTTTTGCTGGCTGAATAAGACATGATCATTATTTTTGCTCGGCTAATCTCCAGTAAGGATAGCTTAGATCAACCTAGTCTTAAAATTAATTACTTCCAGGCAATTGTTTTTCCACCTGATTAGTAGCCTTATTGTACTGGTAAACCGAATTTAAAGTCATTCGTTCCGCATGGTTGTCAAAAATCTTAACTTCTACCGTATTCTCATCAACACGGTCCCCAGTATAGGTGTAATTAGGCGCTGTAAATTTGCCGCCATTTTGTGCTTGAATCTTATTGAAGGCAACAGAAATGAGTTCTTCTGTGTTGTCACTATTTGTCGTCCAAGACAATTCATCGACTTTGACCATTAAGGTATCATTGGGATGAAGCATCATACCACTTGCCAAATTATTCCATTGCATCAAATTATTCATGGTTACTCCAAAACGTCTAGAAATACTCCAGAGTGAATCTCCTGGTCTCACACTGTAAGCTGACATATGCGTTGGGACCATCTTAGGCTCAGGAATATAAGATCCTGATGTTGGATTCGATGAAGCATTATTACTTTGTGTCGCTTTGATCAGCAACTGGTCCCCAGGATGGAGCATATAGATGCGCCCTAGGTTATTCCATTGTTTTAAATCGTTAACCGTCACTCCAAATTTCTTAGCAATCTTATAAAGATAGTCCCCTTGTTGGACAGTATAGGTTGAATTTGGTTGACTGATGCTAGAAGTCTCGACTCTTAGGACATCCCCAGGGTGAAGCATGTAACCCGCTTTTAAGTTATTCCATTGCATTAATTCATCTACAGAGACACCAAACTTTTTACCAATTTTATAAAGATAGTCCCCTTGTTGTAATTCATAATTAATATAATTTGTTGTCATTTCTTGAGCTTTAACGGTATGGTCTAACAACAGATTACCAGCCAGTAGTATAGAAGCTAAAGATAAACCAATTGTCGCTTTTTTTACTAAGCTCTTTTTCATTATACATCCTCCTCTATATCAGATATAGTCTATAGACATACTATCACTTCGAACCCTTAAATTAAAGCAAAGTTATTTTAGTAATTTTACTTAAATTACTTAATAATCAATTGATCGCCTGGATGAAGCATATAGTTAGCTCCTAAATTATTCCATGATTTTACTTGATCAATACTTACTCCAAATCTTTGACTAATTCCCCATAGTGAATCTCCAGCTTTTACTGTATATGTTTTAGTGCTGCTTGGACGAGTTATTGAGTCTGCATTGCCTCCTGTAGATGCACTTACCAGTAGTTGGTCTCCAGGATGTAACATATAATTAGCACCTAAATTATTCCATGATTTTAGTTGGTCAACACTTACTCCAAATCTTTGACTAATTCCCCACAGAGAATCTCCAGCTTTTACTGTATATGTTTTCCCATTAGTTGGTGTTGGTTCAGGTGCTGGAGTCGCAGTTCCTCCTGTAGATGCACTTACTAATAATTGATCACCTGGATGAAGCATATAATTGGATCCCAAATTATTCCACTCTTTTAATTGGTCAACACTTACTCCAAATTTCTGACTAATTCCCCACAGAGAATCCCCGGCTTTTACAGTATAGGTCTTCTCTTTAGTTGGTGTTGGCTTAGGCGTTGGAGTTGTATCCTCTCCTGTAGATGCACTCACTATTAATTGATCACCTGGATGCAACATATAATTAGTTCCTAAATTATTCCATGACTTCAATTGATCAACACTTACTCCAAATTTTTGACCAATCCCCCATAACGAGTCACCAGCTTTCACCGTATAAGTATTTCCATTACTTGGTTCGGGTTCAGGCGTTACTGGAGTTGTAGTTCCTCCTGTATAGCCACTAATAGCTTCCTGATCCCAGGCAAATAAATTATAGCTTTGAATAACCCCAATTAAACTATTAGCATATCTAGAATCTGTTGCGTAACCAACATTTTGTAAAATATTAGCTACTTTAACATAATCTTTTTCACCTAATAAACTTCTATATCTAGAGTTTTCTGCTAAGAACTTACCATGATCTTCAATACTATCAGCCCAACTATTATACTTTCTAAACTTAGCATTGATATAAATATCACCATTTGGAGTTTCTTCTCTAGTTGGCATTAAGATGTATGGTTCATTACCTGTTGCTTTAATACCAAATAAATTTTTACCTTTTGTCGCTAGATCAGAACCTCCCCACCCACTTTCAATAATGCCTTGGGCTGCTACAATAGAGGGTAATACACCATATTTTCTCCAACTTTCAATTGCACCTGATTTTAAAGAATTCAAAAAGTTAATTTGAGCGGTAGTCAGACCTCTTGTACTAATACTAGCTCCGCCTGTATTGCTCATTAACATAACCGGTGCGTAGTATCTTTCAAACTGATTAAAATCTAACTCTAAATCTTCTTTTGAAGTTTGTTCACTTGCTTGACCATTTTCGTTTAAAGTCTCGTCATCAAGAGTATCAGTGTCAATTTGTTTTTCGGCAACTTGTTTATTTGAATATATATTTTCAAGTTCAGATGGAAGATCATTTATTTCAAGTTCTTCTTGATAATTTCCATGATCTTCTCCTGAAACCATAGAATCCGATTCTACTCCATTATTTGTAAGCTCTTCCTCTACTTCCTTAGACTGCATTTTTTCCTGTGAATTTGCATTTTCTTCTTTTTGGAAATCTTTATTCTTTTTATCTGAATTCAATACCTTGGACTCTACATGATTACCAGTGCTTGTATCACTCAAACTATCCAAGTTAGATTCCTCACGAATATCTGTAATATTATTTTCTAATCCTAAAGATTCATCTGTGTTTTGAATATCTACTCTTTCTTTATCTGTATTTTCCAATTCATTAACAGTAACTAAATTTTCTTCTGGTGTAATTTCTGCACCCTGAACATAAGTAAGCATACCTGCTATAAGAGCACAAATAGCAACAGAAGCAGTACCGACACTAAGCTTTCGAATTGAATATTTAATTTTCTTCATAATAGCCTCCAATATATATAATTTTTATCACAATTGTTATTCTATAATAAATTTTTAGTTTGTTGTGGAGACTAGTACAATTCAGTGCTTTAGAGGTAATAAGCGTAGCCTAAAAATAATATAAACATAATTTTCGTTTGATATTCGGTAAAACTATTTCAATAAAGTCAATAAATCATTTAACTTCCGACTAGAAACCGGACATGTTTCTCCATTATTTAACACGATAATTTTCCTTTTCTTATCAATTTCCTTAATTTGATTGATATTCACAATAAATGATTGATGGCACCTAAAAAATAAGGTGTTTGCTTGTTCAATAGTTTTTAATTGATCATAATATTCAATGTTCCCACCTTGATAGTGCAAAATAACTCGATGTACTTTTGAGGAACTTTCAAAATATATAATTTTATTAATATCAAATACTTTAACCTTATTTTTTATAGAAATTGAATACGTCCCTATTTTATCATTTAAATTGCTATACTTTTGATACACTGCATCTAAAGCATTTCTGATTCGCTCCTCTACATTCAAATTCGATCCATATACTATAAAATCTAAAGGCTCAATTGCATATTGAAAAGTCATAGACATCATCTCGCTGCGTCTACTAATAAATACGATAGAGGCTAAGGGATTGGATTTTTTTATTTTTGACGCAACTTCAATTCCATTATGCTGACTACAGGAATGAATATCTAGGAAAAATAAAGTTAACTTATTTTTATTTTCTGTTTGATGGCACAAAAGTTTAGAATAATTATCTGTTGCTAAACTGACTTGCATGTCATAATTATTGATCATTATATAATTTAATATACAATCCTTGAATTGTTTGAGCTCGGGTGAATCACTCATACAAATGTAAATATCTATCATTCTACTAATGCCCCCTTTAATTAACCTACGTCCCGATCATAAGTTATCACGGACATATATATTTACATCATAATCTCGGAATTGTCAAATTAGGGCAAGCAATTTTAATATGTAAGACTTGAGTTCTAATTCTGATTTTTGAAAAATTACCGTAACACAAGTGACTTTTTTATTCTTCTAGAATAATTTTACTATCTAAGTTCTTTTGTAGTTTTTTATCGAGGTGTAGAGCCTTATCTCTTGAAAGATATTGTTTTTTTGTTAATTTAAAGATAAATCTGTAGTTAGTAGTTGAAAAAAATTAAGATGAGGTGAAATGAGATGAAAGATAATAAGATGGTTCAAAACATTTTAATTTTTATCGTAGGATTAATTATAGGCTTATTGTTAAGAAGTTTCTTTAATATTTCAAATAAGCAATAATAACACCTCTATATAAAGCTATAGCTAAAAATTAGAAAGTTTAATTGTCTCTATAACTAAATTAATTAATCAAACAATTATTTTGTACCATGTGTATTTTTTAATGCACATGGTTTTTATCTGCTTACTACAGATTACAATAACTGTAAGTTTAACAATAGCAAGCTCTTAACAGCTTCCTGGTCTTCTAACGAGAAGGTCATTTCATTGCGATGGAATTTGTGGCTAAAGACGACCACCAAGCCATCCCCTTGCCTAGTCAGTTGACAATTGACCACTTCTGTATATGCTTGCTCTTTTGCTGTGAGCCCAGCAAAGCCAACAAGTTTAACTCGGTGGTAATAAGCATGGTCACCCAAACCTGTCGTCTGCGGTGCTAGACAGAAGATTATTCCGAGGCCAATAAATAGGCCTAGCTGACTAAGAGATAGACTGATCGATAGGCCGAAAATCAAAAAGCAAAGGCCGATTATATAGTAAGTAAGCTTTACAGGTCGGCTATATGTTTCTTTGATCCTAGTCCTTTTGATGGTCCTAAATTGATGGTATAGGACAAAAACTTCCAATAAATAAAATGCCAATAGACCATAAATGCTCATCAGAACTTTCACCTCTATTCGAAAATCATTTCATCAAAATACGTTTAAGATATAATTGCTAACAGCTATCAATTGAAGACCTTTTACTCATATGCTAGGATAAATGTGTAATTCACAGCACTATATAAAAATTAGTTAGGAGTAATATTACTTTTTAAACGTTCAGTATGGATCTAGAATCTTAAACTTTCGCATGCACTTATAAATGTATCGTCAACTTGAAAGGGATAATTATGAAAAAGAAACAAATTTCTAGAACTATGGGAATTGTCATGCCAATGATTTTATTAGTTACTTTAGGCTTTAAAGACACGCTAGGTGTTTTAGGCTCAACGCTTTTAGGTGGATTTTTAGGTTTTATTTCACATAAAGCTTGGACGAAAGATATCCAAGAAGCTAAAGAACAAGCAAAGAACAATTCTGATAAGATTTAAAATAATATTATTAAGTACACAAAGACTTTTTAGCATCGAACGCTTAAGAGCACACTATATTGGTAAACAATATAGTGTGCTCTTTATAATGTGCTCTTTTCTTTACAAATTCATTCTAATAAAAACACCAGCCTACCGCTTAACGGTGTGCTGGTGTTCAATGTCTATTGGGAACGCCATTATAAATAGCTGGTCTTGCACTCACCCTGGTTAGTCGGGTTCGAGGATGCAGAAAGGGCTCCTCTTCGCAAAAGACTGTCGAAGGCTTTCAGCCTTCTCTAGTCTTTTACTCCAGAGGTCCCTTTCTACCGCATCCTCTCACACCCTGTATAGTCGGGTTCGGTCTGGCAGCTTTCGTGTCACTTCACAAGTCTCCGACGCAGTCGGGTTTAGGCTAGCAGAAATAGTTCCTCTTCACCAAAATCCGCCGAAGACCTTCAGTCTTCTCTGGTTTTTGGCTCCAGAGCCCTATTTCTACCGCTAGCCTTCACACCCTTTAGTCTTTCAGACTGCTTTGGTGACTTGCTCCAGTGAACGAAAGCTAACCGCCAGCCCTCACACCCTTATTACAATTGAATGAACCAACCGAAGAGCATGGTGACTAGTTCATCGACAACGCCGAGGTAGATGGCGGCGATGAGGATGGTGATTAAGACGATTCCTGTGTCGCGCATGAGTTGTTTGCCAGACGGCCATTCAACCATACGCATTTCATGAAAGACTCCTTTGATAAAACTCATCTTCTGCTTCCTCTCTTATCTTACTTGTTAACTGGGACAAAAGCTCCAGTTATTCTTTGATAAATAATTATTTTTCTAAACCTGCTCCAAAAGTCAGCTCTGGCGTTTATTCCACTGGTCCAGAGCTGGCCGACTTTTGTCACACTCTCTTGTCTTACTTGGTTTGTTGGTGCAAAGTATGGCCCTTGCAGTGGCGGCAGAATTTTTTGACTTCGAGTCGTTCTGTCCGGTTGGCTGGATTGCTCTTCACTGTATAGTTACGGGAGCCACACTTTGAGCATGCGAGTATAATTTTTTTGGTTGCCATACTGCTGCCCCATTTCTATCTTATTTCATATACTTGGTTATAGTAACGATTTTTGGAGCTTTTGTCAAACTTGATTGGTCAGTGGTCAAGGCTTATTTTCCTTAATGAGCTGGACCAATTTGGACTTGGCCCGGTAGAAGGCCGTACGGCTAGACTTCGTCCCGATGCCGAGCTGCTTACCGATGTTTTGCCAGTCCAGGCCTTCCAAGTAAGCTGCTAGGACGGCCCGCTCCATGGGGGACAAGGCACTCTCAAAACAATCGAGATAATAATGAAAGGCATAAGCAGCTTGGGGATCGTGGTCGATATGGGCATAGGCGGCCAATTGGTCTTCCAGTTGAGCGACGGGGCAGTTAATGGACACCGAGGGATCGGGCATCCGCCGCTTCTCTGTTTGGTAGTGGCGGTAGATATTACAAATTAAATACTGCAGGCAGTTGGCATAGAAGGTGTAGAAGCTCGCTTGTCCGGCTTCGCCCGCCTGGTAGCGGTTGACGCATTCAAAGAGCTGGCTTCCCGCTTCCTGGAGAAAGTCATCATAGTCCATATAGCCGCGCACCCGGGGATAGAAGTAACCCATCAAGGGGCGGTAGAGCCAGTAGAGTTCGCTGAAGGCTTCTTCCTGGCCCTGGCTAGCAGCCTGGCAAAGTTTATGGTCATTAGCAGCACGGTTCTTCCAAGTGGTCATGGTATCCTCCCTAGTATTAGGCAGGATTACTTATCAGAAGAAATTATTTGGAGAGGTCCTCTAAGAGAGACTTCAAGTCGCGCATCTGTTGGTAGGACCAGGGCACCATCCGCCGGTAGGCGTTGGGATCATAGTTCTCATCGCCCTGGCTAATGTCGAGCTGGGTCTTTTGGATGTCGTGCCAGAGTTCGTTGGCGGACTTGCGCAGGGCTCCCTTCTGGAAGACCATCCGCTGCTCCGCCAAGTCACTGGTCGCAACGGTCACATTGCGCAAGACTCCCACCATCTCATCCATCATGGCCTCAATATAGGCATCGGCCGTCTCCTTCTCAGCGGTATAGACCACATGAAGCTTGTACTGGTCATAGGTCTGGGAGAGGCCGGGAACGAACATGGCATCGAAGACAACCCAGGTCTCGTAGTTATGGTAGGCGGCATAGTTAGACAAGAGTTCCAGTAAGAGGTCCCGGGCCTCCTCGATCTGATCTTGGTCCTTGAGCCGTTTGAGTGGAGGCCAGGAGCCAATCATATTATAACCATCGACAATTAATCGGTTTCGCTTCATACTGACCTCCTCTATCAGGTTAAGAACGTTTGGCGTAGACTTGGTACATTAAGAGGGCAGCAGCCACACTAGCATTCAGGCTCTGAACATGGCCGCGCATAGGGATGGCAAGCGTGCCGTCCAAGTGTTTCTTGAGGCCAGGCGAAATACCCTTGCCTTCGTTACCAATCACCAGGGCTAAAGGCAGGGTGGCATCCATCTGCCAATAGTTCTGCCCCTTCATGTCGGTCCCGAAGACCCAGACGCCCGCCTCCTTCAACTGGCGGACACACTGGGAGAGATTGGTCACCCGGGCAACGGGCACATGCTCAATCGCCCCGGTAGAGGTCTTAGCCACCGTCTGGGTCAGACCCACTGCCCGGCGCTCTGGAATAATCAGGCCGTGGCAGCCGACCGCATCCGCTGTCCGCAAGATCGAGCCCAAATTGTGGGGATCTTCAATCCCATCTAACATTAAGAAGAAAGGGTCTTCTTCCCGGTCGCGGGCCCGCTGGAAGAGGTCTTCCAGGCTGGCATATTGGTAGGCAGCTACTGCCACTACTAGGCCTTGGTGGTTGCCCCCATCACTCAGCTGGTCCAGCTTGGCCTTGGGCACCTCCTGGAAGGTCACCCCTTCCTTCTTACAGGCGCGGACAATCTGCTGGCGGCGTTTGTCTTGGAGGCCTTTTTGGATAAAGACCTTGTTGACGTCCCGGTCCGAGTGTTCCAAGACCTCCATGCCGCTATGGAAGCCTATCACAAAATCTTGGTCGGAACTTTTACTTTCTTTCATGGTCAATTCGCTCCTCTATAATCGCCAGACATTCCTGGCTCAAGTCTTCAAAACGTCCCTGGGGCTGGATCAGGTACAAGTAACCCATCAAGGCTTCAAAACCCGTCGCCACCCGGTAGTCCTGCTTGCTGGCATTCTTGGCTGACGTATGGGGGGAGGCATTCCGTCCCCGCTTATAAATGCGGATCTCTTCCTCAGTCAAGCGGTCACCTTCAAGTAGGACCTCCATGGCCTGGGCTTGGCCGCGTGCACTCACATAGGCAGTAGCCTCTCGGTGGAGGTCTTTAGGCCGGGTGAGCCCGCGTTCCAGTAAGGTCTGACGGACACAGATTTCCCAAGCGGCATCCCCCATATAGGCCAGGGGCAAGCCACTCAGTTGTTTGATCGCTTGGTCCTTCATCTACTCACTTCTTCTCCAGCGGGTGCCTTGAGGGGTATCGTCTAGGATGATCCCTTCTGCCTTTAACTGGTCGCGGATGGCATCACTGCGGGCATAATCCTTGTTAGCCCGGGCCTGGTCACGTTCCTCAATCAGGGCCTGGATATCATCATCCAAGAGTTCCTTGTCTTCAGTGAAGGTCACCCCGAAGATCCCTAAGAATTCGAGATAGAGGTCGCGGTAGGCTTCAAGCACTACTTTAGATACTTGGTCTGCTTCTAAGTAACGGTTGATCTCCCGCATCAATTGATAGATTACCGTCAAGCCATTCGGCGCATTAATGTCATCATCCATGGCCTCGATAAAGTCCACCTGGAACTGGTCGCGCTTGACCAAGGCCACATCATCATCAGCCAGCTGGTCAACCGCATCCTTTAGGCGGTAGTTGATATTCTGATAAGCAATCCGGAGATGTTCTAAATTCTTCCGTGCATCGTCAAGACTTGACTCGCTGAATTTAAGGGGACTGCGGTAGTGGGCGCTGGATAGGAAGAAGCGGATGACTTGTGGATCCACCTTCTCAATTAAATCGTGCGCCAAGACGAAGTTCCCTAGGGATTTACTCATCTTCTCACCATCATCACCAATCGTCACAAAACCATTATGCATCCAATAATGGGCAAAAGGCTGGCCCGTCTTAGCTTCCGACTGGGCAATTTCATTCTCGTGGTGGGGGAAGATCAAGTCATGGCCCCCGCCGTGGATGTCAATGGTATCGGCCAAATACTTGGTTGCCATGACCGAGCATTCGATATGCCAGCCTGGACGGCCTTGGCCCCAAGGCGATTCCCAAGAAGGTTCGCCTGGCTTAGCCGCCTTCCACAGGGCAAAGTCCACACTGTCTTCCTTCTTGGCCTGGGAATCGATCCCTACCCGTTCGCTGGCCCCCTCGCGCAAGTCATCAATGGACTGGTCAGACAGGCAGCCATAGTGGTCGAAACGGCGGGCCCGATAGTAGACATCGCCATCGAGCTCATAGGCAAAGCCCTTAGCGATCAGGTCTTCCACGAAGGCAATAATATCGTCCATGGTCTCCACCACCCGGGTATTGCGGGTCGCCCGCATCACATTGAGGGCATCGGTGTCGGCATAGTAGGCTTCAATGTACTTATCCGCCACTTCCTTGGCACTAATGCCTTCTTCATTGGCCCGGTTGATGATCTTGTCGTCAACATCTGTAAAGTTGGACACAAAGTTAACGTCATAGCCGCGGTATAAGAAATAACGGCGGATGGTATCAAAGGCAACGACACTGCGGGCATTCCCAATATGAATATAATTGTAGACAGTTGGTCCACACACATACATGGAAATCTTGCCCTCTTCAATGGCTTTAAATTCTTCTTTTTGATTGGTTAAGGTGTTGTAAATCTTCAACATGCACTTACCACCCTTCTCTGGATTACAAGTAGTATTCAATGTTCTTAACTTCTATTCTATCATCTTTATGACAAGTTCAAAAGCAAACATCTTACTTCTTGTAAGAAAGGCTACAATAAGTCCGGCCAACGGATCATCCAAGCTAGCGCGCCTCCGAGAGCTCATTGCGCCTTCAGTATAAGAAATCTCTTTCTTGTCTTCAAATGCTCTTGGCGAGCCTCTGTAAAGATTGGTCAGCTTATCGCCCCTTTCAAGCTTCGCCAAAGCATCGGGATTGGCTTAAACTTCGAAGTCAAGCCCTTTATCGAGAGGCTTGACCTTTCTTTTTCGATACGTAAATCTTTCCACCATAAAAGCTAGCAAAAAAAGCAAGTTGCTCGCTTCTCGCCCTTGTAAAGGAAAGAATACTTAAAAGATCGCAAAAAAGACAGAAAACCAGCAATAATGCCCTAAATAGCTGGCCCTTCTTCACCCAAGATTTACAAATCGACCACTTGAAAATTAAAAACATGTCCCTTTCCCCTCCCCTTCATAAAAAAACTGTGATAGACTAAGCGTGAACCCGACAAACAAAGAAAAATTAGGAGTTAAAGATATGAAGAATCGATTGAAACTAGGCCTCTGCCTCCTCTCTCGTCAGCCTGGTCGCCTGTAATAAGGTGAGCCGCGAAGAAGAAGCCGAAGAACCTGCCGCTAGCCAAGAGAGCCAGGAAGTCAAATCAGGTCAAACCCAACCCATTGTTGAAGATAATGCTGACGGCGCTTCAAGCTCAAAGCCAGACTCTGAAGCCTCCTCTAACAGTCAGCCAGAAGCAGCTAATCAAGAAGGGACCAGCCAAGAAGTTCCTATCGATAGCCAGAAGCCTACTATAAACAATCAGTAATCCCCACAAAAAATCCAGGTGCCGGTCTGTTTGCACCTGGATTTTTTGAATGGATAATGATCTTTTTATTCTTGAGGAAGCTTAGGAAGCTCATCTTCTTCTAGGGGCCCTTCCTGGCCGCGACTGGCACCGGTCCGGTAGTCGATAGCGACCTGGGGTTGGCGGTTGGGCACAAAGACATTGAATTTAATGCCTTCTCCGTTGTCTTCAATGGAGAAGGCCTCCATATAGACGCCGGACGCCAACATATTCTCCCCTTCAAAGACTGGGGTCACCCGGTAGCGGACATGGTTGCCCGTTTCTTCAATATAATTGGCCACATAGTTCTCAAAGGGAAGCATGCCTTCCACATTGAAGTAGCGGGTGCCGGTCATCAGGTTGCGGATATTGGCATTCTCTCCAGTCAACTGGTAGCCAATCAAGTGGCTGCGATTGTAAAGCCAGCCCCCATCCACACTGGGGTACTTAGCCTGCTTCCAACCAGTCGGACGAATTGATGAGATATCTCCCCGGTCCTCGTCCGGCATGAGCTCCTGGCCCAGGACCGCATTGGCCGCCGTTACTCGACCGTAAGCATCCAACTGTCCATAGTCCTCATAGGCCTGGGTGGAGGAGATGTCTGCGTTGCTGAAGTGAGGGATGTTGCTGTTGACGGCCACATAGGCTTGGTCAGCCGGAACCTGGGGCACCACACCCCCTGCTTCGGGCTCCGGATCATGGGGGCTGGCGGCGCCGTCCGATCCTTACCCGGCAGGTCTTCGCTCCCCTCCTCTGTTTGGGCAGGAAGCTCGGGGTAGTGGAGTTTGTCATCCCCCGACTGGGAAGCAGAAGATGCCTGGCTGCCGCTCTCTGACGAAGCCGAGCGCTGGGCTTGAGAATAGGAAGTTTGGCCCGCATCGCCCGGCAGTTTCTGAGGCGCCGGACTAGCCGACACTACCAAGAGGATCACCGTTGACACTACCGCCAGGATAACGGCCAAGTTCCGCCAGCGCTTATTCCGTCTAATATTCAAGGCCGAGAAGATAGCGCTCAAGACTGCAAAAGTCGCGAGGGCTGCCTTGAGGTCATTGGTCGCAATCAGGCCCAAGACCCCATTCAATGCCGTAAAGGCCGTAATCCGTCGCTTGGTCAAACTTCGCTGCCAATAATAAAACATAAAGCCTAGACTCAGTAATAATATCAAAGAAAAAATAACTTGCATCCCGCTACCCCCATCCGAAAAAAGTCTGCTTCTATTCTAGCAAAAATGAGGCGAACTTGCATTCGCTATTTTTCAAAATTGCCCAGGAGTATTTTAGGTTACCCTAATTGTCAACTGGATCAGTCTTTGTTAGAATAATACTGTAATCTAGCTTAATAAAGGAGCGATTCGAATGATTAACCAAGAACTTAGACAAGCTTTTAAAGAAAAATATGAAAAAGACCCGACCAACCGGGCCAGCCAACATGCCATCCACCAGGTCGGGATCCAAGAGGCCAGCTTGAACGCAGACGTCCGCCGCCAACATCCCTTCGCCTTCTCTGAAGAAACCAAGCGTGGGAAAATCACTGACCAAAAATCGAGCGGCCGCTGCTGGATGTTCTCTGCCCTCAACACGGCCCGCGTCCATGTGATGGAAAAACTCAACCTGGAAAGTTTCGAATTCTCACAAAACTACACCCTCTTCTGGGACAAGCTTGAGAAAGCCAATTACTTCCTCAATAGCATCATCGAGACAGCTGACCGCGACCTCAATGACCGGCTCATCTGGCACCTCCTCCAAGCCCCACAAGAAGATGGCGGCCAATGGGAAATGTTCGCCGGCATCCTTAATAAATACGGGAGTGTGCCGAAAGAAGTTATGCCAGAAAGCTTCCACTCCTCAAACACCCGCTTACTCAACGAAACGCTCAATAACAAGCTTCGGGAATTCGCCTATGAACTCCGCCAAGCCGCCCAAGCTGGCCAAGCTGGCCAAAGCCAGGACGACTTAGCGAAGAAACGCGACCAACAGCTCTACTTTGTCTACCAATTACTCGTCAAAGCATTGGGGCCCGTTCCTGAAGTCTTCGACTACAGCTACCGCGACAAGGACGGCAACTACCACAAGCTCCAAGACTTGACTCCACAAAGCTTCTTCCAAGACTACGGCGGCATCGAAACGGAAGATATGGTCAGCTTGATCAACGCCCCAACCCAAGACAAACCCTATGGCAAGACCTTTACCGTAGACTATCTGGGTACTATCGCCGAAGAAAAACCGATTAAGTACCTCAATGCGCCGATCGACGTGCTCAAGGAAGCAGCCATTGCAGCCATCAAGGATGGGGTTCCTGTCTGGTTTGGTTGCGATGTGGGCAAGTCCAGCTACAACAAGTGGGGGATCATGGACACCGATCTCTTCGACTATGAAGCCACTCTCGGCGACAGCCTAAATCTCAGCAAGGAAGCCCGCCTCGACTACGGCGTCAGCGTCCTCACCCATGCCATGGTGCTGGTCGGTGTCGACCTAGACGCGGACGGCCAAGCCATCAACTGGAAGGTTGAAAACAGCTGGGGCAAGAAGGTCGGTGACGACGGTATCTTCAGCATGTCCGACAAGTGGTTCGATGAATACAACTATCAAATCACCCTCCCTAGCCGCTACCTGCCAAGCGACTGGCAAGGCAAGTACGACCAAGAGCCGATCCACCTCGCCCCATGGGATCCAATGGGCTCATTAGCTAAGCACCAATAAAATTAAGGCTGTAAATGCTAAGATCGCTAAACGTCCATTTTGCTTTTGCATTTGATCTTTATATGCTTACAGTTTAATACCCAAAAGCCTCCCCTCGGGCCAGCTTGGTCCGAGGGGAGGCTTGTTTTAATACATTTTAATTCTTTGTTTGCTTAGCTACACCTTCGCTTAACAAGAAAAAACCTTTTGAATAATTTTTACTTAGTCATAAATAAAACCGCTCTCCAGGAAGAAGAGCGGTTAAGCTTTATCAGAATACGATTTAGTCCTCTAGCTGGTCCAGGTAATCAGACTGGTAGAGGGATTCGAGGAAGGGGATCTTGGCTTTTTCCTGGCTAGCTCCCATGCCCTGTAAGCGGTCGCGGTAGCGCATGTCTTTTTGGACCATGAGATAGAACATGGAGGCCAGCGGAACGCCCAGGATCATGCCGAGGGCGCCAGCTACACCCCCGCCGATGGTGACGGCAACTAGGACCCAGAGGCCAGGTAAGCCGATGGAATTGCCGACAACGAATGGATAGATCAGGTTCCCCTCCAATTGTTGGATCACCACGATAAAGATCAAGAAGATGACCATCTGCGAGAAGGAATTAGTGAGGAGAAGCAAAGCGCCGATCCCTGCGGACACATAGGCCCCCAGGATAGGGATAAAGGCTAGAACCGCGGTTAAAGCCCCAATCATCCCAGCGTAGGGCAATTGAAGGACCCACATCCCAGCTGCCACCAAGGAGCCCAGGATCGCTGCTTCAACAGTTTCCCCCGCAATAAAGTTGGAGAAACTGTGGTGGGCCAAGCCGACCACATTCAAGATAAAGTTACTGTGGCGGGGAGTGCAATAGTTAGTCACCAGGTGGCGGAACTGCTTGCCTAATTTCTCCTTAGAAGAGAGCAGGTAGACCGAGAACATGAGACCCAAAACCCAGTTCATCACGGCTGAAGCTGAAGTTGCGGCCATGGCAAGCAGGGACTGGAGGGTGGACTGGGCAAAGCTTGTTGCCGCCTGGCCTACACGTTGGGTAATATTTTGAATATCGAAATCGATCCGGTTGATCATGGTCAGCACCTGCGGGAAACGGTCCGCCAGGTCAAAGAAGAAGCGCTCCACATCGCGGATTAGGGCAGGGACCGCATAGATAAAGGTGGTCACCGCATTGACCGCTTGGGGCACTACCAACATGAGAACAGAAATCACAACTAGGATGATGGTCAGGAAGGCCAAGAACATCGCTAGGCCGCGGCGGAGGCCATCCAACCAGGCTTTTTCCGTATTGGGAAAGAGCCACTTCTCATATTTACTCATCAAGATGTTGACCACATAGGCAATGGCACAACCCAAGATGAGGGGGTAGGCCACCCCACGCAAGGTAGCAAAGATCGACAGAGTACTCTGCCAGTTGACAATAATTAAAACGAGCAAGGCCGTCAAAAGTAAGAGCTTGAGAGCCATCCGCTCGATTGCTTTGATTTTCATTTCATATCCTCCAAAATAGTTGGGTTCTCAGTTGCAGACTTGAAGTGCTTTCGCAAGTTGGAAACGTGCAAGCATCCAAAGTTAATCACTCTTGCTTACACCCTTTAGTCGGGTTCGACTTGGCAGGCTTGGAGTGATTTCACAAGTCAGAAACGAGCGAATACTTCGCTCTTATTCTGACTTGCTCCAATCATCCAAGCCTAAACGCCAAGTCTCACACCCTTTATACACGACTGCATTGTCTTTATTTTATCACCTCCCTGTCTAGCTAGCAAGTCAGGATACTGGTCGCAATTGGGCATTTTTTCTGGCATAATGGGGGTAAAATATAGACAAAGGAGCGATTCCAAATGACTCGAGTAACCTTGATTCCTGGTGACGGCATCGGCCCTGAGATTGCCGACTATACCGTCCAAGTCCTAGAGGCAGCCGGAGCGGATATTCAGTGGGATGTCCAAGAAGCTGGGCAAGCCGTCTATGAGGCGACGGGTGAGCTGATTCCTGACCCTGTCTACCAAAGCATCGAAGCCAATGGTTTAGCCCTCAAAGGCCCCATGACGACACCAATTGGGACGGGCTTCCGCAGTGCCAACGTAGCCTTGCGCAAGAAGTACGACCTCTACGCCAACCTCCGTCCTGTCCGCTCACTGGGCCAAGTTCCCGCCCTCTTCGACGACCTGGACCTGGTCCTCTTCCGGGAAAATACTGAAGACCTCTACGCCGGCGTTGAAGAGAAGATTTCGGACGATGTCATGCATAGCATCAAGATCATCACGCGCCAAGCTTCCGAACGGATCATCCGCCAGGCCTTCGACTATGCCCAAGACCACCATCGCCGCCATGTCACAGTGGTCACCAAGGCTAATATCATGAAGCTCAGCAATGGCCTCTTCCTGGACACCGCCCGCCAAGTCGCCCAGGACTACCCAGAGATTCCGCTCAAAGAAGTCCTGGTCGATAACATGGCCATGCAATTAGTGATCAACCCCAAGCAGTTCGATGTCATCGTCACGGAAAACCTCTACGGCGACATCCTCTCCGACCTCATGGCAGGCCTGATCGGTGGCCTGGGCCTGGTCCCCGGCGCTAATATCGGCGATAACTTGGCAATCTTCGAAGCCGTCCACGGCTCAGCCCCTGACATCGCCGGCCAAGGCAAGGCCAACCCTACCGCCATGATTTTGAGCGCCTGCCTCCTCCTCGACCACATCGGCCAAACAGACTGCGCCCAAAAAATCCGCCAGAGCCTAGACCGAGTCCTCAGCCAGAAAGAAAAGCTCACTGCTGACCTCGGCGGCCCCGCCAGCGGATCCGAATACTGCCAAGCCCTTTGCCAGGATTTAAAAAACAATAAATAAAACATCAGTGATCTTCCCCCCTTAGATTAGCTATGCAAAAAGTACAGTTAGTTTAAGGGGATTTTTTTACACCTTTCTATTTCATATAAAAACATAAAATACAGTTAGATATGACCAGGAGTGGATGCTCTCCCCAAGTCATCTAAGCTAGAATCCAGTTCATATCTATTAATCCCAGTTTTCATAATCTGAGAAATTATTAATGAAAACGATTAACAACTCAGCTTAACTTTATTGTATAATAGTGTGTAAGCGTCATCATCTTTCGGGATGGTGACCATATTTTATGAAGGAGTGTGATTACACATGAAAAAGCGGCGTTTATTCAGTCAATTTGCTATTATTTTGAGCCTTTTAAGCGTCCTTGTCATGGTTGTTTTACCTGTGCAAGTACAGGCCGAACAGAAGCAGCGGATTATCCGCATTGCCCATAACCAGTCGTCCAACCACCCCACCCATATCGGGATGGAAGCATTCGAGAAGTACATTGAACAGGAGCTAGGGGACAAGTATGATGTCCAAATCTACCCTAGTGAGCTCTTGGGGACCCAAACCAATATGGTCCAGCTCACCCAGACCGGTGCTATTGAGATTACGGTGGCTTCCAACTCTATCTTGGAAACCTTCAACCAACAGTTCCAGATCTTCAACCTACCCTATCTCTTTGAAACTCCAGAAATTTACCATGCCGTGATGAATGATCCTGAAATCGTCGGTCCGATCTTCAATGGGACGGAAGAATCAGGTTTCATCACCAAGGCTTGGTTAGACGCTGGTACCCGGAACTTCTATGTAACCAAGGGACCAATCGAGAAACCTTCTGACCTCTCTGGGCTCAAGATCCGGGTCCAACAATCCCCTACCAATGTCCGCATGATGGAACTCCTCGGCGGCTCTGCGACACCAATGGGCTTCGGGGATGTCTACACCGCTATCCAGTCGGGCGTGATCGACGGAGCTGAAAACAACGAACTTGCTCTGACTGAGAACGGCCACGGGGACATTGTGAAGAATTATTCCTATACCCTCCACCAAATGATCCCCGACGAAGTGATCGTCAACAGCCGCTTCCTCGATGAACTGCCAGCTGAAGACAAGAAAATCTTCGACAAGGGCTTCCAAATTATGCAGGATACCCAACACCAAGCTTGGCAAGAAAAAGTAGAAGAAGCCCGGGAAAAAGCTGAAAAAGACATGGGCGTTAAGTTCAACTATCCCGATACAGCGCCTTTCCGTGAAGCGGTCATGCCTCTCCACAAAGAAGTCCTCGAGGCCAACCCTTCCCTAGAGAAAATCTACAAACAAATCGAAGAAAAGGCTAAGACCGTCAAGGCTGAAGATAAGGAGGCGCAGGCAGATGCAAAAAATTAGACATATTCTAGACCAGATCATGCGTGTCTTCAATGCCGTCACCTTGGGCTTGATGACCCTCTTAACAGTCTGGCAAGTATTCACCCGCTACCTCCTCCATGCCCCCTCGACCTGGTCAGAAGAACTAGCTTCTTATATGTTCGCCTGGGTGACCATGTTCGGGGCTGCCTATGTCTTCGGCAAGCGGGAGCATATGAACATTCCTGTGGTCTTGGAACGCTTTTCACCTAAGACCCAAAAGACCCTCAACCTTCTCAGTGAAGGGCTCATCTTCGTCTTTGCGGTGGTCGTTTTGATCTATGGGGGGATTGAAATCACTTCCCTCACCATGGGACAAATGTCTTCCTCCCTTTCGGTGCCGATGGGTTACTTCTATGCGGTTATCCCGCTGAGTGGGCTCTTTATTGCCATCTACAGCATTTTAAACATTTATGATATCTATCAAAAACCCGTCGCTTTAGACCAGTCAACGAAGGAGGCAGACAACTAATGGCTATTCAATCTTTAATTATTATGATCGCCCTCTTGGCCATCCTCTTGGTCTTAGGGATTCCGATTGCGATTGCGATTGGGATTTCAGCGATTGGCGCGATCCTACCAACGATGTCCTTGGAAACAACAGTGATCACCGCTGCCCAGCGGATCTTCTCCGGGACTTCAACCTTTACCCTAGTCGCCATTCCCTTCTTCGTCCTAGCAGGGAATATCATGAACCAAGGCGGGATCGCCAAGCGCCTGGTGAACTTCGTGGAAGCCATCGTAGGTAAGATTCCTGGCTCGCTCCTACTCACCAACGTGGGGGCCAATGCCCTCTTCGGCGCCATCTCAGGTTCAGCCGCAGCAGCCGCGGCAGCAGTCGGCGGCATGGTTCAAGACGGCGAGCGCGAACAGGGTTACGACATGGACCTAGCCGCTGCTACCAACGGGGCCTCTGCACCGAGCGGACTCTTAATTCCCCCATCCAATGCCTTAATTACCTATTCCCTAGTTTCTGGTGGGACCTCAGTCGCTGCCCTCTTCATGGCCGGCTACCTGCCTGGCTTGATCTGGACTTTAGCCTGTATGGTCGTCGCCTTCATCATGGCCCGCAAAAAAGGCTACCTGGGTGACCAACGTCCCTTCGACTGGAAACGCCTGGGCAAGGCCACCCTGGATGCCCTCCTGCCCCTCTCCCTTATCGTGGTTGTTATCGGCGGGATCATCGCCGGCGTCTTCACCGCAACAGAAGGCTCTGCCATTGCGGTTATCTACGCCCTCTTTATCTCCGTTGTGGTTTACCGGTCCATTAGCTTGAAAGACCTCTACAAAATTCTGGTTGATAGTGCCGAAACCAGCGGTATGGTTGTTTTCCTGATTGGGGTTTCAAATATTCTCAGCTGGGTCATGGCCTTCACCGGCATTCCCCAAGCCATTGCAGGTGCCCTACCCAGCACCACCGAGAACCCACTGGCGATCATGTTGATCATCAACATTATTCTCTTAATTTCAGGGACCTTCATGGACGTGACCCCAGCTATCCTGATCTTCACGCCCATCTTCTTACCAATCGCAACTTCCTTTGGTATGTCTCCTGTCCACTTCGGGATTATCATGGTCTACAACCTCTGTATCGGGAACATCACCCCACCGGTCGGCAACACCCTCTTCGTCGCCATCCGCGTCGGCAAGTCGACCCTGGCAGACGTTATGCCCTACATGCTCAGCTACTATGGAGCAATCCTCACCGGCTTACTCCTCGTCACCTACGTCCCAGCCATCTCGCTCTGGTTACCAGAATTGGCCGGGCTCCTATAGAATGCTTAATCAAGAGGCTAGGACAAAAGGTCCAGCCTCTTTTTTAAATGACGACCCTCTTTCTAAAAATAATTCCGGATCATAGACTCATTTTTTTAAATGTTCTTTCCAAATGTATGCGTTGTCATTGCAATAAGACTAAGTTATACTTGAAGGGAAAGAGATTTTTTAACCCCCGTATTTAAGCAAAGGAGAGAACCTATATGCCAACACAATTCAAAGCCAAAATCGCCAATGTCGGCCAAGCCGTTGACCGCTTCCTCGGAGAAAAACTCCTCCTCGTATTCTCCAACGCCGACGTCATGTCCGAAGTCAAAAACTACAGCGTCCTCATCACGGACATCGACTTCCCCGGCCATATCGAAACCGGCCAGTGCCTATGCATCTCCGGTCAATGCTTCGAAATCACCGCAGTCGGCGACATCGCTGAGAAAAACCTCCGCACCATCAACCACGTCACCTTCAAAGCCAACGGTGCCACAGAAGCCGACATCCCAGGCACCATCTACATCGAAGACAAACCCTTCCCCGAAATCAAACAAAACACCTGGATCGAAATTAAATAAGGGTGTGAAGGCTAGCGGGAGAAATAGACCTCTGGAGCAAAGAGACAGAGAAGGCTGCAAGTCTTCGGCGGATCTTTGTGAAGAGGAGCTATTTCTGCTAGCCTGAACCCGACTATAGGGTGTGAGCAGTTGCCTCCAGACTTTGAATGACTGGAGGCAAAGTGATAAGGCCAGCTTAAGCCACAATCAAATCCCAGGAGTGTGGGTTGGCAGCTCCCAAGCTTTAAACAACCACCGAGAGTGTGGATTAGTAGCGATCAACCTTTAAGCAAACATCGGAAGTGTGGATCGAGGACGATCAACCCACAATCAAAAGGTCCGAATGCGGATTGCCAAGCCAAGTCCAAGTAAAATATGGCGCAGTTAATGTGTAAAAATATAATATAAGGATCAACAAGCTAGCAAGGGCCTCGCTAGCTTGTTTTCATTATGGTGAGGCTAAGCAGCTTGCCTAGCAGGAGGTCAACTTGCTAAACGAGGGGCATTCACGAATTAGCGCGACCCTATTTGCTAATCGGAGCCCCGTTTGCGAGTTGGCATAAGTCTACTTGCGAACGGAGGCCGCATTCGAAACTTGCCAAGACCCTACTCGCAAACAAGATCATCATTCGCAACTTGCCAAGACCCTACTCGCAAACGGACGCCTCATTAAAAAGTTCCCTGTCAGCTACTTGCTAATCAAGCAGTTTTTCAAAAGTTAACGATTATCCATCCCTCAAAAATAAGGAGATCGATATTTTAATGCTGGTAATCTAGTAAATTAAGATATAATTTCTGTATCATTTACTTGTAAGCAGTAGTGCAGCTTTGAATTTGATCGTTAGCCATGAACCAGCAAGCGATGTGAATTAGGGATAGTTGGCGTAAGCCTTACTAGCCCTTTGAAGCTCGCTAGGCGAGAGACCTTGGCTCGAGCCGGTGCCATGGCTCTTCAACGATCAAATTCAAAAGCGAAACGGATGCGCACCTACATAATTTAGCGAAATTTAAAAACCAAAAAAAGCCAGCAAAATACCCCAATAAGAGTGTTTTGCTGGCTTTCAGTTTTTCTAGATTCTAATTAATAAGCACGGGCATACCAAACTGTGTATTTAGCAGGTTTACCTGAGTAAAGGTCGACAGTTTTTTCAACAGGAGCGTGGAAAGGAATGTTCCGGGTGGTAAAACCTGTGGCTTCCTTAACCGCAGCTTCGGATTCTTCCGTGCCGTCCCAACCAGCTAGCACCCAGCCTGGGTATTGGCCTTCTTCATGGCACTTGTCGAGGTGGGCTTGGAGGTCTTCCATAGTGTCGATATCATAGTGCTCGTTGGCCTTACGGAATTGGTCGGCTTTTTCGTAAAGGCGCGTCTGCATAGCGTCTAGCTTGTCTTGGACCGTTGTAACGAGATCTTCTAAAGCAACAGATTCCTTGTCCTCTTGGTCGCGCATCTTGATCATGCAGCTGTTGTTTTCCATATCACGAGGGCCAAAGTCGAGACGGAGTGGAACTCCCTTCACTTCAACTTCATTGTACTTGTAGCCAGGTGAGTTGTTGGAATCATCTAAGCTAACGCGGAAGCCCGCTGCCTTCAGTTCCTCTTCGATTTCACGCAATTTCTCTAGGACTTGTGGGTTCTTCTTCAGATTGCCGACTGGCAGGAGGGCCACTTGGACAGGTGCCATCTTAGGTGGGAAGACAACCCCTCTTTCGTCGCCGTGGGTCATAATCATCGCCCCGATCAAGCGTGTCGAAGCGCCCCAAGAGGAGGTATAAGTGTGAACATGTTCATTATCTTCATTTAAGAACTTGATGTCGAAGGCTTCAGCAAAGTTTGTTCCTAAGAAGTGAGAAGTCGCAGCTTGAACAGCCTTCGTGTCCTTCATCATCGCTTCGAGCGAATAGGTATTGTCCCCGCCAGCAAAGCGTTCGGAAGGGGTCTTCTCCCCTGTGTAAACTGGCATGGCCAGGAGATCTTCCACGACATCTTGGTAAATCTTCAAGAAGTGGAGGACGCGCTCATGGGCTTCTTCAGCTGTCGCATAGGCACAGTGGCCTTCTTGCCAGAGGAATTCAGACGTTCTCAGGAAGGGGAAGGTCCGTTTCTCCCAGCGGAAGACATTGGCCCATTGGTTGAGTTCCATCGGCAGGTCGCGGTAAGAATTAATCCAGTCGCTCATGGCATTGCCGAAGAGGGTCTCTGAAGTTGGACGGAGGGCTAGCGGTTCTTCTAACTCTTCGTCCCCTGCCTTCGTCACCCAAGGCAGTTCAGGGGCGAAGCCTTCCACGTGGTCCGCTTCCTTTTCAAAGAAGCTTTGCGGGATCAACATTGGAAAGTAAACCTCTTCAACCCCACTCGCTTCATATTGGTCATTCAGGCCTTTTTTAATTTGTTTCCATAAGAAATAACCATTGGGCTTGAAAATCATGGTCCCCCGGGCAGGCCCATAGGCAAAAAGGTCTGCCTTCTGAATACTTTGTAAGTACCACTTGGAAAAATCTGTTTGTTGTAGGTTTGTTTCTTCTTGACTCATTTGTCTCTCCTTTTCTCCATAAAAAAACGCAGATTCCCACATCCTAAAAGGACGGAAAATCCGCGGTACCACCTTCGTTAAGTTTATCACTTCACTCATTGCGCCGTAACGGGGCGCCCCCGTAGCTTGTTTCCAAGCCAGTAACATGCAGGAGGTTCATCTTGCCAGAGGGGGTGTTTTCCCAGCACCAAACACTCTCTTCACCCATAGCAACACTACTGGTCTGCAGCTTGCTTCTATTGTGACCGAATTTCTAGAGAAAGTCAACTCTAATTTCCGGACTTGTAGTAGTCCTCGTCCAACCAGAAGACTTGCTTGGTCAACTTCTCGTGGAGGGCTTGGTCGGCCTGGCGCTGGCTGAGACGTTCCTGCCGGCGTTGGTCATAGCCCGAACAGATCATGGCCTCTTCCTCACTATCCGCCACGATCTCAGGCATGCGAAAATCAGGGTCATCCGTAATCGCGACAAAGGTCATAAATGAAGTCGCCGCAATATAACGTTCACCCGTGGCTAAGTGTTCCCCAAGGACTTTGACAAAAACCTCGCAGCTCTTCTTGCCCACTCCAGAGACAAAACTCTCCACGCAGACGGAATCATTTTCGGGGAGGGGCGCAAGAAAGTTCATCTTATCCATAGCTGCCGTCATCACAACTGTCCGCGACATTCTCGATGCCGAGACGGAGGCACTATTGTCAACGAGGGACAAAAGCTGGCCCCCAAACATATTGCCGAAACTGTTGGTTTCTTGGGGCATAATGCGGTGGGTTTGGACAACACGCGTTTCCTTGCAGTGTTTCATTACAATCGCTTCCTTTTTCAGTAGAATTTTATTTGAGTACTTTTTGAAGGGCTTGGGCGAGCAGGGGCAAGACCAGGGCAGAGGCCAGCATTTCAGCCAGACCATTCGTCAGGACCACCCCTAAGATAATGGGAAGAATGGCCGCTTCACTCACTCCCAAGGCCTGAGCATAGGCCGCCCGGGCAAAGAGGTAGATAGCTCCCATCACGAGCCCCGTATTACAAAGGGCGCCCACAGCCCCAATCAAGGCATAAACCCAGCGTCCAGAGAACTTTTTCCTCAAGTAGCTGGCTAAGACCGCCGTCAAAAAACCGGTCAAAAGCCGGGGCAGGACCGAAACTAGGGGATTAATAAAGACCGGCGAAACCACGGTCGGTTGAACCAGATGGCGCAACCAAGCCAGGACACCCCAAATCCCTCCTAGCATGGTTCCCACCTGCTTATCGAAGAGGCTGGCCCCCAGCATGACGGTAATTTGAACAATGGTAATACTAATAGGCCCTAAAGGAATATAGCCCAGCCAAGGGATAAAGGTTTGTAGCAACAAGACAGCCGTTAGCAGGCTGACAATAGCTAGGCGGTAGACTTTTTTTTCGTGCATTAGTGTCTCCTCAGTCTAATCAAAGCTTTCCAGAAAAAATATCGGCCTCGCCCGTTCGGACAATATCCATCAAGCGTTCGGTGAGCCGGGCAGTTAAGCCCCAGAGAACCTCATCATCCACATCATAGAAGGGCACCTGGTCCGTTACTTGGCGATTGCGGAAAGGATAGGCCTTGCCCCCAGGAATCTTCTCGTAGGGAAAGTCCGCGTCGATCTGGAGCTCATGGCTAAAGGTGTAGGTCTTGGTTTCTTGGCGGAAGAGTTTCATGAAGGGCACCAAGAAAGGATAGGCCACTTCATCCGGGTTGACTGCTAAGTCTTCCAAGCTATCAATGTTCAATTGGGCCACGAAGCAAGCAATCACTCGGTCGCGCTCCACAACATAATCCATCTCACCCAAAAGCGCAATTTTATCGGGAGTCAAGCCTAATTCTTCCACTGTTTCACGAATCGCGGCCTCCTTAAAGCTCTCGCCCTCCTCGACCCGACCGCCAGGAAAAGACGTGTCCCCCGCCTGGGAAATGCCGGCCGCCCGACTCTCATAGAGAATATAGAGCTCTTCATCAATGACAAGCAAGGGAATTAAGACCGCATAATATTTATTGATCCCTAGAGGCTGGGCTTCATAAGACTGAAAAATATGGTAAATTTTCTCGAGCAAGCTAAAGCTCCTCCTTTGTTTTTGATTCTTGGACTGAGGGTTAGGGGGTAGGGGACGGCAATACACAATCAAAGGGCTTGTTTGGGGATTGGAACTTGCCAAGCCACACTCCAAGGTCATGTTTGGAAGTTGAACGCTGGCAACACACACTCCAGGCCTTCGATTGAGGATTGGAACTTGCCGACACACACTCCAGGTCTTCGATTGAGGATTGGGGCTTGCCGACACACACTCCAGGCCCCTATTTGGAACTTGGCCAGCTTTCCTGGCACAGGTTACAGGTCTTCCCCGCTCTATTTGCATATAAGATGTTCGAATGCAAATAGACCCCGGCTATTTGCAGACAGGACTTATGAAGGGAAATTGCGAGCTGCTATTTGCGCTCAGAGCCGCTGAACGAAAACTGTGATTTTCTATTTGCGCTCAGAGCCGCTGAATGCAGATTGCACTCTTCTATTTGCACTCGGATCCCTCTGAGCGCAAAATGACAGCTGCTATCTGCACAAAGAGCCGCCAAAAGCAGGCTGGCAGTCTGCAAGCGAGAGCTGCATTTTCTCTCGCCAAGTCTCACACCCTTTTTACACCAATGTTTTGGCGGCGTGTTCGATGCCGTCGGTGTTGTTGTCGTGGGTGACGTAATCGGCGATGTCTTTGAGGGCGGGGATGGCGTTGCCCATGGCGATGCCACAGCCTGCCCATTCGATCATGGAGAGGTCATTTTCTTGGTCTCCGAAGGCCATGCTTTGGGACTGGTCGACGTCTAAAATACCGCAGAGGTGTTCGAGGGCCAGGCCCTTGCTGGATTCTTTAGGGTTGAATTCGAGATAGTAGGGTTCGCTCTTGACGATATTGTAGCGTTGGTACCAGTCGCTCGGAATTGCTCCTTCAATTTCAAGGACGCGTTCAGCTGCTCCTGTAATCATCAACTTAGGGAAGTGAACATCATCAGCTAGGAAGTCTAACTGAGCGATCGGCATGTCGAGGATACCCGATTCAACACCCACATATTGATCAATAGGGTCGCGGTGTACCAAGACCTGACTGTCGCTGTGACCGTGGACATCCATCCCGTGGTCCAAGGCAAAGCGGGTAATTTCATGGACTTGACTAACTTCTAAATAGCTTTCAAAAATAATGCGGTTTTCTTTAAGGTTGTAGATCACACTGCCATTAAAGCAAGAAGCATAGTCTACCAAGTCCTGGTCGATCTGGTCAAGGACCTTGTGGACACCTTTGAGGGGGCGGCCCGTAGAAATCGCCACATGAACGCCCTGGTCTTGGAGGTAGGCTAAGCCTCTGAGGGTTGATTCGGTAACTTTTTTCTCATCATTTACTAGGGTGCCATCGATATCAAAAGCAGCAAGTTTATACATTAAGCATCTCCTTCTCTATTAGCGCGGTACTCGGATATCCCCATCATAGGAGATAATAATTGGTCCTTCTGTCACATGAATTCGTCCTTCTTTGGCTTCATAGTGCCCCTCCCCTAAGAGATTGGCATATTTACCTTCAGGAATCCCTAGTTCAACTTCAATCTCATCATTCGTATCCCCTCTCAATTTAAAGAGGCCAAAAACGTGCTGGTTATAAAAGTGATAGCTCACCAAGAGCCAGTCATCACTCGCTGCCTGGTGGAAACAGTAGCCCGACTTGAAGACTTCCCGCTTCTTCAATTGCATGAGCTGGCGAATCATCGCTGTCAGATCATAGGGCTTATCCCAAGTAATAGCTTTCTTTTCGTGGATCGGGATCCGTTCTTTGGTCCCGTACTCTTGACCCATCATCAGCTGGGCGATGCCCTTACGGAAGAAAGAAAAGGCTGTCCAGTTCCTTAACTCGCAATGATTTTTTACTCTGGTTGCGATACGTTGGCCCACCTCTAATTCAAGTCCCCGATTTAAGACACTGGTTGACGCAGTGACTAGGGTACGCATATTCAACAGGAAGGCAACATTGGCTAAGTCCATCAAGCCGTCATAGTAACGTTCCAGAAGGCCAGCATGGGGGCGGATGTCCAGGACATCGAAGTTGCTGTACATCTCTCCTTCTGTTTCAAAGTCGATATTTTGCAGGCGCAGGTCAAGGAGTTCCGAGCCCGACATCTGGCCGCCTAACCAGTAGAAGTAAGGGTGGACATCCCCTACCTCTGCCCGGGCCGAGGAGAAGAATTCGGAGCGAATCAATTGGGCATGAGGAATATAGAAACCATCCACATAATGGGCCCAATACTTCATTCGCTCAATCAATGCATCCCACATCTTAGGATTGGAGAAGTTCAAGTCATAAACAGGGGCTGCTTCTGGAAGCCGGCTGTACAGGTTCCCATCCAGTCCCTGCAAGAAAAAGTCAGGGCGTTCTTGAACCAAGGGAGCATCCATAGCTAGGGCCACAATTTCCATGGTCAAAAGCAGCTTCATCCCCTTGTGTCGGACAGCTTGGACCAAATCCTCAAAGTCGGCCATGCTGCCATACTCTGTCCCGATTTCATCAAAACTTTGGACGAAGAGGCTATCTCCCTCTCCTTCCGTCTCTTGCTGGCTTGGAAAAATGCTCGACAGTAAAATTAAATCGACGCCTAAGTCCTTCAAACGGTCCAAATCAGCTTCTAAAGCTTTAAAGCTAGCTTCTGGGCTGTAATTTCTTAAATAGACTTGGTAAATGAGTTGGTGTCTCAACGTCAAGTTCGTTACCTTCGCCATACCGTCCTCCTATCTCAGTAGCAGCCGCTTAAACAGCTCGTATTCATTCTATTTTATATTTTAGCATATTTTTGCCTTAAGTTAAGTGCGAGACCCAGTCCCTTAAGTGCGCTGCGACCTTCTCCTGGCCTCGCCCCTTGAGGTGGATCCCATCCGGCATAAAATCTTCCGGTATCAACCATCGATTGGGATCTACAAAGGTCAAGTGCTTGGAGGAGGCCAGGTCTCGGACAGCCTGGACCAAATCGAGCAGGCGCGGCTCAGTTCGGACAGCAACAGGGGCTAAAAGTAAGATAGGAAGATTCCGACCAAGCTGTGCCCGTAATAAAGTGACCAGGCGGCCATACTGGTCCTGCCAAGATAATACAAAATTGTTCCATTCGTCGTCCGAAGTCCCCAGCTGGCGCCCCAGGTCATTGATCCCAAGCCAAAGAATGACTCCCGCCAAATTCTGGCAGCCTGCCAGTGTCTCCAACAGATAAAAGTTCACATCAACCAAACGGGCCCCATTGTAGCCACCATTTAAAAAACGATAACTTGCCTGGTCTTTAGCCAGTACACCTACAAAACCATGCCCCAGGCTAGTCAAATCATCGGGATTGCGGCCACAAGCGACCAAACTATCCCCCAAAGATAAGATTTCTTTCATTGTAACCCTCCTAATGACGAACATTAATAAGTTTTATAAATATAAATATTCGCGATTACCTTTATTTTTTCTCCTTTGTCCGCTATAATAAGGACGTTCATTAGTAAATTCGTAATAAGGAGAATCATTGTGACTAATAAAATTACAGAATTCTTTCAACTAGAAGCCAATCACACGAGCTTGTCAACCGAAATCATGGCAGGTATTTCCACCTTCTTCGCCATGAGCTATATTATTTTCGTGAATCCGGCTATCCTGTCACAAACGGGGATGCCCTACCAAGGGGTTTTTCTGGCAACCCTTTTTGCTTCCGGTATCGCTACCCTCTTCATCGGCCTCTACGCCAATGTGCCCTACGCCCTAGCCCCCGGTATGGGGCTGAACGCCTTCTTCACCTTCACCGTGGTCATGGGCCTGGGCTTCACCTGGCAGGAAGCTCTAGCTATGGTCTTCATCTGTGGCTTGGTGAATATTGCCATCACCGTGACCAATATCCGCCGGGTGATTATTAGCGCCATCCCGGAATCTATCCAACATGCCATTTCTGGAGGGATCGGGGTCTTCATCGCCTATATCGGAGTGAAGTCAGCCAACCTGATCCACTTCCAAGCCGATGCGGCTGCCATCACGCAGATTAACGGCGCTCCTTATGACGCTGGCCAGCAAGTCTATGAGGCTGGGGTTCAAGCGATCTCAAGCAACGGGTCAACCTTACCACAAATCGCAACCTTTACCGAGCCCTCAACCCTCCTAGCTCTCTTCGGCCTAGTGTTGACCGTCATCTTAATGGCTAAGAACATCCAAGGGGCGATCTTAATCGGGATTGTAGCAACCACTGCCCTCCAACTGATTATTGACCCTTCGCTCCTCCAGCAGGTAGACTTTGCCCAAGCGGGTTTAGCTAACTCCTTCAAGGAACTCGGCATCACTTTTGGGGCTGCTTTTGGTTCAGAAGGGCTCCTCTCCCTCTTCTCTGACCCCAGCCGCCTACCCTTGGTCCTAGTGACCATCTTCGCCTTCAGCCTGTCCGATATTTTCGATACCATCGGGACCTTTATCGGCACCGGGCGGGCTACAGGCATCTTCTCCAAGGAAGATATCGATAACCTGGACACCCGGTCCAATACAAAATTGGACAAGGCCCTCTTCGGCGACGTGGTAGGGACTTCCATGGGAGCCATCTTCGGGACCTCCAACACCACCGTCTTCGCCGAAAGTTCG
Source organism: Aerococcus sanguinicola (assembly GCF_001543145.1). Classification (NCBI taxonomy): domain Bacteria; kingdom Bacillati; phylum Bacillota; class Bacilli; order Lactobacillales; family Aerococcaceae; genus Aerococcus; species Aerococcus sanguinicola. The sequence goes on along the minus strand of NZ_CP014160.1, from coordinate 1,029,040 downwards.
GTCGGCATCGCAGCAGGTGGACGGACCGGCTTAACCAGCCTAGCCACCGGTATCTGCTTCTTCCTCTGCATCTTCATCGCCCCCTTCATCGGTCTGGTGCCAGCTTCCGCTACGGCCCCTGCCCTGATCCTGGTCGGCGTCCTCATGATGTCATCCTTCCGCGAAGTCGAATGGGGCGACTTCTCCATCGCCGTCCCAGCCTTCTTCGCCTCAGTCTTCATGGGCTACTCCTATTCCATCTCTAACGGGATTGCAGCCGGCTTTATCTTCTACTGCCTGACCATGACCGTAACCAAACGCACTAAAGAAGTCCACCCCGTCATCTGGGGCGCCAGCCTCCTCTTTATCCTTAACTATATCATCATGGCCTATCTTTAATAAGGGTGCGAGCAGTTGCGTCTAGACTTGAATGGCTGGAGCCCAAGCGGATAAGAACGGCTTTAGCCGATCGTTCCGATTGGGTGAAGTCACTTCAAGTCTGCAACTGCGAACCCGACTAATAAGGGTGTGAGACTTGGCGGTTAGACTTGGATGATTGGAGCAAGTAAGGATAAGAGCGAAGGATTCGCTCGTTCCTTACTTGTGAAATCACTCCAAGTCTGCCAAGTCGAACCCGACTAGATAGGGTGTGAGGGAGCGCGGGTAGAAGTGGACCTCTGGAGCAAAGCGACAGAGAAGACTGAAAGTCTTCGGCGACGCTTTGTGAAGAGGAGCCACTTCTGCGCGACCGAACCCAACTAGAGTACGAGGCTCGGCAGTTAAATCAACCATCCGCCTCATAAAGTACCCAAACAAATAAGCGCCTCCTCGATCGGTTAAATCCAATCGAGGAAGGCGCTTTGTTTTATTTTTGCTTGAGTAAACGATCAGCCAGGAAGAGATAGAGGCCTAGGCAGGTCAGGGCAGCTAGGACGCGCGTAAGGAAGTCTGGCAGGCCCAGCTTCTGACAGAGGACATAGAGGATGCCCGCTAGGATCAGGGCCAGAGCCAGTATGCCCATACGTTTGATATTAATCATCTTAGTCCCTCCTTAAGTCTGACTGTCGGCTTGGTCATAGTCAATAAATTCGTCGATCTGCCACTGGCTAACAATCCAGCTGGCGACAAGCACCGCAAGAATATCTAGCGCAATCCGGATCAAAAGCCCCACCGCATCCAGGTCATAGCTCAAGACCAAGAAGAGATGGTAGCTAATCACTAGGGGACTAAAGAAGTTAAAGCTAAACTGGAAGGTCTTGCCCTTCTTGTCCTGCTTACTGAGATACCTCTGCAGGAAACAAAAAACAAGTCCCACCGCAAAGCCCATCAAAGAGGCCCATAGGATGGAAAAGGCCATCAGGTTGCGGGGCAATTGGTAGAGATCGAAGGCGAGATTACCCAGGGTTCGAAAAACCGCAAAACTCGCCGTAAAGACCGCGATCCCCCGCCAATACAGGAAGGCCTTACGCTGGTAATGGTAGCGCTCGGTGGCCAAGTAGCGGCGAATTAACTGGTACTGGACCAAGAAAATAATAAAGCCCTTCAAGAGATTGATGGTCAGACTGGGCAGGTCCAAATGAGGCAGGGGTTCCGCTGTATACAAGAGCCAGAGCAAGAGCTCGCAGGCCACATAGACCACCGTTTTGTAGAAGGCATTCCCTGGCAGGCGGAGGTCGATTAAATCATAGGCCTTAGTCATTAGACTAAAGGCCAGCCCCATCACCACGATAAAATATAGCCAATAGGGCCAGCCTTCCGCAAAAAGAGCTGGCCGCCCAAAGATTAACTCGAGGGCGCTATCAGGGAAAAGCAGCTCCAGGCCAAGAGCAATGAGGGCCATCAAAGCGCCAATGGCCAAACTATAATAAGTTCTCTTCATGGTCTAGTCTCCCTCCAAGTCTGTCCGGATCCCCTTCAGTAGCGACGCAAGATAGGCTTCAAGAACAAGGACATGGTTCTCTTCTTCATTCTTACTGGCATAGAGGAGGGTCACCCGGTGGTCGCGCGCACGGCGGGCCAGGTCCAAGCAGGTTTCCTGGATCTCTTCATTCCCCTCTAACTCCTCTTCATAGGCCTGGCTAAAGTCCTCAAAGTCCAGGTCAGCCTGGTGGAAGGCCTGGCGCAGGTCCTTGGAAGGGGCGATCTCCTTGGGCCAAGCATCTAGCTGGGCCTCTTCCTTCTTGACGCCACGCGGCCAAAGTCGGTCGACCAAGACCCGGTAACCATCCGACTCTTCCACAGCTTCATAGATTCGTTTTCTTCTAAACATGAGACACCTTCTTATTTATGATAAGATAGTTCTAAAACCATCGCTTTTCAGCATGGTACACGATTAATATTAAAGGAAAGGTCCCTATTATGCAAAGTAAAAAGCAACGCGCCCAAGCAAAAATCCAAGCCTGGCAGGGACGACTCACTTGTCCCCTCTGCCATGAAGCCCTGAACCCAGACCTCCAATGTTCCAACCGCCACCAGTTCAACCTAGCTAAGCAGGGCTATATCAACCTAGCTCCCAACCACCAGGAAAAGCACTACACCGCTGACCTCTTCCAAGCCCGCCAAGTCGTTATGGGCGAAAACCAGCTCTACGGGCAAGCCCTCAGTCAGGCCTACCTAAGTATCGCTGCCCAACTTCCCCAAGGCCCTATCTTCCTAGCCGACCTGGGAACAGGCGAAGGCAGCCACCTGCTAGACTTCTTGGCCCAGTTCGGAGATAAAGAAGTCCACGGTCTGGGTCTGGACCTAGCCAAGGCCGGCATCCAAAGCGCAGCCAAGCAATCCAGTCAGGCGCTCTGGGCTGTGGCTGACCTGGCCCAGATTCCGCTCGCCGACAAGACTTTGGACCTAGCCTTGACCATCCTCTCCCCTTCCAATTATCAAGAAGTGAAACGGGTCTTAAAGACTGACGCCCCTTTTATTAAGATTATCCCAGGACCAAGCTATCTCATCGAACTCCGCCGCTTGGTTCTCGACCAAGAAGACGTCGCCCAAGATCCCAGCCAGAGCCGCCAACGTTTCCAGGAGAGCTTCCCAGAGATGGAGAGCTTCCACTACCATAACCAGCTTGCCACGACACCCGCTCTCATGGCTGAGCTCATCCAGATGACCCCGCTCATGTGGCACGCCTCAGACCAAGAGCGGCAGGCAGCTCTTGACCTCACAGAGATGACGATTGATTTAGAGATTTTGATTGGCTACAAAGCCTAAATTGCAGCTTTCCGACTTGCACTAAACGGTTCTTTATGCAAATAGCAAGCTTATATTTGCACGCGAAAGCTCTGGGCGAAAATAGCAGCATTCTATTGGCTCTCACCTGCATTTGCATACAAATAGAACTGCTAACACTCCCACAAGACAAAATATTTTAAAAGCAGTGTTTTTTCTAGCACCATTCTCTGTTATGATTAAATTGTAGAAAACGTTTACAATTAGAAATGGAGATGGTCTCATGATTAGCACAACTACTGCCCAAATTGAAGGCAAAAACATCCAAGCCTACCACGGCATTGTCTTTGGTGAAGTGATTACCGGAATTAACATGTTTAGAGATATTGGCGCCGGCTTACGCAATATCTTCGGCGGTCGGTCACAAGGCTACGAGGAGGAGCTCAATCAAGCCCGGGAAGAAGCCCTTAACGAAATGAAGGGGCGGGCCGAGGAATTAGGTGCCAATGCTGTTGTTGGGGTTAAGATGGACTACGAGGTCCTCGGCGCAGACAATGGCATGCTCATGGTAACCTGTAGCGGGACTGCTGTTTCTATTGATTAGCCTGAAAGGGCATGATAAAAGTCATTCGCTCCAATGATTCAGATCTGGATTCTGGAGCTGGTTTTGAAAAATTCTTTTTAAGAGGTTGGAACTTTTGTCCCAGCCTCTTTTGTTTTTTACCATATCTGCTTAGTGAGTATTCCCTCTTATTCTGACTTGCTCCAGTGAAAGGAAGCTAGCCGCGCGTCCTCACACCCTTATAGTCGGGGTCAAGCTAGCAGAAATAGCTCCTTTTCACAAAAGGGATCGACCGGCTAAAGCCGCTCTTATCCCTTTTGCTCCAGAGGTCCCTTTCTCCCGCATCCTCTCGCACCCTTATTTTTTAATTTTTTCTTAACCTTCCCTTGAATAAGGGATTTTTATGCGGTATAATTTCAAAAGTTTGGCCAGTTTTAGGCTGGCTCTTGATCAATGATTGGATATTGCTTTATGGAGGGATGAAGTCATGGAAATGAACACCAAACAGTTACGCATGAATTTTGATATTGAGGACACCCCGCCCTTTGCAGAGGGTTTACTGCTCAGCTTCCAGCACGTCTTCGCCATGTTTGGAGCAACGATTCTGGTGCCGCTCATCTTGGGTTTACCAGTCTCAGTGGCCCTCTTCTGTAGTGGTTTAGGTACCTTGATTTACCACTTTGCGACCAAGCACCAGGTTCCTGTCTATTTGGGATCGTCTTTTGCCTTTATTGGGGCCATGTCCTATGCCATTAAGCAACTGGGAGGCGACATTTCAGCCGCCCAGACCGGGGTCATCCTGACGGGTGTGATTTACGTCCTGGTTGCCCTCCTCGTCAAAGCCCTGGGAACCGGTTGGATCGACCGGCTCCTGCCCCCTATCGTCATTGGGCCAATGATTATTGTGATTGGTCTAAGCCTCTCTTCCTCCGCCGTCAGCAATGCGGGCTTTACCGCAGACGGGACCTGGCAGGAAATGCTAGTGGCTATCGTAACTTTCTTAATTTGCGCCTTCGTTAACGTTTATGGTCGGGGTTTCATCCGAGTTATCCCCTTCCTGATTGGACTCATCGGGGGTTACCTCACCGCTGCTTGCCTAGGCTTAGTGGACTTCACTCCTGTCCATGAAGCGGCCTGGTTCCAATTCCCCGAATTCCAACTTCCTTTCCAGACCCCCTTCTTCGATAACTATCGCTTCTACTTCGGTCCTGAAGCCATCGCTATCCTGCCCGTCGCCCTAGTTACCATCTCAGAACACATCGGGGACCACACCGTCCTCAGCGAAATTTGTGGCCGTGAATTCTTGAAAAAACCGGGCCTCCATCGTACGCTGATCGGGGACGGGGTAGCAACGGCCGTCTCTGCTTTTCTAGGTGGACCTGCTAACACCACTTACGGGGAAAATACAGGCGTTATCGGTCTGACCCGAGTATCTTCCGTTAGCGTCATCCGCAATGCGGCGATCATCGCCATTATACTGAGCTGCTTGGGCAAGTTTACCGCCCTCATCTCAACCATCCCCGCCTCCGTACTAGGTGGGATGTCCATCCTCCTCTATGGGGTCATCGCCAGCAACGGTTTGAAAGTCCTCATCGAAGCCCGGGTGAACTTCAACCAAGTCCGCAACCTGGTTATCGCCAGTGCTATGCTCGTCCTAGGCCTGGGCGGCGCTATCCTCCAAGTCGGCGTCTTCTCCCTCTCTGGGACCGCCCTAGCCGCCATCGTCGGCGTCTGCCTCAACCTAGCCTTGCCTGAATTCAAGGACCTCAAGATTAATTCTGACCGGTAAAAAAATAACTATCTAATAATAATAAAGAGTTCAAAGTTTTAGCCAATTCGCTAAGATACTTCGAACTCTTTTTCTTTCATACAAAGATCAGAATAATGATTAACCCTTTTAAAAATATACCAACAAATTTCAAAAAGGTTTAACCCATAACCCATTGTAGTAACAGCTATTTCTCTTTATCTATAAACGTTTCTTTTAAAGCAAAAAACAAAAAAATCACACCTATAAATTTTAAAATTGTTTCATTACCAGGATTTTTATCTCCTGATATGATAAAGAAAACTGCCATAAGAAAATTAATAAAGGCATTCATAACTCTTCCACCTTCTATGATATTAGTTACCTAACTCTTAAACAAAGACTAACATATATATATATATATATATATATCACGTAGGATAGAAAAGATTTACATATTTTTTACTGTTTATTTTCTTTGAGATAGACTTAATACTTTTGAAATAATTTTTCTATTCTTCATTATATTGAATAACAAAAATAACAGTATTATTTATTTGATGAAATCCAAACACCAATGAAACTCTTACACCCGACTCCCCTCCAAACTCTGGCCAAGGACTTCCAGCGCCTGGGGCAGGTCAGCTAGGGGGACGCCGCCCAGTCCGAGGAGATAGTCCGCCCAGGGCCAGGTCAGCTGGCGGCTATAGCTGGCCACACTGTCGATTTTCAGGCCCTCTGCCTGCCAGGTCTGGGTCAGCTGGTCCAGGTCATAGCAGTCAGGGTCTAGGCGAAAGACCAGGTAGAGGCCTGTATCCGCCTGGGTGAAAGACAGGCCCGGCAGCTCTTGGAGGGCGTCGAGAATCAGGCCCTGCTTCTTTCGGTAATAGGTATTCATCCGGTTGACATGCTTGGTGAAGGCTCCCTCCGCCATCCACTGGCTGAGGGTCAACTGGCTAGCAATCGAGGGGGTCAAGCCGAGGTCTGCACAAGTCGCGTAGGCGTCCAAGAGAGCGTCTGGCAGGACCATATAGGCCAGGCCCATAAAAGGCCCAATTGACTTGGAGAAGGACCCCGATAAGATGACCCGGTCGTCCCGGTCGATAGCCTTCATGGCAGGAATCCGCCGCCCCGCATACTTGAAGACGGAGTCGTAGTCATCCTCAATAATGTAGCGGTCGGGCCGCTCAGAGGCCCAGTTCAACAAGCGCTGGCGACGGCGGACCCCCATCACTTGCCCGGTAGGAAACTGGTGGTTGGGAGAGACCACCGCAATATTGGCCGGCGTCTGCTCCAGGTCCTTGACTGAGAAACCGTAGCGGTCAATGGGGATCTTCTCCGTTCCTTCAAAGTTCGCATGCAGGCTGGCTAGGTTCAGCGCATAGCCGGGATCTTCCAGGCCATAACAGGCTTGGCCGAAGACCTGGTTTAGAGCCAGTAAGTTATGGGAAAAGCCCCGGGTAATCACGATATTTTCAGCCGAAGTGGCCAGGCCCCGGAATTCATAGAGATAGTGGGCTAAGGCATTGCGGAGGGGCGCTTCACCCAGGGGATTGGCCTGCTGGTAGCGACTAGCCTGGGCCATTCCCAGACTGGCCGCTTGTTGGAGACCGGTCCGAGCCAGGCCTTCTAGGTCAACCGCTGAGGGCGAGAAGTCATAGCGCCAAGGGGAGGCCGCTTTTTCCTCCGTCAGATACTGGGGATAGACCGCCTCTCTCGGTCCCAGATGATCCAGTTCGATCTTATCCACGAAGAAACCACAGCGTTCTTTAGAGATAATATAACCCTCTTCCAAGAGCTGGAAATAGGCCGTCTTGACCGTGTTCAAGCTAACGCCCAAGTGGTCCGCATAGGCCCGAAAGGAAGGCAACTGGTCCCCACTCTGATAGTAGCCGTCCGAAATGGCCGCCTTCAAACGGTCATAAATCTGTTCATAAAGTTTCTCGCCTGGCTTAAAGTCAATCGATAACATGGCATCTGTACCCCTTTTTTTATTGATGTTTGTACCTTTAGAAGGTTACAGCTTTATTTTATAATAAATGCATTAGAAAAAGGAGGCCCAATCATGACAAAATTCCAAGAAGTTAACGACCAATTACTGGGTGGGGTCATTATGGACGTGATCAACCCTGAACAAGCCAAGATTGCCGAAGCAGCAGGTGCTGTGGCCGTCATGGCGCTCGAACGCGTGCCCGCCGATATCCGCAAGGCAGGTGGGGTCAGTCGGATGAGCGATCCAGCCATTATCCAAAAGATCCAAGAAGCGGTGAACATCCCCGTGATGGCTAAGGCGCGGATCGGTCACTTCGTTGAAGCCCAGGTCCTCGAAGCCCTAAAGATTGACTATATCGATGAATCGGAAGTACTCTCTCCCGCCGACAATGCCAACCATATCAACAAGCACGACTTCAAGACGCCCTTCGTTTGCGGTTGCCGCAACCTAGGAGAAGCCCTCCGTCGTATCAGCGAAGGGGCAGCCATGATCCGAACTAAGGGGGAAGCGGGGACGGGTGACGTGGTCCAAGCTGTCCAACACCTCCGCACCCTCAACCAAGAAATCGCCAATGTTCGCGCCCTCCAAGAAGACGAGCTCTACACCAAGGCCAAGGACCTCCAAGTGCCGATCGAGCTCCTGCGCTTCGTCCACCAAGAAGGACGCCTGCCTGTCCCCAACTTCTCTGCCGGTGGCGTGGCCACACCTGCTGATGCCGCCCTCATGCGCCAACTCGGAGCAGAAGGAGTCTTCGTCGGTAGCGGGATCTTCAAGAGCGGCAACCCAGAAAAACGCGCCCAGGCCATTGTCAAGGCCGTCGCCCACTACGACCAGCCCGACGTCATCGCGGAAGTCTCCTATGACCTAGGCGAAGCCATGGTCGGCCTCAACGAAGACGAAATCGACGTCCTCATGGCCCTCCGCTAAATTTACAAGCTATACCTCATTAAGACAAAAGCGACCTCCTTGACAAGGTCGCTTTTTCTTATGCATTCAAATCAATCAAGAGCTCCTGAACCAGGAGGTCGCCCAAGAAACTAGTAAAGTGCTGGATCCCTTGCTGCTGGCTCAGCTCTTGGACATTGACCAAGCCGTAGCCCCGGTCCTGGCCGGGCCCAGCCTTGGTGGACTGCCCCCTCTGCTGGAGCACGGCCCGCACTTGGTCAGGATCCTGGCAGCGGTTGGCCACACTGATGGACAGGTAGCCTTCCACCGCCTCCACCGCAAAAGTCAGCTCAGCTTGGTCAAAACCCTCGGATTCTTCGATGGCATTATCGAGCAGGATACCGACAATCCGGACCAGACCTGTCACCCCTTCCTGGACTTGAGGAAGGTCCTCGGCTACTTCAACATGGACAGGGATCTCATAGCTCAGGGCCAAGCTTAGCTTAGTCTGGACCAGTTCCCGCAAGGCATCATTGGGCAAGTCAGCCAGGTCAAAGATAGGATGGTCCTCTGCCAGGTCTAGACTAGTCCCACTCTCCTTGAGCGACTGGTAATAGCTCGTCAAGCCCTCCCAGTTCTGATGGTCAATATAGCCGCCGAAGCCCACTAAGAGGTTCTTCAAGTCGTGGCGAAAGCGCCGCATTTCCTTATATTGTTGGCTAATCAACCGCCCATATTCCGCATCTATCCGCTGCTCAGCCTGTTGGCGCTCTGCCTGGCGGATCCGTTCCGTTCCCTGGTAGAAGAGAGCCGCTGCTAAGACGAGGAAGACCAGTAAGAAAAGATTGGTCAAGGCCAGGTAGACCCAGGTCGCCGAATTAATAGCTGATACCTTTTGGAAGTCACGGACAAAGGCGGGAAAATATAATAAGAAAGCTAGGCCCACCGTCAGGAGCAAGAAAGAGATGTGCCGGCGAATCGAACTAGAGAAATACCGCCGCCAGAGCCAGTCCTCCAAGCGGCTGAGGCCGAAAAGCAGAGGGACTGAGCCCAGGAGCCAGACCAGGAAGTGCCCCAGTGTACCATAGGGGAGGCTTTCGTAGACAAGGTTAAAGTAATAGCTATCCTGGCAAGAAATATTCACAAAGATTAGGGTTGTCATGGTCATCACCTGGGTCAATTCTCGCCACTGCCAATAGAGCCAAGCCGCAACCAGGAGAAAATTAAAGGTCATGTAAAAGTTCAGGCTCACGATTAAAGGGTTCAGGGCTGTCGACAACAAGAGTCCGTACAAGACCAAGTAGCTAGTGACAGACCGCTTGCCCTTGGCCCAAAAATGGCAGGTATAGACCACCAAAGCCTGAAAAACAAAATCATAGAGGGTCAAATGGCTCATCAAATAAGCAAGCATGGCCCACCTCCTTCGTTCAAACTAGTTAAAAATTATATAACGTGCTATATTTATATTAATCGATATTACCATTATAAGGAGAATCCTCATGCAAAGACAATTAAAACAAGATATTCTAAAAATTCTTGCCTGTAGCGCCACCCTCTGCTTCTTCCTGAGCCAGGAAGTCCAAGCCGCTCCCCTCGAAACGAGTTCGGCTGTCCAAAGCAAGGAAAACGAGTCAGCCCCAGCAGAAGCAGCAGCAGACCGTCCAACAGAGGAGGAAACGCCCACCGCTCTAACAGAAACCAGTGAAAGTTCTGTCTCCACGGGCGAAAAAACAGCTGATGGCGATAAGTCCCTTCAAAGTGAAAAGGAAGCTGAATCGAGTGCCAAGACTGAAAAAACAAACCCCAATGAGGAAAAGTCAACAGCCAGCGAGAAGAAAGCTTCACCTACGCCTAAAGACAAACCCGCTAATACAGCGCCAACCGCTTCAAAGGCCACTTCCAAAGCAACCGCAAACCAGCCCGAGCCCTATCGACCAGTTGTCAGCCGACACCCTCTCTCTTCCCCAGAAGATCCTTCTTCAACCCCTACTGACCAACTTCCCCTGGTCTTCCAAGCCCTGGTCAAGAAGGGGCTCCCTAGTGATAAATTAATCAACTATTCTTATGGCTGGACCGATCACAACACTAAAAATCCGCACGGTTACCCCAAAAATCTGGCTGCAGAGCAAAGACTGACTATTATTGATGCTCCAAGCAACTGGTCCCGTCTAATCAAACTATCCGAAGACCAAAAACGCCTCCTGGTCACTTACACCCACCTAGAGACCGGCCGAGAGAAGAAGTGGACCATCTCATACATGCTCAATGACCAGCCCCTCGCCCCCGAGAAAGCCGCCACCCTGACCTTCCGCTATGATTTAGACCGTGGTTTTGACCGCGTCGTCGAACAAGCCGAAGAGTCAAAACAGGCTGAACTCCCCCCTTACCAAAGATTTAGTAAAGAAGGGCTAAGTGAACAAGAAGCCAAGCTTCAAATTATTTATGACTTTGATCTCATCGGTCTTTCTAGAGATTCAAGTGGCCGCTATTACTTCTTCCCTATCCAATCACGTTCCGGATCTCCCAAAGGCCGGCACCTCATCATTCCCGAACGCGAAAACCCTAGTAACCCCCTCCGTATCACTTTCCTCGGTCCCCTGCGCAGCAAAAATGACCGCGACATGCTCATTGGCGTCCAGAATTGGACCCTCAACCCACAGGACTTTGGGAACTTACGAATTTGGCGCTGGATAGATAAGAAAAAACTCCAAGAACCCTTAGAAGCTCGCCCTGGCATGTTAGAAGATGATAACAGCTATTTTATTGTTGAATCTGAAGAAAATCCTTTCTCTGAATTCGCCTACCAGGAACTGCCCCATAGTCCTAAAGGCGCTTCGGATGAAGAATTACTCAGCTTCCACCCGCTCTGGATGGGCGTCAATTGGAAGAATGTTGAGAGTAAGTGGGACCCTATCCTCAATCTTCCTTTTAACCAATTGAACTATTATTCGATAGATAGGAAGGGGCAGCTCAAGAATAAAATCGAGTGGTCTAAGTTTGTCATCCCCCATGAGGACGGCAAGCAAGTCGACTTGATCTACCAATTCGGATCGCAGCCTGCCTTAGACACCAAGAACTTTAAGGTCCACTGGCGGGTCTCCAAAGAAGATCTCGATGACAAGCAGACCCGCTACCACTACCAACAGATCTACCACTTTACCGACGAATGGGCCCAAAAAAAGGAAGTAAAGGTCGATCCCGCTTCCAAAATACCAAGTGACCTCGACTTTATCCTTGCTAAGAAAGCAGATGACCCATACCACTATTTCGCTAAGGAAAGCCAACGTGAAAAAATCGATGACCAAACCGAACACATCCATATTGACCGCTATGACCTGACTGAGCGAAAGGTCGGCAAGATTGTTCTGCCTGCACTGACTTCCCACAAAGAAGTTTGGCGCAAGGAAGTCTCAGACAATGACAGTGAGACCTATCAGATTAAATACAGGCTCCTTAGCCGCGACCAGGAGCAGGTCACAGATGGGCCCGAAAAAGTCTACACCTTGCCCCTCACTGAATGGAAAAGTGAGCCAATCCCCTTCATCAACACTGCTGAGGATTTGTATACGCAAGGGCCGGATAAGAAGCCTATCGATATCCCTAATATCTTCAACCTCCTACCCACTCCAACTAAGTTTGAAGGGACTAATGTCTATCCCATTTACTCTAAAAACGATTTCTACTTATTTAAATCCCCAGATAAAACGTCAGGATTCGAAGCCTTCCACTACCAAACTGAACCGGTGAAAGACAGTTCAGACTACCTTCTTACCATTACGAATATCAGCGGGGCAGAGGATCCTTACAACGGGGCCCAACGCCGCTACCGGGTCCAACAGTTTGGCTTGGAAAGCCCAACCCCATTCATTATCTATGCCATGAAGTTTTATACCGATTTGGACCATCCCGAACGCGTTTACCGCTATATCGGTAACGAATTTGGCCAAGGCGGAACAGGCACCGGGGGACGCCGGGTCCTCACCAAGGAGAAACCCTATGAAGAAAGCCAGGTCAAACTCCCTGATAAAGCAAATCCAGTGCCTGATGCAAAAGTATCTAAAGACGGAGCCAGTAAAGGGACAGACGGTCGCGATGACATTACCAAAGAGAAACCCTATGAAAAGAGACAGGTCAAACTACCCGATAAAGCAAATCAAGATTCAGATCCAGGAGAAGCTGGAGCTGGGGCTGGTAAAGGGACTGACGGTCGTGATGACATCACCAAGGATAAGCCTTATGAAGAAAGTCAGGTGACCCTACCTAATAAAGAAGAGGATAATAGGCCAGCAGCTTCCCATCGTCCTAGCAGACCGGGACAGGTGAACCAACCGACTAGTTCTTCAAGTCAGCACGTAGGAAATGAGCGCCCAAGTCAAGTCAGCTCTTGGCTGGATAAGATCCGCCAAAGCCTCAAAGATTGGGCGAGCCAACCCAGCCAACGCCTAGCTAAACGTCAGGCCCTGCTTGCCAGCGAAGACAATCAGCCAAAGACTGGCTCCTTAGCTCAGCTCATCCAAAACATTCAAGGAATCTTCTTGGAGCCAGGTGGCAGTCAAGACAGGAAGACAGCCCGGTCGCTCTCCCCAGAAGACCGGCCCCTGCGGACAAAAGACGGCCTCACAGTTAAGGAAGCCATCGCCCAACTTTTCCAAAAGCCTGTCCAGGCAGCGGAGGAGGAAGTGACTGATTCAGACCTCCAAGCTATTGAAGACCCAGCAGAGCCAGCGGAGGACACGCCAAGCGCTAAAACAGAACAGGCCTCCAAAGAAAGCCTGGCAAGTAAAGAAGACCAAGGAAGTCATTGGAAGCTCCCAAGCCTCCTCCTTCTCTTGATCCTCCCCCTTGCCTACTGGTGGAAGAAACGTCAGTAAATGAATATAAGAAAAAACGACTCGCCCAGCTTAGCCATAAAAACTAAGTCGGGCGGTCGTTTTTTATGATGAAGAAGATTTTTACCTGGTGTACTGGTTGGAGTAAGTTGCCATAGCTTCCATCAAGTTCTCATAACGGTCTCTGGAGAAAGGAATGGCACTACCATCTAGGAAGGTAATCTGACGCTCCTTGCTATTTAACTCCTGAATATTCTCAATATTAGCCAGGTAGGACCGGTGACAGCGGACGAATTGCGGGTAGTCGGTTTCAATATTTTTAAGGGAATCATAGAAATCCACCAAAGCCTCTGGACCAACTAGGCGGATGCGGTGGGCAGGCAGGGTCTCGAAATAATTAATCGCTGCGCTGCGGATCACCTGGGTCTGGGCTCCCTTCTGGATAACGAAGGGTGGGAGGCTCTGAGACAGGACCAGACTCCGCTCGTAGGCCGTCTTGATACAGGCAATCATCTTGTCCCGCATCTTGTGGGGATTATCCTTCAAAATATAATCCAAGGCTTCCAGATGGTAGGTCATAGTGAAGGGCATATACTCCTCATGAGCCGTGACAAAAACTAGCTTGGCCTGGGGCTGGTAGCGGCGGACCTTGCGCGCCAAATCGAGACCGTTCATCTGCTGGTCACCCAGGCGCACATCAATAAAATAAAGGCTATCCTGCTTGGTCGACGTCTGCTTGGCATAGGCAAGAACCTCTGCAGACTCATCAGTTGATAGAGCCAGGCGAATGGGTAAATCTTCTTCCATCACAAGATAATTCTTCACATAAGTCGTCATTGCTTCCAGGTGTGCTGGATTATCTTCACAAATAATTATTTCAAACATTCGCAAGCCTCCTAACTCCCTTAATTATAACATGTTGGCCTTCCAGATTCCCAGTCTCAAGGGCTTAGGAGTGATTTTCAACAGTTCAGGAGTTATGGTGAGAAAAGGTCAAAAATTAAATTTTGGGGATTTCTGTTTCAACTTTTATTCAGAGGCTCTGTTTGAAAGTTGGAGGTCTGCAACTTGTGTTCAAAGCCTCTGTTTGAAAGTTGACAAGCTCCTACTTGCACTCGAAGGCTCTATTTGAAAGTTCATGACCTGCTACTTGCACTCAGAGGCTCTGTTTGAAAGTTCATGACATCCTACTTGCGCTCAGAGGCTCTATTTGAAAGTTGCCCCATATTTGTCCTTAAATACTGAAAAAAGCTAGCACGGCTTAGTTCTGCCGTGCTAGCTTTTCAGTGTGTATATTGAATGTTTTTGGATGGTGTCGGGCTTTTGCAGCTAAGCGCGTGCCCTCACACTCTGTAGTCGGGTTCGCAAAGGCAGAAAGGGAGTGACTTCAGCAAAAGGGAACGGCCGGCTAAAGCCGTCCTTATCCCTTTTGCTTCCAGTCATCCCTTTCTAAGCGCCTTTGCTCTCACCCTACCTAGTCGGGTTCGGTCACGCAGCTTTCGTGTCACTTCACAAGTCCCCGCCGCAGTCTTTCAGACTGCTCTGGTGACTTGCTCCAGTGAACGAAAGCTAAACGCGTGCCCTCTCACCCTTTTTTAATACCAACCGTTGTTGTTCCAGAAGGCTAGGGCGTTGTCCCATGAGCCGTAGCGGCTGGCTACGTATTGGTCAGCGACGCGTTCTTGGTTGGCTGGGGAGTAGTCGCCACCTAGGTAGCTGGCTGATAATTGGTAACGTCCGATGTATTGGCCGTTAGTTGCTGAGTATGAACCGCCTGATTCGCGTTGAGCGATGATTTCTTTAGCGGATGAAGATGAACCGGTGTAGTTTGAAGCGGCTGGAGCAGCTTGAGCTGGTGCTTCGTAGCTGTAAGCTTGTTGTGAAGGTTGAGCAGCTGGTGCGTTAGCGTATGAAGTTGCTTGGGCTTGTGGTTGAGCTGCAACTTGGTCATTGTTTTCAGCTTTTTGGCCTTCAGCTTTGACATTGTGAGCCTTGCCGTCTTTGTCCACTTCGAAGGTTAATTTTTGGCCGGGTTCGATGAGGTTAGCGTTTTCGATGTCGTTAAGGTCAGCGATAGCATCCACGTCAGCGTTTACTGCAGCTGCGATAACGTTTAGGGTGTCGCCCCATTGTACAGTGTATTCTTTAGCGTCTCCGTCAACAGCCTTAACGTCTGCTTGAACTTGTTCAACTGTACGAGCCACCCATTCTGCGGCTTGAACGTCTTGACCTTGAACGGCTTGGAAAGCAAAACCTGCGATTGCGACACTTGCTCCGAAAAGTACCTTGTTAAATTTCATTTGAGTAAATTCTCCTTTTTCATCTCTTTTTTTATCTATATTCTTTCACTTCAGGCGAAGGCGTCAGGGCCTTGCCTCGTCGACAAGAAATATCTTAGCACGGCCCCCAAGACAAAAAAAGCCCTCCGACCGACTTGTTAATCAGCCTTAACGACTCTGTTAACAAGTCCGGAGTTTTTGAAATTTAGCTGAAAAAATGTAAAAATCCTGTAATAAAAAGCGGCTTGAATTGTCTTTTGTCAAAAATTACATACCGCATTATGACAAAAAAGCCTAAGAAAACATAAAAGAAAAACCCAAGCTAAGCAAGTTTGCCTTGAAAACAAGCTTTCTTAGACTGGGCTTCTTGTAAGAATTGTTATATTCTGCCGCTAAAGGGCCTTGCTAAAGCAATAAACCGGCCGTTCCATGAAGTCGACCAGGTCTTCCTTGAAGCGGTAACCGGCCTTGGGATAGAGGGCTTCGTGCTGGGAGATGACATAGAGCTGGTCCTGGCCCTGGCTCTTGGCTTCCAGTTCGACCAGGGACACTAAATGGTAGAAGATACCCTGCCCCCGGTGGTTAGGATCGACATAGACGGCGGATAAAAAAGGGCCATAGTCGAGGTCTGGTACAATATCTTCCTTTAAGAGCGAGGCAAAGGCCATCAAGCTCCCACTGGCATCCGTCACCACCAAGACCATTTCACCGTCTTGGAGCTTCTGGTCCTCTAATTTCTCCGCCAAGTAGGCCCCTCCTGGAGAGTCCACACCCTCCAAGGCCTCGAGTATAGACTGTGGCGCCTGGTCGCCTGGACGATAGATCGTTAACATGGTAATAACCCCTCTCTACATATTATAATTTGACTCTAACATGCCTGGGCGTAAAAACAAAACCTGTCAGCTTGGATGAACAAGTCACCCACACTGACAGGCTGAAACAAAGAGACGGGATAGGCGCTTAAACCGCGCCCTGGTCCGCCAACTTCTTATAAGTATAGAAACAAATACCGAAAAGCACTAGATTCAAGACAACCACAATTGCGGCCCAAATCCAACCCGCCATAGCGGAGAAGGCGCCCAGACCCGCCAAGTGGGTCAGCAAGGCATTGACCAAGGGAATGGCCAAACTAATGGCGCAGGCAATCACAAAGTTGGTCTTGGTCTGAGGATCAATCTGGAAGTCACGCAATTTTTGCCATTCTTTATAGAAGATAAAGACTAAAGCCAGATACAATAGCAAGTAAACCACGTTCATCAAGCGGACAGGGGTCGAATGGGCATAAACAAAGGTCTGCTTCATCTGGTCGACCATCTCTTGCCCCAACATCTCAAACTGGCTGGGGTCAAAGTCCTTAGCCTGGAAGGATGAGATAGTGGTAATCAATTGGGAAATCGCATTAAAGACATTAATCACAAGGAAAAATATAGCAAAACGTTTCAGGCGCCGGATGAGCACCTGGTCTTGGGAAAGCTCCATAAAGCACAACTCCTTTCTCGAGTTACCTTAAGTATAACAATTCTGTTGAATAGCTACAATATTCATTATTCATTCGCACAAAAAAAGACCAGCTCCCTGCTGGTCTCCTCAACTGGGGTAGCTGGATTCGAACCAACGCATAACAGAGTCAAAGTCTGTTGCCTTACCACTTGGCGATACCCCAATAATAATTGAAATGGTGGGAATAGGATTCGAACCTATGAACCCGAAGGAGCGGATTTACAGTCCGCCGCGTTTAGCCACTTCGCTATCCCACCCGACGAATCAATTTGATTTATCGTACTCAATTATAATAACATCTCAGTCTGGGCTTGGCAAGACCTTTTTGATATTTTTTTCGGATTAATCTCTCTCTTGCTTCCAATCATAGAAAAGATTGGCTAGGACAATCATAATAATCAAGCCTAGAGTCAGCAGGCCAGTCAGCTTAAAATCAGTCCAAGTAATAGTGCCTATTTCAACAAAGGGTTGAAAAGCTATTAGAGGAAAAGAGAGGATAGGAATACCAATAAGGTACTGATAAAATTTCTTTTTACCCAAATCCTTACGTTTATCCAAAAACTGACTACTGACAAATAATGATAATAAGAAGGTTATTCTCGCTAACCATTGAAACCACCAAGTAACTTCTGCCTGGCTAATCAAAAAATAAAAGTAAAGCAGCCAGCTGAGGCCTGTTAGCCCCTTCCATAGTGACCAAAGCTGTTCTTTCCTCATCTAACTTCTCACACTCCTAAATATATGTTAAGGCTATAGTGATAATCATAGTTTAACATAATTTGGTTTTTTGCAATTAGATAAATCAAATCACCCTATCTCCGATTAGTCGGCTTTCCCCACTTGGCCTGGTATTTAGCCTTCTGATAGGCTTTAATCCGTGGCCCAATCATAGCTGTTACCGCAAAGAAAAGGCCCCAAGTTAGGTCTGTCCAAATAAAGGGCCAACCCGTCTCTTTAAAAATTCGAATGAAATAGACCGCAACAATCATCGTCAGACTAAGTTTTAAGAGATCAGTCACTTGAATTTTCATTATTCTGTCACTCCTTTTCATGGATACGCTTTTATTTAATTTTAACAAAGCATTAAATAAAAACCAATTTTTCTTCTAGCTGCCATTAATAGATTTAACTTCTATAATAAGGTTAATTATCTACCCCAGTCATTTTAAAGATTTCCTAAGCTTTAAGCCAGGCCTCAAGGGAGGTTTAGGGGGCCGGGTATGCTATACTTAATAGGTAAGAATGCTCTGGGCATTCGTGAATTAGCTGATAAGGAGGCCTCGCCATGTCTTTTGACTGGTCATCTATTTTTACTTTCCAACACCTCTTCAATCTGATTGATATCTTGATTGTCTGGTTTCTCTTCTACCAATTGTTGAAGGTGATCCGACATACCAAGGCGATCAATATTTTGAATGGGATTTTTGTCTTTATCGTGATTAAGATTCTGAGTTCGGTCTTTCGTCTGGAGACCATCGATTGGATCATGAACAGTATTATCCAGTGGTCCGTCGTAGGGGTCTTGATTATCTTCCAACCTGAGATCCGGCGCGGTCTGGAACATTTGGGCCAACGCCTCTTTACAGCTAAGAAGCAGCAGATGTACGCCAACCCCATGGAGGAAATGGTGGAAGAGATTATTGACGCTTCCAAGTACATGGCCAAGCGGCGGATTGGGGCCCTGATCTCGATTGAGCAGGAACAGTCCCTGACCGAATTCGCCAAGACCGGGATCAGCCTGAACGCCGCGATCAGCTCCCAGCTCCTCATTAATATCTTTATCCCCAACACCCCCCTCCACGATGGGGCGGTCATTATCCAAGATGGGGAGATCACATCCGCGGCGAGCTTCCTGCCCCTCTCGGAGAACCCCGATATCCCTAAGGAACTGGGGACCCGGCACCGGGCAGCAGTCGGCTTGAGCGAGCAGACCGATGCCATTACTGTTGTCGTCTCTGAAGAAACTGGGGGCATTTCCCTGACCTACCACGGCCGGATTATCCGCGACCTCTCCGAAGACGAACTCCGCCAAAGCCTCCAAGACCACTTCATTGTGGCTGAAGAACAGTCCGAAAGCAATATCCTGAGCCGCCTCTTCGCTAAAGAAGAGAAGGAAAGCGAGGCGCATGACGATGAATAAAATTTATGACAATAAGTGGTTAACTCTCCTGGTCGCCCTCTTCCTCGCCTTGACCATGTTCGTCTTCGTTAAGGCTGAGCGCTACAATGACAATCCCATTTCTTTCTTCCAGAATGTGAGTGAGAATTCGACGGAGACCATTTCCAATGTCCCCGTCCACATCAAGGGCAATGTCCAAAACTACTATATTACCGGTCTGCCCGAAACCGTGGACGTGGAGCTGTCGGGACCAGCCAATCTTATCCAACAAACCTTGGAGGCTGAGAACTTCAAGGTCGTCACTGAGGACTTGGAGCAGCTCGGCCAGGGCCAACACTATATCAAGCTCCGCCTGGAAGGGATCTCCAAGGAATTGCATTACAAGCTCTCCCCTTCCAGCGTCAATATCACTATTGCGGAACTCCAGACCCAAAATTATCCCATTGAGGTCCGGGTGAACAGTGATAAGCTCTCCCCCGACTATGCGGTCGGTAATGTGAGTGTCAACCCTCAAACCGTTACCCTGTCAGGCTCTGGCGACAAGCTCCAACAGATCAGCCAGGTCTATGTCAATGTGGATATCCCGAGCGATGCCAGCGACTCCTATACCACTTCGGCCACGGTCCTAATCGCGGATAGCCAGGGGCAGATGCTGGATATCAGTGCCGATCCTAAGCAAGTGGAAGTCCAAGTCGACATCCAGTCCAATACCAATACCGTCCCCATCCAATTTGAAGCTATCAACGGCCGGGCCGACACCGACTATGAGATCGAACCCCTTACCACCCATAACACGGTGCTCTCGGGAGATCCCGCCAGCATCCACCAGCTCAACCGGGTGATGGGCTATGTCGATGTCAGCCAGATTAGCAAGGAAGAAGAAACACAGGTGGACCTGGAACTGCCAGCCGGGGTAGCCTCCATGGAACCGGCCCAAGTCCGGGTCAAGGTCACGCCCCACCGGCAGAACGCTGCCAGCCGCCAAGAAGAAGCAACAAGAGAGGCTAATTCCGCTAGCAGCCAGCGGTCCCAGGAGAGCCGGTCGACAGCTGACCGCCCAAATTCTCCCAGCCAGGAACAAGACCCCTCCGCCTAGACCTTTAAGTTCGAACTTCACAGGCTGAAGCTTTCATGTTAAGATGACTTGTACAAAAGAAAAAATCCTCGAATTAAACCAATACTAAGGAGATTATTCATTATGCGTAAATATTTTGGAACGGATGGCGTTCGTGGTGAAGCTAACCGCGAATTGACACCAGAACTCGCCTTTAAATTAGGCCGTTGTGGGGGCTATGTCCTCCTCCAGCATGCCGGCGAACAGAGTGAAAATCCGCGTGTCCTCGTGGCGCGTGACCCGCGAATCTCAGGGCAATTGCTTGAACATGCCCTGATCTCCGGCCTCTTATCCGTTGGCATTGAAGTCTTCCAATTAGGCGTCATTTCAACCCCTGGGGTGGCCTACTTGACCCGGACAACCGGTGCCACAGCTGGTGTGATGATTTCAGCCAGCCACAACCCAGCAGCGGATAACGGGATTAAATTCTTCGGCAGTGACGGCTTCAAGCTTTCTGATGACCAAGAACTAGAAATCGAAGCCCTTCTCGACCAGGAGGAAGACGACCTGCCACGGCCAAGCAGCGAAGGTTTAGGTACAGTGAGTGAATACCTGGAAGGGGCCTCCAAGTACTTGGAATTCCTCGAATCCACCATCACTTCTTCACTCGAAGGCATCAATGTCTGCATCGACGCGGCTAATGGGGCAACCTCTCCCTTGGTTAACCGCCTCTTCGCTGACCTAGAAGCCAACTTCCAAACCATGGCCTCTTCCCCTAACGGCCTCAATATTAATGACGGCGTGGGGTCCACCCACCCTGAAGCCCTCGCACAAATGGTCCTCGACAACCAAGCTGACGTGGGGATCGCTTTCGATGGCGACGGCGACCGCTGTCTGGCTGTCGACGAGAAGGGCCGCTTGATTGATGGCGACCACATCATGTTCATCTGCGGCAAGTACTTGAACGAGCGCGGACGTTTGACGAACAACACCATTGTTGCCACCGTCATGTCCAATCTCGGCTTCCATAAGGCGACAGAAGCCGCTGGCATCAATGTGGAAACTACCAAGGTCGGCGACCGCTATGTGGTAGAAGCCATGCGCGAACACGGTTACAACCTAGGTGGTGAACAATCCGGCCATATCATCTTCATGGACTACAACACGACTGGTGACGGCCTACTGACCGCCATCCAATTGCTCTTCGTCATGAAGCAAACTGGGAAGAAACTCTCCGAACTCGCCGACGAGATGCAATCTTACCCACAAATCCTCGTCAATGTGCGAGTGACCCGCCAAGGCCGCGAAGATGCCATGAAGTCTGAAAGCGTCCAAGACGTTATCCAAGCCGTTGAAGCCGACATGGGCGGTGACGGACGGATCTTGGTGCGCCCTAGCGGTACCGAAAACCTCCTCCGCGTCATGGTCGAAGCCAAAACAGACGAACTCGCCGCCGACTACGCCAACCGGATTGCCGACCAAGTCCGCCAAGAATTCGGCGTTGAATAGAGGCTCTGCTGAGTCATCAATAACAAAGCAAAATTCATAAATTGTCATTCAAAGTAAACACTTCCCTATAGCAAGCGGCAGCTTTTGATCGCTTGGCTGGGGAAGTGTTTTTGTTTGACACAGGCAAGCCACAATCAAAGGCTCCGAGTGTGGATTAATAGGACTCAAGCCACATTCGGGAGGGCACTGTGTGGGTTAATCATAAGCAAGCCACAATCCAGGTTGCCAATTGTGGCTTGTAGCTGGGGAAGGCACAATCGGGGCTGTGGAATGTGGATTGACCGCGTCCAAGGCCCAATAGAGCCCCCCGAGTGTGGCTTAGCAACCTAAACACTCAATCAAAAGCTCTAAATACAGAATACAAACGCAATTCAACTGCACTAAAAAAATTTCAATACAGATTTTAACTTTTAATATTGCTAACTAGTAATCAAAATACAGTAGTATTTGTTGAGCAGGAGTGGAGCGTTGAAGTTAGGCCTTAGCCATGGAGAAACAAGCGATGTGAATTAGGGATAGTAGGTGTAAGCCGTACTAGCCCTTTGAAGCTCGCTAGGCGAGAGACCTTAGCTCGAACCGGTGTTGCTATAGACGTTGGAGCGTAAGCGACTTACGGATATAGTACAAAACGGCGTTAACCGTTCTTGACCCTCTGATACTCAAGGCCTAAATTCAAAAGCGCAACGCAAGCTCAACAGCACAATTCACTAGCACCATGCACTCGCAAAATTTACTTAAAGAATTTCACTGAAAAGGCTTGACAAGCTTTCGATAGGGGGATATAATATTTGACAATTTGAGCAAAATTTTATTCGCATCCTTTATGCTTGGCGCCAAGCAGGGGGTCGGCACTTTGATTTTAATCAACGTGCTTTTTTTTGGGAAAAAATAGTTATTTTTGGAGGCTAAAAATGCAAAAAGATAAACCAATTATTGCCCTAGACTTCGATACGGTCGATAAGATGGAGGCTTTTATCCAACAATTCGAGGGGCAAGCCTTAAATGTCAAGATTGGGATGGAGATGTACTATGCCAACGGTCCAGCCCTGGTGAAGCAACTCAAAGCGGCTGGCCACCACATCTTCCTTGACTTGAAGCTGCATGATATTCCAAACACAGTCCACCGTAGTATCCGCGCGCTGACGGAACTGGGCGTTGATATGCTGAATGTCCACGCTGCGGGTGGGGAAGAAATGATGCGCTGGGCTATGGAGGCAATTGCGGAAGCCCAACCTGATCCCGATAAGCGCCCTCTCCTGATTGCGGTCACCCAATTGACTTCAACCTCTGAAGCTGCCATGCAAGCGGAACAACTGACCCAAGCGACCATCGAAGAGAGTGTGGTCCACTATGCCCAACTCAGCCAAAAAGCAGGCCTCGATGGGGTTGTCTGCTCGCCTCTAGAATCCCGCCTGATTAAAGACCAAGTGGGTACTGACTTCATCACGGTTACGCCCGGCATCCGTCCTAGCAACTATCAGAGTCAACGGGAAGACCAAGAGCGGATCACCACGCCAGCCAAGGCCAAAGCGCTCGGCAGCGACTATATTGTTGTCGGCCGTCCCATCACCCAGGCTGCTGATCCAGTCCAAGCCTACCGCGATATCACTGCCGAATGGCAAGCCTAATCCGTCACCAGAATAGAAAAGGAGAATCTACCATGTCACAAGCCGAAAAAATTGCCCAAGCCCTCTTAGATATCCATGCCATCTCCCTTCGTCCCAACCAGCCCTTTACTTGGACCAGTGGCCTCAAGTCTCCTATTTATTGCGATAACCGCCTGACGATTTCCCATCCTGAAGTCCGCCAGCTCCTCATCGACGGCTTCCTGGCGACGATTAAAGACAAGTGTCCGGATATCGAAGTGGTTGCTGGAACAGCAACTGCCGGTATCCCCCATGCCGCCTTTATCGCCCAAGCTCTCGACCTACCAATGATCTATGTCCGCGATAAAGCCAAGGGTCACGGTAAGCAAAATGCCATCGAAGGCGAATTCGAAAAAGGGGCCAAGGTTCTCATGGTTGAAGACTTGATTTCAACCGGTGGCTCAGTGATCCATGCCGCCCACCAAGTCCAAGAAGCAGGTGGCGAAATCGTCGCTGCCCTGGCCATCTTTAACTACCTCCTCCCAGCCAGCCGCGAAGCTTTTGCCAAGGAAGACTTCCCGCTCTACACCCTATCGGACTTCAAAACTTTGATCCCAATCGCAGCTAAAGAAGATCCCGAAGTGGAAGCTGCCCAGGATGTGCTCGAACAATGGTACCAAGATCCCCAAGCTTGGACCGCCAGCCACAGTGACTAGTCAGCCAGTGTCTTAATTAAGGAGGTCATCTTGTGAATCATCCCAATACCAACAGTCAACGCGCCCTCATCGCTGCTATCCTGGCTTCAGGAACCGACGACCTCAATGTCATGTTCCTAGCCTTCTCCATGTCGGCGATTATCGCCCAGCTCGGCATCAACGGCGCCCAAGCCGGACTCATTGCCACCATCACCAACCTCGGCATGCTGGTCGGAGGCCTAGTCTTCGGCGTCCTTGCTGACCGTTATAACCGCTTTAAGGTCTTCAAGTGGACCATCCTCCTCTTCTCTCTGGCTACGGGGCTCATCTTCTTCACTCCTAACCTCGGCTACCTCTACCTCATGCGCTTCCTAGCAGGTATGGGAGTTGGGGGCGAATACGGTGTCGCCATTGCCATTATGGCCAGCATTGTGCCCGCCCAGAAGATGGGACGGGTCAGTTCCCTCAACGGGATCGCCGGTCAGATTGGTTCCATCCTGTCTGCCCTGCTCGCCGGTTTCATCGCTCCCCTCTTCGGCTGGCGCGGCCTCTTTCTCTTTGGCCTCCTGCCAGTCGCACTCGTGATTTGGATGGTTTTTGCGATCGATGACCAGCAAGTCTTTGCGGACACCCAAGCCCGCCAACAAAAGAAAGCTGCAGCCCAACAGCCTTCGATCAAGGAACTCTTCCAAACAGCTGAACTCAGCCGGCAGACCCTGGGACTTATGCTGATGACAACCGTTCAAATTGCCGGCTACTTCGGGATGATGAACTGGCTGCCGACCATTATGCAGGAAGCCAGCGGTGTCAGCGTGAAGGATTCTTCAACTTGGATGATTGCAACCATTATTGGGATGTGCCTGGACATGTTCACCTTCGGCCGCTTGCTTGACGCTCGGGGACCCCGCCTGGCCTATGCTACTTTCCTCAGCCTGTCTGCCCTGTCCGTCTACCTCTTCACCTTTGCCCGGTCACCACTCACTATGATTCTCGGTGGCGCCATCGTCGGTTTCTTCGTCAACGGCATGTTCGCAGGTTACGGGGCCATGATTACCCGTCTCTATCCCGACCACATTGCTTCGATTGCTAACAACGTCATCCTCAATGTGGGCCGGGCAGTAGGCGGCTTCTCCTCGGTAGTTATCGGTTGGCTGCTCGACGTCTCCTCCGTCCCCATGGTCATGCTCTTCCTAGCCAGCCTCTATTTAATCAGCCTGGCCACCATGCTCAGCCTCCCCAACCTCAAGGCCAAAAACTACCAGCACCAGCTCCAACAACTAGCTCACAATCATTAGAGCGCTGACAAATAACTTTCACTCTCTCCTTAAAAAGCACTATTTTTAGATTTTCTAATTTCTAGTATTGATAGCTAGGATTAGAAAAATATGTAACGATTACTTTTGAGCAGGAGTGGAGCGTTGAAATTGGACCTTAGCCATGAATAAGCAAGCGATGTGAATTACGGATAGTCGGCGTCAGCCGTTACTAGCCGAAACCTGCTTCAAAAGTCAGCTCTGACTCCACTTCACAAAGGATGGGTGAGCCTCTACAAGGCTCTTCCCTCCTTTGCTCCAGTGGTTCAGAGCTCCCGACTTTTGTCGCATTCTAATTTTGAAGCTCTCTAGGTGAGAGACCTTGGCTCGAGCCGGTGCTGCTTTAGCCGTAGGAGCAAAGCGACGTACGGATAAAGTACAAGACGGTGCTAGCCGTTCTTGAACCTTTGAAATTTAAAGACCAACTTCAAAAGCGAAACGGATGCTCATCAATACAATTCTTTACAAAGAAGCCCTGGTTCACTCCTCAACGAGTAGCCCAGGGCTTTTTAAATGAACTTTTCTTCTCTTTAACAATCAAATTCGAAAGTGTAACGGATGCTCTCCAGCACACTATCATAAGCAGTCTTGTTTTTTTCATAGCCACTGCCCTTTAAAATTGGCTTTCTCACTAAGATTTCCCCAACTTTTGCGGAAAGGCCTAGACATTTATTGCTTTTGAACTTAAAATGTAGAGATGTGTACTATAATGAAGAAAGAGGGAAAGAAACGAATGATTAAATTGATTGCGACAGCTGAATCCTTGAGCCAAGGTCAAGCCCTGCTGGAAGCCGGCGTCGACTATCTCGTCATTGGCGAAAGCAGCTACGGCCTCCGCTTGCCGGGATATTTTGACCGGGAAGAAATGGCTGAAATGATCCGCATCACGCACCAAGCAGGCAAAGAGGTGATTGTCGCAGCCAATGCTATCCTCCACAATGACAAGATCGACCGGGCCCGCGACTATCTGACTGCGGTCAAGGGCATGGGCGCTGACTTACTCATGGTTGGCGACACCGGTCTGATCCAAATCCTCAAAGAAGAAGCCTACCGCATGCCTTATATCTACGACGCCTCTGTCCTTGTAACTAGTCCGGGACAAGTTAACTTCTGGGCCCAGTACGGTGCGGTCGGCGCCCTGGTGGCCCGGGAAGTTCCCTATGTCGAACTAACTGAGATGGCCCGGGATGCCAAGATTCCACTTATGGTCCAAACTTACGGTGCCTCCTGCATCCACCAGAGCGGCCGCATGCTCCTTGACAACTACTTTAACTTTGTCGGCAAGGACAAGACCGAGGTCGCCGAACACGAGCTCTTCCTCTCCGAACCCAAGAAGGACGAGACCCACTATTCCATCTATGAAGACGACCACGGCACCCATATCTTCGCCAACAACGACTTGGACCTCATGATGTACCTGGACGACCTCCAAGAAGCCGGCATCCAACACTGGTATGCGGACGGCATCTACTGCCCCGGCCAAGCCTTTGTCGACATCAACCGCCTCTTTGCCCAGGCCCGCGATGCGATTGAGGCTGGCCAATGGAATGATGCCTATGCCCTCCAGCTCGACCAAAAAGTGCGCGAGCTTCATCCAGAAAACCGCGAACTTTCGACTGGCTTCTTCCTCTTCGACAAGGATACTGTCCAATAAGCACTTAACTAGAAAGGAAATCAGTGTGACACAAAGTGAATTAAAACGTCCCGAGCTCCTAGCACCAGCCGGGACCCTTGAAAAATTAAAAATTGCTATCCACTACGGCGCCGATGCCTGCTATATCGGCGGCGAGGCATACGGCTTAAGAAGTCGGGCAGGCAACTTCGACTTCGACGAAATGCGTGAAGCCGTTGATTATGCCCACAAACACAATGCCAAGGTTTATGTGGCCTCTAACATGGTCACCCACGTCGGCGATGAAAAAGGCGCTGGCGAATTCTTCCGCACCATCCGCGATATCGGTATCGATGCGGTCATTATTTCCGACCCTGCCCTCATGCAAATCTGTGCCAGCGACGCGCCAGGCCTGGAAATGCACCTGTCGACCCAGCAATCTGCCGTCAACTATGAAACCCTGAACTTCTGGGAAGATGCCGGTCTCACCCGCTGTGTACTGGGCCGGGAAGTCTCCATGGCTGAAGTCGCTGAAATTCGCCAAAAAACCAATGTCGAAATTGAAGCCTTCGTCCATGGCGCCATGTGTATCTCCTATTCGGGACGCTGTACCCTCTCCAACCACATGGCCCACCGCGACGCTAACCGGGGCGGCTGCTGCCAATCCTGTCGTTGGCAATATGGCCTCTATGACATGCCCAAGCTCGGTGACCGCTACATGGTCGGCAAGGGTGAAGAAGGCACGGATATCGATGAACCTTTTGCCATGTCAGCCGTTGACCTCTCCATGATCAACCACATTCCTGATATCATCCAGAACGGCATCGACTCCTTGAAGGTCGAAGGCCGGATGAAGTCCATCCACTACGTCTCCACCGTCATCAATGTCTACCGTAAAGCCATCGATGCCTACCTGGAAGACCCCGATAACTACCAAGTCCAACAAGAATGGATTGACGAACTCTGGAAATCAGCCCAACGTGAACTAGCAACCGGTTTCTACTATGGCCGCCCAACTGAGAACGAACAACTCTTCGGCAAGCGCCGCCGGATCCCCCGCTACCAATTCGTGGGCGAAGTCCTAGACTATGACCCAGACAGCCAAATCGCCACCATCCAACAGCGAAACAACTTTGGCGTCGGCGACCTCATCGAATTCTACGGCCCCGGCATGCGCCACTTCCAACAAGAACTCACCGCCATGCGCGACGAAGACGGCCAATCCATCGACCGCGCCCCCCACGCCATGCAAATCATCAGCATGAAAGTCAACCAACCCGTCAAAGCCCACGACATGATCCGAAAAGAAAGATAAGGGTGTGAGCAAAGGCATTCAACCTTTAAATAGACATCGGGAGTGTGGGTTGGCAGCTTCCAACCCACACTCAGAACCTAGCACTGTGGATTGGCAAGGTACAATCCATAATCAGACCACGAAAGTGTGGCTTGGCAATGACCAAGCTTGAAACAAGCACCAGGAGTGTGGGTTGAGGATGATCAACCCACACTAAAAAGGCCCGAATATGGATTGCCAAGCCAATTCCCACTAAAATAAGGACCAACAAGCTAGCAAGACTCTTGCTAGCTTGTTTTCATTATGGAAGAGCCCAGGCTGCTTGCCGAGCAGAGCTTCAACTTGCTAAACAGGGGGCCTCTTCGCTAATTGCCACCAAGCTACTTGCTAAGCGGAGCCTCCTTTGCAAGTTGACGCGACCCTACTTTCTAATAGAAGCCCTGTTCGCTAGCCGATCCCAGCCTAGTCGCCAACGGAAGGCTCATTCACAAGTTAGCAGACACACAGGGACTCTCCAGCAGCCAAGACCCAACCATCCTCTAAGTGCAAAGCATCAAGCCAACTCCAACAACCAAATAGCAGCTCACCTCCACCACTTACTAAAGAAGCCAAACTAAAAAGCTCCGAATCCAAGTCAATCAAATCTTGGAATTCGGAGCTTTTTGGCTTTTTAGGGGGCACGACTTTTAACGCACAGTCCCCCTAGTAACCCATATGAATTTCCGTCGCGGTTTCTTCATTGAACTGACTGTTGTAGAGATCAGCATAGAAGCCACCCTTGGCCAGGAGTTCATCGTGGGTCCCGTGTTCGATAATATCCCCCTGCTGCATCACGAGAATCATGTCAGCATTGCGGATAGTCGACAAGCGGTGGGCGATAACGAAGGAAGTCCGCCCCTGCATAATCTTATCCATGGCCTCTTGGATCAGCTGTTCCAAGCGGGTATCGACGGAGGAGGTGGCCTCATCGAGGATCAGGATATTCGGATCCGCAATCACCGCCCGAGCGATGGTCATCAACTGCTTCTGCCCGAGCGAGACGTTGGAGGCTTCCTCATTAATTTCCATCTGATAGCCCCCCGGCAAGGTTTGGATAAAGTGGTCCACATTAGCCACCTTAGCCGCTTCAATCACCTCATAGTCGCCCGCCTCCAGGTTCCCAAAGCGGATATTCTCCATCACCGTATCATTGAAGAGCCAAGCATCCTGGAGGACCATACCAAAGTTCCGGCGCAGGTCTTCACGGGAAACATCCTGGATATTCACCCCGTCCAGTTCAATGCTGCCTCCATCAATATCATAGAAGCGCATCAAGAGGTTGATCAGGGTCGTCTTCCCGGCACCGGTCGGCCCAACCACGGCAATCATTTGCCCTGGTTGCACTTCGAAGTTCACATCTTTCATCAGCGGGTTCTCAGGATCATAGCCGAAGCGAACATGGTTAAAACGCACATGCCCTTTAACCGGCCGAGGCAAGGTCTGGTCTTCGCCAGCTGTCCTGATTTCTTCCTCATCCAGGAAGCTAAAGATCCGCCCACCTGCTGCAAAGGCGCTCTGGATCAGACCGGACAGTTCGGTAATTTGGTTAATAGGTTGGTTAATTTGCCAAACATAGTTCAAGAAGGCTTGGAGGTTCCCGACCGTCAATGTGCCGTGGAAGCTCTTCAGCGACCCGAAGAAGGTAATGACAATGTAAGAAATATTGGAGATAAAGCTGAGCAAGGGTTGGAGAATCGTAGACAAGAAACTCGATTTAAAGCCGATATCGCGCAATTGCTTGTTGCGGTGCTGGAATTCCTTAATTGATTCTTCCTGGCGGTTGTAGACCTTAATCTCGGTAAAGCCGGATAAGTTTTCTTGGGTATAACCAAAGAGATGGCCCAAAGCATCCGCCTGTTCCTTAAAGATCGGTTGGGAGTAATGAATTACCCGCCGTGCCACCAAATAGCTGACCGGTAACATCACCAAGCTAATCAGGGCCAATTGCCAGTCCAAAAGCAGCATGGAGATAATCGCTAGGGAAATCTGTAAGACCCCGATAAAGAGCTGCATAGCGGACTGTTGCATGGCGTTAGAGATCGCATCCACGTCATTGGTCATCCGGCTGAGGATATCCCCGGTCTGGTTCTGGTCGAAGTAGGCAACCGGCAATTGGTTGGCCTTGCGCGAAATATCCAAGCGCAGATCGTACATGGCATCCTGGGTAGCATTGGTTAAGAAGTAAATCCCCAAGTATTGGCCAGCCTGGAAGAAAAGGCCGCGGATTAAATAAATCACTAGGATCCGGACCAAGTAAGGGAAGTTGATCCCAGCTCCCGGCACCCCCTTGACCATGTCGATGACATTATTGGCCACTTCCGTAATAGCCAGGCCAAGAACATAGGGTTCCAAGGCATTGGCGACCGACATCACGACAGTCGCTAGGATGGCCAGATAGAACTGCAGACGGTAGGGGCGCAGATAGTACCAGATACGCTTCATTAATTCAGTTGATTTCATCGAGCCAATTCCTCCTCACTAAGTTGGGATGAGGCAATATCGTAATAGAGCGGAGAGGTCTTCAGAAGTTCCTCGTGGGTGCCTCGTGCCGCAATCTCCCCGTGGTCGAGCACAATAATTTGGTCCGCATGCATGATAGTTCCCACACGCTGAGCCACAATAATGGTTGTCGCATTCTTGGTCTCTTCCTTGAGGGCTTGGCGGACGGCCGCATCGGTCTTATAGTCGAGAGCGGAGAAGGAGTCGTCGAAGATATAGATCTCCCGTCCTCCGATAATGGACCGGGCAATAGACAAGCGCTGCTTCTGCCCACCGGAGAGGTTGCTTCCCCCTTCAGCCAGGTGGGTATGGTAGCGAGTCTCCAGGCGTTCAATAAATTCACGGGCCTGGGCAATCGAAGTCGCCTCATCCATATCATATTCCGTAGCATCTTCTTTCCCATAGCGGAGGTTGTCTGCGATTTCACCCGTAAATAAGTTGGCTTTTTGCGGGGTAAAACCAATCTTATCCCTTAAGACAGTAGGGTCTAAGTCTCTGACGTCCACCCCATCGATGAGGATAGCCCCCTTGGTCACATCGTAGAAACGTGGAATCAACTTCACAATGGTTGATTTCCCCGAACCCGTTGACCCGATAAAGGCCACCGTTTCCCCTGCCTTAGAGCTAAAGGAAATATCTCTTAGGACAGGCTCTCTGGCGTCTGGATAGGCAAAGTCCACATGGCGGAACTCCAAACGCCCACTGCCATCGGTCTCCATCACAGGCTGGTCAGGATTTTCAACCGTAATTGGCGTATCCAAGACTTCCTGGAGCCGGCCCGCCGAAACGAGAGCCCGGGGGTACATCATATAAATATTGGCAAAAAGCATCAGAGAAATTAAGATGTGGAAGGCATACTCAATGAAGGCGAAGAGATTCCCCACCTGGAGCTGGCCTTGCTCAATATAACGTGACCCCACTAGCATAATCATAATAATGGTAACATTGATGAGAAAACTAAAAACAGAAGGCGTCACAGCCACTAACTTGAAGAGCTTCTTGGTGAGCTGCTTGTAGAGACTGGCCACCTTGGCGAAGCGCTTCTCAAAATAGCCCTGGCGGTTAAAGGCCCGCACAACCCGGGTCCCCGTAATATTCTCACGCAAACTCTGGTTGATCCGGTCCAAACTTTCCTGCTGGTCTTCTGAGATAGGCAGGGTGAGCTTGGTCATAAAGAGGACCAAGAGGAGGATAATCGGTACAATCGGAATAATATAAGCACCCAGGGCTGGCGAAATGGTCGTAATCATAAAAATAGACGTCGCAATCATCAAGGGCGATGTCATACCTGTTCGCAACATAATTTGGGTAAATTGTAAAAGAATAAAGGCATCCGTTGTGATCCGTGTCGTCAGCGACGGCACCCCTAATTCTTGGAATTCATGGTGCGACAGCGACTGCATCTTCGCATAAACGTCATTGCGGATCTTCATGGTCATATCGTTGACGATCTTACTAATAAAGTAAGAAGCCATCAACTGGCCCACTACCCCAACTAAGGCAAAGACCACCATATAGGCCATATAACGGTAAAAGACGGACATATTGCCTGCCACAATGGCGTGGTCAATAATAAAAGCGACCATAGTTGGTAGGCCTAGAGTCACCGCTACAAAAGCAGCCATGCCTAGAAACAACATCAATAAGTCGCCAGGATATTTCTTCAGATATTTCCAAATAAACTTCAAAGCGCAACACCCCTCCATTTATAAATAATCATGGAGCCATCAACATTAGCTCGCCTAGTCATTATAGGGGCTTACCAGCAAAAGTTCAAGCTTGCTTACTCAAAAAATCCTGAAGCCTTACCACACCGTATTAGTGAGCATCCCTTCCGCTTTTGAAATTGGTCCTTAAATGTTCAGTGGATCAACAAGGGCTGAAGCCGTCTTGTGCTTTATCCGTAGTATTAGTCGGGTTCGGGCTAGTCGGGTTCGGGCTAGTCGGGTTCGGGCTAGTCGGGTTCGGGCTAGTCGGGTTCGAGGATGCAGAAAGGGCTCCTCTTCACAAAAGGACGTCGAAGGCTTGCAGCCTTCTCTGCCTTTTTGCTCCAGAGGTCCCTTTCTCCCGCATCCTCTCTCACCCTTATCTAGTCGGGTTCGGTCGCGCAGAAGTGGCTCCTCTTCACAAAGCGCCGCCGAAGACTTTCAGTCTTCTCTGTTGCTTCGCTGCAGAGGCCCACTTCTAACCACGCTCCCTCACACCCTGACAAAAAGAAAAAGGCTGGCCTTTCCACAGCTCAGCCTTTTTCAGATATCTTTCAATTTGGAGGAGAAAGATATGAAGAAAAGTTTATTTGGGTTTGTTGGGTATGCTTATACTATAAGGGTCCCCTGTGAATTAAGTGTGAATTTTTCCTAAGCCCTTTTTGAAAAAAATAATAGGATTTTCTAAAGCTCTTGGTCGCTCATTTCTTCTGCCTTGGCCTGGATCAAGAGAGCCCGCTCTGCCTCCGAGATCTCCTCCCGGTTGCGGCAAAGGGTGAAGTGGTCAGGTACCGGGTCAAAGCCGCCTTTAATGAAAGGATGGCAGCGGCAGATCCGCCCCAGCCCCATCAAGCCCCCCTTCAAGGCGCCGTGCTTATCCAGAGCTCTCAGCATATAGGCCGAGCAAGAAGGATAGTAGCGGCAAGTGGCAGGAAATAAGGGCGAAATATAAGCCCGGTAGAAACGAACGGGAGCCTGGAAAAGAGCCTTAAGCATGATCGACTAGGCTCGCTTCCACCCGGTCAAGGAGCAAGGCTTGCTTCAAGTCACTAGCGGCCTCTTCACCGGCAAAGCTTTCCACTAAGCGGAGGGCAAAATAAGTCGCTGTAGCTGGACCGCGGGAAGTCACCAACTTAGCTTCTTCATCTACGACCACCAAGTCTTCCTTATGTTCCTTGAAGTGAACCTTCTCTTCGATCCCTGGATAGCAGGTTCCTTCCGCTTCACTAGCAATCCCAGCTGCTTCTAGGATAAGCGGGGAAGCACAGATTGAAGCCAACCATTTGCCAGCTTGGTGGTGGCTTTGGACCAATTCTAGGACAGCTGAATCTTCTGCTAATTGTTTAGAAGCAGGCATGCCACCTGGGGTCACAATCAAGTCATAATCGCTGGGATCAATCTCGGCCAGACGCTTATCAGCCTGGATGTGAATTTGGTGGTCACCTACTGTTTCCAGTTCATCCGACACCGAGACCATATCAATCTCAAGCCCCGCCCGCCGGAACCAGTCCACCACAGTCAGCGCTTCAACTTCTTCATAACCTCTTCCAAGTAAAATCATTGCACGCATCATACATTCCTCCTTTACTTAACTTTATTATAGGCCTTCTAAGAATTTTTGTTAAGAGAATCTATCCTTTACTCTAGTTTTCTATCAAATTCAAAGTTCCACTCCTGCTCAAAATTTAACTGATAATACAACTATTCTTTTGTTATTAATCAAGCCTACTAGAAACGGCGATCCCTAACTTATCTCCCTAAAAGAAAAGAAGCTAGGCTGCTTGTCCTAGCTTCTCGATTGAACACTTAACATGCTCTTCACTATAGATCTTATTGAACGCGTGAAGAACCAGAGTAGTCGCTAGCTTCTTTGCGGCGACGTGCTGCTTGTTCGCGTTCTTTATCGCTCTTGTTTTGTTCATAATCGCTCTTGGTGTAAACTTCATTAACGTGCATATTAACTTCTACAACCTTTAAGCCAGTCATGTGTTCAACGTTTTCGCTTACAACTTTAATGGTATCGTCAAAGGCTTTGCGTAAGTCTTTACCGAATTCACCAATAACTTCAAGGTCGAGAGCTACTTCTTTCTTACCAACTTCAGCACTTACGCCGCGGGTTTCATCTTCACCGTTATCTGAGAAGAAACCTTTGATGCCAGAAGTCATGCCACCTTTTAATTCTAAGATGCCATCAACGTTTTGTACCGCATAGTTGGCAATTTTTTGGATTACTTTGTCTTCATAGCTTAATTCGTTTTGATGTTGAACTTGTTCAGACATTAATAACTCCCCTTTACTTATTCTATTACATTTACACTATCTTCACTCTAACAAAAATTACCTAGAAATGAAACTGATATCACTTGATATTGAAGAATTTTAACCAAGCGTTAAGATCTAATTCTCCGTCGAAGTAAGCGCCCACACAGTAGGCAGCACCCATTACCACAAAAATCAGCAAGGTTTCAGCGAAGCCAATGCTCATCCATAAGAGGGCAAAAATAAAGCCGAGTACTGCGCCAATAATCCGACCACTGTATTGGTCCCAAACTTTCTTTACTTGTTCATTATCCATAATTTGACTCCTCCTGACTATCTAACACGTGGTTGCGCTGGCCGGGTCAAGTGCTTGGCTTGACGACTCTCTGCCGGGCTCACTTGGTTAATCTTGACATCAATCCGGTGCACATCGAGGTGCAAGGTCCGCTGTACGGCTGCTTGAACGCGCTCTTGGATCAATTGACCGAGCATTGGCACATTATCCATCTCACCAACACTCACTTGGATATCGATTTCTGTATCCTCAGGTTTATCGTAGATGGTCACCTTAGCATCTGGATAGTAGATATTCCCCACATGCTTCACGGCACTCAAAGCTGTTGCTTCAATGGCTTGCTTGGATACATTCATATCCCCGCGTGACGCATCCATCACCATTCTCCGGTGCTTGCTGGCAACAAATAAGGCTCTGAAGAACAGGAAGACACAATAAAGTAAGAGCAGGCCTAAAATCACGGCCACAACCAAACGTAGGGTCCAATTTCCAGCTAAGTAACTAATCGCGAAGGCGGATAGGTAAGGAATTGGGTAGAACAAGGAAATGGCGGCAACTAGGGCCAAAATAAAGATTAATGTAACGACAATCTGGATAAAACGACGAAAGCCTCCCATTGAGATCCCTCCACTCTGAAACAAAATATTGCTTTCTTAATACCTTCATTTTAGCGGATACAAGCCACAATAAGCAAATTATACGCTTGCAAAAAGGGGTATTTTTTGGGATCGAAAGCGTCTATTCGCTTAAAAGCAGGAAAATGTCTTACATAGAAGTTATCACGAAATAAGAAAAGCCCCCAAGATTTGGACTAAGAATCCAAATTTTAGGGGCACTGTATCGCTGTCTAGTCTATTATTTGGCACATCTCAAGAGATTAAGCTTAGAATGAATCATTTACCCTTGTGGTACCTGATAAAACTAGAAACATAAGATAGAACAGCCAAAAAGAATAACCAAGTTGATCCAGAGAAGATGGCTTCTTTCCAGGTAGATCCTAGGTAAACCTGCAAGCTAATCCAGAAAACAAGTATACCAATATCAAAGATTAAGGCAAAAGGTGAAAATATGGTTTCCTTTTTCATTATCACACCTCACTAACTTCTTTGTACATTTTCACCATAACAAAATACTCAACCGCTTTCAAATATCTGAAACATTTTCCGTATCACTTGGTCAACTTTCATCACTAACTTTTACTTTACGACGCTGCAATCTAATCCCCATTAGCTAAAGCAATAGCCCCCAAAACTTAGTCCACGTTTTGGGGGCATCACTTTGCTTATACTATTAATCCACCATGTCCGTCAAGAGCTCGATATAGCGCTTGGCCAGGTCGGATTGCTTGCGGTAGCTGGCGTGGATATAGCCGATATGGTTGGGTTCCTGGTCGCGGACAGGGATGGTCCGCATCATGGTCTTGAAGGGTGAGCTCAAGATTCCGGAGCCAATCAGATAGGCATCGGTATTGACCAGGACATTGATAGAACTCCCCCGGTCGGAAACCATGATCTGCTGCTGGTCCTTGTTATCCCCTTCAATCACCTCTTCCGAGAATTGCAGGGTATTGCTCTCCTTCTGCTCAAAGCCTAGGGAAGGATAGGGTTCCAGGTCTTCTAAGCTCACACTGTCCCGGTCCGCTAGGGGGTGGTCATGGCCCACAAAGATATGGACCGAGAATTCACCCAACTCCACGAAGTCCAGCTCATGGCGGTTCAGGTATTGCTGGATGACTTTACGGTTATTGGGATTCATGTAGAGAATGCCCAATTCGCTGTAGGCTGAGCGCACATCGTGGAGGACTTCCTTGGTTGAGGTTTCCAACAAACGGAAGTCTGTCTGCGAGGTGTCCGATTCCGCAATCAGCTGGGAGAAGGCCTCGGAGGCAAAGTCATAGTGCTGGCCCGACACCGAGAAAATCTGCTTGCCTGTTGGCTCCAGGTAGCGCTTCTCCAAGACATCCACTTGGGAGAGGATATCCCGGGCATAGGAGAGGAACTCGCTCCCTTCCGGCGTGATATAGATCCCCCGCTTGGTCCGTTCAAAGATCTGGATCTGGTATTCTTCTTCTAATTCTTTAATCGCAGTGGATAGACTGGATTGAGCCATGTACAGGCGGCGGGCAGCCTCCCGGAAGGACCCACTATCTGCTGCCACTACAACATACTTTAATTTATGAAAATTCATTGTCGCACCCCTCGCCTCTCTTCTTATCATCACTTACTATACAAAAATAAGCGCACTTGCGCAAGCAAAAAAATAGGGGCCCCATTTTGGAGCCCCCTTAATTAGCGCGTGATCAGTGATTTTATCAGGCTTGGCCAAATACCAAAATCTGGTCCAAAAGCTTGTCATCATCAGCTTTTTGTCTTATTTTATCAGTATCTAAGCTAGGCCACTGACACCTAAAAGCGAACAGTGCTTATCGAAATTCCGAATGTCCCCGATCAGCGCACCACGAGGACATCGCAGTGGGCATGGCGGACAATATAGGATGATACAGAGCCTAAGAGGGCCCGGCGGATGCTGCCCTTACCGGTTGAACCCACAACAATCAGATCGATGTCATTGGCCTCAGCATAGGACACAATCTCATCCTTGGCTTCGCCTCTGAGCAGCTTAATTTCTGCCCGGTCAAAGCCCAGGGACTTGACGTAAGCTTCATCCTCTTCCAACTTGATCCGGTTCTTGTCATATAAGATATCGCTCAGCTTGGTATAATCGCTAGCATCCGTATAAGCACCGAAGTCATCAATCACGTTCAATATCGTCAGATCAGCCCCATGGTGTTGGGCTAAGTCAACTGCTGCTTCTAAGGCCGCTTTGGCGGGTGTTGACCCATCCACAGGGGCTAGAATACGTTTAATCTCTTTCATTATAATCCCCTCCGTGAACTATTTTTTCTACTAACCTAATTATAGCCCAAAAGCAGAGGGAAGCAAGCGCTTTCTAGGTCTTTCGCTTAATCTTTCTTATCGAAGTTAATGGCGTCATATTTTTCAGGATTTTCCTGGAATTTACGCACAACATAAGGGCAGAGAGCCTTAATTTGCTTACCTTCTTTGGACATTTCAGCCACCAGGTGGTCCAGCAACTTGCCCGCAATTCCTTGCCCGCGCAAGCTCTCATCCACATAGGTATGGTCGGCAATCACAAAGTCCTCGGAAGCTGGGGAATAAGTAATTTCAGCGATTTTCTCGCCTTCATCTGAACGAATCACATAGGCATTATTCTCTTTGATAATTTCATTAGCCATTAGGCATCGCTCCTTTCTTGGTCTTATTCTAACATCTTTTTAGTCAATTGCCTCGCCAGAGCCTTGCTCCCTTGCTTTTACCAGCCAGGTGATTATACTGGAAGAAAGGAGTCGATCACATGGGATTTAAATTCGATATCACACAGCTCAAGGGCTTCGGCGACCGCTTTGACCTGGCCCAGAAGAAAAAGAAGACAAAAGAGCCAGTGGATGCCAGCAAGCTGGACCAGCTCTTCAGCAACAGCTTCCTCCAGGCTCATTCCGACCTAGTCTCCAAGGGCGACCTCCTAGCCCAAGTCGGTAGGGACAGTCTGGAAGCTATGGAGGACATGCCGAGCCAACAGCTGGACCCTATCATAGCGGCCCATAGCCCCTACGATAGCTATGAAGCCTTCAAACTAGCTGCTATCCGCTACCAACAGGAATAAAAACTACAAGAGAACACGGATACTGGCATAATTTTGCCCATTTCCCCTAGCCAAGTCATTGACTAGGGGATTTTTATTTTGTAAGGGTTTTCTTGCATAGTATATTATAAAATGATATCATTATGATATCAAATAGAATGGAGGATGTTGAAATGAAGAAGAATCAGAATCAAATTGACCAGCTGGGCCAACAGTTGGACCACAGCGATAAGATCGAAGAGAAGGTGCTCGTCGGCAAACAGAAGGGCATGATCGTCTTGATCACTTATTTTGTCTTACTAGTGCTTGCTGTTCTAGGATTTATTTGGGGCATTAATCAAGACGGTAACCAGGCTGGATCCAACTTGGTGATTGGTCTAGCCCTGGCTTATATCGCCTTCGCTTGGGTCTTCCTCCTTGGTCTCAAGGTGCTTAAGCCCCAAGAAGCCCTGACTTTAACCCTCTTTGGCCACTACTATGGAAGCCTCAAGGGAGCGGGCTTCTACTATGTCAACCCTTTCGCCCAGGCTTTTAACCCAGCGGCCCAGACCAAGTTAGGACAGAGCGGGGATGTTAGTGAGCAACCTAGCGGGGCCAGCCAAGATAAGGAAGCCATTAGCTTGAACCTCAATCGTCAGGACAAAAAGATCTCGATGAAGGTCATGACCCTCAACAATTCCAAGCAAAAGATTAATGACTATCTGGGCAACCCAGTTGAGATTGGTGTCGCTGTTATCTGGAAGGTCAACGACACAGCCAAGGCAGTCTTCAATGTCGATAACTTCAAGGAATATCTCTCCCTGCAAACAGATACCGCCTTGCGCAATATCATCCGCCAATACCCCTATGACGTCAATCCTCGCGTTCCTATCGATACTAGCGGGGACGGCGAACCTGACGATGGGTCCTTACGCGGGTCTTCGGAAATTGTGGCCCAACGCATCAAGAATGAAATCCAAGAACGGGTGGAATTTGCTGGGCTAGAAATCCTGGAAGCTCGGATCACCCACCTCTCCTATGCACCAGAAATCGCAGCTGCCATGCTCCAACGCCAACAAGCCTCCGCCCTGATCGATGCCCGCGCCATGATCGTGGACGGCGCAGTCGGCATGGTCGATATGGCCCTGGCCAAACTAGAAGAAGAGTCCGTCGTCGAACTCGATGAAGAACGCAAGGCTGCCATGGTCTCCAACCTTCTCGTCGTCTTATGCGGAAATAACGACGTCTCACCCATTGTCAATTCAGGGAGCCTCTACTAGCCTTGGCTAAGAAGAAACAAGTCCCCCTCCGGATTTCCGACAAGCTCTACCAAGAACTCGCAGCCTGGGCAGAAGATGATTTCCGCTCGATCAATGGTCAGATCGAATATCTTCTCACCGCCTGCGTCAAACAGCACAAGAAAAATGGCAAATACGTCTCCGAAAGCCAGGACGACCACTTCGAACCTGAGAGAGTGTGACAAAAGTCGATCAGGCCTGAACCACTGGAGCGAACTATGTCCAAGCGTTGATCAACGTTTGGACATAGTTCGTGAAGTGGATGTCAGGTCTGACTTTTGGAACAGGTTTTTGAAAAATATTTGCTATTTAAAAAGAGATCGGAATCTTTGTCTCAGTCATTTCTCAGAAAAGCATAAAAAAGTTTTAAAAGCCAGCAGAGCATCCATCACTTTCTGCTGGCTTTTGCTTTGACTTCTCGAGAAATTTCACCTATACTGTATATACCGTATATATACGATATGAGTGGGAGATTTTATGCATATTTTATTGTCGTCATCCAGTGACCAACCAATTTACGAACAAATTATCCAAGAAATCCAAGGACAAATCCTCAAGGGCAGCCTGACACCAGGCCAGCAACTGCCCTCCTTAAGGCAACTTGCCCGTGACCTCAATGTGTCGATTATTACTACCAAGCGGGCCTACGAAGAGCTCGAACAAGCGGGCTTCGTCCAATCCATACCAGGCAAGGGAACCTTTGTCGCCCACTTGAATGTGGACTTCTTACAGGAACAAGAGCGCTTGAAATTAGACCATTACTTGCAGGAGGCGGTCCGTACCGCGCGCAAGCTAGACCTCAACGCCAAGGACCTTTATCAGTTACTACAGTCACTTTTTGAAGAGGAGGAATCGTCATCATGACAGACCAAGCCATTCGTTTAGACGGGGTGACTAAGGCCTATCCATCTTTCCAGCTGGGTAAGCTTGATTTAGCTATTCCTAAGGGTTATATTACAGGTTTCATTGGCCCTAATGGTTCAGGGAAAACCACCACCATGCAATTAATCATGGGACTCATCCATGCCGACCAAGGGGCTATCCGAGTTCTCGGCCGGTCCATGGATCAAGACGCCATTACCATTAAAGACCAGATTGGTTTTGTCTATGCTGAAAACCCTATCCCTGAGAATTTCAAGATCAAACAATTAGAGAATATTGTCAAAAAGGCCTACAGTCAATGGGACACAGGCCTTTTTTCGCGCTATTGTGACCAGTTCGGCCTTTCCGTCGACCAGAAGATCAAGGATTTCTCGACGGGGATGAAATTCAAGCTGGCCCTAGCCATTGCCCTCTCCCACCATGCCCACTTAATTATTCTCGATGAGCCAAGTTCAGGCTTAGACCCGATTGTGCGCCGAGAAATCCTAGACCTGCTCCAGGAAGAAATGCTGGACGGGGAGACAAGCATTCTGATCTCCAGCCATAATACCCAAGAGCTCGAGCAGATTGCTGACTACATCATCTTTATCGACCAGGGGCAAGTCGTCTTTAATGCCTCGACGCTCGACCTTAGAGACCGTTACCGCTTGGTTAAGGGGCCTGTTGAGCTCTTGGAAGACCCAGAAATAGTAGCACTCCTAGAAGGCATCCAGACCAGTCCCCACGGCTTCAAAGCCCTCAGTCAAGATACGCAGGCGCTAAAAGAAAACTACGGGCAGGCGCTAATGATTGAAAGGGCTAGCTTAGAAGATATCATGTACCACACAGTGAAAGGAGATTCTCATGAAAGCACTGATTTATAAGGACTGGCTCCAGTCTTGGAAGTTCTTAGCTGTCTTACTCCTCATCGCTTGTTTCTTCACCTTTACTTTAAGCGAAGACAAGTCTGCCTCTTTCTTTCCCTTTATCAGTCTCTATGGCGCGATCATGTGCCTGTCCACTGAGAACGCCAGTGACCAAGTCTTCTACAACTCCCTGCCGGTCAGCCGTAGCCAGTATGTCCTGGCCCACTACCTCTTCGCCATGGCTTCGACGACCGCTCTCCTCTTGATTGGCTATGCTCTAAATTTCCTGACCCCCACTTATCCTTTCAGCCAAGCCGTCTTCTATTTCTTCTTGAGCTTGCTCGTCGTGGCCCTCTTCTTCCCCCTCCATCTCTTCCTAGGGCGCCGGATCTCCCTGCTGATTTTTATGGTCATCTGGTTCGCTAGCTTCACCATCGGCCCCTGGCTCATGAAAACATTCGACGGCGGTAGGCAGGTTATCATCTGGCTCCAATCCCTCTCCACCACAAGCTTGCTGATGGCCTTTTACCTCATCTGCACTTGTCTCTGGGGCCTCTCCCTCTTCCTATCCATCAAATACTACCAGCAAAAAGACCTATAATAATAGAAAAAGGAAGCCTAGAGCCATCCGCTCTGACTTCCTTTTTACTTGGCTAGCAAGTTAACGCACAGCATCAAAAGCTTGCTTGAGGTCTGCGACCAAGTCTTCAGCAAATTCAATCCCCGTCGAAATCCGTAAAATTTCATCGGTCAAACCATAAGAGAGCCGGACCTCTTCAGGAATATCCGCATGGGTCTGGGTCTTAGGATAGGTAATCAAACTCTCCACCCCACCCAAGCTCTCCGCAAAGGTAATAATATCTAGGGCCTGGAGGAAGTCACTGATCAATTCCGTATCCTTAATAGCAAAGGACAACATCCCCCCACGGCCAGGATAATTCACGGCTGTCACTAGGGGCTCTTCCTTCAGGTAGTCCACAATAGCCCGCGCATTCTTCTCATGCTGCTTGAAGCGAAGCGCCAAAGTCTTCAAGCCCCGGATCACTAACCAAGAATCAAAGACACTCAAGGTCGAGCCCGTTGTGTTCAATTGGAAGTCTAATTTTTCTCCGAGGTCATCGCGCGAACAGACCACCAAGCCAGCTAGAACATCATTGTGGCCAGCCAAGTATTTAGTAGCCGAATGTACAACAACATCTGCTCCAAGTTCCAGAGGCCGTTGGATAATCGGTGTATAGAAGGTATTGTCGACCACTAAGAGCGCGCCCGCTGCCTTGGCCAAATCAGCAATGGCTTCAATATCAAATTCTACCATCAAGGGGTTAGTGGGGGTTTCAATAAAGACCATGGCTGTCTCTTCCTTCAAGGCAGCCTCCAAAGCTTCCTGGTCCAAACAGTATTCAAATTGGTAGACCCCTAATTCTTCCATGTGGTGGAAGTAACGGTAGGCCCCCCCATAGAGATCTTGGAGGGTAACAATCCGGTCGCCAGCCTTTAAGAGACCTTCCAGGACTAACTGGATAGCTGCCATCCCTGAAGCCGTTGCGAAGCCATATTTGCCCCCTTCGAGCTCTGCAATTCCTGCCTGCAAGACATCTCTAGTCGGATTAGCGGTGCGCACATAGTCATAACCCGTCGATTCCCCCAAGTGTGGGTGGGCATAAGCTGTACTGAGATAGATTGGTGTATTAATTGCCCCTGTCCGCGGATCGCTGTGGTTACCTAACTGCGCCAAAATCGTTTCAACGTGTTTCATATTTATCTGCCCCTGTTCTCTATATATATCATTCATCATAGCATGGAATCCTTAGCTAAAAGCGATCAATAAGAGAACACCTGTGTTCGCTAAAAGCGATCAATTATTTTCCAACTTGATCATAATCAAAAACACCCCAGCTCACGACATAAGCTAGGGTGCAGGTAGGCAATGACAAAGATTGCCGGCTAATTTTAATAAAAGAAGTAAGTGATCACTAACATGGTAATTAAAGCAACGAAGTGACAGCCACCGACAATCGCGAAGGAATCACGATAAGTCGACTTCTGAGGCAGATGTGTTAGAGAGCTAAAGGTAATGTAGGCTCCGGCATGGGGAAGGAGAGCAAAGATTGAAGATGCCACACCTGAGATCCGGTGAACGACAACAGGGTCAACCCCCTCAGCAATAATCTCTGGTGCCATCGTATTGACTAAGATCCCCACTGTCCCTGAAGAAGAACCAGTAATAGCCCCCAAGGCAACGGACACGATGGTCAAGCGTAAGACTGGGTTGGCAAGGACACTGTTTAAGAAGGTCACAATGAAGTTAAAGCCTGTCGACTCAATCAAGACCGTCCCGAATGCCACTGTACTCCCCATGGCTAGGGTTGGCATTACAGCATCAGCTGCCCCCTCATTCAAGAGTTCCTTATCCGAAGAATTCAAATATTTTCTGAAGAAAATAGCACAGAGTAAAACAGCTACTAGGAGGGCAATGACAACAATATTAGTCACTTCACTAAACATAAAGATAATCCCAATCAAGACCAACATCGGCAAGATACTCAAGAAGAAAGGTGGTATATCTTCCTCAGCCACTTCCTCTTCATCCAGGTCGGACTCATCAGGGTCTGGCAGCTCTTGGTCCGTATCCTCGAGGTAAGAATAGAAGGTCTCACCATTAGCTAAACTCTTGTCCAAGCGGAATTTCATGTAGGCCACCCCATAAATAAAGGCCACAATCGACGCCCCGAAACCGAGCAATTTCCCAGCCGTCATTGATGTGCCCAGAGCTTCTGCTGGGATAACATTGGTTGGTGAAGGGGTCCCTGGCAGCATGGTCATCGTAATTGACGCCACCCCTAAGAAGACAGGGATACAGATCAAGCGCCAATTAATATCCAGTTCCTTAAAGACCGAGTGAGCAATGGGAATAATCGCGAAGTAAACAATCACCGAGTTGATCCCCCCATAAGAAATCAAGAGCCCAATGACAGCGAGGGCAAAGAGGGCATTAAAAGGTTTATCCCGGCCCACAATCTTTAAGACCGTCCGCGCAATCGAGGTCGTCGCATGGGAATCCTGCATGTACTGCGACAGAATCGTCCCCAAGATAAACAGTGCGAACATACTGACAAAGAAATTACCCACTGAAGCCAGGTAAGACTGCTCAGGACTGAGCATCCATTCCAGTACATTCATGCGATTCGTTACTAAGAC
The DNA here is from genome assembly GCF_001543145.1 of Aerococcus sanguinicola. Classification (NCBI taxonomy): domain Bacteria; kingdom Bacillati; phylum Bacillota; class Bacilli; order Lactobacillales; family Aerococcaceae; genus Aerococcus; species Aerococcus sanguinicola. The sequence goes on along the minus strand of NZ_CP014160.1, from coordinate 984,256 downwards.
TACCATTGTCGCTAGAGGAGCTCCGATTAATATATTGAGCCCCTTAGCTGAAAAGAGGATAATCAAACAGATGGCGGCTAAAACGCCAATAAATCCAATAATTTCCATAATAATCTCCTTATATTAAGTTATCCATTCTAATTTAGTCTATCAAATAAAAAAACAAATTGCGAACATGACCGCTTAAACTAAGCAATAAAGCAAGAAAAAAGACCTAGTTTGAACTAGGCCCCCTAAATGAAGCTACAGATGGGATTTGAACCCACGACCTCCGCCTTACCAAGGCGACGCTCTACCGACTGAGCTACTGCAGCAAGCTATAAAAGAAAAACTCCGCAAGTAGGACTCGAACCTACGACATCTTGATTAACAGTCAAGCGCTACTACCAACTGAGCTATTGCGGAATAATGAACTGCGCGGCAGCGTCCTAGTCTCACAGGGGGCAACCCCCAACTACATTCGGCGCTAAGAAGCTTAACTGCTGTGTTCGGCATGGGAACAGGTGTGACCTTCTTGCCATTACCACCGCACAATTTCTATTTAATTGAGAAAAGCTTGTTCTCTCAAAACTGAATCTGCTCGTAATTACCCAACCACTCATACAATCTTATCCTTTGGATAAGTCCTCGACCGATTAGTACTGGTCCGCTCCATATATCGCTATACTTCCACTTCCAGCCTATCTACCTGATCATCTCTCAGGGGTCTTACTACTTTAAAAGTATGGGAAATCTCATCTCGAGGGGGCTTCACGCTTAGATGCTTTCAGCGCTTATCCCTGCCGCACATAGCTACCCAGCTCTGCTCCTGGTGGAACAACTGGTACACCAGCGGTGCGTCCATCCCGGTCCTCTCGTACTAAGGACAGCTCCTCTCAAATTTCCAACGCCCGCGACGGATAGGGACCGAACTGTCTCACGACGTTCTGAACCCAGCTCGCGTACCGCTTTAATGGGCGAACAGCCCAACCCTTGGGACCGACTTCAGCCCCAGGATGCGATGAGCCGACATCGAGGTGCCAAACCTCCCCGTCGATGTGAACTCTTGGGGGAGATAAGCCTGTTATCCCCAGGGTAGCTTTTATCCGTTGAGCGATGGCCCTTCCATGCGGAACCACCGGATCACTAAGCCCGACTTTCGTCCCTGCTCGACTTGTAGGTCTCGCAGTCAAGCTCCCTTCTGCCTTTACACTCTGCGAATGATTTCCAACCATTCTGAGGGAACCTTTGGGCGCCTCCGTTACACTTTAGGAGGCGACCGCCCCAGTCAAACTGCCCGACTGACACTGTCTCCCGACCAGATCTATGGTCGCGGGTTAGAGTGGTCATGTCACAAGGGTAGTATCCCACTTGTGCCTCCACCGAGACTAGCGTCCCGGTTTCAATGGCTCCTACCTATCCTGTACATGTCACACAAACACTCAATATCAACCTGCAGTGAAGCTCCATGGGGTCTTTCCGTCCTGTCGCGGGTAACCAGCATCTTCACTGGTACTACAATTTCACCGAGTCTCTCGTTGAGACAGTGCCCAAATCGTTACGCCTTTCGTGCGGGTCAGAACTTACCTGACAAGGAATTTCGCTACCTTAGGACCGTTATAGTTACGGCCGCCGTTTACTGGGGCTTCAATTCAGAGCTTCGCTTACGCTAACCCTTCCTCTTAACCTTCCAGCACCGGGCAGGCGTCAGCCTCTATACGTCATCTTTCGATTTGGCAGAGACCTATGTTTTTGATAAACAGTCGCTTGGGCCTATTCACTGCGGCTGGCCTTGCGGCCAGCACCCCTTCTCCCGAAGTTACGGGGTCATTTTGCCGAGTTCCTTAACGAGAGTTCGCTCGCTCACCTTAGGATTCTCTCCTCAACTACCTGTGTCGGTTTGCGGTACGGGTTGTCTGATTCTCACTAGAAACTTTTCTTGACAGTGTGACATCAGCAGCTTCGGTACTAAACTTCCCTCCCCGTCACAACTCATCCTTAGGATGTTAAGCCTTTTACTCAACATCAGACTTGTTGCTTGGACGCGTTTTTCCATCTCCGCGCTCTGCTTAGCCTCCTGTGTCCTTCCATTGCTCAAACAAATCAGACAAGTACAGGAATCTCAACCTGTTGGCCATCGCCTACACCTTTCGGTCTCGGCTTAGGTCCCGACTAACCCTGGGAGGACGAGCCTTCCCCAGGAAACCTTAGTTATTCGGCGGACGGGATTCTCACCCGTCTTTCGCTACTCATACCGGCATTCTCACTTCTAAGCACTCCACATGTCCTCACGATCATGCTTCGCCGTCCTTAGAACGCTCTCCTACCATGTCCTTAGACATCCACAGCTTCGGTGTTCAGTTTAGCCCCGGTACATTTTCGGCGCAGGGTCACTCGACTAGTGAGCTATTACGCACTCTTTGAATGATGGCTGCTTCTAAGCCAACATCCTAGTTGTCTGTGCAACCCCACATCCTTTTCCACTTAACTGAAACTTTGGGACCTTAGCTGGTGGTCTGGGCTGTTTCCCTTTCCACTACGGATCTTATCACTCGCAGTGTGACTCCCGGATTAAAATATTTGGCATTCGGAGTTTATCAGTTTTCGGTAATCCTTGTTGGACCCCTAGAACAAACAGTGCTCTACCTCCAATATTCATCATCCGAGGCTAGCCCTAAAGCTATTTCGGAGAGAACCAGCTATCTCCAGGTTCGATTGGAATTTCACCGCTACCCACACCTCATCCCCGCCTTTTTCAACAGACGTGGGTTCGGCCCTCCAGTGCGTTTTACCGCACCTTCAGCCTGGACATGGGTAGATCACCTGGTTTCGGGTCTACGACAACATACTCAACGCCCACTTCAGACTCGCTTTCGCTGTGGCTCCGACTCTTCGTCTTAACCTTGCATGCTATCGTAACTCGCCGGTCCGTTCTACAAAAAGTACGCCATCACCCATTAACGGGCTCTGACTGCTTGTAGGCATACGGTTTCAGGTACTCTTTCACTCCCCTCCCGGGGTGCTTTTCACCTTTCCCTCACGGTACTGGTTCACTATCGGTCACTAGGTAGTATTTAGCCTTGCCGGATGGTCCCGGCGGATTCCGACGGAATTTCACGTGGTCCGTCGTACTCAGGATACTGGTAATGTTAGTTGGGCTTTCGTCTACAGGATTCTCACCTTCTCTGATTGGCCTTCCCATGCCATTCGACTAACCCGCCTAAATCATAGGTCCCAGTCCTACAACCCCAAAGAGCAAGCTCTTTGGTTTGGGCTCTTTCCGTTTCGCTCGCCGCTACTCAGGAAATCGATTTTTCTTTCTCTTCCTACAGGTACTGAGATGTTTCAGTTCCCTGCGTCTACCTCTAACAAGCTATGTATTCACTTGAAAGTCATCATCGATCAAGATGATGGGGTTCCCCCATTCGGAAATCTCCGGATCAAAGCTTACTTACAGCTCCCCGAAGCATATCGGTGTTCGTCCCGTCCTTCATCGGCTCCTAGTGCCAAGGCATTCACCGTACGCCCTTATTCACTTAACCGTTGGTTAAGTTGTATGATGTGCGAAAAGTTTAATTAAACTCTTTCGGTTTTTTACTCTTGGTAAAATTGGTTTATATCCTTAACTGCTTCCTGGTGGTCACAGTTAAAAATATGGTTATTACTTGCAGTATTCAGTTTTCAAAGAACAAGTTGCAACCACATTGGGTTGCTATGGAGAATAGCGGGATCGAACCGCTGACCTCCTGCGTGCAAAGCAGGCGCTCTCCCAGCTGAGCTAATCCCCATAGGATTTTTTATTTAATTAATGGGCCTGAATGGATTCGAACCATCGACCTCACCCTTATCAGGGGTGCGCTCTAACCAACTGAGCTACAGGCCCGGTTACTTTCCATTTCGCTTGAGATAGGCCTCTCAAAACTGAACAAAGTGACGATTGTGTATTCCGTTATATCCTTAGAAAGGAGGTGATCCAGCCGCACCTTCCGATACGGCTACCTTGTTACGACTTCACCCCAATCATCTGTCCCACCTTCGGCGGCTGGCTCCAAAAGGTTACCTCACCGACTTCGGGTGTTACAAACTCTCGTGGTGTGACGGGCGGTGTGTACAAGACCCGGGAACGTATTCACCGCGGCGTGCTGATCCGCGATTACTAGCGATTCCGGCTTCATGCAGGCGAGTTGCAGCCTGCAATCCGAACTGAGAATGGCTTTAAGGGATTCGCTGACTCTCGCGAGTTCGCAGCCCGTTGTACCATCCATTGTAGCACGTGTGTAGCCCAAGTCATAAGGGGCATGATGATTTGACGTCATCCCCGCCTTCCTCCGGTTTGTCACCGGCAGTCTCGCTAGAGTGCCCAACTAAATGCTGGCAACTAACAATAAGGGTTGCGCTCGTTGCGGGACTTAACCCAACATCTCACGACACGAGCTGACGACAACCATGCACCACCTGTCACTTTGTCCCCGAAGGGAAAGCTCTATCTCTAGAGTGGTCAAAGGATGTCAAGACTTGGTAAGGTTCTTCGCGTTGCTTCGAATTAAACCACATGCTCCACCGCTTGTGCGGGTCCCCGTCAATTCCTTTGAGTTTCAGCCTTGCGGCCGTACTCCCCAGGCGGAGTGCTTAATGCGTTAACTGCGGCACTGAAGGGCGGAAACCCTCCAACACCTAGCACTCATCGTTTACGGCGTGGACTACCAGGGTATCTAATCCTGTTTGCTACCCACGCTTTCGAGCCTCAGTGTCAGTTACAGACCAGAAAGTCGCCTTCGCCACTGGTGTTCTTCCATATATCTACGCATTCCACCGCTACACATGGAGTTCCACTTTCCTCTTCTGCACTCAAGTTTCCCAGTTTCCAATGACCCTCCACGGTTAAGCCGTGGGCTTTCACATCAGACTTAAGAAACCACCTGCGCTCCCTTTACGCCCAATAAATCCGGACAACGCTTGCCACCTACGTATTACCGCGGCTGCTGGCACGTAGTTAGCCGTGGCTTTCTGGTAAGATACCGTCAAGACTGTAGCAGTTACTCTACAATTTGTTCTTCTCTTACAACAGAGTTTTACGATCCGAAAACCTTCTTCACTCACGCGGCATTGCTCCGTCAGGCTTGCGCCCATTGCGGAAGATTCCCTACTGCTGCCTCCCGTAGGAGTCTGGGCCGTGTCTCAGTCCCAGTGTGGCCGATTACCCTCTCAGGTCGGCTATGCATCATGGCCTTGGTAAGCTTTTATCCCACCAACTAGCTAATGCACCGCAAGACCATCTATGAGTGACAGCAAAAGCCGTCTTTCCAATTTGTCAGATGCCTGACAAATTACTATGCGGTATTAGCACCCGTTTCCGAATGTTGTCCCCCGCTCATAGGTAGGTTCCTTACGTGTTACTCACCCGTCCGCCGCTAACGTCAGAAGTGCAAGCACTTCGTCGGTTCGCTCGACTTGCATGTATTAGGCATGCCGCCAGCGTTCGTCCTGAGCCAGGATCAAACTCTCATGAAAGATTCATGAGCTTTGATAAGCTCGTTATTGCTGACTTTTTATAGTTGTTTGCTCAACTATTTATTGTTTGAATTGTTGGTTCATCAACTCGAGGTTGATGCCCTACACAATTGGTTCGTCTTCTTTGTTCAGTTTTCAAAGGTCTATCTCGTCTCTCTTTGAGACAACTATTTAATGATATCTCATCGAGAACGAAATGTCAAGAACTTTTTTTAAAATTCTTTTTTTGTTTACTTGAGAAACAACTTTTATAGCATAGCATTTCTCGTAGGTCTTCGTCAAGGCTTTTTCAAAAAATATTTATTTTGCTTACGGCCTTTTTGAGGACAAGAAATATATTATCACCTTTCTAGATCTTTGTAAAGTCTTTTTCTTAATTTTACTTGGAAAAAATAAAAAAAGTGACAAAAGCCCAGTTAGCAGCTTTTGTCACTCTTTACTCGATCTCCTACCAGTTTTCGTCGATAAAGCTTTGGCGGCCGGAGCCTCGACGGTAGCGTTGGTAGTGTTCGGGATTCTTCTTATAGAAATCTTGGTGGTAGTCTTCTGCTGGATAAAAGGTTTGGGCGGGTTCAATCTGAGTCACAATCGGATCGTCGAAACGTCCGCTGGCTTCGAGTGCCGCTTTAGAATCAAATGCTGCTTGCTTCTGCTCTTCATCCGCATAAAAGATCACTGGCCGGTAAGAATCTCCCCGGTCAACGAATTGACCCATAGCATCCGTTGGGTCTGTCTGTTGCCAGTAAATCTTCAGTAAGTCTTCATAAGAAATTACATCAGGGTCGTAAGTAATTTCGACAGCTTCTGTGTGGCCGGTATTGCCCCGGCAGACTTCCTGATAAGTTGGATTGGGCACATGTCCACCAGTATAACCCGATACAACCGAAATAATACCAGGATATTGGTCGAAGGGTTGGACCATACACCAAAAACATCCCCCTGCAAAAATAGCTTTCTTTTCTGCCATATCGCATCACCTTCCTTTGCTAACTTACTTCTATTGTAACAGCTTTTCGGTCGTTCACCTACTTCTAGGTCTTAAATGACAAAAGAGGCCGGGGCTTTTGTCCCAACCTCTTCTCACTTGTTTGATTACTCAGTTTCTAACCTAAAGCATTCTCTTTAGTAATTTTCGTTACGCCACCCATGTAAGGAACGAGTACTTCTGGGATGGTCACTGAGCCATCCGCATTTTGATAGTTTTCAAGGACTGCTGCTACGGTCCGACCGACAGCCAAACCTGAACCGTTCAAGGTATGGGCGAGTTGTGGTTTACCGTTCTCATCGCGGTAGCGGATCTTAGCCCGGCGTGCTTGGAAGTCTACGCAGTTTGAGCATGATGAAATTTCCCGGTAGGTATCTTGGGCTGGGATCCAAACTTCGATGTCATAAGTCTTAGAAGCTGAGAAGCCCATGTCACCGGTACAGAGAACAATGCGACGGTAAGGTAATTTCAGCATCTCTAAAATATTTTCCGCATTTTGGGTCATGCTTTCGAGTTCATCGAAGGATTGGTCGGGTTTAGCAAATTTGACCATTTCAACCTTGTGGAATTGGTGGAGACGAATCAAGCCCCGGGTATCTCGGCCTGCAGACCCCGCTTCTGAACGGAAGCAAGGTGACATGGCAGTGAACTTAATAGGTAATTCTTCACCTGGAATGATATCTCCTGCATAGTAGTTGGTCAAGGTCACTTCGGCAGTTGGGATCAAGGTCAGGTCGCGATCGTCATGTTCAATTTGGAAAACATCTTCAGTAAATTTAGGGAACTGACCAGTCCCGTACATGGCTTGGTCATTGGCCAGGTAAGGGGTGATGGTTTCAATATAGCCTTCCTTAGCATGTTGGTCGAGCATGAAGTTGTAGAGGGCCCGTTCCAGCTTAGCCCCCATCCCACGATAGTAGAGGAAACGTGAGCCAGCTACCTTGCCCCCCGCTGCGAAATCAAGAATGCCTAAGTCTTCACCGATTTCGTAGTGGGCTTTAGGCGTGAAGTCAAAGTCTGGCAGGTCGCCTTTGCGGTGGATTTCTTCATTATCGTCTTCATCTTCCCCCACTGGAACACCTTCTGCAGGCAGGTTGGGAATGCGGGCTAAAATATCATGGCGTTTGTTTTCGACCTCTTTGACTTCTTGGTCTAGCTTAGAGATTTCCTCGCCTAATTCCTGCATGGCCTTAATCTTGTCATCTGCATCTTCTTTGTTCCGCTTCAACTGGGCAATTTCTTCAGAAGTTTGATTGCGGACTTTCTTCTGTTCTTCAACTTGGACTAAGAGCTTACGGCGGTCTTCATCGAGAGCCATCACTTGGCCCAACTCTTCCCGGCTCACCCCGCGAGTCTCTAACAATTGGGCTGTTTCTTCAAAATTATTTCGTAATTGACGCATATCAATCATGGGTCTTCCTCCTCCATTGGTGTAAAAAATTAAAATAAAAAAAGCTATTCCATACCCTTTCGATTAAGAAAGGGACGGAATAGCTGCTTGTTTCGGCATTATTGCGCGGTACCACCCTGCTTCAGCATATCACTATATGCTTGCTGCACTCTTCAGTTAACGGTCTGTCCGGAAATGCTTCACCCATCTGCGGGCTCGCACTCAGCGATTGTGTGGATTCCATGATAACAAGTATCCGTTCCCACCGACCACGGACTCTCTTGAACTTATCCATCACTTACTAGTCACAATCCTACTTTTTATCTATTAATGCTATTATAATCTTTCTCTTAATAAATGTCAATTTGTCTTTGCAATTTGCGTATCGAGCCAGTCTTCCACCTGGTCCACCAGGGATTCAATCAACTGGGACATGCGCCGGGTCACCCGGACAATGGGGCTCAGACTTTCCACTTCTTCACTCGGCACAATGGCATTGGTCAAGGCCATATCCTGGCCCTCCACATCTTTAAGGAAGGGCAGGTGGATGGTCACCTGGTTAACGGCCTGGCTAGGATCGAGCGGAGCCTTCACTTGCAGGGTCCCTTGGGGGGTATACCGCCAATTATCGCTATAAGATTCCACCTTTTCTTGGCCCCAATCGATTCCTTGAGGCAAGAAGGCAGCTGAATTATCCTGGTAGAGCAGATCCACCTGGTCTTGGCGGCCTTGGTAGACATCCACATGGTCCCGGCTAGCGAAGACTTCCCCTTTTTGGTGGACGAGGGTCCAAGCTAGATTGTCCTGCAGACCGTTCAATAACTTGTTAGTTTCCCGGTAGCGGGCCTCATTATCGCTCGCTCCCAGGGTCAAAAGCAAGACTGGACGGTCGTTGATCCGGCTAACAATCAGGATGCAAGCTCCAGCCAAGTCTTCCGTCCCAGTCTTCAAGCCCAAGACATCTTCGCGTCCATAAGCCAGTCCCGGGAGAAACTCATTGAAGTTCACCATTCGAAAAGTCGTCTCTGGGTTAACTTGGAAGTCCTTAACGGAAACGGCCGAGCGTTTGAGAATATCGGGATAGTCTTTCAATAAGTGCTGGGTCATCCGCAAGAGGTCAATCCCCCGCATCTGGTTTTCATCCTGGCTGGTGTACTGGTCACCATTAGTGGTCTGGTACTTGCCATCAAGTCCCGAGGCCGTATAGAGCTGATAGTCTGTAATCCCCAAGGACTCCAACTTATCGCCCATCTGTTCCACAAAAGTCGCCTCGTCCCCTGCCACATATTGGGCCAGGGCCACAATGGCTGAATTAGCTGAATAAATCAAGGTGGCATCGATCAGGTCGCCGGCAGTGTAATAGTCCGTTGACGCATCCAGAGGGACATTAGATAAGTTGGGGAGGCGGGAGAGTTCAGCCACCCCTTCAGAGACGGGAATCTTGGTATCGAAATCTAATTGACCAGCCTTGATGGCATCGTAAACCACATACAAGCTCAGCAACTTGGTCAAGGAAGCAATCCCGTGCAAGTTATCATCCTGGTAGCGGAAGAGGGCCTGGCCAGTCGCTTGGTCCATGGCTGCTGCTTGGTCAACTTCTAAGTTCAATTGGGCTGCGAGTTGGCTCGAAAAATCATCCAAACTTGTTCCCTGGTCCTCAGCCAGTACCAGACTAGGCGTCAAGACCGTCCACAACAAGCTCAATACGAGACCAACTTTGAATACTTTCAGCTTCTTTCCAAGATTCATCCATTCAACCTCTCTTCCTGGTAATGATTCGGAATTTTAAAAATAAAACGTGTGCTATGGCTATCAGATTCAGCCCATATCTTGCCGTGGTGGTGGAAGACAACCCCTTCTGCAATGGCCAAACCTAGCCCAGAGCCGGATTTTTCTTGCGACCGTGAACTATCCACCCTGTAAAAACGTTGGAAGAGCCGGTCTAAGGCCTCTTCTGGAATCTGGTCGCCATCATTTTCGACGACAAAAGTGGTCTCTTTAGCATCCTGGCTGACCGCCACACGGACATAGTCACCGTCGCCACCATATTTAAAGGCATTGGTCAGTAGGTTAGAGAAAACCCGGGCCAGCTGCTCTGGATCCACATCGACAATGATTTCCTGGTCTTCTGGGACATCCAAGCGGAGCTCGCGACCAGCTTGTTCCGCCTCCATCTCAAATTCAACCAGCATCTGTTGGAGCATCCGCACCACATTGATGGGCATGACATTGAGCTGGATATTGACCTGGCTAATCTTCGTATATTCAAAGAGGTCATTCACCATCCGCTGCAATTGCAAGGACTTGGTATAAGCAATATGGGCATAGTGCTTCATTTCTTCCTCATCGTTATAGTGGCCGCTCTCCAAGAGACCCAAGTAGCCGATCACCGAGGTCAGCGGGGTCCGGATATCATGGGACATGTTGACAATCAACTCATCCTTGGACTGTTCAATCCGGCGCTCCTCCTCCATGGCCTCAACCGTGCTATCCACCAAGCGGTTAATCGAGGACACCACCGGCTTCATCGAATCCAAGTGCTTGCTGGAAATCCGGTGGTCATAGTTTCCCTGAGAAATAAAATGCAGCTCGTCCAAGATATAACCTAATTGGACCGTCCGATAGCGCCGGTAGATCCGCCAAGCCACCGCTCCCAGGCCAATCACCACATAGCAGAGGGTGAAGCCCAGAAAGAAGTTTTGTTGGAAATAGGGTTGGAGAATAATGGAGAAGGGATTTTGCTGCATAATCTGGACATAGTAATAATCGTAGGCAAAGATCAAAACGAACATAATGCCAAAATATCCCAGCAAAAGAATGGCTGTCCAAACCACCGCCTCAAAACAAACTTCGAGGAAGACGCGGTATTTACTTCGTTTGGAATGGTACATGAAATGGCCTCCCTTCATCCATTCATACTAGGCCTGGTCAGCTGTCGGATCAACAATCCGGTAGCCCACACCCCAAACCGTTGAGATAACCTTATCACCATTGGTTGCCTTGCCGATCTTGTCGCGCAAGTGGCTGACATGGACCATAACCGTCTTGGCTGACACCACCGAATCCTGCTGCCAAACCCGCTCAAAAATCTCATCTGCACTGAAGACTTCATTCGGGTGACTAGCTAAGAGATAAAGGATCCCAAATTCTAAAGCTGTGAGCTGGATCTCCTTCCCATCGATGGTCTTCACCTCATGGGAATTCTTATGAATCGTCAAAGGCCCAATCTCAATCGTATCGGTATTATTCTCATCCGACAAGTTAGCCCGACGCAAGAGGGACTTCACCCGGGCCATGACTTCTAGGGCATTGAAGGGCTTGGTCACATAGTCATCCGCCCCCGTCGTCAAGCCAGAAATCTTGTCCATATCGCTGGACTTAGCCGACAACAAGAGGATTGGAATCTCAACATTCCGCCCCCGGAGCTCCTTCAAGAGGGTCAAACCATCCTTACCCGGCATCATAATATCCAAGATCATCAAGTCAATATCTGGATTATCCACCATCTGCTTGAGGGCGTCATCCCCATCAAAGGCCTGAACCACCTGGTAACCCTCATTCTTAGAATAAATCGTCAATAACTCAACAATATCCTTATCATCATCTACAATTAATAACTTCATCTCGCCACTCCCTTACACAAAAAATGATTTACATACTATTACTTTACTAAGAACACACTCCCCTATATTTTAGCAAAACATCCCTAGCATTGTTTAAAGAAAACCCACAAATCTCCTTAAGAAAGAATTAAATCAAAGGGTGTGAGCAAGAGCGGTTAGCTTTGGATGCTTGGAGTAAGTCGGAATAAGGGCAAGCCCCGCTTGCACGTTTCCGACTTGCGAAAGCACTCCAAAGCTGCTCTTGCGAGCCCAACTGAAGGGTGTGAGGGAGCGCGGGTAGAAGAGGAGCCGCTTCTGCGCGACCGAACCCGACTAAAGGGTGTGAGGGCTGGCGCTCAACTTGACCAATCCCCAATCGGACTGGCGGATTGTGGCTTGGGAGCTTTTAACCCCCAATTGTCCCATTCGAGTGTGGGTTGCCAGGCCCCAGCCCCCAACCAAGGGGATTAACTGTGGGTTGACACTTTCCAATCCCCAAACAAGGCCGCCGAATGTGGCTTGAAAATAGCCAACCCCCAATCGAAGCTTCCGAGTGTGGGTTACTCCACCCTCAGCACCCCAAAGAAAAAGGAGCAGGCTGCCCTGCTCCTTTCTTTATTCATATAGAGCCTATTTCAAAGCATCGACAATCGCTTTATTGAAAGCCTCTAAGTCTGCTGGGGTCCGACTGGAGATAATACCGGATGGATCAATGACAACTTCTTCATCAAAGAAGTTGGCGCCCGCATTTTTCACATCGACAGCGACTTGTTTAACAGCCGTAATGGACTTGCCCTTCAGAACATCAGCGTTGACGAGTAGTTGAGGGGCGTGGCAGATAGAGAAAATCGGTTTGCGTTTGAAAGCAAAATGACGCACAAAGTCGAGCACGCGTTCATCGCCCCGCAATTTATCAGGAGAATAGCCACCAGGGATGAGCAAGGCATCATAGTCTTCACCCTTGGCTCCGTCAATGCCAACAGCGACTTCGACTTCTGTATCTTCACTTTTACCTGTAACGGTTTGGCCAGCTTCGAGCCCCACGGTCACTACTCCATGACCAGCTGCCTCGAGGGCTTCCTTAGGTGATGTAAACTCTGAATCTTCGAATAGGTCTGTGATAATTGCTGCAATTTTTGCCATAAATTATGGAACCTCCTTCAATTCAATACAAGTTCAACTTCTCTTCCATCCTAACATGTCAACTGGCTAAAGGCGAGCAATCCGCTCATCTTCCCTAATAAGATAAAGAAAAAACGCCTAGACGAAGCTAGACGTTTTTAATCTATTTTCTGCACTTTAATGTCGATGATTAATTAAGGAAATTAATTTTATATCAAACACTTAACCCCGAGAGTAGTTTGGTGCTTCCTTGGTAATTTGAATGTCGTGTGGGTGGGATTCAATCAGACCAGCGGCTGACATGCGGACAAATTGAGCGTTTTGGCGGAGGTCTTCAATATTGTGTGCCCCGCAGTAGCCCATGCCTGAGCGGATACCACCGACCATTTGGAAGATAATATCAACGACTGAGCCCTTGTAGCTGACCCGGCCTTCGATACCTTCTGGAACTAGCTTGTTGGCTTCATTGACTTCACCTTGGAAGTAGCGGTCTGCCGAACCCTTCTTCATGGCACCTAGACTGCCCATGCCACGGTAGGTCTTGAAGCGGCGGCCTTGGTAGATTTCAATCTCGCCTGGGGATTCATCCGTTCCTGCTAGCATGGACCCTAACATCACGGCATGGCCACCTGCAGCCAGGGCTTTGACAATGTCCCCTGAATACTTAATCCCCCCATCGGCAATGATGGTCTTGCCGTATTCATTGGCTACTTCAGCAGCATCGTAAATCGCTGTCAGTTGTGGCACGCCGACCCCAGCAACTACCCGGGTGGTACAGATCGATCCTGGGCCAATGCCAACTTTAACAATATCTACACCCGTTTCGAAAAGGGCCCGGGTGCCTTCAGCAGTCGCAACGTTCCCAGCAATCAAGGTAACGTCTGAGAAGTGGTCGCGGATTTCTTTGACCTTGCGGAGGACCCCCTTAGAGTGACCGTGAGCGGTATCGATCACAATGGCATCCACCCCTGCCTCAACCAAGGCCTTGGCGCGTTCAAAGGTATCTGAGGTCACTCCGACAGCGGCCCCGCAGATCAAACGCCCCTTGGCATCTTTAGCGGCATTCGGATAGTCGGTAACGTTTTGAATGTCTTTGAAGGTAATTAAACCCGTCAAACGGCCTTGGTCATCGATCAAGGGGAGTTTTTCGATGCGGTATTTCTGTAAGAGAGCTTCGGCTTCTTCCAGACTCGTATTCGAAGGAGCGGTCACCATTTCTTCAGTGGTCATGTATTCGTGGATCGGTTCGGACAGGTCGCGGACGAAGCGGATATCGCGGTTGGTAATGATCCCTAATAATTCACGCGAGCTTTCATCCTTGACGATAGGCACCCCGCTGATATGGTAGCGGGCCATCAAGTCCTCTGCCTCTTGGACCTGGTTGTCTGGGAAGAGGTAGAAAGGATTGGTAATGACGCCACTTTCCGAACGTTTCACCTTGCGAACTTCCTCTGCTTGCTGGTCGATGGTCATATTCTTATGAATAATACCTAGACCGCCAGAACGCGCCATAGCAATGGCCATATCCGCTTCGGTTACCGTATCCATAGAGGCTGATAAGATCGGCACATTCAACTTCAAGTGGTCAGATAGCTGGATCCCTAAATCCGCCTCATCAGGCAGGACATCACTTTCAGCAGGCACGAGTAAGACATCATCGAAGGTAATTCCTTCTTTTACAAATTTATTTTCCCAGTTCGACATGGTGTTAATCCGCTCCTTTTCCTTTTTAGATTATTCAATAGGATAGCCCAAACTTCCGAAACTGTCAACAATTATTTGAATATTTTACAGTTAATAACGAACTTTTATGATAAATATTATTTTATTGTTCGTCTTATAGCTTATCTTGGACGCCTGCTAGGGCTTGGTCAGCTTGGAAGCCTCGACCATCGATAAAGACAGCAGGACTGGCTTCAACACCGACTGCTTGGCCTTCTTTATGGGCTGCCTTGAGGGCTTCTTGATTGCCTTGGTAACTGTAGCCTAGTTCTTCTTCGGCGAACTTAAAAACGCCTTCGAAGTCAGAGGCCTCCCATTCTGGACGTCGACTGAGAATCTCTTCGACTTGGTCTAGGGCCTTGTCCGAATCTTGGTAATCAATAAAACGCTGCATCACTTCACCCTTGTAGCCGCCACCGTGACGCAGGCTAAAGATCTTGGTCACTAGGCGGATTTGTCCGGATTCTACCGCTTGGCGTAAGATCGGGAAAGCTTCCTTAACATAGGCCGCAGATTCCGGCTCGTAGAGATCGATGAATTGGTAGACCGTCTTTTCTGCCTGGTCCGAACCGAGGACAAAGCCATTAGCGTCGCTGAGGGCAGAAGGATCAAAGGAATTTTTTAGTGCTTGGTCTTCAAGGGCTTCTTGCAACCACTTGCGAATGGTGAAGTAGTCTTCGTGCTCATCTAAGATGTGGCCAGCCAGGAAAACGGTTGGCACGAAACGCACCCCATTGCCTTCCCCTTCTTGGCGGATGGCTTGGGCAATGTCTTCATTATCTTGGCGTTCCAGACCAACGACATTCTCCACCCAGTCCTTAACGCCATCATGGTCCATCTCACCCCAGACATCCTGGTTGGCATAGAAATAATGGATCATCTGATAAGCTTCCTCTGGTCGGTCGTAGTCAATGTATTGGTGGAGGATATTGGCCTTGGAGAGCTCATGCTTGTCGCGGTCGTAAGACTTGATAATCCGCTGCAACTTACCCGCTGCCACCCACTCATCCAGCAAGTAGGAATTACTCTGGAAGAACTTCCGGGCAAAAGGACAGCGGTAATTAATGAACTCAATCGATTTGATGGGGGCATCATCGCAGCCCAATTTCAAACCGAGCTCCGTACCGATCCCCTTAGGATTAATATCTGCAGTATTCATATAGAAACAACCTCCTCAGTTAGTTAGCTTCATTGTAACAAGAAGAAGGGGCAAGGACTATAAAAAGCCCTCCAGTAGGGATAGGATTTCTTAGCTGAATTGCATTGATGAGCATCCGTTACGCTTTTGAATTTGGTCCTTATAGAGCCATGGCACCGGCTCGAGCCAAGGTCTCTCGCCTAGCAAATCTCAAACGGACCGTACGGCTGATGCCTACGTTCCGTAATTCGCTTTACTTGCTTGTTCATGGCTAAGGACCAACTTCAACGCTTCACTCCTGCTCATAAATAAATTGTTTATAAAATAAGTTTTCTTTAATTGCTAAATAGTCGTAACTAAAAATGAAGCAGCAGGCACTATAAAAAGGATTCCACGAAGGATAGAGCTTCTAAGCCAAATGGTATTAATGGGCATACTTTGCACTTTTGAATTTGGCTCTTAACTATTGAAAAAGCTCCCAAATTTAGACTTTAAAGCCAAAATTTGGGAGCTTGTTACTGTCTTTCTTATTAACTCATTAGCTACTAGCTTTCCTTAGTTATGCCGATGCTTTCTATGGTATTGGATGAATTTTATGACATAAAAAGCATGCATGAGATAAATTGGGAAGGCTAACGTCAACCAGCTGCGATATCCCAGATACTTTAAACAAAGCTAAGATAATCACTTGAATTAGTATGGAAATGATTAAGACATCTTTTCGGTAGATAGTTTCATTCACCATGTTCGCGGTCACCTCAATGAATATTTATGCTAAGTGAGAACTTAAGCTTGCGAATAGCTTGTAAGCTTAGCCTAACAAAAAATTCAAGTCTTTTAAAGTACATCACTTGATTTTGAGTCTGTAACAAAACTAAGCTAGCAAGGAAGTCCTGCTAGCTTAGCTGTGCGATGTTTGTAATTTTTATTCTGGGCTTGTGGCCTCACACCCTAGTCAGGCTCGGTCGCGCAGAAGTGGCTCCTCTTCACAAAAATCTGTCGAAGATTTGCCGTCTTCTCTAGCTTTTGGCTCCAGAGGTCCCTTTCTCCCGCATCCTCTCACACCCTTGTAGTCGGGTTCAGGCTAGCAGAAATAGCTCCTCTTCACCAAAATCCGTCGAAGACTTGCAGTCTTCTCTGGCTTTTGGCTCCAGAGGTCCCTTTCTCCCGCATCCTCTCACACCCTTTTATAGTCGGGTTCGCAGTTGCAAACTTGAAGTGACTTCACCCAATCGGAACGATCGGCTAAAGCCGCTCTTTTCCGTTTGGGCTCCAGTCATTCAAGTCTGGGCGCAACTGCTCACACCCTATATAGTCGGGTTCGGTCGCGCAGAAGTGGCTCCTCTTCACAAAATCCCGGCGAAGTCTTTCAGACTTCTTCGGTCTTTTGCTCCAGAGGTCCACTTCTACCCGCGCGCCCTCACACCCTTTTCTAGTCGGGTTCGCAAGAGCAGCTTTGGAGTGCTTTCGCAAGTCGGGAACGTGCAAGCAAGGCCTGCCCTTATCCCGACTTACTCCAAGCATCCAAAGCTAAACGCTCTTGCTCACACCCTTATTAAAACATTGTGTTTGTCTGGATGTTATAGGTTTTCTTATACCACCATCTGCCGACGAAGGCGATGACGGCAATGGCGAAGTAGAGGAAGGAGGGGAGGACGATGTTGATGTTGGCTGGGATGAGGGCGGTGCTGAGGCTGACGACGCCGATCCAGATGATGACCACGGCGGCTCCGACGCCGATGTAGCGGAGGATGGGGTGCTTGGCGTCCCGGTCCATGTTTTGTTGGTAGTAGGTCAGGATCGCCATGGCTAGGCCACCGAGGACGAAGTTAATGATTAAAGAAATCACACCGAAAGATTGGTTATTGTTGGCCTGGTTACTGCTGAGGGCGCCAATCCCTGCCAAGGCCGCGAACATGCCCCCGATAAATAGGGAGCTGTCCAACCAGATTTGTTGGAAGGTCGCAGGCTTCACTTCGACTTCACTAGGACCGTAGAGGACTTGCTGGGCATATTGGGTCGGCGTGCCGTAGAGATGGTTGGCCGTGATGCCCTGGCCCTGCTTGTCCAACATTTCTTTAATCATAGTGTTTTCGTGGCGGATGGCAGCTTCTTCAGCGCCCTGGGCCTTCATTTCCTTATTGAATTGGAAGATGAAGTCTTGGTTGCGCTTGGTCAGTTCGGGATAGAGTTTCTGGTTTTCTTCTTGGAGGTCAGCCAGGCTCACTTCCTGGTCTTTAACAGCTTGGTCTTGTGTCATCAGAAAACCTCCTAAACATTGAAGCGGAAGAGCATGATGTCGCCATCTTGAACGACATAATCCTTACCTTCCGACCGGTACTTGCCGTGCTCCTTGCAAGCCTGCATGCTGCCGTAAGTCATTAAATCATCGTAGTGGACGGTTTCTGCCCGGATGAAGCCACGCTCGAAGTCGGAGTGGATGATCCCAGCAGCTTGAGGGGCCTTCATGCCCTTCTTGAAGGTCCAAGCGCGAACTTCTTGTTCCCCTGCGGTAAAGTAAGTGGCCAGGCCAAGCAGGGTGTAGGACCGCTGGATCAAGACATCCAAACCAGATTGTTCCATGCCGAGATCTTCCAGGAACATGGCCCGGTCGTCTTCTTCCATGGTTGCCAGGTCTTCTTCCAATTTGGCGCAGACAACAACCACTTGGGCCCCTTCGGCATCGGCAATTTCACGAACTGCTTGGACGTGTTCGTTGTCGCCAGATGCGGCATCCTCTTCTTCCACATTGGCGACATAGAGGACGGGTTTCATGGTCAAAAGGAAGAGCTGTTTAACAAAGCCCATCTCTTCTTCGTTGAAGTCTAAGGCCCGGGCAGGCGTGCCGGCTTCCAGGGCTTCCTTAATCCGGCCCAAGACATTGGCTTCGACAACGGCTTCATGCTGCTTGGACTTAGCCATTTTAGCTGCTTTTTCATAGCGCTTGCTGACGCTTTCTAAGTCGGCGAGGACCAGTTCCAGGTTGATGGTTTCGATATCGTCTTTAGGATCGATACCACCGCTCACGTGGGTAATATTTTCATCGTCGAAACAGCGGACTACGTGGCAGATAGCGTCCACTTCACGGATATTGGCCAGGAACTTATTTCCCAGGCCTTCCCCCTTGGAGGCACCCTTCACAATCCCCGCAATATCGGTAAATTCAAAGGTCGTAGGGACCGTCTTCTTAGGGTCCACCACTTCGGTAATCTTCCAGAGGCGGTCGTCAGGGACTTCCACCACGCCCACATTAGGGTCAATCGTCGCAAATGGATAGTTGGCTGCCTCCACCTGCGACTTAGTAATTGCGTTAAATAAGGTTGACTTACCCACATTAGGCAAGCCGACAATTCCTGCTGTTAAAGCCATTGCTTATCGTTCACTCGCTTTCCTATTCATTTTCTGCTTTTTCAAGGACTTTTTTCATTTTCTTTTCAAATTCGCGCCGTGGCATCATCACAGACTGGCCACATCCCTGGCACTTCATCCGGATATCCATCCCCATGCGGATAATCTTCCAGGCATTGGTCTTACAAGGGTGGGGCTTCTTCATCTCGACCACGTCATGGAGCGCATAATTCTTGTCTACCATCCTATCCCCTCCTTAATCATCTAGGCGAATATTCAATAAATCTAAGATCCGGGTCAGGTCTTCCTCGGACAAGTATTCAATCTCGATCTTGCCGTGGTCCCCCTTGCTCTGGATCTGCACATTGGTCCCGAACTTGTCCATCAAGAGGTCTTCACTCTCACGGATATAGGTCGGTTTCTGCGGCGCTTGGACCTTCTGACTCTTCTGAGCTTCGACGGGTTCATTCAGGCTCTGGACCATCTTCTCCAATTGGCGGACCGTCATCCCCTCATTGACCACCTTCTTGGCTAGTCGGGTCTGGTCTTTAGGGTTCTTCAAGGCCAAAAGCGTCCGGGCCTGGCCCATGGACAAGTCGCCGTCTTGGACCAATTCCTTCACTTCCGGTGTCAGATCCAAAAGGCGGAGGTAGTTGGCAATATAAGACCGGCTCTTACCCAAACGCTTGGCCGCTTCAGCCTGGGTCAGAGACAAGCTATCAATTAAATTCTGATAGGCCTGGGCCTCTTCTAGGGGCGTTAGGTCTTCCCGCTGCAAGTTCTCAATGATCGCAGTTTCGATCATTTGGGCATCGGTCATCTCGCGCACAATGGCGGGAATGGTCTCTGCCCCATTCAGCTTGGTCGCCCGGTAACGGCGCTCCCCTGCAATAATCTCATAACCCTTAATAGCCGACTTGCGGAGGATAATAGGCTGGAGGAGCCCCTGCTCCGCAATGGAATCCGCCAACTCTTGCAGGGCCTTCTCTGAGAAATTGAGCCGCGGCTGGTAAGGGTTGGGGCGGATCTCATCAAGGGCAACCTCTACCACCTGCTCATGATCAGGATCAAGCGGCGCCTGGGCAGGACCCTGGCTGTCGCTTCCGATATAATCTTTTTCAAAAGGATTGCTTTCATCGGAGAAGAAAGCGCCGATCCCTTTACCTAAACCACGGTTCTTAGTCGTCATTTGCCAGCACTTCCTTTGCTAATTCAAGATAGACTTCCGCACCCCGCGATCGCTTGTCATAGTCGATAATGGCTAGGCCATAAGAAGGGGCTTCGGATAAACGGACATTGCGCGGAATCAGAGTGTCATAGACCTTGTCGCCGAAGTACTTGCGCACCTCTTGGACCACTTCATTGCTGAGATTGGTCCGCGCGTCATACATGGTCATCAAGACCCCTTCCAGCTTCAAGTGCGGATTGAAGTGTTTCTGAACCAGTTGAATAGTGTTAAGCAACTGGCTCAGCCCCTCCAAGGCATAGTACTCACTCTGTACAGGAATGAGGACGGAATCCGCTGCGGTGAAGGCATTGAGGGTCAGATGGCCCAGGGAAGGCGGGCAATCGATAAAGATATAGTCATACTGGTCGCGAACCGCTGCAATAGCCTCCTTCATCCGCTGCTCGCGGTGGGGGACATTGGTCAATTCCACCTCAGCCCCCGCCAATTGCAGGGTCGCTGGGACAACATCCACATTCTCCCGGGAAGAAGGCAGGGTCACATCTGCCAAGTCCTTGCCATTAATGAGCACATCGTAGATATCCTCTTCGACCTCTGCCTTGTTGATCCCTAGGCCGCTGCTGGCATTCCCTTGGGCATCGCTATCGATCAAGAGAACCTTCTTATCATTGTAAGCCAGGCAGGCCGCCAGGTTCACTGTCGTGGTGGTCTTACCAACGCCACCTTTCTGATTGGCAACCGCAATTACCTTTCCCATATTTTAATTACCTCCTTAGTCGCTTGCCGCGCAGTCACAAGCCAAGAAAGAAAAAAGGAAGGAAATGCGCTCCTTCCCCCTCGCATTTCTTCCGAATCCCAGCTCGAGTCTGACATTCTTCGCACATATTCTAATCTGTCTACTTTATTGTATCAAAAAAAAGCCCCCTGTGCTCATAATTTTATCTTTAGAAGACTTCTACAAGTTAGGAGCCTATCATTTCACGCCAAAAGCCTAGCATGTTATCATGTAAGCGTAAACATTTATTTGTATTGACTTGCCAACCATCACTTGCTCGCCTATTGAAAAAGCGAGCTCAGCCCCCTAAGCAAGGAGGAACCGATATGCCACGCTCCAGTTTAAAAATTGTTTTTTGGTGTCTTATCATCGATACACTCTTAAACGGTATCTTGGAATACTTTTGGTCACCCGCCCTCTTGGAGGCCTTTAGCTCCATACCTGGAAATATCGCCTTCCTCATCGTCCTCTACTACTGGTGGGAGGGTCGGAAGGAGGAAGACTAAGAAATTAAATAGAAATACGTAATATGTTAATAGCATGAATGAGCATTCGTTTCGCTTTTGAATTTGGTCGTTAAAAAGCCATGGCACCGGTTCGGGCCAAGGTCCCTCACCTAGCATTCTTCAAACGGCTAGTAAGGCTTGCGCCAACTATCCGTAATTCATAATGCTTGCTTTTCATGGCTAACGACCAACTTCAAAGCTTCACTACTGCTCATAAATAAATTGTCTAAACGTGTTATTTAATTACTAGTCTTTAAAATAAAAATTAAAACAAAAAATAGAAACGCCGTTCAAACAAGACAGCTCAGTCTTGCTTGAACGGCTTTTTAATTATGCTAACACTAAGCGAATTTGGGTTTGGGCGGGGTCGTGGAAGATGAGGCTGGAGCCGTCTTTGTCATAGTCGATCGCCTTGGCTTGGAGTTGGTCTTCCACCCAGTCCAGGTCGTCTTGGCTCCCCTGCCAGATGCTTTCGCGGAGACCCTGGCTGGTGTAGTCTGCCTGTGGGTCGATGTCCTTGCGCCAAACATTGGCCCCAAGGTGGTGGTGGTAGTCACCGGTCGCCATGAAGAGGGCGGACTTGCCCATGAGGAATTTGACGCCGAGGCCCATCACGTCATAGTAGAAGTTAAGGGTTTCTTCGATATCATGGACGTGGAGATGGATGTGGCCCATGATGGTTCCGTTCGGCATGCCCTGGTAGTCGCCTGCTTCAGCCAGGGCGAGGACTTCCTCTGCCGCTATAGGCTCAACGATCCCAGCGATAGCCCCTGATTCATTGATATCCCATTCAGATCGGTCCTTGTCAGCATAGATTTCAATTCCATTATCCTCAGGGTCCTGGAGGTAGAGGGCCTCGCTGTAGCCGTGGTTGGAAGCACCATCCAGGGGCGCTTTGACCTGGAGGAGGTGCTTGAAGTTATTGGCTAGGTCCTTGCGGCTGGGCAGGAGGAAGGCCATATGGTAGAGACCCGTATAGTCCTTCTTACGCTCATCAGTCGGATAGATCTCGAGAAGGACCTGACCATCCGCTGTCCCTAAGTAATACACCTCATCCTTGACCTCAATTTGGCTGAGACCAATTGTTTCTTGGTAGAAATTCGCTAAAATCTTGGGGTCCAGGGCATTGATCGCCACCGCTCGCGTCCTTACTTTAGTCGCTGATTCAGTCACCTGTCTTGTCATAAAATAATTGCTCCTTTGTTTTATTTTTCCGTCTTCACTTACATTCAGTAACCAGTCTAGCATGTTTTATTTCTGAATCGAAGCAATAAGTCTTGGCCTGTTTTTTTCATTTGGCTGAAGCGCTTTAATGTGTTAGTCTGACTTTAATGAAAGCATTGAATTAATTTTGAGGAGGAATGCTTATGTCGCGAGAAATTTTACGGTCTTTCATAATCACTTCTTTGCATGCTCTCTTTATCTTCTTAGTCCTGGCCCTCATCGAAAGCATATTCTCTGTGACGATTCCTTTTGCCCTTCAATTTTTGATCCTGATTTTATATGTGCTTGGCCTGAATTTGAAAAAAATAAGGAAGCTTTGATGCATGGTATTGGAGAGCATCCGTTCCGCTATTGAATTTGATCGTTGAAGAGCCATGGCACCGGCTCGAGCCAAGGTCTCTCGCCTAGCGAGCTTCAAACGGCTAGTAACGGCTTACGCCGACTATCCGTAATTCACATCGCTTGCTTGTTCATGGCTAACGATCAAATTCAAAGCTCCGCTCCTGCTCAAAACAATTGTAATAAATTTTTTAAATCATTAGTCACTGACACTAAAACAGAGATAAGCAAAAAAGAAGCAGTAGATGGTTGAAAAATCTGCTGCTTCCTTTTTATTTTGAATTAAACTGTCTTGATAGGCATTTATTAGTGAGTAAGATGGTGGCAACTTTCAAATACCAGTTCGATTTGAAAGTTCGACCTCCGCTACTCTCAAACTCCTTGTCCATTTGAAAGTTGGGTCCACGCTACTTTCAAACTCCTCGTCCATTTAAGAGTTGGGTCCGTGCTACTCTCAAACTCCGCTTCCATTTAAAAGTTCGACCTCCTCTACTTTCAAAGTCCATATCTATTTGAAAGTTGGGCAGCGGCTAGACAAGCTAGCTTGCCCCAACATAATGAAAACAAGCTAGCTAAGAGCTTGCTAGCTTGTTGAAGATGATTTTAGAAAATAGTATTGCTGTATTCTAATGAATTTTGTGCTTACAGGCCGCATTCGAAGCTTTTGTGTAGGAATTGTGCGCTCTTGCTCTCACCCTAGTCGGGTTCGCAAGAGCAGCTTTGGAGTGCTTTCGCAAGTCGGAAACGCGCAAGTATAGCTTGCCCTTATTCCGACTTACTCCAAGCATCCAAAGCTAATCGCTCTTGCTCTCACCCTTTCCTAGTCGGGTTCAGGCTAGCAGAAATAGCTCCTCTTCACCAAAATCCGCCGAAGACCTTCAGTCTTCTCTGGCTTTTGGCTCCAGAGGTCTATTTCTCCCGCTAGCCCTCACACCCTGTGTTTACTGAATTGGTTTTTTGGCTGGGGTGCCGGGTTTTCTGGGGTATTTGTTGGGGCTTTCTTTTTTCTTGGCGATGCGGATGATGTGGCGTTCGCCGGCGTTTTCGGGGAGTTCGAAGGCGATGTCTTCTAGGAATTTTCCGCCGAGGGTGGCGATGGCTTTCTTGGCGTCCGCGAGTTCGTCTTCTGCCTGGGCCCCCTTCATGGCAACGAAGAGGCCGTCTTTTTTGACTAGGGGGAGGCAGAATTCGGCGAGGACAGAGAGCCGAGCCACGGCGCGGGCGGTGGCTAGGTCATAGTGGGCACGGTGGGCCTTGTTCTGACCGAATGTTTCGGCCCGGTCGTGGATGGCTTGAACCTGGTCTAAGCCGAGTTCGTCAATGACCGTATCCAGGAAGCCAATCCGTTTTTTGAGGCTGTCCACGATCGTGACCTGGAGCTCTGGGAAGGCAATCTTGAGCGGGATACTTGGGAAGCCTGCGCCTGCTCCGACGTCCACTAGGGTCAGCGGACGGCTGAGGTCAACGTGGAAGGCCAGGGTCAGGGAATCGTAGAAGTGCTTGAGGTAGACCTCATCGCGGTCGGTAATGGCAGTGAGATTCATCTTCTCGTTCCATTCGACCAAGAGTTCATAGTAACGGGCGAATTGGGCCATTTGTTGGTCGGTCAGTGAGAGACCTGCGTCTTGGACTTGTTTTTGGAATTGTTCGGGATTCATGGCGCCTCCTAGACTCTAATGTAGGCATAGCGGTCGTGTTGGTAGTCAATCAGGGCTGCTACCCCATCCAGAGCGACAGCTAGGCCGACTTGGGCCACTCGGTCTTCGTCAATGCCCTCCCGCTCTAGGCTGGGTTTGGAGAGTTCGAAGGTCACTCCGCGGTCTAACCAAGGCTTGGCCTGGTCGAGGAGCTCCTCACGGTCAGCCAGACGGACAGCTGCCCCATTGGCAACAACTACCGCTTTAAGGTCAGGGCTTACTTCATAGGCTTTTTCTAAATACGTAAATAAGGTTGGCCATGCTTTCATTTCATGGACATGGAATACCACACGTTTCATTCCGATCGACTCCTTCTCGTCTATTATCACTGTCAGTATAGCATACTTCCTTCCACAAAAAAATCCTCCCAAGTCCGTGCCTAGGAGGATTTAGCTAGTAAGTTTATAACACTTTAGCCACTGGTCACCAATACTAACTAATATAGAACGATTCAATTTCATCACTTCAATAATTAGTATTTTATTTACCAAGCACTATAAACAGGAGCGCAACGGATGCTCACGAGCACCGCTCGTTTCGTAAAGAATAACTTTATTCAAAATTCTTAGGATGGGTCACCACTAGGGCAAGGCCCAGGACGAACATAAAGATGGCAAAGAGCAGGGTCGCGGACAGGCCAAATGACTTCAAGAGGAAGGCCCCCACCCCACTAGCAATCATAATCGACAGGTCGAAACTAGTCGTCTGCAGAGAGATGGCAATGTCTTGGCCTTCTGAGGTTTGCCGGGTGGTGGCTGTCTGCATCAAAGTCGAAATCGGACCGAAGCTGAGCCCCCAGAGGAACATACCGATGAAGCCCAACCAGAGCGAGGAAGCGCCCCAGATGAAGATGGCCATAGCGATAATTCCGATGATAAAAACCGTCAGCATAATGGACTTGAGATGGTCGTCGATGAGACGGGCCACCGCAACCACCGCACAGATAGCTCCGAGTCCAAAGACAATCTGCATGGCTTGAAGGCCCATGCCCAAGCGTTCAGCAATCATTTGAATGTAGACATAGCTGGTGTAGTGGGCGCAGACGAAGAGGAAGGTGAGGACAACGACCATCATCACATTGCGGTTCTTCACCATATCCTTGGGGCTGATCAAGTGAGCGCTGGATTGGCCAGGGACTGAGGGCAGGAGCTTATAACCCAGAGCGGCGACGATGAAGAAACCTAGCGCCACCATCCCAAAGGCCAGCCGCCAGTGCATGGCCTGGCCGATGTAAGTCATCAAGGGCACGCCCAGGCTCAGGCCAATCGTTGAACCTGAGAAGACCAGGGTTACCGCCCGACCAGCATGGGCAGCCGGCACCATCTGCAGGGTGTAGGCCGCCAACATGGACCACATCAAGCCGGCACAGACCCCACCGATCAAGCGGGCCCCCATAACCAACCAGAAGTAAGGCGAGATGGCCGTCAGTAAATTTCCCAGGCCAAAGCCTAAGACTACCGCGATCAAGAGGGGACGGCGGTTGACCTTGGTCACTAGCCGGGTCACGGGAATCGCTCCCAAGGCGGCTGTCAAGGCATAGGCCCCCACGAACTGACCCACCATGGAATAATCCGCTGACAGGCTCTCACCCATCTCCCGCAACAAACCCGCAGGCAGCAGTTCAGAAATAATCGCTAATAATGTAATCACACTCATCAGGAGAATCACCGGCCAGGGCATGGCTTGGTCATTTCCCCGTAAACTTCTCGTCATATTCTACCTCCACTCTAAAAGCTTCACCAATATCATTGTATTCGATCATTTTGGCAATCTTTGATCGAAAAGTCAAGCTTAGCCCCCTAAAAGATTCATGAGAAAAGGGATGGACTAGTTGCTGGGAATTGAACTTGCCGCTAAAGCACCTAGTGAATATAGAAACTGAGTAAGCAATTCTCTTGACGGAACGGTCATTTCGATTAAGGAACAATGAACCATATAAGAATTGCTTCATAAATAGCGAATAGAAGGCAAGCTCTTTGAAAGCGCTTCTTATTCTTGTTAAAATAAAAGTGTAAATGAAAGACAGACAGCGAAAGGAGAGGCGTTTTATGGATAGAGTTCACCAATTCTTATACCGCACACCGGAATTAATCAAATTGCTCATTATAGCTGGTCTGCTCATTAGTAATTACATCTTGCTGATCGAGCACTTCTCCTCACCTAGCCATCGGATGCTCCTCTCTCTTTCCTTTTTCATCCTTGCTGGTATTTTAGGTATGGTCTTTCGCAGACCGAAGACTAAGAAATAGAGGGATTTCATGGATTTCTTTAAGCAGTATAAAAATCAATTGATCGGCTATTCGACTCGGATTTTTATTGTCTATTCTGTCCTCAGTATTTTCCGCGACTTTGACTCTTGGGAGAACTACTTCTTCCGCCTCTTCATTTTTGTCATCTCTATAGCCATTATGTGTTGGCCACTGACCCGCTTGGCCAAGTATTTCTATGAAGAAGGCAAGAAAGATCGTCAGTGATAGGAGGTGAAGCAAAGGTAAGGCCGACTTACTTTTAAATGTATGAAACATTCTAATTCATTAATCTATCTTTTTCTATTTTTCAACCTGATAGCTTTTGTCCATGCAGATCAAAGCATCCAATATTTCTTACTCAGCCTATCCACCGCCCTCTTCCTCCTTCTAGCAGTGAAGGATCAACGGGCTCGGAAGTCAAAGGAAAAATAAATCATATTGTATACGACCAGCAAGCTTCTGAAGGCTCGGAGCTGCTGGTCGATTTTATTTATTGGATTGGAATAGCGCTGACTTAAGGCCTGGGCCTTACTTAGCACAAGCAGAAAAACCAAGCCTACAAGGTCCTTCATCCTTGTAGGCTTGGTTTTCCTTATTTTTTAGCGATTCTTGATAAGGCCAGACCACACTCGAGACACTTGAGTGTGTGTTAGCCCCCAGTAAGCCTCACTCGAAGGGCTTGAGTGGGTGTTGGAATCTAGCAAGCCCCATTCGAAGACCCCGACTGTGTCTTGAAACCCAGCAATCCCCACTCGAAAGTCTCGATTGTGTGTTGACAGCAGCCAACCCACAATCCAGGCTTTTGTTTGAAGGTTGATTAGAGGTAGAGAAGATCGAATTTCAGAATACAGTAAGATAGACACTCTTTGATTTTTAGTGATACTGCATACTAAGAATTGAATCAAAATTACTTAACCAGGTCCTTATGAGCAAGAGTGGAGCTTTGAATTTGATCCTTAGCCATGAAAAAGCAAGCGAAGAGAATTACGGATCGTAGGCTCTAGCCGTACGAACCGTTTGAATCTCGCTAGGTGAGAGACCATGGCTCGAACCGGTGCTATGCTTTAGCCGTTGGAGCGATAGCGACTTACGGATAAAGTACAAGACGGCTTTAGCCAGTGTTGATCCTCTGAATATTTAAGGATCAAATTCAAAAGCATAACGGATGCTCACTAGCACAATTTATATTCTACACCCTCCTCTTAACTTTCCCTGATTGTAAGTAGACAGCAAGGATAGAGATGTCGGCGGGGTTGACGCCGGAGACGCGGCTGGCTTGGGCCAGGGTGCGAGGGCCGATTTCGGCGAGGCGTTGGCGGGCTTCGGTGGCGATACCTTCAATAGCATCCCAATCGATGTCTTCAGGGATGACCTTGGATTCCATCCGGTGGAGTTTGTCAACGTTGCGCTGGGCTTTTTCGATGTAGCCGGCGTATTTGACTTGGATTTCGACTTGGTCCCAGACTTCGTGGGGGTAGTCGGTGTCGGATGGGGCGAATTTCAAGATATCAGTAATCTTGAGTTCGGGGCGTTTGAGGAGGTCAGCGGCCAGGATGCCGTCCTTCAAGCGGGAAGACCCCTTGTCCTCTAGGTAAGCTTGGAGCTCAGCAGTTGGCTTGAGCCGGGTCGTTTGTAGGCGGTTGAGCTCGGACATGACGGCATTTTGTTCGAAGAGATAGCGTTGGTAGCGCTCGTCCGTTACCAGGCCGAGCTGGCGGCCGTATTCGGTCAGGCGCAGGTCGGCATTGTCGTGGCGGAGGAGGAGCCGGTATTCGGCCCGGGAAGTGAGGAGGCGGTAGGGTTCCGTCGTCCCCTTGGTGACCAGGTCATCCACCATGACGCCGATATAAGCTTCGTCACGACCAATAATGAAGGGGTCCTTGCCCTGGATCTTCAAGGCCGCATTAATCCCTGCATAGAGACCTTGGCCAGCTGCTTCTTCATAGCCCGAGGTCCCATTAGTCTGGCCAGCTGTATAGAGGTTGTCAATATGCTTGGTTTCAAAAGTCATCTTCAATTGGTTAGGTCGAACCACATCATATTCGATAGCGTAGCCATCACGCATAATGCGGGCCTTTTCCAAGCCCTTGATGGAGTGGATCATAGCTTCTTGGACTTCTTCAGGCATGGAGGTGGACAGGCCTTGAACATAGATTTCATTGGTATAGCGGCCTTCCGGTTCCAAGAAGAGTTGGTGCTTGTCCTTGTCGGCAAAGCGCACAATCTTGTCTTCAATGGATGGGCAATAACGAGCACCGACCCCGTCCACAATCCCCGTGAACATAGGCGCCCGGTCTAAATTTTCGCGGATAATCTCATGGGTACCTTCATTGGTATAGGTCAACCAGCATGGAATCTGCTCGTCAGCGGGTAGGTAGTCTTCGTCATCAGAGAGGAAGCTGAAGTGGTGGGGCGTTTCGTCCCCAGGTTGGATGCTGGTTTGGTCATAGTCGACACTATCCTTGGCCACACGGGGTGGAGTCCCGGTCTTAAAGCGGACAATGTCAAAGCCATATTTCTCAGCTAGGTTCTTGGTCAGTTCAGTGGCTGCCTGGGAGTTATTGGGACCAGAAGAATATTTCAGGTCGCCGATAATAATTTCACCCCGGGCAGCTGTCCCAACGGTTAGAATAACGGCCTGGCTACGGAAGACCGCTCCAGTTTCCGTGATGACGCCCCGACACTGGCCTTCTTCAACAACTAAGTCACTGACAATGCCTTGGCGCAAGTCTAAGTTTTCTTGGGCTTCGACGGTTTGGCGCATGGTCCGGGCATAGGCTTCCTTGTCGGCTTGGGCGCGAAGGGCACGCACAGCCGGCCCCTTGCCCACATTGAGCATCCGCATTTGGATGTAGGTCTTATCGATATTGACCCCCATTTCACCACCGAGGGCATCGATTTCGCGGACGACAACTCCCTTAGCCGGCCCACCGATCGAGGGGTTACAAGGCATGAAGGCCACCATATCGATAGAAATCGTGATAAGGAGGGTCTTTTGTCCCATCCGAGATGTCGCTAGCGCCGCCTCACAGCCTGCATGGCCAGCACCAACAACAATGACATCATAGTCTCCAGCTGCAAATTGTTCTACCATTCTTTCATCCTTTCTTTATGTCCATTACTTGCCCAAACAGAATTGGGTAAAGAGTTGGGTAATCAGTTCATCAGGAGCGCTCTCGCCGGTAATTTCACCCAGCAAGTCCCAAGCCCGGGTAAAGTCGATCTGGATGAGGTCTACCGGCATGCCGGCTGCAATTCCCGCTTCCACATCATCCAGGGCTTGGTCGGCCTTCTGCAAGAGGTCGATGTGGCGGGAATTAGTCACATAAGTGGCATCCCGTTCGCCCGTCTGCCCGCTAAAGAAGAGGTCTGCAATGTCTTCTTCTAGGCGATCCAAGCCACTCCGTTCGACCATCGACGTTTCGATCACGGGATCATCGCCTAAGTAGGTCGCTAATTCGGTCCGATCAAGTTTTTGGGGGAGGTCGGTCTTATTGAAGATGATAATCCGCTGGCTCCCTGACGTTAGTTCCAATAATTCCCGGTCCATATCGGTCAAAGGCTCGCTCTGGTTGAGCAAAAGAAGGACCAGGTCCGCTTGTTCTAAGGCTTGGCGGGACCGTTCCACGCCGATTTTTTCCACCTGGTCATCGGTTTCCCGGATCCCGGCCGTATCGATCAGTTTCAAGGGCACGCCGCGGACATTGACATATTCTTCAATGGTGTCGCGGGTGGTCCCTTCGATATCGGTCACGATGGCCTTGTCTTCTCTAAGCAAGGTATTGAGCAAGCTGGACTTGCCCACATTAGGGCGGCCGATAATAGCGGTATTCAGACCATCACGCAGGATCTTCCCTTGCTTGGAGGTGGCTAGTAGGGACTGGATGCCTTCCTTAACTTGGGCTGTCTTCTCAGCGAGCAAGGAGAGGGTCATCTCTTCCACATCATCATATTCCGGGTAATCAATGTTCACCTCGACCTGGGCCAGGGTATTGAGGATGTCCTGGCGCAGGTCCTTGATAATGGAAGACAAGTGGCCGTCCAAGTGGTTGACCGCCTGCTGCATGGACCGGTCAGTCTTAGCCCGGATCACATCCATCACGGCTTCCGCCTGGGTCAAGTCAATCCGCCCGTTCAGGAAGGCCCGCTTGGTGAATTCCCCCGGTTCCGCCATGGTGCAGCCCTCGCGCAGGGCCAATTCCAAGATCCGCTGGGTCGCCAGCATTCCCCCATGGCAGTTAATCTCCACAATATCTTCCCGGGTAAAGGTCCGCGGCGACCGCATCACGCTCACCATAACTTCATCAATTTCCTCGTCCGTTTTGGGGTCCACAATATGCCCGTAGTGGATGGTGTGACTATCTTGGTCCACCAAGTGCTTCTTCCCCATCCGATAAATCTTATCCGCAATCTCAACCGCTTCCGTCCCTGACAGGCGCACAATCCCAATCGCCCCTTCACCAGGCGCCGTCGAAATCGCAGCAATCGTATCAAAAGCTTCCGTAAACATAAACCCACGCTCCCTTTCCTTATCATTCTTAGTGTCTAAGTCAGCTAGTCGTTATTTTTAATTTTTCTAATAAAAAAAGTGCCTAGTCTGCCCCCTAGAAACTAGGCAGCAGACGGACACTTTGACTGTCGTTGCTTAATGTTAAATATAAAGTCGACCATATTATACCGATTCTTTTGGTATTTGTAAACTACTTGCGCTGGATTTTTTCTAGTCAGCTGACCGCACAAATTCTTCCATAAAGTCCAAATTCCCTGCTTCCAAATAGCGGTTGAGGACTTGGAGCACAGCCCCTTCGTTATTGCTGCCGATTTCGTAGCGGCAGAGGGACTTGAGGTCGGGGTCGGCGTTGGACATGGCAACCGAATAGCCCACTTCTCCCATCATAGAAGCATCATTCAGGCTATCCCCGAAGGCCATAGTCTCTTCTGGTTGAATCTGATACTTATCTTGCAAGTAGCGCACAGCCGACCCCTTGCCGCCATCCGCATTGATAAAGTCCATCCACATGGTCGCGGAAGTTACCCCTGTGATACGAGGGAATTTGGCGTTCATTTGAGTCACAAATTCCTTATTGGCAGCTAGTCCTTCAAAAGAATTCACAGCTAATTTGACCGGATGGTGGCCCAAATCTTCAAGTTCAGCATAGGAAGACAAGGAGATAATGTCTGGACAGTAGATGCGGATATTGGCCTCATTCTCTTCCAATAGGCGGGTGGAATAGAAGCGGTCACCGGCACTGACCAGGGAACTATAGTAAGGGTTGGCGTGGACTTCTCGGTCCAGGGCTAGTAAGTCATCGAGGGCAATCACCTTCTCTTCAATCCGCTGGCCGTCCTTTTCGATGACATTGCCATTCTCACCGGCCAAGTAAACTAAGTCTTGCAGAGACCCGGACAGGTAGTATTCCAACTTGGATAGGCTATTGCCACTGGCGATGCAGACGACCACACCGCGTTTTTGTAAGTCTTGGACAATTTCCAAGAAGGCTGCCGCATCATAGGTCTTATCCGACCGCAAGAGGGTCTCATCCATATCAATAGCAAGTAATTTAACTGTCATAACGAACCTCCATATCTTCCGAACGCACTCTCTGGCATTATAGCATGCTGGACCAGTCTTGAAAAGCACCAGCCTGGGCAGCTTAAGGGCTGACCTCTGGGCTAGTTTCAATAAGATTTAGGCCTTGGTCGAGAAGAACCTTCTTCAAATTAGCATCTGGGCAAGCGTCTACAATCAGGGTCTCAATCGCTGACAGAGGGGCGAACTGTTCGAGGGTATGCTGGTTTAACTTGGAATGGTCGCAGAGGACGTAATTATGTTCCGCATTGGCAATCATCTGCCGGCGGACCTGGTTCTCATCGAGATGGTAGTCGGTAAAACCCTGGTCAGCTGAGACGCCGCTCGCCCCCAAGAAACACCGGTCTGCATAATACTTCTTTAAGGCCAGGACAGTGTCTGGACCGGAAGTCGACATTTCCTTGGCCCTTAAATTACCGCCCAGTAGGATCACAGTAAAGGCAGCCTTCTCCCTTAAATCGATAGCAACTTGGACATTATTGGTGATAATGGTTAATTGGTTGAAGGCTGAAAGATAAGGAACCATGGCGGCAGTGGTGGTCCCCATATCAATAAAAAGGGTCTCCCCTTCCTTCACGAATTGGGCAGCTTGACGAGCGATAGCATCCTTTTCTTTAGGAAAGTGTTGCTTACGCTGGTGGGCTTCCGGTTCGATGGCAACCTTGTTGGAGACTGCTCCACCGTGAACCTTCTGCAAGAGTCCCTTGCTTTCCATCACGTCAATATCATTATGGATGGTTTGTCTAGATAAATTAAAGTAATCACTCAATTCAGAAGTTTTGACCACCTGCTGGCTAGCCAATAGTTCAAGAATCTTTTTGTGGCGTTCAGCTTGGAGCATCCCAACCCCTTCCTTTCCTCTATTTTACTTTCTTCTTTACAAATCTTAACATAAATTGTCAATTTTGAATGCTTTGGAGGGTCAAATACCGGGAATAATTTACTGATAATTAACGGCATTTTTACATCAAGTTTACATTAGCTGTGTATACTTGAGTTAGTTCGAACTAATGTTAATCAATGTAAAAATATGTCTATTGAAAGGAGTCCTTATCTTGCTTGAGTTAATCAATATCACCAAGAGCTATGGCGACACCCAAGTCCTCCACGATATCAATCTCACGATTGAAGATAGCGACATCGTCTCCATCCTCGGTCCATCTGGATGCGGCAAGACCACCCTCTTGAACCTCATCCTCGGCCTGATTCCAGCAAGTTCTGGTCAAATTCTCTACCAGGGCAAAGATATTACCGATACCCCCATGGAAAAACGTGGCTTTAATATTGTCTTCCAAGACTATGCCCTCTTCCCTAACCTTAATGTCTATGACAACATCACCTACGGCCTAAAGAATAATCCCGAGATTTCGAGTCAAGCAGAGGTCCAAGACCTCATCCAATTGCTCAACTTGGAGAAGCACCTGGAGAAATCTATCCGTCAATTATCGGGTGGTCAGAAGCAGCGGGTCGCTCTGGCACGAACCCTGGTGATGAAACCTAAGATCCTCCTCCTCGATGAACCCCTCAGTGCACTGGATGGGGTCATCAAAGAACAGATTAAGGAGCGCATCCATACCATCGCTAAGAAATACCAATTGACGACCATCATGGTAACCCACGATCCTGAAGAAGCACTGACCCTATCCGATAAAGTCATCATCTTAAACCAAGGCCATGTGGAACAATATTCAGCCAGCCAAAAGATTGTTAGCCAACCAGCGACTGATTTCGTGGACCAATTCATTCTGAACCAGTTGCGAATCAAACGCGACAATATTGTCGGCCTCTTCCAGGAAGAACCGGTAAAGGAGAGGGTCTAGGATGAGAGAGTCAAAGACAAGTACTATCCTCAGCTGGATCATCATTGCTTTCTTCCTCTTGGCCCTGGTCTATCCTTTAATTAATTCCTTTATGGTTGCTTTCCTAGAAGATGGACACTTTACCCTCCAGCACTTCCAAAATGTCTTCCAAGCCGGCAATATTGGGCAAGTGTTTAAGAACAGTTTGGTGATTGCCCTCAGCTCGGCGCTCCTCTCAGTAGTGATTGCCTTCTTAATGGCCTTTGGGGTTAATTTTACCAACATGTCCCCAGGTCTCAAGCGGGCTCTGAGCTTGTTGATTATGATCCCCATGCTGCTACCGACAATTACTTATGGCTTTACCATCATCTATTCCATCGGTAACCAGGGACTCTTTACCCGGCTCTTAAATATGGAAGCTCCTGATTTTTATGGTTTCAAAGGGCTCTTGCTCGGCTATACCATCTATACCCTGCCCGTGACCTTCCTGATGATCAATAACGGGATGACCTTTATTGATAAGCGTTTCACTCTTGTGTCGCGCTTGATGGGAGACACTTATCTCAAGCGGGTCTGGACGACCATCCTGGTGCCCCTCCTTCCGTCACTAGGAGCTGCTGTTATCCAAGCCTTCTTTATGGCCTTTACTGATTATGGGATCCCTTCCTATATCGGTGGGAGCTATGAAGTCATTGCGACCTCCCTCTACAACCAAATGCTAGGAACCATTCCTAATTTCAATCATGGGGCCGTGATTTCTCTACTCATGCTCCTACCATCCGTAATCTCCATGGCCATCCTCCACTACTTGGACAAAAAATCCATTGAATACGACAATTTCTCTGATTTTAGGGCCAAGGAGAACAAGGGCCGCGACCTCTGCTTTGCGATCTTATCTCTATTAGTGATCGCCTTGATCATTATTATCTTCATCCCGATCTTCATTGTACCTTTCACAGAGTCTTGGCCTTACAACCTGTCCTGGACCAGCAAGCACTTGGTGTCAGCCTTCAAGGATTCAACCATTACCAAGGCCTTCACCAACTCGCTCTTCATCAGTCTCTTAGTTGCTGTCATCGGTACGGGGCTGGCTTACTTTGCTGCCATTCTCACAACTCGGAGCAAGCAGCGCCCGATCATCCAAAAAGCTATCGACCTCATGGCTACCATCTCCAATACGATTCCGGGTATGGTGCTGGGGCTAGCCTTCCTCTTGGTGATCAATGGAACTCCACTTAAATCAACCTTCACGATCATCATTATTGCTAATATTATCCACTACTTCTCTACCCCCTACCTCACCCTGAAGAGCAGTCTCGACAAGCTCTCTAAATCTTGGGAAACCACGGCCGCCCTCATGGGAGATAACTTCTTCCAAACCGTTTGGCGGATCCTGACTCCCAATGCGGTCACTGCCCTTCTCGAAGTCATGAGTTATTACTTTACCAATTCCATGGTAACCATCTCCGCTGTCGTTTTCCTATATTCAACACGGACCATCCTCATGACAACCAAGATCCAAGAACTCCAGTACTACAATAAATTCAACGAGGTCTTCATCCTATCTATCATGCTTTTCCTCACGAATTTAATCGTACGTGCCGTCTTTAACTATCTCAGCCAACGCAATCAAAAGAAAATGGAGGCTCATTAAAATGAAACGATTCAAAAAATCGCTACTCTCTTTACTCGCCCTGGTCTGCTTAATCGCCTTACCTCTGAGCGCTTGTTCATCCTCTTCCGACAAGGTCATTATCTACTCCAATGCGGATGACGAAGCTATTGCAGCCATTGAAAGCAGCCTAAATGAAGAAGGCTATGAAGGCCAATACGAGATCCAAACCTTCGGCACCTCTGAATTAGGAGGCAAACTCCTCGCTGAAGGCAAAGACATCGAAGCTGATATGGTCACCATGTCAACCTTCTACCTAGAATCTGCCCAAAACCAACATCAAATGTTCCAAGACCTCGCTTGGGACGTCAATACCCAACAAGAATTTCCGAGCTACGCCGCTCCTCTAACTGTCCAAGAAGGAGCCATCATCGTTAATGATGAAATGGTTAAATCTGAAAACTTAGACTTGCCACAGTCCATCAAAGACTTGGCAGATCCTAAATATGAAGGCAAAGTTGCTGTAGTCGACATTGATTCCTCATCCACTGCTTGGTTAATGGTCCAAGCCCTAATCGCTGAATACGGTGAAGCTGAAGCCCAAGATATCCTTGCCGGGATCTACAAGAATGCCAGCAACCATATCGAATCTTCCGGTTCTGGCCCATTGAATAAGGTTGTCAGCGGGGAAGTTCCATTCGGCTTTGGTTTACGCCACCAAGTTGCTGTTAAACAAAATGAAGGGGCACCTATTTCTCTTATTGACCCAGCAGAAGGGAACTTCTCTCTCACCGAATCAGTTGCTGTTATCGACAAAGAAGACAGTGAAAAGGCTGAACTCGCCCAAAAAATGAGTGAAGCTATTATCAAGAAGGGCCGCCCTAAGGTTCAAGAATTCTATCCTGTTGCCCTCTATGAAGGTGAAGAAACCGACGCCAGCAAACAATCCGCCAAGCCTAAACAATTCGACGAAGCCTTGACTGCTGAATTATTGGCCAAACACCAAGAAATTTCTCAAAAAGCCAAGGAACAAGCCCAACAATAATTTTTGTTTAGAAAGAAGTGTTTATTTTGACTCCCTATAAATTACTCACGCCCGGCCCCCTCACAGTGACAGACCGTGTCCGCCAAGCCATGGACTTCGATTATTGTACCTGGGACGAGGATTATAAAGCCGTCACCCAAAAGATCCGCCACGACTTGCTCCAGATTGCTGGAGTGGATCCTGAGCGCTACACAAGCATTCTCCTCCAGGGCAGTGGGTCCTATGCTGTCGAGGCCTGTTTGTCGACCTTCAGCTATCCCGGTTCTAAGTTCCTGATCCTATCTAATGGTAAGTACGGTGAACGGATGCTCCAGATGGCTGACTACCAGCACTTAGACTATGAGACTTACAAGGTTGGCTATGATGAAGTCCACGATCCCCAAGTCTTGGACTGCCTACTCGACAATAATCCTGACATTAGCCATGTCATGATGGTCCACTCTGAGACGACTTCAGGCATTCTCAATCCGATTGCTGACATCGCCCAGGTTGCCAAGGCCCACGATTGCTTCTTCTTTGTCGACGCCATGTCCAGCTTCGGTGGGGTCCCCATTGATATGACCCCTATCGATGCCCTCATCACCAGCGCCAATAAGTGCATCCAAGGCGTTCCTGGCTTCGCCATTGTGATTGTACGCAAGGACTTGATTGAAGCCAGCAAGGGGAATTCTTCTACTCTCTCTTTAGACCTCTTCGACCAATACCAAGAGATGGCTAAAGACGGGAAATGGCGGTATACCTCCCCTACCCATGTGGTCATGGCCTTCAATGAAGCCCTCAAGGAATTTAAGGAGCGCGGCGGGGTAGAAGCCCAGCACGCCCGCTATCAGAAGAACCAAGAACTCTTACAGGAAGGGATGGAAGCCCTCGGTTTTACAGCCTATGTCCCTAAAGAAAATCAAGGACCAATCATCACGACCTTCCTCTATCCAGAAGGGCAAACCTGGGATTTCCAAGATATGTACCACTACATCAAAGAACGGGGTTATGTGATCTATCCCGGTAAACTCACCGATGTCGATACCTTCCGCATCGGTAATATCGGTGAGATTTACCCTGAAGATATCGAACGCGTCTTAGACATTTTTAAAGCTTATATGGAGGAAAATAACAATGACAAAAACTAAATTATTGATCTGTGACTGGGCTGGAACGACTGTCGACTATGGCTGTTTCGCTCCCATCCAAGCCCTAAAATTAGCCTTCGAAAAGGCTGATATCTCGGTAAGTGATGAGGAATTACGCCAACCCATGGGCATGGGCAAAAAAGACCATATCCGCACCATGCTCCAAATGCCGCGCATTGAAGCAGCCTGGACGGATACCTACAGCAAGGCCCCCAATGAAGAGGATGTCGAATCCCTCTACAGCAACTTTAACGAAGCCATCCTAGACACCCTAAAGGCTCCTGAATACGCCCAACCCAAGCCTGGTGTTGTCGAAGGTATAGACAGATTACGGCAAGCTGGCATCTCTATCGGGGCTAGCACCGGCTACACCGCTGAAATGATGGAACTCGTTGAACCAGCTGCTGCTGACCAAGGCTATGCTCCAGACTACTCCGTCACGTCAGAACAAGTTGGGCATCTCGGACGTCCCTACCCCTACATGATTTTCGCTAACATGGCGCACTTTGAGATTGAAAGTGTTGATGAGGTCGTAAAAATTGGGGATACCCTAACAGATATCAAAGAAGGTCGACACGCTGGCGTCCTATCCTGTGCCGTTATCGAAGGCTCTTCTGAAATGGCCCTAAGCCAGGAAGAATTCGAGGCCCTATCAGCCACTGACCAAGACCAATTAAAAGAAAAAATCCGCCAAAAGATGCTAGACGCAGGAGCCGACCAAGTCTTTGACCGCTTCGAAGACCTAGTTGCCTACTTAATCGACTAAGATAAGAAAAAAAGATGAAGGATACTGAGAGTCCTTCATCTTTTTCTTTGTTTAAATTTTAGGGTGCTTGCTCGCGGCCTTTAGTCGGGTTCGCAGTTGCAGACTTGAAGTGACTTCACCCAATCGGAACGACCGGCTAAAGCCGCTCTTTTCCGTTTGGGCTCCAGTCATTCAAGTCTGGGCGCAACTGCTCTCACCCTTTTTAGTCGGGTTCGACTTGGCAGACTTGGAGTGATTTCACAAAACAGAAACGAGCGAATGCTTCGCTCTTATTCTGTTTTGCTCCAATCATCCAAGCCTAAGCGCCAAGTCTCGCACCCTTCAAGTCGGGTTCGAGGATGCAGAAAGGGCTCCTCTTCGCAAAATGCCGTCGAAGGCTTGCAGCCTTCTCTGGCATTTTACTCCAGAGGTCCCTTTCTCCCGCACCCTCTCACACCCTAGTGGCGATAGTCAACAATCAAATACCGGTGGGGCTCGCGACCCTCGGACCGGGTTTCGATGTGGTCATACTTGGAGAGGGCTTGATGGACGATCTTTCGCTCGTTGGCGGGCAAGGGGGAGAGTTGGACGGAGGATTGTTTGACCGTCACTTCATCTGCTGTGCGTTCCGCCAAGCGTTCCAAGGTCTTCAAGCGGCGTTCCCGGTAGTCGCCGACATTAACTACAACATTGACGCGGTTACGGACATGCCGGTGGACGAGTACCTTGGCTAGGGCTTCTAGGGAATTCAAGATCTTACCGTGTTTGCCGATGACGAGGCCTGGCTTATCGGTATTAATGTGGTAGATAATCTCGCGATCATGATCCTCCACATCTACTGTAACGTCAACCCCATAAGCTTCGCAGACATCAATAATATAACGGGCGGGGAAGTCGACATCGTAGAAAACTTTGTCATTTTCCTCTTCAACCGATGTGTCTTCTTCCTCCTCTTGGCGTCCCGCTTGATCGGCCTGTTCTGAAGCTTGAGTACTAGCTTCCACCTCTTCTGCAGCTGCTACTTCTTCGGTGTCCACGTCTTGGACTGCTTCTTCTTGCTTGCTCGTCTCAACGCCTG
This sequence comes from Aerococcus sanguinicola, assembly GCF_001543145.1. NCBI lineage: Bacteria > Bacillati > Bacillota > Bacilli > Lactobacillales > Aerococcaceae > Aerococcus > Aerococcus sanguinicola. The sequence goes on along the minus strand of NZ_CP014160.1, from coordinate 944,487 downwards.
TTTCTTCTTCAGAAACGGATTCTTGGACAGGGTCAGCTAGGGGACGGCCGTCTTCCTGGGCCTCATCCTTCGCGAGGACAGGCGCTTCTTCAGCTGAAATCGCTTGGACTTCTTCGACAGAATCGCTAGCGGGATCATGCCCTTGTTGGCTCCGGGCTTGCTTATCGTCTGCGACATAGACAGAGGACGTACTCGCCTCATTGGTCGGATCAGCGACCGACTTGCTAACGGGGTCATCTGGATCGTCAGCATCCTCTGTAGCTTCTGTTTGGCCTTCTTCTGAGTGATCAGCTGCCTTGACAAATAATTTAACAATGGCATCACGGGCCCCAATGCCTAGGAAACCCTTGCGTGCTTCCTGCAGCACTTCCACTTCAACTTCTTCTTGGGCGACTCCTAATTCTTTTAAACCAGCCTTGATGGCGGCTTCCACAGAGTCGGCTTGAAATATTTTGGCTTGCATGCTTGCTTCAAACTCCTTTCACTCATTGACTCTTTCATTGCTTAGCGCTTCTTTTTGGTCGTCCGTGGGTGGCGTTTAGCTTTTTCCAAACGTTTCTCGAGGTCGCGCTCCGCCTTTTCCTTCTCTAAGCGGGCTTCCCGCTTCTTATAAGGGTTATTCAAAATGAGCGTCTGACCAATGGTGAAGGCATTCGATGCCACCCAGTAGAGAGCGATAGCACTTGGCAGCGTCGCCCCCATAAAGAGAATCATGGCAGGCATCATCCACTGCATGGCAGCCATGCTCTGGTTACTTTGCGGGTTGCCGATCGTCATCAGGCGGGTATTGTACCAGGTTAAAGCGGCAGCTAGGACAGGTAAGATAAAGTAAGGGTCTGGTTGACCGAGTTCCATCCATAAGAAGTGACCATTGCTGAGCACTTCGGTCCGGCTGATCGCCTGGTAGAGACCCATAAGAATAGGCAATTGGATCAGCATAGGCAGACAGCCTGAGAGGGGATTATAGTCATACTTCTCATTAAGCTTGGCCATTTCCTCTTCCAGCTTTTGCTGGGTTTCTGGGTCCTTTGAGGCATATTTTTCACGCAGGGCCTGCATTTCAGGTTGGACTACCTGCATCTTTTCTGTGCTCTTAATCTGATAATGGTAGAGAGGCACCAGGACTAGGCGAATGATTAAGGTAAAGATAATAATCCCTAGGCCGTAATTCCCTCCGAAGAGGTCTGATAGCCAGATAATCAAACGCGAGAAACTATAGACAATATAGCGGTCCCAAAAACCGGTAGATTCCGCTGTGATGGGTTCACGTGCCGTTGCACAAGCCCCCAAGAAGAGGGGCAAGGCCATTAAGACTAAGCTAAGGCTTAGCTTTTTTTTGGTCCAAAATTTTGATTTCAATTGACTCCTCCAAAATATCTGTCGTCCAGCCCGACTGCCTGGCCTAGGATTTAAAGATGCCAGCTAAGTTGAAGACGTGCTCGAGGCTCTTCTTAATTTCAGCCATGGACATCTGGGCCGTGGGTTTACGGGCAATTACAATAAAGTCTTGGTTAGGGCGAATGGCATCTCGCAGTTCATAAACGGACTGGCGGATCCGGCGCTTGACATAGTTACGAGTCACCGCATTGCCAATCTTCTTACCGACGGAGATCCCCAGGCGAAAATGCGCTTGTTCCTTATCTATAGTATAAACAACAAACTGACGGTTTGCAGTACTTTTACCTTGGTGGAAGACCCGACCAAAGTCTGCTTCAGATTTCACCCGATAGGCCTTACGCATTTAAATCCCCCCTAAAAAAAATAAGACCACAGCTTTTGTGGTCTTAAGCAGAAATAACTTTTCTTCCTTTACGACGGCGAGCTGCTAATACGCGACGTCCGTTTTTAGTACTCATACGTTTACGGAAACCATGTTTCTTTTGGCGTGAACGTTTATTTGGTTGGTAGGTTCTCTTCATGACTACACCTCCTATGATGATTGAATGTTTTTATCATTTGATTTCAACCTGTCGACTTGCTATTGAAAAGTTGAATGTCAACACAAGGGTTATTTTACCATAACACAAGCGATTGACTCAAGCCCTTTTTCGGATAAATTTCTATTTTTTTCTTCACAATTGTGGATTTCTTTTAAACAAGGAGGTGGATAAAGCGACTTGTGGGTAAGTTTTCCCAGCCTTCTTCACAGGCTTGTGGACATATCAACAGAATGTTAATTGTTATCCACAGCTGTGAATAAGTCTTGGAAAGTGTTGATAAAAGAGCTTTTTAATACTTGAAACTATCCACAAGAGCAAATTATCCCCATTTATACCAGTAAGTTTCCACAGTTTGTGGATAAATTTAATCACAACTTGGGATAATTTCTATTCACAGCTTAATTATCTGTGGAAAAAGACTTTTTTTCATGTTATCCTTTTATTACCATTAATTTGGGGATAACTTAGCTTTTTTTATTGAAATGATCTTTTCCTTGCTGCTTATCATAAGTTATCCACGATAGGAACGATATACAAATTTGTTTATTAAGGAGATATACGCATGGAAGAAATGATGAAACTTTGGGAGTATATTGACAATTATTTTAAAGAAGAACTCTCAAAAGCCAGTCACGAAACCTGGTTTTCAGAGTTACGTCCGGAGCGTTTAGAGAATAATACCCTCTATCTTGTGGCGGGCTCTGAACTACACAAGAAACATATTGAAAACCACTACCTGGTCCAAATCCGCCAGGTGGCCTTTAACTACCTAGGCTATGACATCGATGTGGTCGTCCATCTGGCTAGCCAACCGGCGACCAACTTCACCCTCAACGGCCAGCGTCCCCAGGAAGAAGAGAAACCCAACCGCTACCACGACCGCAGCACCATGTTGAATCCTAAATACACCTTCGATAATTTCATCGTTGGGGAAGGTAATAAGATGGCCCATGCCGCAGCTCTAGCGGTAGCTGAGGGACCGGGTCGGGACTACAACCCCCTCTTCTTCTTCGGGGGTGTGGGGCTAGGAAAGACCCACTTGATGCAGGCAATCGGCCATGAAGTTTTACGAACCAATCCCGAAGCCCGGGTTAAATATGTCACCAGTGAGACCTTTACCAATGACTTCATTGAAGCGATTCGGACTAACTCAACCTCTGAATTCCACGAAGAGTACCGGACGGTTGATATCCTACTCGTGGATGATATCCAATTCATTGGCAACAAGCAGTCTACCCAGGAGGAATTTTTCCATACTTTCAATGCCCTCTATAATAAGAACAAACACATTGTGCTGACCTCTGACCGAGACGCTAGCCAGATTCCAGAATTAGAAGACCGGCTGGTTTCCCGCTTCAAGCAGGGCTTATCGACCGATATTACCCCACCTGACCTAGAAACGCGGATCGCTATCCTGCGCAACAAGGCCCAGGTCAACCATATTGATATCGAGGACAGCACCCTAACCTATATTGCTGGACAGATTGATACCAATATCCGTGAATTAGAGGGAGCTCTGACTAGCGTCCAAGCCTATGCCGTCATGCACCAAGAAGAGATTACCCCTAGCATGGCAGCCAAGGCCCTCCGCAACTATAAGGATACTTCGGCCCAGGCCCTGCCTTCGATTGCCGAAATCCAAGAGACGGTGGCCCAGTACTTCGACCTCACCGTTGAAGACCTCAAAGGCAAGAAGCGCAAGCGGGAAATCGTTGTCCCCCGCCAGATCGCTATGTACCTCTCCCGGGAAATTACCGAAGCTTCCCTTCCCAAGATTGGTCAAGAATTCGGCGGCAAGGACCACACCACCGTCCTCCACGCCCATGAGAAAATTCTTGGCGAAATCGACGAATCAACCGATGTCAAACGCGATGTCGAAAACATCGAAAAGCTACTCAAAAATAGCTAATCAATGTATCCACAAGCTCACTATGTTAAAATAGTAAAAAAGGACCTGTGGATAATTATGAAAGAAGTCCCCAGTTTATAAACAGGCTTTCCACATGTGGAAAAGCAGGTGTCTGATAAGGATTAGCCACTTATCCACAGATTTAACAGGCCCTATTACTATTATTATCTTTATATTAATATATATAAATAAAGGAGTGCTCAAATGAAATTCTCAGTGAACCGTGCTGTCTTCGTTGAAAATCTCAGCAATGTCCAACGTGCGATCAGTTCACGAACTACCATTCCTGTCCTTACAGGAGTCAAAATTCTAGCAACTGATAACGGCATCCTCCTTACCGGGAGTGATTCCACTATCTCGATCGAAGCTTTTATTGATGCCAATAATGAAGACAACCAATTGCAAGTGGAAAAAGCAGGTTCCATTGTCTTACCTTCACGTTTCTTTGGCGAAATTGTTAAGAAGCTACCCAATGAAATCATGCACTTGGAAGTTAAAGACAACCTACAGACCGATATTACGGCTGGCCAAGCTGCCTTCACCCTCAATGGGACCGCAGGCAGTGAATACCCTAAGCTACCGGAAATTGATTCCGATACCAGCTTTACCATTCCAGCCAATATCTTCCGCCAAGTGATCAACCACACCATTATCTCTGTCTCCAACCAGGAAATCCGGCCGATTTTTACAGGGATCCATTTTGTCATTGCAAATAACCATCTCAAGGCAGTTTCCACAGACTCCCACCGGCTCAGTCAACGGATTGTGCCCTTGGAAGTTCCTGAAAGCCTAGCCGATCAAGAATTTGCCCTGAATATTCCTGGTCGCAGTCTGAGTGAACTGACTCGGATTGCTGAAGATAGCGATAACATTGAAATGATGGTGGCAGATAAGCAGGTTCTCTTTAAGACCGATAACATCTACCTCTATTCCCGGCTCTTAGAAGGTAAGTACCCTGATACGGACCGCCTCTTGCCTGAAGACTATCAAACTCGGATCCAGATTGATGCACCAGACCTTTTGAGCGCTATCGAACGGGCTCTGATCCTGAGCCACGAAGGCCGTAACAATGTGGTTAAACTAAGTATTGATAGTGACCAAGTTGTTCTATCCGGTCAGTCAGCCGAAGTTGGTGAGGTGGAAGAAGAATTAAATATTTCCTCTGCTGATGGGGAAAGCCTAGCGATTTCTTTCAACCCGGACTACATGCGCCAAGCCCTGAGAACTTTTGGCGCCCAAGAGATTGCCCTGCGCTTCCAATCGCCTTCTCACCAATTTATTCTCCTGCCAGCCAATGCCCAGGATAACTTCAATTTTGTCCAATTGATTACGCCTATCCGGACACCGGGGAATTAGGTTGTATAAAAAACAAAAATAAAAGCGCCCCTGATCTGGCTTTAGCTGTTGAGCTGAGGCCGGTCTGGGGGTGCTTTTCTTATGTTTTTAAATGGTGCTAGTGACCACCTGTCTTTTCTTTGGATTTTATATTTTTGTCTGTTTATTTTATAATAAGTGTAAGAAAGGTAACCGGTTTTAGAGAGAGGTGGTCCATAATGGCAGAAGAAACTATGAGAAAAGTAGCCGATGTGCTTTTTTGGTTGACTTTGTTGGCATATGTTGCGCTGGCTTTTGTAGGTGTTAGCCGTCTTGTTGAGAATTTGGCTCTCTATACCTGTTGGACAACAATTTATTTTAAGAAGGCTTGCGAAGAGCATGGTTTTGATAAGTGGCCTAGCAACTTAGTCCGGGCCCTGGTGCAAATGGGAGTTATTTTACTCCTGGTCAACTTAATTATCCAAGTGTTCCCAGAAGCTTCCCAGCGTCGTCTAGCCCTCTTTTTGGTCTTACTTGCCTATATAGCTTATCTATTAGTTAAACAAATGAAAAAATAAGACATTAAAAGGCCTTCCCCATGCTCAAGGGAAGGCCTTTGATTTTATTCACATGTGGATAATTATTCCTTTGAAAGGAATTTTTTGTAGCTGAGGTCGATGCCGAATGCGCCTAGGGGGGCGGTGAGGAGGATGGCGACGACGGAGACGGTGAGGATGATTTCGCCGGAAGGGAGTCCCATGGCGAGAGGGATACCGCCAATGGCAGCTTGGACGGTGGCCTTAGGGAGGTAGGCGATGACGCTGAAGGCGCGTTCTCGGAGGCTGAGATTGGTATGGCTGAGGCTGACCAGGACGCCCACTGCGCGGAAGCATAGGACAAGGGCAATCAAGAGGATAGGCAGCCAGCCGGCTTGGAAGGCGTAGGGCAGGTTGACGGAAGCCCCTACCAGGACAAAGAGCAGGATTTCACCAGGGATCCACAGCGCATTGTAGTAGCGGGAGAGGTCCTGGGCGCGTTTGCCGTCCAAACGGTTGATCAGGATCCCCATGCTCATAACGGCTAGGATGCCGGAGAAGGGAACTTGTGGGAAGGCCTTCTCTAGGGAAACAAAGACAAAAGAGAAGCCTAAAAGGAAGATCACTTGGCTAACAGTAGGCCAATCAAAGCGTTTGAAGAAGGCATTGAGTCCTGCACCGACTAGTCCGCCTACCAGGATGCCGAGGATAATGGAAATTGGAATATTTAAGAGCTGGGTGGCCTGGAAGTCTCCGCCCTGGGCTAGACCGAGGAAGGAGGAGAAGAGGACGAGCACGTAGATGTCATCGGCCGAGGATCCAGCGAGAATAATTTGGGGAATCTGCTTGTCCATCCCATAGCCTTCGTCCATCAATTTAATCATCTTTGGAACCACCACAGCAGGCGAGACCGCGCCCAGTACCGTCCCCAAAAGCAGGGCGTCGATCCGGGAAATGCCTAGAATGCTGGGGGCGAGTAGGGCCGTTCCTAGGATTTCGAAAGTCGCTGGGACAAAGCACATGAGTAAGGCAGGTCGCCCGACCTTCAATAAGCCCTTGATGTCCAGTGACAGGCCTGCCCGGCTGAGAATAATAATGAGGGCGACTTGGCGGAGGTCAGCCGACAGGTCAAGGATTCCCCCGTCGAGAAGCTTCAAGACATGGGGACCGAGAACAATCCCTAGAAAGAGAAAACCGATCAGACTCGGGACCTTGATCTGCTTACAGACCCGGTCGATCAAGAGCCCAAAGATAAAGATATAAGCAAAGCTCATTAGTAACATAAGACCACTCCTTTGATTATTTGATTAAGTAAAGAGCAAAAAAAGCTGATACTCCTGCCCTTTACAGCAGAAGTCATCAGCTTTTGAATCATCAATAGCGGTTTAGGGCTAGGCCCAAGGAAGACATTCATTTCCTGTGTCTTGATTATAGGCAGTTTGTCCGTTTTTTGTCAATCAGAACTTTCGATCGCTTGAAATAAGTTTCATTTATCTTATTTGATTGCTTCTTTTGATTGAATACTCGGCTTTCACAAAAATAAGACAAGTTTTTTCTTAGAGCGGCCTTATTTTGTCCTGAGAAGGCTTTTCAATCTTTAGAGACGAATTTCCCTCCCAATAAAAAACAAGCCAATAGCCCCCTCTCTTTGCAAAAAAGCGGTTTTTGGGGTATAATAAGAGGTGACAGTATAGATCTAAATGAGCTATAGATTTTTTAATTTGCGACGACCGCTTTGGCTCGTATTTGGCTAAATCGCAAATCTCTGCCGGTTCGAGCAGGGATTGCGATTTTTTATTTAGCGGAAGCTAAGGAAGATGGAAAGGAAGTGACGCAATGACTGAGACCATTGAGATAACGGGTGACTTTATGACTTTGACCCAATTGTTGAAGGAAACAGGCATTATTGCAACGGGTGGCCAGGCGAAATGGTACCTGTCTGAATTTGCGGTTTATATTGATGGTGAGCAGGACCAGCGTCGAGGACGAAAGATTTATCCAGGGTCAGTAGTTGAAGTGCCTGCTGAGGAAGCCATTTTCCAGCTTGTCAGTGCTTCTGGCGCGGCTTTGGATGATGCCCATGATCCTCGATGAGATCCGCCTGCTCAATTTCAGAAATTATGAGTCTGCTGAGGTGACTTTTTCACCGGGAATCAATGTCTTTATTGGGGACAATGCCCAGGGGAAGACCAGTCTCCTAGAGGCAATCTATATCCTCTCCCTAGCCCGCAGCCACCGGACCAACCATGACCGCGAGCTCTTGCGCTGGGAGAGTCAGGAAGCCCTGGTTGAAGGCCGGGTCAGCAACCGTTTCGGCAAGCTGCCCTTAAGTGTCAAGCTGACCAAAAGCGGCAAGCTGGTTAAGGTTAACCACCTCGAGCAGCGCCGCTTGAGCGACTATATTGGCCGCTTGAATGTGGTGCTCTTTGCTCCCGAAGATTTGGACCTGGTCAAGGGGGCCCCACAATTACGGCGAAAATTTATTGATATGGAGCTCAGCCAGATGAGTCCCGTTTATCTGCACACTTCGGTTGACTACCAGCAGATCTTAAAGCAGCGCAATGCCTACCTAAAGCAGCTACTCAGTCAGCAGGCCCAAGACAAGCTTTACTTGGAGATCTTGACGGAGCAAGTGGCTGCTGCGGGCGCCCGGATTATTTGCCAGCGCTTGGCCTTCCTCGATAAGTTAGAGGCCTGGGCGAGCGAGCTCCACCACCATATCTCCCAGGGCAAGGAAGCGCTCAGCCTGCGCTATCGGAGTGCGGTCGACCTACCCCAGGCCCCCTCTGAGGAGAATGTCTATGAGGCCCTCTTGGCTAAGTTTGAAGAAGTCGAGTCGCGTGAACTGGACCGCGGGGTGAGCTTAGCTGGCCCCCACCGGGATGACCTTCAATTCTTGATTAACGGCCAGGATGTCCAGAAATTTGGCTCACAAGGCCAGCAGCGGACCACAGTCTTAAGTATGAAATTAGCAGAAATTGAGTGTATGCAGGAGATGACGGGGGAATACCCCATTCTCTTATTGGATGATGTCTTGAGTGAGCTGGATGATGACCGGCAGACCCACTTGCTCAAAACCATTGAAAAGAAAGTTCAGACCTTTTTGACGACAACCAGTCTCGATGGGGTCCAGGAAGAACAGATTGATGAGCCGGCGCTATTTGAAATTGCGCAGGGACAAGTCCAACGATTGGATGACTAGAAGGAGTGATGGAAAGCGATGGCAGATGAGAAACACTTTGAAGACCAAGCACAGGAAGAAAGCCAGGAACCAAGCAAGGAGGAACAGGAGGAACTGGCCCATCTGGCGGAGAGCTATGATGCCAGCCAAATTCAAGTCCTAGAGGGGCTCGAGGCGGTCCGGAAACGGCCTGGGATGTATATTGGGTCGACCAGTGAGACCGGCCTCCACCACCTAGTTTGGGAGATTGTCGATAACTCAATCGATGAGGCCTTAGCTGGTTTTGCCAAGCATATTCAAATTGAAATCTTGGAAGATAATGTGATTCGGATTACGGACGATGGCCGGGGGATTCCTGTCGATATCCAACAAAAAACCGGCCGGCCAGCAGTAGAGACTGTCTTTAATGTTCTCCACGCTGGGGGTAAATTCGGGGGTGGCTCTTACAAGGTCTCCGGCGGCTTGCACGGGGTGGGGGCCTCAGTGGTGAATGCCCTCTCTGAATGGCTCCACGTCGATGTCTACAAGAATGGCAAGATCTACCACCAAGAATACAGCCGGGGGAAGATCATGACCGAGCTCGAAGTGACAGGAGAAACCGACCAGCAAGGAACGGTTGTCACCTTCAAAGCCGATAGCGAGATTTTCCGAGAAACAACGGTTTATAACCGGGAAATACTGAATAAACGGACCCGGGAGCTCGCCTTCTTGAACAAGGGCTTGCGGATTTCACTGACCGACAAGCGGGAAGAAGAAACGGTTGAATACAGCTACCACTTCGAAGGTGGGATCAAGGAATATATCGACTTCCTCAACCAGAATAAGACCCCGCTTTTCCCTGAACCTATCTACCTAGAAGGGGAACAGGATGATATTGAGGTCGAAGTTGCTCTCCAGTATACGGACGACTTCCATGTGAACTTTATGAGTTTTGCTAACAATATCCATACTTTTGAAGGGGGGACCCATGAATCTGGGGTTAAGACCGCCCTCACCCGGACTATCAACGACTATGCCCGGAATGTCAATATTCTCAAGGATAATGATGAGAACCTGACTGGGGAAGATGTGCGTGAAGGCCTGACCCTGATCGTTTCAGTACGCCACCCCGACCCTCAATTCGAAGGGCAAACTAAGATGAAACTCGGAAATTCGGAAGTACGAACGATTACCGACCGACTTTTCGGCCAGCACTTTTCGACCTTCCTCTTAGAGAATCCCAATATCGGCCGGCAAATTGTCGACAAGGGCTTGGTTGCTTCTAAGGCACGGAAGGCAGCCAAACGGGCCCGGGAAATGACCCGGAAGAAGTCTGGGCTAGAAATCTCCAACCTACCGGGTAAATTGGCCGATTGTTCCAGCCGGGTGCCCGAGGAATGCGAACTCTTCATCGTCGAAGGGAATTCCGCTGGGGGCTCCGCTAAGAACGGCCGGGACCGCCACTTCCAAGCCATCTTGCCTATCCGTGGTAAGATCTTGAATGTTGAAAAAGCGTCTATGGACCGGATCTTAGCCAATGAAGAGATTCGTTCCCTCTTTACAGCGATGGGGACGGGCTGGGGCAATGACTTCGATGTCTCCAAGGCCCGCTACCATAAGCTCGTTATCATGACCGATGCCGATGTCGATGGGGCCCACATCCGGACCCTCTTATTGACTCTGATCTATCGTTACATGCGTCCCCTCTTGGATGCGGGTTATGTGTATATTGCGGTTCCTCCCCTCTACCAGGTACGCCAAGGGAAGAAGATCCAGTATATTGAATCGGATGCCGAATTAGAGGCATATATGGCCAGTCTTCCTGAGCGTCCTAAGCCCGTTGTCCAACGCTATAAGGGGCTGGGCGAGATGGATGCCGAACAGCTCTGGGATACGACCATGGACCCAAGTACGCGTCGCATGCTTCAAGTCAGCGTTGAAGACGGTGTGGAAGCCGACCAAATGATCTCCATGTTAATGGGCGACCATGTGGCACCGCGGCGGAACTTTATCGAAGAGAACGCCACTTATGCGACCATCGACCTTTAGTCATGACCAATTGGACGACTAGGCAAGCTAGAATAGGAGGCTAGTATTTTGGCTTTAGACAATAGATTAGAACGTCGAGAAATCTCCCATGAAATGCGGACATCCTTCCTCGACTATGCCATGAGTGTTATCGTGGCACGGGCACTGCCGGATGTTCGGGATGGGATGAAACCTGTCCACCGGCGAATTCTCTACGGGATGAATGAATTGGGGGTTACCCCAGATAAACCTTATAAGAAGTCAGCGCGGATTGTCGGAGATGTCATGGGTAAGTACCACCCCCATGGGGACTCCGCCATCTATGAATCTATGGTGCGGATGGCCCAGGACTTCTCCTACCGCTATATGCTGGTAGACGGCCACGGGAACTTCGGCTCCATCGATGGGGACCAGGCTGCCGCCATGCGGTATACCGAAGCGCGGATGAGTAAGATTGCTACTGAAATGTTGCGGGATATCAACAAGGACACGGTGGACTTTATCGCCAACTACGACGGCGAAGAGCGTGAACCAGAAGTTCTCCCTTCCCGCTTCCCTAACCTCTTAGTTAACGGGGCGACCGGGATTGCGGTCGGGATGACTACTAATATCCCACCCCATAACTTAAATGAGGTAATCTCAGGTATCCACACCCTGATGAAGAATCCAGAAGCAACGACGGCTGAGCTGATGGAAGCCATCCCTGGACCGGACTTTCCGACCGGGGGGATTGTGATCGGCAAGTCGGGGATCCGCAAGGCTTATGAAACAGGCCAAGGACGCATCATTGTCCGCGGTAAGTTGGATATCGACCAGATGTCCAGTGGTCGCGAACGGATTGTCATCCATGAGATTCCTTATATGGTCAACAAGGCTAAGTTAGTGGAACGGATTGCGGATTTAGCTCGTGACAAGGTGATTGAAGGCATCACGGCAGTCCGGGATGAATCCGGCCGGGATGGCATGCGGATTGTGGTGGAATGCCGCAAGGACGCCAGTGCCAGTGTGATCGTCAACAACCTCTACAAGCTGACCCAGCTCCAAGCCAACTTCAACTTTAATATGTTGGCCATCGTCAACGGTGTGCCTAAGACCCTGAGTCTCAAGGAAATCCTGACCTATTACGTGGACCACCAAGAAGAGATTATCCGTCGTCGGTCGATCTTTGAGAAGAAAAAGGCCGAAGCCCGGGCCCATATCCTGGAAGGTTTACAGGTGGCCCTGGACCATATTGATGAAATCGTCAATATCCTGCGCTCATCACGTTCTGGTGACGAAGCCAAGGAAATCTTTATGACCCAGTACAAACTCTCGGATAAGCAAGCCCAAGCCATTCTCGATATGCGTCTGGTCCGCTTAACTGGCTTGGAACGGGAAAAGATTGACAAGGAACATGCCGAACTGATGGCTGAAATTGCCCGCTTGACGGAAATCCTAGCCAGCGAAGAGAAACGTTATGAAATTATTTACCAAGAATTATTAGAAATCCAGGCTCGCTATGGCGACGACCGCCGGACCGAACTGCGGGTGGGTGAAATCACCAGCCTGGAAGATGAGGACTTGATCGAAGAAGAGAATGTGCTCGTTACCCTGACCCGGAACGGCTATATTAAGCGGGTTGCCGATGATGAATTCCGCGTCCAAAACCGCGGCGGTCTCGGCGTCAAAGGCATGAGCATGAACGATGGGGACTATATCGAAACCATGTTCTCAACTTCTACCCATGACATTATCCTGTTCTTTACGGACAAGGGCAAAGTCTACCAGATGAAGGGCTATGAGATTCCAGAATACGGCCGGCAAGCCAAGGGGATTCCGATCGTTAACCTCCTGAACTTGGAAGAGGACGAGAAGGTGCGTGATGCCATCAATGTGACCCCGGTGGACCATGACGGCGATTCTGACGGCTATCTGGCCTTTATTACGCGCCAGGGTGTCATTAAACGGACTCCTGTTCGCGACTACTTCAATATCCGTAACAACGGCCTGATCGCCCTCAATCTCAAGGAGGATGATGAGCTCGTCGATGTGCTCTTTACCAATGGCCAGCGCAATCTGATCGTGGCTTCCCACGATGGCTATGCGGTCAGCTTCAATGAACAAGACGCCCGGTCGATGGGGCGGACAGCTACCGGTGTTCGGGCCATCCGTTTGGAGCCTGGTGACTATGTGATTGGAGCCGCCGTCCTAGCTGACGTTGCGGATGTCCTTGTCGTCACCGAGAATGGTTATGGGAAGCGGACCCCAGCCAGCGAATATGCCATCCGCAAGCGCGGCGGTAAAGGGGTTAAAACCATCAATGCCAGCCAGCGGAACGGGAAGCTGGTGGGGATGACAACCGTCGACCTAACTGAAGATATCATGCTGATGACCGATGAAGGCGTAGTCATCCGCTTCCATGCGGCTGATATTTCCCAAACAGGTCGGGTGACCCAGGGTGTCCGCCTCATGCGCTTGAATGATGACGCCAAGGTTTCAACTATGGCCAAGGTGGAAGCTGAAGAAGAGGAAGAAGTTGCTTCTGCAGGCGCGGCCCAACAAGCAGAGGGCGAGGAAGACTTCTCAGCCATTGCTGAAAAGGTCAACGAAGAAACCGAAGATAGTGATGAATCGGTTTACGATGACCAGGATATTCCTCAAGCTCGCCTGTCGGATGACCAAATCCAAGAAAACCTGCACCATTTCACCAATGAACTCTTGGATGAAGAAGACGACGACCAAGAATAGGAATAAAACTAAGTAAAAAGCCAGCCCGAAAGCTGGCTTTTTCTTATGGAATTTTTGAACGGCTAGCTAAGCCTCTTTCTCGCTGCGCCAGAGGGTCCATGACCGCTTCAGGGTGTCCAGCATGCCCTTGTCACTGTAGGTGAGGACATTGCTCTTGTAGAAGGCCGCTGAGAGGTAGAAGATGGCTACCATCGTGATCAGGCTGAGCACGACAGAGAGGCCAATTTCGAAGCCTGAGACACTTTCTCCAGCGATACGGAAGGGCATCACGAAAGGCGTGAAGAAAGGAATCTGTGAGCTGATCCGCACCAAGGCATTGTTGGCTGAGGAAGCGAAGGCGAAGAGGCCGATATAGAAGCCAGCCACCCCCAAGAAAACAACAGGCATGATGGTTTTTTGGACATCTTCGGTCTTGGAAACGAGGGAGCCCAGGAAGCCCGCAAAACTGGTGTAGATCAGGATACCGATAAGGGCGAAGACCAGGCCCAAGGCAAAGATCGGCAGGGCTTCTTGGATCAGACTGCCTAGTTGTAAGTTGTCTAAGAGCTTATCTGGAATCGGCAGGCTGACTAGGGAGCTGGCGAAGGCAGCCGCTCCTAGGAGATAGAGGATTAGGTAGCAGCCAATCTGAGTCAGAATCATGAGCCCCACCCCAATCATCTTGCCGAAGAAATGGGTTCGGGCCGGGATACTGGAGAGGATAATTTCCATAATCCGCGAGCCTTTCTCTGCTGCAATCTCTTGGGCAATGATGTTGACATAGGAAATAATAAAGAAGAAAACAATAAAGCAAGTAAAATAGGCCATAAATGAGCGAATGATATACTTGATCGAATTCCCTTCTTCTTGGGAGAGCTTGCCATCCTCCCCAAAATTCAGGTTATTGACATTGATTGCTACCGATTGACTTTGGAGCTTGGCCAGGTCCTCTTGGCTGAGCCCCAGACTTTGAGCCAGGCGCCGGACTTGTAAATCCTGGAGCCCTTTTTCAATATCGTCTAAATTAACATCGCTAGAAGTGGTTTTGTGGAAGAAATTGGCCTTAATTTGGCCCTTGTCCTCGCCGACTTCAAGGTAACCATCAATCTTGTCGTCGCGCAAGGCGGCCTGGGCCTCTTCTTGGTTGAGGTCCAAGATAATCTGGTTGTGGCCCTTATTCGCCTCTACAATCTCTTGGACTTCGGGAGAAGCCTGGACCAAGGCGATATCCCCCGACTTAGTGGCCTCGCTCTGACCAATGAAGTAGCCGATGAGACCAAAGACAGCGACCATGACTAGGGGCGAAGCGACCATCCAGACGAAGGACCAGGAAAAGACATTCTTGCGGTATACGCTTTTTGCGACAGTCCATAATTTACTCATTGGAGCCACCTGCTTTCATTTTAAAGATTGCTTCGAGTGTGGGCGGTTGCTGGCTGAAGGCTTTAATATAATGGCCCTGGGTCACCTGGTCGAAGATCTGCGGACCATAACTTTCATCCTGGAGCTCCAATTGGTAAACGCCAGGACGGTCGCTTTCAACCTTGTCCACACCCTCTAATCCGGCCAATTGTTCCGCTGTCCACTTGTCTGTTTCCAGGTAGAGCCGGGTGTTGCCGAAGCTTTCACGGACTTGGTGGATGGGGCCATAGAGCACGCGCTTGCCATCATGGATCATAATCAGTTCATCACAGAGCCGCTCGACATTATCCATATTATGGCTGGAGAAGATGATAGAACTCCCCTGGTCTCTCAGATAGAGGATGCCATTCTTGAGCAAGTCAGCGTTGACCGGATCCAAGCCAGAAAAAGGCTCATCTAGGATCACAAATTCAGGTTCATGGATGAGAGTGGCGATCAGTTGGACTTTCTGCTGGTTCCCCTTAGACAGGGTCTTGATCTTGTCCTGGCGCTTGCCCTTAACCTGGAAACGGTCCATCCACTCATCAATCCGGGCCAAGACATCCTGGCGCTTCATCCCCCGCAATTCAGCGAAGTAAACAATCTGCTCTTCGATGGACATCTTCTCGTAGAGCCCCCGCTCCTCTGGCAGGTAGCCGATAATATTATAGATTTGGGTGTTCATGGCCTTGCCATTCCAGGTCACACTGCCCTCGCCTTCTGGTGTCAAAAAGTCCAAGATCATCCGGAAGATGGTCGTTTTTCCAGACCCATTACGGCCAATCATGCCAAGAATCTTCCCGTTCTCCAACTGGAAGGAGACATCATCAACCGCGACATTCTGCCCGAAAGTCTTGGTTAGGTGCTTAGCTTCAAGCATTTCCCTCACTCCTTTATTTTTTCTTAAAATTAATTTAACCCTAGTATATCATGTGCGGCAAAAGACATAAATCAAAGACTAGATCTTCTGGGGAAAATATTTGTGTGTTAGCAGTGATTAACTAAACAATCGCGGCTTACAAGTCGAATTGTGAGCAGAAGGTATGCTCACTCATATGATTTATTTTAGAAAAAAAAACTGGCTTCCCCAAAAAGGAGGAAGCCAGTGAATTTGGTCTTAGTTCCAGTTATCTAAAGCTTTTAAGCGGGCTGCTTTGACTTGGTCAATGTTTTGCGTCCCAGCCAATTGCATCACGCGTTTGAGGTCGGTTTCGAAGTATTCAAAGACGGACCGCACACCCTTCCAGCCACCTAGGGCTAAGCCAAAGAGGACAGGACGTCCCAGAGCAACCAGGTCGGCACCTTGGGCTAGGGCCTTGAAGATGTGTTCACCGCGGCGGACACCTGAGTCGAAGACAATTGGCACCCGGCCAGCAACCGCATCAGCAACTTCAGCTAAGCATTCAAAGGAGCCTGGTGCTTCGTCTAATTGGCGGCCACCGTGTGTGGATACCCAAACACCATCAGCCCCTGCTCCGATGGCCACATTGGCATCTTCCGCTGTCTGCAGCCCTTTAACAAAGACAGGGAGGTCAGTATGTTTCTTGATGAATTCGACATCACGCGGGGTAATCTTTTGCTTGGATTGGCCATAGATATTGTTGAGGGACATATTTTCCCCAGTCCCTGTCAGGTAGCGGGAAACAATTGGCATACCGAAGGGGTAAACAAATTCATTCTTGTCATCCCGGTCGCGGTTACCTGAGATGGTCGCATCGGCCGTTAGAATAATAGCGGATGCCCCATCGGCCTTGGCTTCGTTCAGGATGTTAATATTAAGTTCATCATCCTTGGCCATATAGATTTGGAACCAGCGCGGATTACCTTGGAGGCCTTCATCAATTTCTTCGAAGGTAGCTCCTGAATATGCTGAAATCGACATAATGGTGCCTCCAAATTCAGAAATCCCCTTAGCTGTTCCAGCTTCCTTAGTTTCGTGGGCTAGACCATGGGCTGCGATTGGCGCCATGATGAAAGGCACTTTCAGTTTTTGACCAAAAATTTCTGTTTCCGTTTCTGGGAACTCGACATCGGCCAAAACCCTTGGCAGGATACCTTGCGATTTGAAGCATTGCACATTACGTTTTAAGGTAAATTCTTCACCTGAACCGCCTGCTAGGTAGTCAAAACCGCCTTTAGGCATGACTTCTTTTGCTAAGTCTTCAAGTTCAATAGTATTATAAATGGTTAAGTCTTTCACCTCAGAAGGTGCTTTGTATTCGGCTGACATAATTTTTCTCCTTTTCTGTGAATAATGAAAGCTTAATGAAAACACTTTCTTTACACTTCTAAATTAACATAAAAGCCTTAAATTCAAAAATAAAACGCTTACTTTTTAATAAAAAATTATCGCTGTGAATCATAGATTCTAGGTATAGGTGGAGCGGCTTAGATTAAGGAGCTAAGATTTGGTCATGCTGGCAAGACTTTATTGACCTAAAAGTTGGACGGTGCTGATTTTTGAATACAAGTCTCGTTAGCAAGTTGACTTTCATTAAAATTTCACTCCCAATAAAAAAACTCTAGCCAGGCTTGATTCAGCTTGGCTAGAGGGTTTAGCTAGTTTGTACATTCATCATATCAAAAGCACTGATTTGGAAGAGCTTTTGTAGTCGAATATTGTTAACCCACAATTGGAGCTTGCTAGCGTAGATTGAACGGTGCCAAGCCACACTTCGGAATCTCGAGTGTGGCTTCCCAATCTTCAACCCACAATGGAAGAACTTGATTGTGGCTTGTTCATTATGAAGCCACAAATTGAAGCTCTGAGTGTGGGGTGAGCGATGTCAAACCACACTCGGCCCCTTTGATTGTGGATTGGCTCATTATGGGCGCGCTCCCTTACACCCTAGTCGGGTTCGAGGATGCAGAAAGGGCTCCTCTTCGCAAAAGTTCGTCGAAGGCTTGCAGCCTTCTCTGGTCTTTTACTCCAGAGGTCCCTTTTTCCCGCATCCTCTCACACCCTGATCTAGTCGGGTTCGGTCGCTTAGCTTTCGTGTCACTTCACAAGTCTCCGCCGCAGTCTTACAGACTGCTCTGGTGACTTGCTCCAGCGAACGAAAGCTACCCGCGCGCCCTCACACCCTTTTATTCAGCGAATTGGCTTTGGTAGAGTTTGGCGTAGGTGCCGTTGAGGGCGAGGAGTTCTTGGTGGCTACCCTGTTCAACGATGTCCCCCTGGTCGAGGACGAGGATGCGGTCGGCGTCGACGATGGTGGAGAGGCGGTGGGCGATGACGAAGTTGGTCCGCCCAGTCATGAGATTGGCCATGGCTTCTTGGATGAGGCCTTCTGTCCGGGTGTCGACGGAGGAGGTAGCTTCGTCCAGGATGAGGATGTCAGGGTCCGAGATGAAGGCCCGGGCAATGGTGAGGAGCTGGCGTTGGCCTTGGGAGATGTTGGAGGCTTCTTCGTTGAGTAGGGTGTCGAAGCCATCTGGTAGGCTCTCAATGAAGTGGTAGCAGTGGGCTTGTTTGGCCGCCTGAATCACTTCTTCTTGGCTAGCTCCGGACTTACCATAGCGGATATTTTCTTCGATACTGGCTTGGAGGAGCCAAGTGTCTTGGAGGACCATGCCAAAATGTTGGCGCAGGTTATCGCGCGGTACCTGGCGAATGTCCGTTCCGTTGATCCGGATCGCGCCCTTGCTGACATCGTAGAAGCGCAAGAGGAGGTTGATCAGGGTGGTCTTACCGGCTCCCGTTGGCCCCACAATGGCAATTGTTTGCCCCTGGTCCACTTCTAAACTCAGGTCTTTGATAATAGGATGGCCGGCTTCATAGGCAAAGCCCACATGGTCGAAGCTGATGCTTTCGATAGGTGAGTCAATTCGCGCTTCATCGCATTCCACTTCTTCAGGGGCATCTAAGAATTCGAAGACCCGGTCGGCTGATGCCATGGTCTCTTGGAGGAGGTTGGCCATCTCTGCCATGGTATTGATGGGGCGAGTCATCTTCTGACTGTACTGGATAAAGGCCAAGACGTCCCCGACGAGGATCTGTTGGTTGAGGACGAGGAGGCCGCCGACGATGGCAATAGCGACATAGCCCATGTTGCTGACAAAGGTCATCACAGGTAGGAGGACCCCCGCCATAAAGCTGGCCTTGTAAGACACGTCATAGAGCTTGTCATTGTAGCTACGGAATTCTTTGTCGGCCCGGTCTTCATAGTTATAAGCCTTGATCAGGTCTGTCCCAGTAAAGCTTTCTTCAACGTAGGCGACCATAGCCCCCAGACCCTTTGCCTTGGCACGGAAGTATTTCTGCGACCGGCTGGTAATAAAGCGGGTAGCAAAGAAACTCAGGGGGATGGTGACGAAGAAGATAGCGGTCATCACAGCAGAAATGCGGAGCATCATCACGATAATTCCTAGGAGGAGGATAATCCCGTAGAAGACCTGGCTGATGGTTTGCTGGATATTCTTCCCGAGTACCTCTACATCGCTGGTCATCCGGCTCAAAAGGTCGCCCGTTCGTGCTTGGTCGAAGTAGGCTAAGGGAATATGCTTGACCTTATGAGATACTTCTTCCCTGAGTCTTAAGATAAAGTTCTGGGAAATATAGGTGAGAAGTTGCCCCTGGATGAAATTAAAGACAGCTAGGGCCAAGTAGAGACCGACTAGGATAAGGCAGAGTCGGCCTACTGCCTGGAAGTTAATGGCCTGGCCGGATTGGATATCGTGGAAGAGTTGACTGGTTAAGTCCCCCATCATGCGAGGGGCAATGATATCACAGGCAGCGATGACCAAGGTGGCTAAGACACTGAGAGCTAAGAAGAACTTGTATTGGCCCAGGTAGGCGAGGAGCCGGGGTAAGGTTTTTTGTTTTTGCTTAGGCATGGTCAACCGCCTCCTCTCCTTGACTTAGGGCAATTTCACGGTAAATTTGGTTATTTTCTAGCAAGTCCTCATGGCTGCCGAAACCTTTGACTTGGCCATTATCGAGGACAAGAATTTTATCGGCATGGCGAATGGTAGCCACACGCTGAGCGACAATAATTAAGATGGCCTGGTCCAGGGCTTCCTGAAGGGCCTGGCGGAGTTCGTAGTCCGTCTGATAATCTAAGGCAGAGAAGGAGTCGTCGAAGATATAGACAGGGACCTGCCGACTCAAGGCCCGGGCGATGGCTAGACGTTGGCGTTGGCCGCCTGAGAAGTTATTTCCTCCCCGGATCATGGCTTCATCGAGTGGGCTTTCTTCAGGCAGGAAGTCTCTGGCCTGGGCGATCTCTAGGTTATTCAGCAAGCGGTCGTCACTGACGGCTTCATTACTATAGGATAAGTTGTCACGGATGGACTTGGTGAAGAAGAAGTTTTGCTGGGGCACATAGCTCATCTGGTCGCGTACACTAGCGGCTTCTAAGTCTTCAATATCCTGGTCGTTAATGAGTAAGTGGCCGGCACTTGGATCATAGAATTGGAGCAGGAGTTTGAGCAGGGTCGACTTCCCCGATCCTGTTCCTCCAATAATGCCCAGGGTCTGCCCACGTTCGACCCTAAAGTTAATCTCCTTTAAGGCCGGCAGATTGGCGCCTGGGTAATAGAAGGTCAAGTCACGGGCTTCAATCCGTTGAATCGGCTCTTGGAGGGAGATCTGTCCCCCAATTTCACGCGTTGGATAGGTCAAGAGTTCATTCACCCGCTGGGCCGAGGTAAAGGTTCGCGGCAGCATGGTTAAGAGGTGAGAGATCATGATCAAAGCCGAAAGTACCTGGGTAATATACTGGAGATAAGCCATCATATCTCCAATCTGCAAGTCCCCCTGGTCGATCAGGTGAGAACCAAAATAAGCCACACCAACTAGGGAGAAGTTCAAGATAATGGTCAAAAGAGGCATAACGGTAATCATAATACGGTTCACCTTGAGGGCAGTCTGGTAGTAGTCCTCATTGGCTTCACTGAAGATCTCTTCTTCATAACGGTTACGAGAAAAGGCTCGAATAACCCGCAGCCCCGTCAGACGCTGGCGGAAAAGCAGGTTGATGCGGTCGAGATAGGCTTGCAACTTAGGAAAATAAGGCAAAGCCACTCGAAAGACAATATAGGTCCCGATAAGAATTAAGGGTAAACTGAGAAAAATAACAAAAGACAAGCGGAGATTAGTGGTTAGGGCCATAATCAGCCCGCCCACAAACATTAACAGTCCCCGGACCCAGGGCCGCATGCCCATCAAGGCCATTTGTTCAATTTGATTGACATCATCCGTTGTCCGGGTAATTAAAGAGGAAATTCCGAAGTCTTCGGTCTCATCGAAGGTCATGTGGTTGACCTTGGTATACATCTGGTGGCGGACGTCCCTGGAGAAGCCCATAGTTGCCTTAGCCGAGTGGTAGGCAGCTGAGCCCCGGCAGAGGACGGTCACGAGAACAACAAGCAACATGACGCCCCCGATCTTAAGAATCAGCTGGGTATCCCCATTAGCCACCCCTTGGTCAACCACCGTAGACATTAATTTGGGTAGAAAAAGTTCACCCAGAGCATTTCCGAAGGTCAGTAAAATAACGAGTAAGATTCGCCAACGGTAAGCTCTTAGGTAAGCAAATACTTGCACAATCGAGTGCCTCCAATCTAATCAAACAATCACTATTGATCATAAATGCGTACCCTCCACTTTATCACAAGCCAGGCCAGCAAGCGAATAAAAGAACTCAGCCCTCCTATTTGCAGCTAAGAGAATAAATCCGGTAGAATATAGCTAAGCCTAAGAAAGGAGGGCTCATGATGCTTTATCTTATCTTTCTTATCCTGGCTGTGGTGACCCTAGGACTTGGTTTTTGGGCACTGAAGCAGGACCAGATCGCTTTTTACAGTCTTGACCAAAACCAGGCCGACCACAACCACCTACTTGCCCAGGGATTGGGAGTTAGCCTCCTATTTGCTGGAACGGTTCTAGCCTTTATTTTAGTTATTGTTTATTTCTTCCACTTACCGGCCTATTTATTACTTATTGTGGCAGCCTTCATCTACCTGACAGTCTTTGTCAAATTAGCGCAAATGAAAGGCTCGCTTAAGCAATAGTATTCTCCAGACTGCCGATCCCTTCAATTGTCACACAGACCTGGTCTCCCGGCTGCAGCCAGACTTGGTCTTCAGCTTTTTTACCGGCAATTACCCCATCCGGCGTCCCGGTGAAGATGAGATCACCCGGCTTAAGTGTCATATGACGGGACAGGTAGCTCACAATTTCAGGAATGCTGAAGATCATTTGTTGGGTCGAAGCGGCCTGGACCGTCTGACCGTTCACCTGGCAGCTAATGGCGAGCTGCTGAGGATCAAGCTGGTCTGATAAGCTGACATAGGGACCGACTGGCGCAAAACCATCTCCTGTCTTCCCGACCAACCACTGACTACTGGCGAATTGCCGGTCCCTCAAGGAGAGATCATTACCTGCCGTATAGGCAAAGATCATATCCGGTCGGAAATCTTTTGCTTGGATGTCTTTGATTTCTTCCCCCACGATAGCGACAAGCTCAGCCTCATAGTCGAGCTGGCTGCCATAACTTGGGAAAGGAATCTTTTGCCCAGCCGCTGCCAAGGCATTATTAAACTTAGAGAAGATCGTCGGCTCTTCCCGAGCATCCGACCGGTCCACTTCATCAATATGGTCCTGGTAGTTGAGCCCGACGCAGAGAATTTTCTCCGGCGCTAACACAGCGGGCAGAAAGTCAAAGTCCCCTTCTAAAGGAAGTAGGTCTTGTGGAGTTAAAGCTCTGAGCCGGTCGATTAAGGCCTTGGCCTGGTCAGCCTGCAGGAGGTCATCAATCGAGCGGATCATTAAATTTTCATGGTCAAAGATCCAGTCACTGAGGGCGTAGTGCTTGTCGTTTATGTAAGCACCCAAGCCAGCTTGTCCCTGGTGGAGATAGTTAAAGAATTGCATGGAAAAACCCCTTTCAATAAAAGCTCTTATCTCCATTATAGCCCATCGCTTGGTGGAATGCCCCTAAAATGCTAGGTGGATCCAGATGCCAGCAGAAAAATAATTATAGAAAAATACTGAGCAATTACTTGCGTCATTTTTCCCAGTCTGTTAAAATATAATATTGTGAGTATGAATATACTCTCCTTGCTCTTTTCTAATGAGGAGAGCCACAAGACCAAAAGGAGGTGCGAAAGCCAATGACTAAATATGAAGTTTTATACATTATCCGTCCAGATTTAGATGATGCGTCAAAATCAGCCTTAGTTGAAAACTTTGACAATATCTTAACTTCAAACGGGACTTCAATCATTGAATCAAAAGACTGGCAAAAACGTCGTTTCGCATACGAAATTGAAGATTTCCGCGAAGGAATCTACCATATCGTAGAATGTGAAGCTGAAGATGCTGAAGGCATCAACGAATTTGACCGTCTCGCTAAGATCAACGACGGCATTTTACGTCACATGATCACTAAAATTGAAGCTTAATGAAGACTAAGATTACGAGAGAGGGATTATCATATGATTAACAATGTCGTATTAGTTGGCCGATTAACTCGAGAAGTCGATTTACGTTATACGCAAAGCGGCATCGCTGTTGCTAACTTTACAGTAGCTTGTGATCGCAACTTTCGTAATTCACAGGGTGAAACTGAGACAGACTTCATTTCCTGTGTGATGTGGCGTAAGTCAGCCGAAAATTTTGCTAAGTTTACCCGGAAAGGTTCCCTCGTCGGAATTGAAGGGAGCATTCAAACGCGTAACTACGAAAACCAACAAGGGCAACGTGTTTACGTAACAGAAGTTTTAGCTAATAATTTCAGCTTACTAGAACCAAAATCAGTTACTGAAAGTCGTCCACAATCTAACAACAATTCATATGGTAACAATGCTTACCAAGGCAATAACTTTGGTTCATCAAACCAAAACCAAGATCCATTTGCTTCCCAAGCAAATCAAGATCCTTTTGCCTCTAATGATAATTCTTCTCCGTTTAGTGCAGGCGGATTTGGCAATGATAACCCATTTGCTTCTGGTAACAACGACCAGAACCAATCATCTAACAATGATGGGTCTTCGATTAATATTGCCGATGATGACCTGCCATTCTAAAAATGGAATAAAGGAGGATAATGAACATGGCACAAAATCGTCGTCGTGGTGGCCGTAGACGTAGAAAAGTATGTTTCTTCTGCGCTAACCATGTAGATCACATTGATTTTAAAGATACAGATTTATTACAACGTTATATTTCTGAAAAAGGTAAAATCTTACCTCGCCGTGTAACTGGTACATGTGCAAAACACCAACGTGCTTTAGCAACTGCTATTAAACGTTCACGTGTAATGGCCCTATTACCATTTACCGTTCAGGACTAATAGAAGAGAGCACCGGGTATTAACCGGGTGCTTTTTTTATGCCTGTGTATAAACATATGTTCCTAAAACAAGAGTTTTCCACATGTTAATTCTTTTTATGCACAGTTGTGGATATTTATGAGAATAACTGTGGATTGTTCCACGTGAAACAGCCCAGCACTTATCCACAAATTCTATCCACAATGCTGTTTATAAGTGGATAAGTCTGTTGAATTGTGGATAAGATGTTTGAAAAACAGGAGTTTTTGTCCATTGATAGGAACGTATGTTCTCTTTAACGACAATTACTATTGATGATTAGATAAAAAAGTACTTACATATGGAAAATTCTAAGCCTAATGTGGATATCCTTGGATTGTGGATAAAAATAAGAAAATAATATTGCTGTACCCTAGTGTGGATAAGTGAAAATTTTCCTTTTATAAAATTGTGTATAAGTTCTTCTAGCTAAAAAGTGATTAGCGATGTGACTAGATCTTTTAATGTGCCACGTGGAACAAAATGAATTTTTTAATGGCTATTAAGGGCAATATGTTAGCGTAAAAGTTATTATCTTTAACTTGTCAAAGCTAAGAAATTAAAACTAACAAGTCTATAATAAAGAATGTGGCTCATTCCCCATCGATGAGTTTTTGAGAATACATAGCCCAATAAAAAATAGTGAATTAGTCTTGAGTTAATGAAAAGATCTAACTTCCTAGCAGATTTAGGATAACTTTGACCAAAATAATCTTAATATAATACTTTCCTAAGCAAGAATACGTATTATTGAATCACCAGAGTGTGTAATAAATAAAAGAGAGATGATTTTTCTGCAAGCATGCAGGAAGTATCATCTCTCTTTTTTATAGTTTGCTAGTGATGTTAATAAGCCGTAAGTTAAAGAAATAGTGCTTTCCTAAAATTAGTAAATAAATGTTGAATATATTGCTAGCTTTATTTAATTCAGTTCTATGTTTCACGTGGAACAATTGACTTTGTGTGCCCACAGAAGCCTTTTTACTAAATATGGCAGACATCTATAAACTAGCGCTAAATTTCAAGTTAGTTAATGAAAAGTATTGTTGACTATAACTAATTACTTTCCCCAAAAAAATGTCTTCTTTAAAAAAGGATAATGAATGTGATATGTAGGATAAATAGATTAATTTTAATTCTATATGAGCGTGTGACAAAAGTAGATTAGTCCTGAATTCGGCTTAACGTATATATCTGTAATTCGCTAGCTTTCGATCAGCTATAGCAACTATCTGTGAACTATGGGAAAGTGTTGGTAAAGGATTGGACATAGTTAGTAATTGGATTCATTTTCCAACTTTCATGTGACTTCACAAGTCTCCGTCACATAGTCAAGTATTGCAGACTTATTCTAATTCTTATGGCTTACTCCAGTGAACAAAAGTTAAGCGGACAAAGCCTTACACTCACACTCTTGGTATAGTTGTTGAGTTGGCTTCGCAAAATTAGACTTGAAATGATTTCAGGTTAACGAAAGGTCTAACTAGTATCATCCTAATTCTATAATTCTCCATATCATTTAGTTTAAAAACTAGCAATATTAAATTAATTTATCCAAGCGGAGGAGGCCAGTGGAGAATCATTAATACTGAATGAAAGTGTGATCCTTCCTATTTGTGTTTCACGTGAAACAATGATTGTAGATATTTGTCTCTTGCTTATTTATTATATATTGTAATTGTTAATCATGTATAGTTGCTATCTGTGACTGGTAAATCTATATTATAAGTTCAATCCTTAAAATTGGGAGGAAGCGATAGCTTTTATTTAGACAAGGAAGAGTGGATTGTAAATGCTTACTGTTGATTAGTTAGTTTTGAATCAGCTAACTAGCCTAGTACCACATCCTAATATCCGTATCCCATGACAACTCGTACATGGTGAAAAATTATGGGGAAATCTTTAGCTTGGTTGATGGATGAATTTTAATTTGTAGTTGGCTTTAAGAAAAAATGATTTTAGATAGGGAGGTCTGTCCAGTTAAAGGAAGAGTTCCACTTTGATATCTAATACTTTATCCTCTAGTTCTTCTTTTTTTATTGGCAAGTTTCGATTGCTTGAAATGAAAATATCAAAATCGACTTTAATTCACTATGAAGCTTGTTGCCCAGAGTTAATTGCTTTTGTAAGATAAATGCTTAGTTTTCTTTATCGTAATGATTAATATCTTTCCTATTAACTTTTTCCAGCTATGTTTCACGTGAAACATTTTAAAATTGGATGCTTAATAAATTGGAATCAGTATTAGTGTTTCACGTGGAACATTTATAAAAAAAATAGAAATAGTAAAATTTATTTTTTATAACTGAGCAAAAATATTTCTCAATGATTGATAGCAAGTGATAATAAAGTGTTTATTTAACATATAAAGACAATAGTTTGAGTTTTACTTCTTTTACTCTATGTGAAGCTTACTTTATTAATTTGTTTCACCAAAAAAGTGATTTTATTTTGTTTCACGTGAAACACTTTATTAAAATTAATAGTAAAAATAAAGAGAAAACATAAAGTTTGACTAAAAAATGTTTCACGTGTAACATTTATATAGGGAACACATGTTCTTTTATCCTTTTCTTTTTGCCTGTTTCACGGTATAATAGAGATGATTGAAATTAATTTAAAAATAAGCTAAGTGTGTTAAAATATCCTTATATGAAATGAAGGAGTAGATCATGCAAAAAAATTACAAGCAGTCTAAGCAGCATCCTGAATTAAAAGATGGTCGCATTTCTCTTGCGATTGGGATTGCTGCACTCTTACTCTTGGCTTGTGCCATCCTAGCCTTTATCTCTAGTGTGAAATTAGGGGCTCTCATCCTCGTATTAGTTATCTTAGTAGCTTTAGTTTTACTTTATGCTTGGAATGCCCTGGAATATGAGTTTGCCAAGCAAATGGAGCGGCTCGAAAATCGTTTGCAATCGGTTCAGAATGAGATTTTATTGCAGATGCCGATTGGTATTATCTTGTTTAATCCGAATGATAATTTGATCGACTGGGTGAATCCTTATTTATTGAAGTATTTTGACCGTAATGATTTGATTGGCCACGAACTCGAAGAAATTGATGAAGATTTGGCCGAGGTTTTCCATCGCTTATATGAGGAAGAGGGCCAATCAACGGATCGGATTCAATGGCAGGATCGATTCTTTGATGTGGGGCTTTTGCGCGACCAGCGGGCTATGTATTTCATGGATGTGACTAAGTATGGTGAAATTAGCCAGGCTGCCAGCAATAACCGTATGATTATCGGCCATATTTTGGTGGATAATTATGATGAAATCATGTCGGCCTTGAATGACCGCCGCAAGTCAACGATCGATAACTACATGACCAAGCAATTGTCGACTTGGGGTCGAAAGTATAATAGTTTTGTTAAAGAATTGGATGATGACCGCTTCCTTCTCATCGGGACTTACGGGGCCTTGCAAGAGATGGAAGAGGATAAATTCCAGATTATCGATACCATCCGGGAAGCCACTTCTAAGTGGAACTTCCCACTGACCCTTTCAATTGGGATTTCTTATCGTGAGATGGATGACCCGCTGAGTATTAGCGAAATCGGGGACCAAGCCCAAGCCAATGTGGACCTGGCCTTGAGCCGTGGGGGTGACCAAGTTGTCATCAAAGTTAAGAACCAAAAGGCCCGTTACTATGGGGGAAAAACCAATCCAATGGTTAAGCGGACCCATGTGCGGTCGCGGCAAATTGCCAATACGATTGCTAAGATGATGCAGGAAAACCAAACCATCTTTGTTATGGGGCACGATTATCCCGATATGGATGCTATTGGTGCATGTGTGGGAATTCGGCGTATTGCTCAAATGAATAATAGCCACTGCTATATCGTGGTGAATGAAGATCGGATCAACCAGGATATTAAGCGGGTAATTGAGGAATTACGTCAAGATCCTGATAATGCAGAGGCTATTATTTCGCCAAGCCAGGCCGAAGAGATGGTCCAACCAGACTCTCTTGTCTTCTTGGTGGATGTTCACCGGCCTTCTATTACGGTAGCCCCTGAATTAATTGAAGCTGTTAATGGGATTGTGGTTATTGACCACCACCGGAAAGGCGAAGAAGTGGCCAACAATATTCTCTTAGAATACATTGAGCCCTATGCTTCCTCGGCCTGCGAATTGATTACGGAATTCTTTGAATACCAGAATCCAGAAGGCAGTCCAGTTAATCGCTTGGAAGCGACGATCATGTTGGCAGGGATTACTGTTGACTCGCGAAACTTCTCTTTGCGTACGGGCTCACGGACCTTTGATGCAGCTTCTTATCTGAAGTCCAATGGGGCCGATTCCATTCTCATCCAAGAGTTCTTGAAGGAGGACCTCAATGATTATATCGACCGCAGCCAATTGATCGAGAGCGTTCAGTATGTTGAGCCCAATATGGGGATTGCCCAGGGGCCGGACGGTCAAGTGTATTCCACTGTGATTGCCGCCCAAGCAGCGGACACCCTCTTGTCTATGAATGGGATAGCTGCTTCCTTCGTTGTCTTCCAACGCAATGATGGTCGGGTCGGCATCTCGGCTCGGAGTATGGGGAATGTCAACGTGCAAACGATTATGGAAGAACTAGGTGGTGGCGGCCACTTATCCAATGCTGCCACACAGATTTCCGATGTCACGGTGAGTGAAGCGGTCGACCAGTTGAAAGCAGTTTTAGCAAAAGATAAGGAGGAATAAGGATGAAAGTCATATTCTTACAAGATGTTAAAAAACAAGGTAAAAAAGGTGAAATTAAGGAAGTTTCTACCGGCTATGCGCAAAACTACCTGATTAAAAAAGGCCTAGCTAAAGAAGCAACTAATAGTGCCATCTCTGCCCTCAAAGGCAAACAGAAGGCAGAAGCCAAAGAAGCCGCTGAAGAAAAGGCAGAAGCTGAAAAATTAAAGGCCCTTCTAGAAGATGAGAAAACGGTTGCTGAAGTTAAGGCTAAGGGTGGCGAAGATGGCCGTCTCTTTGGTTCTGTGCCATCTAAGCAGATTGCGACAGCCTTGAAGGACCAATATGGGATTAAGATCGATAAACGGAAGATTGAATTACCCAACCCAATCCGTGCTTTTGGCTATCGGAATGTGCCTGTGAAATTACATCCGGATGTTGAAGCGACGATCCGGGTACATGTTGTTGAGGAATAGAAAATTAAAAAATGAGAATTGAATGGGCTAGGGCTTTTTTTGCCCTGGCTTATTTTCATGAGCTGAAGTTTTTAGTATAATTATTAACGCCTAAAGGACTTGATTTATGACGAAGGGGGAAATCATGGCTGATAGTGACTTAATAGAACGTATTCCTCCTCAGAATATTGAAGCTGAGCAGGCAGTATTGGGTTCAATTTTACTTGAGCCGGATATTTTTACAACTGTCAATGAATTTGTCAGTGAAGAAGATTTTTATAAAAGAAGCCACCGCTTGATTTTTAGCTCTATGCAGCGACTCAATGACCGGGACGAGGCGATTGATGCCTTGACGATCCAGGAAGATCTACAGAGCCGGGGCATGCTGGAGAATATCGGTGGGGCTGACTATATTTTTGAAATTGCTGAGAAGACACCGACGGCAGCGAATGCGGAGTATTATGCCAAGATTGTCGAAGAGAAGTCGATCCTTAGAAAGCTGATCCATGCGACCAATACGATTCAGAAGGAATCTTACGGTGAGGAACATGACTTGACGACTATCCTGGATGGAGCCGAGCGGCAAATCCTAGCGGTGAGTGAGAATCGCAATCGGAATGGTTTTATCCATATCTCCCAGGTGCTCCAGGAATCGATTGGACATATTGAAGAATTGTCCAAGCAGCATGAGGCGGTCACGGGGATTGCAACGGGTTACCCTGATCTTGATAAGATGACCACGGGCCTGCATCCGGATGAATTGATTATCCTTGCAGCCCGGCCTGGGGTAGGGAAGACGGCTTTCGTTCTGAATATTGCCCAGAACATTTCGACCAAGCAGAATGGTCGAGTAGCCATCTTCAGTCTGGAAATGGGGGCCGAGTCCTTAGTCAACCGGATGCTCTGTGCAGAAGGCAGTATCGATGCTAACCGTCTGCGGACGGGACGTTTAGAGCCGCAAGAGTGGTCTGACCTAGTCGTTGCCATGGGGGCCCTGGGGGAGTCTGAGATTTACATCGATGACACGCCGGGGATCCGGGTGACAGATATTCGGGCTAAGTCGCGCCGACTCAAACAAGAAAAGGGAGACTTGGACCTGATTGTGATTGACTACTTGCAGTTGATCGAAGGGAGCCGGCGGAGCGAGAACCGCCAGCAGGAAGTGTCTGAGATTTCTCGGCAATTAAAGAAATTAGCTAAAGAACTGAGTGTGCCGGTCATTGCCCTGTCCCAACTTTCTCGGAGTGTGGAACAGCGGCAGGATAAGCGGCCTGTCCTCAGTGATATCCGGGAATCCGGTTCGATCGAGCAGGATGCGGATATTGTTGCCTTCCTTTACCGTGAGGATTATTATCAAAGAGAGGGCAGCGAAGAGGAAGAGAATCCGGATGCTGATAATAACATTATTGAAGTGATTATTGAGAAGAACCGGAGTGGGGCCCGCGGGACAGTGAAATTAATCTTCACTAAGGAATTCAATAAATTCTCCTCGGTAAGTTTCCGCGATGAAGCGGAGATGTAGGGGAGTAAAGACGGTTGTAGCGTCAAAAATACTATCCAATCTATGGATAAGCCAATCGAGAAAGGACTTGGAATTATGTCTGGAATTGTTGTTGTTGGAACACAGTGGGGAGACGAAGGGAAAGGGAAGATTACGGACTTCCTAGCTAAGGAGGCCAGCGCCATTGTCCGCTACCAGGGCGGCGATAACGCCGGTCATACCATCCAATTTGATGGGAAGAAATTTGCCCTCCACTTAATCCCTTCTGGTATCTTCTCGCCAGATAAGTTATCCATTATTGGCAACGGGGTTGTCGTCAATCCCCAAGCCTTAGTCAAAGAATTGAACTATCTTAAGGAGAATGGTGTAGACACGAGCGGTTTACGGATTTCCAACCGGGCCCATGTCATCCTGCCCTACCACATTGAATTAGACCGACTCCAAGAAGAAGCTAAGGGCGACCAAAAGATTGGAACGACCATTAAAGGGATCGGCCCTGCTTATACCGATAAGGCGGCTCGGATCGGGATTCGTTTCTGTGATTTACTGGAAAAGGATACCTTTGCGGAAAAATTAAAGGCGAATTTGGCTTATCACAATCAAGTGATTGAGAAGATTTACCAGGGACAAGCTTTAGATTTTGACTCTATTTTTGAAAGTTACTATGCTTATGGCCAAGAAGTCAAAGACTATGTGGCAGACTCTTCTTATTTGATTGGTCAGTTGATGGACCAAGGGCAGCGTGTCCTCTTTGAAGGAGCCCAAGGAAATATGCTGGATATTGACCAAGGGACCTATCCTTTTGTCACCTCTTCAAATCCTGTAGCTGGGGGCGCCACCGTTGGAACCGGGATCGGTGCGACCCAGATTGATAAGGTTGTTGGGGTCTGCAAGGCCTATACCTCACGTGTGGGTGAAGGGGCCTTCCCAACTGAGCTCTTTGATGAGGTGGGCGACCGCATTCGTGAAGTTGGTCATGAGTATGGAACGACAACGGGTCGGCCACGCCGGGTAGGTTGGTTTGACGCTGTGGTGATGCGCCACTCTAAACGTATCTCTGGCTTAACCGATCTCAGCTTGAACTGTGTCGATGTCCTATCTGGTCTGGGAGAAGTGAAAATCTGCGTAGCCTATGAGAAATCAGATGGCAGTCGGATTGATTACTACCCTGCTAGCCTTAAGGAATTGGCTGATTGTACGCCCATTTATGAAACGCTACCTGGCTGGTCAGAAGATATCACAGCTTGCAAGAGACTTGATGACCTACCTGACAATGCCCGCCGTTATGTGGAACGTGTCAGTGAATTAGTGGGGGTTAGAATTTCTACCTTCTCTGTCGGCCCTGACCGTCAACAAACTAATATTTTGAATGATATTTGGCATAGCTAAGAAGATAAAAAGGCAGCTAAGCGAGAAATGATTGGTTTTCTCGCTTAGCTGCCTTTTAGTTTGGACTGCTATCTTGCTTGGGGTCAGTATATTCTCTGGCTCTTTACTCCAGAGGTCTATTTTTACCCGCGCTCCCTCACACCCTGTAGTCGAGTTCGAGGATGCAGAAAGGGCTCCTCTTCGCAAAAGCCCGTCGAAGGCCTCCAGCCTTCTCTGGTCTTTTACTCCAGAGGTCCCTTTCTCCCGCATCCTCTCACACCCTGTCTTTTCACACCCTTTAGTCGGGTTCGCAAGAGCAGACTTGAAGTGATTTCACCCAATCGGAACGATCGGCTAAAGCCGCTCTTTTCCGTTTGGGCTCCAATCATTCAAGTCTAACCGCTCTTGCTCACACCCTTTTTTTCATGATATAGAAGCTGCTGAAGTTGGCGGCTTTGGTGAAGGGTTGGAAGAGGCGGGGGATGGTTTGGTGGTCGCTGGTTTTGAAGCCGTTTTGTTCGTAGAATTTTTTGCCGCGGGGGTTGCTGTTGACGACTTCTAGGATGACTTGTTGTTTGTGGTCGGCCTTGGCGGCTTGGCTGGCTTTTTGGAGGAGTTGGCTACCGATGCCTTGGCCCCTGGCTTGGGAGTGGACGGCGAGGAGGTCGATGTGCCAGTCTCTTGCTTGGGCCTTACTTTGGCTGTGCTTGTAGATGTAGTAGCCTAGGCTGCGGATCAGGGAGGGGAAGAAGCCGAATTCTTGGCGGAAGCTCTGCCAGGGGATGGGGAGGAAGTTGGGTTGGTCCCGGCTTTCATAGGAGAGGATGCCTTGGATCTTGCCTTGGTCGCGGACGACGATTAATTGGTCTTCGTTAAAATGTTTAGCGATCAGGCGTTTAGCTTTGGCCTTGTCGCTAGTCATAATCCAAACATAGTGGATTTTGTCTTCGAAGGCATTGACAATGATGTCGGCAACTTGTTCACGTTCACTTGGTGTTAGGGATGAATTTTCCAATACGTCTCCTCCTATTTTCTTTTCCAAAATGCTTTTATTTAGATTTTCTTTAAATTTAGACTTGTTAATTACTAACTTGACCGCTATTATGTTACTTATAAAGTTTTTGTCAGGATGAAAGGAGCCCTTGGGATGGGACAGACAAGATTTCACTTAGGAATGCGGACTTTTAAGACAGGCCTCAGTTTCTTTTTAATCGCCTTGCTATATGATCTCTTTAGCACCCATTCTCCCCAGATTGCTGCCTTGTCTGCTGGATTTAGCCAGCGAACGGATTTCCAGTCGACCAATAAATATGGCCGCCACCGGATTTTTGGGAATTTTATTGGGGGCTTGATGGCCCTTCTCTGTGTCTCTTTGATGACCCTCTTCCCTGATTGGCAGATTTTTTCTTATCTCTTTCCTGCTTTGGGGGTTATGCTCACCATTATCTTAGGCAATGCTTTTAATTCCTCGCAAGCGATTGTAGGTTCCATTGCGATTTATACGATCGTCCTCTATTCCATTCCCGACCAGGAACGGATTCTCTATGTTTTCTGGCGCTTAGTGGATACCTTAGTAGGAGCGGCAGTTGCGCTTTTCGTCGAATGGGCTCTATCGCGAGAAAGGGTGGATGCGGTTAAAAAATTTTTGACAAAATAAGTAAAGCTTAAGGGGGGATCCATTTGTTAGGCACTGTACTCGAACATCTCGATGCCTATTTTTTAAAGAAGAATCTCATTTCTAGCAACTTTTTATACCTTTTGGCCCTATTTTTTATTGTTTGTGGTCTTTTAATCCAGCCCCTGCCTGAACTTTTGCAGGGCTATTGGCAGATTCTCATCGCGCCTTCGAATTTATTGACGGACTATTTTGCTGTCGGAGGCTACGGGGCAACCTTTGTTAATGCCGGGATCCTTATGTTACTGAATGCTTTTATGGTGAGCCGCCATGCCAAATGGATGACAGGGCCACTTTTTGCGGCACTCTTTACTGTAACAGGTTTTGCTTTTTTTGGCAAAAATTTATTCAATACCATTCCCTTTATGATGGGGGCTTGGCTTTATACAAAGTTTTTATCTATTCCTTTTAAAAAAGTCCTGCTGACAGCCCTCTTTTCAACGGCTTTGAGTCCTGTTGTGAGTCTGGTGAGTTTCGGCCAGGGCCTGCCCTTGGCTTGGGGAATTCCTCTGGGCTATGCTTTGGGTATTTTTATTGGCTTTGTGGTGAGTCCCATTGCTTCTTCCTTCCTCCGCTTCCACCTGGGTTTTAACCTTTATAATTTGGGCTTTACCAGTGGAGTTCTGGCTATGGTAGTGGCTAGCGTCATGCGGTCTTTTAAGTTGGCTGTTGACGTGGAGAATATTCAGGTGACGATGAACTATGGGCCGGTCTTTGGCTTTGTCATCTTGCTCTGTCTCTTCCTAATCTTGATGGGCTGGAGTGCCAATCGATTTAGCTTCAAGGGCTACCGGGACTTGACCCGGGAGGCCGGGACCTCGGTGACGGACTTTGTCTTGTTGCATGGGTCAGCCTTGACCCTGGCTAATGTTGGTATTTTGGGCCTTTTAGCGACAGGCTATGTTTGGCTATTGGATGGGGTTTTGAATGGTCCCGTCATGGGAGGTATCTTGACGGTCATGGGTTTTGCGGCCTTTGGGAAGCACCCTCGCAATGTCGCCCCAGTGGTCTTAGGCATCTTCTTAATGCAGTATTTCATGCTGACCCATGATCCCGATATGACTTCCGCTATTCTAGCGGCCTTGTTTGGGACGACTCTGGCTCCAATCGCTGGCCATTACGGACCACTAGCGGGTTTCTTAGCGGGGGCCTTGCATGCGACCCTGGTGAACAATGTAGGGGGCGTCCACGCAGGCTTAAATTTGTACAATAATGGTTTTTCAGGGGGCTTTGTCGCTGCGACGATGGCACCTGTACTCGAGACGATAACAGAATGGAGGCGAGACCGTGCTGAACGCTCAAGAATATCGGAAGGCTAAATTAATTGCGGCTGAGATGATGGATTATTTCTTCAACTACCGGGTTAAAGACCTCAAGCTGGCGGTTAGTTTTGAAGCTGATCGTTTAGTTATCGATTTGATCGGTTCAATGGCTGAGGAGCCAGCGGATATTGAAGAAGTCATGGACCAATTGCAGAAACCGCGCCAGTATGAGGTTGAAGAGTATTATGAAGACCTCTTGGGAATTCGTGAAGACCTCTTAAATACGGAAATTATTGCCGCCATGATCGATGAAGCAACTTATTCCTTTGTTGATGGAAAGGTTCAATTAGAATTGATTCGCTATATCGCTTAAGCAAAATAACTATTTCATACTAATAAATAAGGAAAAACTATATTTTCTCATCAATTAGACATAAATTATAATAAAACTCTCATAATTATGTTATAATTCGAAGTGTAAAGGTGAATTAGACAAGATTTTAGATGAGGAGCCAGAAAATGTTGTTAGTAAGCTAGAAATTTCTGACCAAAGAAAGGAGTTTCCATTTCTTAAATGAGAGGAATGGGAGTCGAATTATGGATGTCTTATTAGGTTTGTTTTACTTAGCTTTGATTTTATCCTTCTTTACACTCTTTAGTTTTAAAGCGCCTTACGGGGCCAAGACCATGAGTGCCTTAGCCGATGCAGCAGTTGCTAGTTTCTTGGTTGAAGCTGTTTATGGGGCCCTTTTCGGAACGATCTTAGACGTGCCCTTCTTGAATGGAATTGCGGAAGCGAACGGTTCCTTAGCTGGGGTAGCTGCGGCTGGGATGGTTCTTCTCCGTTTGGGGTCTAGTCCGGTGAATTCTTTACTTGTGGCTCTGGCTATGATGCAGTTTGGTGTCTTACCAGGTTTTATTGGCGCTTACCTTGTTTCCTTCTTAGTGCGCTATATTCAAGACCATGTTAAAGGGGGCTTGGATGTTTTTGTTGTGGCAGCAACGGCCTTGCCTATTGCCTATGCGGTTGCAGCCCTAATTTCACCGGTTATTGATGCCGCCCTCATTCAGATTGGGACCATTATTGAGGCAGCTTCACATTCAAGTCCACTGTTAATGGGAGCTATTCTAGGAGCGGTTTTCACTGTTGTATCAACAGCGCCACTGAGTTCCATGGCCTTGACCGCTATGATGGGATTAACAGGAAAAGCTATGGCAGTGGCAGGCTTAGCTATTTTCTCCTCGGCAACTGCTAACTATCTACTCTTCACTCGCTTGAAGATTGGAACTAGGGAGGAGAGCCTGAGTGTGGCCTTAGAACCGCTTACCCAAGCCCACTTGGTAACAGCTAATCCGCTACCGGTGTATTCAACCAGTGCCTTGACGGGGGCTTTGGCTGGTATGTATATTGCAACGACTGATTTGGTTAATAATACGCCGGGTACAGCTTCTATTATTCCAGGTATATTAGCTCCCTTAGCGGATAACCCACCGCTTCAGGTATTGTTTGCGGGCGCTATTAGCTTGCTTATCGGAGCCTTTGTCGGTTTCTTTGCGAGTTATTTCTTCCGTCATTACAGGATTTATACTAGTCAAGATATTATTGAGGATTAAGCCTTGGATAAGAGTTTGGTCACTGGCCAGACTCCTTTTTTCTAGTAAGCTAAGCCTCGAAAATAAAAAAGGCATTGGATCAACTGCTAAAAGTTGAATCCAATGCCTTTTATTAAGGACAGCTTGGTTTATTTATGGTTTTATTTAAGAGGGAATTTCTTCACTAAGTCTTGAACTTCTTGTTTAACTTCTTCTTTCACCTTGTCGTCATTGATATTTTCAATGATGCGAACAATCCATTCCGCAACTTTAGCTGCTTCTTCTTCCTTGAAGCCACGAGTCGTAACAGCAGGCGTACCTAAGCGGATACCAGATGCTTTAGTTGGGCTTAAGGTTTCGAATGGGATGGTGTTCTTGTTAACAGTGATACCTACTTCGTCTAAGGCTGCTTCAACTTCTTGACCTGTTAAGTCGCGGTCGATAACCTTGAGCAAGATTAAGTGGTTGTCAGTCCCACCAGATACCATGTGGAGACCAGAGTCGCTAAATACTTTGGCCATGGCTTGAGCATTCTTAACGACTTGGTTTTGGTAGTCTTTGAAGGAATCTTCAAGAGCTTCACCGAAAGCAACTGCTTTACCAGCGATAACGTGTTCTAATGGACCACCTTGCATGCCTGGGAAGACAGCAGAGTTTAATTTCTTAAAGAGGTCTTGGTTATTGGATAAGATAACCCCGCCACGTGGACCACGCAAAGTCTTATGAGTTGTTGAAGTAACAACATCAGCATAAGGAACTGGGTTTTGGTGGAGGCCAACAGCAACTAAACCAGCGATGTGAGCCATATCAACCATGAAGTAAGCGTCAATTGCTTTAGCAATTTCACCGATACGTTTGAAGTCAATTTCGCGTGCATAAGCAGAAGCCCCAGCAACGATTAATTTTGGTTGGACTTCTTTAGCGGTTTCTTCGAGCTTGTCATAATCGATACGTTCAGTTTCTTTGTCTACACCGTAGTCAGCGAAATCATAGAGTTTACCACTTGAGTTAACTTTAGAGCCGTGTGTCAAGTGACCACCATCTGTTAAGTTCATGCCAAGAACTTTATCACCTGGCTGTAAGAGGGCAGAGTAAACAGCCATATTTGCTTGAGCACCTGAGTGAGGTTGAACGTTGGCGTATTCAGCACCGAAGAGTTCTTTTAAGCGGTCAATGGCTAGGGTTTCGATT
Source organism: Aerococcus sanguinicola (assembly GCF_001543145.1). Classification (NCBI taxonomy): domain Bacteria; kingdom Bacillati; phylum Bacillota; class Bacilli; order Lactobacillales; family Aerococcaceae; genus Aerococcus; species Aerococcus sanguinicola. The sequence continues at coordinate 906,461 of NZ_CP014160.1, read as the reverse complement.
TCATCAACGAATTCGCACCCACCATAGTAGCGACGGCCAGGATAACCTTCAGCGTATTTGTTAGTGAGTACAGAACCTTGAGCCTCACGAACAGCTGGGGATACCCAGTTTTCACTCGCGATTAACTCAATCCCATTTTGCTGGCGTTCAAATTCCTTATCGATATAATCAAATACAACATCTCTTGACATATGCTATACCTCCATAATTTTTTTCTGACTTTTCATCGTCAAGATTATAGTATCATTAAATTAAAAATTTCACAAGTAAAATATGTAAGCCCTTTATATATTTATTTGATAATATCTATGAAGACTACATTTTTTGTTCATTATTTGCCCCTAAAATGAGAGAAATATCTCATATTTTGACTTTTCATATAATAATAAAGGAACAGTATGATAAAATAAATAGTAATTATAATATGTACAGTGGAGGGAGTGACGGGAATGGCCGTAAATGAGAAACAAGTTCCTAAGAAATTACTCTTAGAGACGGCCCTGTTAGCTGGAAAGATTATGACGGAGAGTAACTCTGAAACTTACCGCGTGGAAGATACTATGGAGCGAATCTTAAGTTATTCGAACCTCTACTCGACAGTTGCTATATCCTATGCAACGGGCCTTTATGCCTCACTCGATGACTTGAATGAGGCCAATAATCGTTTAGTGGGGATTAAACGGATCCAAACGCGGGGGAGTGTCTTGCATAAGGTATCCAAGGTGAATACAGTATCTCGACAATTGACCAATGGAGAAATCACCTTGGCCGTAGCTTATCTGAAGCTGTTAAAGATTGATTCAGAAAGCAATCCCTACCCGATCCATATGCGCTTTGTTGGCGTGATTGGTCTGGGGATGTGTTTTGCTGTCCTCTTTGGCGGGGGCGTAGATGAGTTTATCGTGACGACCTTTGATGCCGTCTTCTTATCGGGTCTGATGTACATGACGGCGCGTTATGAGATATCTAGTCCGGTCGAGAATGTATTCTGTACCATGATGATCACGCTATTTGCCTATGCCATGCAGGCTTGGTATTTCCCTAATGTTTCCTTGGGGATTGTGATTGTTTCGACCTTGATGCCCCTGGTGCCCGGGACGGCTATTACCAATTCCTTACGGGATATCTTCCATGAAGATTATCTCGCAGGAGGTGCCCGAGCCATGGAAGCCTTCTTCCAGGCCCTAATGATTGCATTGGGGTCCTTGGTAGCCTTAATTATTATAGGGAGGCTTAGAGGATGATTAACTTTATCTTACAGATTATTGCAGCTTACTTTGTGGGCTATACTTGTTCGATCTGTGTTCAAACGCCCCCACGTCAAATTTACCGGGCGTCAATTATTGCAGCAACAGGCTGGCTGGTCTATTTGATTTGTTTGGATTTTCTGACTTTAGAAGTGGGCGGGGCGACCTATATTGCAAGTTTAGCCATTGCAGGCATGTCTCAATGGTTCTCTCGGCGCTACCACCAACCTGTGACGGTCTTCTTCATTCCGGGATTTTATACCCTAGTGCCTGGGGGCGGCATGTATCGGACGGCTCTTTATCTCATTCAATCCGACTATTCGCGTGGTCTAAGTGAACTTGCGACCACCATGTTTACGGCCCTAGCCATTGCTCTGGCAGTCTTCACCGCAGATACGGTTATCGATATCCTGCGCCGCCAGCGTGAACTAGAGAAGAAAATTCGCAACTGGCGAAAGTGATCCGTATCGAACATCGGCTATTTTTCTGGCTGGTGTTCTTTTTGGCTTTGGGATGCATTGTGGCGTAGAGAGCTGCCCTAGTTATGGATCGTTTATTGTAGTAAAAAAGCTCCGCTAGCTTGGATTAGTTGACTAATCCTCTAGCGGAGCTTTTTCTTTAGTTATTGAAGGGCAGTCACACCCTTCCTAGTGGGGTTCGAGGATGCAGAAAGGGCTCCTCTTCACAAAAGGGAACGACCGGCTGGAGCCGTTCTTATCCCTTTTGCTCCAGAGCTCCCTTTCTACCCGCATCCTCTCACACCCTGTGTAGTTGGGTTCGGTCGCGCAGAAGTGGCTCCTCTTCACAAAATCCCTTCGAAGTCTTTCAGACTTCTTCGGTCTTTTGCTCCAGAGGTCCATTTCTAACCGCGCTCTCTCACACCCTGTGTAGTCGGGTTCGGGCTGGCAGCTTTCGTGTCACTTCACAAGTCTCCGCCGCAGTCCTCAGACTGCTCTGTTGACTTGCTCCAGTGAACGAAAGCTAAGCGCCATCCCTCACACCCTGTTATTCTACTCCACCATTTTCTACGTATTCGCCGATGAAGGCTGCGACGCTTTTGGCTGCGATGAGCATGGCGTCTTCGTCCATGACGAATTTTGGATGGTGGTGTGGGTAGGCTTCGCCGTCTTTTGGTGCGGCGCCGACCCAGAGGTAGAGGCCTGGAACTTCTTGAAGGAAGTAGGCGATGTCATCCGATGGGGGTTGAGGTTGTTCGGTGTCCACCCCTTCTGTGAGTTGGTCGAATGGGTGGTCCTTGATGGCTTTGATAGCGAATTCTGTGACTTTTGGATCGTTGTAAGCGACTGGGTAGTCGTTTTCGTAGTGAAGGTCATAAGTGATGCCGAAGGAGTTCTTGAGGCCTTCAAGTTTGGCTTTGACTTCATGTTCGATGATGTCACGGACTTCTTGTGACATAGCACGCACGTCCCCACCTAGTGTCACTTCGCCTTGGATAGCGTTGTTGGCACCTGCTGCGTCGAAGTTACCGATGGTGATCGACCCGACATCGAATGGGTTCAAGCGGCGGCTAACTACACTTTGGATTTCAGTGACGAAGTAAGAAGCAGCGACAATGGCGTCGTTGGCTTGGTGAGGGGATGAGGCATGGCCACCCTTACCGTGGATCTTCACCTTGAAGTTGGAACGTCCAGTGTGGGCATTGCCTTCATGGTAGAAGACGCCCCCAGTTGGCATATTGGTCATTACGTGGAGGGCAATGATATTGTCAACCCCGTCTAAGGCACCATCTTCAATCATTGATTTAGCGCCACCTGGTGCAACTTCTTCCGCATTTTGGTGGATGATAACGAATTTACCGCTGAGTTGGTCCTTCATTTCAATTAAGGTTTGGGCAAGAACCATTAGGTAGGCAGTATGGGCATCATGACCACAAGCGTGCATGGCACCTTCTTTTTTGGATGAGAAGTCGAGGCCGGTATCTTCTGTTAAAGGAAGCGCATCGAAGTCAGCGCGGAGGGCAAGTGTTTTACCTTCTTTGCCTGTATCGATGGTAACCACCAGACCATAACCATTACCGACATTGGTCCGTACATCACAGTCAAGGTCCTTATAGAAATCGGCAATATATTGGGCCGTTTCCTTTTCCTCAAATGATACTTCTGGATTCTCATGGAAGTGACGACGAATTTCGATCATTTGATCTTCTTTCTCATCTAAGCGCTTATACAGCTCATCAACGAGACTCATAATACATTCCTCCTTATTAATATTTCTCTAACAAATTAATTATACGCTAATAATCCCAAAAAGGAAAATGAATCCCTTTTGCCTCGTCTGTTGCCCGGTAAAATTTTATGTTAAAATGATTAAAAGCCTTTCAGTGATAGGAGATTGAAGATGAAGCAATGGATTCCAAATGGTGGCCAGTGTGCCGCATCGCGTACCCTCTTGAAGAAGCAGGGAGCTTTGTTATGGGCTTGGCGTGAGGCAGGGCGTTTTGACGGAGACAGTGGCTGGCGCTTTTTGTCTGAACGGGATAACCAAGTGAGCCTGATGGATGAGAAGAGTATGGTTTATGTGGACATCAACCGGGTGGCCCAGATCGAACCAGCTATTTCTGGTATCTACCATTATCCACAAGGGGCGGATTTTCAATTTTCAGCCTACTACGGCAAGCACTTTGTCTACAATGATTCATTGGAAAAGGTCGAAATGGTCACTAGCCAAGCGGACTTGCCCTTCAAGGATCCGAGCTTCCGCCAACACTTTCCTGACTTTGTCCACGCTCATGAGCGACGGATTCGCGAGGAATTTGCCCTCTCAGAAGAAGAGATCAGCCAGCTTTCGGGCCTGCAAAAGGAAGTTGACCACCTGATTAATGTGCTCATGGGAACGCGGACAGACACGCCCAAGAGCCTAGAGATTTATATCTTAGTGGGCATTCTTTTAGGTTATTTCATGGAGAGACAGGCGGCTAGTCCCCTGCCGAGCGATAAGGTCCATCATGTTATTGCTACAGTGATCTACCGCCGCTTTGACCTGGCCATGGCTCAGATCAAAGACTACCTGCTCGCCTACCAGGAAGCAAAGACCCAGGAAGATCGGATGTCCGAGCGGCAGGTCCTTCGTTATGGGCGCTTGGTTTACGATTGGATGGCAGCTAAGGAATTGGAGAGCGCCAATAAGGAATATAATGCCCTGGTCAACCACCATTACAAGGCCCAATTAAAAAAACAGAAACACCTTTAAAAAGGCAAGACTTTCTCAGATTCTAAGTGTGAGAAATGGCCTGGCCTTTTTGTTTTGGGGCTTTAACAATGAAAAGAAGCTGGCAAGGATGATTGTACCTTGCCAGCTTCTTGCTTAATGAGCTGTATCTGTATTAGATGGTGCTTGAAGCTATCTATTTGTGCTCAGAGACCCTGAATGCAAATAGCCATTTTCTAGTCGGGTTCGAGGATGCAGAAAGGGCTCCTCTTCATAAAAGTCCTTCGAAGGCTTTCAGCCTTCTCTGGTCTTTTACTCCAGAGGTCCCTTTCTCCCGCATCCTCTCACACCCTTTGTAGTCGGGTTCGGTCTGGCAGCCTTCCTGTCACTTCACAAGTCTTCGCCGCAGTCTTTCAGACTGCTCTGGTGACTTGCTCCAGTGAAGGAAAGCTAAACGCCAGCCCTCACACCCTTTAGATCATTCCAGCGTCGTAGTCGTCTTCTAAGGCTTGCATTTCTTCTTGGGAGACGTGGTCGAGGCTGTGGATGGCTAGGGTTTCGTTGAAGTCTTCTCGGGCGAGGGGGTTGCTGGCGGACCAGGTGTCGGCTTGGCCGAAGCTGTCATCGTCCCAGGCTTCGTCGAGGACCAGCATTTGCTGGCGCCATTTTTTATAGATTTCGAATTGTTGGTCGTGCATAAGTACCTCCTAAATGAGATCTGGGTAGTAGTGGAAGCGGTCTTCTCTTTCTAAATAGGCAGATAGGCCGATCAAGAGGGCTTCTTCGCCCTTGTTAGCGATCAGTTGGACCCCTAAAGGTAGGCCGTTTTGGCAGGTATGGAGGGGCAGGCTGATGGCGGGTTGGCCGGTTAGATTATAAATCATAGCGAATGGCGAGGCAAGTAAGCCCTTCTTGAAGACTTGGTAAACGAGTTCAGCCAAGTCGGGAGCGGGGAGCTCTTCTGAACGCAACATGGCCTCGTAATCACTTTGACTATAGAGTTTATCGTCGACGCGGGGGGCAGCTTGGGCGGTACTTGGTTGGATCAGGATGTCATAGGTCTGGTGGAAGTCGTCCATGATTTCAGCTGCCTGGTCCCAGGTGTCAAAAATTTGGCTGTAACGGTAGGCGGGGATGGTCTTGCCGTACTGGGCCATGGTCCAGGTTTGGATTTCGACATCCTCGCGTTGGATTTTACGTTGGAGTTGTTGTTCGATGCCTAGGAAGCTGGCTGCCATTTCTGCCCCGTTCATTTCATAATAGCCGCGAACAAGTTCTTGACCATTAATCTTAGGGTCGGCAGCTTCGACCTGGAAGCCCTGGTCGCGGAGGAAGCGGACGGTATTTTCTACGGCTTGGATGGCTTCGTCAGAAACTTCGGTACCAGCTGGAGACTTGGTCGAGTAAGCGATGCGCAGGTTTTTGACGGCTCGGATGGCATGGTCGATGTGGGCCTTAGGGATGGGCAGGGTTTGGAAGGGTATGGGTTTGAGATTGCTCTGGAGGGCCAAGAGCAATTGGGCAGTGTCGCGGATGGACTTGGTCATCATGAAGCCTACCGGTGCCCCGCCCCAGCTCCGCCACTTGCGCGGGCCAGTCGCTGTCCGTACCCGGCTTGGCTTGAGACCCACCAGCCCAGAGAAGGAAGCTGGAATTCGAATGGAGCCTCCGCCATCAGAAGCTGTCGCTACAGGCACGATCCCTGCTTGAACAGCAGCTGCTGCGCCACCACTTGACCCTCCGGCATTATAGTCAGGATCGACCGGATTGTGGACGGGCCCGTAGTAGTCGGAATCGCTGATGAATTTCAGGCCGAATTCGGGGACATTGGACTGGCCAATAGGAATGAGCCCGGTTGCCATGGCAGACCGCGAGAAGTTGCTGGTTACGGGAGCAATCTGATCCTTGAGCAGGCGAGCCCCAGAAGTCGCTGGCACTCCCTTAATATTGTGGCCCAGGTCCTTCATGAGGGTAGGGATCCCGGCGAAGAGGGTCTGGCTGTGGTCTTCTTGGGCCAAGTCTTGGGCATAGTCCTCAAAGAGCCGGGTGACCGCATTGAGCTTGGGGTTAATGGCCTTGGCCCTGTCGATCGCTTGGCGGACCAGGTCCTGGCTGCTAGTTTGTCCCTGGCGGATTTGACCAGCTAGGGCCGTTGCATCATCGCTATAGCTTTTGAAATAGTCCATGGAATCTTCCTTTCTGCAGGCATCAGTTTTAGGCCTATTATAACAAAGTTTTTCCGAACTTTAGAGGCAGACTTTTCCTATTTTGATGATAAAATAATGAGACAGCCCTTGTCATAGCTCTCATCTTTGGTGTATAATAATTAGAAAACACAAAAAAAGAGGTGTGAAAATGAAAAAAGTGCAATTATTCCAACCATTGGGGGAATCATTGGGCTGCTGCGGGGGTTCTGAAGAATGTTCATTGACAGACAATTCAATCATTAATACAGAAGCCAATGTCAAAGAATTGAACCGGGTGGAGGCTTTCTTTAATGCGCTCAAGAATGAAGAAGGCTATTTCGTCACCATCCACGATCCAGCAAGCGATGGTTTTATGTTCACCCATACAGAGGTTGTCATGCGTAAGCTTAAGGCATATGGAGAGGAAATCCTCCCCATTATTTTGATTGACGACCAGGTTGTAAGTGTCGCGGAATTTCCGAGCAACCAGGCCCTAGCTGATATGGTTGGACTCACTCACACCCAAGCTGTAGAATATATGTGTTAGTAAGATTATGAAGGAGGACCACTAATGACAGTAGATATCGATTGGAAAAACCTAGGTTTCAGTTATATGAACTTGCCTTATCGTTGGCGGGCATACTACAAGGATGGGGAATGGTACAAGCAAGGCCTGGAGACAGACAACCAGCTCCACATTTCTGAAGGCTCCCCAGCCTTACACTATGGCCAACAAGCCTTTGAAGGAATGAAGGCTTACCGGACTAAGGAAGGCAAGGTCCAACTCTTCCGTCCCGACCAAAATGCCAAGCGTTTCCAAGTGTCGGCTGAACGGATGATGATGCCTAAAGTTCCCGTTGAAGACTTTGTTCATGCGGTGAAAGAAGCGGTTAAGGCCAATATTGACTATGTCCCTCCTTATGAAAGTGGAGCGACCCTCTATATCCGTCCCCTCTTAATCGGGGTTGGCGACAATATTGGGGTCCACCCAGCAACGGAATACATCTTCACGGTCTTCGTGATGCCAGTCGGACCTTACTTCAAGGGTGGCCTTGCCCCTCAACACTTCGTCACTTCAGAATACGACCGGGCAGCCCCCATGGGTACCGGTGGCGTGAAGGTTGGTGGGAACTATGCTTCCAGCTTGCAACCAGGGGCCAGTGCCCATGATGAAGACTATGCCGATGTGATTTACCTGGATCCGAAGACCCACACTAAGATTGAAGAAATTGGCTCTTCTAACTTCTACGGAATCGAGCGTGGAACGCATAAGTTCGTGACGCCAAAATCCCCATCTATCTTGCCTTCAATTACCAAGTTCTCCCTCCTTCATTTAGCTGAAGAACGTTTGGGCTTAGAAGTGGAGCAAGGGGATTGCTACATCGATGACTTGGACCGCTTTGAAGAAGCCGGTGCCATGGGGACAGCAGCTATCATTACCCCAATCGGCTCCATCACCCATAAAGGCCACCGCCACAACTTCGGAACAGGCCAAGAAGTCGGTGAAATCACAGAAAAACTTTACCATGAATTACTGGGCATTCAATTCGGTGACATTGAAGCACCTGAGGGTTGGATTGTCCCAGTCGAGGCCGATTAATCCTCTCCTAGCGGTCGCCATTCTCTATTGATCAATATGCTACAAAGACGATACGCTAGCAAAAAAGCACTTCCAAATTTCCCCTCTTGAAGGGGAAGTGGAAGTGCTTTTTTACTTGTGTATTTATTGCCTAACGGGCTCGGTTTATAAGCCACACTTAGAGGGGTTAATTGGATATTGTACCTTTTTAATCCACACTCAGAGACTCTGATTGAGTGTTAGATCTTTTTAACCCACACTCAAAGTTTTTGTTTGGGTGTTAGTTGTTATCAATCCCCACTTAGACTCTTTATTTGTGTGTCGGAAGCTATCAAGCCACACACAGAGTCTTTGCTTGGGTGTTGACCATTTATCAAAAGCTATTGACCTGTGTTCACAGCCTAAGCGCCAAGTCTCACACCCTGTAGTTGGGCTCGAGCTGGCAGCTTTCCTGTCACTTCACAAGTCTTCGCCGCAGTCTTTCAGACTGCTCTGGCGACTTGCTCCAGTGAAGGAAAGCTAAACGCCAGCTCTCACACCCTGTCTAGTCGGGTTCGCAAGAGCAGACTTGAAGTGATTTCAACTCATCGAAACGCCTGACTGACGTCAGTCTTTTTCGATGAGTCTCCAATCATTCAAGTCTAAGCGCCAAGCCTCACACCCTCCTAGTTGGGTTCGCAAGAGCAGCTTTGGAGTGCTTTCGCAAGTCGGAAATGTGCAAGCCTAGCTTGCCCTTATCCCGACTTACTCCAAGCATCCAAAGCTAAGCGCTCTTGCTCACACCCTTTTTTACAACAAATGCATGAGGTAGGTGGCGAGGCTGAAGTAGATTAAGAGGCCGGTGGCGTCGGTGATGGTGGTGATGAAGGGACCGGAGGCGACGGCGGGGTCGATGTGGATCTTGCTGAAGAGGGTTGGGACTAGGTAGCCGATGACTGTTGATACGGACAGGGTAGCGGCTAGGGAAATCCCGATGATGAAGGAGAGGACCGGGTTTCCAAAGAGGAAGTAGGCCACACCACAGATGGTGATGCCAGCTGCTAGGCCGATAATGATCCCAGATATTAATTCTTTCCAAACTAAGACCCAGAAACTTTCGGTGTTATCGCCCAGGGTTAGCCGGCGGACAGAGACAGCTAGAGACTGGGTGCCCACATTACCGGCCGAGTCCATAATGATGGGCATGAAGACAGCCAGGATAACTACCCGGGATAGGGTGGCTTCGAACATATTAATCAGGTTGGCTGAAACCAGTCCGAGGAAGATCAGGATAATGATCCAGGGTAGGCGGTTCTTCACCGTTTCGAAGATGCTTTCGCGATCACTTTCATTATCTGGCGACCCACTGATCCCAGCAAAACGGTGGAAGTCCTCGGTGGTTTCGATATCCATAACATCCATCACATCGTCGACGGTCACGATCCCGACCAACTTACCTTGGCCATCCACGACAGGGAGGGCGAGTAGGTCGTATTCCTTGATGATACGGGCAACTTCTTCTTGGTCCATACCAATATCAGCTTGGACTAATTGGCTATTCATAATATCTTGGACTGGGCAGTCCCCAGGGGCGCGCAAGAGTTCACGTAGGGAGAGGACGCCGAGTAAATGGCGGGCTTCATCCACTACATAAACATAATAGATGGTTTCAACGGCGGAAGCCGCTTGGCGAATGCCCGTAATCACTTGGTCGGCACTATCCTGGGCGTAGACCGTGAGCACCTCGGTTGTCATGATGGCCCCAGCTGTTTCGAAGTCATGTTCTAGGATTGTTTCAATCGTTTCCCGGTCGCTGGGCCGCATACTTTCCAGGACATGTTGGCGGTCTGCTTGGGGAAGTTCATGAATGAAGGCTGTGACCTCGTCGTCGGCCACATAGGTGAAGACCTCGGTCATATAGTCAGCGGGCAGGTCTTCAATAGCTTGCCGGCGTCCCTTGTAGTCTAAGTGTTCAAAGAGTTCAGCGAATTCACTGGCTTGGAGGAGGTCGACAATTTTATTCTTTTTTTCTGGGTAGAGCTTATGGAAGACAGCGACCTGGTCTTTTTCATGGAGCTTCAAGAAGAGGTCGCGGAAGTCATCGCGCCGGTTGTCTTGGATGCTCTTGTAGATGGCTTGGTAGTAGTCTTTCCGGTTGAGTCGGTTTAATTTGATTGCCATAATAATCACCTTTCCATACCTCGGGGAAAGGTCACCGCATAGAGGGCTAAGTAGTCATTATAAGGAAGTTTGGAGATTGCTTCAGATTAAAAAAACGCTCAACAAGAGCGTGAGCGTGAATCGTCCAGGAGTAGTCGGCAAACACCTCATCGCATAGTTTTAGCACTTATTAGCATAGGAGTAGCTCCAGCCACATTAGAAAATCCCTTAATTCGAGAATTTCTGCTGACCCGTTGGCATCTTTGGATGTTTCTGGGCAGTGGCGTCTCTCTAATACAGTAACCTCACCTAACAAGGTTTATTCTTATTTCTCCCCTAGCATAGCAGAGACCCGCTAAAGATTCAAGGCCTCTTCAAAAAATCCCTTAGGCCCGTCTAAATAGCTTGCCTTATAAATTCCTCGCAAAGCTTAAAATAAATCATGCTATAATAACATTGAAATTCATAAAAAGAGGAGCATCCGCATGATTCCACGATATACCCGTCCCGAAATGGCCCGAGTTTGGTCCGATGATAACCGCTACAAATGCTGGCTAGAAGTTGAAATTCTAGCAGCCGAAGCCTGGGCTGAGCTTGGCGAAATTCCCCAAGAGGATGTTAAAAAAATCCGTGCCAAGGCAAGCTTCGATGTCGACCGCATCCAAGAAATCGAAGCCCAAACCCGGCACGATGTGGTGGCCTTCACCCGCTGTGTGTCTGAATCCCTAGGCGAAGAGCGCAAGTGGGTCCACTATGGCCTCACTTCGACTGATGTGGTGGACACCGCTCAAGGCTACCAGCTCAAGCAGGCCAATGACATTATCCGTCAAGATTTGGTTTGGTTCCTTGAGATCCTGAAAAAGAAAGCCCAAAAATACAAGCACACCGTCTGCATGGGCCGGACCCATGGCGTTCATGCCGAACCGACGACCTTTGGCTTGAAGATGGCCCGCTATTATTCGGAAATCAAGCGCCAGATCGACCGCTTTGACCATGCGGCGAAGGGTGTTGAAGCCGGGAAGATTTCCGGAGCTGTGGGGACCTTCGCTAATGTGCCAACTGCCGTCGAAGCCTATGTCTGCGACCATTTAGGCATCCGCGCCCAGGAAATTTCTACCCAAGTTTTACCTCGCGACCTCCACGCCGAATATATTGCCTGTTTGGCTTTGATCGCCACTTCCATTGAAAACATGGCTACGGAAATCCGCCATCTCCAGAAGTCAGAAACCCGGGAAGTGGAAGAATACTTCGCCAAGGGTCAAAAAGGATCCAGCGCCATGCCCCATAAGCGTAACCCCATTTCCAGCGAAAACGTGACCGGTTTGGCTCGGGTCTGCCGGGGCCACGTGGTAACGGCTTACGAGAACGTTTCCCTCTGGCATGAACGGGACATCTCCCATTCCAGCGCGGAGCGGATTATTTTGTCGGATACGACGATCTTAGTTAACTACATGATCCGCCGCTTCGGGAAGATTGTGGAAGATTTAACGGTTTTCCCCGACAACATGCTGCGGAACATGCAGGCTACCCACGGTTTGATCTACAGCCAGCGCTTGCTTTTAAAGCTAGTCGACCAAGGCCTGTCCCGGGAAGCCGCTTATGACCTGGTCCAACCCCTGACTGCCCAGTCCTGGGACGACCAGCGCGACTTCCGCGAACTGGTTGAAGGGAATGAAAAAATCACTGACCTCCTCAGTCCTGAAGAGATTGACGACGCCTTCGACTACCACTACCACCTCCAACGGGTAGATGAAATCTTTGAACGACTCGGCATCTAAAAATGTGCGTCAAGCTACGCAGTCTAAAATAGAACACCCCAGCAAGGATTACTTGATCCCTGCTGGGGTGTTTTTATCTAGTTAGGAAGCCACAAACAGAAGCATTGAATGTAGCTTCGAAATCGAGACCCCACAATCAATCCCCTCGATTGTGGCTTCCTGGCCGTGAATCCACAAACAGAGGCCTGGATTGTGGATTGGCAAAATTGAAGTCACAAATAGAGGCTTCGATTGTGGGCTAGCAAGCTTGAAGCCACAATCAATCCTCTCAACTGTGGCTTCCAAGCACGAGCTAAAAAATCAATGGACCGCTCATGGCCCCATAAGCTGTATAGAAATTCCTCAATTTTTTTCCTTGGTGTTTGTAGAAGAAATCTTGGACAAAATCAGTCAAGTGCTTGACTTCTGGAATCTCCAGCCGCTCTTTGGCAGAAAACTTTTTCAAGGTATTGTAGGTCAGTACAAGGGCCTGGTCAATATTCTTGTTTTCCTGGATGACCTGTACGGCTTCTAGGAGAGCCTCCTTCGTCTGGTCGGGAAAAGAAATTTTCTTGCAATTATAGACCCCTGCAATCAAATCGAAGAGGACTTGGCTTTCATCCTTTGTCATCAGAGCTTGCTTTTTCATCTTAGGTCATCTTCTTTCTTCATTTATATTATATTCTTTTTATTTATAAATACTACAAAATATAATTTCATTGAACATTTAACGATTAAGTTCAAAAGCGGAAGGGATTGTCTTCCTAACAGCGATCCCTAAAAAGCCAATCTCTGCATAATTCGTTTTCTTGATAGTATTAAAAGAATAAACGGTTAAAAGGTCCGTTTATACAACAAAACACGAACAATTATAAAATAAAATAGGATAATGTATGTTATTAGCTATTTTCTTGTGTTATAGTATTAGGGAAAAGGAAAGGGGTTATGGAAATGCCAGATGTTGCAGTGATTATGGGATCAAAATCCGATTGGGAGACCATGCGTGAAGCCTGCCGGGTTTTGGATCAATTTGGGATTGCTTATGAAAAGCGGGTAATTTCAGCCCACCGGATGCCGGATGAAATGTTCGCCTTTAGCGAATCTGCGCGGGCACGAGGCATCCAAGTGATAATTGCGGGAGCAGGTGGGGCGGCCCACCTGCCAGGTATGCTAGCTGCTAAGACGACCCTACCGGTAATTGGGGTCCCTGTTCAGTCTCGGGCCTTGAGTGGCTGGGATTCCCTCCTCTCTATTGTGCAGATGCCAGGGGGGGTGCCGGTGGCGACAACGGCTATTGGGACATCAGGCGCTAAGAATGCGGGACTCCTGGCTGTCCAGATTCTCAGCCTCCAGGACCGTGACTTGGTTGACCGTCTGACAGCCTACCGCCAAGCCATGCGCCAGGCTGCTAAAGAAAGTGGTGACCAACTTGACTAAGACCATCTTACCGGGACAAACGATTGGAATTATCGGCGGTGGTCAGCTGGGACATATGCTGGCCCAGTCTGCCAAGGCTATGGGCTTTAAGGTCGGCATCCTCGATCCAGGGGCTAATTGTTCGGCTGCCCAGGTGTCGGACTTCCACTACCAGAAGGCCTATGATGACCGGGAAGCCCTAGCCGCCTTTGCGGATGCCTGCGATGTCTTGACCTTTGAATTTGAAAATATTGATACCGACAGCCTCCAAGCCTTGGGGGACCGGGTCTACCTGCCCCAGGGCACCGAGCTTTTGGCAAAGACTCAGGACCGTTTGACGGAGAAGGCCTTCCTCCAAGCGGCTGGGGCCCAAGTGGCGCCTTATTGCCGGGTAGCTAGCCTGGCTGATTTAGAAGCAGGCCTGGACCAATTAGGCTATCCCGCTGTTTTGAAGACGACCCGTTTCGGCTATGACGGCAAGGGCCAGCAGGTTTTCCGTTCAGTCCAAGATATCGACCAGGCGGCAGAACTCATAAAGGACCAGGTCTGCATCTTGGAAGCTTGGGTGCCCTTCACCAAGGAATTGTCCGTTATGGCAGTGGGCAAGCCGGGCGGAGACCTGGTGACCTTCCCGGTGGCCGAGAATATTCACTCTGACAATATTCTCTTTGAATCTATCGTACCGGCCAGGATTTCAGCAGAGCTCCAGGCTAAGGCGGATCGGGTCGCCCGGCAGATTGCGCGGGCTGGCCACTTGGTCGGCACGCTAGGGATTGAGATGTTCCTAACGGCAGATGGGAAAATTTTGATCAATGAACTGGCTCCTCGTCCGCATAATAGCGGCCACTATACCATTGAAGCGTGTGACTTCTCCCAGTTCGATCTCCATATCCGGGCCATCTGCAACTGGGACCTGCCCAAGCCCCGGCTCCTCCAGCCCGCACTCATGGTCAATGTTCTCGGCCAAGACCTAGCCGCTTTCGAGGAAGCCTTGGACCAGGCCAGCCACTGGCACCCCCACCTCTACGGCAAAGACCAGGCCAAAGTGAACCGCAAGATGGGTCACTTGACCCTCTTGACAGATGATACCGATCAAAGTCTAAAAGAAATTAAAGCGACACAAATTTGGAAGCGAGGATAAGTAATGACTGATAAGCACTTAATCTATTCCGGTAAGGCTAAGGACCTCTACCAAACGGACCAAGCCGGCATTCTCAAGATGGTTTACAAGAACCAGGCCACAGCAGGCAACGGGGCCAAGAAGGAAGAAATCCCTGGTAAGGGTGCCCTCAACCAAGCCATCACCCAGTTGATCTTCACTTATTTAGCCGACCGGGGCATTCCAACCCACCTGGTGGAAGTCCTAAATGCTCGTGAAGAATTGGTTAAGGCAGCCGACATGTTCCCCCTAGAAGTCGTCTTCCGCAATTATGCCGCCGGGAGCTTTGTCAAGCGGCTCGGTGTCGACAAGGGAACCGAAATTCCAGGTGGGGTCCTAGAATTCTTCTACAAGGCCGACGCCTTGAATGACCCCTTTATCAATGATGAAAATATCCGCTTCCTCCAAGCTGCGACGGAAGGAGAGCTCCAAGAGATTAAGCGGTTGACCCGGCAGATTAATGCCCTTTTAGTTGATTTATTCAAGCAAGCTGGGCTCATCCTAGTTGATTTCAAGCTCGAATTCGGCCGCACAGCCGATGGAGCAATTGTGCTTGCTGACGAATTTTCTCCAGACAATGCCCGACTCTGGGATATAGAAACAAAAGAATCCTTTGACAAAGACATCTTCCGCAACGATGAAGGGGATATGATTCCTTTCTATGAAGCGGTACTCAGCCGACTCGAAGCCGTGACCCAAGCTTAAGACCACAAGGAGGACCATGATGTATCAAGTAGAAATTTTTGTAACCTATAAGGAATCGATCTTAGATCCCCAAGGCGAAGCGATCCAAGAAGCCGTCAACCAGATGGGCTATCGCGAAGTGGAAAGCGTCCGCCAGGGCAAGTACTTTGAACTGGAAATCTCTAAGGATGTCGCCGATGTCCAAGCAACCGTTGAAGCCATCTGCGACAAACTCTTGGCCAATGTCACCATGGAAGCTTACCGCTATACGATTAAGGAGGCTTAAGCATGAACTTTGCTGTGATTCAATTTCCAGGTTCCAATTGCGACGAGGATATGTTCCACGCCATCCGGGACATCCTGGGTGAAGAGGTGGCCTTTGTCTCTTCTGACGCCAGCGACTTGTCGGGCTATGATGCAGTCATGGTACCGGGCGGCTTTTCCTTTGGCGACTACTTGCGCTCTGGGGCCATCGCTCGTTTTACCCCTATTATGACAGCCTTAAAAGCTTTCGCAGAATCAGGCAAGTTAGTCTTAGGGACCTGCAATGGTTTTCAGATTCTCTGTGAGGCGGGGCTCTTGCCTGGGGCCTTCTTGCGCAACCGCGACCTCCACTTTGTTTGCAAGCACCAAACCTTAAAGGTGGAAAACAACCAGACGGCCTTCACTAGCCGCTACCAAGCTGGGGAAGCAATCAGCCTGCCCATTGCCCATGGCGAAGGCAATTATTACTGCGATCCAGCTACCTTAGAGGAATTGCGCGCCAACCAGCAGATTGTTTTTACCTATGCGGGGGACAATCCGAATGGGTCAACGGCTAATATTGCGGGGATCTGCAACCAGGCGGGCAATGTGATCGGCCTCATGCCCCATCCAGAAAGGGCGGTAGAGGCCTTGATTGGCGGCGTTGACGGCCTGCGGGTTTTTGAATCGATGCGGGACACTTATGAGAAGAACTTAGGAGGGCAAGCTTAATGGCGACACAAGAACTGACAGCAGAAGCAATCCAAGAGCAGAAGATCTACCAAGAATGGGGCTTGACGGATGAGGAGTATGCCTTGATCCGGGATAAGATCCTCGGCCGCCTGCCCAATTACACAGAGACCGGCCTCTTCTCGGTCATGTGGAGTGAACACTGCTCCTACAAGAACACCAAGCCAATCTTGCGGACCTTCCCTTCTGAAGGGCCCCAGGTTCTCCAAGGGCCAGGTGAGGGAGCCGGGATTGTGGATATTGGCGATGGTCAGGCCGTGGTCTTCAAGGCTGAGAGCCACAACCACCCCTCAGCGGTTGAACCCTATGAAGGGGCGGCCACTGGGGTCGGCGGGATTATCCGCGATATCTTCAGTATGGGGGCTCGCCCCATCGCTGTTTTGGATTCTTTGCGCTTCGGTGAATTAGATGATGCCCGGACCAAGTACATCTACCAAGAAGTGATCAACGGGATTGCGGGTTACGGCAACTGTATCGGTATTCCGACGGTGGGAGGCGAGATCGCCTTCGATAATTGCTACCGCGGCAACCCCCTAGTCAATGTGATGTGTGTCGGCCTCATGGACCAAAAAGATATCCAAAAGGGCCGGGCAGCCGGCGTCGGTAATACCATCCTCTATGTCGGGGCTAAGACGGGTCGGGACGGCATCCACGGAGCTACCTTCGCCAGTGCGGAATTTAGCGATGAGCACGAGAGTCAACGGTCAGCTGTCCAAGTGGGCGATCCCTTTATGGAGAAACTCCTCCTGGAAGCCTGCCTGGAAGTGATCCAAACTTGCCAGGACGAATTGGTCGGCATCCAGGATATGGGGGCGGCAGGTCTGGTGTCTTCAAGCTCTGAAATGGCCTCCAAGGCAGGAACAGGACTCCGCCTCAACCTCGACCAAGTTCCCCAACGCGAAAAAGATATGACCCCTTACGAAATGATGCTGTCCGAGTCCCAGGAAAGGATGCTCCTCTGTGTGAAGAAGGGCAAGGAAGCCAAGATTCAAGCCATCTTCGACAAGTACAAGCTCCATGCGGTTAAGATCGGCGAAGTAACGGATGATGGCCGCTACCGGCTCTTCCACCAGGGCCAAGAAGTAGCCAATGTGCCGGTGGATGCCTTAGCTGAATCAGCTCCTGAATACCAGCGCCAAGGAAAGCGGCCTGAGCGTTTAGCCCAAGCGACCGCTAGCCAATACCAGCCCCAATTCACTGATGCCAAAGCGACCTTGGAAGCCCTCCTCCAACAGGGGACCATCGCCTCCAAACGGTCGGTCTATGAAAGCTATGACAGCATGGTCCGGACCTCAACCGTCCAAGGACCGGGGAGCGATGCCGCTGTTCTCCGCATCCGTGGCACCCAAAAAGCCCTCGCCATGACGACCGACTGCAATGCCCGCTATATTTACCTAGATCCTGAACGCGGGGGCCAAATGGCGGTCAGTGAAGCAGCCCGCAATATCGTCGCTAGCGGGGGCCAACCCCTCGCCATCACGGACTGCTTGAACTACGGCAACCCAGAAGATCCGGAAATCTTCTATGAACTCGCCCAGTCCGCTGCTGGCATCGCCCAAGCCTGCCGCCAGCTCAAGACGCCAGTGATTTCAGGCAATGTTTCCTTAAATAATGAAAGCAATGGCCAAGCCATTTACCCAACGCCGATGATTGGCATGGTCGGTTTAATCCGGGATCTTTCAGAAATCACCACGCAAAGCTTCAAGCAGGCTGGGGACCTGATCTACAGCATCGGGGTGACCAGTGATGCCTTCAACGGGTCTGAGCTCCAGTACTTAGAGATCGGCCAAATTTCGGGCCAACTCTTTGACTTCGACCTCGACCAAGAAGCTGCCAACCAAGAAGCGGTTCTCAAGGCCATCCAAGCAGGCTACCTGGCCTCTGCCCACGACCTGAGCGAGGGGGGCTTGGCTGTCGCTTTAGCGGAGTCTGCCTTTAAGACCGGATTGGGCCTAGAAGCGACTTATCCAGGCCCCATCCGCCAAGTCTTCAGCGAAAACCAGTCGCGCTTTATTGTCAGTGTGCATCCCGATAAACAGGCGGCTTTTGAAGCTGACTTTGGCGACACATTTAACTTATTAGGTCGGGTGACGACCGAAGCCAGCTACCGCCTAACAGCTGATGATGGGCAAATTGAAGCCGATGTCGAAGAATTACAAGCACTATGGGAAGGGGCCTTAACGTGTCAACTGAATGCCACAAGCAAATAGTTTCTGAAGGGGACTACCTGTCTACCTATATTGATGAGGCCCACTATGACCTGCCCCATGAAGAATGCGGCTTGATTGGAATCTGGAACCACAGCCAGGCTTCCCGCCTGGTCTTCTACGGACTCATGGCCCTCCAACACCGGGGCCAGGAAGGAGCGGGGATTACCGCACTGGACAGCCAGGGACAGATGAAGGATATCCGGGGCCTGGGCCTAGTCAGTGAAATCTTTAAGGCCAAGGACCAATTCGACTATCTCCAAGGCCGGGCTGCCCTGGGACATGTGCGCTATGCCACGTCAGGCGAGCACTCCCTCCACAATATCCAGCCCTTCCTCTTCCATTTTGAAGCGGGGGACATGGCCCTGGCCCACAATGGCAACCTGGTCAATGGCCGGGCCCTGCGCCGGGACTTGGAAAAGAAGGGGGCAATCTTCCGGTCCACTTCGGATAGTGAGGTCCTCATGCACTTAATCCGCCACAGCCAGGAAGATAAGTTCTTGGACCAAGTCAAGGACGCCCTGAACCAAATCAAGGGAGGCTTTACCTATATCTTGCTGACCGACCAAGCCTTGATTGGGGCCTGTGACCCTAATGGCTTCCGGCCTCTGGTTGTCGGTCAATTGGCGAATGGCTCTTATGCCATGGCCAGCGAGTCCTGCGCCCTGGACCAAATTGGGGCAGAAGCCCTCTTCGATGTCCAACCGGGTGAGCTCATTGTTATCGACAGCCAGGGCATTCAGCGCCAATACTATACGGCGGACCGTCAACAGGCCATTTGTTCCATGGAATATATTTATTTTGCCCGTCCGGATTCTACTATCCATGACATTAATGTGCACACAGCTCGCAAGCAATGCGGGGCGCGCCTGGCCCAGGAAGCGCCAGCGCCAGGGGCTGATTTCGTGGTCGGCGTCCCCAATTCCTCTCTATCAGCGGCTAGCGGTTATGCGGAAGCGGCCCAGCTCCCCAATGAAATGGCCCTGGTGAAGAACCAGTATGTGGGCCGGACCTTTATCCAGCCCAGCCAGGAAGAGCGGGAGCGCGGAGTCCGTATGAAATTATCGGCCGTCCGTAAATTGCTGGAAGGCAAGCGGGTGGTCATGGTGGATGACTCCATTGTGCGGGGGACGACTTCCAAGCGGATCGTCAGCCTCTTGCGCGAGGCAGGCGCCAAGGAAGTCCATGTCCGGATTGCCTGTCCGCCCCTTAAGTACCCTTGTTTCTACGGGATTGATATTTCAACGACCCGCGAATTGATCGCTGCCAACCATGACGTGGATGAGATCTGCGACTTGATAGGGGCCGACTCCCTGGCTTTTCTCAGTGAGGAAGGTCTGATGGAAGGGATTGGTCTAGAAAGCCATGCACCTTACGGGGGTCTCTGCATGGCCTACTTTAACGGCGACTACCCGACCGGCCTCTATGACTATGCCGAAGAATACTACCGCGCCTTAGAAGAAAGGGAGGAAAAGCATGGATAATGCCTACAGCCAAGCCGGTGTGGATGTGACCGCAGGCTATGAAGCCGTCCGCCGCATGGCCAAACATGTCCGAAAAACCCAGCGTCCAGAAGTCCTCAGCCAACTAGGGGGATTCGGGGCTGCCTTCGCTTTGAAAGATTTTAACTACCAAGATCCCGTCCTCGTCTCAGGAACAGATGGGGTAGGGACCAAGCTCCTGCTCGCCATCCAAGCCCAGGTCTACGACCAAATTGGGATCGATTGCGTGGCCATGTGCGTCAACGATATCCTGGCCCAGGGAGCGGAGCCCCTCTTCTTCCTCGATTACCTAGCCGTGGCCAAGAACGATCCGGCGATTATCGAAGCCATTGTCAAGGGGGTCTGCACGGGCTGCCAAGAAGCTGGTGCAGCCCTGATCGGCGGAGAGACGGCCGAGATGCCGGACATGTACACCGGGGACGACTTTGACTTGGCCGGCTTTGCGGTGGGCTTAGCTGACCGCAAGACCCTGATCCAAAAAAGTGACGTCCAAGCAGGGGATATCCTTATTGGCCTAGCTTCTTCAGGCCTCCATTCCAATGGTTATTCCCTGGTGCGCAAGGTCTTCTTCAAGGACCATGACTTCGCACTCGACGCTCCCTTAGATTTATTACCCCAAGCTGCCAGCCTGGGAGAGGAATTGCTCAAGCCGACCCGGATCTATGTGGCGTCCCTCCTACCCCTGGTACGAACAGGGAAAATCCATGGCCTGGCCCATATTACAGGGGGCGGCTTTGTCGAAAATATTCCCCGCATGCTGCCTGAAGGGCTCTGTGCCCAGATCGACCGGGGGACCTGGCCTGTCTTAGATATTTTCAAGGCCCTGGCCCACTATGGTCAAATTTCTGAAGCCGATCTTTACGAAATCTTCAATATGGGAATCGGCATGGTGGCAGCGGTGGCCCCTAACGAACGTGATGCGGTCTTAGCTGCCTTAGAGGATGCCGGAGAAACCGCTTATGTTATCGGCCAGGTTGTCGAGGATGATGACCGAGCCATCCAGATTCGCTAAGGAGGTCTTTATGCGTTGTGCTGTCTTTGCATCCGGTAATGGGTCCAACTTCCAGGCCTTGGCCCAAGCTTTTTCAAAGGGTCAGGAAGGGATTGAGATTGTCTTTCTCTTCTCGGACCAAGCGGGGGCTTATGCCCTAGAGCGCGCCCAGGACTTAGGGATTAAGACCTACCAGTTCAGTCCCCAAGACTTCCCGAGCCGCCAAGCCTATGAAGAAGCCTTGCTTCAAATCTGCCAGGAAGAAGCCATCGAGTTGGTCGTTTTAGCTGGCTACATGCGGGTCCTCCATGCCCCCCTGCTCCAAGCCTACCCCCAAGCCATTATTAATATTCATCCGTCTCTTCTCCCAGCCTTTCCTGGGCGTCACGGCATTCGTGAGGCCTATGAAGCGGGGGTGGAGCAGACCGGGGTGACCGTCCATTATGTGGATGCAGGCATTGACAGCGGGGAGATTATCCGCCAAGCCAGCCTAGCCATCCGACCGGGGGAGACTTTGGCCGACCTGGAAGCGCGCATCCATGACCTGGAACACCAAGTTTATCCAGCTGTTATTCGTCAATTGAAAGGAAGAGAAAATGCCTAGAGCCTTAATCAGTGTGTCAGATAAGACCGGAATTGTTGCTTTTGCCCAATTTTTAGCCGACCAAGGGATTGACATTATTTCGACGGGGGGAACCCTCCGAGCCCTCAATGAGGCGGGGGTTCCAGCGACGGCTGTGGAGGAAGTGACTGGCTTCCCGGAAATTCTGGATGGCCGGGTCAAGACCCTCCACCCTAAGATCCATGGGGGCCTCCTCGCCCGTCGCGACCAGGCCAGCCACCTTCAAGCCTTGGCCGACCATGGGATTGAAGCCATCGACTATGTGGTGGTCAACCTCTACCCCTTCAAGGCGACCCTGGCCCAGGCCCATGCGAGCCACGCCGACCTGATTGAAAACATTGACATCGGTGGCCCCTCCATGCTGCGGAGTGCGGCCAAGAACTACCAGTCGGTGACTGTCCTTACCGACCCCGCTGACTATGACCGGGTCCAAAAGGAAGTCGCGGCTGAGGGCCAGACCAGCCTGGACTTGAGGGCTCACTTGGCGGCTAAGGTCTTCCGACAAACGGCCCAGTACGATGCCCTGATTGCCCAGTACCTGACGAACTTTGTCGGCGAAAGCGAACCGGAAAAGCTTACTTTGACCTATGACCTCAAACAAGAGCTCCGCTATGGGGAGAACAGCCACCAAGCTGCTGCCTTCTACCAAGAGCCCCTAGCTCCGTCCTATAGCCTGGTCCAAGCTCAACAGCTCCAAGGTAAGGCCCTCTCCTACAATAATATTAAGGACGCCGATGCCGCTCTGCGGATGATTGCGGAATTCCAAGTCCCCGCTGTCATTGC
Organism: Aerococcus sanguinicola; assembly: GCF_001543145.1. Taxonomy (NCBI): domain Bacteria; kingdom Bacillati; phylum Bacillota; class Bacilli; order Lactobacillales; family Aerococcaceae; genus Aerococcus; species Aerococcus sanguinicola. Next base: position 884,028 of record NZ_CP014160.1, on the reverse strand, counting down.
GGTCAAACACATGAACCCCTGTGGCATGGGTTTAGGCGAGACCATTGAACTCGCCTTCCAGCGCTGTTATGAAGCCGATTCCCAGTCCATCTACGGGGGGGTTGTGGTTGTCAACCGGCCGGTGACCCGGGCTTTGGCTGAAGCCCTCCAGCCGATTTTCTTAGAGATTGTGATTGCGCCCTCTTTTGATGCCGAAGCCCTAGACCTACTGGCAAGCAAGAAAAACTTACGCCTCTTGGCCCTGGACCACTTCGATCAGAGTCCTGCTCCAGCTAAGGAATATGTGTCGGTGATGGGGGGGCTTTTGGTCCAAGACCAGGACATTCCCCAAGCGGTCCACGCTTCCGACTGGCCAGCCATGGGTCAGATAGCAGCTGACCCCAAACAGGACCAGGCCTTGGAATTAGCTTGGAAGTTGGTCAAACACGTGAAATCCAATGCCATTGTGGTGGCTAATGATGTGCAGAGTCTAGGGATTGGAGCTGGCCAGATGAACCGGGTGGGGGCCTGCGAATTGGCCATCCAAGAAGCCCTGGCTAATCCCCATGGGGTGGACCGGTCGAATATGGTCCTCGCCAGTGATGCCTACCTGCCCATGGCCGATACGGCTGAATATGCGGTCTCTCATGGCATCAAGGCGATCGTCCAGCCCGCAGGTTCCATCCACGATGACGATTCCATTGCAGTGACCGATGCGGCCCAGATACCCATGTTGAAAACGGGCCGGAGACACTTTAGACACTAGGAGGTTGGAATGAAAGTATTAGTGATTGGTGGGGGCGGCCGTGAACACGCCCTAGCCCGCAAATTTATGCAGAGTGACCAGGTGGACCAGGTCTATTGCGCACCCGGTAATCCAGGTATGGCAAGTGATGGGATCAAATTAGTCCCCCTAGCTGTTGACCAGGTTGATGAGCTTTTGGCTTGGGCCCAAGCGACCGAGATTGACTGGACCTTTGTTGGCCCTGAGCTCCCCCTTTTCTTGGGCATCGTGGACCGCTTTCGGGCTGCGGGGCAAAAAATTTTTGGCCCCAGCCAGGCAGCAGCTCGCTTGGAATCTTCCAAGAAATTTGCCAAGGAGATCTTGGTTGAGAACGGGATTCCCACAGCCCACTACCAGGTTTTTACAGACTTTCCAACGGCCCAGGCCTATATCCAAGCGGCGTCATTTCCCTTGGTCATCAAGGCGGATGGGCCAGCTGCCGGTAAAGGTGTGGTCATTGCCCAGGACCTAGCGTCAGCCGAAGCCGCCTTGGCCGATATCTTGGAGGACAAGCGCTATGGGAGCCAATCCCAGGTCGTGGTGGAAGAGTGTTTGACTGGCCCAGAATTTTCCTTCTTTAGCTTGGTCCATGATGGCCAGGTCCTCCACCTGCCCACTGCCCAAGACCACAAGCGGGCCTATGACCAGGACCGCGGTCCTAATACGGGTGGGATGGGGGCCTATGCGCCGGTGCCTTTTGTGAGCGAAGCCCTCTACCAAGAAGTGGTCCGCACGATTGTCGATCCCTTGCTCCAGGCTATGGAAGCGGCGGGACATCCCTATAGCGGTGTTCTCTATACCGGGCTCATGCTGACGGCTGAGGGGCCTAAGGTGATTGAATTCAATACTCGCTTTGGCGATCCCGAAACCCAGATCCTCATGCCCTTGTTGGGAGACGATTTCGCTGAGACCATTGACCAGCTCTTGGAGGGCCAGCCTGCCCAGTTGACCTTGAATGAGACAGGGCCTAGCCTGGGGGTGGTCCTGGCAGCGGAAGGTTATCCGACGCCCTATGCCAAGGGGATGGACCTGACCCCTCTCGTTCAAGCTTGTCCCTCAGAAATTTCTCTAATCTATGCAGGAGTGGGCGAAAAGTCAGGTCACTTGACCGCTCAGGGTGGCCGCATCCTCATGGCCGTGGCCCAGGGAAGAGATCTGACCCAAGCTGCTGAGCGAGTCTATGCCTTACTCGACCAACACCCCATCCCACAGACCTTCTACCGTCACGACATTGGTGGCCAAGCCATCACCCAGCCTAAGGAGGAAAAGATTTCATGATTCCACGCTATACCCGTCCCGAAATGGCCCGAGTTTGGTCCGATGATAACCGCTACAAATGCTGGCTAGAAGTTGAAATCCTAGCAGCCGAAGCCTGGGCTGAGCTTGGCGAAATTCCCCAAGAGGATGTTAAAAAAATCCGTGCCAAGGCAAGCTTCGATGTCGACCGCATCCAAGAAATCGAAGCCCAAACCCGGCACGATGTGGTGGCCTTCACCCGCTGTGTGTCTGAATCCCTAGGCGAAGAGCGCAAGTGGGTCCACTATGGCCTCACTTCGACTGATGTGGTGGACACCGCTCAAGGCTACCAGCTCAAGCAGGCCAATGACATTATCCGTCAAGATTTGGTTTGGTTCCTTGAGATCCTGAAAAAGAAAGCCCAAAAATACAAGCACACCGTCTGCATGGGCCGGACCCATGGCGTTCATGCCGAACCGACGACCTTTGGCTTGAAGATGGCCCGCTATTATTCGGAAATCAAGCGCCAGATCGACCGCTTTGACCATGCGGCGAAGGGTGTTGAAGCCGGGAAGATTTCCGGAGCTGTGGGGACCTTCGCTAATGTGCCAACTGCCGTCGAAGCCTATGTCTGCGACCATTTAGGCATCCGCGCCCAGGAAATTTCTACCCAAGTTTTACCTCGCGACCTCCACGCCGAATATATTGCCTGTTTGGCTTTGATCGCCACTTCCATTGAAAACATGGCTACGGAAATCCGCCATCTCCAGAAGTCAGAAACCCGGGAAGTGGAAGAATACTTCGCCAAGGGTCAAAAAGGATCCAGCGCCATGCCCCATAAGCGTAACCCCATTTCCAGCGAAAATGTGACTGGCCTAGCTCGGGTCTGCCGGGGCCATGTGGTAACGGCTTACGAGAACGTCTCCCTCTGGCATGAGCGGGATATCTCCCATTCCAGCGCGGAGCGGATTATCCTCTCTGATACCACCATCCTAGTCAATTACATGATCCGCCGCTTCGGGAAGATTGTGGAAGACTTAACGGTTTTCCCAGACAATATGTTGCGGAACATGCAGGCCACTCACGGCTTGATCTACAGCCAGCGCTTACTTCTCAAGCTGGTGGACCAAGGACTATCCCGCGAAGCCGCCTATGACCTGGTTCAACCCCTGACCGCCCAGTCCTGGGACGACCAGCGCGACTTCCGCGAACTCGTCGAAGGCAATGAAGAGATCACTGACCTCCTCAGTCCTGAAGAGATCGATGATGCTTTCGACTACCACTACCACCTCCAACGGGTGGATGAAATCTTTGAACGTTTGGGTATATAATGGTAGGAACTGGAATCTATATATGCAAAGCAGCCTGGCAGGTGGACCTCCCAGGCTTTTTTGTCGGAGTCTGTAAATGACAAGAATATCAATCAAATCGCATTCGTTCCGTTTCTGCTCAAGATTAATGGATATGGAAAGTAGTGGTCTATTAATAATCAGTCCAGTCAGCTATCTGGGATCTTGAAGCAGCTAGCTCTTAATTTAAGCTTTCGGCATCTAGCTGGGACCTAAAGCTAGCGAATAGATTCAAGCTTGGCTTGTTATGAGCTGGCTTATCTGCTAGGATAGGCTTGAAGCCAGGATTTTCTTTGGGAGGGAGACTTAGCTCATGTACTTTATCTTCTTTTTTATCGTATCCTTTTGTACTTTTATAGCCAATGGTCTAGTTCAAGATTATTTCCAGTTGACGAGTTACTGGGAGAAGTTTTTTAGTTTCTTTATTATTTACCTTTGTTTCTACTTTGTCTTTAAATTTATCTTCAAAAAGTTCGGCAAAGACATCTAAAGCAAAAGCGCCAGTTCCCTGACCCTTTCAGGTCGCGAGGAAGTGGCGCTTTTTTTAGAGGAGATTATGGACAGCTTCGTGGATTTTTTTGGCGATATAGGGGTTGTTCATGGTGTAGAGGTGGATGCCGTCGACACCCTGGCTGATGAGGTCGACGATTTGGTTGACGGCGTAGGCAATACCGGCGTCGCGCATGGCGACAGGCTTGTCTTGGTAGCGGTCCATCATCTTGACAAACTTGTCAGGGAGCTTGACCCCGCAGAGACTGGTCATCCGCTCGATCTGCCGCTTGTTGACCACCGGCATGATCCCGGCTTCAATAGGGACGTTGATATCAGCCAGTTCGCAGCGTTCGCGGAAGGCGTAGAAGTCGTTGTTGTCGAGGAAGAGCTGGGTGATGAGCTGGTCCACGCCGGCATCGACCTTGGTCTTGAGGTGCTTGATGTCTTGGACCTTGTCCTTGCAGTCGATATGGCCTTCGGGATAGCAGGCAGCGACAACGTTGAAGTCCCCCTTGTCCTTGATGAAGCGGACCATGTCAGAGGCATAGCTGAAGTCACCGGGCGCATAGTCGTCAGCCGGCAGGTCCCCGCGCAGGGCCAGGATATTTTCCACTTGAAGGGCCTGGAGTTCTTCCAACTTCTCTTCCAGGTCGGCCTTGGTCATCCCGATGCAGGGCAGGTGGGCGATGCTTTCAATGCCGTAGCCCTTGATAGTCTGAGCTATCTTGAAACTCTCGTCATTGTTGTCCCCGCCCCCAGCGCCGTAAGTGACGCTGATACAGTCGGGGGATAGGCTTTTGAGTTCTTCTAAGGTTTTATAGATACTTTGGGGTCCAGAGGTCTTCTTGGGTGGGAAGACCTCATAGGAGAAGACGGTTTTTTCTTTAAAAAGTTCTTTCGTTTTCATGGCGGATTTCCTCTGTAGCTTGGACCAGGTGCTTGAGGGATGCGCTAGTTTCCTCCCAACCGCGTGTCTTCAGACCGCAGTCAGGATTGATCCAGACTTTCTGGATGGCGACCTTGTCCAAGATCTTTCTAATGCTGGTTTTGATTTCATCGACGGAAGGGACACGAGGGGAGTGGATATCGTAAACGCCGGGGCCAACTTCGGTCTGGAAGTTTTGGGCTTTGAGGCTATCGAGAATTTCGAGGTCGGAGCGCGAAGCTTCGAAGCTGATCACGTCGGCATCCATCTGGTCGATGGCGGGAATAATATCGGTAAACTCGCTATAGCACATGTGGGTGTGGATTTGGGTGGTCGCTTGGACGCCGCTGTGTACCAGGCGGAAGGCGGGGATGGCCCAGTCGAGGTATTGACTGTACCAGTCCGTTTGGCGGAGGGGGAGCTTCTCGCGCAGGGCCGCTTCATCGATCTGGATGATGCGGATCCCCTGGGCTTCCAGGTCCAGGACTTCATCGCGGATGGCCAGGGCAATCTGGTAGGTTGAGGTCTTCAAGGAGATATCTTCACGTGGGAAGGACCAATTGAGGATGGTTACAGGACCGGTTAACATGCCCTTGACCAGGTGCTCGGTCCGACTCTGGGCATAGGTTGACCAAGGGACGGTCATGGCTTGGGGACGGGAGATGTCGCCCCAGATAATCGGTGGCTTCACACAGCGAGTCCCGTAAGACTGGACCCAGGCATACTGGGTGAAGAGATAGCCCTGGAGCCGTTCCCCGAAGTATTCCACCATGTCATTGCGTTCGAATTCCCCGTGGACCAGGACATCGAGGCCAATCTCCTCTTGGCGGCGGAGGCAGTCATCGATAGCTTGGCGGTTGAAGTCTTCATAGGCTTCCCGGCTGATGAGCCCCTTCTTGAAGTCGGACCGGTTCTTCTTCACTTCCTTAGTTTGGGGGAAGGAGCCGATGGTGGTCGTTGGTAAGAGGGGCAGGTTGAAAGCTGCCTTCTGCAGGGCTTCCCGTTCCGCAAAAGCTGGCTGGCGGTTGAAGAGCGCTTCTTCAATCCCTTGGACCCGGGCCTGGACCTTAGCATCGTCGGCATCCGGCCGGTGGGCAAAAAGGGCCTGGTTGGCTTGGTAGGCGGGCTCAGCCTGACGGTCGCTTCCAGCTAGGTGCTTGAGTTCTTGGAGCTCTTGGAGTTTCTCTTCAGCGAAGGCGAAGTGGGCCTTGTAGTCGGCCTTCAATTGCTCTTCTGGGGCCAAACGATAAGGCACATGGAGGAGGGAGCAGGAGCTATTCAAGACCAGGGCAATCCCTTGAGCTTCTAAGCGGTCCACCAAGTCCAAGGTCTCCTGGTAGTGGTTGCGCCAGATGTTCTTCCCATTGACCAAGCCCGCAAAGAGGAGCTTGTCGCTTGGAAAACCATATTTTTCGACGAGTTCTAGGGTCTTCCGGCCTTCTAGGAAGTCTAAGCCGATGCCGTCGAAGTCGAGGGCAATGACTTCCTGGTAGATGTCGCGGATGTCTCCGAAGTAAGTTTGGAGGAGGACCTTGACCGCTCCCTTCTTGGGGAGGATGGCTTGGTAGAGGTCTTGGAAGAGTTGGATATCTTCCACGCTAAGGTCATAGACAAGGTCGGGTTCATCCAGCTGGACCCAGGACACGCCCTCAGCTGCTAAAGTTTGGAGGAGTTGGCTATAGGCTTGGCTGAGGTCTGCCTTGAAGTCTTGGGCGGTCTTCTGGCCCAGATAGCGGAGCTTCTTGAGCAGGGTGAAGGGACCAATGAGGCTAGGCTGGGTCTCAACGCCCAGGGCCTTGGCTTCCCGGTAGTGGTCGACCACCCGGCTGTTGGCCAGCTTGACCACGGTATCGTCCTCAATCTCGGCGACCATGTAGTGGTAGTTGGTGTTGAACCACTTCTTCATGGCCAGGGCCTTAACGTCGCCCGCTTCTCCCTGGTAGCCCCGGGCCTGGGCGAAGTAGCTGTCTAGGTCAGAGACTTGGAGGTCCTGGTAGCGCTTGGGCACGATGTTGAAGAGGACCGCCGTATCTAGGAAGCCATCGTAGAAGGAGAAGTCATTGGATGGGATGAAGTCCAAGCCGCTCGCCTTCTGCTTGAGCCACTGGTCCTGGCGAATCTGCCGGGCCGTCTCCTGGAGGTCGGCCTCGCTAATTTCATGACGGAAGTATTTTTCAGTTTGGAATTTGAGTTCTCTGAGGGCCCCGATGCGCGGGTAACCGATAATTGATGTTTGCATAAGACTGGCTCCTTTTTGCTTTTAATAATGGGGGAAGTACATTTTTGAATGGCTTAAGTATAGCAGAGGGGGCAGACTGAGCGGTAATACGCACTTTGAATCAAGAAGAATAGCCAGTCGCTATGGATAGGGCTGGGGTTTAAGAGATAGAATGGCCTTATCATTTCGTATATAGCCTATTTTTTGATAAAATATGAGTAAGTATTTGTGAGCATTCGGCTCGCTTTGGCCCAGCATTCGCATGAACAGACTTTAAAAGGAGCGCCTATGTTAGAAAAAATTAAAAAGATACCGGCAGGGACTTTTCTCGTCCCCATGTTTATCTCGATGGTTCTGTATACCTTGTGGCCCAATCTCTTTAAGATCGGAGGGATCAGCCAGTCCCTCTTAGCTGGGGAAGGCCAGGGTTTTATTATTGGCTTGCTCTGCTTCTGTTCGGGAGTGGGGATTGACCTCAAACGCTTGGTCCGAGTTCTCAAGCGCCAGGGGATTCTCTTTCTCGTTAAGCTGGGGATCGCCTTCCTGGTTACTATTGCCTACCTGCGTTTCTTTGGCGATGGCGGTATCTGGGGAATGCCAGCTATTGCGGTAGCGACCGCCCTCTTGAGTATTAACCCAGCCATCTATCTCTCCATCAGTGAAGACTATGGCAATGAAGATGACCCTTACGCTTTCGGCCTAACCAGTCTCTTCTGTATCCCCCTCTTCCCGATGATTATTTTCGGCTTGGTCTACTCCAGCGGGGGCTTCGACTGGATGCCGGTGATTTCAACCCTCCTTCCGATGCTCCTAGGGATTATCTTGGGGAATCTCGATAAACAGTTTGCGGAACTCTTTGGGCCGGGACTCAATGTCTTGATCCCTTGGCTGGGCTGGTCGATTGGCCAGGGGACCAATGTCTTAGAAGCCATCAAAGCTGGACCAACCGGCATCCTTCTAACCCTGATGGTCATCATCTTCATGTCGCCCCTCTTCCTGGTTGACTACAAGATCCTGGGCAATGATGGGACAGCTGGCCTGGCCATGCTCAATGTGGCCGGCCTGTCGACCTCCGTACCCGTCGTCCTCGCAACCACCTATCCCCAACTCTTAGATTATCAGACCGCCGCTGTCTCTCAGATCCTCGCCTCCGTCGTCATCCTCAGTTTCCTCAGCCCTGTGTTGACCGAACGCTGGGTCAACCACCTCCAGAAAAAAGAAGCTGAATAAAAAGAAAATCCGTCACACCATTTAAGAATGGCAGGTGACGGATTTTATATTAGGGAAAAATTACCAAATATGATGAAAAAACGACCACATATGATGAATTTAAGTATTTACTCATTTTTGGTGATAAACTAATCTTAACGATCAGGAGACGGTTTAAAAGAAGCAAGCTAACCACTTCTAATCATAAGCTAGTGAGAGGAGGAATCAACATGACAGTTAAAGAAAAAGATTGCTTAATAAGTGTAGGGCTTGCAGCTCTTTTCTTAGTCTTTGCCCTGGCCATTATCTCCAACTTGGATGCGATTGTGGCAGGTTTAGAAGCAGGCTTTAATTCGCTTTAGAGGCTATCCACTCACATAGACCCCAAAGCTCAGTGCCGAAAACGTAATATATTTTCCAAAAGCTCCTCCTAGCTAGGGGCTTTTTCTTATTAAAAAATCCGTCACAGCCTAATAAGAAGGGCAAGTGACGGATTTTTAATTGTCTTTTTGGTCAGACCGAGCTTTCCGCTCAGCCAGGGCTTGGTTGAGGCTCGCTCTGTACTTGCGGGAGAAGCTGAAGACTTGGCCGTTGCTTAGGGTTACCCGGCGTTTAAGCGGGGCGACCTGGTCGACTAAGTCTAGGTTGACGAGGGCGGACTGGGAGAGGCGGAAGAAGCCGGGAAGTTGGTCGAAGTCTTTGAGGGCACCGTAGCTTTGTAGGGTGCTGGACCGGGTAGTGAACTCTAGGATATGGGGCTTCTGGGTGGTTTGGATACTGAAGAGGTCTTTTGGGTCGACGAGATAGGTTTGTGAGCCCGACTTAATTTGGATGTTGGGCGTCTTTGTTTCCTGGCCAGGATAGAGGCGCTGGTAGAAGAGCTCGAAGCAGATGATGATCTCTTGGCGCAAGCTGTCGAAATCTTCTTTGTGGATATAGGCCAGGGGCTCCAGGTGGTGTTTGAGGGTCAGGGGCGCATAGGAGGGGTGGGCGGTGATGAAGGCAATCCGTCCGAAGGGGTCTAAGTGCTTGATCTCTTGGGCCAGGGCTAGACCTTCTGCCTGGCCCTCGATTTCGATGTCTAGGAAGTAGAGGCCTGGTTGGCTAGGCTGGTCGGGGAAAGCCGCCACAATGGCTTGGGGGTCACTGCTGGCCTTGGCCAAGTAGAAGCTGGCGTCATGGAAGAGGATGTAGTCTTCGATGATGCCTGTGATGGCTTGGAGCTGGCTGGGATTATCCTCTAAGAGATAAACGGGGTGCATAGCTGGGCCTCCTTTCTAGAGATAGGTCAGGTAGAGTTGGGCATGGAAGCGGCCCTCCTGATAGGTCAAGTTGAGGAGGGCATTGGGATAGGCGCTGAGGATCTCTTCCAGGTTGGTCAGGCCTAGTCCGCGATGGCCCTCCTTGGTAGAAAAGCCGGTCTGCTTGGCTTCCTGGACTGTAATCGCAGGACTGGGATTGGTCACCTGGATCTCCAGACCCTGGTCATCGGCCAGCATGAGGATGTCGATCATCTCTTCATGGCTGGGACGCGCCGCTTGCCGGCCTTCAGAGGCATTATTAAGCAGGATCGCCAGACAGCGCATGAGGTCGAAGCTGTTGATCGGCAGAGTCTTCAGAGGATAGAAGCATTCGAAGTGGTAGGGAATCCCCGCCTTCTCCCACTCCAAGAGCTTGGACATGAGGAGATAGCGCAGGTCCTGGTCTTCAATCTGCTGGAGGTCGGCCAGGTTGGATGAAGTCTCCTGGGGCATCTCTTCTTTCACATAGGTCGACAACTTGTCTAGGTAGTCTGCCAAGTGGTCGAAGTCCTGGTCGCGGACCATCAATTGGGACAAGGACAAGAGGTCATTGAGGTCGTGGCGGATCTTTCGAATACTGTTCTGATTATCTTTCAAGCGGTCCAGGTAGAGGGCCAAGTCTTCCGTTCGCAAGGCCTGGGACTCAGCCGCCTGGTCCGCTATCTTGCGCCGGTAGTAGAGGAAGGCGAGGAGGAGGGCGAGTAAGAGTTGAAAGGCCATGAAAGTGAGCAGGCCCATTAAGACCTTGGCATAAGATAAGTTGGGATTTTGGTAAAAGAAGTCAGAGAGAATGGTCAGACCAATAAAACATAAGAGAGGAATCGTGAATATTCGATCGTTAAAAATTCCCTTAAAGAGTCGAAAAAGACTGCCATCTTGACGAATATGGTAATAACTAGCCCAAGTCACCCCTATTTCTAAGAACCAAAAGCTTAGAAATAAATCTGTGCCTTCGATTTGAAGCAGGTTCATGGGAAGAGCAAAGCAAGCTAACCTGACCATCGCATGGAAAATATGATTTAATAATAAAAAATTTAGAAGTAAGTAATCGTTCTCTGAATTTTTTTGCAGAAGAAAGAAGAGAAAAAGAATGACAAGAACCGTGGCCAAGGATTGGAAATGAACTAATTCCCTTAGCATGCCTTGAAAGAATAGATAGGTGAAACTAACCATGAGTGTCTTGGTCAAAGGATGGTTAGTCTTCAAAGAAAAAATAGGCAAAGACGTATACAAAATAGCTTGTATCGTCGCGTTGAGAAGTGCTAAATAATAAGGGATAGTAGTCACTCCCATCTAGTGAATTAATGTACATTTATCATAAGGAAATCTTAAATAAAAGTCAATTAATGCTATAAATAAGTTCAAAAGAACCGGATATGATGAAAAAACGACCAGATATGATGAATTTAAAACGCTAACATAGTTTTTTGCTATACTAGGATTGTAAGATTCAGGTGCAAAGCCAACAAAAATAATAAGTTTTTGGCTAACTTTGTCACAGCAAAAGGAGGTAGTCGAATGGGGACAAAGGATGACAAGCACAATGGATTGAAACGATTTATCCTGTTTTTAATTGTCTTAGCGATTTTATGCCTAGGAGCTGATTTATACCGCAATTTCGATGCTTTAGTGGAAGGTTACCAAAGTACCCGCGTGGTACCGGAATCTACCGACTAGATAAAGGTGATGAAAGATTTATTGTTGATACGCTTACTGAGAAAGGAAGGCCCATTATGGATTTAAAACAATCATTCACTGAGAGCTTGGAGGATTTGGTCCAAAGCTTGGAAGCCAACCATCCTGAGGCTCGGACAACACGTTTTGTTCGGGAAAGTTTAGATGAAGTCAAAGAAGCAGAGGGAGTGGCCTTAACGGGTCAAATCCAACAATTCCTAGAAAAAGCTCCGATTGTCAAGAGCTCGGAGAAGCTAGAATTCTCTGCAGAGGAGAAAGAGCTCTGGCGTAAGCTTCTGGACCACAAGCAATTAGGCAATAACTTATGGGGGCTTTCCTTGTAAGCTTTTGAACCTATTAAAGGAGGTGGTGCCACAGATGCCTGAAGACCGTAAGAAGCAAATAAGAATCCTATTTGATGCCGGGCTAGCTGCCTTGACCATTCAAATTGTGACCTCTTATCTTTCCAAGAGCGACCCCCTGCTTGTTTGGGAAGATTACAAATCCATCTTAACTTTTATCTTTTTTGTGGCTTTAGCCTTGGAAATTAGTCTCCGCTATCGTCGTTGGCGGCAGGCTCACAGGGCCTAGGAGGTGTATGATGACAGATAAAAAAGTCAGTCCTCTAGCTAAGTTTATTATGGTTCTCATTGTCCTGGCCTTGGTCTGTATAGGTGTCGATCTTTACCGGAATGGCGATACCTACCGGGAAGCCTACCAGGCAGGCTATGACTCTTATGAGCAGATCAGTCCTTTTGACTAGGGGAAGGCCCCTAGCTGGGACTGGCTAGTCTTTAAATTCTTGCTCAAAGACAACTTGTTGTCAGAATGAGGAGGTGTCTTATGAAAGCCGAAGAAAGAAATTCACTCCTGATTAAGCTATTGATTGCTTTGGTTGTGATGGGTCTCTTGTCCTTTGGCGTAGACCTTTATAATAACTTTGATGAGTATAAAGCGTCCTACCAGGCAGGTTACGACTCTTATGAGCAGATCAATCCTTTTGAATAGTAGTATCGTTTAGTGTAAGAAAACAAGAAGCTCCTCAGCGCGGGAGCTTTTTGTACTTTTATGAGTGCTGATATTTTTATGCCGAATAATTAAAAGTGTTTTTTGTTAGATAAGCGTGAGCAGGAGTGGAGCGTTGAAGTTGGTCCTTAGCCACGAAAAAGCAAGCAAAGCGAATTACGGCTAGTAGGCTAATCTTTTAGCCGTACTAGCCGTTTAAGTCTTGCTAGGCGAGAGACCTTGGCTCGAGCCGGTGCCGTGGCTTTTTAAGGACCAAATTCAAAAGCAGAACGGATGCTCATCGATTTAATTAGTCACAGAGCACTTTTATTTTCCTATCCCCCTTGCATCCTCTGGCTTGAATTGTTAGTATAGGTTCCGCTATGATAGATTTAAGCAAAGTCTATAAAGGGTGTGAGCAAGACTGCTTAGACTTGAATGACTGGAGCCCAAACGAAAAAGAGCGGCTGTAGCCGATCGTTTCGATTGGGTGAAGTCACTTCAAGTTTGCTCTTGCGAACCCGACTAGGAAAGGGTGTGAGGGCTAGCGGGAGAAAGAGACCTCTGGAGCCAAAAGCCAAAGAAGACTGGAGGTCTTCGGCGGATTTTGGTGAAGAGGAGCCCTTCCTGCATCCTCGAATCCGACTGCAGTAGGTAGAAAGAAGGGGTTTTGATGGCAATTTTTGATGACCAAGCCAAGGATTATGATCGATGGTACGATAAGCCCATGGGGAAATTTGTGGATAAGGTAGAGACCGACCTGGCCTTTTCCTTGTTGACAGTCCAGCCAGGCATGCGAGTCCTCGATGCGGGCTGTGGGACTGGGAATTACAGTATCAAATTGGCCAAGCACGGGGCAGAGGTTGTGGGGATCGATATTTCCCAGGGCATGTTGGACCAGGCGGAGGCGAATGTTCAAGCGGAGAACTTGGAGGTAGACTTCCAGCTGATGGACATGCAGGACCTGGCCTTTGAGGATAATTCTTTCGATGCCGTTCTGTCCATGACTGCCATTGAATTCGTGGAGGACCTGGACGCCCTCTACCGGGAATTCCGCCGGGTGGTGAAGCCGGGTGGCCAGATCTTACTGGGATCCATTACCAAGTCTGGGGCTTGGGGTCAAGCCTATGCCAGTAAGGGTGGGGACATCTACAGCCAGGCGCATTTTCGTGATTTGACAGACTTGAGAAGCTTGGATGAAACTAACCTGGTGGATACGGCGGAGGGCCTCTTTGTCCTCCCTAATTCGGATCCGGCTAAGCTGTCTAGTGACTTGGAGATGAGCCTGTCGGAGAAGGGCCGGGCCGCAAGTTTTGCTTGTGTCCTCTTCGAGAAGGCGGACCGGGTCTAAGCCAAGCTGACCCTGGTCGCGGAAGAAGACCAGGACCTGAGCCAGCAGCGTGCCTACTTCTTGGACCGGATCGAATCGTCCGGCATCCCTTATGACTTGTCAGAGGCTGATGATTGCGTGACCCTGAGAGGGAATGCGGGGGAAGTCTTCCGGCTCTTAGAGGTCATCCACCAACAAGCAGCCCTCCATGGCGACTTCTACGCCATGCGGATTGACTTGAAGAATCGCTTGGACTAGGAGGGACCAGGATGCAACTATTTGTCGATGAATCAGGGTCGATCAACCGCAAAAAGAACCCAGACGGTCGTTATTTTGTTATGGCCTTTGTGCAGACCGACCGTCCCGACCATGTCGCAGAGATCTTTCGCCGCAATAAGCAGTCCTATCTGGATAAGTCCCAGTCGAAAAAGACCGCCGATGAAGAGATCAAGGGGTCCAATATGCCGGATGGGATGAAGGCGCAGATCTTCAAGGCCCTGCGGGATGAGACAGATGCGGTCTTCCACTATTTGGTGATCGATAATTTTCAAGTCTACCCCAATCTCCTGCGTAAACCCTCTCTGACCTTCAATTATTTCGTTGGCTTGGCCATCAAGGAAATTGCGGGCCACCGCCAAAATGAAAAAGAAAACCTGCAGATGATGATCGATAACCGCAACCAGGCCTTGCGGTCGCTGAATTCACTGGAGGAATACCTGCAGATTATCATGACCATCGAAAAGCGCTGGCTCCACGATGTCCATGTCGAGTACAAGGACTCCCAAGATGAGAACATGATCCAAGTCGCGGATATCTTCGCCAACACCGTCTTCCGGGTCTGCCGCAGCGAAGCCCATGGCAAGTCCAATCCCGACAACCAAGCCCTCCTCAAACTCTGCCGCATCGGCAAAACGCGCTTCTTCCCGCGAGGTAAGAGTGAATTGAGTTTATTTGAATAAATGGTATTGCTGAGCATCCGCTGCGCTTTTGAATTTGACCCTTAAAAAGCCATGGCACCGGTTCGGGTCAAGGCCCCTCACCTAGCGAGCTTCAAAGGGCTAGTACGGCTGGCGCCTACTATCCCTAATTCACATCGCTTGCTTTTTCATGGCTAAGGGCCAACTTCAACGCTCCACTTCTGCTCAGAAGTAGATTGCAAATAAATTATATAATGGCTATTAGGATTAACTTTTAATAGCGTCTGAAATAAGATAAAAATAAAAACCATCCCAAAAGCTAGCAGCTTGCGCCAGCTTTTGGGATGCTTTATTTTTATAGGAATAGTCGTACGCCGTTGACGATATTGAGGAGGATGACGGAGGCCGTGATGATGAGGTAGGTCCGGTTGACGGCCTTGTTGGTCATGCGCTGGTTGAGGGCAGACCCAATATAGCCTCCGATAACGGCAGCGGGAAGGATGACGAGGAGGAAGCTGGTTGAGCCCGCTGCGACACTGCCGGCCAGGACGATGCTGGTGAGTTTGGAGAGCTGGGAGAAGAAGATAGTGATGATGGAGTAGACTGTGGCTTGCTTGGTTGAGGCGCCGAAGAGGGCGATGAAGAGGGCCACGTTCATGGGGCCACCACCGATGCCGAGCAGGGTCGAGAGGACGCCCAGGGCCAGGGAGGCGAGGAAGAAGCTGAAGAGGCCAGCCAAGCGGAGTTGCTTGCGGCTGGGGTCATAGGTGTACCAGATGGAGAGGCCCAGGGTGATGATGGTAATGATAATTTGGATCAGTTGGACCTTATCGGGGTTATTGTAGAGGGACATGAGGATGTTGAAGATGGTGTCCCCTAAGCGACCGCCGATAATGGACCCGAAGGCAATGGCGAGGAGGCGCTGCCAGGAGATCTGGAAGCCACCGCGCACTTGTTTGATGATGGAAACAATGGACATGGTGAAGACGGCAGCGCTGGAGAAGAAGCCAATCACATTGAGGGGGTGGGCACCGATCGCATCCAGGGCGGGTTTAATGATCACGCCGCCTCCCATACCTGAGACGGCCCCTACCGTATTGGAGAAGAGGATAACGATAAAATATAAGAGATAAAGCATAAAAACCTTCTTTCTATCTTAAGCGCGGGATTGAGCACAGCGGAAGCCCGTGTTGGAGGTGCTGGAGAGGGCATTGTTGGCGTTGCGGCCAGCAATCCGGTAGCGTTGGCAGTAGGAATGGTGGCAGAGGAAAGACCCCCCTCTGAGGGCGAAGTCGGTGGCTCGGTCATAGCCAGAGTAGGCCTTAGCCCAGTCCTCAGCGGTTTTATCCTGGAACTGGGTCAGGGGGATGCGGCCAGGATTGCTGCACCATTCCCAGACATTACCGATCATCTGGTAGAGGCCGTAGTCGTTGGGCGCATAGGCTTTAGCAGGGGCAGTCCCGACATAGCCGTCTGCGGCCGTGTTCTCGTTGGGGAAGTCACCCTGCCAGACATTGGCCCAGTGCTTGCCGTCTGCTTCGAGCTCATTGCCCCAAGGATAGATGCGGCCGTCCCGGTGGCCAGCTTGGGCAGCGTATTCCCATTCTGATTCACTAGGCAATCGGAGTCCCGCCCACTGGCAATAGGCCAGGGCATCGTTGTGGGAGACGTGGACAACGGGGTGGTCCATCCGCCCTTCTAGCGTTGAACCTGGGCCTTCCGGTTGCCGCCAAGAAGCGCCCGCCACCTCGTGCCACCAGTCCGTGCCGGCGGTTAAGGGATAGTCGTCGCGCTTGTCTTCATCGATGAGGAGGAAGAAGACATTGGACGAGCCATAACGCTCAGCATCGGTAACATAGGCGGTATCCAGGAAGAAGGCCTGGAAGTCACGGTTGGTCACCGTTTGGGCACCCATAGCGAAATCAGCTACTTCCAGCTCGACACTGGGGCCTTCCTGGTCCCGATCGAAACCACAAGACTTCTGGTCGCTCCCCATGCGGAAAGTGCCGCCTTCAATTGAAATCAGTTCATAAGACATGGAGGTCCTCCTTTTTCATGATAATTATCTAATCTAACTATAACATACTTCCATCCTATCGCATTTTTTTAGGCTTAAAGATCGAGAAAGGATTGACCTTATGCCTGGAATCGCTTAAAGTTAAAGTATTAGAACTTAAGGAGGATCTACCATGAAGAAAAAATGGCTCTTATTACTGACCTCGATGGCCCTGCTCGGTGCCTGCCAACAACCCGCTGACGACAAAGCAGCTGACCAAAGCACCGCTCAGACAGAGGAACAAGCCAAGCAAGAAGCAACCTTTAGCATCCAACCCCTAGAAGGCGAAGCTGAAACCAAGCAAGTGACCTTCCAAGAAGGTGACAAGGTGATGGATGCCCTGAAAGCCAACTTCGATGTGGAAGAAGATAAAGGCTTCGTTAAAGCCATCAATGGTGTCAGCCAGGATGAAGGTAATGAAGTATATTGGATGTATTATGTCAATGGTGAGATGGCCCCTAAAGGCGCTGACCAGACAGAACTCAAAGCTGGCGATAAGGTTGAATTTAAGCTCGAACAAATGCAGGCTGAATCAGAATCTGAAGCCGCTTAGGAAAATGGTTATTAGCAATGGTGTTGATGAGCATCCGTTTCGCTTTTGAATTTTGTCGTTAAAAGATAGAAGATCAAGAACGGCTGTTGCCGTCTTGTACTCTATCCGTAAGTCGCTGAGGCTCCAACGGCTAGAGCAGCACCGGCTCGAGCCAAAGTCTCTCGCCTAGCGAGCTTCAAATAAGAGTGTGACAAAAGTCGGGAGCTCTGAATCACTGGAGCAAAGGATGGAAGAGCCTTGTTAGAGGCTCGGCCAGCCTTTGTGAAGTGGAATCAGAGCTGACTTTTGGAACAGGTTTTGGCTAGTACGGCTAATCGCCTACTATCCGTAATTCACATCGCTTGCTTGTTCATGGCTAACGACAAAATTCAAAGCTCCACTCCTGCTCACAATAGCTGATGCAATAACTATTCTGCAATTACTACTCACCACTACTAAAAAATAGAGAATCACTAATATATAATAAACATAAGAACAGGAATTCCCTCGATGGTTGAGGAAATTCCTGTTTTTTCTTTATATAGTAGGAGCTGTGTTGTTAACATATACTCGACTCGGTCAGCAAGCCACACTCGAAGACTTTGAGTGAGTGTTGAGTCTTGTCAACCCCCGCTCGGAAGGTCTGATTGTGTCTTGGGTTTTAGGAAGCCCCACTTGGAGCTTGTCTTTGTGGCTTGTTCCTTGCCAGCCCACACTCGGAGGCTGTGCTTGTGCCTAGACCTTGGTCAATCTCCATTCGCTCCTTCTGATTGTGTGTTCAGACTTCCGGCTATGTGTCATTTCTTAGTGCCGGTAGAGGTACTGAATGGCCAGAGTGCCAGCAATAATTGATACCAGCTGGATGATCATGAAGGCTTCTTGGTCCATTAACTTGGGTTCGGCACTGCTGACAAAGTATACCAATAGGAAGGTTAAGAGGCCGGTAGAGAATTTTTTCAATGCTTGGTTTTCCATGGTGCTTCCTCCTTGTTTTGATGATTGCGTTAAGGATGGTCTTTATAATTTTATTTTAACAAACAAAGAAAGCGTTCACAAAATATTCACTTAGATTTATTTTAAAGAGTTTGACTATTTTTGACTAATTATCATTGACCTTTCCTGACCAATTTGGTATAATAATAAGTGAAGAGGGAAAGGATCCCTCGAGATGATGATAAAGAAAGGTGATCATTGATGAAACGTTATACAGTGACTGCAGATGTAAACAGTGAAAAATTCGGGAAAGGAACTTTGCTAGCTGAACTGAATGAAGACGATTTTATCCGCTATGCCAACCTTTCGGACCAAGAAAAATTAGACTTCTTAAAAGAAAAAGATGCCCGCTTCCAAGTTGATGTGAATGACTTAGAAGATAAGGACGTGGCTAACTACAGCGTTAAGGCAAGTGAAAATACCCCATCCCGTCCAAGCGCAAGTGAACAACCTCGTGTTAGCCGGAAGATGCGGGTGAATGTGAACGGTCAAGATACCGGTTGGGTGGATGTAACGGAAGAAAACCAAGCCCAATACGACGCCATGATGGACCGCTTCAACCAAATGCACCAACGCTTTAACCAAGAATTTAATAACTTCTTCCCAAACTTCCGTCGGGGCAACTTCCTAGACTTAGGACGCCCATTCTTTGAAAGCTTGTCCGCCCCACAAAGCCAAGACCAAGCCTCAGAAGACAAGGACCAAGACCAAGCTGACAAGGAAGACAGTGGGGATAGCGAAAAAAAAGAAACGACAGAAAAATAAAATGAAATAATAAATCTTAAAGCTGGAGGCTAAGTTGCTTCCAGCTTTTTTTGTCTTTTTTGAGGAGAGGGCGTATAATCATTTTAATCAATTAAGGAGGTGGCGCTTATGGCAGCCTTGAAATGGTTTGCGGGCGGGCAAGATCGCCGCAAAGAAGCGATTAAATTGATTCAAGAGATAGAGGGTAAGTTAGGTCCTTCCCAGCCTGCTTTGAAACAGGTCCTAGCTGATTACTTGCTAGAATTTCAGGAGAGTGGGACCTCAGCTCCCTATATCTTGACCCGGCTCAACTTGGACTTGTCCAAGGCCTTGCGTGCAGACGGCCAAGTTATACCCGATGACCAAGAAGCCCTCTTGAAGGAATTATCAGCTCTGTCTCAGATCCGCTATGGTTATTAGGAGGCAAACTTAAAAACTTAGAAGAAATTCTCAACTAGCCCTTGAATTATGGACCTATCTTCATTATCATAGGTGGGGTCTAGAGACGAGCAAGTGAGCAGCAATGCCTGCTTGCCAAAGCACTTTATTTTTATGCTTCGCTAAGCGGCATAAAAATGGGGTGCTTTTTGTACGAAGAAAGGAGTCGGATGATATGCTAAAGAATTTTGTGCGTTATGTGAGTTTCGCTACCTTGAGCATGGTCGGCTATTCGCTCTTTGTCTTGGCGGATACCTTCTTCATTGCCCAAGGGATTGGGGGACAAGGGATTGCAGCCTTGAACCTGGTACTTCCGGTGGTCCATGTGATTTCAGGACTGGGCTGGATGTTTGGGGTAGGGGGAGCGACCCTCTTCTCTATTCAAAAGTCGCGGGGCCAGGTGCGGACGGCCCAAGAGATTTTCTCGCTGACTGCTCTGGCTGCTGGCTTGTTGAGTTTGCTGATTGTGGCCATCTGTTTCTTCTTCCGTGGCCCTCTGCTTCAAGCTTTGGGGGCATCAGGAGAGCTCTATCATTGGGCCAGGGATTATTTTGCGGTCTACACCCTCTTTACACCAGCCTTTATCTTGAACTTTGTCATGGTATCTTTCCTACGCAATGATGGGGCGCCGCGCTTAGCTAGTATTGCCTTCTTGGCTGGTGGCCTGGCTAACATTGTGCTGGACTACATCTTTATCTTCCCCCTCCAATGGGGCCTGGCCGGAGCGGCACTGGCGACTTGCTTCTCGCCAATCCTCTCCCTAGTCTTAGCGGCTAACCATCTCCGCCGCGGAGACAGCCAGTTGAAGTTCCGCAGCTTTCACTTCCAATGGCGCGACTTAGCTTCTGTAGTAGCCAATGGTTTATCCTCCTTTATGAATGAATTCTCGTCAGCTGTGGTGATGTTCGCCTTCAACCAGGTCTTACTGAGTCTGGCGGGCGATCTGGGAGTGACAGCCTATGCTATCATTGCCAACCTAAATATCATCATTATTGCGATCCTAACGGGGATTGGTCAGGGTTTCCAACCCCTGGTCAGCCAATTCTACGGAGCGCGGGATGACCGCAGCGTTCAAGCCGTTTTCCGCATGGCCTTAGTGACCTACCTGGTATTTGGTGCCTTCTGCCTCCTCCTTGGCCAAGTGGGCGCCCATCCCCTGGTTGCTATCTTCAACAGCCAGGCCGACCCAGCCCTAACCGCCATGGCCACGTCAGGCTTGCGCCTCTACTTCCTATCTTATCCGCTGACGGCCATCAATTTCTTTGTCATTTACTATGCCGTGGCAGTCAACGCGCCAAGGTCCTCCATGCTGGTCTCTCTCTTGCGAGGCTTGATCCTGATCATCCCTTATCTCCTCGTGATGAGTCGGCTCTGGGACTTGACCGGCGTCTGGCTCACCATGACCGCCGTCGAAGCAAGCACCGCTATCCTCTCCATCACCCTCATCATCTACTATTACTACAAACTAACTGGCCAACAAAATATTAAAATCTTCCGCCGGTTAAGGAGAAGGGTGTGAGCAAGAGCGTTTAGCTTTGGATGCTTGGAGTAAGTTGGAATAAGGGCAAGCCCCGCTTGCACGTTTCCAACTTGCGAAAGCACTCCAAAGCTGCTCTTGCGAACCCGACTGAAGGGTGTGAGCAGTTGCGCTTAGACTTGAATGACTGGAGCCCAAACGGAAAAGAGCGGCTTTAGCCGATCGTTCCGCTTGGGTGAAATCACTCCAAGCCTGCCAGACCGAACCCAACTAGGAAGGAAAAGCAATGCTCCTTCAACATATAATAATCCAACAAGCTAGGCTTCGGCCTAGCTTGTTTTCCTTCTAAAATCATGCAAAATTAAGAAAATCTGTACTTGTTGGCTGATGGTCCGGGAATCCGCAAGGGGCAAGTTGCACTCGGAGGCCTGGAGTGTGGGTTGGCAAGGTTTAACCCACAGAGAAGATGCCTGAGTGGGGATCGATACACTCTTACCCACACTAAAGGCATCTGAGTGAGGGTTCAAAAGTTACAACACTCACTCGAAGGCAGCAATTGGGGCTTGGACAAAGGTGCCAGCTCCTTTTTTTTAAAAATTTGTTCCAAAAGCCAGTTCCGACATTCATTCCATATAGGTCATGAAGGGTAACGTTTTCATCTCCTCGGAATTTATTGTAAAATTCAATTGGGCCATAATAATTCTCCTTTCGATGCCAGAAAGCTTCTACCTACAGCAATTTAAACATAGATTATTATGGCCCTTTTTGTGTGCCGTTATTTCGATTTAATGAACTGACTTGCTAAGAAAGCGGGTATTTGCGCTCAGAAGCTCCGAATGCAAATAGAAAGCGGCCATTTGTGCTCAGAAGCTTCGAATGCAAATAGAAAGCGGCCAATTGCATCCAGGGGCTTTGAGTGCAAATCCAACCGTGCAAGGGATGCTCACTCCTACCATATGTCAAGAAGTTGGATTCCTTCCAGCTTCTTTTATTTTGGTTTACTTTCCTTGGTGTAAGGGTTTACTTTGGGTATAATGGGGGTGATAAAGAATGATTGAGGAGGAGAGCTTATGGCAGATTTTAAAGAAGATGCGGCGGTCCTGGTGGAGGCCATCGGGGGTCGCGAGAATGTGGCGGCAGTGACCCACTGTGCGACCCGGATGCGTTTTGCCCTGGAGGACCCGGGAAAAGCCGACGTGGAGCGAATTGAGTCCCTGCCCTCGGTGAAGGGGACCTTTACCCAAGCCGGACAGTTCCAGGTGATTATCGGTAACCAGGTGTCAGAATTCTACCAGGCTTTTGAAGCAGTGTCGGGCCTGGAGGGGACCAGTAAGGACCAAGTTAAGGACCAGGCCAAGGGTAACCAGTCGGCCTTCCAACGGGCCCTGTCCTTTATGGCAGAGGTTTTTGCACCGATTATTCCGGCCTTTATTGTTGGGGGCTTGATCCTGGGCTTTAGGAACTTGTTGAGCGGGATTCCCTTGGACATGTTGGACGGGCAAACCCTGGTAGAAGCAAGTACTTTTTGGGCGGGCTTGGATGACTTTCTCTGGCTGCCTAGTGAGGCCATCTTCCACTTCCTACCGGTCGGCATTACCTGGTCCGTGGTGAAGAAGATGGGCGGAACCCAGATTCTGGGGATCATCTTAGGGATTACCCTGGTCTCTGGTCAATTGCTGAATGCCTATGATGCGCCGGCCGCTATCCTCAATGGGGAGGTGCCGGTCTGGGACTTCGGTTTCTTTACTTTGGATAAGATTGGCTACCAGGGTCAGGTATTGCCGGCTCTCTTCGCAGGTTTGACGCTGGGTTACTTGGAACGTTTCTTCCGCAAGCACGTGCCGGAGTACCTGTCGATGATCCTGGTTCCCTTCCTGGCCCTCTTCCCTTCGATTATCCTGGCCCATACCGTGCTAGGACCGGTGGGTTGGCGGATCGGGACCTGGATTGGGTCGATTGTTTACGCCGGTCTGACTTCAGGTTTGAGTTGGCTCTTCGGAGCAGTCTTTGGGGCCCTTTATGCGCCCCTGGTGGTGACGGGCCTCCACCATATGTCCAATGCCGTCGACGCCCAGTTGATCGCAGACTACCAAGGAACGGGGCTCTGGCCCATGATTGCCCTCTCGAATATTGCCCAGGGTTCAGCAGTGCTTGCGGTGTGGTGGATGACCCGCCACGACGAAGAGGAGTCCCAGGTCACCATTCCAGCCGCTATATCAGCTTATTTAGGAGTCACGGAGCCGGCCCTCTTCGGGATCAACCTCAAGTACATGTATCCTTTAGTGGCCGGGATGATTGGATCTTCCTTGGCGGGCCTCCTGTCGACAGCTACCAAGGTGACCGCTAATTCGATTGGGATCGGTGGCTTGCCTGGCTTCCTCGTCATCCAGGTCCCTTCCATGGCTTGGTTCTTCCTAGCCATGCTGATTGCTTTAGTCGTCCCCTTTGCCCTGACCATTCTCTTTAAGAAGACCGGCTTTTTGGTTAAAGATAGTTCGGGGCAAAAGGTGAGCGCTAAGCAAGATGCTTCCGAACAAGCTAGCCAAGCGGCACCGACTTCCGCTAAGGCAGAAGCCTCTAAAGAAAGAGTGGCCAGTGTCGCCAATGGCAAGGCCAAGGCCATTACAGAAGTGGCTGATGAGGTCTTCTCCCAGAAGATGATGGGGGACGGCTTTGCGGTGGAACCGACAGATGGCCGGGTCGTTTCACCTATCACCGGCCAAGTGACCAGTGTTTTTCCTACCAAGCACGCGATTGGTTTGGAGACGGATTCTGGTGTGGAAGTCCTCATCCACATGGGTTTAGATACGGTTGATTTGGAAGGGGAACCTTTCACCATTAAAGTTCAAGTCGGCAACCCAGTCGATATCGGAACAGAATTGGCGGAGATGGACTTAGAGGACATCCGAGCAGCGGGCAAGGGGACCGATATTGTGGTAGTCTTTACAGAAGCTGACCAGTATGACCAGCTCGACTTTGATTTCGACCAGGCCGACCAAGCTGGCCAAGGCCTAGGCTATATTGTGAAGAAATAGAAAGGAGTTTCATTGATGGCTTTTCGTGAGATGACAGTCTACCAAATCTATCCTAAGTCTTTCCAGGATAGTGATGGGGACGGCTTCGGTGACTTGAGAGGGATTATCCAGCGCCTGCCTTACTTGGAAGAGCTGGGGGTGACGATGATTTGGCTGAGTCCGGTCTATCCCTCGCCCCAGAATGATAATGGCTATGATGTGAGCGACTACCGGGCTATCGACCCTCGCTTCGGGACCATGGCTGACTTTGAAGACCTGGTCCAGGAAGCTGACCGGCGCGGCATGGGCGTGATGATGGATATGGTCTTTAACCATACGTCAACTGACCATGAATGGTTCCAGAAGGCCTTGGCGGGTGATGCGACCTACCAGGATTACTATATCCTCCGCCAAGCCAAGGCTGATGGGAGCCTGCCGACCAATTGGCAGTCGAAGTTTGGTGGCCCAGCTTGGGAGCCTTTTGGCGATTCCGGCCTTTACTACCTCCACCTCTATGATGTCAGCCAGGCCGACCTCGACTGGCACAATCCTGCCGTCCGCAAAGAATGCCAGGCCATTTGTAATTTCTGGCTAGATAAGGGGGTGCGGGGCTTCCGCTTCGATGTCCTCAATGTGATCGGTAAGGATCCTGTCTTAGTCGATGGGCCCGGCGATGGGGGTAGCCAGGAGAAAGCCCTCTATACCGATACCCCGCGTGTCCACGACTGGGTGCGCCAGCTGAACCAGGCTAGCTTTGGCCAGCGCACGGATACGGTGACTGTGGGCGAAATGTCTTCCACCTCGGTGGCTGAGGGGGTCAAGTACACCAATCCAGACCGTGATGAGTTGAACATGATCTTCAACTTCCACCATCTCAAGGTGGACTATCCCGAGGGTGAGAAGTGGGCCTTGGCCGATTTTGACTTCTTATCTCTTAAAAAAATCCTCGATGACTGGCAGCGCGGCATGTCTGACGGAGGCGGTTGGAATGCCCTCTTTCTGAGCAACCACGACCAACCCCGCCAGCTGAGCCGCTTTGGCGATCCGGAGAATTATCCCTATGAATCAGCGACCATGCTGGCCCAAACGATTCATCTCATGCGGGGGACGCCCTATATTTTCCAAGGCGAAGAGCTCGGCATGACCAATGCCAACTTCCAAGCGATCGAAGACTACCAGGATGTGGAAACTCACAATGCCTATCGAAGCCTACTGGAGGCCGGCAAGTCTCAAGCAGAGGCCCTAGCCATTGTCCAGGAGAAGTCCCGGGACAATGCGCGGACCCCCATGCAGTGGGAAGCTGGCGGCCAGGCGGGCTTCACGACAGGGACGCCATGGCTGGCAGTGAACGATAATGCGGACCAGGTCAATGCCCAGTCGGCCTTGAGTCAGCGGATCTTTGCCTACTACCAGGACTTGATCCAGCTTCGTCAGCACGACCCGGTGATTAGCCAGGGTGACTATGAGGGCCTCTTCCTCGACCATCCCCAAGTCATGGCTTATCGCCGCCGCTACAAGGACCAGGAAGTCTTGGTGCTGTCTAACTTCTACGCAGCCCCCGTGAGCTTGGACCTGACCGCCACCGACTTTCAGCCTGACGCCGATAAAATCATGGGCAATGGGCCCTTAGACAAGCTCTCCGACCAAGTCAATTTGGCCCCTTATGAAACCGTCGCCTTCCGTTATCAGAAGAAAAACTAAATATTTTTTAGAAATGCCTAAAAAAGTGTTGACGTCCCCCTGAATACCTGCTATACTATAGTCAAGTTAAACAAATCGCTTGGCACCGTCCAAGCATAGCATGTCAGTTGTTCCAACTGGCACAGCTAGCGAATATGCGCTAGCACCACGGGAAATTAAGCGAGCAAGAACGCCCAGAGCCAACTTGCATCGCTTTTTTTGATGTATAGGGTGTGAGGGCACGCGGTTAGCAGTTTTCAATTTGCGTTCAGAGGCTTTGCATGCAAATTGAAAGCTACCTCTTACTAATCCCATCCAAACTTGTCGGACCGCATCCAGTTGGATCAGTCATTCTCTTTTAACTAGTGGCTGAGATTAATTATTAAGGAAGCAAAAAGACGAGTCCCTGAAAAGGAGCTCGTCTTTTGCTTTATAGTCTAACCCTTATTTAGTCGGGTTCGCAAAGGCAGAAAGGGAGTGACTTCAGCAAAGTGGAACGATCGGCTGAAGCCGCTCTTATCCTCTTTGCCTCCAGTCATCCCTTTCTAACCGCCTTTGCTCACACCCTTATTTTTTGCCTTCTAAGATGACTTGGCTGTCAAATTTTCCTGCGGTCATTGAAATGATTTCTGACTTGTCAGGGTCGTTTGGTTGGTCACGCTTGTCGGATGCTTCCCAGGCGGCCCAGGCGTCTTTGTTTTCCCAGCGGCCGATGACGAAGACAATATCTTTGCCGTCTTCTTGTTCTTCGGCTTTGAGGACAGACATGTCGATGAAACCGTCTTGTTCAGTGATGATTTCACGGTCGCCTAATTTTTTGATCACATCTTCAGTGTGTTCTGCTTCAGTAGTAATTTTTTGTAAAATAACAAACATTTAGCATCCTCCTCTATTTAATCTAAATCTAGCATAACAAGAAACCCGCCCAATAACAAAAGTTACGCTCAAGTCTTCTTATATTCTGGCAATTCAGCGTTTCCAAAAGCTATTGCAGAAGAAAAAGAGTGTGACAAAAGTCGATCAGGCCTGAACCACTGGAACGAACTATGGGAAATCGTTGGAAAACGATTGGACATAGTTCGTGAAGTGGATGTCAGGCCTGACTTTTGGAACACGTTTTAGAAAAATGTTCGCTTTTAAAAAAGAGGCCGGAACTTTTTTCCAAGCCTCTTCTTTAGAATTTTAATTATGCATGCGGAATACGCATTCGCCTAGTCTTCGTCCCGGTTGACGTAGTCGGTGACGGCGCCGCGGTCGGCAGAGGTGACGTTGTGGGCATACTTACCGAGCGCACCTTTCTTGAGGAGTTCTGGGAGGACCAGTTTTTCCCGACGCTTGGCTAATTCTTCGTCGCTGACTTCAAGGGTGATGGACCGGCTTGGCACGTCGATGGTGACGGTGTCGCCTTCTTCAACCAGGGCGATGGTCCCGCCGACAATGGCTTCAGGGGCGATGTGTCCGATAACCAGACCGTGTGACCCACCAGAGAAGCGGCCGTCAGTCAAGAGGGCAACGGATTCACCTAAGCCTTCACCCACTAAGATAGAGGAGAGGGAAAGCATTTCAGGCATACCTGGCCCGCCTTTAGGTCCCACATAGCGGACGATGACAACGTCGCCTGGGACAATTTCTTGCCGGGTCGCTGCTTCAACAGCGTCGTCTTCTGTGTTGAAGACGCGGGCAGGCCCGGAGTGGTGCATGACCTTAAGCCCAGAAAGTTTAGACACACAGCCCTTTTCAGCTAGATTACCGCGCAGGATGATCAATGGACCGTCTTCACGTTTAGGCGCAGAGAGCGGCATGATGACGTCTTGTCCTTCGCTCAGACCTGGCATTTCTGCCAAGTTTTCGGCTAGGGTCTTTCCTGTAACAGTCAGGCAGTCGCCGTGGAGGTAGCCTTCTTCTAACAAGTATTTCATCACCGCTGGGACGCCGCCGACTTTGTAGAGGTCGTTGAAGACATAGCGGCCAGAAGGTTTCAGGTCAGCCAAGTGAGGGACGCGTTTTTGGATACGTTCGAAGTCTTCTAAGGTCACGTCAACTTCTACCGCATGGGCGATGGCCAATAAGTGAAGGATGGCGTTGGTTGACCCGCCCAGAGCCATAACCAAAGTAATAGCATTTTCAAAGGCTTCCTTGGTCATGATATCTTTAGGATAGATACGTTTCTCGATTAGCTTGCAGACTGCTTGGCCGGCTGCCCGCGAGTCATCGTGCTTCTCTTGGGATACGGCAGGGTGGCTGGAGCTGCCTGGTAGAGACATGCCCAAAGCTTCTGCGGCTGAGGCCATGGTATTAGCGGTATACATCCCACCGCAAGAACCGGCGCCAGGGCAGGCATTTAATTCAACGTCGCGGAAACGGTCGTATTCGATGGTTCCAGCGGCGTATTGGCCAACTGCTTCGAAGGCGGACACAATATCAATATCCTTGCCTTCGCGGTCTTGGCCCGGCAGGATGGTGCCTCCGTAGACGAAGACAGCAGGGAGGCCCGCATTGGCAATCCCGATCAAACAGCCGGGGATATTCTTATCGCAGCCCCCGAAGGCCACAACCCCGTCCATGTTTTCGCCGTTGACAACTGTTTCAATGGAGTCGGCGATTAAGTCACGGGAAGGCAGGGAAAAGCGCATCCCCTGGGTCCCCATCGAGATCCCGTCAGAGACCGTAATGGTATGGAATTCGAAGGGGTGGTAGCCGTAGTCCTTAATGGCTTGGATGGTTTCATCCGCTAGGTCCCCCATATGCATGTTACAAGGGGTAATATCGCTCTCGGTATTAGCAACCCCAATCTTAGGTTTCTTGAAGGTTTCATCGGTTAAGCCTACCGCCCGCATCATCGCACGGTTCGGCATTCGTACGTCTGGATCGTAGACTTGACTTTGGATCCGATAATCTTTTTCTTGATCTGCCATCATGACACTTCCTATCTTATTAATGTGAATATTATGAATCATTATAAGTTATTAAAAATAATAGCACAAAGTTAAACTAAAAGCAAAACAATCTAAGACTTATCTCATCTTATACTCATCAAAAACAATTCTAATCTAGACGACTTTGAAAGAATGGATGGGAAAGATCTATACTTAAGCTTCCCCTAAGATTATCAGGGGAGATTGCGCTGCTTTGTGGGGGTTTGCTATAATAAGCATGCATGGTAAGAAGTGGAAGTTAAGGAGCGTACTGTTAACGATGAAGATTCTAATCACAACTGACTTATATAAGCCTGCTGTTAATGGCGTGGTGTCTTCTTTAATGACTTTGCGCGAAGAATTGAGGGGGGGCCATGATGTCCGGATCCTGACCCTGGGAGACAAGCAGGCCATTGCCAAGGAGTCGGGCGTTTATTACCTCAATTCCATCAAGGTGGGGAAGATCTATCCTGGCGCCCGCATCAGCCTGCCCATCAACCACAGTATTATCCGGGAGATTATTGACTGGGCCCCAGACATTATCCATACCCAGTGTGAATTTTCGACCTTTCACGCGGCGCGGACCATTGCCAAGGCCCTGGATATCCCTATTGTCCATACCTACCACACGGTTTATGAAGATTATACCCATTATTTCTCCCCCAGCAAGGCGACAGGGAAGAAGATTGTTTCGGTGGTCTCCTACCTGACCCTGCGCGCGACCGATGCGGTGATTGCGCCCAGTAAGAAGGTGGAGCGGCTCCTGCGCGATTATGGCGTCGACCAGACCATCGAAATTATTCCAACAGGGATCAAACTGGCCCGCTTCCAACAGGCCTTGCCGGAAGAAGAATTAAAGGCGCAGAAAAGGGCTCTGGGGCTGAGCGATGACCAGCTCGTCTTGGTCTCCATCGGGCGGCTGGCCAAGGAGAAGAATCTCCAAGAAATCATTGCCTATCTCGCCCGCTTGCAGCGGCCGGACCTCCGCCTGCTTGTGGTGGGCGACGGTCCTTACCGCGGCAACTTAGAAGCTGAAGTGAGTCGCTATCACCTAGAGGACCAGGTCATCTTTACCGGCAAGGTCGCCCAAGAAGACGTCGCCCGCTACTACCAGCTCGGGGATATCTTTGTCAGCGGCTCGACCAGTGAAACCCAGGGCCTGACCTATATCGAGGCCCTGGCTTCCGGACGGCCCGCCCTCTGCCGCGCCGACGATTGCCTGGAGGCGGTCCTAATTGACGGCTACAATGGCTACCAGTACCACGATTTCGACGAATTTGCGGCCTATTTAGACCGCTTGCAAGACCAGGGTACCCGCCGCCGCTTAGGCAGCCGGGCCGCCAACTATGTCCAACAGAATTTCTCCTCCAAGGTCTTTGGGCTCTTGGTGGAATCCGTCTACCAGCAAGTCCTAAACAAGCGCCAATTCGCTAAAAATCAAGAATCCCGAGCAGATAAATCATAGAATGAAGCAAGGCCCTCCCAAGCATCTGAGTTAAGATCTTTGGGAGGGCCTTTTTTGTTTAGAATGTATGGGACGTGCGGCTTGCTTTTGTATGGCTCGTTAGCAAGTCAGTTCATTAAATCGAAATAATGGCACACAAAAAGGGCCATAATAATCATGCTTAAATTGCTGTAAAAAGTGATGCTTTGGCATCGAAAGGAGAATTATTATGGCCCAATTAAATTCTACAATAAATCTTGAGGGAATGAAAGTGTTAACCCTTATGCCCTATATGGAATGGATATCAGAACTGACTTTTGGAACAGATGTTTAAAAAGGAGCGGGTGCTTTTGTCCAAGCCCCACTTGCTGCCTTCGAGTGAGTGCTGGGGTCAGTCAAGCCTCACTTGCGGGGCTCAATTGTGTGTTGTAACTTTTGAAGCCTCACTCTGAAGCTTTTAGTGTGGGTTAGAGTGTATCAATCCCCACTCGGGCATCTTCTCTGTGGATTAGACCTTGCCAATCCCCACTCCAGGCCTCCGAGTAGAAGTTGCCCCTTGCGGATTCCCGAATCATCAGCCAACATGTACAGATTTTCTTGATTTTGCATGATTTAAGAAGGAAAACAAGCCAGGCCGAAGCCTAGCTTGTTGGATTATTGTATGGTGAAGTCGGGTTTGGTCTGGCAGCTTTCGTGTCACTTCACAAGTCTCCGCCGCAGTCTATGAGACTGCTCTGGTGACTTGCTCCAGTGAACGAAAGCTGAGCGCCAGCCCTTACACCCTATAGTCGGGTTCGAGGATGCAGAAAGGGCTCCTCTTCACAAAAGGGAACGACCGGCTAGAGCCGTTCTTATCCCTTTTGCTCCAGAGGTCCCTTTCTACCCGCATCCTCTCACACCCTGTATAGTCGGGTTCGGTCGCGCAGAAGTGGCTCCTCTTCACAAAATTCCGCCGAAGTCTTCTAGACTTCTGTGGTCTTTTGCTCCAGAGATCCACTTCTACCCGCGCTCCCTCACACCCTTGTCCACACAGAGACTCCTCCTGCTGGGCAGGTGAAGTGGCCGTAGCCGTCGTCGTTGATGGTGATGGTGTCTTGGCTCTTGCCGAGGGCGTCTTGCCATTCTTGGCCAGCGTGGGCTTGGCCGACGTACATGTCTTTGAAGCCGGCTTCGCCGTTGGACATGAGGAGGGCGAGGCCGTCGGGGTGGTCGTCGTCGCCTTCGCGTGTGAAGCCGACGCAGTTGGGGTGGTCGAAGTAGTTGTTTTGCTTGCCGTAAGCTTGTTTTTGTCTGAGGTCCAGGAGTTTGTCGAGGAGCTCTTGTTTGCCAGGGATGGGCTTGTCACCGCCAATGCCGTAGTAGTCGCCGTAGAAGACGCAGGGCAGGCCGTCTTGGTGGAGGAGGATAAGGGCGTAGGCGAGGGGTTTGAACCAGTCTTGGACCCAGGATTCCAGAGATTGGCCAGGTTGGGAGTCATGGTTGTCAACGAAGGGGATGGCCAGGGTTGGGTTCTTCTGGAGTAGGGTATCGTCGAGCAGGCTGGACATGTCGAAGCCATCCACCGCTTCGGAAGCCGCCTTGAAGTTTTGGTGGAGCTTGACGTCGAAGAGGTCGATGTCGAAGCTGGTTTCGTTCATATAATTTTCCAGGCTGGCGTAGTCCCCCTTCCAGTATTCCCCGATCAGGTAGAAGTCAGGATCAGCTTCCAGAAGCTTGGCCGCCAGTTCTTCGATGAAGTCGGCGTTGATATGTTTGAGGGCATCGAGTCGGAAGCCGTTCAGGCCGGTCTCTTGGACATACCACTTGGCCCAATTTTCCACTTCTTTGACCACATCGGGATGGCGGTAGTCGATATCGGCGAACATCAGGTAGTCAAAGTTCCCCTTCTCATTATCCACCTCATCATTATCCGCCCAGCCCTTGTTAAGCCCCTTAATCATAAAAATTCCCTTGCTGTCGGTTGCCTGGTCATAGTCGACACCGGAAAAATGGGTCCAATTCCACTTGAAAGCGCTATAAGTATCCCCGCGCCCAGGGAAGGTAAACTTGGTCCAGCCTTCGATCTCATGGGCGTCGGAAATGATCTCCTGGCGGTTGTCCGGGTTCACTTCATAGGCTTCGAATCGCTCAGACTCATCCGCCCCGGCCTTGTGGTTGAGCACGACATCGCCGAGGACGGAGATGCCCGCTTCTTGCAGGGCTTGGATGGCCTTCATATACTCGTCCTTGGTCCCATACTTGGTGCGCTGGGACCCTTTTTGGTCGAACTCGCCCAGGTCATAGAGGTCATAAACCCCATAGCCCACGTCATTGGTGCCCGTTCCCTTGGTCGCTGGGGGCAGCCAAATATGGGAAAAGCCCTTGTCAGCAAGGTGTTGGGCGTCTTTTGCCACCCGCTGCCAGTGCTTGCCATCATCCGCAAGCTCCCACTCAAAATACTGAATCATCGTTCCGTTCATGGTCTTTTCTCCTTTACTGAATCCTATTATCTGCACCTTAATTATACCCAATAGTCTGAGAAAATACTTAGAAAGCGCCTAGGGGGGCGGTCGGTCTGCCTTTGAACGGTGTTGTGGAACTAACATGAGAAAATTAAAAAGAAGAGTTATTTTATTACATTGCATATGTGAGCATCCGTTCCGCTTTTGAATTTGATCGTTGAATAGTAATTTTTGAATTTCTGCTTAAGTGAAAATAATTTTAGAATCCAAAAAAACCAGAAGCCCTCGCTTGAAGGGACTTCTGGTTTTCTTCTGTGTTATTGGTCGAGTAAGCGGCGGCTTTCTTTGATTAGAGCGTCGGCGGCTTTTTCGATATTGTCAGGGATGGTGGCTAGGTTGAGGCGGATGTAGTCGCCAAAGCTGGCACCGAACCAATTGCCGTAATCCACGGCTAGGCCACAGCGGTCTTGGATGAAGCTTTCCATGTCGATTTGGTCTTGGACGAAGGGGAGCTCGACGAACATGAGATAGGTCCCTTCCAGGTCGGTGACCTTGGCTTCAGGGAGTTCTTGGGCCAGGTGGTCTTTGAGATAAGTATAGTTGCTGTAGATGGTGGCCTTGAAGCCTTCCAACCAGTCGGCACCATCCCGGTAGGCAGCTTCTGTCGCAATGAGCCCCATCATGCTGTTCTCGGTGAGGTTCAAGCGGTCCACCACCTGATCGTACTGGGCCCGCAGTTGGTCATCGGGAATCATGACCTGGGATTGGAGGAGGGTCGCCATGTTGAAGGTCTTAGAGGCCGCGTTGACTGCTACGATCCGGTCCCGGTACTTGCCACCCGCCACATTGAGGGCGGGGATCTGAGGGCGGCCGCTGAAGTTGAAGTCTTGGTGGATCTCGTCAGACACAATCAAGACACCATGCTTCTCACAGATAGCGAAAAGCTTGTCCATCTCTTCTTCGGTCCACACCCGGCCCGCTGGATTATGGGGGGAGCAGTGGATATAGAGCTTGGCTTGGCCGTCGATAATGGCTTGCTCGAAGGCCGCATAGTTGATTTCAAAATGATTGTCGACGGACTTGAGGTCGCAGGTGATCAAACGCCGGCCGGTATCCCGAGCCGCATTATGGAAGGGATAGTAGACTGGCGTCTGGATGATGATGCTGTCGCCTGGTTCGGTATAGGCATAGACGAAGTAGTAGAGGGCTTGGACCACACCGGTGGTAAAACGGATCCAGTCTTTTTCTAAGTGGAGGTCGAAGTGATCGGCCATCCAGCTGAAGAAGGCCTCGTAGTAGTCATCGCTCACAAAGGTGTAGCCGAAGACACCGTGGTCGATCTTATCGTGGAGGGCTTGACGGACGCTGTCGGGTGTCTTGAACTCCGCGTCAGCGACCCAGAGTGGGAGCAGCTTTGCATCACCGAAGCGTTCTTCTAAGAGGTCCCACTTGAGCGACTGGGTGTTCTGACGCTCAACGGCATAGTTTTTGATGAATGTTTCTTTATCCATGGTATCATCCTTTCTGGTTAACACAGACAAGCGAGCAGGCGCGAGGTCTTATCTTATTAGTATTCTACCACAGATTAAGCGCTGTCTCTTATAAATCGGGTTCGACATGGACATCGACTTGTTGGATGGCGAAGGCGTCGGCTAGGACATGTTCCACCTTTTCCGTGATGTCGTGGCCTTCCTTGACGGAGAGGGAGGGGTCGACCAGGATGGTGACGTCGATGTAGACGTTGGCTCCGTAGCGGCGGGCGGCGATGTGGCGGACGCTGTGGACATCGGGGATGGCGGCGATTTCTTCCTCGTAGGTCTCGATCAGGTCAACGGGGAAACCGTCCGTCAATTGGAAGGTGGAGTCGACGAAGATATCGAAGCCTGTCTTCAGGATAATGAGGCCGATCACCAAGGCCATGACCCCGTCCAGCCAGGGCAGGCCGAACTGGCTGGTGAGGGCGGTGAAGGCCGTCATGAAGGAGGTGAGGGCGTCGGTGAGATTGTCCTTGGAAGAGGCGAGGAGGGCCTGGCTCTCAAGCTGCTTGGCCAGGCGCTTGTTGTAGAGGTAGACCCCCAGCATGACCAGTCCCGAGACCAAGGCCACACCGATAGTGAGGGGGTCTGGGGTCACAGGCTCATAGTGGAAGAAATTCTGCAGGCTGTTCAGGGTTACTTCTAGGCCGATATAGAGAATCAGGAAGCTCATGGCCAGGGTGGCGATAGATTCCGCCTTCCAGTGGCCGTAGCGGTGGTCGCTGTCCGCTGGCTTGCGCGAGAAACGCAGGCCGATAAACATGAAGACCGCATTGATAGTATCCGATAGGTTGTTCATCCCATCCGCCGTCAGCGCACTGGACCGGAAGAAATAACCTCCCAGTAACTTGGCCGTGGCAATGATGAGATAGCTGGCGATACTGAGCCAGGTGGCCCGCTCAGCACGTTTGACTTGTTCATAAGATTGTTCAGGCATGGTGTCAACTCCTCTTAGCTTAATAGACCTAGTATAGCAAATTTTCAAGCCAGAATCCTTGAAAGGTCGGGATTTGGACCGCCTAAACTTGAACTTTACTGGAGCCTTTGAAGGTCTTTTAAGGGCACAGAAGCTTGTGAAAAAATTGAAGCTAAGAAGATGAATTCGGTTTCTTGTCGTAGAGCCTGACTGAGAATTTAGTAGACCGGGTTCAAATCCAGATACAAAAAAGGTACTCGACAAGAAAGTGCAAGCCTTTTATTACTTGCCTGATTTTGCTTGTTTTGGGAAGATTTTGGCTTGCAGAAAGATGTAAAATAATATAACATGATGTCAGATTATAGAATTGAAAGGATAGGGGGATTTATCATGTCAGAAAAAGAGTTGCGGCGGTCGATGGCGGTCTTTCCCATTGGAACGGTGATGAAACTGACCGATCTCACAGCCCGGCAGATTCGTTATTATGAGGAGAAGCACCTGATTACACCTCAACGGTCGGAGACGAACCGGCGGATGTATTCCCTCAACGATGTGGACCGCCTGCTCGAGATTAAGGATTATATTGCGGAAGGGCGGAGCGTCAACTCCATCTACCAGATCTTCCACAAGCAAAAAAACGCACCGAAAAAAGAAGAAAAGTCCACCAAGCAGCTGACGGACGAAGATGTCCGGGAGATTCTCTACAACGAATTCATCAAGGCTGGCGGCTTCCGCCAAGGCGACCCACGCCAGCGGAAGATGTAGGTTGGCAGCAAGTAGAGAGTCGCCAACTTTCGAATAGAGCTCCGGTCCGCAAGTCGGGCGGTGCCAACTTTCAAATGGGGTCGCCGTTAGCAAGTCGGTTCGCGGCAACTCGCAAATGAGACTCTGATTAGCAAGTCGGGTCGCGTCAACTTTCAAATGGGGCTCCGGTTCACAAGTCGGGTCGTGCCAACTTTCAAATGGGGTCGCCGTTAGCAAGTAGGCTCGCACCAACTCGCAAACAGAGCCAGCATTCGCAAGCCGCCCGCTCCCGCATCATAATGAAAACAAGCTAGCAAGGCCCTTGCTAGCTTGTTGACCCTTATTTTATGTTTTTTACCATAGATTGTGCATATTTTACTTGGACTCGGCTTGGGAAGCCACATTCAGGACCCCTGAGTGTGGGTTGAACTCTGTCAACCCACACTCCCGATCTTTAATTGAGGATTGTTTGTTGCTAATCCACACTCCCGGGGTCTGATTGTGGCTAGGTCGCTGTCAATCCACACTCCCAATCTTTAATTGAGGGTTGTTTGCTGTTAACCCACACTCTTGGTGTTTGATTGTGGGTTGAGCACCATCCCCTCACACCCTTACAATCACATGCCCATGCCGATAACTTGTCTGATTTTGGCGGTAGGAGAAGCTGTCGGGGTTTTGGTAGGTGCAGTGGTGGTGGATGTGGATGTTTGCTGCTGGGATGCCGCTGAGTTGGCATTGTTTGGCGACGACGGCTTGGTTGTCGATGTGCCAGCGCTGGCTGGTCTCGCGGTAGCTAATGGCGTCGTCGGCGTAACCGAGGGCTTGGAAGGCCTGGTAGGCGTCGGCTTGAACTTCGAATTTTTCTTGGGAGAGGGCGGGGCCGATGTGGACCTGGACTTGGTCGATGGCGACTTGGGGATGGGCTTCCTTGATCTGGTCAAAAGCTTTGCGGCTGATTTCTTGGACGGTGCCCCGCCAACCGGAATGGATGGCACCGACCAGGCCTGAAGCTTCTTCATAGAAGAGGACGGGGACGCAGTCGGCGGTCAAGATGCCTAGAATGACTCCCTTGTCAAAAGTATAGAGTCCGTCGCAGTCAGCGATGCCGGTCTCAGCTGACCGGGCGCCCCGGCCAATATCTTCTCGGCCCACTTGGTAACAATGGGCGCTGTGGGTTTGCTGGGGCATGACCAGCTTGTCCAGACTCAGGCCGTATGCCTCAAGGGCGGCCTGGCGGTTGGCGATGACCCCAGCTTGGTCTTTAGCCTGGCGGAGGCCGAAGTTGCCTTCTTCGGGCTGGTCAACCTGGCGCAGGCTGGTCAATGCAATGATCGAATCTGGGCTTGGATAGCGGAAAGTTGTCATAAGTGACCCTCCTTTTTTAGCTTAATCTTAGCCGCTAAATCGCAAAAAAACAAGTTTACTAGTCTAAAGGAGAAATGATGAATATTTATTTTAACCATAATTTTAACGCAGACCCGAGCCAGGAAGCGCAGACGACGAACTTCTGGGGTCAGGTCTTGAAGCGGACCTTCAAGAATATCTGGGTCTTTGCCTGGGCCCAAGTCAAACTCCTGGTCCTGGTCTTTGTGATTCTCGGCTTCGGCCTCCACTTTCTAGGGATTCCCTGGGCCTGGCTCTTGGCTCTCGTGATTGCCCTCCTCGACGCCCTGCCTGTGATTGGGTCCGGGATTGTCTTCGTCCCCTGGATCCTCTACCAATGGTTCTTAGGGGATACGAGCCTGGGCTTCTGGCTGCTCGGCCTCTACCTGGTCGTGGCCCTCTTGAAGCAGGCCCTCGAACCCTTCTTTTTGGGCCGGGACTTGGCCTTGCCGGTCTGGGTAACCCTTCTCGTAACCATTATCTGTACCCTGGTCTTTAATGTCATGGGGATCGTGGTCTCCGCCCTGGTTATCCCCTTCCTCTCCGCCTACCGCCAAGTGCGCCGGGACT
This sequence comes from Aerococcus sanguinicola, assembly GCF_001543145.1. Lineage (NCBI taxonomy): Bacteria > Bacillati > Bacillota > Bacilli > Lactobacillales > Aerococcaceae > Aerococcus > Aerococcus sanguinicola. The sequence continues at coordinate 846,727 of NZ_CP014160.1, read as the reverse complement.
TCCAAGACCAAAAGCGGGACCAGAAGAAAGAAATTGACGCTGAATTTACGGAAATTAATGATTAAGTAAGGATGTGATCCGATGTCAAATGAACAAATCGCAGGTTTTCACCTGGTTGACCAATTTCAAGCGCCGGACGCCAACAGTCTGGCTTTTGTCTATGAACATGACCAATCCGGGGGCCGCGTGCTCTGGCTGAAGAATGAGGACCAGAACCGGGCCTTTGGGATTGGCTTTATCACCCCACCGGAGGATTCGCGGGGGGCGGCCCATATTGTGGAACACGCTGTTCTCGCGGGCTCGCGCAAGTACCCGGTCAAGGACCCCTTCATGTTCATGCTCAAGACCTCGATGAACACCTTCCTCAACGCCATGACCTTCTCCGATATGACCCTCTACCCCGTGGCTTCCATGAATGAGGAGGACTTCCACCACCTGATGGACGTCTACCTGGATGCCGTCTTCTTCCCTCGGATGTTAAAAGAACGCCGGGTCTTCGAACAGGAGGGCTGGCACCTGGACCTGGACGAGGAGACGGGGCAATTGACCTATAACGGTGTGGTCTATAACGAGATGCGCGGGGTCTATTCCTCACCCGACCGGACCGTGATCCAGGATATCGACCGCTACCTCCACCCCGATTCGACCTATGCCCAAGATTCAGGCGGCTATCCCTACCAGATTCCTGACCTGACTTATGAGGATTTCTGTGCCTTCCACCAGGCCCACTACCGGCCCGACAATGCCTTGGCCTTCCTCTACGGCGACCTGGACATTGAACGCGCCCTGGCCCAGATCGATGGCGACTACTTCAGCCACTTCCAGGCTGGAAAAGGGCTATCCAGCCTCCAAACGCCCGCTCCCAGCCAAGAAGACCGGCGCTATACCGCCTACTATGATGGGGGCAAGGGTGACGACCGGTCCACGGATTCCTATCTGAGCTACAGCCTGCCTTTTGGCCAAGCGACTTGCCGAGAGGACCAGTATCTGCTGAGCCTATTGGCAGATAGCCTAGTCAACGCGGAATCCAGTCCGGTCCGCCAAGCGATTCTGGAGGCTGGTCTGGCTGAAGATGTCTCGGTCTACGGGGGCTCTGGCTACTACCTGGACTTCACCATTGTCTTGGAGCGCTTCGATGCTGACCGGGTGGATGAAGCGGTGGCCCTAATCCAAGAGGTCCTCCGCCAAGCGGTTGCGGAGGGCATCGACACCAAACTCCTAGAAGCCGTGATCAAGCGGACGGAATTCGCCTTGCGCGAGGCTGGGGGCGCCAACCGCGGCGTGACCAAGTTCATCCAGTGCATGAGTGCCTGGCGCTATGGGATCTCCCTGGACGAGGCCTTGAACTATAGCGAGAGCTTCCAGGCCTTCCGCGACAAGCTAGGAACGGGCTACTACGAAGCCGTAGTCAAGGACCGCTTACTCGGTGCAAAAGGCCGGCAGATCCTGGTCCATGAACCCGAACTGGGCCGACACCAGGCCATGGACCAGGCCCTGTCCCAAGAGCTCGCTGACAAGGCAGAAGCCATGACGGCAGAAGAAATCGACCAAGTCAAAGCCGCCAATGCCTCCCTCAGATCCTACCAACAGACCCCCGACAGTCCCGAAGCCCAGGCGACCCTGCCCCAGCTCGATATCACTGATGTGGACCGGGAAGTGGCCCATATCCCTGAAGAAAAATTAACCCTAGCAGGTGGCCAAGTCTGCCTCTACCACGACCAACCGGCAGCTGGGATCCGCTATGTCCAGCTGGCCTTCCCACTGGACCAAGTGGCCTTTGAGGACTTGGCGACCCTCTCGGACCTCCTGACCTTCCTGGGCAGCGTGTCGACCGAAGCACACGCCTACGCCGACCTGGACACGGCCATCCTGACCTATGCCAATGGCTTGAACTTCCAGGCCAAGCTCTACCGCGACAGCGACCAGCCCGACCGTTACCAGGCCAAGCTCCTGGTCTCCTTCGCGGCTCTGGGCCAGGATAGCCGCCAAGCCCTAGCCCTGGTGGAAGAAATCCTGACCGCCAGCCGCTTCGATGAGAAGGCGCGGATCCTGAACCTTCTCCAGCGGATCAAGGCTGACTTAGAGGATGCCTTAGAAAGTAGCGGCCACAGCTCTGCCCTCACCCGGCTCCAGGCCATGTCGGTAGAGACAGCCCGGATAGCGGAAGAATTAGAGGGGATCGCCTACTACGACCATGTCTGCGCTCTCCTGGCTGATTTCGATAAGGTTTTCGATGACTATAGCCAAGCCCTGTCCGACCTCCAAGCCAAGCTCTGGTCCAGCCAAGGCGTCACCGTCAGTCTGACAGCGGAAGCGGCGGACCAGGCGGAACTGGTCGAAGAAGTCCAAACCTTCCTGGCTCAGCTCCCAAGCGAAAAAGCTCCTGCCCAAGACTTGATCGTGCCCCTCAGTGGGACCAAGCAAGAGGGCATTCGGACCAATGGCAATGTCCAGTATGTGGTCCAAGGCGGCCACCTAGAGCCTGAAAGCTTCCACTACCAAGGTTCCGCCGTAGTCCTGGCTCACTTCTTGAGCCACGCCTTCCTCCACGAACAAATCCGTGAACAAGGGGGCGCTTACGGGGCCGGCTTCATCCTGAGCCCAGCTGGGGATATTGCGGCTTATTCCTACCGCGACCCCCATCTCGACCGGACCCTAGCCGTCTACAGCCAGATTGCGGACTTTATCCGCCAGCTGGACCTAGACCAAGCGACCATTGACCAATTCATCATCGGGGCCATGACTGCCTTCCACTTCCCCATCGTCCCCCAAGCCGTCAACGGCCTGGCCCTCCGCCGCCACTTCAAGGGCGAGACCGAAGACCGGATCAACCAGCGCCTCCAGGAAGCCCTGGACACCAAGCTGGAGGATTTCAAGGCTTATGCGGATGAAATCGAACAGGCCTTTAGCCAGCAGGGCCTGGTGGTTATCGGCAACCAAGACAAAATTGGTGCCGCTTCAGAGCGCTTTAGCGACCAACGTGACTTGAAGCAAAGAAAATAAGTATGAGTAAAAGAGCTCCAGGTCCATCTCCCCTAACGAAATTTATAGGTTTTGTTAGGGGATTTTTTGTATTTTACGGTAACAGCAGATGGATAAAATTAACTTATTAATTTATAATATAAGAATTAAATAATCGATTTGAACACAATTTGTATTTTTTGTTTTTTTGTCTATTAAATCCTATTGCGATCAAATAAATTAAAACTCATTTAATAGGAAAGAAGTGAACTAAAAATCAATAATTATTTGTAATAATTATCGATATAATAACTTAGAACGCCTCTAATATATATAAAGAGAGCGTAACGATTGTATAAAATAAAGTACAAAGCATAAAAATAATTTATTATAAAAAATCAAGGAAAAAGCCTTGTGAATAAATGGTTTTAAACAAAAATGTTCAAAAAATAAAAAGTACAAAATAAAATTTTTATTTATTTTCTGAAACATTATGAAGTATGATTAACTACGACGTACACGAATGTGTTTTTGCCGGGAGGTTTTTTATGTTAGGGAAAAATAATATAAAATTAAGAAGAGAGAAGATGAGTAACAAGTTCTACCGTTACTCCATCAAGCGCTTGAATATCGGCGTGGCCTCAGTGGCTGTGGCAGCGGGCTTATTGTTCGCCAACCAGGCCGTGAGCGTGCAGGCGGATGAAATTAGCGCAGCTGACGCAGTGGACCGGGTGGAAGCCCCAGCCGATGCGGCCAGTCAACCAGAAGCAGAGCCAGTAGCTGAACCAGCCCCAGCGGCTGAAGTCGCTCCAGCAGCAGAAGAAACACCTGTTGAGGAAGCGCCAGCTAAGGCGGAAGAAGAAGTAAAAGCGCCAGCAGCAGAAGACAAGGCTCAAGCCCCAGCTGAAGCTGATCAGGCTAAAGAAAACAAAGCAGAAAAAGCAACTGGCACTGTGTCACCAGAAGTGGGTGAATTTTCAGACAAATACAAAAAAGAAACAGCTAACAGCCAAGCAGGCAACTATGCAGCGGCTGAAGGTGCTGAAATTCCAGGCGCTTCTGCGGAAGCTGCCCGTGATGCAGGCCTCGACCGTTTAGCTAAGAGAATCTTAGGGGCAGCTAACCCTCAAGAAGCTCTTAGAACAGAACTAAAGGACATCTATACCGACGAAGAGATTGAAGGCATCGTTAAGAACGTTGATTTATCTAAAGTCAGCAACGGCCGCCAGTTGATGGAAGAAGTCTCCAAGGCCGGCGTTCAATACGCAGGCGACAAACGCCGCACGGGCTTTGCCTTCTATGCCGCAGACCCGACTGCTAGCGATATTCCAGATAGAGTTAGAGTAGATGATGGAGCCCCTGTTGCTCTTGGTAATCCCACAAAACCAATCAGCCAGAATGGTCAAGGGGTTGTTCATGGTTCAGGTGGGGTACCTGCTCGTTATATACTAAAAGCAACACCAGATAAACTTAATAATCAGGTTAATTTCGAACTGATTTACCGTCTTGATCCTCAAACTGTGTCAGCTCTTGGTGGGTCTGTTAACCATCAATCTCGTTTTGGGATTGAATTAGGTAGCGGCTACAATTATAACCCTAACACTGGTGTTCAAGCCCGTGTTGAAGTAGAGGGTAATAAGAAGCGTAACCCACTGAATGTCACTATGAAAGCTGGAGCAGCAACTGGATATCATGGCTTATCAATGGGAAATGATTACTCTCTAAGTAATTTTGATGTTGGAAAAGGCTATCCGCTTGTTTACAAGTTCTCTGTTCCTGTTAAGAATTGGAATGATAACTTAGAATATAAAGCGACTATCGGGATGTTTAACCAATCTTCTGGATCCACTCCTGGCTTAACTGACCCTGTTAACCGAGCTAACTATTTCTACAATGATGCTGTAAAACGTGGTGACTTGAATCCAAAAGCACATTTAGGAACGCGTGAAGAAGTTGAGAGAATTCCAGTTAAATTCCAAAGTAAGTATAAGACAACCACAGAACTTCCTGTTGGCTCAACAAAAGAAATTCGACGAGGCGAAGAAGGGGTTAATAAAGTTACTAGAACCATTCGTACTTACAAAGGCGTTGATATGGGGGAAATTAATACTCGAACAGAGGTCGAAAAAGCCCCAGTTGATGCTGAGTTCTTAATTGGGGTTGGCCTGCCTGAAGGTCAAAAAGAACCTTTACTGCCCCCAGTAGTTGATCCGCGCTTGTCTGGAGATACTACGGTTAGTGGTGTGTCTGAACCAAATAAGAATATAAGAGTGACGATTGGTGATAAATATTATATAACACATACTGATAATCAAGGTAATTTTACAATAACAGGTGTTCCTCCATTAAATGAAGGAGAGACAATCTCAGCTGTCGCATGGGACTCTAACCGGACTAGTCTACCAGGCAAGACCATCGTTCCTCGTGACGGTCGGGCGCCTCAAATTTCTACCCAACGCGGTGAAAAAGATGGTCGCCCAGGGACTAAGGTAACCGTAACGGATCCTGTAACTGGTAGAGTTCTTAACGAAACCTTTGTTTATGATGGCCAACAAGGTCCTCAAGGCCCACAAGGTATCGCTGGTCCTCAAGGCCCACAAGGTGAGAAAGGCGATCCAGGCGTAGCCGGACCACAAGGCGCCAAGGGTGAAAAGGGCGAAGACGGTAAGACTTACGTTCCAGTCGTTGACCGCGATGAAGCTAAGAAAGAAACTACCATTAAGTTCTACCCAGCAAATCCAGACGGTTCTGCTGACACCACTAAAAACCCTGTCGCAACTGGTGTCGTTAAAGACGGTAAAGACGGCGCTAAGGGTGACAAGGGTGAAACTGGTGCTACCGGCGCAACAGGTGCTCAAGGTGCCAAGGGCGAAGACGGTAAATCTTTCGTTCCGGTTGTAAGCCGCGACGAAGCTAAGAAAGAAACCACCATCAAGTTCTACCCAGCCAATGCAGACGGTTCTGCTGATACCACTAAGAAAGCTGTCGCTGAAGGTGTGGTAAAAGATGGCGAAACCGGTCCTCGAGGCCCACAAGGTGAAGCAGGTCCACAAGGTCCTCAAGGTATTGCTGGTCCAAAAGGCGACAAAGGTGAAACCGGAGCAACCGGCGCCCAAGGTCCAAAAGGCGACAAGGGTGAAACCGGAGCTCAGGGTCCAAAAGGTGATACCGGCGCTCAAGGGCCTAAGGGTGACCAAGGTGCTCCAGGTACCCCAGGTAAGGACGGCCGCGACGGCTTAAGCCCACTGGTTGATGTTCGTCGTAATGACGCTAACGATGGGGTTATCATCACCGTAACGCCACGCCACTACAATGCTCAAGGTCAACCTGAAAACGGGACGCCAACCACTAGCGAAGTCAAAGACGGCGCTCCTGGTACTGACGGCAAGACCTATGTCCCTGTTGTTGAAAAAGGGGCCGATGGTATTACCCATATCAAGTTCTACCCAGCCAAAAAAGATGGCACGCCTGATAAAGACCAACAACCGATCGCAACCGGTCAAGTTAAAGACGGTGAAAAGGGTGACCCAGGTATCCAAGGCCCTCAAGGTGAAAAGGGTGATACCGGTGCTCAAGGCGCCCAAGGTGAGAAGGGTAAAGATGGTGTCGACGGCAAGTCTTACGTTCCAGTTGTTGAACGTGATGAGGCCGGCAAACAAACGACCATCAAGTTCTACCCAGCTAATACCGATGGCACAGCCGACAAGACCCAAAAACCTGTCGCTGAAGGTATCGTAAAAGATGGCGAAAAGGGTGAAACCGGTGCAACTGGCGCTCAAGGTGAAAAGGGTGCGGATGGCAAGTCCTACGTTCCAGTTGTTGAGCGCGATGAGCCTAACAAACAAACGACCATTAAATTCTACCCAGCCAAGGCAGATGGCACAGCCGATAAGGCCCAAAATCCTATTGCAACTGGTGTCGTAAAAGACGGTAAAGACGGTGCTAAGGGCGAAAAAGGTGAAACTGGCGCGACCGGCGCAACAGGTGCTCAAGGGGCCCAAGGCGAAAAAGGCCAAGACGGTGCTAACGGCAAGACTTTTGTCCCAGTTGTAGAGAAGGGCGAAAATGGTGTTACTACCATCAAGTTCTACCCAGCTACCCCAACAGGAGAAGCCGATAAGAGCCAAAAACCTGTCGCAACTGGTGAAGTTAACGACGGCGCAGACGGCAAGACCCCACTGATCGAAACGACCCGTGTGGACGACGCTGATCCTAAGGAAACTGGTAACCAACCAGGTACTAAAGTCACCATTAAAGATCCAGTCACCAAAGAAGTCCTAAGCGAAAGCTTTGTTAAAGATGGCGTGAAGGGCGACAAGGGTGAGAAAGGTGACCCAGGTCAAAATGGCCGCGACGGTTTAACTCCATTAGTGGATGTTAAACGGAACCCAACTAACGATGGCGTGATCATTACTCTGACCCCACTTTCATATAATGAACAAGGTGAAGTGGTTAATGGTGACCCTGTGACCAGCGAAGTCAAAGACGGCGCCAAGGGTGATCCTGGTAAAGATGGCAAGAGCCCAATCGTTGAAACCGCTCGTGTAGCTGACGCTGATCCAAACATAGAGGGCGACCAACCAGGTGCTAAGGTGACCTTCAAGGACCCAACCACCGGCGCAACTTTAAGCGAAAGTTTCGTTAAAGATGGCGAAAAAGGTGAAAAAGGCGACAAGGGTAAGGATGGACTGACCTATGCGCCAGTTGTTGAAAAAGGCCAAGACGGCATCACCACCATCAAATTCTACCCAGTGGATCCTCAAACGGGTCAACCTGACAAGTCTAAGCAACCATTCGCTGAAGGCCAAGTCAAAGACGGCGCTAAAGGTGAAAAAGGTGACCCAGGTCAAGATGGTAAGACCTATGCGCCAGTTATCACTAAGGGGGAAGACGGCACCACTTCAATCAAGTTCTATCCTGTCAACCCAGAAACTAAGAAACCAGACACGACCCAAGAACCTGTCGCAACTGGTGAAGTTAAGGATGGGAAAAACGGTAAGGACGGCTTAACGCCTAAGGTTGAAACCCGCCGTAACGATACCAACGATGGTGTGATCATCAAGGTGACCCCACAAGTTCGCGACGCCCAAGGTAATGTCGTAGACGGTACCCCAACCGAAACAGAAGTTAAAGACGGCAAGAACGGCGAAAATGGTAAGACTTACGTTCCAGTCGTTGAAAAGGGCGACAATGGCGTAACGACCATTAAGTTCTACCCAGCTAACGCAGAGGGTAAAGCTGATACGACCAAGGACCCAGTAGCCACTGGCCAAGTCCAAGACGGGGCTAAAGGCGACAAGGGTGACCCAGGTATCCAAGGTGAGAAAGGCCTAGACGGCAAGAACGGGACAGACGGTAAGACTTTTGTTCCAGTCGTTGAGAAGGGCAAAGACGGTGTCACCACCATCAAGTTCTACCCAGCTAATGCAGAGGGTCAAGCCGACAAGACCAAAGATCCAGTCGCTACGGGTGAAGTCAAAGATGGGAAGACCCCAATCGTTGAAACCAGCCGTGTAGAAGATGCTGATCCAAGTATTGAAGGGAAACAACCAGGTACTAAGATTGTGGTCAAAGACCCAGAAACCAAGGCTGTTATCAGCGAAAGCTTCGTCACAGACGGTATCGATGGCAAGACCTTTGCGCCAGTGGTTGAAAAGGGTAAAGATGGCGTAACGACCATTAAATTCTACCCAGTAGATCCTAAGACTGGTGAGCCTGATAAGACCCAAAACCCAGTCGCAACTGGTGAAGTCAAGGACGGTAAAGATGGCCTAACGCCTAAGGTTGAAACCCGCCGCAACGATACCAATGACGGTGTGATCATCAAGGTGACCCCACAAGTTCGTGACGCTCAAGGTAATGTTGTTGACGGTACCCCAACTGAAACGGAAGTCAAGGACGGTAAGACCTACGCTCCAGTGATCACTAAGGGCCAAGATGGTGTTTCCACCATCAAGTTCTACCCAGTCGACCCTAAGACCGGCCAAGCTGATCAAACTAAGGACCCAGTCGCAAGCGGCGAAATCAAAGACGGCGCTAAAGGCGACAAGGGTGAAAAAGGTGACCCAGGTGAGAAAGGTCAAGACGGTAAGAACGGCGAAAACGGTAAGACTTTTGCTCCTGTTGTGACTAAGGGCGCAGACGGCACCACCTCCATCAAGTTCTACCCAGTGAATCCAGAAACTGGCAAGGCGGATGAAAGTCAACCAGCTGTTGCTGAAGGCACTGTGAAGGATGGCCAAGACGGCAAGACCTTTACCCCTGTTGTTGAGAAAGGTCAAGACGGTACAACAACGATCAAGTTCTACCCAACCGGTAAAGATGGCCAAGCTGACAAGACCAAAGATCCAGTCGCTTCTGGCGAAGTTAAAGACGGCGCAGACGGCAAGACCTTTGTCCCAGTTGTAGAGAAGGGCGACAATGGTGTTACTACCATTAAGTTCTACCCAGCTGGTAAAGATGGCCAAGCCGACAAGACCAAAGACCCAGTGGCTACTGGCGAAGTCAAAGACGGCAAGAGCCCAGTTGTTGAAACGACCCGCGTAGAAGATGCCGATCCAGCAACTGAAGGTAATCAACCGGGTACCAAGGTCACTGTCAAAGACCCAGAAACTAACAAGGTCATTAGCGAAAGCTTCGTTAAAGACGGCGAAAAGGGTGAAAAAGGCGACAAGGGGACCGATGGGAAGACCCCAGTTGTTGAAACGACCCGCGTAGAAGACGCCGATCCAACAACTGAAGGCAATCAACCAGGCACCAAGGTTACAGTTAAAGACCCAGAAACTAACAAGGTCATCAGCGAAAGCTTTGTCAAAGACGGTAACGACGGTCAGAGCTACGCCCCAGTCGTTAAGAAGGGCGAAGATGGCACAACCTCCATCAAGTTCTACCCAGTCGATCCTAAGACCGGCAAGGCTGATGAAAGTAAGCCAGCTGTTGCAGAAGGAACCGTCAAAGATGGTGTCAACGGTAAGTCCGCTTACACCACAGTTGTTGAAGGACCAAACGCAGCCGGTGAACCAGGCCAATGGATCATCAACTACTTCGACAAGAACGGCGACGGCAAGTTCACTGACGACGAAATTGTTTCCACCCAATTTGTCCGCAACGGTAAAGATGGGAAAGACGGCAAGGACGGTAAGACATTTGCTCCTGTTCTTGAAAAAGGCAAAGATGGTACAACTTCGATTAAGTTCTACCCAGTCAACCCAGAAACTGGTAAGGCTGATACTACGCAACCAGCCGTAGCAGAAGGAACGGTCAAGGATGGCCAAGATGGTAAGACCTTCGCTCCAGTCCTCGAAAAGGGTAAAGACGGCGAAACCACCATCAAGTTCTACCCAGTTAACCCAGAAACTAAACAGCCAGACACGACCCAAGCTCCTGTTGCAGAAGGCAAGGTGAAGGACGGCAAGGACGGTAAAGACGGTCTCAGTCCTAAGATTGAAACACGTCGTAACGATGCTAACGATGGTGTGGTCATCAAGGTGACCCCACAAGTTCGTGATGCTGAAGGTAATGTTGTTGACGGGACGCCAAGTGAAACAGAAGTTAAGGACGGCCAAAACGGCAAGACTTACGCTCCTGTTGTAACGAAGGGCCAAGACGGCACAACTTCGATCAAGTTCTACCCAGTCAATCCAGAAACTGGTAAGGCTGATACTGATCAACCAGCTGTTGCTGAAGGAACAGTTAAAGACGGTGCTGACGGCAAGACCTTCGCCCCAGTTGTTGAGAAGGGTGCAGACGGTACAACCACGATTAAGTTCTACCCAGTAGATCCTAAGACCGGTCAGCCAGACACCAGCCAACCAGCTGTTGCAGAAGGTGCAGTCAAAGACGGTAAGTCTGCCTACACTACCGTTGTTGAAGGACCAAATGCAGCCAATGAACCAGGCCGCTGGATCATCAACTACTTCGATAAGAATGGCGACGGCAAGTTTACCGACGATGAAGTCGTATCTGCCCAATTCGTTCGCGATGGTAAGGACGGCAAGACCTACGCTCCAGTCCTCACTAAGGGTGAAAATGGCACAACCTCTATTAAGTTCTACCCAGTAGATCCTAAGACTGGTGAGCCAGATACCAAGCAAGCCCAGTTGCCACTGGCGAAGTCAAAGACGGCGCTAAGGGTGACGACGGTAAGAGCTTTGCCCCAGTGGTTGAGAAGGGCGCAGACGGCACCACCACCATCAAGTTCTATCCAGTAGATCCTAAGACCGGTAAAGCTGACACGACCCAAGCTCCTGTGGCGGAAGGCTCTGTCAAAGACGGTAAGTCCGCCTATACCACAGTTGTTGAAGGACCAAATGCAGCTGGCGAGCCTGGCCGTTGGATCATCAACTACTATGACAAGAACGCGGATGGCAAGTTTACCGACGATGAAGTCGTATCTGCTCAATTCGTTCGCGATGGTAAGGACGGCGTTGACGGCAAGACTTACGCTCCAGTTGTGACTAAGGGTGCAGATGGTACAACCACCATCAAGTTCTATCCAGTAGATCCTAAGACTGGCAAGGCTGATGAAAGTCAACCAGCTGTTGCAGAAGGTTCTGTGAAAGATGGTAAAGACGGGAAGGCCCCAGTCGTTGAAACTGAACGGGTGGAAGACCTTGATCCAAACACCCCAGGCAAGCAAGCCGGGACCAAGATCACTGTCAAAGATCCAGAAACTGATAAGGTCATTAGTGAAACCTTCGTCAAGGACGGCCAAGACGGCAAGTCTCCAGAAGTCACCACTAAGGACAATGGCAACGGGACCCACACCATCACCATCAAGAACCCAGATGGCACGACCACCACAACAACCGTTAAAGACGGGGCTAAAGGTGACAAGGGTGAAAAAGGTCAAGACGGTACGAATGGTGTCGACGGCAAGACCTTTGCCCCAGTCGTTGAGAAGGGCGCAGACGGCACGACCACTATCAAGTTCTACCCAGTCGATCCTAAGACAGGTAAGGTTGATAAGAGCCAAGAACCTGTTGCCACTGGCGAAGTCAAAGACGGCGCTCAGGGTGCAGCTGGCCAAGACGGTAAATCTGCCTACACGACGGTAGTCACTGGACCTAACGAAGCTGGTGAACAAGGTCAATGGATCATCAACTACTACGACAAGAACGGCGACGGCAAGTTCACCGATGATGAAGTCGTTTCCGCTAAATTTGTCCGTGACGGTAAGGACGGCAAGTCTCCAGAAGTCACGACTAAGGACAATGGCAACGGAACTCACACCATCACCATCAAGAACCCAGATGGCACAAGCACTACCACAACGGTCAAAGACGGTAAAGATGGGAAAGCACCAGTCGTTGAAACGAGCCGTGTAGAAGACGCTGATCCAAATACTCCAGATAATCAACCAGGTACTAAGATCACTGTTAAAGACCCAGATACTGGCAAGGTGATCAATGAGACCTTCGTCAAAGACGGTAAAGACGGTAAGGACGGCGTTGACGGTAAGACCTTTGCCCCAGTTGTTGAGAAGGGTGCAGATGGTACAACCACCATTAAGTTCTACCCAGTCAACAAAGAAACGGGCAAGCCAGACACCAGCCAACCAGCCGTTGCAGAAGGCACTGTCAAAGACGGTAAGGATGGCCAAAGCTACGCACCAGTTGTAGAAAAAGGTCAAGATGGCACCACCACCATCAAGTTCTACCCAGTTGATCCTAAGACCGGTAAAGTGGACACGACTCAACCAGCTGTTGCAGAAGGTGCAGTCAAAGACGGGGCAAACGGCAAGTCTGCCTACACCACCGTCGTTGAAGGGCCAAATGCAGCCGGCGAGCCTGGCCGCTGGATCATCAACTACTTCGACAAGAACAACGACGGCAAGTTCACCGACGATGAAGTCGTATCTGCCCAATTCGTTCGCGATGGTAAGGATGGCAAGTCCCCAACAGTCGAAGTGAAGGACAACGGTGACGGAACCCATACCATCACAACCAAGAACCCAGACGGCAGCGTGAACTCCACCACCACCGTTAAGAACGGTAAGGACGGTAAGTCCCCAGTCGTTGAGAGCACCCGGGTTGAAGATGCTGATCCAAATACACCTGGTAACCAAGCAGGTACCAAGATTACGGTCAAAGATCCAGAAACCGGTAAGGTCATCCGCGAAACCTTCGTCAAAGATGGCGTCAACGGTAAGGATGGTAAAGACGGTAAGAACGGTATCGACGGTAAGAGCTTTGCGCCAGTCGTTGAGAAGGGCCAAGATGGCACGACCACGATTAAGTTCTACCCAGTAGATCCTAAGACTGGTAAGCCAGACACCACTCAACCAGCCGTTGCAGAAGGTTCTGTGAAGGACGGTAAGGATGGCAAGTCGCCAGTCGTTGAAGCCAGCCGCGTCGACGACCTCGATCCTAACACCCCTGGCAAGCAAGCCGGCACTAAGATTATTGTCAAAGATCCTGAAACCGGCGCTGTTGTTCACGAAAGCTATGTGAAAGACGGTCAAGACGGCAAGTCTCCAGAAATCACCAGCAAGGACAACGGTGACGGCACCCACACCATCACCATCAAGGATCCAAGTGGTACAGTAACCACAACTACTGTCAAAGACGGTAAGAATGGTAAAGATGGCCGTGACGGTATCGATGGCAAGAGCTTTGCCCCAGTGGTTGAGAAGGGTCAAGATGGCACCACCACGATTAAGTTCTACCCAGTAGATCCTAAGACTGGCAAGCCAGACACCACGCAAGCACCTGTTGCAGAAGGCTCTGTCAAAGATGGCAAGGACGGCAAGTCTCCAGAAGTCACCACTAAGGACAACGGCGACGGGACCCACACCATCACCATCAAGAACCCAGACGGCACGACCACAACCACGACGGTCAAAGACGGTAAGGATGGCAAGACCCCAGAAGTCGGCGTGAAAGACAACGGTGACGGTAGCCATACCATCACCATCAAGAATCCAGATGGCACGACCACAACCACGACTGTCAGAGACGGTAAGAATGGTCAAAACGGTAAAGACGGCCGCGACGGAAAAGATGGTATCGACGGTAAGACTTTTGCCCCAGTCGTTGAGAAGGGTCAAGACGGCACCACCACCATTAAGTTCTACCCAGTAGATCCTAAGACTGGCCAGCCAGACACCAGTCAACCAGCAGTCGCAGAAGGCTCTGTTAAAGATGGTAAAGATGGCAAGTCTCCAGAAGTTTCCTTGAAGGACAATGGCGACGGGACCCATACCATCACCGTTAAGAACCCAGATGGCACCACTTCAACCACTACCGTGAAGAATGGTAAGGACGGCAAGTCCCCAGAAGTGACCACTACGGATAACGGCGACGGAACCCACACCATCACCATCAAGAACCCAGATGGCACGACCACAACGACAACTGTCAAAGACGGTAAGGATGGTCGCGACGGTATCGACGGTAAGACTTTTGCCCCAGTGGTTGAGAAAGGTCAAGATGGCACCACCACGATTAAGTTCTACCCAGTAGATCCTAAGACTGGCCAGCCAGATACTACGCAACCAGCAGTCGCAGAAGGTTCCGTTAAGGATGGCCGTGATGGTAAAGACGGTAAGGATGGCAAGTCACCACAAGTTTCTATCCGAAACAATAACGACGGCAGCCACACCATTACCATCAAGAACCCAGACGGCACCACCACCAACACCACTGTCAAAGACGGCAAGGACGGTAAGTCCCCAGAAGTGAGCGTCAAAGACAACGGTGACGGCAGCCATACCATTACCATCAAGAATCCAGATGGCACGACCACAACCACGACGGTCAAAGACGGTAAGGATGGTCGCGATGGTAAGGACGGTAAAGACGGCCGTTCCGAACGCATCCGGACTGAAAAAGGTAAGGATAGCCAAGGCAACGAAGGCGTTTGGGTCATCATTACCGACGACAAGGGCAATGAATTAAGCCGTGAATTTATCCGCGACGGCAAGACCCCATCTGTTAAGGTGGAAGAAGGCAAGAACAGCCGCGGTGATTCTGGCCAATGGATTATTGTCTTCGACGGAGACGGCAATGAAGTTTCCCGTGAATTTGTCCGTGACGGTAAAGACGGCGCTTCATCAAGCCTCGAAACCGTTCCAGGTAAGAATGAAAAAGGTGAATCCGGCCTTTGGGTAATCGTTAAAGACGGTGAAGGCAATGAATCCAGTCGTCACTTCGTCCGCGATGGTAAAGACGGCAAGGACGGTAAGGATGGCCGCAGCGTACAGAAGATCTACAACCGTGAAGGTAAACTGATCATCATCTTCTCAGACCACACCACGGAAGAGATTGAAATCCCATGCTGCAAACCATGCCCAGAGTCTCCAAGAACACCAAAACCAGGAGACCCAACACCAAACGTTCCAACCAAACCAGAAACTCCGAAACCAGGTGAGCCTAAGGTACCGAATGATCCAAAACCAGGTGAGCCTAAGGTACCTGGCACTCCAAACCCAGGAGTACCAAGTGTCCCAGCTGATCCTGGAAAACCAGGCCAACCAGACCCAGAAGTACCAAGTGTCCCAGCTGACCCTGGAAAACCAGGTCAACCAGACCCAGAAGTACCAAGTGTCCCAGCTGACCCTGAAAAACCAGGTCAACCAGATCCAGAAGTACCAAATGTACCGGGCAACCCAACACCGGAAGTACCGAACGTACCGGGTAACCCAACACCAGAAGTACCAAGTGTACCGGGTAATCCAGCACCAGAAGTACCAACTGTACCAGGCAACCCAACGCCAGAAGTTCCAAGCCAACCAGAACAACCTGCTAAGGTTCAAGTAGAAGGTGTGACCTACCCTGCAACGACCCAAGTTCGTCAAGAAAACAAGGACCAGGCCACACCAAAACAAGCCAAAGCTAAGACTCTGCCACAAACGTCTTCAACCAGCCAAGTATCCACCGCAGCACTCGCTGTCTCCCTCCTCGCAGGGGTTGGACTACTTGTCTTCCCAATGAAGAAAGAAGACTAGTCTCTGACTTAAGGCAAGGTCAAAGTAAAAATTAGCGAGCTGGAAAGCTTGAAAAAAGCCCATCTTCGAAAGTGAAGATGGGCTTTTTGTTGGTTATAAAATATTTATGAAAAGAGCCTCCAAACTTGACTGCTCGGCCAAGTCTGGGGGCTCTTTTGTTTGAAAGGTAATTTTTAATTGACCCGGAAATTTTTCATGCTGAGGTCCAGGATGCCGGCAGAGTGGGTGATGGAGCCGGAGGAGATATAGTCTAGGTCCAGGTCTTTTATCCGAGAGACGGTGTCGGCTGTCATATTACCGGAACCCTCGATAATGGCCCGGCCGTTGATATAGGCAATGGCCTCCGCCATCTGGTCGTGGTCCATATTGTCCAGCATGATGATGTCCACCCCGCAAGCGACCGCTTCCTTGACCATGTCGAGGTTCTCTGTCTCCACTTCAATCTTATGGATGAAGGGGTCGACCTCCCGGACCGCTTGGACAGCCGCTGTGATCGATCCCGCCGCGCCGATATGGTTGTCCTTGAGCATGATGAGGTCAGACAGGCCGTGCCGGTGGTTGTAGCCGCCGCCGACCCGGACCGCATACTTCTCTAGGTTGCGAAAGCCCGGCGTCGTCTTCCGGGTATCCATCAGTTTGATGTTGGACCCTTCGAGAGCATCCACAAATCGCCGCGTTGCCGTTGCAATCCCCGATAAGCGCTGCAAGTAGTTCAAGGCAACCCGCTCCCCAGTCAAGAGGGTGGTGGCCTTGGCCTGGATGCTTAAGATGACCTGCCCCTTTTCAATCCGTTCGCCCTCCTGGATGAAGCTATCGAACTGGCTGTCTTCCTGGAGATAGGTGAAGACTGCCTGGAAGATGGGCAGGCCACAGAGCACCCCCTCCTGCTTGGCAATCAGGTCCACCGTCCCTGTTTGGCCTTGGAAAATAGCCTCCGAGGCCAGGTCATAATAGGGCACATCCTCGGCCAGGGCTGTCTCAATGAGGGTTTGCAATTCACTGTCTTTTAGGGCTAACATAAGCATCCTCCTAGGTCTTTTCTTCAATTATAGCATAGTCTAACCTATTCGCCTGGGATGAGCCCAGTTTGTATTCTTCAAAAAGGGGCCTAGACTTTAGTGAAGGTGGGAGGAGCAATCTTTGTTCATAGGCTTTGAGTGTGGGGCTCGGCAACTTTTATTTGGAAGCTCCGATTGAGTGTAGGCCCCTGTCAATCTTCGTTGCAAAAAGAATTACTCTAATAGATAGAAGAAAACAAGCTAGCAAGGGCCTTGCTAGCTTGAAATCCTTATTTTTTAATTTTGACCACACTTTACTTGGCGCTTGGTATTGGCTCGCCAAGTTCCAAATAAGAGCATGGTTTGGGAGTTGTGGCCCATTAAGTTCTAAATGAAGGCTCTGTTTGGGAGTTGGGACTTACTAGGTTCCAGATAGGGGCTCTGTTTGGGACTAGCAGTTCGCCAAGTTCCAAATAAGAGCATGGTTTGAGAGTTGCGGCCCATTAAGTTCTAAATGAAGGCTCTGTTTGGGAGTTGCGACTTACTAGGTTCCAGATAGGAGCTCTGTTTGAGACTAGCAGCTCGCCAAGTTCCAAATATTCCTCACACCCTTCCTTATTCCAACCCCATATATTGTCCGAAGGTGAGGGCGATGAAGGCGAGGAGGAGCATGATGCCGGCGACGGTTTTGAGTCGGGCTTGTTCCATGGCGGTCATGCCTTTTTCAGACCGGCCCTTGACCATGATGTAGATATTGATGCCGATACAGAGCAGGGCAAAGAAGGTGCCCACAAGGTTTTTACTCATTACTTTCTTCCTTTCTTGAAGGGATGTAGGACTTGTTTTCAGCCGAGGCGAAGTCCTCATCTAATTGTTGGTCGGAGAGTGGCCGGTACTTGATCTTAATGGAGCTGACCAAGTTTTTCTTGGACGCCTTGTCCTGGCCGTGGACCCGCCAACTGACCTGGCGGATGCCGGAGCTTTGGCTATCGATGAGGAATTCGACGCTATGGATGGCATCGTTCTGATAGCTGCTGGCCCCGCGTTGGTTGATAATTTCAGTCAGTTGTGGATTCTTCCCCTCATAGCGGATAATCTGCGTGGGCCCGAGCTTGCGTAATTGGGCGTCGCTATTAATTTTGTGGAGAATTTCCAGCATATTTTCATAGGGAAAACGGTGGACCCGCTCTTCCAGGGCCTGGGAGGAAGGGCTCAGCTGCCAATCGGATTGGTCATCCAGCTGGCTCTCTTGGAAAACGGTTTGTTTGGGATTGCTGATGATCTGGAGGATGCGGTCCCCGTCTTCTCCCTTATTAATTAATTTGCCCTCAGTTCCCCGCTCCTGGCTGTAGGTCGCCATACTCATCTGGTTAAAGATTTCCTTGTCGCCCAGCTTCTGGTCAAAGTCAGTGCTAGTTTGATAAGTCGTCATCTTTTCCGCCGCTTGGTCAATTTGAGCCAAGAAGTCATCACTCGACTGAGATTGGCAGGCTGCCAAGAAGAGGCAGAGGACAGCGAGGCCGAGGTAGTGGATGAATTTTTTCACAGTGATCTTCCTTTTTGGACTATTTTACTCCTCTTATTCTATAGGAAAGTCGCCCACAATGAAAGCTTTGTCGATCGCCAGGCGAAACGGATAAATATCAACAAAAACGCTTATCAGTTGTTGATATTTATTGGTTAATAATCAAAAATCTATACCAATTATTTTTGAGCAGAAGTGGAGCGTTGAAGTTGGCCCTTAGCCATGAACAAGCAAGCGGTGTGAATTACGGCTAGTAGGTCCATTTTTGTGGACCGTACTAGCCGTTTGAAGCTCGCTAGGCGAGAGACTCTGGCTCGAGCCGGTGCCATGGCTCTTCAAGGGCCAAATTCAAAAGCGGAACGCATGCTCACCAACACAATAAGTAAAAAATAAAAAATACCCCAAGCTATCTCCTGACAAGATAACTTGGGGTAGGAAAGGGCCTCTAAGCATTTAAATCAATTTATTTTTTGGACCGGCTGGGTGTCTTCGCAATGGTGAATAAGAAACCAATACCGGCTAAGGCCAGTCCCAGACCTAGGCTGGCGCTTTGGCTAGACAATTGTGGGAGGCCTTCTTGGTGACCAGGGTCTGCCTTGGCCTTGCTTGCTGTTTTCTGGTCTTTCTGGCTGCTAGTTGCAGGGTCAACTGTTACTTGAACGGCCTTTTGACCAGCTGGGCGGATGTTTTGATCCTTGCCAGTTTGGTTTCCGGCAGAGCCTTGTTCCGCCTGGCTTCCAGAGCTTGCTTGGGTCGCTGGGGCTTGGTCGCTTTGACCGGTCCTTCCTTCTTCTGGTGTATTTTCTAAGCCAGTGTTTTGACCAGAGCTTGGCGTTTGGCCCGTTGAAGTTGGGGTCGATGTGCTAGTCTGTCCTGGCTTGGTGCTAGGATCAGTAGAGACGCCGGTGCCGGGCTTTTCGCTGCCAGGTTGGTTTGGCTCTGTGGTCACTTTTGGCGTTTTTAAGCGGTAGTCGGCAATAGTTCCGGAAACTTCGTAGGCTGCCAGTAAGTGGGCGTGGCCATCTTGGGACTGGTCAGCGGGGATGAAGTAGAGGCCTTCTGGGGACACATCTTGGAAGCTTGGGTCATAGATGTAGTCGACGAAATTTGGCTGGTAGGGATCGCTGACGTCATAGACCATGATGCCGCCTGAACGTTCCAGGGCGATGAAGGCATAAGGCTTGCCGTTTAGGTAGCCCACAACGGCTGTTTCAGGTTCAGACCCCTTGTTATCGCTTCGGGAATCTGGGTTAGGCAGTCTTTGCCCCTTTTCCACTTCGATTTCACTGTTGAAGAGGTCAGGATTGATGGCCTGGATAAGGCGTTCGAAGTCATTGCCGCTGTCATAGATCAGTTCCAGGTCAGAGGCGCGAACGATGGAGAAGGACCGGCCCCCGAAGGCAACTAGGGCGTTATGGGTGTCCCCTGTCTTGAAGGGGTGGGCGGTCGTGACGCGGAGGCGGCCTAGCTGGCCGTCATCGAAGAGACCTTGGGCAACGGCCTGGTCGAGTTCTTCTTGAGTATAGCCTTGGTAGTAGGAGGCATCGAGGTCGATGAGGCCAGCCTTGGCAAGGTCTTTCACCCGAACTTCTTCGGAATAGCCGCTGTAATCTTGGGAATCCCCTTCATTGGGCAGGATCAGATAGGACTCTCCGTCCACTTCGAAGAGGGCGATGGCATCTGGCTGGTGGAGGGCCAGGACAGGTACTTTGCGGGATTCGTGTTTGTCATCGCGGTCGGAAGGATCCATATAATCCGCTTCGAGGGAGTGGTCCTTGTAACCGAGAGACTTAACCAGGTCAAATTTCCGTTCAGGGATATTGAACTTGGCGATGGCATTCACTTCCTGCAAGCTGACATAGGCGTATTGGTCCTCCTTGTCGATCACCAGGTATTCTGGTTCCATATTGCGGGCAAAATGGCTGGCATCTGGACCAAGTTGGCGGAGGTCTTCTGGCATGTCTGCCTCAGTTAATTCAATCGTCGTCACTTGGTCTTGGCTAATGGTGGAGAAGTCTGCTGGGATTTCGATAACAGAGAGCCCCCCAGCTGGGTTGACGGTGTAGTCGTCGTTGGGTTCCCCTTCATTGGTCACAAGTACCAGGTCGCCTTTGTGGGTAAATTGCAGGTTATCAGGCAGGGCACCGACTTGGACATGGTTGATGTAGTTCCCGTCAGCAGTGAAGAAGGCGACATTACCTGGATCAGTTTTCTCGAGGGCTGGCGCAGCGACCGCAAAGATTTGCCCGCTCGGATGGAGGGCGATGCTGGTCAGGTCGGAGGCAGTTAGGCCCAAATCCTTAAGCAGGATACGACGTTGGAGGGGCATGTTACCGGCTTGGCTAGCATCGATAATGTCGATGGCCTTTTCATGGCCGTTAATGGAGTAGATCGTTTCTTGGCTTGGGTTGTAGACCACAATTTCGGTCCCACCCTCGTCAAAAGGCGCCCCACTTTCATAGCGACCGACTTCTTCAACCTTGAAGGCCTCGTTATCTAGACTATGGATCTGACGACCGGAGTCATCGGTCTTGGTTAATGTAGCGTAGTCGGCCTGGGTGATTGGGATGATTCGGTCTTGGGGGAGTGGGTCGGCATATTGCTTCAAGAGCTCTTGGCCGCCTTTTTCGATATGGGCCATCACGACTTGGTCTAGGGAAGGCCCCTCTTCTCGAGCGCCACTTAGCATGTCATAGCCGTCCCCACCTTGGGCCAGGAAGTCATTGGTGGCCATGTAGTAAGTCTGGCTGGTGTCCTTAGGGATCAGGGCATAGTCGCCGGTCTGCGGATCGCGGAGGTAGACGCCCAGAACGCGCTTGTGGCGGTCTTCAGCTGTTGGATCGAAGTAGACCTTGATATCTGATGATACCTGTAAGAAGCCACCCAGGGCATTGAGGGCAGGCAGGCCGGAATCTTCATCGATAGGGTCTACCCGGTTGCCTTCTGCCTCGCTACCGAAACCTTCTGTGGTTGGGGCTGAGTAGGCCAGGTTGAACATGTCGTAAATTTGTTGGCCGGTCACTTCGATTTGGGATTGGATGTTACCGAAAGGCAGGACAGCGATGACATCGCCTTCTGTGATGGGCTCATCTTTAGCGATTTCTTCGCGGATTCCCCCGCCATTGATCATAGCGAAGTCGGTCGGATTGTTGAAGCCCCCTTCCCGGCCGTAAGCCACCATGGCGTCCGTGATGAGGTTGCCTAGGTTGGTTTCGTGCGAGCGGACATAGTTGCAGCGGCCGTTGAGGAAGACGGGATTGGAAGCCACTAATTCGCGTGAGGTTTCATTGTCATAATCGGCCCGAGCTTGGTCAATCAGGGCTTCGATTTGTGGGTCGGTCTTGCCATCTAAGCTCTGGCGAACTTCTTCAGCAGAAACTAAGCGTCCCTTGGCTGAGCCAGGTTTTGTCGGATCGAATTGGATGACCCCAATATTGTTGAGGGCGGTCCCGGTTTGGGCATAGTAGACATTGCCATAAGTCTTGCCCCCTGGAACGGCGGTATGGGAGTGGCCGTCGATCAGGATGATTTGGTAGGGGTCAAAACGTTCTAAGGCATCTAAAGCCTCAGCAAGTCGGTCGCCGCGCCATTCGGGACGGGTGGCAGGGTCGATCCCCAGGTGGGCGAGGACCACATAGGCGTCTTCCTGGACGCTCTCATCGTCTAAGAGGCGGTTGAGTTCCTTGATAGTCGACTCAATCGGTGGCGCGAAGGTCATACCTTCCACGTTCTTAGGGTGGGTCTTATAGGCTGTTTCTGGTGTCGTCACCCCAACCACACCCAGGTTAAAGTTATTGGTGTGGACGTTGACAGAAGGGTTGAAGACGGGCTGGCCATCTTTTTCCACATTGGCAGAGAGGACTGGGAAGCCGAGGATATCCTCGTAGGACCGGGCAATCTCTTCGCCAAAGTCGAATTCGTGGTTCCCCACGGCTATGGCATCGTAGCCTGCTTCCTTCATAGCTTGGGCCATGGTATGTCCCTTATCGTGGTTGGATAGAGGCAGTCCTTGGAAGGCGTCACCAGCGTCAAAAACAGCGTCCGCTTGGATCTGGTCGAAGTAGGCGGAAGCTTGGGCCATACCGGTGACTTTTTGCTTGTCGGCAGACCCTTCTGCTTCCAGGCGGCCGTGCATGTCATTGGTATGGGCGATGGTGATCAATTGGGTATTGGTAGCTGGTTGGTTGGGGCTGGGCTCCTTGGCGCTAGGAGCTGGCTGGTCTGTTTCAGTAGAGGCTGGGGTCTCTGCTTCCGTACCGGGCTGGACTTCTCCTGCACTTGTACCGCTATCACTAGTTTCTGGGTTAGATGAGGTCACTTTCCCTGTCGAATCAACAGGGTCGGTGGTTACTTCTTGGGCCTCAACGTCTTGGCTGGCCAAGCTAAAGCTGGTTAAAGCGAATAGGGTGGTCAGTAGGATGCGAGGGCTTTTTTCTTTGATGGCTGGGCGTTTCATAGAATCCTCCTTAGTCTGATATTAAGTTCATCCTATCAAAGGATTGTAAAAAGTCGGTATGCTTTATGTAAAACTTAGGTAAATCCTGGTTAATGCTGCTAGTGAGCATCCGTTCCGTTTTTGAATTTGGTCCTTAAATTTTAGAGGGTCAAGAACGGCTAACGCCGTTTTGTACTATATCCGTAAGTCGCTTACGCTCCAACGGCTATAGCAGCACCGGTTCGAGCCAAGGTCTCTCGCCTAGCGAGCTTTAAACGTCTAGTACGGCTGACGCCTACTATACGTAATTCACATCGCTTGCTTGTTCATGGCTAACGACCACAATCAAAGTTTCACTCCTGCTCATTGCTAATCTAAATTGTTTAAATTCAATCCTAGTTGTAATGCTCAATATAATCTGCAACATCCTTTTCTAATTATTCAAATGTTTCATAAGCTTTTAAAAGATATATTTAACTTTAATAGTGCCCCTAGAAATTTTCTATAGGCCCATTATAAATATAGTTTCTGACTTGTAATTTACTTTGAATGAAGTGTTTGCGATTAATAAATTTAAAAAAATAAAATATGGATAGGAAATTTTTTTAAAAGGTCTGAATGAGTTTTAAATTCAGATTTTGGTCAGAGTCTAGGATTTATTTAAGCTTGGGAAAAGCGCTTGCTTAAATGCTTCAATTATATGAAAATAGACATAGCATATTATTTTTAAGGAGGAAGACCATGCGTCAACGTGGATTTGAAGTGATTCAAGATTATGCCGAAGCTGGCATTAACTTGCCCCAGCGTGCGACTAAGCAAGCAGCGGGTTATGATATTGAGGCTGGGGAGACGGTAAGGATCCCTTCTTTTTGGCAGGGGGCCATTCGTTATGTCCTTGCCAAGTGGCCTGAATTTAAGGGGAAGGACTGGGGCGAGCTCAAGGAAGAGATTATGAAGCCGACCTTGGTGCCAACCGGGCTCAAGGCCTATATGGGGGCGGATGAATACCTGCAGCTGACTTGCCGGTCCAGCAACCCCCTCAAGCGTTACCTGACCCTGCCGAATGGGATTGGTATTATTGACAGTGACTACTATAATAATGCGGGCAATGAAGGCCATATCTATGTGCAATTGTTAAACTTCGGCTTGCGAGATGTGACGGTTAAGAAGGGGGAACGGATTGCCCAAGGGATCTTCCTCCCCTTCTTGAAGGTTGACCAGGACCAGGGAGACCAGGCGTCTGACCGCCAAGGGGGCTTCGGGAGTTCTGGCCAGTAAGTTGTGAGAGTAAGGAAAGGAGCGTCATAAATGGCGAAGAAGGATAGGGTCTTATACACCTGCCAGGCTTGTGGCTATGAGTCGCCCCAGTGGTACGGGCGCTGTCCCCAGTGCGGGGCTTGGAACCAGATGGAAGAAGAGCGGATCGGTGGCGAAACGATCCGCCATCCCGAAGACCGGCGTGCCTACCAGCGTGCCGACCACAAGGCCCAGCGTATCAATGAAGTCAAGGGCGAGGAAGAGGCCCGGACCCAGACGGACCTGGTGGAATTGAACCGGGTCCTCGGGGGCGGAGTTGTGGCCGGGTCGCTGGTCTTGATTGGGGGCGATCCTGGGATCGGTAAGTCCACCCTCCTTCTCCAGGTGGCCACCCAATTGGATAAAAAAGCCGGCCCCGTGCTCTATGTTTCTGGAGAAGAGAGCGTCCAGCAGATCAAGATGCGGGCCGACCGTCTAGGCTTTGAGGCGGCGGACTTCTATGTCTTCGCTGAGACGGACATGTCCATGGTCGAAGCGGCCATTTCGGACATCAAGCCAGACTTTGTCATTATCGACTCCATCCAAACCATGATCCAGCCGGACTCGAACGGGATGGCAGGTAGCGTCTCCCAGGTCCGGGAAACGACCCAGCGCTTGATGACCCTGGCTAAGACCAGTCAAACCGCCATCTTCATTGTGGGCCATGTGACCAAGCAGGGGAATATTGCCGGGCCACGGATCCTGGAACATATGGTGGATACGGTCCTCTACCTGGAAGGGGAGAAGTATAATTCCTTCCGTATCCTGCGCGCGGTCAAGAACCGTTTTGGATCCACCAATGAGATTGGCGTTTTCGATATGCAGGAAGATGGCTTACACGAAGTCGCCAATCCCAGCCAAATGTTCCTAGAAGAGCGGCTGATGGGGGCTAATGGGTCAGCGGTCGTGGCTTCCCTGGAAGGGACCCGGACCCTCTTGACTGAGATCCAGGCTCTGCTCACGCCAACTGCCTTCGGGAATGCCCGGCGGACGGCCAGCGGTCTCGATTATTCCCGGGTCACTCTGATTATGGCTGTCCTCGAGAAGCGGGCGGGCCTCATGTTGCAGAACCAGGATGCTTATCTGAAGTCAACCGGCGGAGTCCGTTTGGATGAGCCGGCCATTGACCTGGCCATCGCTGTTGCCATTGCTTCTTCTTATTGGGAGAAGGAGACCCAGCCTACCGATTGCTTTATTGGTGAAATTGGCTTGACGGGCGAGATCCGCCGGGTAAGCCGTGTGACTGACCGGATTGCGGAAGCAGAGAACATGGGCTTTAAGCGGATCTTTATCCCTTATGGCAACGATGACGCCAAGCTCCACCATGGCAAGATTGAAGTTGTTGCGGCGAAAACCCTGCGAAATGTTCTTAATTTGGTTTTTCCACGCGACTAGTGGCCCAAAAATGGAATTAGTGATAAAATACAAAGAGGTCTTTAGCAAGAAAATAAGTTCTCCTTATCATAAGGCGTTAATTTTTCTGGATAGACGGAAGAACTGACTGGCAAGCTAGGGCCTCTACATTACATTAAAGGAGGTGACGACATGGAACAGAATAAATGGAATACAGCGGTGACGGCTTTATTTTTAATTCTAGGGGCAGGAACAGGCTACTATTCCCTACCTAAGTTTTGGCAATTATTTAATTTTCAATCGTCTTTATTGAATCAACCCATCGTCAATATGCTTTTAGGCGCCCTTATTTTTTTCCTTGTCATTGTCTTATTACGTCCGGTTTATGACCGGTTTTTGGAACGTTTGCGCATCGAGATCGAGAAGCTTTCGTTATCTAATATCCTTCTCTATACCTTAGGCGTTGTGGCAGGGCTCACAGTGGCTTGGCTAGTGAGTTTGCCGATTTCAGCCTTGAATTGGCCGGTGATCTCTAACATCCTACCGATTTTACTTTCGGTCCTTTTTGCCTATATTGGCTTTATGACCATCCGCTTGAAGGGGGGCGACATCAAGGCCTTCTTCTCCAATATGACCCTGACCCGGCGTGATGTGGTAGAAGGGACTAGCCAGGAGGAGGAGAAGTCTCAGCCAAGCCCAGAAGAGGAAGCCGACCAGGAAGAATTGGCCCTCTTGGAACCCAAGGACTTCACGATTTCCTTCAAGCCTTACAAGATCTTAGACACCAGCGTGATTATCGACGGCCGGATCTTAGATATTTTGAAGACAGGCTTTATCGAGGGAGTGGTCGTAGTCCCTAACTTCGTGCTCAAGGAGCTCCAGTACATCGCGGATTCAGCAGCTAGCGAGAAAAGGGTGCGCGGCCGTCGAGGCTTAGACGTCCTCAACGAAATGCAGGCCTTGGACGAGATTACGGTGGAATTCTATACCGGAGACTTCGAAGAAGAAGAGGAAGTCGACTTGAAACTGATCCTTCTAACCAAGAAATTAGATGGGGTCCTGGTCACCAATGACTACAACCTGAATAAAGTCAGCCAGTTCCACCAAATTAAGGTGCTCAACATCAACGAATTAGCCAATGCTATGAAGACCGTTGTCGTGCCCGGCGACCACTTGTCCGTTCGCATCCTCAAAGCAGGAACCGAGCGCCAGCAAGGCGTCGGCTACCTCAACGACGGCACCATGATTGTGGTCGAAGAAGGCAAAAAACACATGGACGAACACCTGGACGTCGAAGTCACCAGCGCCATCCAAACCAACGCTGGAAAAATGATCTTTGCGAAAATTGTAGAGTAAGGGTGTGAGGGCTGGCGGTTAGCTTTCCTTCACTGGAGCAAGTCACCAGAGCAGTCTGAAAGACTGCGGCGGAGACTTGTGAAGTGACAGGAAAGCTGCCAGACCGAACCCGACTACTAAGGGTGTGAGGGAGCGCGGGTAGAAGTGGACCTCTGGAGAAAAGCAACGGAGAAGACTGAAAGTCTTCGGCGGCTTTGGGTGAAGAGGAGCTATTTCCGCTAGCTTGAACCCGACTAGGGTGTGAGGGCTGGCGCGCAACCCACAAGCAGACCTCAGGAGTGTGGGTTGCCGTCGCTTAACCCCCAAACAAGGTTTTCGAGTGTGGCTTGGTAACCTTCAACCCACAAACAACCCTCAGGAGTGTGGGTTGGAGACGACCAATCCACAATCAGGAGGCCTGAATGTGGATTAATAAAGCGAGTCCAAGTAAAATATGGCACAATTAGTGGTAAAAATATAATATAAGGATCAACAAGCTAGCGAGACCTTGGCTAGCTTGTTTTCATTATGGTGAGTGGAGGCAGCTTGTCTATCTGCTGGCCAAGTTTTAAACGGAGTCGGGATTTGAGAGTAGTCGGTGACCAAGTTTCAAATGGAGTCGGGGTTTGAAAGTAGCAATGGCACAACTTTTAAATGGAGTCGGGGTTTGAGAGTAGCAGCGGCACAACTTTTAAACGGAGCCGGTGTTCGAGAGTAGCCGGCGCCTAACTTTTGAATGGGGCTAGCATTTGAAAGCTGCCACCAACCGACTTGCCTCTTTGCCAGTTACTAACTAGAAAAGGGGTCTCTTAGAGCCTGATCTGCTAGAAGCTAGCTATATTTTTCTCATGATTCTAAATAAAGTGGATTTTCTGCGGGGAATCTGCTCAAGAAATTGTCGTAAGCTGGGGATTGCGTTATAATGGATAAGGAAAACTGTTCCTTCTTTAGGAAGGGCGTTGTATTAAGCAAAATTATTTTGATGAGGAGAGAAGTTTGAATGGCAGATAAAGTTAGAGTACGCTATGCACCGAGTCCAACTGGGCACTTACACATCGGGAATGCGCGTACGGCATTGTTCAACTACCTATACGCACGTCACGAAGGTGGCGACTTCATTATTCGGATTGAAGATACGGATAAGAAACGGAATATTGAAGATGGGGAGAGCAGCCAGTTAGACAACCTGACTTGGTTAGGGATTGACTGGGATGAAGGTCCGGATAAACCGGGCGAATATGGACCTTACCGCCAATCTGAGCGGGACGAGATCTACCATAAGTACCTGAACCAACTGCTTGAACAAGGCGATGCTTACTATGCCTTCGATACGGCTGAAGAATTAGAAGCCGAACGGGAAGCCCAACGTGCTAATGGCGAAATGCCTCATTATACCGGTACTTGGCGCGACCGCAGCCAGGAAGAAATCGACCAAGCGCGCGCTGAAGGCCGTCCTGAAACCATCCGCTTCCGCATTCCTGAAGGCCAAACCTACCGCTTCGATGATATGGTCAAGGGTGAGGTTAAGTTCGAATCCAAGGACATCAGTGGGGACTTCGTGATCTTGAAGAATGACGGGTCACCAACTTACAACTTCGCGGTGGTTGTCGACGACCACTTGATGGCTATCACCCATGTTCTGCGTGGGGACGACCACGTGGCCAATACCCCTAAGCAATTGATGATCTACGATGCCCTGGGCTGGCAAGCGCCTAAGTACGGCCACATGAGCCTGATCACCAATGCAGAAACCGGGAAAAAGTTATCCAAACGTGATGAATCTATCCTGCAGTTTATCGAACAATACCGCGACCTGGGCTACCTTCCTGAAGCGATGTTTAACTTCATTACCCTGCTCGGTTGGTCACCAGTCGGGGAAGACGAAATCTTCTCCAAGGAAGAATTTATCGAAATGTTTGACCCAGACCGCTTGAGCAAGTCACCAGCAGCCTTCGACAACAAGAAGCTGGAATGGATCAACAACCGCTACATGAAGGAAAAAGATGCGGAAGCCATCGCAGACCTGGCCATTCCTCACCTTCAAAAAGCCGGTCGGATCTCTGACAATCCAAGCCAAGAAGAGATGGAATGGACTAAGAAATTGATTTCCCTCTACCAGGATGAAATGTCCTATGCAGCTGAAATCGTTCCGCTCTCAGACATGTTCTTCCACGAAGACTTAGAAATTGCGGATGACGCCAAGGAAGTTCTCGAAACGGAAACCGCCCCAGTTGTGGTCCAAGCCTTCCGCGATAAAGTGGATGACATTGAACCTTTCACGGAAGAAAACATTATGGCGGCGATTAAAGCTGTCCAAAAAGAAACCGGCATTAAGGGTAAAAACCTCTACATGCCTCTGCGAGTGGCAACATCTGGTGAACAACATGGCCCTTCAATTGGCTTAACCATTGAAGTCTTAGGTAAGGACAAGGTAAAACACCACCTCGACCAAGTACTCGCTAAATTCTAAAATAAAAACAAGTCAAAAAGCGGCTCCTTTCATCGTCTGAAGGGAACCGCTTTTTTGATTTATTTAAAAACAATTTATTTTTATCTTAAGATTTGAATGAATATCATCGAGCTTTTTGATTCAGCGATTAAATTTTGAGCAGGAGTGGAGCTTTGAAGTTGGTCGTTAGCCACGTATAAGCAAGCGAAGCGAATTACGGAGCGTAGGCTTCGGCCGTACGGTCCGTTTGAGATTTGCTAGGCGAGAGACCTTGGCTCGAGCCGGTGCCGTGGCTTTTTAACGACCAAATTCAAAAGCGGAACGGATGCTCATTAACTCCATTTAATTTAAATTCACTATCCTTCAATATGATAAGGATGATAGTTGCTGGCGTCTGGGCCGAAGCGTTGGTAGAAGTCGTCGAGGAAGGTTGTTTGGATTTGGTCGGCGGGGGCTTTTTGGCAGGCCTGGAAGTAGGCGGCTAGGAGGTAGAAGGCGTAGTAGGGGACCCGGTGGCCGGCCTTGCTGTCGCTGATCATGTAGAGGGGGTGGTCTCCTTGGTGGTGGTCGAAGAATTCTTGGGTGAGGTTATAGGGGACGACGGCATCGTTGACGGCGTGCCAGAAGAAGATGGGGCGGTCGGCGATGCAGTCTGCTGCTTGGCTCAGGTCGACTTGGGCCATTTGCGCAAGGATGGCTTGGACTTGGGCCTTCTCTTCGTCTGTGACCTCGATGGCTTCGGGGAAGTAGTTGCGGCAGAGGGCCCGGGCGTAGTTCTCCAGTTGGGGGGTGCCCATGAGTACACCGGCCTGGTCGATTTCGGGATAGGCCCGGACTAGCATGCAGGTCGTGATGCCGCCCATGGAGAGGCCAGAGACACTGAGACTGACGTCATCCAAGAGGCCTTGGTCTTGGTAGTAGGCCTTGATGAGGGGGAATTCCTGGACATTGCGCAAGAGGACTTGGAAGAAGTCGGCGGGTTCTAAGCGTTGGTCGAAGTCCACCCGCTCTCCGTGCCCATAAGCATCGGGCAAGAGGACCCGGAAGCCGCGTTGGACGAGTTCGACGGCTAGGGTGGCACCTTGTTCCTTGGAATTGGTCCAGCCATGGTAGAAGATCACCAGGGGCAGGGCTTTATTTTCTTGGCCTTGGGGGCTATACTCATAGCAGGGAATTGCTTCAATCATTAGTTTACGAATCGTATACATGGAAAGACCTCCTTCATGTCTTGGTCTTAGTGTACGCTAAATTAAAATAAATTGCGACAGTTTAGGAGTTTATCATGCGTTTACAAGAATTTATCCAGCAGACTTGCCAGCTTTCCTCGCGGCGGGCCCGGCAAAAAATTGCCCAAGGGCACGTTAGCGTCGATGGTGACTGCGTGCGAAATGGTAATTACTTGGTGGATCCCGCCTGGCACCGGATTCAACTTGGCGGTCAAGACCTGCCTTCACACTTAGGCCACCAGAATTATCTCTTCTACAAGCCAGTTGGTCTGGTCAGTGCCCGCCGCGATGACCGTTATCCTACGATTTTTGACACCCTGCCAGCTGAACTCCAGGGCCTTAATTTATCCATTGTTGGCCGCTTAGACCGGGATGCCCAGGGGCTCATCCTCTTGACCAATAATGGCCAGCTGCACTATCTTTTGGAGAACCCGCGCTTCCAGATGGCGAAGACCTACCGGGTGAGGGTGAACGGACCCTTGGACGACCAGGATGTAGCGGCCTTTGCGGAGGGGATTATCTGGTCAGATGGCTATATCTGCCAGCCTGCCCAGCTCCTGATAGAAGAAGTGGGCCGCCAAGCTTCCCAGGCTCGTTTGACCATCTATGAGGGCAAGCGCCACCAGATCAAGAAGATGTTCCTGGCCCGGGGTGTTAAAGTGACCCGCTTGGAGCGGCTGGCGATTGGCCCGCTCTCCCTCGACCGCCAGCCCCTCCAGGAAGGACATTACCGTGAGCTAACAGCGGGGGAAATTAGTGATCTGAAAGCTTTGTTTAAGCAGGTCCAACGTTAGGCTTGGGGGTTCGTATCTCCTTAGTCAAGGCACTTGTCTCGTCAGGGTTGTGTGAGCGCTCACAATTTACTGTTCAAGTCCAGGGAAATATACTATAATGACAAGTGATGACGAAGATAAAGGAGAGAATTATGCGTATTCTACATGTCCAAGCCCAATTGCCCAGGCGATTGCCCGTCAGGCTGACCGCCTCGTATCAAGAAGAGATCCGCAAGAATTCTTGGCCGGGTTTGGTTGACTACCTCTTGGACTTTTTAAAGCAGGCTTAAATTTGTGAAAAATAATTGTTTTGTTTCCCTGAAAACGGTATAATCATTTAGAGGAAACGCTTTCTGAGGAGGGATCTTTTTGCAAAAATATATTTATAATTTCAAAGAAGCTAACGGGAAGATGGTGGAGAGCCTCGGCGCTAAGGGGGCCAGCTTGGCTGAAATGACCAAGGAAGGCTTGAATGTTCCTAAGGGCTTCGTTATTTCGACCGCAGCTTGTCAGAATTACTTATCCGGTAGCCAGCAAGGACTGAGCCCTGCTATTGATGCGGAATTGGAGAACGCCATTAAGGACTTGGAGAAGCGGACCGGTAAGTCTTTTAACGATCCCAACCACCTCCTTCTGGTCTCTATCCGTAGCGGGGCAGCCCACCACCTTCCTGAGAACCGCGAAAGTATCTTGAATGTGGGTTTGAATGATAAGAACGTGGAACACCTTGCGCGGAGCACCAAGAACCGCCGTTTCGCCTATGATTGCTACCGCCGTCTCCTGCAAATGTACGGCCAGTCTATTTATGGGATTGACCGCGACTGCTTCCAGACCAAGTTAGATGAAGCCAAGGCTGACGAAGGTGTCGAACGGACCCAGGACTTGTCCTATAACCGCTTGCGCCTCCTCGTCAACCAATTCAAAGATGTCTACACGGAAGAAGTCGGCATTTCCTTCCCGCAGGTTGTCACCACCCAGATTGCTGACGCGATTAAGGCCATCTATAAGAATTGGGACTCTGATTACATGCGTGAGCAGAGAAATAAGCTCGACCTGCCTGAGGACTTAGGCACTGCCGTGATCATCCAAGAAATGGTCTTTGGGAATGCAGGCGAAGAGTCAGGGACCGGCATCATTGTGGTCCACCAAGACCAAGACGAGAAGGACCTGGAAGGAGAATTCTTGCTCCGCGGTCAGGGGGAAGACGTGGTGATCGGCAGCGGGGAACCCATGTCCTTAGCTGAAATGAAGGACTACTTCCCAGAAAACTACGACTACCTGGTTCAAGCCGTAGCAACCATGAAGACCTTCTACAATAAACTAGAAAACCTAGAATTCACCATTGAAGATGGGCAAAGCTTTATTCTAGAAGCCCATGGCAAGTAAGCTTAGTGGATGAGACTGGATCTATTTCCGGTCTCTTTTTTTGTGCGGAAAAGGGTGCAGGGAACGAGGGAGCAAGTTTCAAATGGAGGCTGTGTTAGTGAGTCGGGAGCTGGCAACTTGCAAACATCAAGTCCATTTAAAAGCAAGACATCCGGAAGTCACAAAGACCGTGTCTATTTGCAAATTGGCCCTTGTCTACTCTCAAAGGCCGTATCTATTTGAAAGTTAGATCTTATCTACTCTCAAGTTCCGCTTCCATTTAAAAATTGGCTACCGACTAGACAAGCTGCTCCCACTCACCATAATGAAAACAAGCTAGCCCAGGTCTTGGCTAGCTTGTTGATTCTTATATCATGTTTTTACCATTGATTGTGCCATATGTTCCTTGGACTTGCTTTAGTAATCCACACTCAGACCTTATGATTGTGGCTTGGTCGCTGCCAACCCACACTCCCGATCTTCGAGTGAAGCTTGATCGCTGCTGATCCACACTTCTGGGGGTTGATTATGGCTTGCTCGTCTTTAAGCCACACTCCTGGGGGTTGATTGTGGGTTGCATGCCATCCCTCACACCCTAGTCGGGTTCAGGCTAGCAGAAATAGCTCCTCTTCACAAAGCGCCGCCGAAGACTTTTAGTCTTCTCTGTTGCTTTGCTCCAGAGGTCCACTTCTACCCGCGCTCCCTCACACCCTTCCTAGTTGGGTTCGCAAGAGCAGCTTTGGAGTGCTTTCGCAAGTCGGAAACGTGCAAGCCTCGCTTGCCCTTATTCCGACTTACTCCAAGCATCCAAAGCTAAATGCTCTTGCTCACACCCTTATATACAATTTTTGTCGAGAATTCTGACTTTTATAACGCTTACAAAATTAAATCTTTCAAATAATCAAGCAAAAGCATTCCAATTGAGGGGAGAATTTGCTAGGATTATTAAATAGAATGTGATATTGTGCTTAATTTGGCACATTTGTTTGGGGGGCAGAATTATGTCAAATCGGATTGGCGGCAAGCGGAAGATTGGGCTTGTACCGCGACTTGTTATTGCTATTATTTTAGGGATTATTGTGGGACAATTAAGCTTTATTCCAGAAATTGTCTTTCGTATTTTTACTACCTTGTCAGCTATTTTTAGTTCTTTTTTGAATTTTATTATTCCTTTTATGATTCTGGGCTTCGTGGTGCGGGGGATTGCAGATCTCGCGCATGGGGCTGGGAAGCTGCTGGGGGTTACGGTTTTGACGGCCTATATTTCGACAGTGGTCGGTGGGCTTTTAGCTTATTTTGTTTCGGTTAACCTCTTTCCGCTCTTTATTAGCGAGGAATTGGTGGCTAACATTAGTCAGGCTGGGCCCGGTTTAGAGCCCATCTTCACCATTCCCCTGGAGCCTTTCTTCGATGTGACCGGCGCCATTATCTTTGCCTTCATTATGGGCTTGGGGATTTCCTGGCTGCGCGGTCATGGCCAAGGTCAGGCCCTCTATGAGATCTTTACGGATTTTGGAGATATTATTGTAAAAGTACTCAATACCATTATTATCCCGCTCTTGCCCTTCTATATCTTCGGTAATTTCGTGAACCTGAGCTACAGCGGCTCGGTCTTCTCGATCCTGAATGTCTTCTGGAAGGTCTTCCTGGTGGTGCTCGTCCTCCACTTCTTCTATGTGGGCTTGCTCTTCTTAATTGCTGGGACCTATGCCGGCAAGAGCCCGGTTATGTTGATCAAAAACCAGATTCCTGGCTATATGACCGCCCTGGGGACCCAATCTTCAGCCGCCACCCTGCCTGTGAACCTGAAGTGTGCGGCCAATAATGGGATTTCAGAAGACATCGCCAATTTCGTGGTGCCGCTAGGGTCAACGATTCATATTGCAGGTTCGATGATTACCATTACGTCTTGTGCAACTACCTTGCTGCTTATGTATGACCTGCCCCATGACTTCTCGATTATGATCGGCTTTATCATGATGCTGGGCGTGGCTATGGTTGCGGCGCCGGGCGCGCCAGGGGGTGCCATTATGTCGGCCCTGCCTTTCCTACCGATGATCAATATTACCAGCGAAACCATGAACCAATTGATGATTTCCCTGTACATCACCCAGGACAGTTTCGGGACCGCAGCTAATGTGTCTGGCGATAATGCCATCGCTGTCTTCGTGGATAAATTCTACAAAGATCATATTAAAAACAAATAAGCAAGTAGCGCCAGCCTTCACAAAAATGTAGAAGAGCTGGCGCTTTTGCGTATCAAAAAAGCCTCATGCCCACCCTTCGAACAGGGGTCAGGCATGAGGCTATTTTTATCCTAAGAGGCTTGGCTGAACTGGGCGTTGTAGAGGGCGTAGTAGAAGCCCTGCTTGGCCATGAGTTCGTCATGGTTGCCTTTCTCAATGATGCGGCCAGCGTCGAGAACGATGATCTGGTCGGCATCTTGGATGGTGGAGAGGCGGTGGGCGATGACGAAGCTGGTCCGCCCTTTGAGCAGCTTGTCAGTGGCTTGTTGGATGAGTTTTTCGGTCCGGGTGTCGATATTGGACGTGGCTTCATCCAGGATGAGGATGTCGGGGGTTGCTACCAAGGCCCGGGCGATGGTGATGAGCTGGCGCTGGCCTTGGGAGATATTGGAGGCATCCTCGTTGATGATGGTGTCATAGCCATCGGGGAGCTTCTTCACGAAGTCATCCACGTGAGCGGTTTTGGCTGCGGAGTAGACTTCTTCAGGCTCAGGGACCCGTCCCTGGGCTCCGTAGGCAATGTTGTCGTAGATGCTGCCACGGAAGAGCCAGGTGTCTTGGAGGACCATGCCCATCTGGTGGCGGACGTCATCACGGCTGTAGTCCCGGATGTCGACGCCATCGATGCGGATGCTCCCGTCATTTACCTCATAGAAGCGTTCCAAAAGGTTGATCAGGGTGGTCTTCCCAGCTCCGGTTGGTCCCACAATGGCAACCATCTGTCCTGGTTTGACATCGAGGCTGAAGTCTTTGAGGATCATTTGGTCAGGATCGTAACCGAATTGAACATCTTGGAAGCTCACCTTATAGTCGCTTTCTTGGGGAGCCAGGCCTGATTCCACGATTTCCATATCGTCTAACTCTAAGAATTCAAAGATCCGTTCTGCTGAAGCCAGGGTGGATTGAATCTGGTTGACGATGGACGATAATTGGGAAACGGGTTGGAAGAGTTGGGGGTTGTACTGCATCAAGGCTTGGACATTCCCCAGAGACATATGGCCGTTGACGACAGAGACCCCGCCGACGAGGGCGATTAGGACATAGCCCACATTCCGGATAAAGTTAACGGAAGGGAACATGATCCCTGAGATGAATTGGGCTTTCTGTGAAGTATTGTAGTAACTTTCAGTTTCTTCTTCGAATTTTTCCAGTTTATGCTTTTGTTGGTTAAAGGCCTTGATTTCGATTTGGCCATTGTAGTCTTCTTCAATCAGACCGTTGATGGATCCTTGGAGCCGCTGTTGGTTGGCGAAGAGCCGCTGGGAGATGGGGGTGATGAAGGAGACCATCACAATAGTCAAAGCGACGGCCCCGAGCATCATCCCACCAATACGAGGGCTGATGGAGACGATCATGATGGCCACACCAATGAAGAGGGTGGTGGACATGATAGCTTGGGAGATATTTTGTTGCAGGGTAGCCGCGATATTTTCGATATCATTGATGGCCCGACTGAGGATCTCACCATTCGGGGTTTGGTCTAGGGTTGAAATAGGCAGGCGATTGAGCTTGTCGCGCATGGCCTGGCGCAATTCGGAAATGGTCCCTTGAACGGCCTTACTGAGCAGGAAGTTCTGCAGGTAGCGGCCCAGCCCGGTTAGTAGGTAGAGGATGGCTACTTTGATGAGGATACTAACAATTCCCTCAAAATCAATGACATAGCGCATCTGACCGTTGACTTCTTGGAGGCCTTGGCTAACCCCGTCAGCTATCAGAGTGGTCGCTCCCCCGAGAATTTTCGGAGCGAAGATTTCCGTTACTGAGGCGAAGACGGAGAAGAAGATCACGGCAAAGAAGGTATACTTGTATCTGCCGAGAAAACGAATCAGCTTACGCAAGGCACTAAAGGTAGATCTTGGTTTCACTTCTTTACTCATTAGTCACTTACCTCCTTTAATTGGGATTGAACGATGGAACGGTAGATTGGGGTATCTTCTTGCAGGCTCTCATGGCTGCCAGTTCCCGCGATGCTGCCGTTGTCGTTGAGGACAATAATCAAGTCAGCGTCGGAAATGGTGCTGACACGTTGGGCAATAATCAAGTTGATGGTTTGGTCATCCAAGTTCT
The DNA here is from genome assembly GCF_001543145.1 of Aerococcus sanguinicola. Classification (NCBI taxonomy): domain Bacteria; kingdom Bacillati; phylum Bacillota; class Bacilli; order Lactobacillales; family Aerococcaceae; genus Aerococcus; species Aerococcus sanguinicola. The sequence goes on along the minus strand of NZ_CP014160.1, from coordinate 809,752 downwards.
TCAAGGCTTGGCGCAGGTTGGCGTCCGTCTTGGCATCCAAAGCCGAGAAAGAATCGTCGAAGACATTGACCGGCGATTGCTTGATCAAGGCCCGGGCGATACAGAGCCGCTGCTTTTGACCTCCTGAGAAGTTAGACCCGCCTTGTTCGACGCGTCGGTCCAACTGGTCAGAGAAGCTGGAAACAAAGTCCGCAGCTTGGGCAATTTCGAGGGCCCGCCAGATTTCTTCATCTGTGGCATCAGACTTACCGGCTAACATATTCGAGCGGATGGTGCCGCGGAAGAGGTTGGCCTTCTGTGGCACATAGGCGATGTAGCGGCGCAGGCTGTTGAGGTTGATGTCTTCGAGCAAGTGGCCGTTAACCCGGATCTCGCCGGACGACCGGTCGTAGAAGCGTAGGAGCAAGTTAGCGATGGTTGACTTACCGGAACCTGTCCCGCCAATAATCCCCAGGGTCATACCTGGCGTCAGGTGGAAGTCGATGTCGTCGAGGACATTGGATTCGGCCCCATCATAGGCGAAGTGGACATGGTTGAAGTCGATCTGTCCAGCTTCATCCAGGGAGAGGACTTGGCCACCGTTCTCAGGTGAGTGGATCTTCTCAGGCGCTTCCAACACTTGGTTCACCCGTTCTGCTGAGACTTGGGCCCGGGGAATCAGGACGAACATCAAACCGATAAACATGAAGGAGACTCCCATGATCGCCGTATAAGAGATAAAGGACAGGATCACTCCCATGTCCAAGGACTGGATGGCCGTTAAACGCCCGCCATACCAAACCAGGAAGACGGTCGTCAGGTTGAGGGTGGTCATCATGACCGGAATTAAGAAGGCCAGGCGAACTTGGGCGCCGATAGCGGTCTGCCGGTAGTCATCGTTAGCTTCCTGGAAGCGGTCAGATTCGTATTCATTCTTATTGAAAGCTCGGATAACCCGGACCCCCGTCAGCCCTTCCCGGAAGATCAAGTTCATCCGGTCCACCTTCTTTTGCATAGAGCGGAAGAGGGGGGAGGCGGTATAGATCACGATTCCGATAGCGATGGCGATGATAGGGATGGTGGCCAGGTAGGTTTGGCTCATTTGCGGACTGGCTTGGTAGGCCATGGTGATACTGGCAATCAGCATGGCGGGGGAAAGCAAGAACATCCGCAGAACCATCATGGTGGTCAATTCGATCTGCACAATGTCAGAGGATGACCGCGTGATGAGGGAGGCGTTCCCGAATTCATCATAGGTATCCTTGGACAGGCGTTGCACCTTGGCATAGAGGGCATTACGCAGGTCACGTCCCAGCCCTTGGGAAGCCTTGGAAGCAAACCAGATATTGGCCAGGGCAGAACCCACAATGAGCAGGGTCATGATAAACATTTGCCCGGCAACGCCCCAGATGGCATCGAAGTTACCCTGGGCCACCCCGTCATTAATCAAGCGTGCAGTCAAGGTAGGCAGGAGCAATTCCGTTACCCCCTGCATGAAGGCAAAGAAGACGCTGAGGATAATCAGCGATTTGGGCACACGTTTTAAGAGTTTAAGCATGGATGATCACCTTTCTTTCTATTTTTTACGAATTGGTCGCGTTGATCCGTTAAGACTTGCAATACTTTGGCCCGGTCCTCCTTGGATAAGTCGGAACAGAGCTCAGCTTCTAAATCTTTAAAAATCCCATTAATCTTCTCAACTTGCTTGTGGCCACTAGCGGTCAAAAAGATTTGCTTTTGCCGGCTATTATCTGACGCCGTTTGCCGATAAAGATAGCCACGATCTTCTAAAACATTCAAAATGTTACTGATCGTGGCCTCGTGTTTGCCGAGATAGGTCGCCAGTGAACGCTGGATAGGTCCGGCCTCCCGGTAGATATAATGGAGGGTCTGGGCCTGGATCGGGTTGAGGTCAACTTCCTTTAAGCGTTCGAAGAGGTACTTCTTCTGTAGGTTTGCTAATTGAAAGATTAAATGGGAAATGGTTAAGGCATCTTCAGTCACCTGTCCATCTCCTTTTGAAATTATGTTGATATGTGCTACTTATCTATCATAACGGATTATACTTGTAAATACAAGTGATTTGATTTAAATCTTAAAATTTACACAATACTTACCGAAAACAGGCCGAAACTTTACAATTCTTGGCTATAATGAGCTAAAGGGCGGCATTCTGAAAAATCGAATGTTGCTCTTTTTTTATAAAGTTGTGCTAAGAGCATCCGTTCCGTCTTGAAAGTGATCGTTAAATGTTCTGAGGACCAACACGGCTAAAGCCGTCTTGTACTTTATCCGTAAGTCGCTAAAGCTCCAACGGCTAAAGCATAGCACCGATTCGGGCCAAGGTTCCTCGCCTAGCGAGACTCAAACGTCTCGTACGGCTAGCGCCTACGATACGTAATTCGCTTCTAGTCGGGTTCGGTCTGGACCTTGCTTGGTCACGGCTAACGATCACTTTCAAACTCCACTCCTGCTCATGAAACGAATCGCTAAGCAATCCCCCAACGCTATAAGAACGAAAAATACTAAGTGGTGCTTATGAGTATGCGTTCCGGTATTGCTCAAAGTGAGCTGATAGAGTGAGTATTCTTTTTTCTAGTGCCTTTTCCAAAATATATAATTGCTCTATTTTGGGAGAATTAGTGATAAAATAGAGTTAAATTAAAGGAGGATGATTCTTATGACAGAAACTGTTAAAGATCCAAATTGTGGCTACTGTGTCCAAGGCGAGCCGCTCGCTCAATTCGGCTATTTAGTGGGCGAATTGCCCCATAGCCTGGTGATTATCTTCAAGGAGCAGTCCCATCCTGGCCGCTTGATTGTGGCTTACAAGGAACATGTCAGTGAATTGGTGGATATTTCTGATGAAGAGCGTGATGCTTACTTCGCTGAGATTGCCCAAGTGGCTAAGGTTATGCACCAGCTTTACAAGCCAGACAAGATTAACTACGGGGCTTACGGAGATGGTGGGTCCCACCTCCACTTCCACTTGGTGCCTAAGTATGAAGGCGAAGTGGAATGGGGGACGCCATTTGCGATGAACTTGGACCAAAAATACTTGTCAGATGATGAGTATGAGGCGATGGCAGAGGACTTGCGTCAAGCTTTGGCTTTATAAGCTGATTTAGTGCACTAAGACCAAAAGAAGGCAGTGAATGAAGGGATGGCCTTGCATTCACTGCCTATTCTTATATGTATTTTTCGATTGTAATGAGCATACGCTACGCTTTTGAATTTGGTCCTTAAGAGCCATGGCACCGGCTCGAGCCAAGGTCTCTCGCCTAGCGAGACTCAAACGGACCCTACGGCTGACGCCTACGTTCCGTAATTCGCTTCGCTTGCTTGGTCATGGCTAAGGACCAACTTCAATGCTTCGCTCCTGCTCATAATTAGATAGCTAAAGAAAAAGCATTTAATTAGCATTTTTATTAAAAAATAAAGAAACTTAAGTGCTGATGCTCACTTAGTCTTCTTCCTCTTCTTCCGAGTTTTCTTGGTGGATGGCGTCGAGGATGGAGACGCGTTGGCGGTCTTCTTCGAGGACCTTGAATTGCCAGTCGCCGACGCTGAAGCGGTCGCCTTTTTCTGGAAGCTTGCCGATGTGGTGGACCACAAAGCCATTGACGGTATGGAAGAGTTCGGGTTCTTCTAGGGGCAGGTTAAGGATTGGCATAGCCTTGTCGATGGCGCAGCCCCCGCTAAATTGATAGTGTTCTTGGGGGATGAGCACGTCGATGTCATTGAAGACCACGTCATCTTCGTCCCAAATCTCGCCAACTAGTTCTTCCAGGACGTCTTCCATGGTAGCAATCCCCATGACGCCCCCGTGTTCGTCGCGGACAACAGCCATATGAACCTTCTGCTTCTGCATCTTGCGCAGGAGGTTGGCTAATTTAATCGAAGGCGGAATGAAGAGGACATCAGAGAGAATGCTCTGGAGGACCACTTTTTGTCCGCGCTCACGCTTGGCCCGCAGATAGCGGTTGAAGTCCCGCTCGTGGAGGGCACCTAGGACATTATCGATATTCTCGTCATAAATCACCAAGCGCGAATAAGGATGTTCCATGAAGGCCTGGTCAATGCTTTCGTCGCTGTCATGGACGTCCGCGGCAACCAGGTCAATCCGAGGGGTTAGAATAGAAGAAACGGTTCGGTCGTCGAAGTTAATGGCGGCCTTGACCAAGCGCTGTTCATCGTATTCAATCGAGCCACCCACCCGGGCTTCATCCACCAGGGAAAGCAATTCTTCCTCACTGATTCCTTCCTGGCTTTCGATGGGGATGATGCGTTGGACGAGCTTCTGCCAGAGGTTAATCAACCAAACAAGAGGCGTCATTAGCCACATGACCACCCGCAAAATAGGGGTTGAGAACTTGGCAAATTGTTCCGGCATCAATTTGGCAATTAACTTGGGCGTAATCTCTGAGCAGAGCAAGAGGATCACCGTTGTCGCAATGGTCGAAATGGTCGCCCCATAGCGAGGGAACCAGACCAAGAGGACCACCGTTGCGATAGCTGACGCCCCGATGTTCACAATATTATTGCCAATCAAGATTGTCGATAGTAAGGATTCAAAGTCTTCCTGTAAATTGAGGGCTTGTTGGGCACGCTTATCGCCATTCTCTGCCTCATTTTGCAAACGAATGCGATTCAAAGACGTAAAAGCTGTCTCCGAAGCAGAAAAATAAGCGGATAAAATCACACATAAGATAAATAAGGCGATCGACCCGACGTAACTCTCATCCATTCTAAAATTCCTCCTATAAATTGTAAGATAAACACTACCCGAGTCCCAGTCGAAAAGGGGGCTTGGATAGTGTTTGCTTAAGTGTATACTTTCCTAGAATTATTGTATCATGAAATTATGGGAAAACCTATTTATCGAAAGGTAAAGAAATTATAAAATAAATCTAGATGAATAAAGCAAAGATAAAAAATAAATAAAAGAAAACAAAAGAAATAACTTGAAAGTAAATGAACTTTCGTCTACAATATGAATTAGGAGGACAAGAAATGTTAGCACAGGAGCGTTTAGACCGGATAGCTGATTATCTGAAACTGAGCCAATCGGCAACCGTTAAAGAATTATCTCAAGAATTCGGGGTTTCAGAAGTAACTATTCGAAAGGACTTAAACGAACTCGAAAGTAAAGGTTTGATTGAGAAGGTCTTCGGCGGTGCCATCTGGTTGGGGCCTGATCAGTTGATTCGCACCGAGATAAAACCGGATGTGAAGCAAGATACCCGCCAAGAAGATAAAGCCCGCTTAGTGGAAGAAGTTTTAGAAAATATTTCGCTTGGTGACAGTCTCTTCTTAGATAATGGGACAACCAATCGTTTGTTGGTCGCAAAATGTCGCCAGTATTATGATGTTTTAACAATCATTACTTGTGATTTAACCATTGCACTTGAAGCGACCCAAGCCCCTAATTATCGGGTGATTCTATTAGCGGGAGAGTTATCTAACCTATCGAAAACAAGCCGCGATTTTGCTGCAGTCGATCGTTTACGTTCCTACCGTGTAGACACGGCGATTATGGGTTGCGATTCTTTCTCTAAAGAGGGGGTCTATACGACTTCAAATGAGAAGGCGGCACTCAAGTCCTCGGCATTAGAAATCGCCAACCATCGTATCTTACTGGCAACAGGCGAAAAAAGTCGTCGGCGCAGCCTCTTGCGTTATGCGCCTATGACAGACTTCGATAAGTTGTATACCAGTCAGGATGCTGACTTGGATGGTTTGCATGATATCAGTCACTTAGAAATCAAAATTTGTTAAGGAGTGTATGATAATGACTAAAGAATATGTTGTATTGACCATGGGCGACCCAGCAGGTATTGGTCCTGAAATTGTATGTAAGTCTTTTGCCAAAGAGGAGGTCTTCGCTGAGGCTAATGTAGCGGTTGTTGGCGATGCTGATATCCTAAAATTGGCAGATGAAATTTGTCAGACGGGCTTGACCATCCACCCGATTACTTCTTTTGAAGAAGGCAAGTATGAGCCAGGAACCTTAGATGTTTTTGACCTCGATAATGTCAATATGGATACCTTCGAATGGGGTAAAGTATCTGCCGAATGTGGCCAAGCGTCTTACGATTATATCAAGAAAGCCTACGAATTGGCCAAAGATGGGCAAGCAGCCGCTATGGTAACGACAACGATCAATAAGGAGTCATTATCTGAAGCAGGAATTAAACAACTCGGCCATACGGATATCTTGCAGGACCTAACAGGTGTCGAAGAACCCTTAACCATGTTCGAGGTCAAAGGCCTGCGCGTGACCTTCTATTCTAAGCACGTGTCTTTAAAAGAAGTCTGTGACTTAATCTCCAAAGAAGGAATTAAGCATTATACCAAACGAACCATGGATGCCCTTAAAACATTGGGAGTCGAAGATCCTTCCGTTGCGATTGCTGGTTTAAATCCGCACTGTGGGGATGGAGGTCTCTTCGGTAGTGAAGAAATTGAATCCATTATACCTGCTGTGGAAGAGATGCAGGCTGAAGGGATCAAAGTTTATGGCCCAATCGGAGCTGATTCCGTCTTCCACCAAGCCTTAATGGGTAAGTATGATGGGGTTCTTTCTCTCTACCATGACCAAGGCCACATCGCGACGAAGATGGTTGACTTTGACCGGACGATTTCTATTACCCATGGTTTGCCTTTCTTAAGAACTTCAGTTGACCACGGGACGGCTTTTGATATTGCGGGGACAGGTGTGGCTGATGAGATTAGCTTGGATGAAGCGATTCGTCTGGCTTGCCACTATTCTGGACGCTTCAAAGCAGCACATGAAGGTGCATAGACTTGTATAGAGGATGGGCCGCGGTCTTTACCCAGGACCATCCTTTTCTATTCTAATAAAATGTAAACGCTTTAATTATAAGGGGGATATTTATGCGGACTTTAATTATTGCGGACGATATGACGGGGGCTAATGTCTCGAATTCATCGCTCGCTAAAAACGGCTATAAAGTTGGAACAATTAATAATGCTGATTATATTGCAGACTATGAGAACTATGATGCTTTAGGTGTTCATACGGATTCACGAGGCATGGAAGCTGAAGCGGCCTACCAAGCTGTGGTGGACAAGATGGCCTCTGTTAAAGGCCTCCAGGTTGATTTCTACAATAAACGAATTGATTCCACCATGCGTGGGAATTGTGGGGCAGAGCTCGATGCGATCTTAGACCAGCTCGATGAGGATACCCTGGCGATCGTCGTGGCTTCTTATCCCGATTCAGGAAAGATTGTGATCGGGAATTACATGTTAGTGGATGGAGTGCCCTTAGAACTCACGGATGTGCGGAACGATCCGACAGCACCCGTTGACTCTTCCAAAATTTCAACAATCTTTAGGGAACAGACCGACCGTGAAATTGGCGTGATTACGGTTGAAACGATTATGCAGGGTCAAGAAGCAATTACTGATACCATGCTGGCTCTCAAGGACAATGGGGCAGAGATCATTGTCGTCGATGCCTTCACGAATGAAGATATTGAGACCATCGCCCAGGCTACCCTAGCTATGGACCTTCCCTTTGTTGCTGTTGATCCCGGTCCTTTTACTTACTACCTAGTTAAGAACTCCGACCAAACAACGGGGATTAAGACCAAGCAGAAGATGCTCTTTACCATTGGCTCGGTCTCGACCATTGCGATTGCTCAAATTGCGCGTTTCCGGGCGGAGCTGGCGCCCTATGTGGTCAAAATCCAAGCTGAAGACTTGCTCTATGACGGCCCTGATCAAGCAGAAATTGATCGCGTGAAAAACAAAGTCCTCCAACACTTAGATGATAATCAAATGTTTCTCGTGGCTACGATGATGCAAAAAGAAGATAAGTTGAATCTAAAGGAAGCGGCTAAGAAATCCGGATTGACAGTTCGCCAGGCTTCCGAACGCATCAGCGATAAGGTAGCAGAAATTGGGTCCCAAATTGCCCTAGCCATGGGCGACCAGCTCGGGGGCGTCTATACGTCAGGTGGGGACATCACCAAGGCCTTCCTAGAAAAGACGGAAACAACGGGGATTCAAATCAAAGATGAAGTCATTCCCTTAGCAGTCTACGGCACCATCATGGGTGGAGCCCTGGACCACAAGAGCATCATTACCAAGGGTGGTTTAATTGGCGATGAATATACCCTCTATGAATGTGCGGATTTCTTAGCGACCAAGATTGCCAGCAATTACTATGTAGAAGAAGGTGTTCACCATGTCAGCTAGTACACAGATTATCCTCGCCTTAATCTTTGCCATGGTCCTCTTGATCTTCATGCTCACTAAGACCAAGATCCATGTCTTTCTCGCTTTGATTATTACGAGTTTACTCACGGGTATCCTAGGTGGAATGGATCCCATTGAAACAGTGAATACAATTAAGGAAGGTTTCGGGACGACCCTAGGGAACTTAGGGATCCTCATCAGTTTCGGTGTTATGATGGGGAAATTACTAGAAAAATCGGGGGCTGCTGAGCGAATTGCTCGTAGTTTCCTCAAAGTTTTCGGTAATGGTAAGGAAGAAATGGCTGTTAATGTCACGGGTTATATCACCTCCATGTCTATCTTTTGCGTGCCTGGCTTCGTTATTCTCTTCCCCCTACTTAAGGTAATTTCGCGTGCTAAACGTAAGTCTATTGTCTCTTTAGCCATTGCGACAGCAGGTGGCCTTGTTCTCACCCACTCCATTGTGGTTCCCGCGACGGGGCCGATTGGGACAGCGGGAATCTTTGGTGCGGACCTCGCTCAGATGATGTTCTGGGGGATTGTGATTACCATTCCTATGGCTATTGCCCTTGTGATCTACGCCCGCTATATGGGCAAGCAGATTTACCGCTTGCCCGATGAAAGTGGAGAAGGCTGGCTTGAAGGCGACCAAGCCCGTGCTTTAACGGGTCATGACATCGCCGAAGAACAAACGGACCAAGAGGAATTACCTGGCACTCTGGTATCTTTTGCTCCAATTATTGTGCCTATTCTCTTGATTCTCGCTGGCACCTTTGCGACCCAAGCAGAGTCTTCTTCCTTCATCGTTCAAAGTATCGCCTTTCTCGGCCAACCCGTCTGTGCCTTGGGGATTAGCTTACTGATAGCCATTATCTTCCTCAGCCGGTCCATGACCCGGGACCAAGCCTTGGCCTTCATGGACGAAGGCATTGCTGGTGGGGCTAAGATCCTCCTAATAGTGGGAGCTGGGGGCGCTCTAGGAACGATTGTAAATGCTTCTGGCGCTGGTGATGTGATCGCAAATTACATTGCTGGCACAGCCATCCCACCAATTCTCTTGCCGCTAATTATTTCAACCCTGGTCCGTTTCATTCAGGGCTCGGGGAATGTGGCAGCCATGACAGCCGCTTCGATTACGGCCCCTATCATGGCGACACTGGGCGTAAGTCCTGTCTTTGCTGCCTTGGCCGCTTGTGTGGGTTCTATGTTCTTCTCTTACTTCAATGATTCTTACTTCTGGACAATTAATGAATTAATCGGTAATGAGAAGGTTAAGGACCAGATCCGTACTTGGTCTATCCCGACAACCATTTGTTGGGCGATTGGGGCAGTAATGATCCTTGTCCTAAACGCTTTCTTTGGCTAAAGATGCAACCACCTGAGCATGAAAAGTCAGGTGGTTTTTCTTTTCGATGATAATTTTTTATCATTGACGCTACTAGAAAGGAATATTTACCTAATTCTTTGAAAGAGAGGAGGATTCTTCAAGTCTTTCCTACCCATCCCACCCCCTAGTCTATATAATAGGTAGAGAGGTGATAATATGCGAAAGATACGAATGATTCTACTGGCTCTGATCTGCTTGTTGCTCCTCGGGGGCTGTAAATCGGGGCAGAAGGACCAGGAGACTTATAAGATTGGGGTAGCGACGGACCGGGCGGCGGAGATTTTCCGCCATGTGGGAGACCGCCTGGAAGCGGAGGAAGGGATCCGGATTGAGCCGGTGGTTTTCAGCGACTTTGTCCAACCTAATGTGGCCCTGGCGGAGGGAGATATTGCGGCCAATGCCTACCAATATGCGCCCTTCCTGGCAGACTTCAACCAGTCCCACCAGACAGACCTGGTTCCCCTGGGTTATTTGTCCGTTGAACCGATGGGGATCTGGGCCAAGTCAGGGATCGAGAGTCTGGACCAGGTGCCGGAAGGGGCGCGGATTGCGGTGACTAATGATCCCATCAATACGGGCAATGCCCTCATCCAGTTGGAGAAGGCGGGGCTTTTGACCCTCAAAGATTCAGCTGGTCCTGTACCGACTAAGGAAGACATCGCCAGCAATCCCAAAAAGCTAGACTTTGTCGAGATGGACGGGGGCCAGGTGCCGAGAGCTTTAGGCGACACAGAGTTGATCCTGACCGGGATAACCATCGCCAGTGAAGCGGGCTTGGACAAGGAGGCTGCCATCTACTTCGAAGACACCACCAACACGTCCAAGCTCTTCCGTTTGAATTTCGTCGTTCGCCACGAAGACTTAGATGATCCCATCCTAAGAAAGATTCTTGACTACTACCAAACAGAAGATACCGTCCGCTATGCCCAAGAAACTGGCTCAGGCACCTTCTATCCCGGCTGGGGGCCAGGCGAAGATGCGACCAAGGACTATGAAGATTTCGCCCAAGCAAGCTCTTAAATATCAGCCCATTAACGAGGCCTAGCCGCTCTGGCTAGGCCTTTAATAGTAACTGCAAAATATTTTCATTGAGCCCTTACATAAATTTAGTTATTGTTTGAATATAGCTTAATAATATGATAAGTTTTTCTTAAAAGGAGGAAGAAGTCATGCTAAAAATTGCGGTATTTATTAAAGATCCTGTTTTCAGGGAAAAACTTGTTGAGATAATTAAAGGCTATATTATGATTAACGCTTGGGACATCGAAATTACAGTACAAGAAGATGTTATAGAAAATTTTTTAACAAACTGCTCTGAAGAAGCATTATCTTCTTCCCTTTATTTTTTTGATTTAGATGCTGTAGATACTCTATCCGAACAATTGGACTCATTAATAAAAGTTAGAAAACAGGACCCACATGGCTATATTGTCTGTATGGGGGAAGATGATAGTAATCTAGATAAGATCATTAAGCATCATATAGAACCTTTAGATTTTATTTTAAAATCAGGTTCAGAGATAGATGTGAAGCAGTATTATGGATGTTTAGAGAGCTATTATTTGAGGCAATTTGATGGGGAGGATACAGAAAGAGAACCAGTTTACCTAAAAACATTAGATCAAGTCATTTTTTTACACCCCGCACAAGTCTTATTTTTTGAAACCTCAGATCGATCGCGGAAAATCAAGTGTCATTTTATTGAAAATAAAGAAGAAAGAATTGTCGAATTTACAGGAAAATTGAAAGATATTGAAACATGGTCTAAACATTTTTTTCGGACGCATCGGTCTTATGTGGTTAACTTAAATTATATCCACAGTTACCAAGAAGAGGATAAGCTGATTAAGTTAGTAAATGATGTATGGATTCCTATTAGTTATAAAAATCTGGGTCATTTGAAAAATATTTTTGATGATAGGAATATATTATAAAGAGACTAAGTAAACGATCAGTGCATGGGCAAATTTCTAACTGAAAATTTGTCCATGCACTTTTAAGTGACTAGGATAAGGACGCTTTTAAGGAAATTGAATGCAAGTTTTAGGGCTTACGATGCAGTGGGGGGTTATTCCAGCTAGTTCACTGCAGACTAGGTCTATTCACTGCATTTATAAGGATTTGATAAGGATTTATGCTAACATGAAAGTAAAGAAAGCGCTTAATATTTTTGTTGAGAAAGGAGAACTTATGGAAGTCGAAATTAAACATCTGAGTAAGCGTTACAAAGGAAATGATTTCTATTCCCTTAAAGATGTCAACTTATCGATACAGGATGGCGATATCTTAGGTCTCATTGGTAAGAATGGGTCCGGCAAGTCAACCCTCCTTAAGATTTTGGCCAAGGCACTTCGTCCGAGTGAAGGCCAAGTTATATTGGATGGGGAAGATTTATTTGCTCGACATGGACGTTTAGACCGTTGTGGACTCCTGATTGAAACGGTCTTCTACCCCCAACTGACCGTTGAGGAAAATTTGAATTTCTTGATTGAACTTCACCATGATGAGGTCTATCGAAAGAATGTGCGTCCTTTGTTAGAATTGGTTGATTTGTGGGAGCGCCGTGAGGACAAACCCTCGAGTTTTTCTTTTGGGATGAAACAGCGCTTAGCCTTGGTTATGGCCTTGGTGAATGAACCAGACTTTATTATTCTAGATGAACCTTTTGTGGGTTTAGATCCTTTAGGGGTTGAGAAGTTGATTGAAGTCCTACAAAAAGCAGCGATCCAAAAAGAGACAAGTATGATTATTTCCAGCCACCAGCTCAATGAATTGAAGGCCATTTGCAATCGCTATGTTTATATCGATGAGGGTCAATTAACGCAAAGCTTTGGCCAGGAAAGTGATGGCTTGCATTTAATCTTGAATCGAGAAATTGATTTGAATGATTATTTAAGCTCAGAATTGCTGTCGGTAGCAGAGCTTTCGGATGACAGACGAACCCTTACCATTCAGGTCCAGGCGACTGGCGACCAACGCAATGCCATTATCGCACGTTTAGCCCAAGACCAACTGATCCAGGACATGCAGCAAGGAAGCGGCTTAGATTCTTATTTTAAGGAGGGACGCTAAATGGGACACTTAATGAAAGGCCAGGCACATTTATTTGCTAAGGAGAAGGAGACCTGGTTATTTGTTGCTTTTGCAGCTTTCCCTCTGTTATTACTCATTGTCCGACTATTCAATACTAATTTTATGCAACTTTCAGCTGATCCAGGATCGATGGACTTTATGACTTTTTTTGAGGCAGTTGTCTATGTGCAGTATAATTTTGGCCTTCCTACCATCGCTTTGATTTACTTGGTAGCAGTTAATGTCGGGGATGAGATTCGAAATAAGATTCTCTACCTCTATAAGGATATGCCTAAAGGCAAGCTATTATCGGCCAAGCATCTGACTCTAGTCGGTGTCTATGGCCTTTATGTACTCCTCACCTTCCTAGCCTGTCTGATCACTTACTACACGACTTTGATTCGAGAGGACTATGCTAGCGGAGCATTTATTGGAGAGGTTTTTTGGACGGAAGATGCTTTGAATGCGGTAGGGATTTTCTTGATGAGTATTATCATCATCTATCTGGCTAGCTACCTTTCCATTCACTTTGGCAATGGTTTGACGATGACTATCGGTGTGCTTTTCTATCTATTTTCTTTAGTTGCCTCTGGTATTGACTTTACCCGATTTTTCTTTCCTACAGGCTTTGTTGCCTTTTTTGATAAACAGAATGCAGGTTTTGTCCTCCTCTTAATGTTCCTTTGCTTCTTTATTTGGATAGCAATCCTAATATTTTTAGCAGGAAAAGCTTATCGGAAAGCCGAATATTAGTCATAGATAAGATAAAACAACCGCCAAACTCGGTCTTAAGCGATCGAAGTTTAGCGGTTGTTTTGCTTTTATTTGACCAGGTCCTTGGCTAGTTCAAAGCAGCCGATGGTGGCGGCGTTGTCTTCTAAGCCAGGGGTTTGTATGTAGTCTGTGAGGTCTGGGGTTTGTATGTAGTCGTTGACTAAGGTCTTGAAGTGGCGGTGGATGCGGTCAAGGAGGTGGGCTTGTTTCATGACGCCTCCGCCTAGGATAATCTTCTCAGGGCTTAGGATTAGGCTGGTGTTGTAGACGCACTGGGCCAGGTAATAGGCTTCGATTTCCCAGTAGGGGTCATTTTCAGGGATTTCAGACCCTGGTAAGCCAATCCGGTCTTCGATGGCGGGACCGGCTGCCATACCTTCTAAGCAATAGTGGTGGAAGGGGCACTTGCCGGGGTAGGGGTCATCAGCGTGGGACCGGACCAGCATGTGGCCCATTTCGGGATGGCTGAAGCCCTGGATGAAGTGGCCGTCCTGGATGGCCCCTCCGCCGATGCCGGTGCCGATGGTGTAGTAGACCAGGCTTTGGCTGCCTTGGCCTGCGCCGGCCTTGTATTCCCCGTAGGCTGCGGCATTGACGTCCGTGGTCCAAGCGATGGGGAGCTTGAAGTCTTGCTGGATGCGGCCGACGAAGTCATAGTTTTGCCAGGCTAGTTTAGGGGTAGAGCTAATATAGCCGTAAGTGGGCGATTCGGGATGGATATCGATCGGTCCGAACGACCCGATCCCGATGGCTTGGAGGTCCTGGCTATGTGTGTGGAAGAAGTCAGAGACCTGGGCTAGGGTTTCTTCTGGTTCAGTGGTAGGGAAGCTTACCTGGTCTAGGATCTGGCCCTGGTCATCGCCGACTGAGCAGACGAACTTAGTCCCGCCGGCTTCGATTGCTGCATAAGTCATGTCATCGCACCTTTCTCTTCTGGATTAACTTTATTCTAACATTATTTATTTTAAGAGGTATAGATAACAATTCTGCCTCCATATGAAATACGAATTTTTATCGAAACCCGTTGGTGAGCATCCGTTTCGCTTTTGAATTTGGTCCTTAAAGAGCCATGGCATCGGTTCGGGCCAAGGTCCCTCACCTAGCGAGCTTCAAAGGGCTAGTAACGGCTTACGCCGACTATCCCTAATTCACATCGCTTGCTTGTTCATGGCTAAGGACCAACTTCAACGCTCCACTCCTGCTCAAAAATAGTCGGTAAAAGAGAATAACTAGTAATTACTAGACGTGAATACTACGAAGAAAGAGTAGAAATTGCGATTTTTTTAATGCTTTAACAAGCAAAATTAACATTCCCTTTTATGAATTATGCTGAAGTCCTAAAAATCCTCCTTCGTACCTAAGTACTGATTCCTATCTTTTCTTCTATTTGAGATTGATCTGATACTTTTTATTTTTGAATACTAAGTACCTCTTGGTCGAGGGTGATTTTGCCTTCCTTTACCACTTGGATGTCTTGGTAGTCTGCGGTATTAGTAATGATTTCCATAACGGTGGGGTCGTAGCCGGCTGCTTTGATGGCTTCGATGTCGAAGTGGCCGAGTTCTTGACCCTTGCTTACTTGGTCGCCTTGTTCGACTAGGCTTTCGAAGCCTTGGCCTTCTAGGTTGACGGTGTCGATACCGATATGGATGAGGATTTCAACGCCTTCCTGGGTCTTGATGCCGTAAGCGTGCTGGCTGTCATAGGCAACCGTGATTTCCCCATCTGCGGGGGCGTAGACGGTCCCCTTGTCGGCATCAATAGCCAAGCCGTCGCCCATCATTTTCTGTGAGAAGACGGGGTCGTTGACATTCTCTAGGGCAATGAACTGGCCGCTAGCTGCTGGGCCGATACTGATGACAGACGAGCCTTCTTTTGAAGAGCTGTCTTCCTGGCTTTGACTCTCTGCCTCAGTTGCTACTGCGGCTTCTTCTTGGGCGGCGCTTGCGCCCACTGCTGCGGTTTCAGCTGCAGGCTGGGCTAGTTTTTTCCGGCCGTAGAGGTAGGTGAAGGTGAAGGAGAGGACGAGGCTCAGGACCATACCGATGAGGAAGGGACCCCAGGAGTCGGAACGGATGGAGATGAAACCGATCAAGCCGGCAGATCCCATAGCGCTCGCCAGGACATGGAAGAAGCCGATGAAAGCGCTGGCGATCCCTGAAGCGATCATGGCGCAGAAGAAGGGGAAGCGGAGCTTGAGGTTGACTCCGAAGATAGCGGGTTCCGTGATGCCCAACATGGCAGAAACACTGGAAGCTGAGGCCAAGTTTTTCACCTTGTCGTCCTTGGTCATCAACATGACCGCAAAGCAGGCGCCACCTTGAGCTAGGTTAGCCATACAAGCGACGGGGAAGATGAAGGATCCTCCTGTCTGGGCAATGTTGGCGATGAGGGTGGTTTCGATAGCGGGGAAGCTCTGGTGGAGTCCAGTAATGACGATGGGGGAGTAGAAGGTCCCGAAGATTCCTAAGCCGATTGCCCCTGTGGTTTGGTAGAGCCAGACTAGGCCATTAGTTAGGCCGTCCGAAACGGTCCGCATGATGGGGCCGACCAAGACGAAGGTGAGGAAGCCGGTGATGATGAGGGTGAGCATAGGGGTGAAGGTGAAGTCAAAGGCCGCTGGAATCTTCTTATGGAAGAATTTTTCCAATTGAGCGAGGATCCAGGCGACGGCTAGGACGGGAATAACGGATCCCTGGTAGCCAGCTTGGGCCACATTCAGGCCGAAGATATTCCAGAAGGGCATCTCACCTGCTGCAGCTACATTGGCGACGTCATAACCATTGACCAATTGGGGCATGACCATGGCCATCCCCATAGCGGCTCCCAGGTAGCCATTGCCGCCGAAGCGTTTGGTGGCGGAGAAGCCGATCAGGACGGGCAGGAAGGCGAAGGGGGCAGAGGCAATGAGGTTGACCATGTCCACCAAGTCGGCCAGGGCGGGGTAAGTCTCGATAACGGACTTGGCCCCGAAGAGGCCTTCTGCCGTGAGCACATTGTTGAGGGCCATGAGCAGGGCACCACCAACCAGGGCAGGGAGGACCGGGACAAAGATATCCGACAGCACTTTGACGAAGTCCATCAGCGGGTTGGAAGCCCCCTTGTCTTGGGCCACCGCCTTGAGTTCTTCGGTCGAGGTTTCCTTGGCATTAGTTAATTGGGCGAGTTCGGCGTAGACCTTGTCGACATCCCCCGCTCCGATAATAATTTGGTACTGGCCATTGACAGAGAAGGTTCCCTTGACCCCGGGATTATTATCCAGGGCCCCCTGGTCGATTTTATCTTCGTCTTTGAGCACCAAGCGTAGACGGGTAGCACAGTGGGCGGCCGCTTGGATATTATCCGTCCCCAGTGCCTTCACAACATCTTCAGCAACTTTTCTATGGTCCATAAGTAATCTCCTTCCTTGAAAACGTTTTACTTGCCTTATATGATACGCGGAATTTATAAAATGTCAAACGTTTATCATAAAAAAGTTGAATTATTTTAAATGGTTAAAAAAACAGCTTTAAATACTCAATTAGAGTCTGTTAAATGATTGACAGGGTAAGCGATTTCAGCTATGCTTATCTAAAAAAGAAAGCGAGTGATGGGAATGGAATGGATCACAGACTGGACACGAGAATTGCGCTATACCCCTTATGCGGACTGGCCCGAGGGTTACCAAGAGTCCTTGCGCAAGTCCCAAGCGGCTTCGGATTGGCGGGCAGCCTATCATATCCAACCAGCCGGGGGGCTCTTGAATGATCCCAATGGCTTTTCGTATTTTAACGGGCAATGGCAGCTCTTCTACCAATATTACCCCTATGGCCCGGTTCATGGCCTGAAGTCCTGGTACCAGATGACGTCGGATAACTTGGTCGACTGGCAAGACCAGGGCCTGGCCCTGCAACCGGATACGCCATACGATTCCCACGGGGTCTATTCGGGCTCAGCCCTGCCGGTGGGTGACAAGCTCTTCTTAATGTATACCGGCAATGTCCGAGATGTTGATGGGGACCGGGAGACCTATCAGATGGGGGCCTGGCTTGCCCAAGATGGTCAGATTGAAAAGATCGACCAGGTCTTGATCCACCAACCCCAGGGCTACACGGCTGACTTCCGCGATCCTCAAATCTTCCGTCGCGCTGGCCAGTACTGGATCTGTATCGGGGCCCAGACGGTCAACAGAGAAGGCCGAGTCCTCATGTACAAGAGTGATGACCTTCTCAACTGGGAGATGGCTGGGGAATTGGACCTGGGCCAAGCTGACCTGGGCTACATGGTGGAGTGCCCCAACCTAGTCTTTATCGACGACCAGCCTGTTCTTATCTTTTGTCCCCAAGGCCTGGACCAGGAAACGGCGGCTTACGCTAATATCTATCCCAATATGTATATCGTGGGTCGGGCCTTTGACTGGGATAAGCTGGCCTTTGTCGACCCTAGCCCCATGCAGCTAGTTGACCAGGGCTTTGACCTCTATGCTAGCCAGGCCATCCAAGCCCCAGACGGTCGGGTCCTGGCGGTGTCCTGGTTGGGCCTTCCGGATATGCCAGCGGTAACGGCTGAGGAAGGCTGGGCCCATTCCCTGAGCCTGGTTAAGGAGCTGACCCTAGTGGACGGGCGTCTCTACCAGCGACCTGTTGACGAGCTGCATGTCTTGCGCCAAGACTCGAGCGACTTTAGCTTGGATCTGGCGGAAGGCCGCCAGTCCTTGCCGTCTCTATGCGCGGGCCAAGAAGAGATCCAAATCCACCTAGCGCCAGGAAGTAAGGGACGTTTAGAGCTCTTTGCTGCGGCTGATGCTGAGGGAGCGGTCGTCTTAGCTTTTGATTTAGAGGCTGGCCAGTTGACCCTGGAACAAACGGCAGCGGGCGTGCGGATGGCATCTGATTATGGCTACCAACGGGCCCTTGACTTGCCAGCTGGCCAGGCCCTGAATCTGACCCTCTACCTCGACCATTCCTTGCTGGAGATTTTTGTCAACGGCGGGGAAGAGACGCTGACGACTCCGGTCTATCCGCGGTCTAAGGAGGCTGGCCAGACCTATATCCAGGGAAGCGGCCAGGTTTCGGGTCAGGTCTGGGCCTTGCGCGCTATGGAAGAGAGTGTGACAAAAGTCGATTAGGCCTGAATCACTGGAGCGAACTATGTCCAATCGTTGGCCAACGATTGGACATAGTTCGTGAAGTGGATGTCAGGACTGACTTTTGGAACAGGTTTTTGAAAAATGTTCGTTGTTTAAAAAGAGTCTAGAGATTTCGTTCCAACCTCTAATTTAAAGAGAAAGAAGTGACAAGATGGCGGTGAAATTAACAGATGTGGCTGAGCGGGCGGGGGTGTCTGCCACCACAGTTTCGCGGGTGATCAACAATTATGGCTACCTGAGCCAGAAGACTATCGATAAGGTCCACCAAGCCATGGCCGACTTGAACTACCAGCCCAACCAGCTGGCCCGGTCCCTCCAAGGTAAGGGGACCCAGCTGATCGGGGTGATTATGCCCAGCGTGGCTCACCCCTTCTATGGTGACTTGGTGGACCGGATTGAAAACCTCCTATCCCAACGCGACTACCGGATGATTCTCTGCGACAGTGCCGACGACCCCGACAAGGAGAAGGCCTATCTGCGTATGTTGGTCGCTAACCAGGTGGACGGCATTATTGCGGGCGCCCATAACCTGGGCATTGAGGAGTACCAGACCATCCAGGCGCCGGTCGTCTCCTTCGACCGTTACTTGTCCGACCGCATCCCTATTGTAGGGAGCGACAACTACCAAGGGGGCGAATTGGCAAGCCGTCTCTTGGTGGACAAGGGCTGCCAAAAGATCGCCTGTTTGACTGGGTCCCTAGCCTCGGATTCCCCAACCAACGACCGGCTGGCCGCCTATGAAGCCGTGATGGCGGAGGCGGGCCTAGTCAAGCAGGTCTATTCCTTCTTGCCCAGCCAGTCGCCCCTGGTCAAGCGGTCTGAAATCAAGCGCCTGCTTAGTCAAGAGGACTGGGATGGTGTTTTTTGTACCGATGACTTGACCGCGCTCTTGGTCTACCAAGAAGCCCAAGCCCTAGGACTGCGCCTGCCGGCTGACCTGAAGTTGGTCGGCTATGACGGCAGCCGATTGATGCGGGATTATTTCCCCTACCTGACCACCATCGTCCAACCCATCGCCGCCTGTGCGGAACAATTGGTCCACCTAGTTTTGGACCAGCCGGATCGGCATCGGGGAGGTGCGGATACGGTTTCTAATTACAAGTATCCCGTTTCAGTTTGGACTGGGTCAACAGTCTAGCTGGGTATGAGAGTACTAAATTATCAGAAGGCATCAAAACAAGTTGTGAGAGCTTGTTCTGATGCCTTTTCTCTTCTTTATTGGATATCGGCTTGGTGGGGCTTTCGAATGGGGGATAGGTTAGCGAGTAGGTCCGCTGCTAAGTAAGATGATTTTGCTCAGCATAATGAAAAAAGCTAGCGAGGGCCTTGCTAGCTTTTACATTTATCCTATTAAAAATTATTTGGAGATAGTTTTAATGTCGGGTGTCATTAATCCGCATTTGCGGCCTTCGAGTGTGGGTTAGGTAATGTTAAGCTACACCCGGAAGTCTCGAGTGTGGTTTCCTTACTTTTAACTCACAATTGGAGGTCTTAATTGTGGCTTGATCCTTACGAACCTAGACAAGGGGCCTCCAATTGTGGATTGGCCGGTGCTAAGCCACACTCGGAGCTTTTGATTGCAGATTAACCTGATTGTGCAGGGCCTTTCTCACACCCTGTAGTCGGGTTCGAGGATGCAGAAAGGGCTCCTCTTCACAAAAGGACGTCGAAGGCTTACAGCCTTCTCTGGCCTTTTGCCTCCAGAGGTCTATTTCTCCCGCCAGCCCTCACACCCTTCCTAGTCGGGTTCGCAAAGGCAGAAAAGGAGTGACTTCAGCAAAAGGGAACGATCGGCTAAAACCGCTCTTATCCCTTTTGCCTCCAATCATTTAAGTCTGGACGCTCTTGCTCGCCCCCTTCCTAGTTGGGTTCGGCCTGGCAGAAATAGCTCCTCTTCACCAAAAGCCGCCGAAGACTTTCAGTCTTCTCTGGCTTTTGCCTCCAGAGGTCTATTTCTCCCGCCAGCCCTCACACCCTTCCTAGTCGGGTTCGCAAAGGCAGAAAAGGAGTGACTTCAGCAAAAGGGAACGATCGGCTAAAGCCGCTCTTATCCCTTTTGCCTCCAGTCATCCTTTTCTAACCGCCTTTGCTCACACCCTGTATACATTTACTTAATCCTTACCGAATGTTTACAGAGTATTTACATGCTTCTGTTATAGTTAGTCTTAGTTAGGTTTTTAGTAATAATAAAAGACCGATTAATTTGAAGGAGGAATCAGACCAGGTGAATTGGGATAGTAAGTTCAAGAAAGTTGGCCTCTTGCTGACGTCTGTGTTTGTGTTAGGGGCATGTGCCGAATCTGGGAATATTGCAGAGGAAGCGCCGGCTAAGGATGCGGTTGAGGAGAGTGTGGCTTCTAGTGAGTCCGCTTCGTCAGACCAAGCTTCTGAAAGCTCTGCGGCGTCTTCAGAGTCTAAGGAAGGCGAAGAGTCCGAGGAAGTTGATCCTGTCTATGGGGAAGAGAATGGCTTGGATTTAATTGAACTCCAGAATGAGAAGCCAGAAGTGGCCCCTGTTCCTGTCAATAATGAACCCAACCGGATCGCGACCAACCTTTTAGAAGAAACCAACGATGCCATGGGCTTCAACTGGTATACAACAGACCAGATGCCAGATGCTAAGGTCAAGGTATCTAAGTCAGAAGATATGTCCAATCCGCTTGAATTCGCTGCGGAAGCGACGGAAGTAACTTCTGAATATGCGGAACGCGACAAGGATGGCTACTATATCTATGCGGCAGCCACTAAGGATGAAGACGGTAACTTTATTGTCGACGAGAACGGTGAGCCGGAAGAAGTTGAAGGTTACTTCACCGACGAACAAATCACGACCGACAATACCGAATGGACTTCTGAAGGGAGCTCCTTGGGTTACTTGGAACTCCAAGATGTGACCGAATACTCCTACAAGGCTGAAGCGGATGACCTGGAGCCAGATACCCAATACTACTACCAAGTGGGTTCTGACGAGGGTGGCTATTCTAAGGTTGGTTCCTTCAGAACTTCTGGTGAAAAGGGCGAAGCTTTCCAATTTATCCACTATACTGATACCCAGAATGCTTATTGGAATGCCAATGTCAATAATGAGGCCGCTTACGGGGCAGACACCCTTGCCCATGCCCTAGAAGTTGCACCTGACGCTGACTTTGCTCTCCACACTGGGGACTTCGTTGAAGTGGCAGAAGTTGAAGACGAATGGGTAGATAACTTGGATATGTCCCAAGACCAAAACCTCCACTTGCCTCATGCCTACACCCCAGGTAACCACGATGAATATACCGTTCTAGGGGACGAAAAGGACTTAACCGCCTTTAACGAACATACCAATGTGCCGATTACCAATGACGCCATGACCGGGGGCTCCTACTATTCCTACGACTACAACGGCGCTCACTTTGTGGTCTTAAACACTAACGACAACAAGGAATCGGAAGATAATCCTGAACAAGGTGCTATCGGTAAGGAACAGATGGAATGGGCTAAGCAAGACATTCAAGAAGCCCGCGATAATGGGGCTAACTGGATCATCTTGGCCTACCATAAACCCATCTACTCGGCTTCCTACCACGCCCTCCAAGATGAGGACGTTCAAGTGACCCGGGAAGAATTCGCTAAATTAGCGGATGAACTCGATGTCGATGTGGTTCTCCAAGGGCACGACCACAACTTAACCCGGACCAAGTCTCTGGTTTATACTTCCGATAACTTCTCTTACGGTGAAGTTGAAGACACCGAAAAGACAGAAAAAGACGGCGTGGAATACCATGTGAATCCGGAAGGGGTAACCTATATCATCCCGAACACCTCAGGGACTAAGGCTTATGACGCCATCTACATGAAGGGTGCTGACCATGTTCACAAGGTCCGTCCAAAATTAGACTGGATGACCGAAGAAGATGTGGAACTTTGGAACGGCCTCTTCGATGTAGCCAAACAACCAGATGACTCACCTAAATTCGACCACAAACACGAAAACTACCGTCAATCCCAAAACCAAAACTTCGCGGTTTACACCGTCACCGAAGATGAATTTTTGATTGAATTCTATGAAATGAGCGGTAACCTCCACGAAGGGGAAGAACGGACGGTTGAACTGGTTGATTCTTACGGGATTAAGAAAGACCAGAATGCCTAAATTGATGAACTTATAACAAGAAAAGGATGCCGCGATGAACGTGGCATCCTTTTCTACTTTCTTTGCCTGGATGAATGGGGTATGCTAGTAATAATCAAGTTTTGAAATGAAGGAGAGATGGTTATGTCCCTAGATTTGACGGAAGAGTTGATTGATTTTATTGAGAAGTCTCCGACGGCTTTTCATGCGGTGGCGGAGATCCGGCGCCGGCTTTTGGACCAAGGCTTCCAGGAGCTGACGGAGGCAGAGGCTTGGCACTTGGCGCCTGGTCAAACTTACTTCACCACCCGCAACCAGTCCAGCCTGATTGCCTTTAAAGTGGCTGAAGATACGCATGACTATAGCTTTAATCTGGTAGCTTCACACTCAGATTCGCCCCACTACCGTTTGAAGGAGCGGGCAGAGTTGAAGGATGATAAGTATTTGCGCTTAAATACGGAGCCTTACGGAGGGATGATTGCCCAGTCCTGGCTTGACCGCCCCCTGTCTTTGGCGGGCCGTGTCTTGGTCGAGGAAGAGGGAGGAATCAGCAGTCGGCTCTTGGCCTTTGACCGCGACCTGGTCCTTATTCCGAACTTGGCTATCCACATGAACCGGAAGATGAACCAGGGGGTGGCCTTGAATCCGCAAGTGGATATGATCCCCCTCCTCGCTGGTAAGAAAGCGCAAAAGGGTGACCTCAAAGCTCTGGTGGCTGAGGAATTGGACCTGCCAGCTGACGCCATCCTGGATATGGAGCTGAGTCTCTACCACCGGATGCCTGGGCGGATTTGGGGTGCCCACAAGGAATTCTTCTCGGCTCCCCAATTGGATAACTTGGCCTCTGCTTTTACTACTTTGGCTGGTTTTCTCGAGGGGGAAGCTCACCATCCCCAAACAACCAGTGTCTACGCCTGCTTTGATAATGAAGAGGTGGGGAGCGGAACCAAGCAAGGAGCCTTGTCGACCTTCCTTAAAGATGTCCTGCGCCGGATCCACTTTAATCTAGGAGGCGATGAGGTTTCTTACTACCAGCGCTTGGCTTCGAGTTTCCTCATCAGCGCGGACAATGCCCATGCCATCCATCCTAACCACCCTGAAGTGATGGATGAAAGCAATTATCCAGAGCTGAATGCTGGGGTAGTGGTGAAGACCCATGCTGGTCAGAAATATACCTCGGATGGGGTCAGCCGGGCCCTTATCAAAGTCATTGCTAAAGAGGCCGGCGTCCCCCTTCAATTCTTTGCTAATCGTTCGGACCAGGCTGGCGGGTCTACTTTAGGTAACCTGGCCATGCAGCAGGTTTCGGTGAATGCGGTAGATATTGGCCTGGCCCAGCTTGCCATGCATTCGAGCTATGAAAGCGCGGGGGTCGATGATCCAGCCTACATGCGCGATCTCATCGTGGACTTCTTCCAGTACCGCCTCCGCCAAGATGATCAATCTGGCTTTAAACTTGACCGTAAGTAGACTTAGCCAATCCGACCAGCTAAGAGCTCTTGGATCATCCAAGCCGCTCCGTCCTCTTGGTTGCTAGGGGCTAGGGCCCTGGCCTGGGCTTGGACAGCGGGCTCAGCATTGCCCATGGCATAGCTATGTCCCGTGACGGCGAACATGGACAAGTCATTGTAGGAGTCACCGATGCTCAGGACCTCATCTCTTTGGTAACCGGCTTCCTCTAGGTACTTGGTTAAAGCCTGGCCCTTGCTCGCCTTGGCCTGGGTGATTTCTACATTATGGCGGCCTGAAGACGACAGGGTGAGGAGCTTGTCCCCAGCAAAATGCTCGCGGAAGCTTTGGCGGATGTCTTCCTGGTCTGTGAAGAAGATTAGCTTGAGGAAGTCCTGCTGGGGCAGCTCCTTAAGTCTGCCTATGTCTTGGATGAAGGCCTTGGCTTGGTCAATGTCGATAGCAGGTGTTGGGATACCTGCTTGCTGGTGGCTGGCCGCTTGATCTTTGAGAAAGCGGCTGATGCCTGCTTGGTAGCGGTCGGGATCGGTGGTGTAATAGCAATCCTGGCTGACGAGGGAATAGCGAACGCCTGCCTGGTCGAGGAAGTCGCGCATGGCGAGGACCTGGTCCTGGGGCAGGGGCAATTGGCTTAAGGCTTGGCCTTGGGCGGAGGAGACCAGGGCCCCGTTGAGGTTAATCATAGGGACCTGGAGCCCCTGCATGCCGATAATATTCTGGGCCGCCGCATAGCCCCGCCCTGTCACCGGCAAGAATTCGATCCCCTCTGCGATGGCTTGGTGAATAGCCTGGTGGGTTTGGGGACTCATAATACCTTGGTCTGTGAGCAGGGTGCCGTCAATATCAGAAGCAATCAGTTTTATCATCGAATCCTATCCTTTCTGAAGACTGTGTGATAAAGGGATATTTTATTAAGAGTCTGGTCTTCTTTTCCAGTTCTATCTTAAGATAAACTGTCTATCTTGTCAGCAAAAACTACTGGATCCGAGAAAGATTTGAACTTTCTTTCTCGGAACTTTAGGCCTAAACTAGGGGAGACTTGAACGAGGTCTAGGGGGCAAGTGCATACAAGGATAATGATACCTTTTCTCAGTACAAACGACATTCATCAGCTTCCTTAGCCCCTTTGAGATTTTCTTTTTAAGTTAAGCGTTAGTCTAATGGGAGACTGGCAGCTAGTAAGGGAGGCTATGGCCTGCCTTATACGAAAAAGTCGAGTAAGCGCTCGACTTTTTTGTTTTTTGATGGAGGATAAGGGCCTTTGTTTTAACTTTTGTCGGAGGCTTGCTATAATGAAGTTATAAGTAAGCGCTATAGTATTTGTTAGAATAGGAGAGATCATGATGAAAATGACAAAATTTGCTAGCAAGTTACTCTTGGCTTCCAGTGTGTTCCTCTTGGCCGCTTGTAGCCAGGATAGTGCACAGAATAATGAAGCAGGAAGCGTTAGCCAGGCCAATACGACTAGTCAAGCAGGGGAGGCAGCAGCCGATAGCCAAGCCGATGCAGCCAAAAGCCAAGACGGCAAAGATGATGCTTCATCAGCGAGCTCAAAAGATGCTGAGGAGGGGTCGAGCGACCAGTCCAGCCAGGCTTCTGACCAAGAATCTGCAGACGGCGAAGATGTAACAGTTCAAGGTTCTGCCCAGGGGGATGATTATCCTTATGGTGTCTCCGCTGAGAATGTCGGTGCTATCAGCTTTGTGATTCCCCATACCGTAGCCAATGCGCCACAGAATATTAACTTGGATAACAATGAAGGCTATGTGAATATTCCAGGCCAAGGAAATTTTGCTATGCAGATCAAGCAGGTTCCAACCAAGACTATCCAAGTCTTCTCTGCCCAATTGCCTGGTCAAATCCGCGACATTAAGGTGAATACGGTTGTTGAAGTGGATAATGACCAAGCGGACTTCCCTAAAGAATGGTATCTCTATTATAATGAACAAGGTGGTATTTCCTTAGCAGCCCCTAACTTTGCTGGGAACACGACCGCTGACCAAGCCAATACCATGCAAGAATATTTGAATTAGGAGATGTTGAATGACTTTTGAAGCAATTTTACCCCAATTAAAAGACGGCGCCCACATTATCCGTGAGGGCTGGTCGGGGGCCGAAGAGTATGTGTGTTATGTTGCCGGTCAGGAATATGAGGGCCGTCCAGTGACCCCTTATTTCTTGATTGCGGTGGCGGGAGAAGGTTTTAGTGTCTTCCAACCGACTGTTTGCGATCTTTTAGCTGAAGACTGGCGTTTGGTTGACTAAGATGGAATCTTTTCAAGCCTTTAGCCAAAGACAATCACTCAGGCGGCCGCTTAAGGTTCTGGTAACGGGCGCAGCTTCTGGGATTGGCCAGGCCCAAGCCCAGGCCTTTCTTGAAGCTGGCCACCAGGTCCTAGCTGTCGACCGAGCACCGATGGATTGGGCGGAAGGGCAAGACCAAGTGAGAACCTGCCAGCTGGACTTAAGCCAGGCTGAAGCCCAGACAGTTATCGCTGAACTTTTGGCGGACTGGGGGGCTCTGGATGTCCTCTGCAATACGGCGGGCATCTTAGACGACTACCTGCCCCTAGCTGAAAGTAGTCATGAGCTCTGGCAGGAAGTCTTTCGGACTAATGTGGACAGTCTCTTCTATGTGACCCAAGCGGCCCTGCCTTACTTGCTAGCGGCGCCCAGTTCGCGGGTGATCAACATGGCTTCGATTGCAGGTCTGACTGCTGGTGGCGGAGGCATTGCCTATACGGCGGCCAAGCACGCCATCGTGGGTTTCACCAAGCAGCTGGCCTATGATTATGCCAGCCAGGGACTTCGGGCCAATGCTATTGCGCCAGGTGCGGTGGCCACACCGATGAACGCCAAGGACTTCCAAGATGACGCTGAAATGGCCCAGTGGGTAGCGGATCAAACGCCCGTTAAGCGTTGGGCCGGTCCGGAAGAGGTTGCCTCCTTGACCCTGTTCTTAGCCAGTGATGGGGCCGACTATATCCAAGGCGCCGTGCTCCCCGTTGACGGAGGTTGGCTGATTCGCTAGTTTTAGTTTTATGATTTTTACTAAATGATATTGCTGAGCATCCGTTCCGCTTTTGAATTTGGTCGTTGAAGAGCCATGGCACCGGCTCGAGCCAAGGTCTCTCGCCTAGCGAGCTTCAAATGGCTCGTACGGCTAATCGCCTACGATCCATAATTCACATCGCTTGCTTTTTCATGGCTAACGATCAAATTCAAAGTTCCACTGCTGCTCAAAACTAGCTGATATAACAATTGTCAATTAATTACTAGTTATTAACACTAAGAACTAGAGAATTATTTTATGATAAGAAGTGTGAGGGGTTGACAAGTGTAGATCAACCCCTTATACTTTAGATAGATAGTTTACAAATGTAGACAGAAGAAAGGAGCAGGATTGAATGACCAAAACAACTTACCCCATCACGGGCATGTCCTGCGCTTCCTGTGCTCAAACCATTGAGCGGGCAGTCAGCGGGATGGCTGGCGTGGATGAAGCCAATGTCAACCTCGCGACAGAGCAATTGACGGTGACTTATGATGAAGAGCGTTTAAAGCCCCAGGATATCGCAGCAGAGGTGACCGATGCCGGCTATCATTTAGAATTAGCTGAAGACAAGGAGACATTTGCGATTACGGGCATGTCCTGTGCCTCTTGTGCCCAAAGCATTGAAAGGGCGGTGTCGGCCTTAGACGGGGTCGAAGCGGCCAATGTCAACTTAGCCACTGAAGAGATGCAGGTGGTCTATGATAGTGGCCAAGTTTCTTCCCAGGCTATTGTCCAAGCGGTTGAAGAAACCGGCTACCAGGCCCAGACCAAGTCGACCGTTAAGCGGGCAGACAAGCAAGAAGCAAAGGATACCCAAATCCAAGGGCTCTGGCGGCGTTTTATCTGGTCAGCGGTCTTTGCGCTGCCCCTGCTTTATTTAGCTATGGGGGATATGGTCGGCCTACCTGTGCCAAGCTTCCTCGACCCCATGGCCCATCCTTTAGCTTTTGCCTTGACTCAACTCGCCTTAGTGCTGCCAGTTCTGATTTTGAACCGTGAATTCTTTACCACAGGCTTCAAGGCACTCTTTAAGGGCCATCCGAATATGGATTCCTTGGTCGCTTTAGGGACCAGTGCCGCCGTGCTTTACAGTTTGTTTAGCACCTGGCAAATTAGCCAAGGGGACGGTTCTTACGCCATGCGGCTCTACTATGAATCCGCTGGGGTGATCCTTACCCTGATTACCCTGGGCCGCTATTTTGAGAATGTGTCCAAGGGGAAGACTTCCGAAGCCATCCAGAAGCTGATGGACCTAGCACCAGAAACGGCTCGTCTGGTCCGTGATGGTCAAGTCGTTGAAGTCAGTGTTGACCAATTGCAGCCCGGTGATATCTTGCAGGTGCGTCCGGGTGAAAAGATTCCAGTCGATGGTGAGATCATTAAGGGTCAATCAGCGGTGGACGAATCCATGATTACGGGTGAAAGCATGCCAGTCGACAAGCAAGTCGGGGATTCGGTTGTCGGCGCTTCGATTAACAGTAATGGGAGCTTCCAAATGAAGGCCAGCAAGGTCGGCAAAGATACCAGCCTGGCCCAAATTGTTCGCTTAGTCGAAGAAGCTCAGGGCTCTAAAGCGCCAATTGCCCGCCTAGCTGATAAGGTGTCTGGCGTTTTTGTCCCCGTTGTCATTGTTTTGGCGGTGGTTTCAGCCTTGGCTTGGTGGTTAATCGGTGGGGAATCTTGGAACTTCGCCATCACCATCCTAGTGTCTGTTTTGATTATTGCCTGTCCTTGTGCCCTGGGCTTGGCCACGCCAACTGCGATCATGGTCGGTACCGGCAAGGGAGCAGAGAATGGCGTCCTCTTCAAGAGCGGGGATGCCCTGGAAACTGCTCAAGAAGTGACGACGATTGTGTTCGATAAGACGGGGACGATTACGGAAGGCAAGCCGGTCTTGACCGACTTAGAAACTTACAGTGAGCTCAGCCCTGAGGACGTGCTCCGCTTGAGTGCCTCAGCTGAACAAGGCTCGGAGCACCCGCTCGCCCAAGCCATTATTGAAGGGGCTCAGGAAGCGGACCTGACTCTGGAAGAGAGTGACGACTTCGAGGCCTTAAGTGGACGCGGGATCCGTGTTCGCTTGGATGGACAAGCCCTCTACCTGGGTAATGCCCAATTGATGGCAGAGCAGGGCGTTGACACTGAGGCAGCAGCGGAACAAATGGACCGTCTGGCTGCTGAAGGTAAGACTCCCATGCTTTTGGCTCGTAACCAGGAGCTTTTAGGCTTGGTGGCTGTGGCAGATACAGTCAAGGAAGATAGCCAGGCTGCCATCCAAGCCCTCCATGAGATGGGGCTCAAGGTCGTGATGCTGACAGGGGACAACCGTCGAACTGCGGAAGCCATCGGTCGCCAGGTCGGCATTGACCAAGTGATTTCTGAGGTCCTGCCTGAAGATAAGACCCAGCAGGTGGCCAAACTCCAAGGCCAAGACCATAAAGTTGCTATGGTCGGGGACGGGATCAATGACGCCCCCGCCTTGGCCCAAGCGGATGTTGGGATTGCCATTGGTTCGGGGACAGATGTAGCCATCGAATCAGCAGATATTGTGCTCATGCGTTCCAGCCTGCTCGATGTCCCAACCTCTATCGAACTGAGCCGGGCCACCATCAAGAATATCAAGGAGAACCTCTTCTGGGCCTTTGCCTACAATGTTCTAGGCATTCCAGTGGCCATGGGCGTCCTCCATATCTTCGGTGGGCCACTCCTCAACCCGATGATCGCTGGGGCCGCCATGAGCTTTAGTTCCATCTCAGTCCTACTAAATGCCCTTCGTTTGAAAGGCTTTAAACCATCGAGTCAGGAGATGAAATGATGACTAAGACTTACCCTGTCTCTGGGCTCAAGTGCCAAGGATGTAAAGAAAATGTTGAACAAGCACTCAGCCAAGTCTTCGGCGTAGAAAGTGCCGAAGTCGACCTCGACCAAAAACAAGTCACAGTAAGTGGTGACTACGAAGTCGAAGACTTAAAACAAGCCCTAGCTGGGACCAACTACCAGTTGGAAGACTAGTGCCATTAAAAAATAAGCGCCAGACGCTGTTATGATTCCTAAACTTTGGATCCTTCATCCAAACTTTTAGGGGCAGGGCAGTCGTGCTGGTGCTTTTTTGTTGGGCTTGCTGGGGTGGCTTGGCCCAATCATCCTGATGTAGTCGAGGGCGTTCGGGGTGTGGACCCACAATCAGAAGGCTTGTGTGGGGGTTAGTTATCGTCAAGCCACACTCAGGGGACTTGTTTGTGTGTTGCTCATCGTCAAGCCACAATAGGAAGCTCTGTTTGGGTGTTGAATAGCGTCAACTCACAATCGTAACTTTTGATTGAATGTTGATCAATTTAACCGCCAGCCTTCACACTCTGTGTAGTCGGGTTCGAGGGTGCAGAAAGGGCTCCTCTTCATAAAAGCCCGTCGAAGGCTTTCAGCCTTCTCTGGTCTTTTACTCCAGAGGTCCCTTTCTCCCGCATCCTCTCACACCCTGATTCAATTTTCCCATATCCTTTGACCGAAAACTGCTCATTAAAGTTGTCTGCTTCTTTGCTATAATTCAAAAAAAGGCAAGCATGTCTTTAGATTTAGGAGGATAGTTTATGACTTATTTGAAGAGGCAACCTTTTGCTATGTCAGGTTTGATTTTAGCACTGGCGACTTCGGGCAACTTGCTTCAGTCCTATAGCCAGTCCCTGCGCCTTATTCTTGGTGGGCTCGCTTTAGTCTTATGGTTGACTTATACTTTGAATTTACTTGTTAATTATGCAACTTTTAAAAAGGAAATGCAGGATCCTTTGCCAGCTTCTGTTTTTCCAACCTATGCAATGGCCATAATAATCTTGACAACTTACTTAAGGCCACTTCTGGGCCTCCCTCCTGGTCTTGCTGAAGGAATTTGGTACTTGGCCCTTGCTTTTAATTTATATCTTTCTATCCGCTATGCTTTTCGCTATCTTCCGCAGAGGCAGATACAGCAAGTTTTTCCTTCTTGGGGAGTGGTTTTTGTGGGCTTTGTCGTTGCAAGTGTGACGGCTCCAGTATATGGCAACTTGCTCTTAGGACAAATTCTATTTTATCTAGGTTTATTGGGAGGGATTCTGGTGATGCCTTTCATGCTCTACCGGGTCTATGTTTTACATGATCTCTCCCAACCTGCCCAGCTAACAACCGCCATTCTCTGTGCGCCTTTCTCACTCTTAGTCGCTGCCTATGTGAGTAGTTTTCCACATCCTTCACACTTACTCTTGGCCCTTCTTCTGCTAGTTGCTCAGGGTCTCTATGTCAGTATCTTGGTCCAGCTGCCCCGTCTGCTTGCTTTAGGCTTCTTTTCAACGTCGGCCGCTTTGACCTTTCCACTCGTTATTTCTGCTCTTTCCTTAAAATTAGCCCTGCCTGTTCTGACTTGCCAGCTAGGTGCTGCCAGCTTGCTGGTCCATTTGGAAACTTTTATCGCTGTAGCTATACTGGTCGATGTGACTTACGGCTATTTGAAAGATATTTTTCATTCTCGAGAAAGCGCTAGGGCCTAGGTCTTATTTTTCTTTCTTTAGCTTGTCCTGAAGGGCTTTTGAGTGCTTCTTAGAGGCAGATGTGCTAAGCTAAATTTATGACATGTGATATGCTTTTAAGGAGGAATATCGAATGAAAAAATGGATTAAACGGACTTCAACTGTTTTGCTGGCTTCTACTTTCTTGGTGGCCTGCCAGGCTCAACCGAGCGAGGAAGCCAAACGGGTGGATCCTTTAACACAAACAGAAACGAGCCAGGATAGCCAGGACCAAGGCCAAGAGAGCCAGTCTTCAAGCGCATCCAAGGAAAGCAACAAGTCTAGCCGCAATGAAGCTAGTCAAAATGATCAAGAGGATAAAGGCGACCGAGATGACCGAGAAGAAAGCTCTCGTCGGACTTCGTCAGAGTCTAGCCGGTCCCAGTCCGACCGCCGCGGGGCTAAAGTTGACGTTGCAAGAATTAGCGAGGACTTAGAAGAAGCTGTTGCGAGCTTCGAAGACCAGTTCCCAAGTGCTGAATTGACTAGCATTGAAGTGGAAGCGGAAGGCGATTCTCGTTTTGAAATTGAAGGGGAAGATGACGACAAGGATTACAGCTTGACCTTGGCGGATGACTTGGCCATTGTTGAGAAGAAGGAAGAAGTGGGCAGTGCCAATGATCCTAAAGACCGCTTCCAATTAGACCAAGTGATTAGTTTAGAAGAGGCTACTGAAATTGCCCTTAAGGAAGCGCGTGCTGACCAAGCCACGCAATGGGAACTTGAGCGCGACAGCGATGGCAAGTTCTACTGGAAGGTGGACCTCCGCGATGGCCGCCAAAGCAAGGGCGAAGTGAAGATTGATGCTGAATCTGGAGAAGTTGTTGCCTACGACCAAGATTAGTTTAGAGATTTGACCGTCCAGTAAGGCCTCGTGCCGGAACCGTGTGAATAAGGAGTAAGAACCATGACGAAAAAAATTATTCTCGATTTGGATACAGGGATCGATGATGCCCTGGCCATTGCCTACGCTGTTGCTTCAAATGAAGTTGAATTGATCGGCATTACAGGAACTTATGGGAACGTCTTGATGGCGGATGGCCTTCGCAATGCCTTGAAGCTCTTGGATCTTTTTGGTCAGGACCAGGTGCCTGTTTTTCCTGGCCTAGCCCATGCTAGCGACAAGTCTGACTTTGAAGTCTTAGAGGTTTCAGCCCTCATCCATGGTGAGGATGGGATTGGCAATGTCGACTTGGCAGATTCAGCCCGCCAGCCTAGCCAAGAATCCGCTGTTGATTTTATCCTGTCGGCTTGCGACCAGTATGGCGAAGACTTAATCATTGTGGCTACGGGTCCCATGACTAACCTCGATGCGGCCTTGGCCCAAGATGAAGCGACCCTCAAGAAGGCCGGTAAGATTGTCATTATGGGTGGGGCCTTAACGGTCTGCGGCAATGTGACCCCTTATACGGAAGCTAACATCAACCAAGATCCAGCGGCAGCTGACCGCTTGTTCAGAAGTGATGTCCATGTGACCATGGTTGGCTTGGATGTGACCCTCCGCACCCTTCTGACCTATGAGGATACCGCGAAGTGGCGAGCCCTAGGGACAGAAGCCGGCCGGGTTTTGGCTGATATTGTCGACTACTATATCAAAGCCTATGAAATCACCTCACCCCATCTGAAGGGTTGTGCCCTCCACGATCCCCTGGCCGTTGCGGTAGCCGTCCAAGAAGATCTGGTGGACTACCTGCCCCTCAATATGAAGGTGGAAACAGAAGGTGCCAGCCGGGGCCGGACTATTGGCGATAACGAGCGCTTGAATGATCCAGACCCTAGCATGTCAGTTGCCATCCAGGTGGATACGGACCGCTTCCTCGAAGAATTCATGACCCGGATTACCACCATGCTAGCCCAAGAAGCTTAAATATAAGTGACTAAGATCCAGCTTTGTCTGGATCTTTTTTCTTACATTGAACGTTATATAATATAACGCAAAAAGAACTAATAATTGCCAAAAGCACTAAAATCAGATAAAATATAAGTAGCTTTTAATCTTTTTTGACATAATATATGACATTTACTGAGAAGAAAGGTAGATTAGGATGAATAAAGAAGAACGTATCAAAGTCTTACAGGACATTATTCAGATTCCAAGTGAAAATGACCATGAAGAAGAAGTGGCTAAGTATATTGCTGATCTTTTGCAAGAACATGGTATTGACAGTCAATTGGTAGAATATGCCCCAGGACGGAGCAGCTTAGTGGCTGAAATTAAGGGCCAAGAAGAAGGTAAGGTCTTGGTTTATAGTGGCCACCTGGATGTGGTGTCAGCCGGTGACCATGAGGAATGGAGCCATGATCCTTTTGGGGCTGAAATTGTGGACGGCAAGATGTACGGACGCGGGACAACAGATATGAAATCGGGCCTGGCCGCTATCGTGATTGCTCTGATTGAATTGAAGGAAGCCAATGCGGACCTCAAGGGGACCCTGCGCCTAGCCTTAACGGTTGGGGAAGAAATCGGCATGTTAGGTTCGGAACAATTGGTTGATGAAGGTTACCTCGATGATGCTGACGCCTTCTTGATTGCTGAACCGAGCGGGAATGAAGCTATTATTAATGCCCACAAAGGCTCTATCCAGTATGAAGTGATTTCCCATGGGGAGAGTGCCCACAGCTCCATGCCGGAAGAAGGGATCGACGCCATCCAGCTCTTGGTGGACTACATCAATATCATGAATGACAAATTCGACCAAGCCTTTAATACGGATGAAGCCTATAATGACCAACTGGGCCGTTCGCTCAATGTGAACACCGTGATTGAAGCGGGAACCCAGATCAATAGTGTCGCCAGCAAGGCAGTCATGAAGGCTAATACTCGGGTGGTGCCAGAAGCTGGCAATGACTTAGTGGTTAAGATGATGCAAGACACCATGGATGAACTGAACGAGAAGAATGACGGTCGTCTGGAATTGAATCTCTTACAAAACAATCCAGCCGCTGAATCAAGTCCAGACAATGCCTTAGTCAAGGCTATCCAAGCTTCAGCTGATTGGGAAGTGGGGACCCAAACCCTAGCTGGCGCAACCGACGCTTCCAACTTTGGCCGGATTAGTGATGACTATGACTTGGCAGTCTTTGGCCCAGGGGAAACCTCCCGTGCCCACAAGCTCGATGAGTATGTAGAAGTAGCAGACTACTTGAAATTTATTGACCTCTATATAGAAACAGCTAAAACTTACTTAGCCTAAAAATGACGGGCCTCTATCGGAGGATAGCTGGCGATCTGTCGTACTCTTGCTTAAGCGATGAGTCAATCATTAGCTAGCAAGGCAAAAAATCTAAATAACGAAGAGGGGACTGGGATGAGCTCCTAGCCTCCTTTTTTATCAAAGGAGATGAAAATAATGAGTGACTATTTAAAAGTTGCCAATAGTCCGGTGGTCTTTGCTCTCTGTGCCTTGGTTATTGCAATTGTTGTCATCCAATCCCTGCTCTTTATTCGTAAAGCTTGGAAGCGGGGTTTGGAACTTGACATGGAAAAAGAGGTACTGAAACGGGCTATGACCAATAGTGCGCTTCTATCCATTGTGCCTTCTCTTCCTATTATTGTCATGATGCTCGCCCTGTCGGTGCCCCTGGGAAAATATTTCCCATGGTTGCGCTTGTCCATTGTCGGCTCTGCCGTCTACGAGGGGTCAGCGGCTAATATTGCCGCCCAAAGTCAAGGGTTAACGGATATTTCCGACCCGGGCCTAACGCCAAAGGTCTATGTGATTATTATGTTTGTGATGACGATTGGAATTATCTGGGGAATTCTTTTTAACATTCTCTTCATGGGACAATTGGATAAGATGTCTCAGAAAATGCGGGAAAATCCTAAGAGTAAGGCTTTTGTAGGGATCTTCTCTGCAGCCCTCTTTACCGCTATGCTGATTACCCTATCCACGCCTTATGTGGCCAATGTAGCCAATATTTCGTCGATCATAGCTTTTGTGGCGGCTGGCTTGTGTACCCTGGTCCTCAATGCCTTATCCAAACGTTACGACCAGCGGCTCTTGAGTGACTTCTCGATGCCCATTTCCATGATTGTGGGTATGTTGGCCGTCATTATCTACGCTAATGTCTTTTAGGAGGTGCTTGTATGGCAGAGAATAAGAGAAAAATTGAATCCGATACCCAATATAGCCGGGAGATTAACCGCTTGGGGCGGATCACGAGTATTATTGCCTTAATGGGGATGTTCATGGTGCCTCTAGGAACGGCTTACTGGTTAGGTGTCGGTCTTGATTTTGGCAAAGCCCTGGCCGCTGCTTCAGGGCTGATCGCGATCTTCCTTCCCACAGCGGTAGTTGAGAATATTTCCTTCTATCCCATCCTCGGAGCAGGCGCTATGTATCTCAGTTCGATTACCGGGAATATCACAAACTTGAAGATTCCGGTAACTGTTGCCGGTCAAAAGATTGCTGGTGTGGAACCAGGCACGGATAAGGGGAATGTGATCGCCATTATCTGTGTAGGGATTTCTTCCATTGTGACTATAATTATTTTGATCCTAGGGGCCTTCTTGATCGGTTCCTGGTTGGTTCCTATCCTGAACCACCCCTTCCTGAAGCCAGGTTTTGACCAAATCATTCCGGCTCTCTACGGTGCCATTACGGTACCTCAGATCCTCAACCACAAGAAGTTATCCCTAGCTCCTATCTTATTTGCGGTCGGGATCTTCTTAATCCTAGGACCCCAGGGCTTCGCCCAATACCAGTCCTATATTCTCATTTCTTGCATGATCATTTCGGTAGCTACCGCTTACTTCATGTATAAGAAGGGGCATTTAAGTGAATATTAAAGTGTATGTTTGTACTTAAAGTTAGCTAATTCTGAAATACTGGAGTGAAATCCCCCTTGAATAGATTTCAAAAATAAAAATCTATTCAGGGGGGATTTTTATGTCTTTCAATAGAATAATTCTTTTGCGGAACGCTCTTGTGACAGCTGGCCTTGTGAAAGGAGATGTTTTATGACTAATTTTATAAGGATTTCAGACTTTTAATTTAAGCAATCAATGTTCGAATAATATATTTAAAATGAGCAGTAGTGAAGCTTTAATTATGGTTGTTAGCCATGAACAAGCGAGGCAAGGCTGTAAAGGCTAGCGGGAGAAATAGATCTTTGTGAAGTGGTTCAGAGCTTAACGATTTTTGTCGCACTCTCACTTCCTACTTGCTGGAAATCGGATGAAAATTTAATTTAAACATTGCATATCCCGGGCGCTTCTAGGATAATAGAAGTGATAGACTGTAACCGGGTCCAAGGACCTAGAAATAATAATTTAGAGGTGAAGTAATTGTTCGATAAAGTTGATGAGCTCGGCGTAAACACGATTCGTACCCTCAGTATGGACATGATTGAGAAGGCTAATTCTGGCCACCCCGGCTTACCCATGGGTGCAGCGCCAATGGCTTACGTGCTCTGGACGAAACACTTAAAAGTGAACCCTAAAACGTCAACAAACTGGGTTGACCGTGACCGTTTTATTCTTTCTGCTGGTCATGGATCAGCTATGCTTTATTCGCTCTTGCACTTGGCAGGTTATGACGTGACTATTGATGATCTCAAGGCATTCCGCCAATGGGAAAGTCGGACACCAGGCCACCCCGAAGTGAACCATACAGACGGGGTTGAAGCGACCACTGGACCACTCGGCCAAGGGATTGCGATGGCTGTTGGGATGGCCATGGCTGAAGCCCATTTAGCCGCCCGTTATAACCAAGCCGACCACAAGATTGTGGACCACTATACCTATGCCCTTTGCGGGGATGGGGACCTGATGGAAGGGATCTCCCAAGAAGCAGCTTCCTTAGCTGGTCACCTAGGTCTCGGCAAGTTAGTGGTGCTCTACGATTCGAACGATATTTCCCTAGATGGTCCGACCTCTAAGGCCTTCACAGAGAATATCCAGCAACGTTTTGAAGCGAATAATTGGCAGTATCTCCGGGTAGAAGATGGTAACGATATGGCAGCCATTGACCAAGCCATTAAAGAAGCCAAGGCTCACACGGACCAACCGACTCTGATCGAAGTGAAGACAGTGATTGGTTACGGGGCACCTAATGCTGGCAGTTCAGCTGTCCACGGGGCACCCCTAGGTAAGGAAGGCATCCTAGCAGCCAAGGCTATCTACCAGTGGGAAAACGATGATTTCTTCGTTCCTGAAGAAGTTAAGGTTCGCTTCCAGGAAGAAATGGTAGAAGCTGGCGCTCAGGCTGAAGCTGATTGGGAAGCAAGCTTTGAGGCTTACCGCCAAGCTTATCCAGACTTAGCCCGCGACTTTGAGCTGGGCTTCAGCCAAGAATTACCGAGTGACTGGGCAGAAGACCTGCCAGTCTATGATACAGATTCCAAGTTGGCTTCACGCCAATCCAGCCATGAAGTCCTCCAAGCCCTCTCAGAGAAATTGCCTTATCTCTGGGGTGGGGCAGCTGACCTGGCGTCTTCTAATAAGACCATGGTCAATGCCGAAGAAGATTTCACAGCTGACAACTATGCTGGACGCAATGTCTGGTTCGGTGTGCGTGAGTTCGCTATGGCAGCGGCGATGAATGGGATCCAACTCCACGGCGGCAGCAAGGTCTACGGGGGGACCTTCTTCTCCTTTGTTGACTATCTCCGCCCAGCCCTCCGCTTGGCTGCTATTCAAGGGACAGCGCCTGTCTTCGTGATGACTCACGACTCCGTAGCGGTTGGGGAAGATGGCCCAACCCACGAGCCTATCGAACAATTAGCCAGCATCCGCTGCATTCCTAATGTGCAAGTCATCCGTCCAGCAGATGCCAACGAAACTGTTGCGGCTTGGAAGCAAGCGATTGAAAGCCAAGATCAACCAACTGTTCTTGTTCTTAGTCGTCAAGGACTTCCAAGTCTAGAAGCGACTGTTCACGCACCGATTGATAAGGGAGCCTATGTAGTGTCACCCGCTCAAGGAGCCCACGACCAAGCAGCCGGCCTCCTCTTAGCAACTGGCTCAGAAGTTGCCCTAGCTATCCAAGCCCAAGCTAAATTAGCTGAAGATGGGGTGGACGTAGCGGTTGTCTCCATGCCAAGCTGGGACCGTTTTGAAGCCCAAGATGAAGCTTACAAGGAAAGCATCCTCCCAAGCCAAGTCACCGCCCGTCTGGCTGTTGAAATGAGCGCCTCCTTTGGTTGGGAACGTTATACTGGCAGCCAAGGCGCCAGCCTGACTATTGACCAGTTCGGTTTCTCTGCCCCAGGCGACTTGATCCAGGAAAAACTAGGTTTCACTGCTGACAATGTAGCAGACAAGATGCGCCAAGTGATTGATAAGCAAAAATAAATCCATTAAAGGATAAGGCTGTGCCAATTGAAGGCACAGCCTTTTTCTTATTTAGCTTCTTTATTACATGGTCTTGGTGAGCAGACGTTACGCTTTTGAATTTGATTATTAAATATTAATAGAAAGCCTTTAAACACTGACCACTAACATGAAAAATAATAAAACCGTTATTAATTGCTTAGCCTTACTAGAACTCTGTTACACTATATTTAAATAAAAAATAAATAACGAAGGGCCTGCTCACTTGCGGTGTCGATTAAGGATTGTTTCTTTTGTAAGCCAACAGACTTACGAAATCCTGGTAAACGAAAGGGATTTGACCTTGAAAGGAAAGTTTAAAAAAGGTATAATAGATTAGTAATCGTTTTCATTAACTTTTTATATTTATACTAATTGACCAAGGAGGTATTGAGATGGTTGGAATTATCCTCGCCAGTCACGGTGAGTTTGCGAATGGTATTTTGCAATCGGGTGCCATGATCTTTGGCGACCAAGAAGATGTAGCGGCAGTGACTCTGCTTCCTTCTGAAGGCCCCGACGATGTGCGGGCCAAAATGGAAGAAGCTATCGCATCGTTTTCTGATCCTGACCAGGTATTATTTTTAGTTGATTTGTGGGGAGGGACGCCCTTCAACCAGGCCAGCAATCTCTTTGAAGGCCACGAAGACAGCTGGGCCATTGTGTCCGGGATGAACCTGCCTATGGTGATCGAGGCTTACGCTTCACGCTTTTCGATGACAACTGCCCAGGAGATTGCCGGGCATATCCTAGCAACAGCTAAAGAAGGCGTCAAGCCCCTACCGGAAGGCTTGGCGAAAGATGAAGCAGAGACAGAGCAAGTCCAAGCTGAAGAAGCTCCCGCCAGCAGTGGTCAGGTGGGGAGTCCTGGACAGATGGATTTTGTCCTGGCTCGGATCGATTCCCGGCTCTTGCACGGTCAGGTCGCGACAGGCTGGACCCGGGCTACTCATCCCACGCGGATTATTGTAGTATCGGATGCGGTAGCTAAGGATGAGCTGCGCACCCAACTGATCAAGCAGGCGGCCCCATCTGGAATTAAGGCCCACGTGATTCCGATTGACCAGATGATTAAGATCGGTAAAGACCAAGAACACTTCGGTAAGGAACGGGCGCTCTTGCTCTTTGAAAATCCCCAAGATGTCTTGCGGGTAGTTGAAGGCGGCGTCCCACTGGAAGAAATTAATGTGGGTTCTATGGCCCACAGCAAGGGGAAGGTCCAACCCAACAAAGTCTTGGCCTTCAGCCAAGAGGATATTGACACCTTTAAAGCCTTGAAAGAGCAAGGCCTACGTTTCGATGTCCGCAAGGTTCCGGCTGACCAAGGCGACAATATGGACAGTATCTTACAGCAAGCTCAGAAAGAACTCGACAAGCAGAACGCATAGAAATATCGCTTAAGGAGGAAGCAGTCTTATGGATTTAAATATTATCCAAATTATCTTAATTATCTTTATTGCCTTCTTAGCTGGTACCGAGGGGATCTTGGATGCCTGGCATTTTCACCAACCTGTGATTGCCTGCACTTTGATTGGTCTCGTAAGTGGCCAGCTAGGACCCTGTCTGATGCTGGGTGGTTCCTTACAGATGATCGCCTTGGGTTGGGCTAATATTGGGGCAGCGGTTGCTCCGGATGCGGCCCTAGCCGCTGTGGCATCAGCTATTATCTTGGTCTTAGGGGGGCAGGGGCAAGCCGGAATTGGTTCAGCCATTGCCTTGGCCGTCCCTCTAGCTGTGGCGGGTCTACTTTTGACCATTATCTGCCGGACCCTAGCAACTGGGATTGTCCATATTATGGACGGGGCCGCTGCTGAAGGGAACGTTCGTAAGGTAGAAATCTGGCATATGATCGCGATTGTCATGCAAGGGGTGCGGATCGCCATCCCTGCTGCTCTGATCCTAGCTATCGGGGCAGGTCCTGTGCGTGAACTTCTCTTGGCTATGCCCGACTGGTTGACAGATGGTCTGTCCATTGGCGGGGGCATGGTGGTTGCTGTGGGTTATGCCATGGTGATCAATATGATGGCTACCCGGGAAGTTTGGCCTTTCTTTGCCATCGGTTTCGTTCTTGCTACGATCCAGGAGCTGACCTTGATTGGACTTGGGGCAATTGGTATCGCGCTCGCTTTACTTTACCTCCAACTCTCTAAAATGGGCGGGTCGTCGAACGGCCAATCCGGACCTAAACATACCGGGGACCCTGTCGGCGACTTGATTGATGACTATTAAAGAAAGGAGAATTCGTAATGGCAGAAGGCGTTAAACTATCGAAACGTGACCGGATTTCCGTCTGGCTACGTTCCACCTATCTCCAAGGTTCTTGGAACTATGAACGGATGCAGAATGGTGGCTGGGTCTTCTCGATGATCCCAGCTATCCGTAAACTCTATAAGACGAAAGACGAACAAGCAAAAGCCTTACAGCGGCACTTGGAATTCTTTAATACCCACCCTTATGTGGCTTCACCGATCCTTGGGGTAACCCTGGCCTTAGAAGAAGAACGGGCTAATGGGGCACCTGTCGATGATGTCGCTATCCAAGGGGTTAAAGTTGGGATGATGGGTCCTTTAGCAGGGATCGGAGACCCGGTCTTTTGGTTCACTGTGAAGCCGATTATTGGGGCCCTAGCCGCATCACTGGCCATGGGGGGCAATATCCTAGGCCCAATCATTTATTTTGTGGCTTGGAATGCTATTCGTTTGGGCTTCATGTGGTATACCCAAGAGTTTGGCTATAAAGCAGGGTCTAAGATTACCGAAGACTTGTCAGGAGGCCTGCTCCAGGACATTACCAAGGGAGCTTCCATTTTGGGGATGTTTATCCTCGGCTCCCTAGTTAACCGCTGGGTGGCCATCTCCTTCACCCCTGTCGTTTCAGAGGTTCCGCTAGACAAGGGGGCTTACATCGAATGGGATAAACTCCCTGCCGGTGCAGAAGGCATTAAGGTCGCTTTAGAACAACAGGCTCAAGGCCTATCGCTCGATCCGACTAAGGTAACCACCCTCCAAGATAACTTGGATAGCTTGATTCCTGGTTTGGCGGGGCTCTTACTGACCCTCTTCTGTATGTGGTTACTGAATAAGAAGGTCTCACCAATCGTGATTATCCTGGGTCTTTTCGCAGCGGGGGTTATCCTTCATGTGGTTGGGCTCATGTAGTTAAAAAAATTTCAACAGTTAGTCCTGGCCTCCACGCTACAAACTGAGGGCATGCCTTTGCCTGGCTCCTCCTTTGTTTCAGTGATCCAGGGCTTTCTTAATTTTTGTGCCTGCTGTTGAGTATCGGAAAGGAGTTTCTATGGTACAGTCTTTGAACCAAGAGGTCGTCTATGTGACCAAGGCAACATCGTTTTTAGGGATGACAGATTATGGTAAGATTCTCTTAGGTAATGCAGCTTTTGAATTCTATGACGACCGCAATCCTGCCAACTTTATCCAGATTCCCTGGGAGGAGATTGATTATGTGGTGGTTTCCATCCTCTTCTCTGGTCGCTGGATCCCCCGCTTTGCCATTCAGACAAAAAAAGCCGGCAGCTTCAGCTTTGCGGCTAAAGATGCCAAGGCTTTGTTGCGCCAAGTGCGCGAGTATGTACCAGCCGACCGGATTGTCCGCTCGCTTTCTTTCTTTGAAGTGGTTAAGCAGGCTTTGGGCTGGGGGAAGAAATCTTAGTTCTGCTTTGGATTAGGATGCGAGCAGATCAGACTTGCCTCTCCTCGGACTTTAACGCTGTGGATAGCATGCGGGATGATGAAGGACTGGCCGGCTACGATGTCGTAGGTCTTACCATCGGCTTCGATTTGGGCCTGGCCCTGGATGAGGCTGACCAGGCTGTAAGGATGGTTCGACGTGTCGACTTGGATTTCCTCCTTGACTTGCCAGTGGTAGACGGTGAAGTGGGTATTGGCCCAAAGCTCCGTGATTTGTCCGCCTGCCTGGGTTTCTGTGTGGGCTTGGGCCAGGGTATCTTGACTAGGAAAATGTGTCACATCGGCCGCTTGGTCCAGGTGGAGTTGCCGCTTCTGCCCATCCTTATCTTTGCGGTCATAATCATAGACCCGGTAGGTAGTGTCAGAGCTTTGCTGGGTCTCTAAGATAAGGGCCCCGCCTCCGATGGCATGGATGGTTCCGGCTGGTACAGGGAAGAAGTCGCCGGCTTTAATCGGAAGGCGTTTGAGGAGCTTATCCCATTGGCCTTCGCCAGCCATTTGTAGAAATTCTTCACGGCTCTTGGCGCAGTGGCCATAGACAATCTCCGTTCCTTCATCCGCAGCGATGACATACCAACATTCGGTTTTGCCGAGTTCGCCTTCATGGGTCCAGGCGTAGGCGTCATCGGGGTGGACTTGGACAGAGAGGTCCTCCTTGGCATCGAGAATCTTCACCAGGAGGGGGAAGTTAGTATCCTCAGGCTGGCCGAAGCCGAAGAGTTCTGGCTGGTCTTGGTAAAGCTCAGCTAAGGTCATACCAGCATAGGCTTGGGGTGAATGAACACGCGACGGGCC
Organism: Aerococcus sanguinicola; assembly: GCF_001543145.1. NCBI lineage: Bacteria > Bacillati > Bacillota > Bacilli > Lactobacillales > Aerococcaceae > Aerococcus > Aerococcus sanguinicola. The sequence continues at coordinate 766,198 of NZ_CP014160.1, read as the reverse complement.
GTGGGGGTGGCCGGAGATAATCCAGGCCTCCCCGGTATGGTCAGAAGGCAGTTGGAAATGATAGATATCTTTTAATTTTTGCCCGCCCCAGATCTTTTCTTGGAGGTAGGCGTCGAGAAATATGAGGTCCATGCTAAGACTCCTTTCAAAGGCTTGTGTCTCCTATTATACGTACTTTAAGGAGGGAATGAAAGGGTGTCTAAGCTGGCAAAATAGAAAAGCGATAGAAGGAGGAAGAAGCAATGAAGAGACAAGATGCGATTGTGGAATGGGTGAGCCAGAAACGCAAGGTATCTGTGAATGAATTAGCAGACCATTTCCAAGTCTCCAAGGTAACCATTCGGAAAGACTTGGATCGTTTGGAAGAGCGGGGGATCCTGAGCCGCCAGCACGGCTATGCGGTGGTCAGCTCTAGCGCGGATATGAATTACCGTCTGGCAGTGAACTATGACCTCAAGCACCGGATCGCCAAGCGGGCAGCGACAGCCATCCACGATGGGGATACCGTGATGATTGAATCGGGAGGCACCTGCGCTCTTCTAGCAGAAATTCTTGCCTTTGAAAACCGCGACATATTACCAACTCGACCTTTATTGCTTCCTTTGTCCGCAAGTCTGCCACTGTGAAGTTGATTCTCCTGGGTGGGGAATACCAGAAGGACTCCCAGGTCTGTGTGGGCCCCTTCCTGCGTGAAATTGCTTCCTACTTTCAGGTCCACCATTTCTTTATGGGCATGGACGGTTTTGATTTAAAGAAAGGCTTTACAGGCGTTGACGTTGCACGAATCGATGCGGCCCGGACCCTGGCTGAGTCTGCCCAAGAGCTTAATGTGCTGATGGATTCCTCTAAATTTACTAACAGCCAAGGCATCCTACAATTTCGCTTGGAGGAGGTTGACCGGGTCTACACGGACACCGGGATCCCCCAAAATATTTCCCAGGCCCTAGACCAGGCCGGGGTAGATTTGGTCCAAGTGCCGGCTGAAGAGGAATAGCTTAGCTAAAATAATAATAAAAAGCAAGAGCTGCCACTTCTAGTCTAAGAAGGGCTAGCTCTTGCTTATTTGTTTTATCTTAGATTGTATTAAAGAACACCATTCCACTTTGATGGTGGTCGTTAAAGAGAGACATGGCATGAGCTCGAGTGGAGCGACTTAGAGATGAAGTTAGAGGCTGTGTTTGCAGCGTTGCTAGCTTCTTCTCATCTAGTAAGATTCTGAGTTAGAGCAGACTTGAAGTGATTTCACCCAATCGGAACGATCGGCTAAAGCCGCTCTTTTCCGTTTGGGCTCCAATCATTCAAGTCTAAGCGCTCTTGCTCACACCCTGCTTTAGTCGGGTTCGCAAGAGCAGCTTTGGAGTGCTTTCGCAAGTCGGGAACGTGCAAGCAGGGCTTGCCCTTATCCCGACTTACTCCAAGCATCCAAATCTAAGCGCTCTTGCTCACACCCTGTAGTCGGGTTCGGTCTGGCAGAAATAGCTCCTCTTCACCAAAATCCGCCGAAGACTTTCAGTCTTCTCTGGCTTTTGGCTCCAGAGGTCTATTTCTCCCGCCAGCCCTCTCACCCTGTTTGTTTAATCGTCTAGGCCCGGGAGCCAGTCGAGGACGTCTTGGATGTGGGTGTCCCAGTAGTCCCAACCGTGGCCGCCGTCTGCTTCTTGGAAGCTGAGTTGGAGTTGGTCTTGGTAGCGGTCTTTGAAATCATGGTTTTGTTCAATGAGTTCATCTTCGCGACCGCAAGTGAGGAAGACCTTAGGCAGGTCGATATCGGCTTCTATAGCTTGGTCCACCAGCTGGTAGATGTCTTTGTCAGTGCCCTTGGGATCTTGGCCGCCGTAGAGGAGGTCGAATTCAAAGGGCGACTTTGGATCAGGACCTTCTTGGTAGCGGGCGGAAAGGTCGGTGACGCCAGATAAGGAGGCCACATAGCCGTATTGCTCGGGATAAGTGAAGGCCGCCTTGAGGGCACCATAACCGCCCATAGAAGCCCCTGCGATGAAGGTGTCCTCCCGCTTGCTGGAAACGTGCAGTAGGTTTTGGATATAGGCAGGTAGTTCCAGGCTGATGAAGTCGCTATAGGCATAGGACTTAGCTGTATTCATGTAGAAGCCGCGGTGGGTAGTCGGCATCACGATCACTAGGTCCAGATCACGGGCATAGCGTTCAAGCGAGGTGAAGCGTAACCAGCCGTCCTCATTGCTGGATAGGCCGTGTAAGAGGTAGAGGACACGGTAAGGGGGACGGCGCTTTTGCCGGATGGCTTCAGGGGTGCGCTCACAGTTTTGCGGGACAAGGATATTGAGGTGCATATCCATGCGTAGGGTATCGGAATAGAAGCTAGCGTGTAGTCGGGTCATATATTTTCCTCCTTTAGTTTGCTTTGACTTCATTATAACAAAATCTATTAGACCGGTCCCTCTCCTTGTTTTTCGCACGCTTTTAGCTTGCTAAATCCATTAAACTATTGTATATTGTTAATAGTATCACTAGATAAGAGTGGGGGTATTTACATGGTTAGGCTATGACTATAGATGAATGACGCTAGTTTAGCAAGCACGTGTAAATGCGCCTTTTTAATGAGCTTTAGGTCTAGGTCTTGAGGCTGTCAGGTTTTTTATGCCTATTTTTAGCCTCGTCTCAAGCCCTTAGAAAAACTAACTCGTATCTACTAAGCGCTCGCATTTGTTTGCGAGCGTTTTTTTCTATCCAACTTGAAAATCTCGCTAAGCTCGCGTAAACTGTCTACTTAGCTGAATAAGAATTGGAGGCGATTCCTTTGACCATCGATAAAGATAAACTAGAAATGGGGAATGAAGAGGCCCTCCCCCTCTCGATTAAGGAAGAAATTGAAGAGCAATTGGCCGAAAACCAGGATTGGAATGAGAACTATGCGGCAGCGACGAATTCGGAACGCTTCGCAGACCCTAACCAGTTCACTGAACTGAGCTTGCGCGACCCTGAGCTCTATGAAGACGTATTGGCTGCTTGCCAGGAAGTGATCGACCCGGAGCTTGGGATTGATATTTATAATTTAGGTTTGATCTATGACTTGCTCTATGACGGGGACGGGCACTTGTGGGTGCGGATGACGCTTACCATGCCAGGCTGTCCCTTAGCTGATGTGATCTTCCAGACCCTGATGGACAAACTCCGAGAGATTGAAGTAATTCAGGATGTTAAAGTGGAATTAGTTTGGCAGCCCATTTGGAGCCCGGATCGTTTAACGCGTTATGCGCGGATTGCACTGGGACTCCGTTAGAGCCAACGACCGAGGTCGTCAGTTCCATTCAGTAAAGAAGCTCTCTAACAGGTACTTGATTACTACCATCACAAATTAAAAGACCGTTTTAGGATGATAAAAGTTTTCTCCAACTTTGATAGTCGATTTCCTTGCGCTTCCTACTTGTTAGCCTGTTCTTTACTGAAAGAGCTGGCGACTGCGCCAGGCCCTCATATCGGATCCCCCCCATTACCGATCCGATTGAGGGCTTTTCTTAACCTAAGATAAGGAAAAGCTAAAGAGAAGAAATGTTTTTATTATGGAGCCGAAATAATACGCTATAATAGGTAACAATAGTTGTTTTTTATTTGGGCTTATGGTAACGTTTGAGTGAATACATTAAAAAGACATGCGAATAAAGAATTGGTCAAAGAAGCCCTTGTTGAGGAGTTCTGAGAGCAAGTCTATAGCTGCATTTGGCTTTTTAATGGGGATATAGAGAGCTTGCTTGTGGGGCGTAGTTAACTGATGATTCATTTGCTTAGCTATGCGAAGGGGCTTTTACGCCGCATCATTCAACAAATTACCGGCGGAGTATCCATTATTCAAAGAGAGCTGGCTACTGCTAGCTCTTTTTTATAACATTAAAACTAGGAAAAGTTAACGAGTGAAGCTTTAAATAGAGTTGAAATGAAGGTTCTGTACGGTTAAACTGTTAATTATGATCATGTAATTTAATGGAGGAAAACGATGGGGAGATTAAAGCAGTATTTAACCTTTATAATGTTGGCCCTTATTTACCTGACGGGATGTTCAAACGCTGGCATGGGAACTGGAGAAGAGACCTCTAGCTCTAGCCAAGAGCCAGAAGCTATCCAAGCTAGCTTGAAAGAAGAAAAACCAGAGATTTCTTTTATAGTTCCTGAAGATTATTGTCCAGATGCGGCATTGCTTGATCAATTCGAAAATGAAACTGGGGTCCGAGTGAAGCTAGTGCCTAGTTCTTGGGACACCATCTACAAAGAAATCTCACAGAAAGCTGTGGGAAAAGAGGCAGGAGCTGATATCTTTGCCATTGACTGGTCCTGGCTAGGGGAATTCAAGACAGCTGGTTGGCTGGCCCCCTTAGAGCTAGACGAAGAGACAATTAAAGATATACCTACAGTTAAGAATTTTCACGTGGGTAATGCCTATTACGCCTTGCCTTATGCCAATGATTACTGGTTGGCCTATTATCAGCCTGAAGCCTTTGCTCAATTAGGTCGGGCACCGCAAAACTGGTCAGAAGTTAGCCAGTTTGCAGAAGCTGTGCAGAGAGAAGCTAGCCAGACTCAACCTCTAGCCCTCCCTCTAAGTGGGGATGAGGCGACGAGTCGCTTTTTCTTTACCATGAATAAGGCATTGACGGGAGAGGTCTTCTCTAAGGACTACCGGCTAAACCGCGACAATGCTCTAGCGACCCTAGAAGTTTTGAATACTCTCAAGCAAAAAGGACTAGTTGAACCAGGCCAGCGGTCCCAAGCTAATCTTTTTGTTGAAAGTTTGAAAGAGGGAACAGCTGCTTATAGTTTGGGGCCAGTTGCACCTTATTTCCAGAGCCAGACCAAAGGACAAAATGAGCCCCGCTTAGCCCTTCTTCCTGGTGATAACCAAGCATCTAAAGCTAGTCTCTTTTTTGGGCCAGGGCTAGCTATTTCTTCTTACAGTGACCATCCAGAAGCGGCTCAATTATTTGTTGAGTGGTATACTTCGGAAGAGAGACAAGTAGCAGCTTTTGAAAAATTTGGGCTTCTACCTACCCGGCAATCAGCTCTCAACCAGGTCTTATCTTCAGGTCAAGTAGTGGGGGCAGATACTATTGGGCGCGTGTCAGAGGGGGCGGGGGCACTCTTTAGCAATGGTGCTCCTAGCTATTATCGTGAACTGAGTCATACCCTTGCTCGAAGTATCCATGAGATGCTAGAAGGAAGGCTCAGTCCAGAAGAGGCTGCTGACCAAATGACAGAAGAGGTCGACGCGATTGTTGAGCGCAACCTTTAATAGTCTGCGCTTTCTATTTGGCCGACGTCTAACATCGAGAAATAGCAGTTTTTTAGTAAGTTCCACACTTGCTAAGAAACTGCTTTTTTGTATTTATATTGTTCTTTTTTTGTTTATATTTTAAGCTTAAGTTTTATCCTTTCCATATCGTTAGTTATCGCCCCTCCCTATCAGCTATCTGAAAAATTCAAGAATATTAAGCTTTCGGGCCATTTTTGTTTTTCTGCTGATTCAGAACGCCTTTGATTTGGAATTGACAGGGGCTGGCTGACCGGCTATGATTTAGCTCGTAAAAAATAAGTGCTTGAAAGGAGTGAGGGAATGGATTGGGAATTCATAGGGGCGGTCTTACCGGAATACCTCAAAGCAGCAGGGCTCACCTTTGCCCTGGGCGGTTTGGGTGTTGTCCTATCGCTGCTTTGTGGTCTAGTTTGTGCTTTGGTCCGCTATTGGCGCCTGCCTGTCCTAACTTACCTCGTCCAAATTTATATCGAACTGTCTCGCAATACCCCTTTGGTCATCCAGCTGTTCTTTTTGTATTATGCCTTACCCAAACTCGGTGTGGTCTGGCCATCTTCAGTCTGTGCTATTGTCGGCTTGACCTTTTTGGGATCCTCTTACATGGCTGAAGCTTTTCGATCAGGTCTCGAGGCGGTTCCTGAGAGTCAGTTGGAAGGGGCCTACAGCCTGGCTTTAACCCGCCAGCAAGCCTTTCGCTATGTTATTTTGCCCCAAGCCTTGGCGACTTCGGTACCGGCCCTCATGACGAATGTGGTCTTTTTGATTAAGGAAACCTCCATGTTCAGTATTGTGGCTCTGGCGGACCTCATGTATGTGGCCAAGGAACATATTGGCCTCTATTACAAGACAGATGAGACCCTCCTACTCCTGGTTCTGGCCTACACCGCCTTGCTCTTGCCGCTCTCGCTTCTGGGACATGCCCTAGAAAGGAGACTCCAGCATGGCTAATTCAGGTCTAGAAATTCTCTTTGAGGGGAATAATTTCCTACGCTTACTAGAAGGACTTTGGGTGACGCTCAAATTGGCCCTGATTTCCATGGGCCTCTCCTTAGTCCTGGGCCTCTTCCTAGGGGTCCTGATGACGAGTCGCTACCGGGTCATCAAAGCCATCTTGCGGGTCTATGTTGAATTTGTCCGCGTGATGCCGCAATTGGTCCTAGTCTTCTTGGTGTATTTTGGAGCGGCTAAGCAGCTGAACTTAAATTTCTCTGCTGAGGGAGCAGCAATCCTCGCTTTTACTTTCTGGGGGACGGCGGAATTGGCAGAACTGGTGCGGTCAGCGATTGAAGCCCTGCCCCGGCAACAGACGGAGAGCGGCTTGGCCCTGGCTTTGAGCCGCAGCCAAGTCTACCGCTATATTATTATGCCGCAGATCATCCGCCGCCTCCTTCCCTCCATCACGAGTCTGATGACCCGGATGATTAAGACGACAGCTATTGTGGTCCTTGTTGGGGTGGTCGAAGTGATCGCAGTGGGTAAGCAGATAATTGATATGAACCGCTTCGACTATCCAGATGGAGCCATCTGGATCTATGGGGCAATCTTTTTCTTATATTTTGCTGCCTGCTATCCTTTCTCAAAGATCAGCCAGTATTTGGAAAAGAAGATGCAAGAAGGAGGTCGCTAATGGCAGACTTATTGATTGAAGTTGATAATTTACACAAATCCTATGACGGACAGACAGAAGTGCTCAAGGGTATCTCCTTAGCTGTTGAGCGGGGTGAGGTGACGGTCATCATTGGCCCTTCAGGCTGTGGCAAGTCGACCTTCCTGCGCTGTCTCAATGCCCTCGAAGCAATCGATGCCGGTGAGATTCGCTTTAATGGCCAGCCCATGGGCCAGTCGGAAAGTGAAATCCGGGCGCTGCGAGAACAGGTGGGGATGGTCTTTCAATCCTATGATCTCTTCCCCCATCTTTCCGTTATTGATAATCTGACCCTGGCTCCTTGCAAGGTCCAGCAGCGTGACCGATTAGAGGCTGAAGCGGAGGCCCGTGAGCTCTTAGCCAAGGTTGGATTGGAGGACAAGGCAGCAGCCTATCCCCGCCAGCTTTCTGGTGGCCAGAAGCAGCGGGTGGCGATTGTCCGAGCTTTGATGATGCATCCCGAGGTGCTTTTGTTGGATGAAATCACCGCTGCCCTGGACCCTGAGCTCGTCCGAGAGGTTTTAGATGTCGTTTTAGAACTCGCCAAAGAGGGGCTAACCATGGTGATTGTGACCCATGAAATGGCCTTTGCCCAAGCAGTGGCTGACCAATTGCTCTTCTTCGATGGGGGAGAGATTGTCGAGCGCAGTCGCGATCCCCAAGCCTTCTTCCAGCTGCCCACGACCCAGCGTGCCCAGCAATTTTTAGACCGTTTAACATTTGACCGATAAAAGGAGAAAAAGAAAATGAAGAAAAAAATATTCGCGCTCTTAGCACTAGTCGCTTTATTCCTTACCGCTTGTCAATCTGGCCAGCAAACCGACAAAGAGCCTGCCGCGACGGCTGGTAAGCAGGCGGCGGCCCGCAGTCTCGCGGAGATTAAAGACTCAGGCAAAATCCGCATCGGTGTCTTTGCGGATAAGATGCCCTTTGGCTATGTCGATGATAAAGGCCAGCCTCAGGGTTATGATATCGAACTCGCTAAGAAAATTGGGGAAGACCTCTTAGGGAGTGCCGACAAGGTAGAATTTGTTCCCATGGATGCAGCTAGCCGGGCTGAATTCTTGAAGTCCGGGAAAGTTGACATTACCCTGGCCAACTTCACGGTGACCGACGAACGCCGCGAGCAAGTGGACTTCGCCCTCCCTTACATGAAGGTAGCTATCGGAGTCGTTTCACCAGAGAAAGCCCTCGTTACCGATATTAACCAGCTTAAGGATAAGAAATTAATCCTGGTCAAGGGCACGACGGCAGAGAACTACTTCCAAAAAGAAGCGCCTGAGATCAAAAATATCGATAAATATGACGCCTACCAAGAGGCTTATGATGCCCTAAGAGATGGCCGGGGTGACGCCTTCTCCACGGATAACACAGAGGTCCTGGCCTGGGCCAATGAAAATCCAGGCTTCAAGGTAGGCATTGAATCCCTAGGTCAAGAAGATACCATTGCCCCAGCCGTTCAAAAGGGAAATCAGGAATTAAAAGATTACTTGGATGACTTGATTGTCCGTTTAGGTCAAGACCACTTCTTCACCAAGGCTTATGACAAGACCTGCCTGCCCGTTTATGGCAAGGATGTTGATCCTAAGCAGATTGTCCTTGAAGGCGATGACCTTAAAGCTTACTATGATGCCTTTAACTACGCTAAAAAATAAAATGCCAAATCAAAAATCCCGCCAGCTTGCTTGCTAGCGGGATTTTTGATGGATAGGCTGGCGGTCAATGATCGACTGTTGTCGCAGGCGCCAGACCTCTTATAGGCTTCCCATTTTATACTCGAAAAGTTTATCTGGTTCTTCAAGGCCAATATTTCTTAAGCCGCGGCGTTTGAGCCGGGCAACAATTTTTTGAAGTTCAGGATAAGAACAAGTATCGGAAAGGAAGAATGTCAGGTGGCAGAGACTGGGGTCTTCGAGATCGGTCAAAGTAATCATGCTATTGATCGAGCAGACCCGGCTAATAATCTTCGTCACCTTGGACATGGTCCCCCTTGATTCTTGAGGAACCGTAACGGTTAAGATATAGCTGCTGTCATTTAACTTCCAAGAATGACTGAGCATGCGCTCGAATTGATGGTGGGTGAGCAAGCCGAAGAAGCGGTTGTCCTGGTCGAGAACTGCGATATAGGGCAAGTCACGGATGTTAAAGAGCACACGGTAGAAGGAACTATCTACACTCACATATTTAGTGGCGTTCTTGAGCAAGAGGGTGACCGGTTCGTCGAGTGATTGGCCCTCCGCTAGCCTTTGATAGAGATGTGAGCGGTAGATATTACCTCTAAAAATCTTCTCATTGTCATCTAGGATGGGAATGCAGCGGAATTGGTGATCTTCTAAAATGATCAAGGCATCACGCATCGTTGTAGATGCCGTAACATAAACCACATCTTTCTTTTGAATGGTAAAAGATGAGATATTCATTGCTAGGATACCATCCTTTCTGTTGACCGTATACAAGTATAACACACCCCCTCAGATAATGAGAAGGATTTAAGTTTTATTGGAGCTAAGAATAGAAAAATTTAATCTAAAACCTCCTTTTTCTTAGTGAAAAACCAAAATTGTACCACAAAATAGACTTTAAAAAGGCTTTTTAAGACTTAGACCCCGATTCAAGTGTTAACCCCTTACATTTTCTAAGAACTTTGCTATAATAAAATAAAGGTCATAAGCCTTTATAATATCATGTGGACTTAATGAAAGGAGAGATGCAATCGATGGCAGAAGTAAAAATGCAAAAAGTCGATTTAACAAAAGCACCCTATAATTTAGATGAAAAAGGTGTTCAATGGGTTGAAGACACCATCAAAAACATGTCAATTGATGAAAAAATTGGCCAATTATTCTTTAATATGGGGGCTAGCGCAGAAGAAGATTACTTAAAGAGCGTCCTTGATACTTATCATATCGCAGGGGTTCGCTATAATAAATCTGATGCGGATACCGTCTACAATCAAAACAAGATTCTCCAAGAAAACTCTAAGATTCCTGTTTTAATCGCAGCGAATACAGAAGCAGGTGGGGACGGCGCTTGTACTGACGGGACCTATGTTGGACATGAAGTGAAGTTAGCCGCTACTAATGATCCAAAATATGGTTATGAAATGGGCCGAATTGCAGGGGACGAAGCAGCAGCTATCGGCTGTAACATGTCATTTGCACCAATCGTTGACTTACAAAGCAACTGGCGCAACCCAATTATCTCTGTTCGTACCTGGTCAAGTGATGTTCAAAAAGTCATTGATTTCTCTCTAAACTATCTCAAGGGAATCTCTGAAAAGGGCATCATTGCAACCGCTAAACACTTCCCAGGGGACGGGAATGACGAACGTGACCACCACTTATCATTTGCAACCAACCATTGTTCAACTGAAGAATGGGATAATTCATATGGTAAGATTTATTCTTCACTCTTTGATGCAGGCCTACCAGCTATTATGGCAGGACACATTGGCTTACCATCTTATGCTAAAGCCATTAACCCTGACATCTCAGAATCAGAAGCAATGTTACCAGCTACCCTATCTCGTGAAATCCTCCTTGGCTTATTGAAAGACAAGATGGGCTTCAACGGGGCAGTTATCACTGACGCTTCTCACATGGTAGCGATGACTGGTGCTTTATCACGTCGCGACATCTTACCAACAGCTATTGCTTCTGGTTGTGACCTCTTCTTATTCTTCAATGATCCAGACGAAGACTTCCAATGGATGAAGGAAGGTTACGAAAACGGAACAATTACTGATGAACGTTTAGAAGATGCCCTTCGTCGTACCCTTGGCTTGAAAGCTTCAATTGGTCTTCACGAAAAAGATCCTAAGAGCTTGTTAGCACCTAAGGAAGAAGCCTTGGCTCATATCAACACTGAAGAAAACCAAGCAATGGCTCGCGAAGTAGCTGACCAAGCCATTACCTTAGTGAAGAACAACCAAGAAGATGTCTTCCCTGTAACACCTGAACGTTACAAGAATGTTCTTCTTGTTATGAATGAAGGCGTTAAAGGCGGCTTCGGTCAATTGATCGCTTCAAAAGAATCCCCAGCTGATATCATGAAAGAAATCATGGAAAAACGTGGCTTCAATGTTGAAGTTTGGGAATCAACTGAAGATAAGATTATGAAGTTACCTAAGGAAGAACGTTCAGCTGCTGTTGCTAACGTTTATGCACAAAAACAACCAATCGCTAACCTTACTGACAAGTATGACTTAGTAATTAACTTAGCTAAGATTGCGGCTGGTACTGTTCAACGTGTAGCGTGGCCAGCTTCTAAGGGGACACCAGATAGCCCATTCTATGTGAATGAAATTCCAACCATTATGGTATCTGTTAACCACCCATTCCACCTTGTTGACGTGCCTCAAGTACAAACTTACATCAACGCTTACGATGATAAGCCATTCAACTTAGAAATCTTGATGGACAAATTACAAGAAGGGCCAGAAGCCTTCAAGGGTGTTGACCCAGTAGATTCATTCTGTGGTAAAGAAGACACTTACTATAATGTCAAAGAGGTTTACGAAAACCGTATCAACCCAGCTAAAACAAAAGCATAGATTCTGCGCAATAAATCGATGCATAAAGAGAGGGAGTTTATTAGCTTCCTCTTTTTTATCTCCGCCTAACTTAGCCCTGGTGCTTGCAATTTATGGAGGCAAAAGCTATACTTGAAAGTAATAGTGAGTATTTTCTCATTAATGAAATTAAAGATATGGAACAAAGGAGTAATGTCATAAATGGAAGGTCCCGGTGCCGAGACGGCAATTGTTAGTCAACTGTTAATTATCTTAGTTTTGACGCTGATCAACGCTTTTTTAGCAGGTGCTGAAATGGCTTTTGTATCAGTCAACCACCAAAAGATTGGTCGCTTAGCTGATGAAGGAAATAAGGCAGCTAAGAGAGTTCAAGCCTTGCTTGATGATTCGGATGCCTTTCTATCAACCATCCAGGTGGGAATAACTTTTGCAGGTTTCTTCTCCTCTGCCCAGGCAGCCACGACTTTTGTGGGCTATATCCGCCCTTATTTGGGCCAATTGCCAGGTGCAGATATTCTGGCTTCAGCCTTGGTGACCCTGGTCCTCTCTTATATTTCCTTGGTTTTTGGTGAACTTTTCCCCAAACAGGTTGCCATTCAATTCCCCGAGAAATATAGCATGATGGCTTCGGGAGCAATTGTTTTCTTGAAGCGCCTCTTTACACCTTTTGTCTGGTTGCTTACGGCCTCGACGAATTTATTGAAACGGATTGTGCCCATTGACTTCACTAAGAAGGATGAGCACTTGACCCGCGAAGAGATGCGCGCTTTGATTGAGAGCAGCCAGACAGACGGGGCTATCGATATGACGGAATTCCGCATGATGCAAGGGGTTCTCTCCTTGGATAGCAAGTTAGCTCGTGAAGTGATGGTACCCCGAACAGATACTTTTATGCTAGATATTGATGACCCAGATTCTTTTAATGTTCAAGAGACACTGAGTTCCCAATATTCACGCGTTCCTGTTTTTGCAGATGATAAGGATGATATTCTAGGCGTCGTCCATGTAAAAGATATCTTGCGCCAGGCCCACAAGAAAGGTTTCGACCAAGTCCGCATTAAAGATGTGATCAAACCGGCCTACTTTGCTCCAGAAACGATTTTTATCGATGACTTGATGCTGCAATTTAAGAAGGACCACCAACATATGGCGATCTTAAAGGATGAGTACGGTGGCGTAGTAGGGATTGTTACCTTAGAAGACCTGCTGGAAGAAATCGTTGGCGAAATTGAAGACGAATATGATGAAGCCAATAGTGAATACCGTCAGTTGGATGAGTCAAATTATGCGATCGACGGCATGCTACCTATCTACAAGTTCAATCAGATTTTCCAAACGGATATTCAATCGGATGAATCGGATACCATAGCCGGCTATATGATCGAACAACTAGGTCATTTCCCTGAAGATGGGGCAGCTGAACATTTACAAATTGAAAACTATGAACTGTTAACTACACTTGTTGAGGAGGGGCGGATCCGCGGCATCCGAGTGACCCGCCTAGCAGAAGACGCTAGCCAAGACAATGAAAACAAAGAAGATGACTAATAAAGAAGGTGGACAAGCGGGCAGGTTGATTGCCCTGACCTTGCCCACTCTCTTTTTTTGGGGAAGGAAGATTGGAATGCACAAGTTAAATGAAATGATGGACCGAGCAATCGTCAAGGAAGAGGTACTTGACTTTATGCGCCAGGGGCAAACGGAATTTCCGGCTCCGCTCAAGGCCATTGAAGAGGATGCCCATGAACGCCGGGTCCCCATCATCCCCCATGAAACAGCTGTCTTTCTTGACTTCTTCCTTAGCGTGAGCCAGGCAAAGGAAATCTTAGAGATTGGTACAGCTATTGCCTTCTCTGCTTCTCTTATGACTTACGGTTATCCCGATCGTCATGTAGATACGATTGATCGTTACGATCTGATGATCCAGGAAGCCCAGCAGAATATTGGCAAACTTGTCCTAGAAGACCAGATCCAAATTCTCCAGGGGGAAGCTGCGGAGATCTTGCCTCAATTAACCAAAAACTATGACTTTATCTTTATGGATTCTGCCAAGTCCAAGTACTATGAATTCTTTCCCTACTGCTTAGACCGGCTCAAACTAGGTGGTGTCCTCATGATCGACGATATTTTCCAAGGAGGAACGATCTTTAAGGACCCCAAAGAAGTACCTCGGCGAAACCGTGGAATGAATGCTAAGCTGAACCGTCTCTTAGAAGCCTGTCTGGGGCGACCGGAATTAAAAACCTCGCTACTTCCCCTAGGTGACGGGGTCCTCATGGTGCAGAAACTCCAAGATACGGACCACTTTGATTATATGAAGGAAGGCTAGTAAAAAGGCGCTGATCTGTTGAAGAGATCAGCGCCTTTTCTATCGATAAGTTTGCTATTTTAATTTGGCCATAAATTTTTCTGTGTTAACAATGGCTCGTTTGTGCTTAGCTTCCCCGACTGTCTGGCCATTTTGGTCACTTGCTTGAATGACTAAACTGATAACATTCTTTTTAATTTTTTTGATATCAGCATCAATAGTAATTTCACTGCCGACAGCAGAGGGGGCTAAGTGTTTGAAGTCAACCTCAATGCCAACGGTCGTTTCGCTGCCTTGGCAATGACTTAAACAAATTTCAGAAGCAACATTTTCCATATAAGCCAAGAGGACAGGGCTAGCAAGAACCTCTAATTCCCCTGAACCAACCTGTTTGGCACTTTGCTCTGGACGTACTGTAAAAACTTTTTTCATAAAATCCTCCCCGATAGACTTGACAATACAACACTTCTCTTGTTATTATATCAAAGTTGCTTGTCGGCGCACAGTCTAAAGGCAACTTAATTATTTTAGTAAAAAGGCTTGACCTTTAAACTGAAATGAGATATACTTGAGATCCGCTTGAGAGAGCGGTGAGAAAAAAGTTAAAAACTTTTTCAAAAAATATGTTGACAAGTCCAAAAGACTTCGTTATAATGAATGAGTCGTTAAGTTAGCGCTTACATAAAGCCAACAAAACGATCGGTCATCAAAAAACTTCCGAAACTTTTTCAAAAAAAGTCTTGACAAGTTTTTGAAAAAGATGATATAATGATCGAGTCGCTCCAATAAGGCGACGAGATAGACCTTTGAAAACTGAACAAAGAAGACGAACCAATTGTGTAGGGCATCAACTTCGAGTTGATGAACCAACAATTCAAACAATAAATAGTTGAGCAAACAACTATAAAAAGTCAGCAATAACGAGCTTATCAAAGCTCATGAATCTTTCATGAGAGTTTGATCCTGGCTCAGGACGAACGCTGGCGGCATGCCTAATACATGCAAGTCGAGCGAACCGACGAAGTGCTTGCACTTCTGACGTTAGCGGCGGACGGGTGAGTAACACGTAAGGAACCTACCTATGAGCGGGGGACAACATCCGGAAACGGGTGCTAATACCGCATAGTAATTTGTCAGGCATCTGACAAATTGGAAAGACGGCTTTTGCTGTCACTCATAGATGGTCTTGCGGTGCATTAGCTAGTTGGTGGGATAAAAGCTTACCAAGGCCATGATGCATAGCCGACCTGAGAGGGTAATCGGCCACACTGGGACTGAGACACGGCCCAGACTCCTACGGGAGGCAGCAGTAGGGAATCTTCCGCAATGGGCGCAAGCCTGACGGAGCAATGCCGCGTGAGTGAAGAAGGTTTTCGGATCGTAAAACTCTGTTGTAAGAGAAGAACAAATTGTAGAGTAACTGCTACAGTCTTGACGGTATCTTACCAGAAAGCCACGGCTAACTACGTGCCAGCAGCCGCGGTAATACGTAGGTGGCAAGCGTTGTCCGGATTTATTGGGCGTAAAGGGAGCGCAGGTGGTTTCTTAAGTCTGATGTGAAAGCCCACGGCTTAACCGTGGAGGGTCATTGGAAACTGGGAAACTTGAGTGCAGAAGAGGAAAGTGGAACTCCATGTGTAGCGGTGGAATGCGTAGATATATGGAAGAACACCAGTGGCGAAGGCGACTTTCTGGTCTGTAACTGACACTGAGGCTCGAAAGCGTGGGTAGCAAACAGGATTAGATACCCTGGTAGTCCACGCCGTAAACGATGAGTGCTAGGTGTTGGAGGGTTTCCGCCCTTCAGTGCCGCAGTTAACGCATTAAGCACTCCGCCTGGGGAGTACGGCCGCAAGGCTGAAACTCAAAGGAATTGACGGGGACCCGCACAAGCGGTGGAGCATGTGGTTTAATTCGAAGCAACGCGAAGAACCTTACCAAGTCTTGACATCCTTTGACCACTCTAGAGATAGAGCTTTCCCTTCGGGGACAAAGTGACAGGTGGTGCATGGTTGTCGTCAGCTCGTGTCGTGAGATGTTGGGTTAAGTCCCGCAACGAGCGCAACCCTTATTGTTAGTTGCCAGCATTTAGTTGGGCACTCTAGCGAGACTGCCGGTGACAAACCGGAGGAAGGCGGGGATGACGTCAAATCATCATGCCCCTTATGACTTGGGCTACACACGTGCTACAATGGATGGTACAACGGGTTGCGAACTCGCGAGAGTCAGCGAATCCCTTAAAGCCATTCTCAGTTCGGATTGCAGGCTGCAACTCGCCTGCATGAAG
Organism: Aerococcus sanguinicola; assembly: GCF_001543145.1. Lineage (NCBI taxonomy): Bacteria > Bacillati > Bacillota > Bacilli > Lactobacillales > Aerococcaceae > Aerococcus > Aerococcus sanguinicola. The sequence goes on along the minus strand of NZ_CP014160.1, from coordinate 750,146 downwards.
CCGGAATCGCTAGTAATCGCGGATCAGCACGCCGCGGTGAATACGTTCCCGGGTCTTGTACACACCGCCCGTCACACCACGAGAGTTTGTAACACCCGAAGTCGGTGAGGTAACCTTTTGGAGCCAGCCGCCGAAGGTGGGACAGATGATTGGGGTGAAGTCGTAACAAGGTAGCCGTATCGGAAGGTGCGGCTGGATCACCTCCTTTCTAAGGATATAACGGAATACACAATCGTCACTTTGTTCAGTTTTGAGAGGTCTAACTCTCAAACTTGTTCTTTGAAAACTGAATACTGCAAGTAATAACCATATTTTTAACTGTGACCACCAGGAAGCAGTTAAGGATATAAACCAATTTTACCAAGAGTAAAAAACCGAAAGAGTTTAATTAAACTTTTCGCACATCATACAACTTAACCAACGGTTAAGTGAATAAGGGCGTACGGTGAATGCCTTGGCACTAGGAGCCGATGAAGGACGGGACGAACACCGATATGCTTCGGGGAGCTGTAAGTAAGCTTTGATCCGGAGATTTCCGAATGGGGGAACCCCATCATCTTGATCGATGATGACTTTCAAGTGAATACATAGCTTGTTAGAGGTAGACGCAGGGAACTGAAACATCTCAGTACCTGTAGGAAGAGAAAGAAAAATCGATTTCCTGAGTAGCGGCGAGCGAAACGGAAAGAGCCCAAACCAAAGAGCTTGCTCTTTGGGGTTGTAGGACTGGGACCTATGATTTAGGCGGGTTAGTCGAATGGCATGGGAAGGCCAATCAGAGAAGGTGAGAATCCTGTAGACGAAAACCCAACTAACATTACCAGTATCCTGAGTACGACGGACCACGTGAAATTCCGTCGGAATCCGCCGGGACCATCCGGCAAGGCTAAATACTACCTAGTGACCGATAGTGAACCAGTACCGTGAGGGAAAGGTGAAAAGCACCCCGGGAGGGGAGTGAAAGAGTATCTGAAACCGTATGCCTACAAGCAGTCAGAGCCCGTTAATGGGTGATGGCGTACTTTTTGTAGAACGGACCGGCGAGTTACGATAGCATGCAAGGTTAAGACGAAGAGTCGGAGCCACAGCGAAAGCGAGTCTGAAGTGGGCGTTGAGTATGTTGTCGTAGACCCGAAACCAGGTGATCTACCCATGTCCAGGCTGAAGGTGCGGTAAAACGCACTGGAGGGCCGAACCCACGTCTGTTGAAAAAGGCGGGGATGAGGTGTGGGTAGCGGTGAAATTCCAATCGAACCTGGAGATAGCTGGTTCTCTCCGAAATAGCTTTAGGGCTAGCCTCGGATGATGAATATTGGAGGTAGAGCACTGTTTGTTCTAGGGGTCCAACAAGGATTACCGAAAACTGATAAACTCCGAATGCCAAATATTTTAATCCGGGAGTCACACTGCGAGTGATAAGATCCGTAGTGGAAAGGGAAACAGCCCAGACCACCAGCTAAGGTCCCAAAGTTTCAGTTAAGTGGAAAAGGATGTGGGGTTGCACAGACAACTAGGATGTTGGCTTAGAAGCAGCCATCATTCAAAGAGTGCGTAATAGCTCACTAGTCGAGTGACCCTGCGCCGAAAATGTACCGGGGCTAAACTGAACACCGAAGCTGTGGATGTCTAAGGACATGGTAGGAGAGCGTTCTAAGGACGGCGAAGCATGATCGTGAGGACATGTGGAGTGCTTAGAAGTGAGAATGCCGGTATGAGTAGCGAAAGACGGGTGAGAATCCCGTCCACCGAATAACTAAGGTTTCCTGGGGAAGGCTCGTCCTCCCAGGGTTAGTCGGGACCTAAGCCGAGACCGAAAGGTGTAGGCGATGGCCAACAGGTTGAGATTCCTGTACTTGTCTGATTTGTTTGAGCAATGGAAGGACACAGGAGGCTAAGCAGAGCGCGGAGATGGAAAAACGCGTCCAAGCAACAAGTCTGATGTTGAGTAAAAGGCTTAACATCCTAAGGATGAGTTGTGACGGGGAGGGAAGTTTAGTACCGAAGCTGCTGATGTCACACTGTCAAGAAAAGTTTCTAGTGAGAATCAGACAACCCGTACCGCAAACCGACACAGGTAGTTGAGGAGAGAATCCTAAGGTGAGCGAGCGAACTCTCGTTAAGGAACTCGGCAAAATGACCCCGTAACTTCGGGAGAAGGGGTGCTGGCCGCAAGGCCAGCCGCAGTGAATAGGCCCAAGCGACTGTTTATCAAAAACATAGGTCTCTGCCAAATCGAAAGATGACGTATAGAGGCTGACGCCTGCCCGGTGCTGGAAGGTTAAGAGGAAGGGTTAGCGTATGCGAAGCTCTGAATTGAAGCCCCAGTAAACGGCGGCCGTAACTATAACGGTCCTAAGGTAGCGAAATTCCTTGTCAGGTAAGTTCTGACCCGCACGAAAGGCGTAACGATTTGGGCACTGTCTCAACGAGAGACTCGGTGAAATTGTAGTACCAGTGAAGATGCTGGTTACCCGCGACAGGACGGAAAGACCCCATGGAGCTTCACTGCAGGTTGATATTGAGTGTTTGTGTGACATGTACAGGATAGGTAGGAGCCATTGAAACCGGGACGCTAGTCTCGGTGGAGGCACAAGTGGGATACTACCCTTGTGACATGACCACTCTAACCCGCGACCATAGATCTGGTCGGGAGACAGTGTCAGTCGGGCAGTTTGACTGGGGCGGTCGCCTCCTAAAGTGTAACGGAGGCGCCCAAAGGTTCCCTCAGAATGGTTGGAAATCATTCGCAGAGTGTAAAGGCAGAAGGGAGCTTGACTGCGAGACCTACAAGTCGAGCAGGGACGAAAGTCGGGCTTAGTGATCCGGTGGTTCCGCATGGAAGGGCCATCGCTCAACGGATAAAAGCTACCCTGGGGATAACAGGCTTATCTCCCCCAAGAGTTCACATCGACGGGGAGGTTTGGCACCTCGATGTCGGCTCATCGCATCCTGGGGCTGAAGTCGGTCCCAAGGGTTGGGCTGTTCGCCCATTAAAGCGGTACGCGAGCTGGGTTCAGAACGTCGTGAGACAGTTCGGTCCCTATCCGTCGCGGGCGTTGGAAATTTGAGAGGAGCTGTCCTTAGTACGAGAGGACCGGGATGGACGCACCGCTGGTGTACCAGTTGTTCCACCAGGAGCAGAGCTGGGTAGCTATGTGCGGCAGGGATAAGCGCTGAAAGCATCTAAGCGTGAAGCCCCCCTCGAGATGAGATTTCCCATACTTTTAAAGTAGTAAGACCCCTGAGAGATGATCAGGTAGATAGGCTGGAAGTGGAAGTATAGCGATATATGGAGCGGACCAGTACTAATCGGTCGAGGACTTATCCAAAGGATAAGATTGTATGAGTGGTTGGGTCATTACGAGCAGATTCAGTTTTGAGAGAACAAGCTTTTCTCAATTAAATAGAAATTGTGCGGTGGTAATGGCAAGAAGGTCACACCTGTTCCCATGCCGAACACAGCAGTTAAGCTTCTTAGCGCCGAATGTAGTTGGGGGTTGCCCCCTGTGAGACTAGGACGCTGCCGTGCAAATGAAAAAGCGATCCTTTTGGGTCGCTTTTTTGTATTCCAGATTGGAAATTGTAGAATCCGTCTAAGGTAGGATGTCTTGGGCGAAGACTCCTCCTATAATAAGGGTGTATAGGAGGATGATGGAATGAAAAAGAATGCATTAACTAATTCCAAAACAACCCTGGCACAGTTCGTACGTGCCCTCTTTAAAAAAGAAACCCCTACCCACATCAAAGTTATTATGGGCATCGCTATCGCTTATGCGGTCATTCCAACAGATCTGTTACCAGACATCTTTGGACCGATTGGCTTTGCCGATGATGCGGTGATTGTATCTGTCTTAACGACTCTAGCAATGTCTTTACTGTCTAAAAATGATGAAGTCAACGACTCTAAACCTGAAATAAAGGAAGCAGAAAAGGTTGAGGCCTAGGCGAAGTTTGCTTGCTAACATAAACAAATAAAAATTCCTCCTCCCGGCTTACTTAAAAAGTCGAGAGGAGGAATTTTTATCTTTCGTCCAGATCAAGGATAAAACAAGCTGATCGGAGTTCTTGGTCGAGCTGGTCTGTTCGCCATTCTTTGGGATAGCCTAGTGAATTCGCAATAAAATGCGTGCCATTTTTGTAAATTTGGTAGCGGATATGGACATGGCCCATGATGCTGTAACGGATAGGAAAATTCTGGTAGAGGCTGTTGAGATCATCCGTTGCTAGAAAGGCGTTGAAAAAGTCGAAAGCTGGATGGGGCATAGGTACTGTGAATTCAGGGATGGTTAGGATATGACTGACAAAGATGTAGTTAGGACTTGGCGCCTGCTGGAAGTCGGTCCAGATTTCTTGGCTAAAGGCTTGCGATACTTCGCGGTCGGTCATGTCCCAGTCGATAAATTTCTTATCTTGCCAGGTCGCTAACTTGAAGCGCCCTCTTTCGATTTGTTCAGGACTAAAACGCTCATCATGGACAGCATGGTTGTACCAGGCAGGGTGGCCAATGATCCGCCAATTGGCTAAGGGCTGCAGGGCTTTACCCATGAGGCACTGGGGATGCTGGCGAAATAGTTGGTGGATTGCCTAAGGGTCTGTTTTGGGAGCTTGGCGTTGCCAGTAATCATGGTTGCCGGGGATAAAGTAAATAGCTGCTGGTGAGGAGGTTTGGAGTTCTTCAACAAAGGCGAGGCTTGTTTGCCAGTTATTGCTGATGTCGCCTCCAATGATGAAGTAATCGATGTGGTCTTGGGTAATTAATGCTTGGCAAGCCTCTAAATAGTCTTGACTTGACCAGGTCTGGCTATGGTCGATATGAAGGTCAGACACAAAGGCTAAGCGGCAGCTTGTCATCTTAGCGTTCATCGGGGATAGGGGCCAGGTCTTGGTCCGTTTCCTTAATGATGTATTGGGGCCGGTGTTTGACTTCTAGGAAGGTCTTGCCCACATACTTGCCGACCACACCCAGGCAGAGCAATTGGAGACCACCCATAGCCAGGATAATCACGCTTAAAGAGGTCCAGCCGGATGTGGGATTACCAAAGATCAGGGTTCGTCCGGCAAAGAAGATCGCCAGCAGGATAGCAGCTAGAAAGGAGAAAAAGCCTAGGATAGAAATAATATCGAGCGGTACTTCGGAGAAGGCGACAATCCCATCAATGGAATAGGTAAAGAGGCTCCAAAAACTCCAACTCGTCTGGCCCGCACTGCGTTCGATATTTTCATATTCTAGATACTTGGTCTTAAAGCCTACCCAAGCAAAAATCCCCTTGGAAAAGCGATTATATTCGGTCATTTCAAGAATGGCATTGACCATCTGCCGGGTCATCAAACGAAAGTCTCTAGCTCCACTGACAATTTCAGTCTTGGAGATGTGTTGCATAAGTCGGTAGTAAAGGTTGGCAAAGAAAGAACGGATAGGGGGCTCCCCCTCGCGACTTACCCGGCGCGTTCCTACACAATCATAAGCTTGGTCTTGGATAATAGTGTACATTTCAGGGAGGAGCTCGGGGGGATCTTGGAGGTCAACATCCATAATAGCAACATAGTCTCCCTTGGCGTGTTGGAGGCCCGCATAGATACCCGCTTCCTTGCCGAAGTTGCGTGAAAAAGATAGGTAGTGGACCCGTTGATCCTGGCGGGCTAGGTCAGCAAGGATATCCCGGGTATGGTCGGAAGAACCGTCATCAACAAAGACATATTCTAGTTCAATATAGTTTGGAAATTGGGGACGGACGTCTTCAACCGCTTGATAAAAAAGATTAATTGCTTCTTCTTCGTTAAAACAAGGAACAATAAGTGAAATAGTTTCCATAAAATCCTCCTTGTATCGATGGAAATTCATAATATCATTATACTATACTTTCCTTATCTAACCCTTAAATTCTCCTAAAACAATCTATTTGCTTTAAGCTTTAGCTTTCGCTAAGATAGCCTTGAGAGGGTGATTCGATGACAGACTATACATTTCAAGATTTTGTAGATCGAGCGGAGGAGTGGCAAGCGGGACAAGCCCTCGATGCTATTCATAGCGATCAAAGCTATTATGTTTTCTTAGGGCGGCCCACTTGCGGTTTTTGCCGGCGTTTTGTGCCTAAGTTGACGGCTGCTATGGAAAGGACGGGACAGGCTGTTTACTATGTGGACTCTTCTAATGGCCTAGATCCAGCCCTCAGGAACTTGCGCGAACGTGGGGAAGTTTATACGGTTCCTAGCCTGGTCAAATTAGGGCAGGGGCAGATCTATAATTTCCGTGCAGATTCCTCGGATAGCCAAGAGAGTATTGAAGGCTATTTAGAGTCTTAAAAATTAAATTATCTTAAAATTACTCTGAAATACCGACTAAAACTTGTTATCAGCCGTTATTGTGACTATAATAAGACTAGCAATGAAGGGTGGGAGAAATAAAATGAAAAAGAAAGTATATGCAGCCTTAGCCGTTGTGGCAACATTAGGTGTGGGGAGTCTCACATGGAATTACTTGCCAACTGAGGCCAAAGAAGCCAGTGTCGGCTTATTCCAACCAGCCAAAGAAGACAATGGTAAGTCAGCTGAAGCTGACAGTAAATCTGCTCCAGAAGGTCAAAAAGAAGCTAAAGTGGTTTCCGAAGACCAAGGAGGAGATAAAGAAGCGACGCAAACAAGCCGTACAAAAAAAATCAGCACGTGTTGTCGAAGATAATTCACCCCAAGAAGAAACTGACAAGGCTCAAGCTAAATCAGCATCAAGTAAACAAGCTCTTGCTGACCAAGCAGAAGCCCCTCAAGCTAGCCAAGCTGAAACAACAACCAAGGAACCAGCATCAAAGACCCCTGTAACTATTACAGATCCAGTTCAAGCACGTCAAATTATCATTGATGTGATGGGATTAGATGCGCATGCCTTAGATGGTTACACTGATGAACAAATCCTTGAATCAGTCGCAGCAGCTGAAGAGTTAGGTTCAGACCCCGGTTACTCTTACCGTTACCTGCAAGAACACTTCGGCAAGTAAAGTTGAATTAAGTTGATAATAAAAAGGCGGGAGCAAGTATTGCTTCCGCTTTTTTTCTTTGTTCCTTCACGTTTTAGTTGGGTTCAGGCTAGCAGAAATAGCTCTTCTTCACCAAAATCCGTCGAAGACTTATAGCCTTCTCTGGCTTTTGGCTCCAGAGGTCTATTTCTCCCGCATCCTCTCACACCCTGATTATTTTACTGCGATGGCGTCGACTTCGATTTGAACGCCTTTTGGTAGGGCGGCGACTTGGACACAGCTTCTTGATGGGAAAGGTTCCTCTAGGAAAGAGCCATAGATCTCATTGACCGCTTGGAAATTAGCCAAATCCGTTAAGAAGATGGTGCAGCGAACGATATCGCTCACTTGGTAGCCGGCTTCTTCAATAATAGCTTTCAAGTTGGTCATGGATTGTTTGGCTTGGCTTTCAATATCTTCAGCAATTTCACCAGTGCTTGGGTCGACAGGAATTTGCCCAGAGACATAGAGGCTATTATTAATCTCTACAGCTTGGGAATAAGGACCGATAGCAGCTGGGGCTTGCTTAGTTTCAATGACTTTTTTCATATGAGAAAACTCCTTTCAAAAAATAAAGCGTTTCAACTAGCTTTATTATAGCAGAAAAATGAGGAATAGCTAGTTTTAGCTGGCAGTGAATCAGGCCAAACCATGACCCCTTTCCTAAAATCAGTTATAATAAGGGTAAAAGGATGGAGGATAAGGATGAAGGGATTAAAGAATAATAAACTACTGCAAAGCTTGCTCGCCTTGCTTGTCCTAGGCCTAGCGCTGTGGACGGGTCAAGATTTGGGTCAAGGAGGTCTAGAGACGGGGCCGGATGAGCCGGCTACTAGCCAATCAAGCGCTACTTCTCAGTCTTCTCCAGCCGTCGTTGAAGGCGAGGCCTACTCAAGTCCAGAAGAGGTGGCGGCCTATATCGATCAATTCGGTGACCTGCCTAAGAATTATATCAGCAAGGCTGAGGCCAAGGCGGCTGGCTGGATTCCTGAAGAGGGTAATCTTTGGGAAGTGACCGACCATAAATCGATTGGCGGCGATCGTTTTGGTAATTACGAGGGACAGCTGCCGGAAGATGAGGCTTACCGGGAAGCCGATGTCAATTACCAGGGTGGACCGCGGGGGCCAGAGCGCCTGGTTTATTCTGAAGATGGGGATAAAATCTACTACACCAAGGACCACTATGATAGCTTTAAAGCATTAAAGGAGGCGAATTAGGGTGCAAGACCAAGTACATGATCCAATCCAGATTGACTGCCGACACTTAGCGAAATCAGCTGAGGCTTATGCCTATCTTTATGAGCAGATTTTGGCTGGGAGACCGACCCAAGCCTCCTATAATCTCGATGCCTTGTATGATGTCTTGAGCCAGCTGCCTCCTGGCCAACCAATTGTTGTCAGCCATTATGCTGACCTCCAAGCTCGGGAAGGGCGCTGGGCTAAGCGTTGGCGGCGGGTATTGGTTGAAGCTGCGAGAGACTGGGCCTTGGACTTAACTTGGGAGGAGAACGATGATGCCAAGCATTAGTGTCTTACAATTAGCTTGCGGGGATTTGTCTATCAATGATCCGCTCTGGCTCACGGCCCAAGCTTTTGTCCGCGAATGGTTTAAACCAGGCTTGCTTATGAGCCCACCGTCGGGAGACTTGATATTTAAACATTCTGCCGCTGCCTTCTTGGCCTACCGGATTTTCAACCAGCTGCTTTTTCCCCTGCGTGTGGATGGGGGGATCGGCCTGGCGAGTGTGACAGAAGACCTGTCCTTGGACCAGGAGCGCGCACGGGCCTATGCCGAAACGGTCCTAGAACAGAGCCAGCGTTTTGCTTCGTCGACGGTCCTCTATAATGCGGATTTCTTGGAAGATGCCATCGTCAATACCCAGCTTCTCCACTGGGCAGACCTCAAGGCCAATCAGTCGGAGATCCAGGCTTTGTTGACCTTGCTATATGAACTCCACTATCCCCTCTACCTGGCAGAGGATATGCAGGAAGAAAAACATTTGGTGCGGGGGATCCAGCGCATCTGGCAAGCCAAGAGTAAGTACCTAGTCCAGGATGAGAAACTAGCGGCTTACCAGATCCTCGACCTTTCTGCTCCTAAGGCTGTTCGCTACCGGGATATCCATGAAGAACTGGACCGGTCACACTATTATGTGACTGGCTTCTTTAAGAAGGGTTATGCAGCATCTATCGCTCGAATCGCCCAAACTAGCCGGCAAAATATTGATTATCATTTGCAGAATGGCCGCTTTGCCTGGGAGCGGGACACGGCCGCGGCTTTAGTCTTGCAGCTGGCGCGCGAAGAAGCGGCCCTTTAATTTTTTACAAGAGGGCGCGAGATGCGGTATAATAGGAAACAAGATGCCTAGTGAATGGAGGAGAAGATGATGAAATACAAATTGAGTGTCGCGAACCGTGATATTCGCGAGCAGGCTGGCTACGCCCAGAGAGGCAACAGCTGGCGAATTATCCTAGCCTTTGTCTTAGCTGTGATTATTCTCAGTGCCATGGGGATTCTCGGGACAACAGGCCTGATTTATCTGAGCCAGCAAGAAGTGGCGGGATGGATTCTAGGACTTGTGGGCCTTGTTTTTGTTTTAATTTATTTATATGTCATTATTCAAATGATGGTGTTCGGCTTCCCCTGGTCTTTCTTGGATATGGTGGATACCGGCCGCTACCAGATTAAGACGATCTTCCGTCCCTTTAGACGGCGGCCAGGACGGAATGTGCTTACCTATATTTTCTTTGAACTGCTTTTAGCCTTGGTTAGTCTCTTGCTGAGCTTGGTGTCAGGCGTTCTCTTTGGCTTGACCAGCTATAATCTCTTACCTAATCAAGCTTGGAGCCTGACTGCCCAAATGCCCGATCTGGCAGCAGGTCAAGAATTGACCCAGGGACTTCTGGCAGGGGACACGCGCCTCTTGATCTTAGCAGGGATTAGCTTCGCTCTATGGCTGGTTCTGACTTTGATTTATTTAGTCTTTATCTATGGCTTTGCTTTTACCCCCTTCCTGCCCTATGATAGTGAAACGGCCTCAGCCTCAGCTCTCTTGGGGATTAGCCGGCAGATGATGCGGGGGAATAAGTTCAAACTCTTCCGTATCCACTTCTTCTATATGGTGGTTCCCTATCTCTTGGCCTTTCTCTTTGGCCTCGTGCTGATGGCAACGAGCTTGCTCTTCAATCTCGATGCGGGTCTCTTTGGTCTCCTGGCAGGGGTGATTGCCTTTATCTTGGTGGTTGTTTATGTGGTCTTTGGCCTCCGTGCCTTCACCGCAACAGCCGTTTTCTACCGGAACTATATTAAGCAATACCGCTTGGAATTGAATGAGGCTTTCCCTGAATTGAACCTCACAACTTGGGGGCAAGGCAGCGAGACGGAGATTTACCAACAAGAGGACCGTCCCCAAGTGCCTGAAGAAACCATGGCCTTCGCTGTTCCAGATGAGCTGAAGGGGGACGAAGCAAGCGAGGAAGACCTGAGTCCAAGTGAACGTGCGGGGGCTGCAGCAGTCTTTACCGAAGCAGAGTCAAGGTCAGATGCAGATCCTAGCGTAGAAGAGGACCTGCCTGAGACGACCCAAGTGGTGGATCCCCAACATGATCCGGAACTCTTTGACCACATGGACCAATCTTTCTCCGATGATATTCGCGGGGAGGATGAAGAGGCCCAGGCTATCTTTGATCCTGAAGATGACTTGACCTATGACGAGAAGACCCAATTGCGTGATAATCCGACCCTCTATGTGGACCAGTCGGATGATCAATCGTCCAAGGACTAGGCAAGCGAGTCTAAGGATTCGTCAGTAGCTCATTCAAAAATAAAAAGCCTCCGCCCAACTGCCAATCTTAGGAGATGCAGTGGGCGGGGGCTTTTTGTTTTTATTCGGATTTTTGAGCCTTTGCTTCCTTTTGGTAAGGATTATCCGGCTGGCCTTCCCAGGCGGCTTTGTGGATTTCCAGGGCGACTTGGGCGGGGATGGAGAGTTCCTGGATGTCTTCTGGGCTGGCGGCGCGAATATTCTTTAGCGTCTTGAAATGGCGCATGACCTTGGTCCGTGTCTTGGGCCCAACCCCTTTAATGGCATCTAGGCGTGAGGTAAAGGAGTTCTTGCTATGGACATTGCGGTGGAAGCTCTTGGCATAGCGGTCGACCTCGGTTTGGATGCGTTGGATCAGGTGGAAGGCTTGGGACTTGGGGTCCAAGTCCACAATTTCAGGGGGCTGGCCATAGATCAGGTGGGCCGTCCGGTGTTTATCGTCCTTAACCATGCCAGCTACGGGCAGGTCCTCTAAGCCGAGCTCATTATCCAGGACATCGCGGGCGGCATTGACTTCAATAATCCCACCGTCCATGAGAATAATATTGGGTAGGGGCTGGCCTTCCTTGAGCAAGCGCGAATAGCGGCGGCGGATGACCTCCTGGCTGGAAGCATATTCGTCAGCGCCTTCGAAGCTTTTGATCCGGTACTTCCGGTATTTCTTCTTGTTGGGCTTGCCATCTTCATAGCAGACCATCCCCGACACATTGTCTGCTCCTTGGTGGTTGGAATGGTCGAAGCTTTCAATAACCCGCAAGTAGGGCAGCTTGAGGGCTTGGCTGAGTTCTTCTACTGCTCCCGTGGTCTTTTGTTCATTCATGGCTAGGAGGCGGAATTTTTGTTGGTGGGCCAGTTCGGCATTGGACCTGGCCAAGTCGAGCATCTTGCGCTTGTCCCCGCGCTGGGGTGTGGCAACGGAGATGCCTAGGGTCTCTTCCAATAAGTTATTATCCAGGCCTTTTGGCACCAGGATTTCTTTGGGCAGGGTGTGGTTCTTATCTTGGTAGAATTGGACAATATAGGAGGTGAGCTCCTCTTCCGGTTCCGTGTAGCAGGGAAAAAGAGCCGAGTCCCGCTTAATAATGGAGAACTGGCGGAGCATGAAGGTTTGGATGCTGATCCAGCCCTTATCCATGTAGAAGGCGAAGACGTCTCGGTTGTTGTATTGCTTACTCATGACATTCTGCGGTTCGACGGTTTGCTCGATATAGTAGATTTGGTCCCGGTAGTCCGCGGCCCGCTCGTAGTGCATATTTTCCGCTGCCTGGGCCATCTTCTTTTTCAAGTCGTTTTTGATTTTTTTGACATTGCCGTTGAGGAAGCGGGTGATATTTCGGATTTGCTTGTCATAAGTTTCTTTACTGACAGGGTGGTCACAACAACCGATGCACTGGCCCAGGTGGTAGTAGAAGCAGGCCCGCTTTTCGTTTTTGCCACAGCGACGCAAAGGATAGGTCTTCTGCAGGAGGTCGCGGGTGGCATTGGCAGCATTAACGTTAGGGTAGGGGCCGAAGTAGTGCCCACCGTCATTTTCAACTACTGAACTGATGATTAATTGGGGGTCTTTTTCATTGGTGATCTTGAGATAAGGGTACATGGTGCCTTGCTTGAGTTTGATATTATAGTGAGGCTGGTACTTTTGGATCAGGTTGATCTCTAAGAGCAGGCTTTCCTTATCGGTCGTCGTGATGATGATTTCGAAATCGTGGATTTCACTGACTAATTGGGCCGTCTTTCCGGTATGAGAGCTCTTGAAATAGGAGCGAACCCGGTTTTTAAGATTTTTTGCCTTGCCAATATAAATAATATGGTTATTGCGGTCCCGCATAATATAGCAGCCGGGATCGTTAGGCAGTAATTTTAATTTATTTTCAATTAATTCGCTCGCCATAAAAAGGCTCCTTTCTAGCTTCTTGAATTCAATTCTTTATTATAACACGCAGAGTAGGAAAGCGATAAAGAATTGCCCCTTAAGTCCTTATCCTTTAAATTTTCTTTGGACTCGGTCAAAATTTCTCAAAGCCCGGTACATTATGATAAAATAGGAGTAAATGATTAAGAAAGACCCCAGTAAGACCGACCAGGGGCAACAGAATGAGGAGGCTTTCCTATGACTCAATCCCATTTTAAAAAAATACTCTGGCGGGGGGGCTGCTTAGCGGCTCTCGCGCTCTATACATATGTCCAAAATTACCGCTTAAAACGCCAAGATTATCTCTTAGAGAGTCCGCGTTATGGGGGTGCCTTAGATGGTTTTTCCATTGCCGTCTTGTCTGATTTGAACTTCCCCAAGCACCGGGTGGACCTAAAAGATCTCTTGAAGCAGACCAAGGCTAGCCAGGTGGATATGATTGCGCTCACGGGGAATATTCTCAACCAGGAAGGGAGCCTTAACCTGAGCGAGCTAGCGGCTTTTGCCCGTGAACTGACGACCCTTGCACCGACCTTTGCGGTTTATGGCCCTAACGAATTAAAACATCCCCAGGCACCGCAAATGGAGCGGCTCTTCCGCGAATATGGCGTCCAATTCTTGCACGACCAAGCCGTCGACTTGACCTATAAAGGCCAGGCTATTACCATCATGGGCCTTATGGAGAAGGGCAACCGCTCTTTCCTCAAAGGAGACGCCTTACGCCATGTGGACCTGACGCCTAAGCAGACCCAGCAGGTTAAGATTTTGTTGGCCAGCCATCCGGAAGCTTTCCTGCGTTACCATGAAGACCTCAGCAAGTCACCAGACCTGGTCCTCTCAGGCTTGGCTACTGGGGGCAGCATCCATTTAGGACCGCTGGGTGGTCTCTATGCACCAAGCCAGGGCTACCTGCCTAAGTATACGGAGGGTATCTTCCGCCTGCCCGGTAACCCTTACAAGTCTCTCTTGATTTCGCGGGGGATTGGCCGGGCCAGTCTGGGCGTCCGGGTGAATAACCGGCCTGAATTGGTCCGTGTCCAATTGACGGCCTCACGCGAGGACCAGCTCAAGGATTGGGCCTGCGATCTAGGGGAGGAGACGGACCAGTCAGAATATAGCCAGCCTGGCCCAGATAGACAGGAAAACTTAAACGAAGGGATTATGGTTTATGATGACCGGCCTAGTCAACACTACAGCCAGCCTGACCATGTCCTCATCCAGGACCAGGGTGGAGACTATCTGTTAGAGCCTTTACCGGAAGAGAAAGTAGGGGCTGAGGACCTGCCCTTAGCAGTCGATCCCAGCCATCCTGCTAGTCCGATCCGGCCCCTGCCAGACCTTGAAGAAGACAATTAGCGAGGAGCAAGACCTGTGTGGAATAATTTATCAGAAGAAGTCCGTGACTTAGTGGAAGCAGCCGGCTTCCAAGCGCCCACTGAGGTGCAAAAGGCAGCCTGGGAGCCCATGCTTGCGGGAGAAAATTTTTATATGGTTTCTCCTACTGGGACGGGCAAAACCCTGGCCTATCTCTTACCGCTATTAGAAAAACTTGAGGCCAATGGGCAAGTGCAAGCTGTGATTCTTGCCCCTTCTCAGGACCTGGCCGCTCAGATTGCGGACGTGGCTAGGCATTGGGCCAAGGCCAAGGGCATCAAAGTCCAGTCCTTAGTTGGCGGGGCAAATATTAAACGTCAAATTGAAAAATTAAAAAGAAAACCAGAGCTGGTGATTGGGACGGCTGGCCGCTTAAATGAATTGGCTCAGAGCCGCAAGCTCAAGCTCCACCAAGTGAACCGCCTGGTCTTGGATGAGTGCGACCGCCTCTTTAGCCAGGAGCAAGCGGCAACAACCCAAGCCTTCATCGACCGGGTCCAACAATCGGTAAGTCTGGCTGCCTTTTCAGCAACGGCTAATGCGGAAGCTTGGGCCCAGTTCGAAGGCTTGCGCGAAGAGGTTTTCTTCCTCGATTGCAGCCAGGCTTCCCAAGCATTGACGGCTAAGCGCCAACACCTCTACTTGCAAGTATCTAGCCGTAAGCGGGATGATGCCCTGCGACGCTTGGCCCAGGTGGAGGGGATGCAGGCCTTGGTTTTTGTCCGGAGTATTGCCGAACTTGACCGGCTCAAGGAGAAGTTGACCTATCGCCAGGTGCCGGTGGCTGTTCTCCATAGTGAGATGACCAGCCAGGACCGGCAAAATGCCCTGCAAGGCTTCCGCCAGGGGCGCTATGTCTATCTTTTAACCACGGATGTGGCGGCACGGGGGATGGATATTCCAGATTTGCCCTATGTGATTCAGTATGACCAGGCAGAAGACCGGGCCACTTATACCCATCGCAGCGGACGGACTGGCCGGATGGGAGCTGAGGGGAGTGTGCTAAGCTTTGTGACTGATCGCAGCTTACGCGAGCTTAAGAAGCAGGTCCCCGACCAAGCTAAGCTGGAAGAAGTCTTTCTCAGCCAGGGGCAAGTCAGCAAAGAAGCCCCTGTCCACCGCGACCAAGGGACAAGCAAGTCAAAGCGGGGCCAATCGCAAACACAGAAATCAAAAAACAAAAATAAAAAGCGCAAGCGCCAACAGAAGAACAAGGGCGCACGTCGCCAGAAGAAGTAAACTGGAGGGAACTATGGGAAAGAAATTTGCAATTATCCTAGCAGCAGGTAAGGGAACACGGATGAAGTCCAAGCTCTACAAGGTCTTGCACCCGGTCGCTGGTAAGTCCATGGTAGAACATGTGGTGGATAATATCAGCCAGGCAGGCTTTGATGAGAAGATTACCGTGGTTGGTCATGGGGCAGACCAGGTGAAGGAACGCCTCGGTGACCGGTCCCTCTACTGCTTACAAGAAGAACAATTGGGAACGGCTCATGCGGTCATGCAGGCAGAATCCCTATTAGCTGATAAGGAAGGCCTTACCTTGGTCGTAGCCGGGGACACCCCTTTAATCCGCGCTGAAACCTTTGAAGCGCTAGTTGACTACCATGAAGCGGAAGGCGCTAAGGCAACGATCCTCACAGCCCATGCCGATAATCCTTATGGCTATGGACGAATTATCCGCCGAGCTGATGGGGCGGTAGACCGCAGTGTCGAAGAGAAGGATGCCACAGAGGAAGAACGCCAGGTCCAAGAAATTAACACAGGGACCTATGTTTTCGACAACCAATGGCTCTTCAAGATGCTCCATGAGGTCAACAATGACAATGCCCAGGGTGAGTATTACTTGCCAGATGTTCTCGAATTGCTCAAGGACCGGGGCCAGCATATTGCTGCCTACCAGATTTCCGATATGTCAGAGGCTCTAGGTGTTAATGACCGCCTGGCTTTGGCGGAAGCTAACCGTCTCTTCTTTAAGCGGCAAAATGAACAATTCATGCGCCAAGGGGTCAGCTTCGTCGATCCGACCACGGTCTATATTGAAGCAGGGGTATCGATAGCTAGCGATACCCTGATTGAAGCCAATGTCCAGCTCAAGGGCCAGACCAGCATTGGTCACGATTGTGTCATCGGTAGCCAGACCTGCATTCGTGATAGCCAGATCGGTGATGGGGTTAAGATCCGATCTTCAGAAATTGAAGAAGCTGAAGTGGGCTCCAAATCAGATATTGGCCCCCATGCCCACCTGCGCCCCAAGGCTAAGCTGGCTAGCCATGTCCACATTGGTAACTATGTTGAAGTGAAGAACGCGACTATCGGCCAAGGGACCAAGGTTGGTCACTTGACCTATATTGGCGATGCTGACCTGGGAGCGGATATTAATGTCAGCTGTGGTGTTATTTTCTGTAACTATGATGGAGTCAATAAGGCCCGGTCGGTGGTCGGTGACCATAGCTTTATTGGTTCCAATGTGAATATCGTAGCCCCCGTTCAAGTTGCTGCCAATGCCTTCCTAGCAGCAGGGTCCACTATTACCGATGATGTGCCTGAAAAGAGCTTAGCCATTGCCCGGGCTCGGCAGTCTAATAAAGAAAACTATTGGGATAAGCTGGCAATTGGCAAAAAGAATCACTAGTTTGTAAAAAATATGTTAAGATATGTGTGTAGCAAATTTTAAATGACCAATAGTAGGAGGAATATCAGGAAATGTCTCAACATAAGCCGAATAATCTTAAGGTGTTTTCTCTCAATTCGAACCCAGAATTAGCTGAAAAGATCGCTAAAGCTATGGATAGTGAACTAGGGGAATGTTCTGTTACTCACTTTAGCGACGGCGAAATCTATATCAGTATCGATGAATCAATTCGTGGGGATGATGTTTATATTGTGCAATCAACATCAGAACCTGTTAACGACCACCTCATGGAACTCTTAATTATGATTGATGCCTGCCGCCGGGCGAGTGCGGCGACGATTACAGTTGTGATTCCTTACTTCGGCTATGCCCGTCAAGACCGTAAAGCCAAACCGCGTGAACCCATCACAGCTAAGCTTGTTTCAAACATGATTGAAAAGACTGGTGCTGACCGAGTGGTAGCCCTTGACTTGCACGCTGCCCAAATCCAAGGTTTCTTCGATATTCCAGTGGACCACCTGCTTGGCTCTCCTCTCCTGGCTAACTATTTCATCGAAAACCCAGACTATAGTTTGGAAGATGTTGTAGTTGTTTCACCAGACCACGGTGGGGTGACCCGGGCACGTAAATTGGCGGAGTTCTTGAAGGCACCAATTGCTATTATTGACAAACGTCGGCCTAAAGCCAACGTGGCAGAAGTGATGAATATTGTCGGTAATGTTGAAGGCAAGCACGCCCTGATCATTGACGATATGATCGATACTGCAGGGACAATTACGGCAGCGGCTAAAGCCTTGGGCGAAGCAGGCGCTATTTCGGTAGCGGTTTGCTGTACCCACCCTGTTCTTTCAGGCCCAGCAGTTGAACGTCTGGCTAACTCCAACATCTCAGAAGTTGTCGTCACAGACTCCATCTACCTGCCAGAAGAAAAACGGATCGATAAGATCAAGCAAGTGACCGTTTCTGAACTGATTGCAGAAGCTATCCTCCGTATCCACGACAAGCGTTCGGTAAGTCCTTTATTTGTTGAAGAATTCAAGGGCATGGATAATGGCCATAACGAGGACTAGAAGAAAAAATTTAGCAAATTGTGTTGATGAGCATTCGTTTCACTTTTGAATTTGCCCCTTAAAGAGCCATGGCACCGGTTCGGGCCAAGGTCCCTCACCTAGCGAGCTTCAAACGTCTAGTACGGCTATCGCCTACTAGACGTAATTCACATCGCTTGCTTGTTCATGGCTAAGGGTCAACTTCAAAGCTCTACTCCTGCTCGGAACTAATCGCTATAATTTTTTTGATGACTAGTCATTAAGACTAAAAAGTAGAGAGGCTTAAAAATTAAGACTGGGATGAGCTTTCCAGTCTTTTTTAGTGTTTAATTTTTTAGCATAGGCGATCATCTCATTCAGCTTTATCTGGAGCTTCGGACCAGGAGAGTCAAAAGGCTGAGCCAGTCTCTTGCTCGAACGGTTGACGGCAGGAGGGATTTATGCTTGAATACTTCTATCAGAAAGTGAGGAATGGATGAATGACGAATTTTATGATTGGCTTCAATGCGGTAATGCCTGTCCTGCTCTATATCTTGATCGGACAGCTGATCCACCGCATTGGTTGGATGTCCCGCAAGTCCCTTAGCGAGATGAATAAGGCGCTCTTTGCCTTTTTCCTGCCCTTGAACTTATTTAACAATGTCTATCACATGGATCTGGATAAGAACTTTAATCCCCGGACCCTGGCCTTTGTGATTATCTATGCGATTGCTATTTTTATTGTCTATGCCCTGATTATTCCTATTTTTCAGAAACGTAATGACCGACGAGGAGTAATGCTCCAAGGATCCATTCGTTCGAACGCCATTCTTTTTGGCTTACCTCTGGGGACAGCCTTGCTCGGTAAAGAAAACTTGGGCATGGTCAGCATTGCCCTAGCGATTATTGTGCCGGTGAATAATATCCTGTCGGTAATTGCTCTGTCTATTTATACGGATGAAGACTTCTCCTTCAAGGATTTGATGCACAAAATCATCAGCAATCCCATGGTGATCGCTACGGCTTCGGGGATTGTGGTAGCTGCCCTCGGTTTGCGCTTGCCCCAGTCCGTAGAAGTAGCCTTTGATAACCTGAGTGCCATGACCTCGCCCCTGGCCCTCACCGTGATGGGCGGTCTCTTTAAATTTGATAAGATTAAAGATGCCGATTGGTCGCTCTACTTTACGGTAATCAATAAGCTCCTGGTGAATCCTGCCATTGCTCTAAGCTTGGCTGTCATCTTCGGCCTTCGTGATGACAATATTATCAGTGTCCTGATTGCGACTGCTGGACCGACCGCCGTTTCTTCCTATGCCCAAGCCGTGATGGCAGGGGGCGATGAGGACTTGGCCAATCAGATTGTCGTCTTCACCACTTGCTTTGCCATGTTTACCCTGGTTTTTTGGATCTGGCTTTTGAAGAGCCTAGCTCTCTTCTAAAAATCGGACTGACCGCTAAGCAATATATTTGAACTCAAAAAAGCCGCTTGCCTCTAATGCTTGCCCACTAGGCAAACGGCTTTCCTTGAGATTTCGTACGATTCAGTGCTGGTGGCTCCCAATTAAAGTATAATGTTCATACCGTCTACTTGTGAGCAGTAGTGGAGCTTTGAATTTGATCGTTAGCCATGAACAAGCAAGCGATGTGAATTATGGATAGTCGGCGTAAGCCGTTACTAGCCAAAACCTGCTCCAAAAGTCAGCTCTGACTCCACTTCACAAAGGCTGGCCGAGCCTCCGCAAAGCTCTTCTAGCCTTTGCTCCAGTGGTTCAGAGCTTAACGACTTTTGTCGCACTCTAACTTTGAAGCTCGCTAGGCGAGAGACCGAGGCTCGAACCGGTGCTGCTTTAGCCGTAGGAACGAAGCGACGTACGGATAAAGTACAAGACGGCGCTAGCCGTTCTTGAACCTTTGAAATTCAACGATCAAATTCAAAAGTGCAACGGATGCTCACCAATACAACTTGTTAAAGACACATTAAAAAAGCCGTCCCAGCTAGCGCATGAGCGTTAGCTGGGACGGCAATTTTTATGACTTTAGAGAGCTTATTTATTTTCTAATTCAGCAAAGGCTGAATCAATAACTTCTTTCATTTGACCAGCAGACTTGTCCATTAAGTTTTGTTCGTGGTCGCTGAGTGGTAATTCGATGACGCTACGAACGCCTTCGCTGGTTAGGACAGCAGGGGCACCGATATAGATGTCCTCTTGATTGTACTCACCATCAAGGTAAACAGAGATAGGGAGGATGGCTCCTTCATTGTTGAGGATAGCCTTCACGATCCGGGCTAGGGAAGCAGCGATACCGTAGAATGTTGCACCCTTGTTTTCGATAATGCGGTAAGCTTTATCGCGAACATCGTAATAGATTTCTGTCAAGCGTTCTTCATTGATTTCGGGGTGAACCTTAACCCAGTCTTCCATTGGGAGTCCCCCAATATTAGCGTGAGACCAGACGGCAAATTCACTGTCGCCGTGTTCCCCCATGATGAGGGCGTGGACACTACGGGAGTCAACATTGGTTAAAGCACCAATTTCTTGGCGGAAACGAGCACTGTCGAGGGCAGTCCCTGAACCGATAACCCGGGAAGATGGGAAGCCAGAGAATTTCCATGTGGCATAGGTCAGGATGTCTACAGGGTTGGTGGCTACCAGGAAGATCCCGTCGAAACCACTAGCGACAACTTGGTCAACCATGTCTTTGAAGATTACCAAGTTCTTGCTGACAAGGTCGAGACGCGTTTCACCTTCTTTTTGAGCCATGCCTGCGCAGAGAACCACGATGTCGGCATCCTTACAATCGCTATATTCAGCAGCAAAAATCTTCTTAGGGCTAGAATAAACTAGGGCGTCTTTTAAGTCTTCGACGTCACCAATCACACGTTTTTTATTAATATCAATGATACCAAGTTCGTGGCCGATGCCTTGCAATACAGTAGAGAAAGCGAAGCTAGAGCCAACTGCACCATCACCAATTAAAATAATTTTATGTGTTTTATCTTTTGCCATCAATAAGACCTCTCATTTCTATTGTATCAATATGCTTATACTAGCCATTATAGTGATTAGCTAGGGGGATTTCAATGCTTTCCTAGAAATTGTGAAATGATAAACGAAGTTAGAAAAAAACAGCAAGCGTTATCATATGTGATTTAACAAAAAAGGAAAGAAATTTAAGGGGATGAAATAAATACAAAAAATGTATTCGATAGATAATTGTGATTGTTTTTACAATTATGATAGCTAAGATTTAAGCCTTAAAAGATAGTCTTGGTCCTAGTTTAACTGCAAGCTGAGAACTTGTTTGCGCTGGGGGTCTAAGGTACAATAAGTATGATTAGAAGCTACTTGCGCTTCGCAATCAGAGCAGCAGTATAGGATGCTTAGAAGAGAAGGGCTCCGCCCTTAAATAAAGGAGTATGACGATGAAATTAGTAGCAGGCTTGGGAAATCCAGGCCCTAAATATGAACGATCCCGCCACAATATTGGTTTTATTACTTTGGATGAATGGGCTTACCAGCACCATCTGACCTTTGACCAGGAGAAATTCAAGGCCAAATATGTGGAATACCGTATCCAAGGGGAGAAGGTTTTCTTTATCAAGCCACAGACTTTTATGAACCTATCGGGTGAGAGTTTGATTGGCTTTGTGAATTATTTCGATATTGAATTAGAGGACCTCCTAGTGATCTATGATGATATGGATATGGATGTGGGTCGCTTGCGTATGCGGCGCAAGGGCAGTTCTGGTGGCCATAATGGGATGAAGAGTATTATCCAACACTTAGGGACTGACCAAGTCCAACGTTTAAAACTAGGCGTGGGCCGGCCACAAGCAGGCGTGAGTGTGGTGAACCATGTCTTAGGGAACTTCCCCAAAGAAGACCATACCGCCATGCTCGAGAGCACTCGCCAGGCGGTAGCAGCCATTGATTATTGGCTAGCCGGCCATTCTTTTGAAGAAACCATGACCAAGTATAACCATTAGAGAGCAGGTGTTTTCTTGCAATTAGATCAATATATGACTGAAGCGCTCGATACGGATGCCCGTCAAGCTCTGGCTGAAGGGCAGAGCGTTCTCTTTCTAGGCTTACAGGGCTTATCCAAGGCCTATATCGCCCAACTCGCCTACAAGCAGGCGGTGGGTCAAAAATATTTAATTGTGACTAATAATTTACTTGAAGCTGAACGCTATTTGGATGATTTAGCCAACTTCATTCCCGAAGACCGGCTCTATCTCTTTAATACCGCAGAGAGTGTGGCAGCCGACCTAGCTGTAGCCAGTCCAGAAGCCTTGGCTGACCGCTTGGCTGTGATGAAATTCTTAAGAGAAAGTGAAGAAGGGGGAATTATTCTTGCCCCGCTTTTTGCTTTGAAGAAGCGTCTGATGCCTGCTGCACTCTGGGACAGTCTGCACTTAGAATTAAGCTTGGGGGATGACTTGCCTGCCCCCCAACTGGCCAAGGACCTCTTAGCGCGGGGCTATAAGAGGCGGCCAATTGTCGCAAGTCCGGGTGAGATGAGTTTACGGGGAGATATTGTGGATTGCTTTCCTCTTGACCGGGACCAGCCCGTCCGCTTCTCTCTGGCCTTTGATGAACTGGAACGGATTTCAAGCTTTGATCCAGACAATCAGAAAAGTCTAGAGGACCTAGACCAAGTCCAGATCATCCCGGCTGATGACTTCCTCTTTCAGCCTGAACAAATGAAAGCCCAAGCGGACCGGCTCCAAGAAGCAGTCAAGCAAGAAGTTGGGGGCATGGCGGATGCTGACTTAGCCCAAGAAATCAAGGGAAATATGGCAGAAGAGGTCAACTTATGGCGGACCGGGGAGAGTTCGGAACTGACCGCTTACTTTAGCCAATACCTCTATGAGAGTGAGGACAACTTGCTCAGTTACTTAGGGGATGAGAGTCTTCTAATAATCGATGACTATCCTCGCCTCCAAGAATCTGCTGCTAGCATTGACGAGAATGCAGCAGCCTTCCTCCAAGCTAAAACGGAGCAAGGCCAGCTCCCGCCGCAAATCGCTTATTATACTTCCTTTAAGGAGAGTTTAGAGGCCTACAAGGGGCGGTGCTTGTACTTGGGCATCTTCCAGAGGGGCTATGGCCAGATGAAGTTTGACTATCTCCATGAATTCCAAACCCGGCCGGTCGTTCAATTTTATGAACAGATGGACGCCCTCAAGATGGAGATCCAGGCCTGGCAGAAGACCAAGCGCCAAGTGGTTATTGCCCTGTCGACCGCTGACCGCCGGCGCAAATTAGAGGAAATCCTCCAAGCTGAAGGCCTGGCGGTGGTGTCTTCGGACTTAGGCCGGCTCCAAGAAGATGCCGTGAACTTAGTTTTGGCTAATTTCACGTCTGGGATTGAGTTCGTCAATGAGCGCTTGGTCCTAGTCTCGGAGGCAGATATCTACCAGCAGGTCAAGAAGAAGAAACGCCCTAAAGCTAACAAGCAGCTCTCGAATGCGGAGCGCCTTAAGAACTACCAGCAATTAGAGGTGGGCGATTATGTCGTTCATATCAACCATGGGATTGGGCAATTCACAGGGATTGAGACCATTGAAGTGGCCGGGTCGCACCGGGACTATTTGACCATTGTCTATGCCGACCAGGCCGCTATCCATGTGCCTGTGGAGCAGATTGACTTGGTACAAAAATATGTCTCTAGTGAAGGCAAGACACCTAAGCTCAATAAGATGGGCGGCAGCGAATGGGCTAAGACTAAGCGTAAGGTGAGCGGGCAGATCGAGGATATCGCAGATGACCTGATCGAAATCTATGCCAACCGGGAAGCCCAGGAAGGCTATGCTTTCGGCCCCGATACCCCGGAACAAGCAGACTTTGAAGCAGCCTTTCCTTACAGTGAAACGGAAGACCAGTTGCGATCCATTGACGAGATTAAGACGGATATGGAGAAGTCCAAAGCGATGGACCGTTTACTCGTGGGAGATGTCGGCTTTGGGAAGACGGAAGTTGCCATGCGGGCTATTTTTAAGGCGCTAATGGAAGGGAAACAGGCTGCCTTCCTAGTGCCCACTACCGTGCTCGCCCAGCAGCATTATGAAACGCTCCTGGAACGTTTCCAAGACTGGCCCTTTGAAATTGCTCTCTTGAGTCGTTTTAGGACTAAGGCCCAGCAGGATGAAACCATTGAGGGCCTCGCTTCTGGCAGGGTCAACTTAGTTGTTGGTACCCACCGACTCTTGTCCAAGGATGTCAGTTTCCTAGACCTGGGCCTCCTCGTTGTCGATGAGGAGCAGCGCTTCGGGGTCAAGGCCAAGGAACGACTCAAGCAGCTCAAGGCCAATGTAGATGTGCTGACCCTGACGGCGACACCGATTCCACGGACCCTCCACCTATCGATTTTAGGGGCCCGCGACTTGAGTGTGATTGAGACGCCACCAGCCAACCGCTATCCAGTTCAGACTTATATTCTCGAGCAGAATCCGGAAGCTATCCGCGAAGCTATTGAGCGCGAGCTCGGCCGGTCGGGTCAAGTTTTTTATCTCTTTAATAATGTGCAAAAAATCGAAGAGAAGGCCTTGGCTATCTCGGGTCTGGTACCCGAAGCCCGGGTTGGGATTGCCCATGGTCAGATGTCGGTGAACCAGCTGGAAGAGGTCTTGATGGCCTTTATCGAGGGGGACTACGATGTCCTCGTAACGACCACGATCATTGAGACAGGCGTGGATATTCCTAATGTCAATACCCTTCTCGTTGAATCGGCTGACCGCATGGGGCTCTCAACCCTCTACCAATTGCGCGGCCGGGTAGGGCGGAGCAACCGGGTAGCCTATGCCTACTTCATGTACCAGCCGGACAAGATGCTCAGTGAAGTCTCTGAAAAACGCTTGGCGGCCTTGCGTGATTTCACTGACTTGGGCAGCGGCTTCAAGATTGCCATGCGAGACTTGGCCATCCGGGGTGCCGGTAATCTCTTAGGCAAGCAGCAGCACGGCTTCGTGAATTCGGTCGGCTTCGACCTCTATTCGCAAATGCTCAGTGAAGCGGTGGCTAAGAAGCGGGGCCAAGCGCCAAGCCAACCTGAAGAGCCGGTCGAACTCGAGATGAATATCAATGCCTATATTCCTTCGACTTATATTGCTGATGAGAAGCAGAAGTTGGAAATTTATAAGCGGATCAACCTATTAGAAGATACGGAAGCCATGTGGGACTTGGACGAAGAATTGATGGACCGTTTCGGCGAACCGCCGCTTGAAGTCCAACTCCTCTTGAATGTGGGTGCGCTTAAGGCCAATGCTAAGAAAGTTGGCATCAACCATATCCAGACTCGAAATAATGGGGTAGAGTTACACTTCCATGCCAGTCTGGACCAGCAGACGGCTGTACCTAAGATATTTGAGGCCTTGGATAAGATTCCTATGCGCCTACAAATGAAAGAAGACAAGGAAGGCCAACTTACCCTCTTCCTGCAGATTGGAAAGTTAGAGCCAGTAGAATGGCTCGACTACTTGCTCCAATTTGTGAGTCAACTCGCTGACCAGATCGATAGCCCGTCTGATGAGGAGAGCTAGGAGGCTAAAATGAAAGACCCAAGGAAAAATATTGCCAAAGGAGCCTTCCTCTTGACCCTAGCCGGTATCATTGCCAAGATTTTGAGTGCAGTCTACCGGGTGCCCTTCCAAAATATTGTGGGCGACGAGGGCTTCTATGTTTACCAGCAAGTCTATCCCATCTATGGGATAGGCATGACCTTTAGCCTGTCCGGTTTGCCTAATTTTATTGGCCGGCAGATTGCCTTCCAAGCCAAGCTGAGTCAGCGGCGTCTCTTTGTTCAACGTTACAGTCTGATGATGTTGGTTTTTGCTGGCTTATGTTTTGGCCTGACTTACTTTGGGGCTGGAGTCTTGGCCCAGGCCATGGGTGATCCCCTCTTGGCACCGGTCATCCGCTCGGTTAGCTTTATGTTCCTCTTTATGCCGGTGCTGATGATCTTACGGGGAAGTTTTCAAGCTTATCAAGTGATGCTACCCGTCGCCCTCTCCCAGATCATTGAACAAGTAGTCCGGGTAGGGGTGATTCTCCTAGCCGCCTTCCATTTTGTCAGCCTGAGTGCTGAAGGAAGAAATTATTACCAAATGGGAGCCCAGGCCATGCAGGGGGCTTGGCTTGCGGCCCTGGCTGCTAGTCTTGTCCTAGTTTGGGCCTTGGCTCAGAGCCGGAGCTTGCGCCGTTTTATTACCTGGCCGAAGCCCCAGCAGCAGGTAGAAAAGACCCCCTACCATCTGCGCTGGTCATATCTCATTAAGGAATTTCTCAGCGAAGGCCTGCTCTTGTGCTGCTTTGCCTCGCTCTTGGTCTTCTTCCAATTGGTGGATTCTTTCACCCTCTATGAGGCTCTGCTAGGGAGCGGTTGGTCGGATTTAAGCGCCAAGTTGGCTAAGGGGGTCTATGATCGAGGCCAGCCCCTCGTTCAACTGGGCATGGTCCTAGCCGTTGCTTTCTCCAGCTCCTATTTACCGGCCTTGACCCGGTCCTATATCCGTCGGCAAGAATCTGCCTTTATCCAGAATAGCCGGGTCTACCTCCGCCTGACCACTTTCGTTAGTCTGTTAGTGACGGCGGGTCTAATTAGCATCATGCCCCAGATCAACCACCTGCTCTTTAGCGACCGGGAAGGGGCTCTGGTTCTGGCCCAATATGTCCTGATGATTATCTTCGCCAGCCTGGTGACAGGTTTAGCCAACATCTACCAGGCCCAGGGGCGGAGCCTCTACGTTGCCTTTAGCTTTATCCTAGGTATTACGATCAAGATGGCGGTCAACTCCCTCCTGGTAAGCTGGGCGGGGAGTCAGGGGGCCGTCTGGGCGAGCTTGCTGGCCCTAGCTGCCATGCTGACCTCGCTCTATAGCCTCTTAAAGGCCAAGATTCGGTGCAAGCTAGGACTTGCTGATTTGGTGTTAAGGACCCTGCCTCTCTGCTTGCTCATGCTTAGCATCAATTATTTCGCCCTGACCAGCTTTGAAGCAATCTTCGGCGCTAGCCGCTTCTTGGATAGCCTAGCTGTCCTCCTGGGCGTGGGGATGGGCCTTCTTGTAACAGCGGTCTACATGCACCAAGTGGCCGTTCTCAGTGAAGAGGAGCTTTTAAGCTTGCCTCTAGGTCGGGCTCTGTTAAAATGGATAAAAGTAAGAAAAACACAGTAAAGGAGTGCTCTTATGCGTTTAGATAAGTTTCTCAAAGTCTCCCGGGTGATTAAACGGCGGACGGTTGCTAAGGACATTGCCGACAAGGGGCGGATCCAAGTGAATGGGAATCCAGCTAAGTCGGGGACCAAACTCAAGATTGGGGATGAAGTCAGCATTGAATTTGGTAATAAGACACTGAAAATCCGTGTCGACGACCTCAAAGAATCGACCCGTAAAGCAGATGCGACCTCCATGTATACGATTCTGGAAGAAGACTTCAAGTCGCGCGACCTACCTGAATTTTATTAAAAAATAATAAAAATGGCGCTATACTTTCTGACTTAAGATGGGTATACTGTATTAATAAGCTATCAGATAGAAGTTATGCTATAATAGATGCTGATAGATAAGAGCTGGGAATTTAGGCGGCTTTTAATCCTAGGTGATGAAGGTAGGTGTCAGTGTGCGGCCTAAGAAACGAAATAAAAAAGTAACCCCCCTCTATGCAAAAAGCTCCTCAAAGAAGCGTCCCCATCATTCTAAGCAGTCTGCCCGCCAGTGGTTAGTGCGGGGTCTCTTAGTAATTATGGGAGTGATTTGCTTGACGAGTCTCTTCCAGATCCGGCGCACCCAGCAAGCGACTGCTTCGGTTAAGGAAGAAATGAAGGCAGCGGAGGCTGCCTTGCTTAGTGAGGAGAATAATCTGGCTTACTTGAAGGACCAGGAGACCCTGCTTGAGAATGAAGACTATGTGGCTAAGCTAGCCCGCAGCCGCTTCTACTTAAGCAAGGACGATGAGATTATCTTTAGCCTGCCTGAAGATAATGATTCCAAACAAGCTAAAGCCTTCAATAAAGCCTATCTTAAGGAACAAGAGAATGCACAAAATCAAAAACAATAAGTAAGAGCTGAAGGGAGAAAGAAATTAGTTCATGGCAATTGAAATCGGAAGCAAACTGACTGGCAAGGTCACAGGCATTACAAATTTTGGTGCCTTTGTTGACCTTGGAGACGGTAAGAGCGGATTAGTACATATTTCTGAAATTTCAAATGAATATGTCAAAAATATTAATGACTTTTTAAGTGTAGGGGATGAGGTGAAAGTCCTCGTTACCAATATTGATCAATCAGGTAAGATTGCCTTGTCAATGCGGAAGGCGGAAGATTCTGCCCCAGCAAAAGCCCCTAAGGCAGCGCGTGACAACAAACCACGCCGGTCCAAACCCGCCCCTAATTTTAAGCGGCAACAAAGTTCGCGGAGTTCGGATTTCGATACCATGATGAGTAATTTCTTGAAAGACAGTGATGACCGCTTAGCATCGCTGAAGAAGAATACAGAAGGTAAGCGCGGTGGCCGTGGAGGTCGTCGTAGCTAGCAAGTGATGGAGAAGAGGCCTAGGAAGTAATTTCAAGCCTCTTTTTTCGTCGTTAATCGACATTTTACCAAATAGCGGCAGCATCCGTTCCACTTTTGAATTTGATCGTTGAAGAGCCGTGGCACCGGTTCGGGCCAAGGCCCCTCACCTAGCGAGCTTCAAAGGGCTAGTAACGGCTGACGCCGACTATCCCTAATTCACATCGCTTGCTTAGTCACGGCTAACGATCAAATTCAAAGCTCCACTGCTGCTCAAAAGAAGCTGATGTATCCGATATAAAACTATTTGTGACTAGCTATCAATATTAAAAATAGAGAACTGTTAAAGCAGGAGGTTGTGATGTTATTTAAAGAACTGGTTGAGCAAGTGGAAGCGTTTTTGCGACGGGAGGCGGCGGAAGTTTTTGAAGAGGGGGCGCCCTTATTGCTGGCGGTTTCTTATGGGGTGGACTCTATGGTTTTGCTGCGGGTGGCTGAGTATTTAGGGAAAACAAGGGGATTGAAATTTGCGGTGGCCCATATTAACCACCGCTTGCGTTCTGAGTCAGATGCTGAGCAGGAAGCGCTAGTGGCCTACTGCCAGAACCGGGATATTCCAATCTCTGTTCGCATCTGGGCCCATCCAGATTTTGGCCAAGCTTCTTATGAGGAGGCGGCCCGGCACTTTCGCTATGCCAATTTTGGTCAAATTTTGGAGCAGAAAGGCTGGTCCTACTTGCTGACTGCCCACCATCTAAATGACCAGGCGGAGACGGTACTCATGCGGCTCATCCAAGGCAGCCAGCTCCAAGCCCTAGCAGGCATGCGGCCAGTCAGCGCACTATATAGCTATTCTGAGGCCCAAGTCCTCCGTCCCTTCTTGGATGTTCCTAAGGCAGATCTCTATGCCATCGCCCAGGAAGAGGGACTTCCTTATGCGGAGGACGCCTCTAACCAAGAGCGAGCGGCTCTGAGAAACCGCTTGCGCTTAGACTATTTGCCCGCCTTAGAGGAGCTCAATCCTAATGTTCAGGACCAGCTAGCTACTTTTGCTAAGGACCTGGGAGCGGGTTGGCAATTGATGGAAGAGGCCCTAGAAGCGAAGACAAGGGGCCTCATGACAGGGTCAAAGGACCACTGGCAGTTAGCTATCGACCAGCTTGACCACTTGCCTAGGAACCAGCGCCTTTTGGCCTTGCAGTACGCTTTTCAAGGAAGTCGGGTGGAAGCCTTGGCTGCCTTCCCTCGCCAGGGCCTAGAGAAGCTGCTGGATTTTTTATTAGAAGGCAAGGCTCAGGGCCTGTGGAGCTTACCGGGTGGCTACCAATTAGCTAAGGTCTACCGCCAAGCTTACATCTACCCTGCTGGTCAAGAAAAGCTCAGTCCTAGTCTCAGCCTGACTTACTCGCTAAAGATCGGCCAGTCTTTAACTTTGGAAGATGGAAGTCAAATCAGTCTAAAAGTACAAAATTACGGCTACGGCTTCTTGCCTCGATCAGCTAGCCGTGACGCGCTCCAAGTGCGCCACCGTCAGGCTGGAGATTATCTGCTTTTGAGCCAAGGCCAGCATAAGAAAATTCGGCGCTGGTTTATTGATCAAAAACTTCCTCAAGCGGACCGCGACCGGGCCTGGCTGGTCGCTTTAGCCGACCAACATATCCTAGCCATCTTCTTAGATGGCGACTTTCTCTACCTGGAACGGCACGAGAACAGCCCCTTCCATTTGTTTCTTGAAAAATAAGCATTAAATTTTATATAATTAAGCGGCAATTGGTTTTAAATTATTAAAGTTATGATAGAATGAAGGAGTTCAGAATATTTGCTGATTCTGTAATTATTTTGTTAGAATAGAAAGCGTGTGGAGGATTATTAAAGCTATGACACATCCTAATGATGATATCCAAGAAGTGCTGCTGTCTCAGGAAGAAATTGCCGAGACAGTTGATCGCTTAGGGCAAGAACTAACTGAGGACTACCGGGGGAAGAATCCCCTTGTAATTGGTATCCTCAAGGGTTCTGTCGTATTTATGACGGACCTGGTACGCCGTATGGACTGTCCTTTAGAGATGGACTTTATGTCTGTTTCCAGCTACGGCTCAGGTACGGAATCCTCCGGTCAGGTTAAGATACTCAAAGACCTAGACCAAAGCGTTGAAGGGCGTCACATCTTAATTGTCGAAGATATTATCGATACAGGACGCACCCTCAAGAAGGTCTGTGAACTGATGGCCCACCGCAAGGCAGCCTCCGTTAAGGTCTGCGCCTTGCTGAACAAGCCTGAGCGCCGGGTGGTGGACATGACTTGCGACTATACTGGCCGTGATGTTCCAGATGAATTCGTAGTCGGCTATGGCCTCGACTATAACGAGAAGTACCGCGCCTTACCTTATATAGGTATCCTTAAGGCTGAGGTTTACAGTTAATCAGCATAACTATCAGATCAAAATTAAGCAGATAGGAGAAACTACATGCAGAGAAAAGGACCAAATAAGAGTTTTCTGACAAGTGGTCTTCTTTGGATTATTATCTTCTTCGCCCTAATTGGCTTGGTCAATTATATTGCAGGTGGTGGAGATGATGGATCAACCGAAGAAATCACGCAAACGGAATTTATGCAGGAATTATCGGATGAAAATCTGCAAAATATCGCCATTCAACCGCAAGCTGGAGCCTATCAGATAACTGGGGACTATCGGGCCTCGCGGGACAAGCAAGAGAGCCAGAGTGAAAACAACCTGCCTATCTTTAACAATGCTAAAACAGGCCAGGCTAAGAAGTTCTTCACGCGTGTCCTCCCCAACAATGACACCCTAGCTAAGATTAGCCAGACAGCTGAAGAGACCGATACCTCGCTCAAGGCTCTCAAGGAAGATAGCTCCGGGGTCTGGGTTAACCTCCTCTTCAGTGCCTTGCCATTAGTTATCTTTATTGGTTTTATGTACTTTATGACCCAGCGTGCCCAAGGCGGTGGCCGGGGGAACCCCATGTCTATGGGCAAGTCCAACGCCAAGGACCAATCCCAACAGTCTAAGGTACGCTTTGCCGATGTAGCTGGAGCCGATGAGGAAAAGCAAGAACTTGTTGAAGTGGTTGAATTCCTCAAAGACCCACGCAAGTACCACCAATTAGGGGCACGGATTCCTAAAGGGGTCCTCCTCGAAGGCCCTCCAGGGACCGGGAAGACCTTGCTAGCTAAGGCCGTAGCTGGGGAAGCCCAGGTGCCTTTCTACTCGATTTCAGGGTCTGAATTCGTTGAGATGTTCGTTGGGGTCGGTGCTAGCCGGGTCCGCGACCTCTTCGATACCGCCAAGAAGAATTCACCGGCTATTATCTTCATCGATGAAATCGATGCGGTCGGACGTAAGCGTGGATCTGGTATGGGTGGCGGCCACGATGAACGGGAGCAAACCCTCAACCAATTGCTGGTTGAATTAGACGGCTTTACCGAGCAGGATAATGTGATCGTTATTGCGGCAACCAACCGTTCCGATGTACTCGACCCAGCCTTGCTCCGTCCAGGTCGTTTTGACCGTCAAATCTTAGTTGGTCGCCCTGACGTTAAGGGCCGGGAAGCCATCCTCAAGGTCCATGCCCGCAATAAGAAGTTAGGGCCTGATGTGGATCTTAAGGTTTTAGCCCGTCAGACCCCAGGCTTTACGGGGGCAGAACTTGAGAATGTCTTGAATGAAGCAGCACTCTTAGCAGCCCGCTTGGACAAGGCAGCTATCGACATGGTGGATGTGGATGAAGCCCAAGACCGGGTGATTGCTGGGCCAGCTAAGCCAGACCGGCAAGTGAGTGAGAAAGAAAGACGGGTCACAGCCTTCCACGAAGCGGGCCATACCGTCTGTGGTCTGGTCCTCAATGAAGCTCGGATTGTCCATAAGGTGACCATCGTTCCCCGGGGCAAGGCTGGCGGTTATGCTATTATGCTGCCACGCGAAGACCAGAACATGTACAATGCTAAGGACTTGCGCGAACAGATTGTTGGCTTACTCGGGGGTCGGGCAGCTGAAGAAGTCTTCTTCAATACCCAAACCTCTGGGGCTTCCAACGACTTTGAACAAGCTACCTCACTAGGACGCAGCATGATCACCGAATATGGGATGAGCAAAACTTTGGGCCCTATCTCTTATGAAGGGAACCACAGCATGCGGGGCGCACAAAGTTATGGTGAGAAGACCTACTCTGCTCAAACGGCAGCCAAGATTGACCAAGAACTCCTCCAATTGATGGAAGACTGCTTGGCTGAAGCTAAACAAATTCTCAGCGACCACCGTGAACAAGTGACGATTATCGCTGAAAAACTCTTGGAACTTGAAACCTTGGATGCCCGCACCATCAAGAGTCTCTTTGAAACAGGTGAAATGCCGGCTGAAACTGTAACAGAAGTCGAAGAAGAAGCCCGTCCTAAGACTTATGATGAAGTCAAAGAGAAGATGCAGCGCGAAGGTCAAAAGAAACAGGAAGAATCTAAAGAACAGTTAGAAGAACGCCAAGGTCTAGACGCTTCTGAATCTGATTCAGAAGACCAAGAACCTGGTCGGCGAAATGAACATATTCAAGAAGAAATTGCTCAACGCCGGCAGGACGAAAAGGATGAGGACTAAGGCTCATCACTGGCTTGAAGATTAAGCAGGGAGCGCTTCGGCGCCCTGCTTTTCTGCTTTTTAATTTACTTATATCATTAAATCGTATTGGGGAGCATGCCTTCCGCTTTTGAAGCAAATTATTTGGCAAGGCCAAGAAAACAACGTAATCTGTAAGAAAAGATGAAAAAAGGACGTGAAGAAGTGACAGATCAATTAGTTAAAGCCACAGCCTTCGACGGGCAGATCCGTGTACGTGCAGTAGATGCTAGCCAGGTGGTTGCTAGCGCCCAAGAAAAACACGATTCTTGGAGCGCTTCTAGTGCAGCTCTGGGACGAACCCTTGCAGGAACCCTTCTCCTAGCTGCGGATATTAAAGACGATGCCAAGATGACGGTGCAAATCGCCGGAAATGGACCAGCGGGTAAGATTGTTGTGTCTGCAGATGGCCAAGGCCATGTTAAGGGCTATATTGACCAGCCCCATGTCAGCCTCGATTCCAATGCCCAAGGCAAGATTGATGTCCGCGGGGCAGTTGGAAGGGAAGGAACTTTTTCTGTCATCAAAGATCTCGGTTTAAAAGAACCTTTCCAGGGTCAAGTGCCCCTGGTTTCGGGCGAGATTGCCGAAGACTTCACCTATTATTTAACAGTTTCTGAACAGGTGCCTTCTGCTGTTGGACTGGGCGTTCTTGTGAACCCAGATGAGTCGATTGCTTGTGCGGGCGGCTGGATGATTCAAGTTTTGCCAGGCTGCTCCGAAGAAGTTATCGATCAACTTGAGGCAAGTATCGCTGACATGCCCCAAGTGACGGACTTGCTCAGCCAGGGCTTGACGCCAGAAGAGATGATTTATCGCTTGCTGGGTCAAGACCAGGTCAAGATCTTGAGTCAGGAAGAAGTCAGCTTTAAGTGTGACTGTTCCAAGGAACGTTTTGCCCAAGGCCTAGCTGCAATCGGCAGTCAAGAATTAGAAACGATTATTGAAGAAGATGGTGGCGCTGAAACGGTCTGCCACTTCTGTAACAAAACCTATGAATTTACGGCGGATGAACTGAGAGCCATTGCGGCCCAGGCACGAGCCTAGAAGAGGAGGAGAGCATGTCAGCTGTAGAGCGAGATTTGAGTCAATTAATTATGGGGACGCCCTTGGTTAAATTGCAGCGGTCGACCCCCTACCGTGCAGCGGATGTCTATGTCAAACTTGAAAACCGCAATTTGACAGGCAGCGGGCGCGACCGGGCAGCCTTGAACATGCTGGAGGTCAAAGAAGCGGAAGGAGCCTTCGATGAGAAACGTGCCTTCGTTGCTATCGATGATGGTTACTTTGGTCTCAGCCTGGCTAGCCTGGCTGCCATCCGTGGCTTCGATGCGGTAATCTTTCGCAGTCAGGCTTGGCGGCCGGAAGTGACAGAAAAGATTCAGGCCCTAGGTGCCCAGGTTGAGAGTCTGGATGGTCAGCTAAGTTTCAGCGAGCAAGTGGAAGCTGCTAGGACCTATGCTCTGGCCCATGACCTGCCTTTCCTAGATCCCTTCTCTGACCTAGCAAATCCAAGCATCCATGCAGTAACGACAGGTCCTGAGATTATTGAAGCCCTGGGCCGGGTACCGGATGCCTTTGTGGCGGGGGTCGGAACGGGTGGTACCCTGACTGGAGTTGCCCAGGCCTTGTGTGAGCAGAAGGAAGATGTTGGTATTTATGCTGTGGAACCCGCTCAAGCCGCTGTCCTATCGGGGGAAAGCGCCGGCCAACATCACTTATCGGGGATTGGCTACGGCTTTATCCCTGCTAGCCTGGACCGGACCTGCTTCGACCAGACTATCGTCGTGGACGAGGTCAAAGCTTTGCACTGCCAGCGTTCCTTAGCCATTAACGAAGGCTTGATCGTAGACTCTGGAAGTGGAGCAGCCGTCGCTGGAGCCCTCGCCCTAGCTGAACGCTTAGGCCAGGACCGTCAAGTAGTGGTAAGTGTGACTGCTGTTTATGAGGCTGTGTAGGCATAAATATGAGTAGAAGCTGGGGGATGCCCGGCTTCTTTGCACGAAGAAACGAATCGAGAAAAAGGTGACTGAATGATAAAAATAGGAAATATTGACATCTCCAATCCGATCGCTGTTGCCCCCATGGCTGGTATTTCGAATGCGGCTTTCCGGGTGATGGTGAAGGAGATGGGCGCGGGACTGGTGGTTTGTGAGATGATCTCCGACCAAGGCATCCACTACCGCAATAAAAAGACCCTGTCCATGCTCCATATTGAAGAGAGCGAATGGCCTCTCTCTGTTCAGATCTTCGGTGGGTCTGAAGAGTCTCTAGCTGAGGCCGCTCGCTTTGTCCAAGACAATACCCAGGCAGCGATCATTGACATTAATATGGGCTGCCCCGTCAATAAGGTTGTGAAGACTGATGCGGGCGCCCGCTGCCTCTTGGATCCTGAAGAAGTCCACTGCCGGATTAAGGCAGTCGTCGATGCAGTCGACCTGCCTGTTTCGGTGAAGATGCGGACAGGCTGGGACGCCGACCACATTCTGGCCAAGGAGAATGCTCGAGCTGCCGAGGAAGCAGGCGTCTCTATGATTGCCATGCACGGCCGGACCCGCGAGCAGATGTACCGTGGCCATGCCGACTGGGACATTATTGCTGAAGTTGCCCAGGAATTGACCGTACCTTTCTACGGCAATGGCGATATCCGGACCCCTGAAGAAGCCAAGGCGGCCCTAGATAATTATGGCGTCGACGGCGTCATGGTCGGCCGGGCCTGTCTGGGGGATCCTTTCATCATCCAACGCATGGTCCACTACTTAGAGACTGGTGAACTCCTGCCAGAGAAGAAGGGATCTGAACGAATCGATGAGGCCCTAGACCACTTGCGACGCCTAGTTAATCTCAAGGGAGAAGTCATCGGTGTCAAAGAATTCCGTGGCCTGGTGAGCTACTATCTCAAAGGAATTTCCCGGGCCTCTAAGGTGAAACTAGCCTGCACCCAAGCGGACACTTATGACGAAGTGCTGGGCCTACTCAGCCAGTTCCAAGAACAAGTCTTAGAACGCGAAGCAAAAGAAGGGCGCTAGGCCCAAATAGACCTTGCAATTTCGGCTAGAAATTGGCAAGATAGTAGGAGATAATAGAAATAGCGATAAAAGTATGGGAGTGAGAAGTTTGACGAAGGAAAATGTCAACCAAACAGCAGAATCGAGCACTGACCAATTGCAGGTTCGCCGTGCCAAAGTTGATGAATTAAGAGAGCATGGGATTAACCCCTTCGCTTCAGGTTATCAACGCGAAAACACAGCAGGTGAATTGCACGAGGGCTACGAAGCCTTCGACAAGGAAGAGCTTGCTGAGAAGGACTTAGATGTTGCCATTGCGGGGCGTTTGATGACCAAACGCGGCAAGGGGAAAGTTGGTTTTGGTCATGTCCAAGACATGAGCGGCCAAATCCAAATCTATGTCCGTAAAGACGAAATCGGAGAAGAAGCCTATAATACGATTTGGAAGAAGTCAGACCTGGGGGATATTCTAGGCATCCGCGGAAAATTAATGCGGACCAATACCGGTGAATTATCCGTTCAAGCCAAGGAATTGATCCACCTAACCAAGGCCCTCCGTCCCCTACCGGACAAGTACCATGGCTTACAAGACAAGGAACAGATCTACCGCCAACGCCACCTGGATTTAATTACCAATCCAGAAAGCATGGATCGCTTTGTCAAACGGTCTAAGATTGTCCGTGAAGTTCGTCGCTTCTTGGATGACCAAGGCTATTTGGAAGTGGAAACACCAACCCTCCATAACTTGGCTGGGGGAGCGAGCGCACGTCCCTTTATCACCCACCACAATGCCTTAGATATTGACCTCTACCTCCGCATCGCCCTGGAACTCCACCTCAAACGTTTAGTAGTTGGGGGCTTTGAGAAGGTTTACGAGGTGGGCCGGGTCTTCCGTAATGAGGGGATTGACCATACCCACAACCCAGAATTTACCCTACTTGAAGTCTACACAGCCTTTAGTGATATGGCGGGCGTGATGGACTTGGTGGAAGGCCTCTACCAACATGTGGCCCAGGAAGTACTGGGAACCACCCAGGTCACTTATGGCGACTATGAATTAGAGTTCGGTGGCAAATGGGCCCGCATCCATATGGTAGACGCCATTAAAGAGGCCTGCGGTGTGGACTTCTGGCAAGAAATGTCTGACCAAGAAGCTCGCGACCTGGCTAAAGAACATGGGGTTCCCGTGGAAGATAATCATACGGTAGGTCATGTGATCAATGAATTCTTCGAACACTTTGTTGAAGATACCTTGATTCAGCCAACCTTTGTCTATGGCCATCCTAAGGCCATCTCCCCATTGGCTCGGACCAATGAAGAAGATCCTCGCTTCACCGACCGCTTCGAAGCCTTCATTGCAGGAGCTGAAGCTGGGAATGCCTTTACCGAGTTAACCGATCCAATCGACCAGCGCGAACGCTTCGCGGCCCAAGCGGCTGAGAAGGAAGCGGGCAACGATGAAGCCCATCCTTATGATGAAGACTTTATCGAAGCTCTGGAAAGCGGGATGCCACCAACAGGGGGATTGGGTATCGGGATCGACCGGATGGTAATGATCATGACCAATGCCTCATCCATCCGCGACGTCTTGCTCTTCCCAACCATGCGGAATAAGTAATTGATAGTAAAGAAAAAGACCAGCACGCCTTTTGCGCGGCTGGTCTTTTTTGATTGAGGGAGATGGTGCGGGGGATTATTCGTTGTTTCGAATAAAAATCTCTGCTGAGCCCACTTGGTTAGAAAAGTTGTGAGCTACATGTTGTACACCCGGAAGTTTATAGCTAAGCTTTCTTCCGATAGAAGAAGATATTGGCAATAAACAGGCTGATGATCCAAATGACTAAGCCAATGAAACTACTATCAGCTATTTGGACTTGTTTTTGTTCGGACAAGAGCTGGGTTAAGGCCGCCATGAAGGAATATTCATTGATAGATTGTAAAGTTTCATTCATTTGGGAGAACATGGGAACGAGAGTAATCAGGACCATGGCCAAGATACTATTGATCTGCCCTTGAGACTGAGTGGATGAAAGCCAGGCAATCAGGAAATAGAATAGGATACAGGCTAGGGCAGTGAGGGCGCTGATGACGAAGTAGTTAAGCGACATCTCTCTCAAATTGCAACCGTCAATTAAGACGGGATATAAGATAATCGCTAAAAGACTAATTACACTAGGATAAAAGATAGTAGCTAATATATATTCACTACTCTTAACACCAATTAAGCGTAAGGAACGCAAACTGTTTTTCTCTTTTTCTTCCCCGATTGTGCTAGTAATCAGAGTTCCGATCGAGAGGCCAAAAGTAAAGGTCAAGCTAATAAAGAGGATTTCACTGCCATTTTCTCCATTATTATTTAACATCCCGTTATAAAGCAGAGAAAAGCCGAGGGGCATTAGAAGAAGGACAAGTGTATTTGGTGTTTTAACAATTAATTTTGATCTAAGTTTAATGAGAGACGAAATGGTATTAATCATATAAAGATTCTCCTGTCACTTGAATAAAGATGTCTTCGAGAGTCGGTTCACATGAATGGATAGCGACGACGTTCTGCTTGGTCAGATTCGGATCACAGTCATCGAAGGATAATTGTTGACTGCTTTTATCGGCATAAGTTAAACGAACTTGGCGGTCTGTCGTGTGCGCCATAATAATATCTTTCGGGGCACCCTCTTCAACAATCTCTCCCTTGTTCAATAAGACTAGGTTGTCGCATAACTTTTCAGCTTCGTCCATATCATGGGTGGTAAAGAAGATACTCGTTCCTTGGTCTTTTAAGCGGGCAAGTAAGCGGTGGACTTTCCTTGAAGTGCTAGGGTCTAAGCCGCTAGTGGGTTCATCAAGGAAGAGCAAGTCTGGCTTATTCAGAAGGGCGCGGATGAGCAACATTCTTTTTTTCATCCCTGTCGATAATTTCTCAGCTGGCTTATCGCGGTCTTCATAGAGGTCTAGTTCCTTCAATAGCGAATCAACATAGCTGTAGTCAGCCTTTAAGATATCCGCATAAGTTCTCAGGTTATCCAATAGGGAAAGCTTTTCATAGTAACCACTGGTGTCACTCATAATGCCAATATTCTTGAAATCATTAGAACTTAAGTGTTCAACAGGCTTGCCTAGGATGTAGATATCTCCCTGGTCTGGCGCCAGTTGCTTGGTGAGGATATTGATAGTTGTTGTCTTGCCTGAACCGGAAGGCCCTAGGAAACCTAAGATTTCGCCTTCCTGGATAGAAAAACTAATCTGGTCAAGAGCCACTGTATCCTTAAAGCGCTTGGATAGGTTTTTAACACTTATAATGTTGTCTTTTTTTGATGTCATAACTGTCCCTTCTAGAGGCTAAATGCCGATAGGTTTTTAAAATTTTATTAAGTAAATCCATAGTAACATAAGTCGTTTTCATTTGTCTAGTTTAAGCATTATATACTTTAAAGCTATGGAAATGTGCGAAAATCATTTTCCGTAAGTAGCGTAAACTTCTTTAAAATTGTCAAGAAAAGATTACAATTTGTTAACAAATACTTTAATAGCCCTAATCTTCTTTCGAATTCGATATAATAAGTGTACGCAAGAATATTAATAAGAATTAGGAGAGTTAAAGTATGAAGAAAAGATCCTATTTATTTTTAGCGTCACACCTGGCCCTAGCCAGCTTTATTGTGACCGCTCAAAATGTTCAGGCGGAAGAAGTGCCGGCTGAAGAGGGAAGCAATGCCTTAGAAGTTAAGGCGCCTGTAGAAGAAAACACCCAAGTCAATGAAGAAACACCTGCAGTAGAAGCAGCTGCCCAAGACCAAGACCAGGTCAAGGCGACCTACCAAGCGGGGAAGACGGATCAAGGCCCTAAAGTTGTTTATGAGGAACCCGGCCAAGCTTCTGAAACTACTAAGACTGAAGAAAGCCAGCCTAAAAATGAAGCAAACAAGGGCGATGCCTACACGGTTGAACCCCACAAAGTATCTTATGATGGCACTATTGTCCGTACCCAACATACCTTAGATACCAAGCCATGGGGCGTGCAAGGCTTTGAAACAATTCTGAATAATTTGAAATCCTATGATGGTCAAGCCGCCAAGGTAGATGCTGAAGCAGCGACCAAGCGGGCAGACTGGATCCGCGTGTCCTTTGCTGATGGCCAAGAAGGCTGGACCGATCGTCGGGCCCTCCGCAAGGGTGAGCGTTACACCAGCCCTGTTAAGGAAGTGAATGAAAGCATGACCCTGGCCAGTGGGAACCATACCCTGGACAGCCTACCTTGGGGGACTGCTGGTTTCAAGACTTTGAAGACCAACTTGAATGACCGCCAAGGCGAAGTGGTAAGGGTCAGCAAACTCGTTTCAACTGAACGGGCGAACTGGGCCTATGTGACCTTCCAGGATAGCTTAGCTGGTTGGGTGGACCGCAATGCCCTATCTAAGAAATTACCTGGGGACAAGTATCTGACGGAACCTGAATCGCTTAAGGCTTATGGCCGGATCACAGGTAAGAGCCACACCATCGACTCCAAGCCATGGGGGATTTACGGCTATCAGACTCTAGTGACCCGTCAACAATACCCGAACTACCGCAACAAAGCGGTCAAGATTGACCAAGCTGTCTCAACGACACGCGGGGACTGGCTCCATATTGAAGCAGTCGATGGGTCGGTTTCCGGTTGGATTGATCGCAAGGGGATTACTTTCTCTGGCGATGCCTACACTAGCCCAATTAAAGAAGTCAACTATACTGCCCATATTAAGAATGGCAACCACACCTTAGACTCCAAACCATGGGGTGCTCCTGGTTATGAAACCTTACGCAG
Source organism: Aerococcus sanguinicola (assembly GCF_001543145.1). Taxonomy (NCBI): domain Bacteria; kingdom Bacillati; phylum Bacillota; class Bacilli; order Lactobacillales; family Aerococcaceae; genus Aerococcus; species Aerococcus sanguinicola. The sequence goes on along the minus strand of NZ_CP014160.1, from coordinate 709,418 downwards.
CCGTGGTCAGATGAAGGCTTACCAAGGTCAGGATGTGAAGGTCACCAAGGAAGTGTCAACCACACGGGCTGACTGGGTCTATGTGAACTTCGCAGATGGTTTAGCCGGTTGGTTCGACAAGGCTGGTATTCAGTCAGGGGCTAACCCAGCGCCTAAGCAAAAGGGCGACCGCTATACCACAGCTGAAAGACAGGTCAACTATACGGCAACCATCGTCCAAGGGAACCATACCCTCGATTCGAAACCATGGGGGATTGATGGCTTCGAGACTTTAAGAAGCCGTCAACAAATGAAAGGCCACCAAGGCGAGTACGTTAAGGTCACTAAGGAAGTTTCCACCAACCGTGCCAACTGGGCCTACATTACTTTAGCGGATGGGACCAGCGGCTGGTTCGACCGGGCAGGCCTCGTTATCGGTAAGGAAGATGCCTACACCAGTCCGATGAAGGATGTTAACTACACCGCCTATATTAAGAACGGCAACCATACCGTGGACTCTAAGCCATGGGGGATCCCAGGCTACCAAACCATCAAGAGCCGTCAAGAGACTAAGGCTTACCAAGGTCAATCTGTTCAAGTAGACAAGGAAGTTTCTACCAACCGTGCCGACTGGGCCCATGTTCGCTTCAATGATGGGACCAAGGGCTGGATTGATGCAGCAGCCTTGACCCGTCAAGCCCCTCAAACCAAGCAAAAGCCAAGCACTTCCAAGGGTGTTAAAGTGCGTGATGTGGCCTATGCGGTCCAACACGGGGATACCTTGAATTCCATTGCTCGTGACTTCGGTATTAGTGTGGAAGCCCTTCAAAACTATAATAAGCATGTTTCGCCAAGTAATCTCTACTCAGGCCAACGCATCTGGATCCCCGAAGCCGTGGCTCAGCCAATGGACCTCGCCCGCTCACGTGATGGGCGCAAGGTCATCTACCTAGATGCTGGACACGGTGGGGCAGAGACAGGGGCCGCAGCTTATGGTTACTTAGAGAAGAACCTGAACCTCAACTTCACCAACCAATTAGCAACTGACCTCCGCCAACGCGGCTATGAATTGATCCTCAGCCGGACGGGCGACCAGTATGTGTCACTCACTGGCCGGTCAGCCGATGCCAACCAATCCAATGCGGACCTCTTCCTATCTATCCACCACAATGCGTCAGCTAACGGGGCCCAAAGCGGGATCGAAACCTTCTATTATGAATACACAACAGGTTACCCATCCACCATTAATGGTAACTACCACAATGATGCCCAACGCCTGACCAACAGCCGCTATATTGCTGGCTTGGTTCAAAACAACTTGATCAATGCCACAGGGGCTATTAACCGTGGGGTAAAACGGAACACCTTCGCTGTCGTTCGTGAAACTATGGTGCCAGCCGTCTTAATTGAACTCGGCTTCATTGATAACTATAACGAACTCCAAAAAGTCGCTACGCCTTCCTACCAACAAAAGATGGTCAAAGCCATCGGTAGCGCCGTAGACACCTACTTCAAGACCCTTTATTAAAGAAGAGTGCGCCAAAAGTCGCTTAGGCCTGCTTACACTGGAGTAAAGGCTAGGAGAGCCTTGCTAGAGGCTCGGATATCGTTTATGAAGTGGAAGCCTGGACTGACTTTTGAAGCAGGTTTCCAGTAGAGTGCGACAGAAGTCTTTAAGGCTTATTTGATTTATCTAAAGAGACCGGGACATAGCTTCCGGTCTCTTTTTATCTATATGAAACTTCAAAAGAAAATCTTGCGAAAAAGTTTGACAATGAAATGGCAACGTGGTATTCTATCAAAGGTGCTTTTTGTATACAGATTCCTGTTATTAGTGATACAGTCGTGCTGACTGCCATACATTAATGCACAGAAGTAGGAAAGTTAATCGATCATGGATCGGTTATTTCTTTTTTACAGTAAAATGACACACCAGGGTGTGTGGACTTAAAAAGAATCTCCCAATTATTGGGAAAGGAGGAGCAGTAGTAAATGCCTACTATTAATCAGCTAGTACGTAAACCACGTAAATCAAGCACAGAAAAATCAAAATCTCCTGCTTTAGGACGTGGTTATAACTCAATGAAGAAGAAACCAACACATAACAACTCTCCACAAAAACGTGGGGTATGTACCCGTGTTGGGACAATGACACCTAAGAAACCTAACTCCGCTTTACGTAAGTATGCGCGTGTTCGTCTTTCTAACCTTATCGAAGTAACTGCCTACATCCCAGGTATCGGCCACAACCTACAAGAACACAGCGTTGTGCTTATTCGTGGGGGCCGGGTAAAAGACTTACCAGGGGTTCGTTACCACATCGTTCGTGGCGCACTCGACACTGCCGGTGTTGACGGTCGTCGCCAAAGCCGTTCTAAATACGGTACGAAGAAACCTAAGGAATAAGAAAAGGCGAAAGGAGGAGTTTAAATGGCACGTAAAGGACATATCGCAAAACGTGATGTATTACCAGATCCAATTTACAATTCAAAAGTAGTAACTCGCTTGATCAACCGTTTGATGATCGATGGTAAACGGGGTAAAGCAGCTTCTATCTTATACAAAGCATTCGACAGCATTAAAGAACAAACTGGTCGTGAAGCAATGGAAGTCTTCGAAGAAGCACTTGAAAACATCAAACCATTGCTTGAAGTTAAAGCTCGCCGTATCGGTGGGGCTAACTACCAAGTTCCAGTTGAAGTGCGCCCAGACCGTGGACAAACTTTAGCTCTACGTTGGTTAGTTGGTGCAGCTCGCGACCGTGGTGAAGGTACCATGGAAGTTCGTTTAGCGCGTGAAATCATGGACGCTGCTAACAACACAGGGGCTGCTGTTCGTAAACGCGAAACTGCCCACAACATGGCAGAAGCCAACAAGGCCTTCGCACACTTCCGCTGGTAAGAGAGGAGCGAGTGGGGCCTGCCTCCACTTGGCTGCTTTATTTATTGGCTATATCATCAGCATTCACTCAATGCTCCGTAACTTTTATACGGAAATGCAAAAAGTGGTAGATTTTCAAGTCTGACGCTATCACTTTAGTATAATTAACGTTATAATATAAGTAGCAGAGCCAGCCTCTGTTGACTAAATTGAAAAGGAGTTAGAATAAATGGCTAAAAGAGAATTCCCTCTTGAGAAAACAAGAAATATCGGAATCATGGCCCATATCGATGCTGGTAAGACCACAACGACTGAACGTATCTTGTACTATACTGGTAAGATCCATAAAATCGGTGAAACTCACGAAGGGGCTTCACAAATGGACTGGATGGAACAAGAACAAGAACGTGGGATTACCATCACCTCAGCGGCTACAACCGCTCAATGGAAGGGTTACCGTGTAAACATCATCGATACGCCAGGGCACGTGGACTTCACAGTTGAAGTTGAACGTTCTCTACGTGTATTGGACGGTGCGGTAACAGTACTTGACGCGCAATCAGGGGTAGAACCTCAAACTGAAACTGTATGGCGTCAAGCAGATACTTACCATGTTCCACGTATCGTTTTCGCTAACAAGATGGATAAGCTAGGCGCAGACTTCTTATATGCTGTAAGCACAATTAGAGACCGCCTAGGTGCAAATGCACACCCTATCCAATTACCAATTGGTGCTGAAGATAACTTCACTGGCATCATTGACTTGGTAACCATGAAGGCTGAAATCTACAAAGATGACCTTGGTACTGAAATTGAAGAAACTGAAATTCCAGAAGAATACCAAGAACAAGCCGAAGAATGGCGTACAGACCTCGTTGAAGCTATCGCTGATACAGATGAAGATTTAATGATGGCTTACCTCGAAGGCGAAGAAATCTCTGAAGACCAATTAAAGGCTGCTATCCGTAAAGCAACCTTAGCTTTAGACTTCTTCCCAGTAATGTGTGGGTCTGCCTTCAAGAACAAGGGTGTTCAAATGATGTTGGATGCGGTAATTGACTACTTACCAGCACCAACTGATGTACCACCAATCGAAGCAGAAATGGCTAATGATCCAGAACATACCTTCGAAGTTCGTGCAAATGATGACGCACCATTCTCAGCCTTAGCTTTCAAGGTCATGACTGACCCTTATGTTGGTCGTCTAACTTTCTTCCGCGTGTACTCAGGTACGCTTGAAGCTGGTTCTTACGTTCTAAACGCGACATCAGACACACGTGAACGTGTTGGTCGTATCCTCTTCATGCACGCTAACTCACGTTCTGAAGTTGATGAAGTCTTCTCTGGTGATATCGCAGCAGCTGTTGGTTTGAAGAATACGACGACGGGGGATACTTTGTGTGATACTAAGACACCAATTATTCTCGAACGTATGGAATTCCCAGAACCTGTTATCGAAGTTGCGATTGAACCAAATACCAAGGCTGACCAAGATAAGATGCAATTAGCGCTTGCTAAGTTAGCTGAAGAAGACCCTACCTTCCGTGCGACAACTGACCAAGAAACTGGTCAGACCATTATCGCCGGGATGGGTGAATTGCACTTGGACATCATCGTTGACCGTTTGAAACGTGAATTCAACGTTGAAGCTTCTGTAGGTGCACCACAAGTTTCTTACCGTGAAACCTTCACTAAAGAAACTAAGGCTCAAGGTAAGTTCGTACGTCAGTCTGGTGGTAAAGGTCAATACGGTGATGTATGGATCGAATTCACACCTAATGAAGAAGGCGCTGGCTTCGAATTCGAAGACGCTATCGTCGGTGGGGTTGTTCCTCGTGAATACATCCCTTCAGTTGAAGCTGGTTTGAAAGACGCTATGGAAAATGGTGTTCTTGCAGGCTTCCCATTAGTTGACGTGAAGGCGAAACTTTACGATGGTTCTTACCACGATGTCGACTCTAGTGAGTCTGCCTTCAAGGTTGCTGCTTCTCTTGCATTACGTAATGCAGCTAAAGACGCTGGGGCCGTTATCCTTGAACCAATGATGAAGGTTGACGTGGTTGTTCCTGATGAATACCTAGGGGATGTTATGGGACACGTTTCTGCTCGTCGTGGCCGTATTGAAGGTCAAGAACCACGCGGAAACGCTATCCAAATTCACTCCATGGTACCACTTTCAGAAATGTTCGGTTATGCAACAACCCTACGTTCTGCAACTCAAGGTCGCGGTACCTTCACTATGGCTTTTGACCACTATGAACCAGTTCCTAAATCCGTTGGTGACGAAATTGTCGCTAAATACGGTAAGGGCGGCGAATAGTCTTAAAGCCTAAGACTTAACCCTTGACAAAGTAAGAGTTGACGGGGCAAATTGAGCAAGTTTTCTTGACTTTAGCCCCTGTCCCTCTTATAATATAATCATTCAATCTATAGTAGATTATTATGGATAATATTGCTTAAATTCTGAGGAGGAAATTTAAAAAATGGCAAAAGAACATTTTGATCGTTCAAAACCACACGTTAATATCGGTACTATTGGTCACGTTGACCACGGTAAAACTACTTTATCAGCAGCTATCGCTACTGTATTAGCTAAAAAAGGCTTTGGTGAAGCTAAAGACTACGCTGCAATCGATAACGCTCCAGAAGAGCAAGAACGTGGTATTACAATCAATACTTCACACATCGAATACGAAACAGCTAACCGTCACTATGCTCACGTTGACTGCCCAGGGCACGCGGACTACGTTAAGAACATGATCACTGGTGCTGCTCAAATGGACGGCGCGATTTTAGTAGTTGCTGCAACTGACGGCCCAATGGCTCAAACTCGTGAACACATCTTGTTAGCTCGTCAAGTAGGGGTTCCTTACATCGTTGTATTCTTAAACAAATGCGACATGGTTGACGACGAAGAATTACTAGAATTAGTAGAACTTGAAGTTCGTGACCTCTTATCAGAATACGACTTCCCAGGTGACGATACACCAATCATCGCTGGTTCTGCTCTTAAAGCCCTTGAAGGCGACGAAAAATACGAAGACAAGATCATGGAATTAATGGATGCTGTTGATGAATACATCCCAACTCCAGAACGTGACACTGATAAACCATTCATGATGCCAGTTGAAGACGTGTTCTCAATCACTGGTCGTGGTACAGTTGCTACTGGCCGTGTTGAACGTGGTAAAGTTGAAGTTGGTAACGAAGTTGAAATCGTTGGTATCAACCCAGATATCACTAAGACAACTGTTACTGGTCTTGAAATGTTCCGTAAGACTCTTGACTACGCAGAAGCTGGTGACAACGTTGGTGCCTTACTACGTGGGGTAACTCGTGAAAACATCGAACGTGGTCAAGTATTAGCTGCACCAGGAACTATCACACCACATACTAAGTTCGAAGCAGAAGTATACGTGTTGACTAAAGAAGAAGGTGGCCGTCATACGCCATTCCTATCTAACTACCGTCCACAATTCTACTTCCGTACAACAGACATCACTGGTGTTATCACTCTTCCAGAAGATACACCAATGGTTATGCCTGGTGACAACGTTACAATGTCAGTTGAATTGATCAACCCAGTTGCGATCGAAGAAGGTACAAACTTCTCTATTCGTGAAGGTGGCCACACTGTTGGTGCCGGCGTTGTATCAAAAATTGATGCTTAATTAAAGTATTCATTTCCTGACACTTAAGTTAAATATGATCAGACGAAAAAGGGGGCTTCGGCCCTCTTTTTATTTATTCTTTGAGATCTTTACCACACTTTGTTCGTGAGCATCCGTTTTGCTTTTGAATTTAATCGTTAAATATTTAGAGGATCAACACTGGCTAAAGCCGTCTTGTACTTTATCCGTAAGTCGCTAAAGCTCCAACGGCTAAAGCATGGCATCGGTTCGAGCCTTGGTCTCTCGCCTAGCGAGCTTCAAAGGGCTAGTAAGGCTAAAGCCAACTATCCCTAATTCACATCGCTTGCTTGTTCATGGCTAACGATTAAATTCAAAGCTCCACTCCTGCTCATAAATAAAAAGCAAATTTTAATCTCAATGAATTAAAAATTAAATCCAAATATATAAGCGCTGTAAGCATTTTTAAAATTCGCTAATATTCTTTAAATTCTATAGATAATTTAAAGAAAATAAAGGCTTATCTTGACGATAACCCCTTTAAATATTTGTCCTCGCTAGTAAATCATGCTATATTTTATGGAGAGAAAAGGGGGCCTATTGATGACAAAGGATATTGAAGCTGTAATTGATCGCTATAAGGAAGAGAAGACGGGGGCTAATACCCTAGCCTTACTCCAAGCTGTTCAAAAAAGTCAGTTCCAGGTTCTGCTTGCCAAAGACCAAGATGGCGCACGAGCTGGAGAACAAGAACGTTTGATTACGGTGAAGAGCCCAGATGCTTTAACCTACTTGGCGGTTTTTACACCGCGCGGTTTGGAAGCGGTCTTGGCTGATTTGGGTCCTTTAAACACTAAAGACCTCGCTTACGCTGACCTAGCCGCCATGTTTATGGATGAGAAAGATAATCCCCAACTGGCAGGCTTTATGATCAATAATAATACAGACCATATCAAATTTACCCGCGAGCTGATTCAAAAGATTGCCCGGACTTAGCTTCCTTCCAGCGGTCCTTTTCAGGCCAATTGGATTGGTGTAAAATAAAGGCTAAGGGGCTAGCCCTGGCAATGAAGGGTTGGCTTGATTTTAAACAAGATGAGGGATTATGATGAAACTAATCTTAATACGACATGGGCAGAGTGAAGCCAACCTAGCGAATCTCTTTACTGGTTGGTATGATTCGCCCTTAACCGACCAAGGCAAGGCAGATGCCTACCAAGCCGGCTGCCTCCTAAAAGCAGCGAATATACACGTGGATGTGGCTTACAGTTCCTTACTCAGCCGGGCTATCCAGACCAGCTACTTTGTCCTATCTGCTATGGACCAGCTCTATGTGCCCTACCAGAAGAACTGGCGGCTGAATGGTCGACATTATGGGGCTTTGGAAGGCCACAATAAAAGCGCGATGAAAGAAAAATACGGGGAAGACCAGGTCCATGCCTGGCGTCGGACTTACGATGTGCGCCCACCAGTCGATCCGGCGGGCATCCAAGACCCACGCTACGCCCACTTGGACCAAGGATCGCTCCGGGCAGGGGAATCGCTCAAGGATACCTTAGAGCGCCTTGCTCCCTACTGGCAGGATGAGCTGGCTCCAGCCCTTAAATCAGGGAAAAATGTCCTGATTGTCGGTCACGGCAACGGCTTGCGGGCCCTGGTTAAATATATCGAAAATATTTCGGACGATGCCATTGAAGGTGTTGAAATACCCAACGCCCAACCTATCGTCTATGATCTAAACTCCGATTTAGAAATTCGATCACGCCAGATCTTGAAATCAGAATAAACTAATAAATCCAATAAAAGCAGCCTTTAGGGGCTGTTTTTATTGTTGCTTTAGCTGGCACCAGCTTATAAATAGTAAGGAAAATGATTAGCCTTGATCGTTAATTCATCATTTTCAATAGGCGATCAGTTTTGAGCTAAAGACAGTATTATCCAAGAGCAAGTCACTATGATAAAGTAAGTATAATCCAAAGAGAAAGAGTGTGATTTGCATGTCAGAATTTACCATCCATACCATTGAAAGTGCTCCAGAAAAATCGAAAAAAGTTTTAGAAACGGTCTATAAGGAAAACAAAGGCTATATTCCTAACTTGATTGGACTCTTAGCGAATGCTCCAGCTAGTTTGGAAGCCTACCGTAAAGTAGGGGCCATTAATCACAAGACCAGCCTATCTCCCCTGGAACGCGAAGTGGTACAGATTACAGCCGCCCGCCGCAACGGTTGCGATTTTTGTGTGGCAGGTCACACTGCCCTTGCAGTTAAGCAGCTAGATATTGATCCGAAGCTCCTAAAAGAATTAAAAGACCAAAGTCCCATTGTGAGTGACCAGAAGTTAGACGCCTTGGCTAACTTTACGCGGGCCCTTATCCAAGATCGGGGCAAGGTGAGCGACCAAGACTTGGCCAATTTTTTTGCAGCTGGCTATGACCAACAAGCTGCCTTAGAAGTCGTATTAGGGGTCAGTTTGGCTACACTCTGCAATTATGCGAATAATCTGGCGAAGACACCGATTAATCCAGAACTTCAGGAATACGCTTAAGGAGGGCTTGTCATGTCATTTTTCTCAGATGAATTCATTAGCTATTTAGACGCGCACGCTGATCTTATTGACCAGGAATCTGGACGCTACGGCGATGACCTCTTGGAACGCATTGCGGCTGAAGGGGCCTTCCGGGTTGGGGTTCCTGAAGCATTCGGCGGGACTGGGGGCAAGCTCCAAGACGTGGTTGAAGTGCTAGCTGAATTAGCTCAACATTCCTTAACCGCAGCCTTTATCTCCTGGGGCCACCGCACCTTCATTGACAATATCCTCCATAGTGACAATGCCTTCTTCCGCGATCGCTATTTAGACCGTCTGTTGACAGGAGAATATGCAGGGGCTACGGCCTTATCCAATGCGGTTAAACATCTATCAGAATTAGAAGACCTGAACGTGACCATTCGTAAGGAAGGGGAGGCTTACAAGCTATACGGCCGTCTGCCCTGGGTCACCAATGCCCGTGCCCGCGACTTTATTACGATTTTCGTGGCTGGCTTTGAAGAGGAAGAACGGTCGCCGATTGTCCTGGCCATTCCATCCAATGCAGCTAACTTCCACCGGTCGCGGGACTTAGAATTTGTTTCCCTCCAAGGCTCCAATACGGCAGCCTTGACCTTCGACGGCGTGGTTTTGGATAAGAACTGGGTCCTTGCGGATGATGCTGGTGACTTTCTTAAAGAGAACCGTCCGGCCTTCCTTGGCTTCCAATTTGGACTAGCATTTGGCTTAGCTGAGAAGTCCCTGTCTGAAGTGGAAGACAATCTCGACCGGCGCTGGGTGCTTGAAGAGGAATACCATGACGCCTTGTCTGAGCTCAACCGCATTAAAGATGAGCTTTACCAAGGCCTAGAGAATCCCCATTACTTTGTTGAGCGGCCGCGTGAACTCTTCCAATTGCGGATTGATATTGTGGATGTGGTCGCCCAAAGCCTCTTGCTCGAACTTCAAGCGGGCGGTGGAGCAACTTATTTCAAAGCAGCCGAGTCAGGTTTTATCCGCCGTTGGAATGAGGGGGCCTTCCTACCCATTGTTTCTCCAAGTGCGGTGCAATTGCGCCATATCCTCCAAGTCAATTAATTAGTCAAATAGAACCTTCGATAGACGGGAGTTTCCACTCTCGTCTTTTTTGCTTGGCTTCTCAGTAGGTTAAGTTCCCGTCTTATGATAAACTAGGGATAAAGACCAAAATTATATAGAGAGGAGAGGATCGCATTAAAAGAAGACTTTATATCGTTCTGGGTTTTCTTTCCTTCATAATTGGAGCCATCGGAGTCGTCCTGCCAGTCCTGCCGACAACGCCCCTCTTGCTGCTTTCAGCCTGGTTCTTTGCCAGAAGTTCTGAGCGTTTTCGTGCATGGTTGGAGAGCACCCGGCTTTACCAGATTTATGTGGGAGAATATCAGCGAACGGGTGGAATTCGCTGGCGGAAGAAATGGCAGATTCTAATCTTTACTTACTTGGTCATGGGAATTTCGATTTACTTCGTTCCCCTGTGGCCAGTACGGGTTTTCATCATCATCTGTGGCTTGTGTTTTGGCTACTTCCTCTTCTTCCGTATTAAGACCATTCGTTAAGAGGAGGGATAACAGTGAAAGAAGAGAAGACAAGGATTCGCCTGATGGGTACCTGGATTGATCTCTATGTCCGCCATGACCAAGCTAAGGCTCTTCTAGCGCGGGCGGTCCAAAAGCTCTATGATTATAATGAGCGTTTCTCGGCCAATGATCCCAATTCACAATTGATGCAGGTCAACCAGAGGGCAGGCCGCTCTGCTCGGGCAGTCGATCCAGATCTCTTTGAATTGATTAAGCTAGGTAAGGCAGAGAGCATTGCTTCTAAGGGCCGCTTAAATATTGCCATTGGCCCCTTAGTCAAGCTTTGGGGGATAGGTTTTGAAGGAGCTCATAAGCCTAGTCACCAAGCAATCGAAGCTTGTTTGGAAAGGATTGACCCCAGGCAAATTGCGTTGAATGAGGCCAGCCATGAAGTTTACCTCGCTAGGCAAGGGATGGAGATCGACCTAGGGGCACTGGCCAAGGGCTATTTTGCGGACCAGATTATGGACGATTTTATCCAAGCTGGTGCCCAGTCGGCCATGATTAACCTGGGAGGCAATGTCAAGGTTTATGGCCCTCCACCCAAACGGCCGGAGCTTAGGGATTGGCGGATTGGCATCCAAGACCCCCGCAAGCCAAGAGGTCAGAACTGTGCTGTCCTCCAGGTCCACAACCAATCTGTGGTCACTTCAGGAGGCTATGAGCGCAAGTTGGACGTCGATGGCCATTCTTACCAGCATATTTTTGACAGCCGGACGGGTTACCCCGTGGAGAATGAACTGGCGAGTGTGAGTGTGCTGGCTGACCAGTCGGTGATGGCAGAGGTTTGGACCACCCGGCTCTACCCACTAAGCTTGACCGAAATCCAAGCAGAATTAGCCCAAGCCAAAGACTATCAGGCCCTCGTTATCGATAAGCAAGGTCGTCTCCTTGCTAGCCGCGGCCTCTTAGATCATTTACAAGTTTTGAAATAAGCTATATAGAAAGGAAGGCAGTTATGAAAAAAATTGCAGCCATTGTTGGCACTAATTCGAAGCAATCAACCAACCGGGATCTTTTAAACTATATGAAGGACCACTTCAAAGACCAGGCCCAATTCGATATCATTGAGATCGATGGTCTGCCCCTCTTTGCTAAAAATGAGGAGGGCAAGGTGCCAGAACTCGCCCTTAAGATTGGCGAGCGAATCGACCAAGCCGATGGGGTGGTCATCAGTACGCCGGAGTATAATCATTCGATTACCTCAGCCCTAACCAATGCCTTGCACTGGTTGTCCTACCACCAATACCCACTGGCTGATAAACCGGTGATGATCACTGGCGCTTCATATGGTCGATTGGGCTCTTCCCGGGCTCAGATGCACCTGCGTCAGATCCTGGATTCGCCAGATATTCGGTCGCGTGTTATGCCGAATGAAGAATTCTTACTTGGTTTCTCCTTGCAAGCCTTCGATGAAGATGGCGCTTTGAAGGATCCTGGGGAGGTTAAGCAGCTGGAAGAGATGTTTGATTCTTTCCTTAGATATATTGATAATACGAATGAATTTGTAGCGAATAATGCAGATGTTAAGGCAGAAGTGAAGAACTTCTCCTGGCAAGATGAAGCAGAGAAAGGAGACGCCTAATGAGAATAGTAGGAATTGTTGGATCAGCAGGTGATAAGTCATATAATCGCCAATTACTTCATTATATTCAATCCGAATTTGATGACCTATTTGATTTGGAAATTGTAGAGATTAAACACCTCCCCCTCTTCAACCAAGACCATCCAGAACTTATGGTGGAAGGCCCTCTGCACACTATCAATCGTAAAATTCTCCAAGCAGATGGGGTAATTATCGCAGTGCCAGAGCATAACCATACCATCCCTGGGCCCTTGAAGAGCTTATTGGAATGGCTATCCTTTACCGTTCATCCGCTTAAGAATAAGCCGGTTAAGATTGTGGGGGCCTCTTATTTAGACCAGGGGACTTCTCGGTCTCAGCTCCACCTCCGTCAAATTTTAGAAGCGCCAGGCATCGACGCCCTGGTTATGCCGGGTCAAGAATTCCTCTTGGGGAATTGCCAAACAGCTTTTGATGCCGAAGGACGCTTGAAGGACCAAGAAACGGCTAATTTCCTTCGTGAATCCTTAAAGAAATTTATCAAGTATGTCGATGCCCTCAAACCACTGGAATACACCCACAGCTTCCCAGATGAGGACCTAACCGCTCAGAAGGGAACGGATACAACAATTGAGGGGGTCGATATGACCGACCCAGAATGGGTGGAGAAAGCAGCGGAGAAAGTGGGCGCAGTGTCAGGGGACACCTATGTGAAATTAGACCGCGGTCTACTGACAGTCGACCAACTCAATTGGTTCCTGAAAACCATCCCTCTAGAATTAACCTATGCGGATGAAAATAACCAATACCTCTATTACAACCGGAACAAGCCAGGTGAAGAGATGTTCGCCTCTCGCTTTGAACCGGATGTTGGGAAACCTCTAGGCAACGTTCACCCGCCACGGACCTATAAGAATGTTTCCTGGGTCATCTCCCAACTCCGTTCAGGGAACCTGGATGGGGTCCATGTCCATGTGCCAATCCACAAAGATCATTATGTGGTCCACAACTATGTGGCCATGCATGACGAAGACGGCAAGTATCGGGGGATCAACGAACACGTCCTCGACTTACAACCTGTGATTGATTGGTACTTAGAACAAACTGGCCAAGAGCTAGTGGGTTCAACTGATGCAGATTCTGGTGCTTCCATGGGTGGTGCTTGGGGCACAGACGACGCAAAAGATTCAGATGCCGATAGTGGAGCTAGTGACAGTGAAGAGACAACCGATCTTTCTTCAGGTGCTAGTGAAGCACAAGCAAGTGGTGAAACGGATATTGATTCTGGTGCTTCAGAAGTATAAGCATATCATCGGGCTAAGCCTCCCTGGGAAACTGGGGAGGTTTTTTCTTATTTAGATCACTCAAAAGTCATTGCGACTCACTAGGTAGCGTTGCCTACAAATACTTGGTTTTTAAGTCTTAGAAAGAAATATAAAAAAATCGCGAAAAAGCTTGAAATATCCATTAAGTATCTGTATAATATTACGAGTGCCCACCAGAAAGGGCGCAAACCCATATAAATCAATGGGTTGAGGAGCTTTGATGCGTAAGGTTGCGACACGCCCGGACGCTTTGCCATAGAGGGCGGGCCGGTCATTTACGCGGAGCAAGTCAATTTATAAAAACTGACGAGGAGGAAACAAACATGGCAAAACAAAAAATTCGTATCCGCTTAAAAGCTTACGAACACCGTGCACTTGATCAATCAGCACAAAAAATCGTAGAAACAGCAAAACGTACAGGGGCAGAGGTTGCTGGACCAGTTCCACTTCCAACTGAACGTTCATTATTCACCGTAATCCGTGCGACTCACAAGTACAAAGATTCCCGTGAACAATTCGAACTACGTACCCACAAACGTTTAGTGGATATCGTAAACCCAACACCTAAGACGGTTGATGCGCTAATGAAATTAGACTTACCGTCAGGCGTTAACATTGAAATTAAACTTTAATTCCATTATCCTAGAGAAGTTGTATAACTTCGCATTCATATAGTTATCAAAATTAAAAAAATTACGGAGGTGTAATCATGACTAAAGGAATCTTAGGTAAAAAAGTAGGGATGACGCAATACTTCACTGAGTCAGGTGAATTAGTTCCTGTAACTGTTGTCGAAGTAACTCCTAACGTTGTGTTGCAAGTAAAATCTAATGAAACAGATGGTTACGAAGCAGTGCAATTAGGTTTCGACGATAAACGTGAAGTATTAGCTAACAAACCTGAAAAAGGTCATGTAGCAAAAGCAGAAACTACTCCTAAGCGCTTCATTCGCGAATTTCGTAATGTTGAGCTTGGAGAGTACGAAGTAGGTAAAGAAGTAACGGTGGATATCTTCCAAGCAGGCGACATTGTCGATGTAACCGGAACCTCTAAAGGTAAAGGTTTCCAAGGCGCGATCAAACGTCATGGTCAACAACGTGGTCCAATGTCACACGGTTCACATTACCACCGCGCAGCTGGTTCAATGGGTATGGCTTCTGATGCTTCTAAAGTATTCAAAGGCAAAGCTCTTCCAGGCCGCATGGGTGGCAACACCGTAACAATCCAAAACCTAGAAATCGTTAAAGTCTTAGTTGACCAAAACGCTATCTTAATTAAAGGTAACGTACCAGGTGCTAAGAAATCATTAGTAGAAATCAAAACTGCTAACAGCGCACAAGCCTAATAATTGAGGAAGGGAGGAATTTCAGAATGGCTAATGTAACAGTATTTAAACAAGATGGTTCACAAGCAGGCGAAATCACATTAAACGACAACGTGTTCGCAATTGAACCTAACGAAAACGCAATCTATGATGTTGTAATTATGCAACAAGCTTCTTTACGCCAAGGGACCCACGATGTGAAATCACGTGGTGAAGTAAGCGGCGGTGGCCGTAAACCATGGCGTCAAAAAGGGACTGGCCGTGCACGTCAAGGCTCAATCCGTTCTCCTCAATGGGTAGGCGGTGGCCGCGCATTCGGACCAACTCCACGCTCTTACCAATATAAATTACCTCGCAAGGTACGTCGTTTAGCACTTAAATCTGTGTTATCACAAAAAGTTGCTGAAGGTAATTTAATCGTTGTGGACGCTTTAAACTTCGAACAAGCGAAAACTAAAGAATTCAAAGCCGTATTAAACAACTTAAATGTTGACAGCAAAGTGCTTGCCGTAATCGATGCCGACAACCAAGAAGCAGCTCGTGCTGCCCGTAACTTGGCTAAGGTAACCGTTGTAGACGAAAAGAACGTGAACGTTTATGACCTCGTAAATAACGAAAAAGTTATCATTACGCAATCTGCACTTTCTGATCTAGAGGAGGTACTTGCATAATGACAGCACATGACATTATCAAACGTCCAGTCATCACTGAAGCATCTATGGATGCCATGGACGAAAACAAATATACCTTCGAAGTTGATGTAAACGCCAATAAAGCAGCAGTTAAACATGCCATCGAAGAAATCTTTGACGTAACTGTTGTTAAAGTAAACATCATGAACGTGAAAGGTAAATTAAAACGTATGGGTCGTTACGCTGGTTACACGCGTAAAACCCGTAAAGCAATCGTAACTTTAGCTGAAGGCGACGCAATCGAAATCTTCGGCGCAGAAGACGCAGAATAAGAATAGGAGGAAACGAACGTGGCGATTAAAAAATATAAAGCTACTTCTAATGGTCGTCGTAACATGTCAGGTTATGACTTCTCAGAAATCACCAAATCGACTCCTGAGAAAACACTCTTAGAAAAACAAAGCAAGCGCGCAGGTCGTAACAACCGTGGTAGCATCACAGTTCGTCACCACGGAGGCGGCCACAAGCAAGCTTACCGTATTATCGACTTCAAACGTAATAAAGATGATATCGAAGGTGTAGTTAAAGCAATCGAATACGATCCAAACCGTTCAGCAAACATTGCTTTAATCCACTACACTGACGGTGTGAAAGCCTACATCATTGCACCTAAGGGCCTTAAAGTAGGGACCCGCATCATGTCTGGTGAAAATGCCGACATCAAAGTAGGTAACGCACTTCCATTACGCTCTATCCCAGTGGGTACTGTTATCCACAACATCGAAACTAAGCCAGGTAAAGGTGGCCAATTAGTTCGTGCAGCTGGGACTAGCGCTCAAGTATTGGGTAAAGAAGACAAATACGTATTAGTTAAATTAAGCTCAGGCGAAGTTCGTATGATCTTAGGCACTTGCCGGGCAACAGTTGGTTCAGTTGGTAATGAACAACACGAACTAGTAACTGTTGGTAAAGCAGGTCGCTCACGCTGGTTAGGCAAACGCCCAACTGTTCGTGGTTCTGTAATGAACCCTAACGATCACCCTCACGGTGGTGGTGAAGGTCGTGCACCAATCGGACGTAAGGTTCAAATGACACCTTGGGGCAAACCTGCTCGTGGGATCAAGACTCGTGATAAGAACGCACGCAGCAATAAACTTATTGTTCGTCGTCGCAACAAATAGCACTTCCATTAAATAGGAGATACGAAAGGAGCCAAATATATGAGCCGTAGTATTAAGAAAGGGCCTTTCTGTGACGACCATTTAATGAAAAAAGTGGAAGCACAGCAAGATGCCGATAAAAAATCAGTAATCAAAACCTGGTCACGTCGTTCAACAATTTTCCCTAACTTCATCGGGTTAACCATCGCTGTTTATGATGGACGCAAACACGTACCAGTTTACATTCAAGAAGACATGGTTGGCCACAAATTAGGTGAATTTGTACCAACACGTACTTATCGTGGACATGCGAAAGACGATAAAGCAACACGTCGTTAAGATGAGGGGAGGAAATAAATAATGGCAGAACAAACAACTGCAAAAGCAACTGCAAGAACAGTTCGCATCTCTGCTCGCAAAGCACGCTTAGTTATTGATTTAATCCGTAACAAGACAGTCGGCGAAGCAATTGCTATTCTAAAGAACACTCCTCGTGCAGCATCGCCTGTAATCGAGAAAGTGTTGAACTCTGCAATCGCAAATGCAGAACACAACTATGACTTAGATGTTAGCAAATTATTTATCAGTGAAGCATATGTGAACGAAGGGCCTACAATGAAACGTTTCCGCCCTCGTGCAAAAGGTGGCGCATCAAGAATTAACAAGCGTACTAGTCACATCACTGTTGTGGTAAAAGAAGCAGGGGAGGAATAATTAGTGGGTCAAAAAATTAATCCTACCGGTTTGCGTATCGGAGTTATCAAAGACTGGGACGCACGCTGGTATGCAGAAAAAGATTACGCAGATACTTTGCATGAAGACTTAAGCATCCGTGAATACATCGACAAAGCCCTTAGCGAAGCTTCAGTTTCCAACGTAGAAATCGAACGTGCAGCTAACAAGGTTAACGTGAACATCCACACTGCTAAACCAGGTATGGTTATCGGTAAAGGTGGTTCAGAAGTTGATGCTTTACGTAAGAGCTTAAATAACTTAACAGGTAAACGTGTACACATCAATGTGGTTGAAATCAAGAACCCAGACTTAGATGCACGCTTAGTTGCTAAGAATATTTGCGAACAACTTGAAAACCGTGTGGCCTTCCGCCGTGCGCAAAAACAAGCTGTTCAACGTACAATGAAAGCTGGCGCTCAAGGGATCAAAGTTATGGTTTCCGGCCGTTTAAACGGTGCAGATATGGCGCGTTCAGAAACAACTGACGAAGGAACTGTTCCATTACATACTTTACGTGCAGATATTGACTATGCATGGGAAGAAGCAGATACAACTTACGGTAAGATCGGTGTCAAAGTATGGATTTGTCGTGGTGAAGTCCTTCCTACAGTAAATAATCAAGAGGAGGAATAGCATGTTAGTACCAAAACGTGTAAAACATAGACGTGAATTCCGCGGTAAAATGCGCGGCGAAGCTAAAGGCGGAAAAGAAATTGCTTACGGCGAATACGGTCTACAAGCCTTAGATTCAAAATGGATTACTAACCGTCAAATTGAATCTGCGCGTATCGCCATGACACGTTTCATGAAACGTGGCGGGAAAGTTTGGATCAAAATCTTCCCTCATAAATCATATACCGCAAAAGCTATTGGTGTTCGGATGGGTTCTGGTAAAGGTGCTCCTGAAGGATGGGTTGCTCCCGTTAAACGTGGGAAAATCATGTTCGAAGTAGGTGGCGTTCCTGAAGAAGTAGCAAAAGAAGCGCTTCGTTTAGCAATGCATAAATTACCAGTTCGTTGCAAAATCGTAAAACGTGAAATTGGTGGTGAACTGAATGACTAAATTTGAAGAAATTAAAAATTTATCCGCTGCTGAACTTGAAGCAAAGGAAAAAGAATACAGACAAGAGTTGTTCAATCTCAGATTCCAATTGGCAACAGGTCAGTTAGAAAATACAGCACGCATCAAACAAGTGCGCAAAGAAATTGCTCGTATTAAAACTGCTCTACGCCAGGAAGAATTAGCTAAGTAATCATCAGTGAAGGAGGGAACCCAGTAGTATGGCAGAACGTAAAAATCGTAAAGTATACCAAGGACGTGTCGTTTCTGACAAAATGGAAAAGACCATTGTTGTCCAAGTAGATACTTTTAAATTCCATCCAACTTATGGAAAACGTATTAAATACTCTAAGAAATATAAAGCACATGATGAAAACAATTCAGCAAAAATGGGTGATATTGTACGAATTATGGAAACACGTCCATTATCCAAAGATAAGCACTTCCGTCTTGTTGAAATCGTTGAAGAATCAGTTATCATTTAACAATTAACTGGAAGGAGGATACTTTAGGATGATTCAAACAGAAACTCGTATGAAAGTGGCTGATAACTCAGGCGCTCGTGAAGTTTTAACTATTAGTGTACTCGGCGGATCAGGCCGTAAAACCGCTAATATTGGTGACGTCGTAGTTTGTTCAGTGAAGAACGCTACACCAGGTGGCGTTGTTAAGAAGGGTGACGTTGTCAAAGCTGTTATCGTTCGTAGCAAGAGCGGGGCTCGCCGTGCAGATGGTTCATACATCAAGTTTGACGAAAATGCATGCGTGATTATCCGCGACGACAAGACACCTCGTGGTACACGTATCTTTGGCCCAGTTGCTCGGGAATTGCGCGAAAACAATTTCATGAAGATTGTTTCCCTAGCTCCGGAAGTATTATAATAAATAGATCAAAAAGGAGGTGCCCATCGATGCGTATTAAAACAGGTGATACTGTAATTGTGATTGCAGGTAAAGATAAAGGAACGCAAGCAACTGTTAAGCAAACTTTACCAAAACAAGATAAAGTCATTGTCGAAGGCGTAAACATTGTTAAGAAACACCAAAAACCTTCACAAGTTAACCCACAAGGCGGTATTGTGGAAGAAGAAGCGCCAATCCATGTTTCTAACGTTCAATTAGTAGATCCAAAAACGGGCGAAAAAACACGCGTAGGTATCGAAGAAAAAGATGGCAAACGTGTACGTGTAGCTCGTAAATCTGGCGAAGTAATTGACTAATACGGGAAGGAGGACAATAGAACATGACTAATCGTTTAAAAGAAAAATACTCAAACGAGATCGTACCAGCATTAATTGAAAAATTTAATTATAGCTCTCCAATGCAAACCCCTAAGATTGACAAAATTGTGATCAACATGGGTGTTGGTGACGCTGTAACCAACTCTAAGAACTTAGACAAAGCAGTTGAAGAGTTAACTTTAATTTCAGGTCAAAAACCAGTTATTACTCACGCTAAGAAATCAATCGCTGGCTTCCGCTTACGTGAAGGAATGCCTATCGGTGCAAAAGTAACCCTACGTGGTGAACGCATGTATGACTTCTTAGACAAGTTAATCACTGTTTCATTGCCACGTGTACGTGACTTCCGCGGGATCAGCAAACGTTCATTCGATGGCCGTGGGAACTACACTTTAGGTATCCGTGAACAATTAATCTTCCCTGAAATCGACTTTGACAACGTTGACAAAGTACGCGGGATGGATATCGTTATCGTTACAACTGCGAACACTGATGAAGAATCAAAAGAGTTATTAACTCAAATTGGAATGCCGTTCCAAAAATAATAGGAGGAGGGAATCGATTTGGCTAAAAAATCAATGATTGCGAAAAATAAACGCAAAGCAAAATATTCAACACAAGAATACACACGCTGCGAACGCTGCGGCCGTCCACACTCTGTTTACCGTAAATTCAAGTTATGCCGTATCTGCCTCCGTGAACTTGCCTATAAAGGACAAATTCCTGGTGTCAGAAAAGCTAGTTGGTAATCGAGAGTAATAAGTAAAGGAGGGTGAACAGGTAATGGTCATGACAGATCCAATCGCTGATTTCTTAACACGCGTGCGTAACGCTAATATGGTACGCCACGAGTCTTTTGAAGTTCCAGCATCAGCAATGAAAGTTGCAATCACAAAGATTCTTAAAGAAGAAGGTTACATCAAAGATTTCGAAGTCATTGAAGATGACAAGCAAGGTATCATCCGTGTCTTCATGAAATATGGTAAGAATAACGAACGTGTTATCACAAACTTAAAACGTATTTCTAAACCAGGTTTACGTGTATATGCGAAAACTGATGAAGTCCCTAAAGTCTTGAACGGTTTAGGAATTGCCATCATTTCAACTTCTGAAGGTGTTATCACTGATAAAGAAGCTCGCGCTAAAAACGTTGGTGGCGAAGTCTTAGCTTACGTATGGTAGGCCCTAAAAAATAAAATTGAAAGAGGTGCAGTCTAGATGAGTCGTGTTGGTAATAAACCAGTAACAATTCCTAGTAACGTAACCATCGATGTACAAGACCACACTTTAACCGTTAAAGGCCCTAAAGGTGAACTAACTCGTACATTCGATCCACAAATTACAATCAATGTAGAAGAAAACGAAATCACTTTCGAACGTCCTAACAACCAAAAGAATGTTCGCGCTTTACACGGGACAACTCGTGCTTTAGTTAATAACATGGTTCTAGGGGTTAGCGAAGGTTTCAAGAAAACCTTACTCTTACAAGGGGTAGGTTACCGTGCACAAGCCCAAGGTAACAAATTAACGCTGAGCGTTGGTCTTTCCCACCCAGCAGAGTTTGACATTCCTGAAGGCATCGAAGTTGATTTACCATCAAATACTGAAATTAACATTTCAGGTGCAGATAAAGACTTAGTAGGCCAATTCGCCGCTAACGTTCGTGAAATTCGTCGTCCAGAACCTTACAAAGGTAAAGGGGTACGTTACTCTGACGAACACATTATCCGCAAAGAAGGTAAAACCGGTAAATAATCTTAGGATTATCCTTACCTATCAAATTAAAGTAGAAAATAAGAGGTGAACCATTTTGATTAGCAAACCAGATAAAAATGTCTTACGTAAAAAACGTCACGCACGTGTACGTCGTCACATTTCTGGAACAGCAGAGTGCCCACGCTTGAGCGTTTTCCGCTCAAATAAACACATCTACGCTCAATTAATTGATGACGTAGCGGGTGTTACGCTTGCAAGTGCCTCTGATGGTGAAGAAACTGGGACAAAAGTTGAAAAAGCTGCAGCCGTTGGTAAGAAAATTGCCCAAGCTGCATCTGAACAAAATGTCAAAACCGTTGTCTTTGACCGTGGCGGTTACCAATATCATGGCCGCGTACAAGCTTTAGCTGACGCTGCACGTGAAAACGGACTAGAATTTTAGGAAAAGGAGGAAGCCATAACATGACAAACAAATTTGTACAAGTTAACGACCGTGAAATCGAAGATCGCGTTGTTGCTATCAATCGTGTCACTAAAGTAGTTAAAGGTGGCCGTCGCATGAACTTCTCCGCGCTTGTAGTAGTAGGCGACAAAGATGGACACGTTGGATTCGGTACAGGTAAGGCTGCTGAAGTTCCTGAAGCAATCCGTAAAGCGGTTGAAGCTGCTAAGAAGAACATGATCGAAGTTCCTCGCGCAGGAACCACTATCCCTCATGAAGTATTAGGTATTTTTAACGGGGGCAAAGTCCTCTTGAAACCAGCTAAGAATGGTTCGGGGGTTGCTGCTGGTGGTCCAGTTCGTGCCGTTGTCGAATTAGCAGGTATTGCAGATATCACTTCTAAGTCACTCGGATCAAACACTCCAATTAACATTGTGCGTGCAACCATCCAAGGGCTTAAAGAATTGAAATCTCCTGAAGAAATCGCTGAATTACGTGGTAAGTCAGTCGAAGAAATTTTAGGTTAAGGAGGCTTACAACATGGCAAAAGTTCAAATAACTTTAAAACGCAGTGTTATCGGTCGTCCAGTTGACCAAATCAAAACCTGTGAAGCACTGGGCCTAACCCGGACTGGTCGCACAGTTGAAAAAGAAACAAATGCAGCAATCGACGGAATGATCAAGAAGATTGCCCATTTAGTTGAAGTTAAAGAAGTAAAATAATACAATAAGAAATAAGGAGGTGCCTTGAAGATTATGAAATTACACGAGTTAAAAGCAAGTGAAGGATCACGTCATGTCCGTAACCGTTTAGGACGTGGGTCTGGATCAGGTAACGGTAAGACTTCAGGTCGCGGCCAAAAAGGTCAAAAAGCTCGTTCAGGCGGTAAAGTACGTTTAGGTTTTGAAGGTGGGCAAACCCCATTGTACCGTCGTATCCCTAAACGTGGTTTTACAAACATTAACCGCAAAGAATACGCCATCGTTAATATCGACGATTTAAACGTTTTTGAAGATGGGGCTGAAGTAACGCCAGAAGCTTTAGTTGAAGCTGGTCTTGTTAAGAATACCAAGAAAGCTATTAAAGTTTTAGGTGCTGGTGAATTAGAACGCAAACTAACCGTTAAAGCAGCTAAATTCTCAGCTACAGCTAAAGAAGCAATTGAAGCAGCTGGGGGCACAATCGAGGTGATCTAATGTTCACTACTCTGAAAGCTGTATTTCAGGATAAAGACGTTAGAAGTCGCATCCTCTTTACTTTGGGAATGTTAATTGTGTTCCGTCTCGGGACACATATAACAGTTCCAGGTGTGAATGCACAAGCGATAAATACGCTCGTTAATTCAGGGCTCTTTGGTCTGTTGAATACCTTTGGCGGCGGGGCCTTGCACAACTACTCAATCTTTTCCTTAGGGGTCTCCCCTTATATCACGGCTCAGATTGTGGTACAGCTTTTGCAGATGGACATTGTGCCAGCCTTTACAGAATGGTCGAAACAAGGTGAAGTGGGACGGCGTAAGCTGAATAAGTGGACACGCTATCTCTCTGTTCTTGTTTCTTTCTTCCAAGCCATTGCGATTTCGGTTGGCTTTAACTCCCTCTCGCAATTCGGCCTGATCAAGGATCCAGGAATGCTCACTTACTGCATTATTGCCTTGGTCATGACAGCTGGGTCCATGCTCGTTGTATGGATCGGGGAGCAAATCACCCAATTCGGTATCGGGAATGGGGTTTCTCTGATTATCTTCTCGGGGATTGTTGCTCGGATTCCCGGCGAAGTCCTCACCGCTGTTAAGAAAGGCTTAATTGATGTGACTGACCAAGCTCAGCTCACTCAAAATGCCATCTTTGGGGGTATTTTTGCCCTTGTTGCATTACTTCTAATTATCTTAGTTGTTTACGTCAACCAAGCTGAACGGCGTATTCCGGTACGCTATTCCAAACGGGCGAGCACAGTAGTGGAACAATCCCATATGCCGCTGAAGATTAACTCAGCCGGGGTTATTCCAGTTATCTTTGCCAGCTCCATCATCATGGTGCCACAAACGGTTCTCAGCCTCTTGTCGGCCCAGTTCTCAGATGCCGCTTGGTTCAAAACAGCAGAGACAGTCTTTAATCTCGAACAACCAATCGGGATGACCATATATGCGGTAACGATTGTACTCTTTACATTCTTCTATGCGCATATCCAAATTAATCCTGAACGCGTTGCCGAGAACTTCCAAAAATCAGGCGCTTATATCCCTAGTGTGCGTCCTGGTTTACCAACAGAACGTTATATTTCCAAGATGCTCAATCGTTTAAGCAGTGTGGGCTCATTATTCTTAATGATGATTGCCATCCTACCTCTAATGGGGTCCTATTTCTTTGATCTTCCACGAACGATTGGTCTTGGAGGGACAAGTTTACTCATCGTTGTCGGTGTCGCACTCGATACAGCTAAACAAATTGAAGGTCGCTTAATCAAGCGTCGCTATGTAGGCTTTATTCGCTAGTCAAGAATTGAAGTTCGGAGGATGGAAATGAATATTATTTTGATGGGGCTGCCAGGTGCTGGTAAGGGTACCCAAGCAGAAAAAATTGTGGCAACTTATGACATTCCACATATTTCAACAGGAGATATGTTCCGTCAAGCCATCAAAGACCAAACCCCACTCGGTAAAGAAGCTAAATCATACATGGACAAGGGTGGCCTTGTGCCAGATGAAGTAACGAATGGGATTGTTAAAGAACGTTTACAACAAGCAGACACAGAAGCTAAGGGTTTCATGTTAGATGGCTTCCCACGGACGCTCAACCAAGCTAAGGCCTTGGAAGAAATCCTGGAAGACATTAACAAGACCATTGATGCTGTCATTTATATCGATGTTGATCCTGAAGTCCTAGAAAAACGCCTAAGTGGTCGGATTATCTGTGGCAATTGTGGGGCAACCTTCAATGTCAACTTTAACCCTCCGAAAGAAGAAGGCGTCTGTGATCGCTGTGGGGCAGAAGAATTCTATACCCGCGACGATGATAAGGCTGAAGTGGTTAAGAATCGGATCGAAGTTAACCAAGAGCAACAAGCCCCAATCCTCGACTTCTACGAAAGTCAAGGTAAGGTTTACCGGGTGCCTGGTGACATCGGAATCGATAATGTCTTTAACGAAATCAAAAAGATCATTGAATAAAGTCTTGCATTAGATGTTCTTTAATGGTATAATGTTCAGGTTAATCCTATTGAGAACTTTTGAGATGAGTTTTTCTTCATGTTGTCGTGTCGCACATATGTGTAACGAGGAGGAAATATAGTGTCTAAAGAAGATATGATCGAAGTAGAAGGTACAGTCACTGAGACTTTACCTAATGCAATGTTCAAAGTCGAACTTGAAAACGGCGTAGAGATTCTTGCCCATGTGTCTGGGAAGATTCGTGTGAATTATATTCGAATTCTACCGGGTGACCGTGTAAAAGTCGAAATGTCTCCATATGATCTGACCAAGGGACGGATTACATATCGTTTCAAGTAATTTCTAAATGATATAAGGAGGTCAATCGTGAAAGTTAGAGCGTCTGTTAAACCAATTTGCGACAAATGCAAAGTGATTCGTCGTAATGGCAAAGTCATGGTAATTTGCCAAAACCCTAAACATAAACAACGCCAAGGTTAATAAAGGAGGTGCCAATCGAATGGCTCGTATTGCAGGTGTAGATATTCCACGTAACAAACGTATTGTCATTGCCTTAACTTACATTTATGGGATCGGGAACACAACAGCTAAAAAGATCTTAGCTGATGCTGGCGTTTCTGAAGATATCCGTGTGAATGATTTAAGCAATGATGAATTAGATAAGATTCGTGCAGAAGTTGATAAGATCAAGGTTGAAGGTGACTTACGTCGTGATGTCAACATGGACATCAAACGTTTACAAGAAATCGGTTCCTACCGTGGTATGCGTCACCGTCGTAACCTACCAGTTCGCGGTCAAAATACTAAGAACAATGCTCGTACCCGTAAAGGTCGCGGTGTAGCGATCCCAGGTAAGAAGAAATAATTAATTTAAAGTAAAGGAGGCAAGTTAATCAAATGGCTAAAGCAAAACGTCAAACACGTAAACGTCGCGTGAAAAAGAATGTTGAAGTTGGTGTTGCTCATATCCACTCAACTTTCAATAATACTATTGTTATGATTACTGATGAACATGGTAATGCAATTTCATGGTCATCCGCAGGTGCACTTGGTTTCAAGGGTTCCCGTAAATCAACACCTTATGCTGCCCAAATGGCTTCAGAAGCTGCTTCTAAGACTGCTATGGACCAAGGCATGAAGACTGTTGAAGTATCTGTTAAAGGCCCAGGACCTGGTCGTGAATCTGCAATTCGTGCTTTACAAGCTGCTGGTTTGGAAGTTACCTCAATTCGTGACGTAACCCCAATCCCACACAACGGTTGCCGTCCTCCAAAACGTCGTCGTGTATAGTACTGTTTTTCAAACAGCTTGCCGAAAACTTTTTGGAAGCAGTAGTGGTGCAAAATTCACGTTTTGAAAGGGGAATACTTGTAGATTATGATCGAAATTGAAAAACCAACTATTGAAACGATTGAGATCAGCGATGATAACAAATTTGGTAAATTTGCGATTGAACCATTAGAACGTGGTTACGGAACAACCTTAGGCAATTCCCTGCGTCGTATTTTACTCTCATCATTGCCTGGTACAGCGGTAACATCAGTTCAGATTGATGATGTTTTACATGAATATTCTACAATCCCAGGTGTCCGCGAAGATGTCACTCAAATTGTATTGAACATCAAGAAGCTTTCCTTGAAACTTTATGATGTTGAAGAAAAACAAGTCGAAATTGATGTAGTTGGCCCAGCAGAGGTCACTGCAGCGGATATTACGGCCGATGCTGATTTTGATATCATGAATCCAGACTTGCACATTTGCAGCCTCGAAGATGGAGCCCGTTTCCATATGCTGATGAATGTTCAAAATGGTCGTGGTTTTGTTCGCTCTGAACATAACAAATCAGAAAATATGCCAATTGGCGTAATTCCAGTAGATTCAATCTACACACCAATCGAAAAAGTTAACTACCAAGTTGAAAATATCCGTATTGGTGAAATTAACCAGTTCGATAAGTTGACTTATGATATCTGGACTGACGGGACGATAGCCCCTCATGAAGCGTTGAGTTTAGCTGCTAAGATTCTAACGGAACACTTGGCGATCTTCGTTGATATGACCAATGAAGCAAAATCTGCTGAAATCATGGTCGAAAAAGAAGAAACTCAGAAAGAAAAAATGCTCGAAATGTCAATCGAAGAATTGGATCTTTCTGTTCGCTCATACAACTGTTTGAAACGTGCAGGTATCAATACTGTGGATGAATTAACTGACCGAACTGAACAAGAAATGATGAAAGTTCGTAACTTAGGCCGTAAGTCACTCGATGAAGTCAAGAATAAGTTGGCTGCCCTCGATTTAAGCTTGCGCCAAGAAGATTAATTATAAAGTGAAGGAGGAATTCTCTGATGAGTTACCGTAAATTAGGTCGCACCAGCTCACAACGTAAAGCTCTATTACGTGATTTGACGACTGATTTAATTATCAATGAACGTATCGAAACTACCGAATCTCGTGCTAAAGAAATCCGTAAATCTACTGAAAAAATGATTACTTTAGGCAAGAAAGGTGACCTTAGCGCACGTCGTCAAGCTGCTAAATTTGTTCGTAACGAAATCGCTGATGTTCGTGCGGAAGATGATGACATCGTTATTGAAACAGCCTTACAAAAATTATTCAACGAGTTAGGCCCTCGCTATGCTGATCGTCAAGGCGGCTATACCCGTATTCTTAAGACTGAACCTCGTCGTGGTGACGGTTCTAAGATGGCGATTATTGAATTAGTGTAAGCCAGATGTATGTAGAGCGTTATGATGATGGGGTAACCCAAGTCTAGCTCTTTCACTTCCGGGGCAGGTGCTCCGGAAGTGAAAATATATCCTAATTCCAAAACACGAGCATCCATGTTATTGCATGAATGCTTTTTTTGTTATCAGGGTGTGAGCAGTTGCGTCCAGACTTGAATGACTGGAGCCCAAACGGAAAAGAGCGGCTTTAGCCGTTCGTTCCGATTGGGTGAAGTCACTTCAAGTCTGCAACTGCGAACCCGACTATATCAGGGTGTGAGCAAAGGCGGTTAGAAAAGGATGACTGGAGGCAAAAGGGATAAGAGCGGCTTCAGCCGGTCGTTTCCTTTTGCTGAAGTCACTCCTTTTCTGCCTTTGCAAGCCCGACTATACCAGGGTGTGAGAGGATGCGGGAGAAAGGGACCTCTGGAGTAAAAAGACAGAGAAGGCTGCAAGCCTTCGACGTCCTTTTACGAAGAGGAGCCCTTTCTGCATCCTCGAACCCGACTACAGGGTGTGAGGGCTGGCGAGAGTACAATAGCAGCTAGTTCTTGTCTATGTTCTCGCCCTAGCCATAGTCAAGCACGACGAGTGTGGCTTAATCAAGGTGAAGCCACAATAAAAGGTTAGGAATGTGTGTAAATCCTTGCCAAGCCACAAGCAAGTACTGCGAATGTGGGTGACTGAGTTCTAGCCCACAATCGAGAAGGGCAACTGTGGCTTAACAGGAAGCCAGCCACAGTTAAGTCCCCTAAGTGTGGCTGGCAGCGTCTTAGTTCGATCTGGAGGGGAAGTCAATACGCCTTGCCGCTTTTTAAGCTAACTTGAATGTGTCATAAGTTCAACTGGTCGCTTATTTATAAAATTAAGGAAAATAATCTGGAATTTTGAAGACAGTCAGGCGCTTTAGTGCTATTATTGGATTATTATCGATGAGGAGGGGCAACTTTGTCCAAACGTAAATATTTTAGACCCTTTGATAGCCTACGCTTTCTGTCGATGCTGGCTATTATTTTCTATCATTATACAAAACACCTCCTACCAGGGGGCTTTTTAGCTGTAGACATCTTCTTTATCCTCTCGGCCTTCTTAATTAGCGGGCGGATGGAGAAGGGCTATCAGATGACGGGAGAATTCCCGCGTTTTTGGTCGACTTTTTTCAGGCGGCTGGGACGACTCTTCCGGCCCATGCTCTTCGTCCTGGTGGTGGGGACTTGCTATCTCTTGGTCTTTCGTTTTGACCTCTTGACTAATCTGCCACGCATGTTCTTCTCCAGCTTGGTCTTTGTCAATAACTGGTCGCAGATCCTAGCGGGAGGGTCGTATTTTGCTGATTTCGCTCATCCTTCGATCTTCACCCATCTCTGGTACTTGAGCATGTATGCCCAGTTTCTCTTCTTGTGGCCGGCCCTGGTTCGTTTGGTCAGGCCCCATTTAAAGTCTGCCAAAGAGGCTTCCTTTTTGTACTTCATCCTAGCTGTTCTGAGTGCTATTCTGATGGCGGTACTTTTTGATCCGGGGAAGGACCCGAGTCGCGTCTATTACGGGACGGATACCCGACTCTTCAGTTTTGCCTTAGGGGCCGCAGCTGGAACAATGATGCAGACGGATAAATTCCGTCAGATCATCAAGAAGGGGGCCACTTGGTTGACTTCGCTCTTGACCTTGGGCATCGGGGGCCTCATTTTCTTCATGATGCGCTATTTAACGGATTCCTGGAGTCTGACCTACTATGGCGGGATGTTTGTCTTTGACCTCTTAGTGCTTGCCTTTCTGGTCCTCTTAACCCTGCCAGGCAACTTGATCACTAGGGTCTTGCGCTTCCGTCCCTTATCTTGGTTAGGTCAGATGACTTATGGGATGTATCTCTTCTACTATCCTGTCTTTATCATCTTCCGTTCAGCGCCTAAGTCGTCTAACTTCTTCGTCTCTTCGATTGCTTGGCAGCTGGCTCTCATTATTCTGCTTGGGGCCCTGACCCATATTGTGGTGGTCCACCGGAAGGCCTATGTTCCTATCTTCAACCGGCCTAAGGGAGTCCCCCTCCAGTTAAAATCAGGCTTCAGAGCGGCCTTGTCCTCTCAGACTCCTCTAGCTAGCCGGATCGCCTTCTGGGCCTATCTCGCGATGCTAGTGGGGACTGGAGTCGCGCTCGCCCTGGCACCGATTGAACATGAAACGGCCGACCAGATCCGCCAGGCCGAAGAGCAAAAGGCTGCGCTGAAGAAGCAAAACCAAGCTATCGCCCAGGGTAATGTATCGGATCCGGCCAGCGAAGAAGAAATAAAAGCCTATATCGACCAATTGCCAGCCGACCAACAGGGCTTCCTCTCCTCGCTTCCTAAAGAACAGGTGCAGATGGCCCATAACCTCCAGGCGACTTTTATCGGCGATTCCTTGCTCTTAGGAGCTTCTGAAGTCCTGTCGATTACTTATCCTAATTCCTATATCAGTGCGGAAGTGGGCCGGCAAGTCTATGCCATTGCGCCGGTGATTGAACAGCTTAAAGCCAACCAGGCCCTCTTTAATCCAGTGGTCATTAACTTGGGAGCTAATGGCGGCTTTTCCAGCCAGCAAATCGTGGATATGGTGGAACAGATCGGCAAGGACCGGACGATTTACTTGGTCAATACCCATGTTAACCGGCCTTGGTGCGACGAGGTGAATGCCAATCTCAAGACTGCCGCTGATCAATTAGGGGATAAGGTTCACTACCTGGATTGGAATGCCTACTTCAATAGTCAGGAGGCCGCACCGAGCTGGCTAGGCGACGATGGGGTCCACTTCAATGATGAAGGCCGTAAGCAGTGGGTGGCCTTTGTGACCCGGGCTATCTATGAATCGGAGCACCAAGAACTACCTGAAGATAAGGAAAAGAAGAGCCAAGATTGACCCTCGCTTCATAAGTTTATGATTGCAGTCTTAAGCATTTTAGCGTAAACTGTAAGTATCACCTTAATATGTGGCAGGGTTGACCATTCAGCCTTTAGAGGCGGTTTGGCAACTCAACTGATTAAACAAAGAATAATGGACTCTGCCGGACTTGCGGTAGGGTCCTTTTAATTAAGGAGGCAGCTATGGAAGATACGATCGTTCGTGTCGAGGACTTAATCTTTGCCTATCAAGAAGACCAAGAAAGGCCCACTATCCAGGGAGTATCCTTTGAAATTAAACGGGGCGATTGGCTAGCCGTTATTGGCCATAATGGGTCAGGGAAATCGACCTTGGCTAAGCTCATCGATGGGCTCCTGGAGGCCCAATCCGGCCATATTTATGTGGACGGTCAAGAACTTTCCGAAGAGACGGTGTGGGAGATCCGCCAAAAGATTGGCTTTGTCTTCCAGAATCCGGATAACCAGTTTGTCGGGGCGACAGTAGAAGACGATGTGGCCTTTGCTTTAGAGAATGCAGGCATTCCTAGAGACGAGATGGTTGAACGGGTCAATCGGGCCTTAGACCAGGTCAATATGACCCAGTACAAGGACCGGGAGCCTTCTAGCCTATCTGGTGGACAGAAGCAGCGGGTGGCTATTGCGGGCGTCCTCGCCTTACAACCAGAAGTGATTATCTTGGATGAAGCGACGGCCATGCTAGATCCAGAAGGCCGACATGAGGTCGTCTCTTTGATGCAGGACATTAAGGAGAGTCAGGAGATGACGGTCCTATCCATTACTCACGACCTCAATGAAGCTGCTATGGCAGATCAAATCTTTGTCGTGAACCGGGGGCAAATCGTCAAAAAGGGCCGCCCGGAAGAAATCTTTAAGGAAGGCCAGGCCCTGGTTGAGATGGGCTTGGATGTTCCCTTTGCCGAACAATTAAAGGAGGCCCTCCAAGCACGGGGGCTTGACATGCCAGAAGCTTATTTAACGGAAGAAGGGTTGGTGGACTATCTATGCAAATTGAATTCGACCAGGTAGGCT
The DNA here is from genome assembly GCF_001543145.1 of Aerococcus sanguinicola. NCBI lineage: Bacteria > Bacillati > Bacillota > Bacilli > Lactobacillales > Aerococcaceae > Aerococcus > Aerococcus sanguinicola. Next base: position 677,771 of record NZ_CP014160.1, on the reverse strand, counting down.
TTGCTTATGGCGCAGGGACAGCCTTTGAGATGCAGGCCCTGCATGATGTCAGCTTAACCATCCCAGATAAGAGCTTTACAGCCTTGGTTGGCCATACAGGTTCAGGCAAGTCGACAGTGATCCAACATCTCAATGCCTTGCTCCTTCCTAGCTCTGGAGAGGTCCGTTTGGGCCATTTTGTTCTAAACTCGGAAAGTAAGGGTAAGGGATTGAAGGACTTGCGTGCTAAAGTCGGCATGGTCTTTCAATTTCCGGAATCCCAACTCTTTGAAGAAACCCTTTTGGCCGACGTTATGTTCGGGCCTAAGAACTATGGTGCTAGCGAAGAAGAGGCTCGGGAACGGGCCTTGGAAGCCTTAGATTTAGTGGGCATTGCTCCTGAGCTCCATGACCGGTCTCCCTTTGAATTATCGGGCGGCCAGATGCGCCGGGTGGCTATTGCCGGGATCCTCGCCATGCAACCGGAAGTGCTCGTCTTGGATGAGCCGACTGCCGGTCTGGACCCTAAAGGCCAAAAAGAAATGCTGGAAATGTTCTACCAGCTCTACCAGGACAAGGGCTTGACAGTGGTTTTGGTCTCCCACCATATGAATGACGTGGCTAAGTATGCCAACCATGTCATCGTTATGGAGGGCGGTACTTGTATCCGCTCAGGTCGTCCTGAAGAGATTTTTCAGGATCCTGACTGGCTCCACCAGCACCAGTTGGACTTGCCGGATAGCCTGCACTTTGCCCGGACTTATGAAGCTCAAACGGGCAGGGCCTTAAGCGGGACAGCTCTGACAGTGGACCACTTAGCCGATGCTATCCTGACAGATTTAGGAAGGGGGCTAGACTCCAATGAAGGATAAATTTATCCTAGGGCGTTATTTACCGGGGAATTCCTTCATCCACCGCTTAGACCCGCGTGCTAAGTTGCTGGCTATGGTTCTTCTCCTGATCTTTATTTTCTTTGCTAATAATGTTTGGTCCTATGCCCTCTTATTTGCCTTTGTCATGTTTATGGTGGCTTTGACGAATATTTCCCTGTCGGTCTTTATCAAGGGCTTACGTCCCATGGTGGTCTTGATTCTCTTTACGGTGATCTTGCAGCTCTTCTTCACCCGGACAGGGGAGGTTATTTGGCAGTGGGGCTTCCTAGTTTTGACCAAGGATGGCTTGATGAATGCGGCCTTTATCTTCTTGCGCTTTGTCTTGATTATCTTTATTTCAACCTTGCTCACCCTGACCACCCAGCCCTTAGCCATAACCGACGCTCTCGAAAGTTTATTTTCACCTTTCCGTAAGGTCTTACCTGTCCACGAGATGGCGCTTATGCTCTCCATCGCTCTGCGCTTCGTTCCGACCTTAATTGATGAGACGGATAAAATTATGAATGCCCAGCGCGCACGGGGCGTGGACTTTAATGAAGGCAATCTTTTTGAACGGGTGAAAGCCTTTATTCCAATCTTAATCCCGCTCTTTGTCAATGCCTTTAACCGGGCTTATGACCTAGCTACGGCTATGGAGGCGCGGGGCTATCGCGGGGCAGAAGGACGAACCAAGTACCGGGAATTGACCTGGCAGGGCCGAGATACCCTATCGCTTGTCGTGGTAGGTCTGGTCTGCCTAGGGCTTCTTTTCCTTAAAGATTAAGGAGGCGATTCTTTGCAACGTTACAAGGTGACTTTGGCCTATGATGGCAGTCCCTATGTCGGCTTTCAAGTGCAGCCCAATGGACCTAGTGTCCAGGGGGAGCTACAGCGGGCTTTAAAATTGATGACCAAGGGCCAGGCGATTAATGTTCATGGCTCTGGACGGACAGATTCTGGGGTCCATGCTTATGGTCAGGTGGTCCACTTCGATTACCCAACGCCGATAGCTGAAGAGGCGCTCCTGCGTGCCCTGAATAGTATCTGTGACGATAGCATCTGTATTCAAAAGGTCGAAGCGGTGGAAGACACTTTCCACGCTCGCTACCATACCTCGGGCAAGCGCTATATTTACCGGGTGGAAGGGGCGCCTTTCATGTCCCCCTTCAAGCGCCACTATGCCCTCCACCATCCCTATCGGACAGACCTTGACCGTATGGCCCAAGCCTTGAGCTATGTTAAGGGCCAGCATGATTTTGAAAGCTTTTGTTCAACTCATACCGATAAGACGAATTTTGTGCGTACCATTTACCGGGCAGAAGTACATCCAGGAGCAGACCCTTCTAGCTATTACTTCCTCTTTGAGGGGGATGGCTTCTTGTACAATATGGTCCGTATCTTGGTGGGCACCCTGCTCCAAATCGGCGACGGGCTTAAACCGATTGAGGAGATGCCCCGTTTGCTTGAAGTCCGAGACCGCAATGAAGCGGGCCCCACTGCAGCCGCTCATGGCCTCTACCTGGATGAAGTTTTCTATTTATCAGCAGAAGACCGGGCTCAAAAGACCGCCCAGTGGTTGAACTTTAAGAAGGAAGCAGATTTTGATGCATAGGAAGAGGAGGCGTTTGTTCTGTTACTTGTTATTTTTCTTGGCATTGTGGTGTCACTCTTGCTGGTAGGATCGTCCTTTTATTTATACAAACGGTCGCGCAATAAGTGGTACTTGCTCTTTATTGGCATTGGCCTCTTCTTTTGGGTCTTTGCGACGGCCATGCTCTTTATGACGATCTCTGCTTAGTATCATGTTTTATAGGCTTAAATCAACTTTGGAAGGCAAAAAAACTCCCAGCCACAGATGGACTGGGAGTTTTTTCTTATCCTGTGAATTATTCAGCTAACTTAGCTTCTTGGTCTAGGGCCGCTTGGGCTAGGATGTTGAGATAGTGCCATGGGCGGTCAAAGTGAGGTTGGAAGAGGAAGTCGACATAGGCTAAATCTTCAATGGTCATATGGTTTTGGATGGCCAAGGAGAGGGTGTTGGCGGATTGGGTGATGTCATACTTGGACATTAATTGGCCCCCAACGATCCGACCGGTGCCCACTTCGTAAACAAGTTTCATATGAACGACTTCATTGGTTGGCATGAATTCGGGACGGTAGAAGTCCTTGACATAGACAGAACGAGTGTCTAGGCCGAATGATTCAGCTGAGCCATCGTTAACCCCTGTCGAGCCAATGTTCCAGCCAAAGAGTTTCAAGCCAGAAGTAGATTGGGTACCACGATATTCGACACGGTCCTCTTTAATGTTCTTACCTACTAAGTTCCCCATACGAACGGCATTAGTAGCCAATGGAATGTAGGCATGGCCGTCATTAGGGTTGTAGTTCACGGCGCAAGAGTCGCCACAAGCGTAAATATCTGGGTCAGAGGTATGCATGAAGTCATCGACGATTAAGGCACCGTTGTCGAAGGTCTTGAGGTCGCCGAAGAGTTCATTGTTAGGTTTGAAGCCGACACATAGGATGGCCATGTCACATTCATATTCACCCTTATTGGTCCGAACAGCTTTGACAGCACCATTTTCATCTGCAACGAAGCCATCAGCAAGTTCTGACATGTGGATTTCAACCCCATGTTCTTGGATGGTTTCTTCTAAGATATCGGTCATTTCGCTATCGAGATACTTGCTCAGTGGGTGAGGCATGCCGTCGATGAGGACAACTTCCTTGCCGGTTTCAGCGAAGGCTTCAACAAGTTCAATCCCGATATAACCCCCACCAACAACAGCTACCCGTTTCTTATCGTCTTTCTTAGCGATAATTTCTTGGGCATGGTTAAAGTTCTTGCAGAGAAGAACATTGTCAAGGTCTAAGCCATCAATTGGAGGAATAATTGGCCAAGAACCTGAAGAAAGCACTAACTTATCATAGCTATCTTCAAAGACTTCGCCTGTCTTCAAGTCTTTCACTTGAACTTTCTTGTTGGCTTGGTCAAGTTCTAAGACATCGTGTTCCATCTTCACATTGGCGCCGAGTTCAGCTAAGGCATCTGGGCTAGAGTAGAAGAGGCCGTCAACATCCTTAACAACGCCACCAACATAGAGGGCAATCCCACATGAGAGGAAGGATACATTATCGTTCCGTTCATAAATGGTAACATCGATGTCATCATTTTCATTTAACATAGTGGTTACTGCAGCAGTTCCGGCATGGGTACAGCCAATTACAATAACTTTCATTTGACATTCTCCTTTATTATTAAAGTAAAATTTATTACTAACTCTTTCACAATCTTATTATACATGATGATACCGATTTCACAAGCTATTAACTTTCAAAAATATACAAAAAATGTTCTATTAATAGAACTATCATTAAATTTATATCTTGTTAAGAAGGCTAAAAAGCTACTATGAAAGCCTTATTATATCCTTTTTTGCCTTTTTCAGGTCTCCTTATTCTAAGAAAAAACTAATCAAATTTCGCTTTATAATAAACAATAAATGTATTTGTCTTCTAGCTCTTGCTCAATAATTATGAAAGGGCTTTTAATTGTAGTTTGGATGGCTTTATGTCATGATAGAATCAGTAATAATGGCGCAAACTAGCAAGCGATAACAGAAAGAGGGATAGCATGAAAAGCAAAGCAGCAGTGGCTTTTGGGCCCAATGATTTAAGAATGGTTGAAGTAGATGTTGAGGATCCGCATCCAGGTGAGGTAATGGTTAAGATTGCCCACACCTCGGTTTGTCATACGGATATTTATAGCTTATCAGGTGATGACCCATCGGCTATTTTCCCTTGTATCTTGGGGCATGAGGCCGCGGGGGAAGTGGTAAAAGTTGGGGAGGGCGTTGAGAGCGTTGAAGTAGGCGACCATGTGATCCCCCTCTGGAAGCCAGAATGTGGGAAATGTGACTATTGCCAGAAAGGCTTGAACTTCTGCTCGGCGATCAGTGAAACCCAGGGCCAAGGCGTGATGCCCGATGGAACGCCGCGCTTCTCTTATGAAGGTAAGCCAATCTATCATTTCATGGGGACTTCAACTTTCAGTGAATATACCGTCCTACCTGAGATTGCCTTGACTAAGATTGATCCCGAAGTGCCCATGGATGAAGTCTGCCTCTTAGGCTGTGGGGTAACCACTGGAATTGGGGCTGTCCGCAATGATGCTGCCGTTTATGAGAAGGCAACTGCGGCTGTCTTTGGTATCGGGACGCTGGGTCTAGCTGCCATCCAAGAACTCAAGCGGACGCAAGCCGAACGCATTATTGCAGTCGATATCGATTCCAACAAAGAAGAAGTAGCCCGCGACTTCGGGGCGACGGACTTCATCAATTCGAGCGAATTGGACCGCCCTGTTCAGGAAGAAATTATCGAATTGACCGATGGCGGGGTTGACTTCAGCTTTGTTTGTGTGGGCAATACCGACGTGATGAATGCCGGTCTTGAAGCTACGCACAAGGGCTGGGGTGAAAGTGTCATCATGGGCGTTGCTGCCGGCAATGACAAGATCTCAACCCGTCCCTTCCAATTGATTACCGGTCGGACCTGGCTAGGAACTTCCTTTGGTGGGGTCACTGGACGTACGGGACTCAGCGAATTAGTGGAAGAATACTCTGAGGGTGGCATTGACCTCAAGCCCTTCATCAGTCACCGCATTGCCTTTGACGATATTGAACAAGCCATTGAATGGCAAGAGAACGGTGAATCCCTGCGAGATATTCTGACTTTCTAGGAGGTTTAACCATGGAATTAATTGAAAGTAAGAAAATTTTTGGCGGAGACCAGGTCCGCTACAAGCACGACTCCAAGGTCCTTGGTTGTGAGATGGTCTTTAGCCTCTTTCTGCCAAAAGAAGCCCAGGAGCATCCGGTACCCCTGGTCTGGTTCTTGTCGGGGCTGACCTGCGATGACCAGAACTTTTCCACCAAGTCAGGCTTCCAGCGCTATGCAGCAGACTTGGGATTAGCGGTCTTAATTCCGGATACCTCTCCACGCGGATCAGAAGTCGCCGATGACGAGGCCTATGACCTGGGCCAAGGCGCTGGCTTCTACCTCAATGCCAGCCAGGAACCCTGGGCTAGCCACTATCGGATGTATGATTATCTATTGGAAGAGCTCGCTGAGCTCGTTGAAGACTGCCTCCCTCATGGCTCTAGCCAACAAGCCATCATGGGGCATTCCATGGGCGGTTACGGCGCTTTGATGATGGGGCTTAAAAATCCCCAACGCTTCCAAAGCATCTCGGCCTTTGCTCCCATTTCAAATCCGACCCAAGTGCCTTGGGGACAGAAAGCCTTCAGTGCCTATCTCGGACCTGACGAAAGTGCTTGGGCTGACTGGGATCCTGTCCACTTGATCAAGGAAGCCAAAGATGAAATTCCTATCTTCATTAGCCAAGGCACAGCAGATGAATTTTACCCTGAGCAATTGGCTGAAAGTGCCTTCCTGGAAGCAGCAGAGGGCGCTGACTACCCCGTCCGCTATCAAAAGGAAGAAGGCTATGACCATTCCTATTACACCATTTCAACCTTTATTGGCAAGCACTTGAAATTTCATAAAGGGTATTTATAAGATCTGAGTGATTGCGTTTAGATTTAAATAGGACCACAAAAAAAGAAACTGGGCCTTGTTTCCAGTTTCTTTTCGTTTATAGTCAATTATTTTAGTTTTCTATTTCTTATTAATTAGTCATTGAGTAAGATATAGTTTCAATATCAGCTAGTTTTCGAGCAGGAGTGGAGCTTTGAATTTGATCGTTAGCCATGAATAAGCAAGCGAAGCGAATTATGGAGCGTAGGCTTTAGCCGTACGGTCCGTTTGAGTCTCGCTAGGCGAGAGACCTTGGCTCGAGCCGGTGCTATGCTTTAGCCGTTGAAGCTTCAGCGACTTACGGATAAAGTACAAGACGGCTTCAGCCGTTGTTGATCCTCTGAATATTCAACGATCAAATTCAAAAGTGAAACGGATGCTCCACCACACCATTTGTTAAAGAAACATTATTCTGCAGACGACTCCTTATCTTTCTTGCGGAAAAGATGGGAGAGAACTAGGCCGGTAAGGGTCAGGATCGGGATGCCTTCGACGAGGAAGGCTAGAGCGTTAGTTTTTTTCATAGGGCACCTCCTTACTGATATTATAACAAGATTTCCAAAGAAAATTAAGCTTAGGGATTGACTTCTCTTGACGGATAAGGTATGATATTAAACGGTATTGTTTGCCCCACGATTGCCCCGGAAATCAATTGTGAATTGCAACAATCAGTCAAGAAAAACGGAGGAAAAGTAGATAATGCGTACAACATATATGGCAAAAGCTAACGAAGTTGAACGCCAATGGGTTATCTTAGACGCAACAGATATTCCATTAGGTCGTCTTTCAACAGTTGCAGCATCAATGCTGCGCGGTAAAAACAAAGCAACTTTCACCCCTAACGTAGACACTGGTGACCAAGTAATTATCATCAACGCTGAAAAAGTTAAATTAACTGGTAAAAAAGCATCTGATAAGAAATACTACCACCACTCAGGTTACCCAGGTGGCATCTACGAAACAACTGCAGGGACTTTACGTGCGGAAAAACCAGAACGTTTAATTGAATTATCAATTAAAGGCATGCTTCCTAAGAACAAATTAGGTCGTCAACAATTCACGCACTTACATGTTTATGCTGGCGCGGAACATCCACACCAAGCACAACAACCTGAAACTGTAGACATCAAGGACTTAATTTAAGGAGGGAACAGCTAGTGGCACAAGCACAATATCAAGCAACTGGACGTCGTAAGAACTCATCTGCCCGTGTACGCTTAGTACCTGGTAATGGGAAGATCGTCTTCAACGGCAAAGAAATGGAAGACTACCTTCCATACGCATCTCTATTCGTTATCGTAAAACAACCTTTAGCAGTTACTCAAACTGAAGGTCAATACGATGTATACATTAACGTTCACGGCGGCGGTTATGCTGGTCAATCAGGTGCAGCTCGTCACGGTATCGCCCGTGCCTTACTGCAAGTTGATCCAGACTTCCGTAAACCATTAAAAGACGCTGGCTTGCTCACACGTGACCCACGTATGAAAGAACGTAAAAAACCAGGTCTTAAGAAAGCTCGTAAAGCGCCTCAATTCTCAAAACGTTAAGAATTGGCGACCAAGAACTTTTCCAGCACTTGCCCATGGCAGGTGCTTTTTTTATGCTTGTTTTAGCTTATCAATTTGATAAAATAGGACAAATGGTTCAGATTCTAAATCTGGAGAAGTAAAGGAGTTAATGGCTTGTGGAATGCATGCATATTATCTGTAATCCGAAGTCTGGGATGGGCAAGGGAAGGAAACGCTTGAATGAAGTCACCAGCTATTTAGAGAGTTGGGGAACGGATTATCAGATTTACCTGACCCAGTACCCTGGCCATATGGGAGAGCTCTTAGTAAGTTGCTTGTCCCAATTTAAAGAAGAGGATCGGTTAATCCTGGTTGGTGGGGATGGGAGCCTGCATGAATTGGTGAATCTTTTGGCCGATCGGGGCCTCGACCTGCCTCTTGCCTTTGTTTCAGCCGGGACGGGCAATGATTTTAGCCGCTACTACCAAGCGGACAAAGAGAGCATAGAAGACCTGCTTGCTCCCATGTTTAAAGGCCAGGTTCGCCGGCTTAAAATTGGCCGGGTTGGTCCAACTTTAGATAAGGCTGGAGGCGTCTTTGTCAATAGCCTAGGCTTTGGCTTCGATGGCCAGGTGATCCATGAGAGCGAGACCCTAAAAGCAAAGGGCGGTTTTTGGCAAGTGCCCGGGGCAAACCAGGTCCGCTATCTGGTGAGTCTTTTCCGGTCCTTGCGCCGGGTTCCTAAGTTTGCCCTTGATGTAAAGCTAGGCGACCACAGCCAACATTTTTCTGATGTTAGCTTGGTGGCAGTCATGTTGAATCCTTACTTTGGTGGGGGCATCCAGCTCGATCCCCGGATAGCCGAACTAGAGGACGACCTGGCCCTTGTAGTGATCCATGACCTGGATTGGCAGGCGATTCCAGGCTTGCTCTACCAGATTCTATGGCGTAAGGGCCAGGGTGATTCCAAACACCTGGCCTTCTACAGGGGCCCGAGCTGTAACCTAAGCCTGACGCCAGCTATTCCAGGTCAGGTGGATGGGGAAGCGATTTTTTCACCCGCTAGGTCTTTTAGCTGCCGGCTTGGCCAACAAGCCTTTTATCTTTAACCCTGGTTGATCGATATGTTCGTTTATAGCGAAAGGGAAGCTTAGCTTAGGCTAGCTGGTCCTTTCGCCTTTCTTTTTTTGAATATGTCATTTATATTTGACACTTCTTCGACTTTAAGTTAGACTGGGAGTGTGTCATATATAGATGACAGAAGGAGGGGAGGCCATGAACCATGTGCGATCTTACCGTCAGAAGCTAGGCATTTCTCAGGCGGAACTCGCTCGGCGGGTGGAGGTGGCTCGGCAGACCATTAATTTAATTGAGAATGATAAGTATAATCCGTCGCTCGACCTTTGTCTGCGCTTAGCCCATGCTTTGGGAACTGATTTAAACCAATTGTTTTGGAATGAGGAGGAATCTTAAATGAAAAAACGTATTATCCAACACTACCTCGGCTTCATCGGCCACCGTGATGAATACCAAGAGAAGAAGCTCAATGAAGTCCTGGCCTTTGCCAATATCGTGACCCAGTATGCCATTTCCATCTTGATTTTAATCAGCTTGCTTTGGGACCTCAACCAGGGACAGGTCAGCTTGGGGACCATCTTTCTCTTTCTTCTCTTGATGGGCAATTCCCTCTATATCCTGGCCAAGACGCGCAAGTACCGGCTGGCCGATACCGAATTCTATGATGCCAAAGATTATAAAAAAGCCGTCCGCCAACTCCGCCAGCAAATGCTCCGCGCTGGTCTTTTGTGGACCCTAGGCATGATCTTCTGGATGGAAGTGGTCTTTCCTTATATGGACGGCCGGGCTTTGGAATTCAGTGGGGCCAAACTAGCCATCTATCTTGTCGGAGGTCTGGCCTTTACAGTTACAACGTATCTCATCACCAAGTCCAAACTCCACCTGGTCAAAGATTAAAGCTAGCGTCTCCATTTATTAATCAGTAAATAAAGAACTAAAAAAGCAGCCTAGGGCATCGATTATGATGTGACCGACTAGGCTGCTTTTATCTATTTATCTCTAAACTTGCCAATTACAGCTAGTGAGCTACTCTAACTGACTTAGTCTTCTTTCTTAAATGCAGAGTTCTTATCGAGCTCTTCCTGGCTGATTTGGCCAGCTTCAACGGCGGCTTGGTTGAGGCCTTGGACATAGTCTTCGTAGTCTGGCATAAAGGCAACTTGTTCCCAGTCACCTGTTGGCAGGTCGGCTTGGTTGGCTTGGGCTTGGCCAGGGGTTGATCGGCCTTCTTTAATGTAGTCGACCAAGACTTGGCTTAATTCATCAACCACATCGGGATGGTCTGTAATGACATTGTGGCTTTCGGAGAGGTCATCACGCAGGTCATAGAGTTCCGTTGCTTGGAAGGTTTCCTTATAGCTGTCGACGTTACGCTCATAGCCGCCTAGGCCGCCATCCTTAACCATGATGAGCTTCCAGAAGTCGCGGCGGATGGAGAAGCCCCCGTTACCGGCAGAGTGGATGATGTCTTCGCGGACAGCCTGGTCCTTGCCCTGCCAGAGGGGAAGGTTGGAGTAGCTATCTTCAGCCACGTCATCGCGTTTCTCTTCGCCCAGGATATCGGCGATGGTATTGTAGAAGTCGGAGTGGGAGACCATGTGATTAGAGACGGTATTGGCTTCAATCAGTCGTGGATAGCTGACGATGGTAGGTTCCCGGTGACCGCCTTCCCAGATGTGCATCTTATGGCCGCGGAGCCCATTGCTTGGGTCGTGGTCTTCTTCTTCCTTCAAGCGGTCAATATCAACGATTGGTGAAGCGCCGTTATCTGAAGTAAAGATGAAGAGGGTATCCTCATAGATGCCGGCTTCCTTGAGCTTATTGGCAATTTCACCCACATAGGAGTCAAGCTGGAGCACGAAGTCACCGTAGTCACCGATTCCTGATTTACCGCGGAAACGTTCTTGGGGGATAATCGGACCGTGGACGAGGTGGTTAGGGTAGTAGAGGAAGAAGGGGTCATCCGCTTCAATCATCTCGTCTAAAACCTCGAGCGCCTTGGCCTGCATTTGGTCTGGGACATGGTAGGGGCTGTGCTCAGGAGCCATCACGCCGGCTTCAATTGAGCGGTTGGTATCCGACTTGATCCGAGAGATATTGTGGTCACCGGCCATGTATTCAGGTTGGTAGAGGGCTCGGTCATTTTCGATAATGGTGAAGGGAGCTTGGTCCAGGCTGGCTGCTGTCCCATAGAAGTAGTCGAAGCCATAGTTGAGAGGGCCGAATTTAATCGGTTGGCTGTAGTCGATGTCGGTGCCCCGGAAGATCGGTTCATCCGTCGTATTCCCAAAATAAGGCCGGCCTTTTTGGTAGTTGGCTTCTTGGTCGCGGTACTTGTCCCCGTCAACCCCGTAGCGTTCATAGTCCTTGTGGTCCTTTAGGGTCCATTCCATCCCCAAATGCCATTTACCGATAGCAGCGGTTTGGTAGCCATGGTCTTTAAGCATTTGTGGGAGGGTACGCCGGTCTTTCTCGATCAAGGTCTGAGAGTCTCCAGGGATGACTGAGCTTTTAAGCCGGGACCGCCAATTATAACGGCCAGTTAAGAGGCCGTAGCGGGAAGGGGTGCAGAGGGCACTGGTGGCGTGGGAATCTGTGAAACGCATCCCGTCCTTGGCTAGGGCATCGATATGTTCCGTATGGATTTTGGATTCGGGGTTAAAGGCAGAAACGTCGCCCATCCCCAAGTCGTCTGCAAAAATTAAAACAATATTTGGTTTCTTTTGACTCATTAAGAAGTCCTCCTTTAAATTAAATGTCAGTGCTAATTATTGTAGTAGCGGGCATCCCGGCTCTGAGTGGCATAGGATGTGTCTTGGTTCACATAGTCATCGTCATCATCAGCTTGGCCAATTTCACCGGCCCATTCGTAGGCCTTCTTGGCGATAAGAACGGCGATGATCTCATTGATGAGAGCGGCTGCCGGAATGATGATCTGGATGCTGGCGCCGAGGTCACTTGCAACAAGACCGATGACCTGGGCAGCCATGGAAGAGAAGACCAGGGAGATCCCGGAGTGGGGCATCATGGTGAAGGCCAAGTATTTTTGGACTGTGGAGTCGGCCCCGATGCGTTTGCCTCCGAGATTAGACCCGATAAAGCTCCCTAGTAAACGGAAGGCGATATAGGCGAGACTCCAGATACCAGCTTGGACCAGCAAGCTAGGGTCGAGAGGAGCAGCCAGATTCAAGATGATGAGCAGGAGCCCAGCCGATTGTACCGGACTAAAGCCATCGCTCAGCGCCTCACGCTGGTCGTCTGAAATCACATTGACCAGGGCAGCTGAGAAGGTAGCCCCTAGGATAATGTAATTGGCCATGGGAGTAGGATAAAGCCAATAGTCAACAGCTAACATAATGGCAGTCGTTAAGACAATACTGGTGAGGAAACGTCCCAAGCCACTCCCTTCAGCGTTTTCGATGAAGCGGCCAGCCAGGTATCCGAGTCCGACCCCAATCAAGATAGGGACGACCATCATGAGCCCGAGATTGACCAGGGCAGAAGTGGATGCCTCGCTGAATTGGGATTGGAGGACGGAGATGAAGAGGTAGAAGATAATATTCACCAAGAGGGTATTCATCACCGTCATGGACACCGTCGCCCGCGAGAGCGGACCATCTGTCTTGTATTCGTTAATCACCGATAAGACAGGGGCTGGTGCCGTTGCCATGGCAATGACAGCGAAGATGATCGCAATCAGGAAAGGAACATCCAACCAAGCAAAGATCAGGCCAAAAGCCAGAGTCACGGTGAGGAAGATTCCGAGCATCTGCCAGATGGCGAGTTCGAAGATGGAGCTACCGACCTTCTTGATCTTAGACACAATCAAGTTGGAACCAATCATGATCCCCACGATCACTTGGGCGAGCGTGGCCAGTAATTGGAAGGCGGGATGGCCTGTGATCCCTTCATGGAAGAGATTGAGCATGTTGGGCCCAACCAGCATGCCGCACAGGAGCCAGCCGAGAATCGCAGGCAGTTTCACTTTTTGGATCAGGCGTCCTGCCGCGTAGACGAGGGCAATGGCTAACACAAATTGTATGAAAGGCATACAAAACCTCCTTTTTCGATTTAAATTTTAAAAATAGCCTATCTTAACTCTAACATTAATCTCATGAAAATTCTGACATGACCCCTTGATAATTAGCGATTCTTTCTAATACTGCTAGGCAAGTCATCCTGCGCTTTGTGACGAGTTGGGCAACGTCTGATGCCGGCCTGGCAGAACTCCGGGAGGTCCTAAAGCAAGTAGGTGTCCATAAAAAGCTTGAAGCGCGCGCCTTGATTGTTTAAAATATAGGTTATTAAACAATATAAGGAGTAGTCAGGTGAAGCAAAAAAGGAAGAAGGGCTGTTTGTACGGCCTCATTATATTGCTAGTTTTCTTTGGCTTAGTGAGTTATGGTGTCGGCTCTTATTTCGTGAATTATGCCCTCGTTCCCCAACAAGGAGCAGAAAAGCGAGAGGCAGCTGTTGATGTCTCAGCAGACCAGCTCGCGATTGACCAGGCTAGGGCCAAGGAAGAACAGGCCAGGCAGGATTGGTTGGCTGGACTGGGGGACCGGCGTCAAGCGTTAAGTATCCAGTCAACAGACGGCTTGAAGCTCTATGGCCACCAGATTAAGCAGTACCGCCCGAGCCATCGCTGGGTAATTATCGTCCACGGTTATCAGTCCAGTGAAGACGAATCCAATCTCTTAGCCAGGCATTTCGCTGAGGCTGGCTACAATGTCTTGACCTACAGTCAACGTGCCCACGCACCCAGCCAAGGCAAGTATATTGGGATGGGCTACTTTGAAAAGGATGACCTCCTAGCTTGGACCAAGTGGCTGGTCAAAGAAGACCCGAAAGCGGAGGTTGTCTACCATGGCACCTCCATGGGTGGGGCCACCGTCCTGATGGCATCAGGTCTGGACCTGCCCAAGCAAGTAAAGGCCATTATCTCAGACTGTGCCTATAGCTCAACTTGGGATATCTTTGCTTCAGAATTGAAATGGCGCTTTAATCTTCCAGCCTTCCCCGTTCTCTATATGGCAGAAGGCGTGGGCCGCTTGCAGGCGGGTTACGATATCCGCTGGGCGGAGCCAAAGAATGAAGTCGCCAAAACTGACTTACCCATCCTCTTTATCCATACCGAAAAGGATGATTTCGTCCCCGTTGACATGGCCCGCGAACTCTATGCCAGTAAAAAGCAGGGACCCAAGGAACTGTTCCTCTTGCCCAATGGTGGGCACGCCGAAGCCAAATACCAGCCGGGCTACTATGAGCGGATTGCGGATTTCTTGACTGATTATCTAAGTTCAAGTGGTATTAAGAAGGCCTTGGAGAGCTGAAAAGTAAAACAACATTATTTTTAATACTACCTAGCTAACAAATAGTTTTCTAGTCTCTACATATTCAGTAGAAAGAGTCTATAATATTGACAGAAGGGGAGCGTTGTTGATTATAATGCTCCTCTTTTTTATAAAGAAGGATGCTGGTCTCAGAAAATGAAAATAAAATTACAGAATATTCGCAAAAGCTACGGCTCTTTTGAGGCCCTTAAAGGGATTGATTTAGTTTTTGAAGAGGGAAAATTTTATGGTTTACTTGGCCCTAATGGAGCTGGGAAAACGACTCTCTTTAACCTTTTGATTAAAAATTTCAAGCCAAATTCAGGTGAAATATCTTGGGAAATTGAGGGTAAAGCTTTAAGCGACAGGGAATTGTATCGACATATTGGTATTGTTTTTCAAAGTAATCGCTTGGATAATAATTTGACGGTGGAAGAGAATTTGATTGCTAGAGCTGCTTTGTATAACTTGTCAAAAGCACAGGTTCGAAAACGCCTCGAAGACTTACAAGACTATTTGAATCTTTGTGAAATTAAAAAGAAAAAATATGGGCAATTATCAGGCGGGCAGAAGCGTAAAGTAGACATTGCACGCGCCCTGTTATCTAATCCTTCTTTGCTTTTACTGGATGAGCCCACAACTGGTTTAGATCCCCAAACAAGACGTGATTTGTGGGAAGCGATTAAGCATTTAAATAAGGAAGCTCATATGACAGTTATTTTGATCACGCATTATCTTGAAGAGATGGCAAGCTGTGATGTTTTGAATGTCTTAATTGCTGGAAAACTTTATTATTCAGGAAATGTTTCAGGTTTTATCAAAGAACATTCAACAACCAATCTCCAAATATTGTTAAAAGAAAGCTATTCAGTCCAAGCGTTAGAAATTGCTCCATTTATAAATAAAAGTACGGTTGTTAGTAATAGAGAAATTTTAATTTCTGATGTCACAGTAGATGAGATCATGCAGATTATTTCTGATAATCATGAAAAATCAATAATCGAAAGTTTTAACGTAGCTTATTCTAATTTGGAAACAGCCTATCTAAATTTGCTTAAGGAAAAAGATGGAGAGAGTAATGTTTGAATTCATTTCTAGAAATTTTAAGGTTTATACGCGTGATCGTATGGCTTTCTTGATGTCATTTTTATCGATCATTATTCTTATTTTGATTTACCAAATCTTCTTGGGAGAAATTCAGGTTGATGCCATCAAGTTAGCTCTCAACAGTAAGACGGCTTCGACAGATACGATTCAAATGGTTAATTATTGGTTGATTGCAGGATTAACGACTATTATTTCAATGACGGGGACCTTGGGTGCTTTTGGGGTTATGGTAGCAGACCGTGAAAATAAATTGACTGAGGATTTTAAAGTTAGTCCGACTTCTCCCATACTGATTGAATTATCTTACGCGATCTTTGCTATTCTTTTTGGCATTACTTTAACCCTATTTTCTTGTATTTTTGCTATTGGAATTTTTAATGGCTTTTCTTCTATATTTGATTTTACAGCCATGGATTATGTCAAGATATTCGGTATTGTTTGTCTAGCTACAATTTTGTCGGCAACGATTATTCTACCCATTTTGACTTTTATTCAGTCAAGCTCAGCTTTTACAAGCCTAAGTACAATTGTAGGAACTTTTATCGGATTTATTTCAGGAGTCTATTTGTCAATTGGCTCAGTTGGGAAGACTTTGCAACAAATCATGACTTGGTTTCCTTTAACGCAAATTAATTCCCTATTAAAGCAGGTCTTGATGAAATCTTCAATGGATAGGGTGTTTGCTCAGGCAGATAGTGCTGTGATGACTGATTACAAGCAAGCCTATGGAGTGATTTTAAAAAATGCTGATGAAATCGTTTTGACGAATCGCTTTATATTGATTTATTGTTCGGGCCTTGTTTTGTCTTTTCTTTTGCTTCATCTTGTCATTAGAAAGCTCAAAAATTCTGGTAGATAATCCATTAAAAATCATCAATCGTAGGGATTAAGAGGCCCTTGGAGAGCTAAAGCAAGCAAAGTCTCCGGAAACTTGCTAGAATAGGGCAAGTGCTGAAAGGAGGGCTTACATGTTTTATCTCGGGCTTGGGCTTGTGGCAATTCTTTTGCTTCTCGCTCGTCTGATCTATCTTTATTATCATCTGGACACCGGCCAGGCGCCCCAGCTGGCTGATATTATCCTAGTGGCTGAAGGGCCGGCTCCGGAACGTAGTGACCAGGCTGTGGCTCTCTTAGAGGCGGGCTATAGTCAGACGGGCTATCTCTTGGTGGCGCCCCGCCCTGCCCACAAAGATTGGGATATCTTTCCGACTTATGTGAAGAAGGGGGCACCGCCTCAGAGTCTAGTGGCTGAAGACCAGGCCACTTCGACCTGGACCAATGCGGTGAACAGCCTAGCTATTATGGCCGAGCGGGGCTGGACCAGTGCCAATGTTGTGACCAGCGATTATCACATGCGCCGGACCATGCTCACCTTCCGCCGGGCCAACCGCCAGTACGGCTTTGACCTGACTTTCGTAAGTGCCCACCGGGATGGTCACGGCTACCGGGCCACCCCCAATGGACGTCGCATGGCTCGGATGGAGGTCCTGAAGTGGATCGGTTACCGGCTTTATCTTTACCATTGGATTGATTGGTAGGCAATGTGAAGCATTAATAATAAGAAAAGCAACTGGGGTCATCAGTCCAGTTGCTTTTTGTGATTACTTATTTTCTCTTATTCTAAGTCCAGGGTGACCAAGTGGCTGAGCCGGTCGGGACTGTCCTTTTGCATGGCAAGTTCAGGCGCCTGGCCCTGGTAGTTGGAGGCGTAGTGCCAGTCGCTAAGCCAGTTGCGGAGGTCTTCTTTGTGGACGAAATAAGGCATGCGCTGGTGAACGCGGCCGACGACCTGGTCAGCAGCCCGAGTCATGAGGACAGCCTGGGCTTGGCTTTGGCCGTCTGCTTGCACAGTGACCTGGTAGCAGCCACCGACGAAGAGGACCTGGCTGGCTGAGAAGAGGAAGCGGGTCTTGTCGGCCGACCACTCGTAGAAGGCGGACATGGGGAAGATGCAACGGCGGTAGCGGAAGGACTGGGCAAAGGCCAGCTTATCGTTGATGCTTTCCGACCGGGCATTGATTAGGTATTGCTTCTTCTTGAAACCGTCAAAACCCCAGCGCATACTGGCTACCCGGACCTTGGCGTTTGGGTCTAAGCCCAAGCAGACCACCTCTTGGCCAGGATAGATGGTGCCGCTAGCCGCCTTGTTTTGGCCCAATTTGCGGTAGAAGTGGGCCAAGAGGGGGTCCTTGAGCTGGTATTCATAGCGTCCGCACATGGAATCGCTCCTTTCCTTTTATCCTAATGATAACACAGCTTTTCTTTTACATAATAATTAACAAAATGTTACAAGTGTGTTACAATAAAGGTAAGAAGGACAGAGGAGGGATCCCCATGAAAAAGAGTGTTATTGCCAGTGTTGGACTCGCCGCTTTACTGGTGGCCCTCAATGCGCCAAGTGCAACGGCTAGTCAATCGCTTGTAGAAATGAATCCGAACGAAGCCAGTCAAGCCTTCATTAAAGAAATTCCAGCCATCAATCAGTTGACTGCAGCTCCACACATTGTAGATATTCGAACCAGTGTCCAAGATGTCGCACCGGTTCAAGCCCGTCAAAAGCAGGAGACTACAGCTATCCAAGCAAGAAGAGCTCCTGAAGAAGACCTACAGCCCAATAAACAATCCCCAGCAGGTCAAAGGGAAGCTGAGCCGATGGAAGAACAAGCTCCAGCAAGTCAAAAGAGCTACCTGATGGGCCCAAGCCAAGATCCTGAGACCGGACGGACCCAGTACGACTACCGGGTCGATAGCCCCGATGGTCGGGTCGCCCATCTCGATGCCCTCTACCAAGTAGACGAGGCAACAGGTCAAGTCTATCAGATGGACATGCTCACTGGACAATGGGTATTGCTTGGGGAATAGGATTAGCTCTGCTAGATTGAAAGGTTAGGGACTCAAGATTAAAAGCTCATTTTTTTGAAATTTAGATCGATAACTAAGGATTTGACTAATAACGGTTAATTAAGGAGTACAATGATTGTACTCCTTTTTATTTTGGGCAAGGCTTAAGATAAGCTTAATAATAGGCTTTATTATTCCCTTATAAGCTCAAATCGCATTTGACTATCAATAAAAAACATAAAACATGCATCCTTATTATTTTTCCTTATAATGGAAGACAGTGTAAGGAAAGGAAGGAATATGAATACATTTAAAAGTATGGTAAAAATTGGTCTCGCCTATCTCGGCGTGATCATCGGAGCAGGTTTTGCTAGTGGGCAAGAAATGTTCCAGTATTTTGTAAGTTTTGGTAAAATGGGGATTTGGGGTTTGGTTATCTCCTCCATTCTCTTTATTGTCGGAGGAATCGTCCTCTTGCAATTCGGGAGCTACTACAAGGTCCAGGAGCACAGTGAGGTATTTAACCACATCTCATCACCATTTATTTCCAAAGTGATTGATTTCTTAATCAATATGACACTCTTTTGTACCGGTTTTATTATGATTGCTGGGGCAGGGACCAACCTCAACCAGCAATTCAACTGGCCAATCTGGGCCGGGGCGCTCCTAGTCTCAGCCCTGGTTATTGTGACTGGTTTTATGGATGTGGATAAGGTGACAGGTTTAATTGGGATGGTGACGCCCTTCGTCATTGTTTTCTTGATCGGGATCTTCATTCATACCCTTAACACCATGCCTATCCCTTATGAAGAAGCCATGGCGACAGCGGCAGCCCAAACGACAACCCTGCCCAACTGGTTGATCTCTACTTTGAACTATACCAGCTTGGCTCTGATGCTAGCCATTTCTATGGCTGTGGTCATTGGGGGCGAGGAATATAGTCCTAAGCAAGCAGGGCTCGGTGGCCTCTTTGGTGGGGTCCTCGTCGGCGGCTTACTTTTTGCTTCTTTCTTCTCAATCAGTTTGAATATCGACGGGGTCCTCGGCTCTTCCATGCCGCTACTCACTCTCTTCGATAATTTAGATCCAAGATTGGGCGTTGCTATGGCCATTATCATCTTCGGGATGATCTACAATACGGCTATCGGGATGTACTACGCCTTAGCCAAACGGGTTTCCCGGTCCAAGCCAGAAAACTTCAGTCGGAATATGATTATCTTGGTTGGAATCGGCTTCGTGCTTTCCTTCGCTGGTTTCGATACCTTGGTGGCTTATCTCTACCCCTTCATCGGCTATTGCGGTTTCTTCGTGATTGCCCTCCTGATTATCCAGTGGGCCATTCGTTACCGTCATATCCACCGGGAAATCCAGGTGCGTGATGAGTTGATCAAGATGGAAGTGAATCGCCAAGATGACGATTATGAATTTGGTCGTGAGGAGGCTGCAGATATGCGGGCCCTCTATGACGAGTCAAGGGTAGATAATAAGGAACTCTATGATGAAGTGACCGAACTCGGTCAGACGATGACAGATGACGCAGAGGATAACTAATACTTACACGCAAGAGAAGTCCCAGTGTGGGCTTCTTTTTGTTTATTATTGATTTAATTTATATACTGCTATATTAAATTGTGCTGGTGAGCATCCGTTTCGCTTTTGAATTTGGCCCTTAAAGAGCCATGGCATCGGCTCGAGCCAAGGTCTCTCGCCTAGCGAGCTTCAAACGTCTAGTACGGCTATCGCCTACTATACGTAATTCACATCGCTTGCTTGGTCATGGCTAAGGGCCAACTTCAACGCTCCACTCCTGCTCAAAAAATAAATAGTTATTAAGAATTGTATAAGTATTCTTCACTAGTCATGAAGTTAGAGGAATAGTGGGGGTAGGCTATCTTGTTCCCAGGGCCTGGTCGTGCTAAGATATTCCTAGCAAAATGCGCTGTCTAGCCTAAAGAAGGGGCTGGGGAGTTAATGAGGAGGAAGACAATGAAGGGGTATAAAGCACTCTTGATGCTGTTTCTGCTTGCTTTAATCACTTTGACCGGCTGTAGAAGTCTGAACCTGGAAAGCGGGGAGCAGTCGTCCAGCTCTGCTGAGGATGACCAGACAAGGATTCGCCTAGGGATCATGGGGGATGATACCCGCTTGTGGGAGCCCGTCCAAAAGCGTCTCAAGGCGGAAGGGATTGAGCTCGACCTGGTTAAGATAATGACCTATGACCAAGCCAACAAGGACCTATTAGCTGGCCGTATCGATGCGAATGCTAGTCAAACGCTAGCCTATCTGGAAGACTTTAATGGGAACCGCAAGTCCAAACTGGTTCCTATTGCCCATACGATGATCAGCCCCCTTGGCCTCTATTCCCACGAGGTCGACAACTTGGATGATCTCAGGGACAAGGCGCGGATTGTTATTCCCAAGGACCCGACCAATGCCGGGAGGGCTCTGAACTTGTTGGAAGCTGCTGGTTTAATTACCCTCAAGGAGACCGTAGAAACTTATCCTACTTTAAAAGACATCCAGGACAACCCTAAGGCATTCAAGATTGAACAAGTAGAAGCTTCGAAGACACCGCCTAAATTGACCGATGCCGATGCGGTAGTCATTAATACTAACTTCGCCTTGGATGCCAAGATGGACCCAGTTAAAGAGGCCTTGGTCCGTGAAGACCTCGACGAAGAAGAGGCGGCAGCCTATGTCCAGGTCCTCGCCGTCAAGGAGGAAGATGCCGACGATCCAATCTATCAAAAGCTGGTGGACGCCTTCCAAGCCCCTGATATGAAAGCCTTGATTAAAGAGACCAGCAAGGGAGCAAGCCAAGCCGCCTGGTAAATGGACTTAAGACGGGGTGTCCGATCTAGGGGATTACTAACAGCCTGATATCGGAATAAGCGATCACTGCTGATGATATTTTAGTATCGTGGCCGGTCTTGTCCCGACTTAAAAGCTTATGTTAGACTAAGGCTATCATCAATAAAAAGATCTCGTTGATAAGGAGAGTAGATCTTTCGAACTTTGTAGAGAGGCCTTGGGGGTGGAAGGGGCTAAGTGGCGAAAGATTGAAGATGGCCTTGGAGAGAGGAAGTGCAATCGGAGTTCTTCCCGGCTTGGCTCAGTCGTTACTTGGAGCACCATTCACTGATTCGAGTGGCTGGGTTAAGGGAGCTAAGGCTCTGAATTAAAGGTGGTAACACGATACGTCGTCCTTTGTCTGGTGAGAACCGGGCAGGGGACTTTTTTTATTATAAAGACAAGAGAAGGAGCGATTCGCATGAAGAAATGGACAAAAGCACTGGTGATTGGGGCAACTGCCCTCCTCGGACTGACCGCTTGCGGCAACGAAAGCCAAAGCGCGCAGAAGGAAACAGAGACGGTCAAATTAGGCCTGGTCGGCGACGATACCAGAGAGTGGGATGTTGCCAAGGACAAGTTGGCTGACCAAGGGATTAAGCTGGAGTACGTGAAATTCTCAGACTATAACCAACCCAACCAGGCTCTGGCCCAGGGGGAAGTGGACCTCAACGCCTTCCAGACCAAGGTTTACTTGAATAACTTCAATGAGCAATATGGGGCTGACCTAGTTGGAATCGGGAATACGGTGGTCACCCCACTGGCTATCTATTCCGACAAGTATGACAAGGTTGAGGACCTCCCGGATGGGGCCAAGGTGTCGATCCCTAACGATGTGACCATGGGCGGTCGGTCACTCATCCTCCTCGAATCAGCGGGTCTGATCGAAGTGGATGATGCAGCCGGGATTACGCCAACCCTCAGTGACATCACCAAGAATGACAAAAACCTTCAGATCGAAGAGATGGATGCCTCACAGACCCCACGCTCTTTAGGGGATGTGGATATTGCCCTGATTAATTCCAACTATGCCGTCGAAGCAGGGCTCAATCCTAAGATCGACGGGATTTTCACGGAGCCGATCAATGATAAGTCAGAGCCCTATGTCAATGTGGTCGCAGCTCGCAAGGAAGACGCGGATAACACAACCTATGCCAAGGTCGTGGACGCCTACCAAACCGATGAAGTCGCCAAAGTCATCGATGAAATTGGGAAGGGCGTTAATATTGCGGCCTGGAAAGAATTCGGTAGAAAATAAAGGATGAAGAAAAAGGAGTGTTTCGCTATGAAAAAATGGACAAAAACTATCGTTCTGGGCCTAGTTGCCCTCTTAGGCCTGACTGCTTGTGGCAATAACAGCCAAGAGGCAGAGAAGGAGACGCAAACCGTCAAATTAGGAGTGATTGGTGACGATACCAGAGACTGGGACAGTGTGCGCGACCGACTAGAGAATGAAGGCATTAAGTTGGAATACGTCAAGTTCTCCGACTATAACCAACCTAACCAGGCTCTAGCTCAAGGTGAGATTGACCTCAATGCCTTCCAGCACCAAGTCTTCCTCGATAAATTCAATGAACAATTTGGGACCGACCTCGTTTCTATCGGGAATACAGTGGTAGCCCCTCTCGCTATCTATTCCGATAAGATCGATAAGCTAGAGGACTTGCCAGATGGGGCCAAGGTGGCCATCCCTAATGACGTGACTAATGGCGGCCGGGCAATTATTCTCCTCGAATCCGCTGGCTTGATTGAAGTGGATGATGCAGCCGGCATTACCCCAACTCCTAAAGATATCACTAAGAATGACAAGAACTTACAGATCGAAGAAATGGATGCTTCACAGACAGCCCGTGCCCTGGGTGATGTAGACATTGCCCTAGTCAATTCAGGCTTTGCGGTGGACGCTGGTTTAGATCCAAAAACGGATGCGCTTTTCACAGAGCCTGTTGATGAACGGTCCAAACCCTACGTCAATATTGTAGCGGCTCGCAAGGAAGACGAAGATAATCCAGTCTATGCCAAGGTTGTCGATGCCTATCAAACAGATGAAACCAAGCGAATTATTGATGAGAAGAGTAAGGGTGCCAACCAGCCAGCTTGGGAACAATTCGGCAAGAAATAAGAAAGGAGCCTAGCAGATGTCAGTCGAAACATTGAAAGAAGAAATTGTAAATTTTGTTGACCAGAACTTAAGTACTTACCAGGAGAATGCCCTGCGTATCCATAGCCAGCCGGAGACTTCTAACCACGAATACTTTGCCCAGGATGTCTTGACTAAGCAGCTAGAAGCAGAAGGCTTTACGGTGAAGCGGGATGTGGCCGGCCATCCCACCGGTTTCGATGCCCGCTACAAGGCAGACAAGGAAGGCCCCGTTTTGGCTTTCCTTGCCGAATTCGATGCCTTAGAGGGCTTGGGACACGGTTGTGGGCACAATCTTTTTGGCAACTATTCCAGCCTAGCCGCTGCTGCTCTTAAGTCGGTCATTGACCAAGTCGGCGGTGAGATCCGCGTCTATGGGACCCCAGGGGAAGAAGGCGGTGAGAATGGGTCCGCCAAGGAAAGCTTTGTTCGCGAAGGCTTCTTTGACGATGTGGATGCAGCTCTCTGCGCCCACCCAGGATCGGGCAAGCATATCCCTACCAGCCATCTCTTAGCCAACGACCCGGTGGATATTGAGTTCTTCGGCAAGTCTTCCCACGCGACCGCTGCACCGGAAGAGGGGATCTCTGCCCTGACGCCCTTGATCCAGACCTTTGTCGGTATTGATGCCCTCCGCTTCCACCTGCCCAAGGATGTCAGTATCCACGGGGTGATCCTAGATGGTGGCCAGGCGGCTAATGTGGTGCCGGACTATAGCCGGGGTCGCTTTTACATCCGGGCTAAGAACCGGAAGACCCTGGATGAAGTCCGTGAGAAGGTGAAACGGATTGCGGAAGGCGCTGCCCATGGTACAGGAGCCGAGCTCAAGTTCGGCCTCTTCCAGAACAAGGTGGACGATATGATCATCACGGAGAGCTTCGACCAGCTCTTCTTCAAGCAGATTGACTGGGCTGGACTGACAGCAGACGAGATCGGAGAAGCCGACAGCCAGGCTCATGGTTCGTCTGACGTGGGCAATGTCAGCTATGCCGTCCCAACCATCCAACCCTTCCTTGCTATCTCCAAAGAAAACATTCCTGGACATTCCCAAGCTCTGGTGGATGCTGCAGGATCGGAAGAAGGCCTGGACTCCATCCGTATTGCGGCCATCCTCCTCGCCTGCACTGCCCTCGATTTAATCCTTGAACCAGATACCCTAGCCCAAATCCAAGCCGACCACCAGGAAAGCTTGGCACGGGGCAATTAAGACCTGTCATTAGTGGATCAATATGTCGTCCAGGAAATGTGGGACCATCCGATTGATTTAGACCTAGATCGTCCAGACTTTATTCGCCAATTTCATTTTGCAGGCGATGTGAATAAGTTTAGTTTTGCTAAGAATTGGCAAAGTGATCTTCCATTACGGGTCTACTCGAGAGAAGCTGAGACTGCTTTACCAGATCAAGTGATTCCTTGTGGTTTTATGCGAGATACAGAATTAATCGTTAACCTCGCTAAGGGAGGTTTCGGATTAGTTTGGGCAGATGGGGACCAGATTAATGACTATTTCAAATTATGTATTACGCATAAATTGGGGACCTACCTTGCAGCTGGGATTCCTGTAGTGGTCCCTAAACACCTCTCCAATCATAATATTATTGAAGCTAATCACTTAGGCTTTGTGGCAGACTCCCTTGAAGAAGCTCAAGACTATGTCGCAAACATTTCAGCAGAGGACTATGAAGACTTGGTCGATCACGTCGCCCGCTACCGTCCTTTAATTACCCAAGGCTTTTACACCAAACGTGTTCTTACAGAAGCAATTTTCAAGTGTTTGGATGTGAGGAGCTAGTTATATTAGCAAAAAAGCGTTAGCTCCTACAGCTCGTAGGAAAGCTAACGCTTATTTTTATTTGAGATAGCTCCCAATCACCTCCTCAAAGAAGGCGATGGTCTGGTAAAAGTCATCCAGGGCTAGGTGTTCGTCAACCTGGTGCTGGGTCTTGCCGGGGCCAAAGATGACCACTTCTAGGCCGGGATTCTGGCTAGCGATGTCGACACAGTCTGTGCCCCCGAAGAAGGGAGAGAGTTCAGCAGCTTGGCCGAAAGTTTTCTGGTAGGCAGCCTGGCAGGCTTGGATGATTGGGGCTGATTTTGAGGTCTGGAGGGCTGCCATATTGGCAGTGACAGTGAATTGGGCTTTGAATTGGGGGTCTTTGCTGTGGAAGTGCTCGATCATGGTTTGGTAGCTGTTGAGAATGTGTTCATTGTTTTCCTGGGGCAGGGTCCGCCGGTCGACGGTCATCCAAGCGTAGTCAGGGACGAGGTTGGCTTTTTCCCCGGCGTGGAGGCAGGAGATCTGAAGTGAGGGCTGGCCCAGGATGGGATGGGCCAGGTCAGCTGCCTCTGCTTGGAAGTCTTGGCGGATGGCCTGGGCGAGGTCTAACATTTGGTTGAGGGCATTTTGGCTGGGTTGGGCGGTGGCGGCATGTCCAGCTTGGCCGAAGCTTTCGAACTTGAGGGAGAGGCCGCCGCGGTGGCCGGTGCAGACTTTGAGATCGGTGGGCTCGGCGCAGATGAGGGCGTCAAGTTTTGGGATAAGACCAGCCTGGGCCAGGGCTTCGGCTCCCTTGCCGCCCGACTCTTCATCGGCTGTAATGATGAAGTAGAGGCTGCCAGAGGAGAGCGTTTGGGCTTGGATGAGCCGGCTAGCGGCGGCGATGAGGGCAACGAGGCCACCCTTCATGTCGGAGGCGCCCCGCCCATAAATCTGGCCGTCAACGACTTGCCCTTCAAAGGGAGGATAGGTCCAAGTGTCTTCTTGGCCAGTAGGGACCACATCCAAGTGGCCCGTGAGTCCGAGTTGGGGGCCCGACTTGCCTGAGGACCAGGAGGCGATTAATTGGTCGCGACCGGGCGCATAGGAAGTGGTCTGGCAGTCGAAGCCTAGGCCTTCAAGGTAGGGAATAAGAAGCTCTAAGGCTTGGTCTTCCTGACCTTCGACGGTGTTGGTTTGGATCAGTTCTTGGAGAAGTTTAAGGGCGTCTTCAGATGTCATGCTTGCTTTCCTTTCTAATGTGTGGGGATCTGGTCAGCGCAGGCCCAGAGTTCGGGGATGTTTTTACATTTAGGATTTTTAGGGGTACAAATTTCGCGACCGAATGCCCCCATGGCTTGGTGGGCATGGAGCCAGTCGCTCTCGGGGAGGAGTTGGGTGACCCGGTCTTCAATTTCTAGGGTAGAGGCTGTAGGAGCGACAATTTCGTGGCGCTTGCAGATCCGGATGACATGGGTATCCACTGCGAAGGCAGGAATTTGGAAGGCGTTAGAGAGGACAACATTGGCGCATTTACGGCCAATGCCAGGGAGGCTTTCCAATTCTTTTTGCGTCTGGGGCACCTGGCCATCGAAGTCTTTGAGGAGTTTTTGAGCACAAGCAATCATATACTTGGACCGATTATTATAGAGACCCAGACTTTTGATATAGGGAATGACCTCTTCTTGGCTGGCTCGGGCTAGGGCTTGGGTCTCAGGGAAGGCTGCGAAGAGGTCGGGTGTGATGTCATTCACCTTGGCGTCGGTCGTTTGGGCGCTCAGCATGGCGGCGATGAGGAGTTGGTAGGGAGTGTCGAAGTTGAGGGCAGATTGGGTATGGGGGTAGAGTGCCATGATCACATCAATCACTTGGCGGGCACATTGGTCAGATAGCATGGTAATTTCCTCCTTAAGCTATATCTTCTAAAAAACTTCTATGCTAAAATTATAGCTAAAGTTCACCGCTAAAGCACGGAAATCCCTCGCTTAGGGGGATCAAGGAGGAAAACATTTGAAGGAAAAACACCTTAGCGTCAGAGAAAATATGGTCCGAAGTATCGGTGTCGCCTTTGCTTATTCTGCCATGATGTTTATTGGCGTCTTTATTTATATGATTCTCTATCTCTTGGTCAGAGCCTGGCTGATTGGCGACTTTAGCGTCGACCAAGCCACCACGGATACCATGGAAACAGGCTGGCCCTATCTCATCGCTTGCGGCTTGAGCTTCTTGCTTCTGACTTATCTCCACCGCAAGCAACCCATTGTCTGGAAGCGAGCCGATGCGCCTCAAATGACGGGCAAACGTTTTGGCCAATTGTTGGCTGTCTTTATGATGGGGCAGTTGGTCTTTACGGCCTTGGCTAATCTAGGGGAGTCCCTAGCCAATGTCCTGGGCTATACCATCCTGCCTGAAGTTGAGATGGCATCAGCTGGTAGCCCAAGCCTGTCCATGTTCTTCTATGCGAGTTTCGTTGGTCCTATCTTAGAAGAGATGGCCTTCCGGGGGACCATCATGCCTTATTTGGTCAAGCACGGCCGTCTCTTTGCGATTACAATTTCGGCCTTTTTCTTCGGTTTAATGCACTTGAATATCATCCAGTCTCCTTTCGCCTTCCTCATTGGCCTAGTGCTCGGCTATGTCAGCTTGACTTACGGGCTCTTCTGGGCGGTGGTCCTCCATATCGTGAACAACTTTGTCTTCGGCGACTTACTTTTCCAACTGTTGTCGCCATTCTCGCCAGCTGTCCAAGATGGGGTCAACCAAGCCATTTCGGTGGTTTTCTTCATTCTGGGGGCCTGGGTCCTCTACCAGCACCGGGAGGCGATTAAGGACTACCTGCAGACTTATCGGACAGCTCCTGGGACTTACCGCCGGGCCCTTGACTACTGGCCCTTCATACTCTACACGGCTTTAGCCCTCTTCCAAATGATAACGAGTTTACAGCAAATTTAGGAGGTTACGATGGCAAGAAAGATTATTTTAGACCTTGATCCTGGGATTGATGATAGTCTAGCCTTGATCTATACGGCCCTCAATTCAGACTGTGATATCTTAGGGGTTACGACAGTCTCTGGCAATGTCGACGCCAACCAGGGCGCCCGAAATGCCAGCTATCTCTGTGATTTTCTGGGTATGGACCAGGTGCCTATCTATGAGGGGGCAGGACAGCCGCTCCAACGCCCCTACCGTGATGCCCGGGATACCCATGGTGAGGATGGGCTAGGCGAAGCCGTTTGGGCTAAGGAAAAGCGGGTCCAGGACCAGTCTGCTCTTGACTTCATCCAGGCAGCCCTCGAAAACTATCCAGGAGAGCTTGAGATCCTTGCGCTAGGGCCCTTGACCAACCTGGCCCAAGTGGAAGAGGCCCGGCCCGGTCTTTTAAGCCAAGCTAAGGCCCTGCGCATCATGGGCGGGGCCTACCAGGTCCAAGGTAACTGTTCGCCCTATGCGGAGTATAATTTCTGGTGCGATCCAGAGGCTGCTCGCCTGGTCTTTAATAGTGACTTGCCAGAGACCTACCTCTACCCCCTGGATGTGACCTATCAGATCCTGATGACGCCCAATTGCCGGGAGTTGATCCGGCAATTCGATACGGAAGTCGGGCGCTTGGTCTATGCCATCACCCGTTTCTATGTGGACTTCCACTGGCAGGCCGAGCGGACCCTAGGCTGTGTGATCAATGATCCCCTGGTTCCGGTCGATATGCTGGCCGGGATTTGTGATTTTATCCAAGCAGATATTGAGATTGTGACTAGCGGCGAACGGGATGCCCAGTCTGTTGTTAAAGCCCGTCCAGACGGCAAAGTAGCTGTCGCCCAAGCTGTCGATGCCAAGGCTTTCTTTAAGCTCTTCTTAGGGCAAATCTTCCCCGACCAGAAACAAGAAATCCAACGTGCCCAAGACAAGGGCTGGCTGTAATAGGAATTTAATACAGAAACACAAAAACGCACGCTAAGTAAGTTTGTACAAACTTACTTAGCGTGCGTACTTTATTTAAATATAAATTATTAATTTCTTATTGCTAATAATTAAGTTAATTGTTCAATCATGGTTATTTAATTGTGAGCAGGAGTGAAGCGTTGAAGTTGGCCCTTAGCCATGAAGCAGCAAGTAAAGCGAATTACGGAGCGTAGGCTTTAGCCGTACGGTCCGTTTGAGATTTGCTAGGCGAGAGACCTTGGCTCGAGCCGGTGCCATGGCTGTTGAAGGGCCAAATTCAAAAGCGAAACGGATGCTCCTCATACAAATTGTCGTTGATAAGCTTGATTAGTCATAGAAATTAATCCGCTTGCTGATGGGGTAGATGATAAAGCCACCTACGATCATAGCTAAGGCTTCCGTTCCTGCCATGTTAAGGTAGAGCGGCCAAATTGGACCGTCAAAACCTAGGAAGACCACCGAGAAAGTAATTGTGAACATGGATAGGGAGAAGACAATGGTCAAAACGATGTATTTAATAATCATCGGGTCGATCTTGAAATTGCTGTGTTTAACCAGCTGTTCACCGAGCCAGCGCCCAACCCAGAGGAAGATAAAGGTAGAAATACTGCCTACAATCATATCCCAGATCCCATAACTAAAGTAGTTGACAATGAAGACACCTACTGTGATAGCGTAGATATAACGCTTATGGTAGAGGCCTAGAAAGTTGAGCCCCTCCGATAAGCGGATCCCAATTGGCCCAAAAGTTAAGGGTGCGAGTAATAAGGACATGGCCACATAGAGGGCGGCAATGATGGCAGCCTTGGTCAGGTCTAAAGTGCGGGCCGAGGAAGCCCCGTGTGTATTTTTTTGCATGATATCGTCTCCTTTATAGTGGCGGCAAACCGCCCTAGTGATAACTACGACCAAAGGACAAAGAGTAGCTGAATCTACTGAAGAATCGTAGTGTTGGCTTTCCTCAAAGCCAACAGACTTATTCTAGCGAAGATTATTTTAAAAGACAATATAAAAATGCTTTTTATGGGTTAAAAGCAAGAAATTTAATAGCTGAGACTTATTGCTTTACAATGGTAAGTGAACAATTTAAGATGGCATTAAGGAATAAATAATATTAACACTTAAGGAGGACGTTTGTATGCAATCTACATTTAATGATTTAATTCAAAAACGCCGCTCAATTTATGGTCTAGGTAAGGACGTTGAGGCATCGAACGAGGAAATTACAGCCCTCGTTAAAGATATTATCCAACACAGCCCTTCTGCCTTCAATAACCAAACAACCCGCGCGGTCGTTTTATTTGAAGGTTCCCATGATAAATTATGGGAAATTGTTTGGGACCATGTGAAGGACGCTAACCCTAACGCAACAGAAGAAGATGTAGAAAATACCCGCCAAAAGATTGCTTCTTTCCAAGCAGCTTACGGGACCATCTTGTTCTTTGAAGACCAAGAAATTGTGCGTGAGTATGAGGAACAATTCGCACTCTATGCGGACAACTTCCAACCTTGGTCTGAACAAGCCAATGGGGCGGCAACCATGAATGTGTGGACTGCCTTAGCTGAACAAGGGATTGGAGCTTCTCTCCAACATTACAATCCCCTTATTGATGAAGACGTTCGTCAAACTTGGGACTTACCAGAAACCTGGAAGCTGAGAAGCCAAATGCCATTCGGTTCGATTGAAGCAGCTCCTGGCGACAAGGACTTCTATCCAATCGATGCACGGGTACTGGCTTTCAACTAATAGGCAATGAGCAAAGAGACTGGGAGATAACTCCTAGTCTCTTTTTTAGCAGGCTATCCTCATGAGCCTAGCTTCTTCTAAAGACCGAGTTTCGCCCCCCTTTAGTTGGGTTCGCAAGAGCAGCTTTGGCGTGCTTTCGCAAGTTGGAAACGTGCAAGCCTTGCTTGCCCTTATTCCAACTTACTCCAAGCAACCAAAGCTAAGCGCTCTTGCTCTCATCCTTATTAGTCGGGTTCGGTCGCGCAGCTTCCTCTCACCCTTATTCCCTATAATGATTATAGTTAAGAAGTATCGTGCTTGGGTGGAAAACTTATGTGCAATTATGACAAGTTCATGAGAAACTGTTATAATAAAAAGTAGAGAATATTCGTTCAGAAGATAGGGCGAACTAATTACTCAATTGAAAATCATAAACATGAATGGAGTGGAATGTTATGTCAGAATACATTGATCGTGTACTCAAAGAGACAGAAGAGAAAAATAGCCACGAACCAGAATTTATTCAGGCTGTGGAAGAATTACTATCAACAATCGAGCCTGTGATTGAGGCCCATCCTGAATATGAAGCGAATGGTATCCTTGAGCGTATGGTGGAACCAGACCGTGTCATTGAATTCCGTGTTTCTTGGGTAGACGACGAAGGCAAGGTCCAAGTCAACCGGGGTTACCGTGTCCAATTCAACAGTGCGATTGGGCCTTACAAAGGTGGCCTACGCTTCCATCCATCCGTGAACTTATCTGTGGTTAAGTTCTTAGGTTTTGAACAAACCTTCAAGAACTCTCTAACAACCTTAGCCCTAGGTGGGGGTAAGGGGGGATCAGACTTTGACCCACGCGGCAAGTCCGATACCGAAATTATGCGTTTCTGCCAAGCCTTCATGACTGAGTTATACCGTCACATTGGTCCAAACACAGACGTTCCTGCCGGGGATATCGGTGTTGGGGGTCGTGAAATTGGTTACCTCTTTGGCCAATACAAACGCATCGTTGGCGCCTTTGAAAATGGTGTCCTAACAGGCAAAGGCCTGGAATACGGCGGGAGCTTGATCCGTCCTGAAGCAACTGGTTTCGGTGCGGTTTACTTCGCTAATGAAATCTTCAAACACCAAGGCGAAAGCATTGAAGGCAAGACCTTCCTTGTTTCTGGTTTCGGTAACGTGGCTTGGGGGACCTGTACCAAGGTCGCTGAACTCGGCGGTAAGGTTGTGACCCTATCTGGCCCTGATGGCTACATCTACGACGAAGATGGGATCAATACCCAAGAAAAATTAGACTTCATGCTTGAAATGCGTAATAGCGGGAATGACCGTGTCCAAGACTATGCGGATAAGTTCGGTGTACCATTCTACGCTGGTGAAAAACCATGGGGCGTGAAAGCTGACGTTGCCATGCCATGTGCCACTCAAAATGATATTGACCTAGAAGAAGCTAAGCAATTAGCTGAAAACAATGTGAAATATCTGATTGAAGTCGCCAACATGCCATCTACCAAGGCAGCTATTGACTATCTCAAGGAAAATACCGATACCATTATTGCACCATCTAAGGCAGTTAATGCAGGTGGGGTAGCTGTGTCTGGTCTTGAAATGGCTCAAAATAGTGCCAAACGTGCTTGGAAGGCTGAAGAAGTGGATGCGGAATTACACCGTATTATGGAAAATATCCACCATGCGGCAGCAAGCGCAGCTGAAGAAGCAGGCTTAGGCTATGACTTGATTGCTGGGGCTAACATCGCTGGCTTCAAGAAAGTTGCTTCTGCCATGATGCAAGAAGGCGTCTACTAAAAATAAAATATAGTGATTCTAAAAGGCCTCTCTATCGCTTGAATAGGGAGGCCTTTATTAATTTTACTATTGTTAATGTTGGTAACTTAGTTATTGAAGAGTAAATTTTAAATCTTACTGAGGTCAAATTGTGTCCAAATCCCATTTGAAGGTGGGAGGGCTTGGATGCTGAGAGGCTCTTTTTTGACGGGGTGGATGAATTGGACTTGGTAGGCCCAGAGTGCGATCTGTTGGCCCACTTGGTTGACAGCCGCCCCGTATTTTTGGTCACCGTAGAGGGGGTGGCCCAGGTGCTGCATCTGGACGCGGATCTGGTGGGACCGCCCCGTCTGTAGCTGGATGCGTACTAGGCTGAAGTCTCGGCTCTGGTCGAGGACCTGGTAGTTGAGTTGGGCTTTCTTGGCTTGTTTGTGTTGGGGGGAGACGACATAGGATTGGTTCTTCTTCTTATCCTTCCACAAGTAATCGGTCAATTGCCCGGAATCTTTCCTGGGATGGCCATGAACGACAGCGAGGTAAGACCGGTCGATAGCTCGGCGTCTGAGGGCGTCCGATAGTCGACTGGCCGCTTTGGAAGTCTTAGCGAAGATAATCAGTCCTGCTACCGGCCGGTCCAAGCGGTGGACTAAGCCTAGGTAGACGTTGCCCGGTTTCTCATCTCTTTCTTTGATAAATTGTTTGTAGAAGGTCAGTAAGTCGAGGTCTTGGCTGTTATCTGCCTGGACGGGCATATTGGCGGGCTTCTCCACAATGAGTAGGTGGTTATCTTCGTAGTAAATTTTGGCTTGCACACGCGTTCTCCTTTCTTGACATTTATTCCATTGTACCATTAGCTTCCTGTAAAAAGCTAAGGGCAAGTCCTTGATAGGAAATGAAAAGCTTAGGGCTTCTTTAAAGCTGTCATGTGTTATACTTACTAGTAAGAATAAGCGATAAGGAGTGACGAATAAGATGGCAATCTTAGTGACAGGTGGGACAGGCTATATCGGGTCTCACACCAGTATTGAATTGATCCAAGCGGGTTATGAGGTCGTAATTGTTGATGACTATTCCAATTCCAAGCCAACTGTCTTGGACCGGATTGAGGCTTTAGCTGGTCAGCGCCCAAGTTTTTATCGCATTAATGTCTTAGACCAGGAAGCTTTGAATCAGGTTTTTGACCAGCATGAGATTGAGGCAGTGATTCACTTTGCAGCCTTTAAGGCGGTTGGGGAGTCTGTAGCTAAACCACTGGAATACTATGAGAATAACCTGGGTGGCCTGCTATCGGTACTTCAAGTGATGCGCCAACACGATGTGAAGCGGATTGTCTTTTCTTCCAGTGCGACCGTTTACGGGATGACCAATCCTTCGCCTCTAACAGAGGACCTGCCCGTTTCTGCCACTAATCCCTATGGCTATACCAAGGTCATGAATGAGCAAATCTTGAGTGACCTCTATACGTCTGATGCCGAGTGGTCGATCCTCCGCCTGCGCTACTTCAATCCCATCGGTGCCCACGAGTCGGGTATGATTGGGGAAGATCCTCAAGGGGTGCCTAATAATATCATGCCTTATATCACCCAAGTGGCCATTGGAAAATTAGACCAAGTCCATGTCTTCGGTGATGATTATGATACCCCAGATGGGACAGGCGTCCGCGACTATATCCATGTGGTGGACCTGGCTAAGGGACACGTTGCAGCCGTTGCCTATGCCCTGGGCCATACTGGCTTGGAGACCGTCAACTTAGGCCGGGGACAGGGTTATTCCGTGCTGGATTTGATCCATACCTTCAAAGAGGTCAACCAAGTCGATATTCCTTATACGATTGATGAACGCCGCCCTGGCGATGTGGCGACCTGCTACGCTGATGCGAGCTATGCCAAGGAGCTCTTTAATTGGGTAGCAGAGAAGGACTTGGCAGATATGTGTCGGGACTCTTGGCGCTGGCAAGAAAAGAATCCCCAAGGTTTTGGTCAAGATTAAAGCGGAAGTTTGTGATAGAAAGTAGGCCGGCTGATGTCAGAAGAAAATTCCCCTAAAAAGAAGACCTTGCTTTACCTAGGCGGGTCCCTGCTGGCTTTGCTTGGTCTGTATCTTTTCTTCCAAGGGACAACGCCTGACCTGACTTCTGATCCCGGTAACCCCTTGGGCCTGACCAAGGGAGCGGATGCCATTAAGCCTCGGTCAAGTTATTCAGCCGCGCCTATCATCGATCCCTCAGCCCTGACGCCTGAACTCGACCTCAAGCAGTTGGACCCAGACCAGGCGGATCAGCAAGAAGAAGCCGCCATCCCTCCTGAGCTTCCGCCGACGATTGATCAGCTTGATAAGCCTAATTTAGACCAATTAGAAGCAGACTATGAAGCCAAATTTGGTCAGTTTTGATTGAAAACTTGTTAATCCGCTTCCAATGTGGTCAAATCAATCAAATAAGGTATTGTTTTGCCATAAAAATTTTGTCAGTTTGTGATTTTGTTGGTAAAATATAAGTAGAAAAGGAGATGATTAGATGTCAACTGATCAAGAAAAGAAGTATGAAGAAATGCCAATCGAAGAACCGGATAAACAGGAAGGTTTAGAGTGTGGCGTTTGTGCAGATACTAAGTACCAGGCAGTGACGAGTGAGGAAGATTTCCAAGCTTTGCTCAAGGCCTTAAATGTCGATAAGGACGCCTAAGTCATGTCCGACATACAGATCCGTCCAGCTTGCCTAGCAGATTGTGAACGTTTGGCGGCTATCTATCGTCCCTATGTCGAAGAGACGACTATCAGCTTTGAATATGAGGCACCTGATAAGGAAGAAATGATTCGGCGTTATCAGGCCATCAAAGCAGCTGACTATCCTTATTTGGTTGCTGAGTATGAGGGTAAAATTTGGGGCTATGCCTATGCCCACCAGTTAGGAGAGCGTGAGGCTTTCAAGCACAGTGCGGAATTGAGTATTTATGCGGACCGTCAAGCTCCTATTAAAGGGCTTGGCTACCGCTTATATCAGGTGCTTGAAGCGACCCTTAAGGAGAAAGGAATTGTGAGCTTAGTGGCTGTCATTACGGCTTCTAATAAGCGGAGCCTGGCCTTCCATGAACGCCAGGGCTTCCGCCAGGTAGGCCTCTTGCCCAAAGTAGGCTACAAGTTCCAAGAGTGGTTAGATACAGCATATTTATATAAGGAACTCTAAGCTTAGAGTTCAGTGAAACAGGCTCAATAATGGGCCTGTTTTTTTGTCTGATCGGTTGAATCTCTTTTCATGTATTTATCCGCAAAAAGAGCTTGACAATTAATCTCAATTACATTATAATGTTCCTATAAACTTTATTTTAGATTAACCTAAAAATATAAAAAGGGGGACTTTATTTTGTCTAAATGGTTAAAAACACTGGGGCTCCTAGTGGTCGGTGTCTTTGTCTTAAGCGCTTGCTCCAAGGGCTCAGACCAGCAAAAGAGCCAGGCTGAAGATGGCAAGTTGAATGTTGTCGTCACCACATCTTTCTTAAATGATATGGTCCAGCAATTAGCCGGGGACTATGTGTCGAGCGATATGATTATCCCAGCTGGGGAGGACCCACACTTGTATGAGGCTAAACCGCAAGACTTAGAGAAGCTCAAAGGAGCAGAACTCTTGATCTACCATGGCTTACACTTTGAAGGGAAGATGGTGGATGTCTTAGAGCAACGCGGCAAAGCAGTGACTGCTGACTTCGATGAGAAGGCCTTAGGGAATATGGACCAGGATGGCGAAACCATTGTTGACCCACACTTCTGGTTCGATATTGACCTATACAAGCAGGCCACAGAGAAATGCTCGGCCTATCTAATCGAAGCCCTACCTGAACATAAGGAAGCCATCGAAAAGAATACCGCGGCTTATCTCAAACAATTGGATGACTTAGATCAAGAAAACAAGGAAAAAATTGCGGGAATTCCAGAATCGCAACGCTATTTAATTACACCGCATGATGCCTTTAACTACTTCTCCCGCCGCTACAATATCCCAGTGAAAGCGCCACAGGGTGTGTCAACGGATACTGAAGTGGCCAATAAGGATATCGAAGATACGGTGAACTTCATTGTGGACCATAAGATTAAGGCTATTTTCTCGGAATCAACGACGGACCCTGCCCGGATGAAGAAACTACAGGAAGCCTGCAAGGCGAAGGGCTTTGATGTGAAGGTAGTCAGCGGCGAAGGCCAAGAGCTCTTCTCTGACTCATTGGCACCAGTCGGTCAGACCGGCGATAACTTCATCGATATGTACCGCCATAATGTCGATTTAATTACTAATAACCTAAAATAAAACCACTAAAGGCTGGAAATAGGAGAATGTTAAGTTTCTCCTCAAACTCCAGCCTTTTTATCCAAGGATATATGAGGAGGAATTTGAATGAGTCAAGCAATTATAAGTGTTAACCACCTAACCATGGCCTACCATGAGAAGCCGGTGCTATGGGATGTCAACCTAGATATTATGGAAAATTCAATTACAGCCATCATTGGGCCGAACGGGGCTGGTAAGTCGACTTTGATTAAAGGTATCTTGGACTTAGAGAAAACCTTGTCAGGTCAGGTGAAGATTATGGGCCAGGACTTCAAGGATGTCCACAAAAAAATCGCTTATATCCCGCAGACCTCTTCCGTCAACTGGGACTTTCCAACAACTGTTGAGGATGTGGTCTTGATGGGGCGCTATGTCCACCTGGGCTGGTTAAAACGGCCAAGCCAAGCGGACCGCAAAAAAGCTGACCAAGCTCTGGCTATGATAGGACTATCAGACTATAAGAAACGGCAGATCTCCCAGTTATCGGGCGGCCAGCGTCAGCGGGTCTTTATCGCCCGGGCCATTGCCCAGGATGCGGATATTTACTTTATGGATGAACCTTTAGCAGGAGTCGACAAGCGGACGGAAAAAATTATTATTGATTTCCTCCGGGATGCCCAGAGCCAAGGTAAGACCAGTATCGTTGTCCACCATGACCTGAATACCATCCGTGACTACTTCGACCACCTGGTTATTTTAAACAAGAAAGTGATTGCCCAAGGGCCAGTTGACAGCAGCTTTACGGCGGAGAACTTAGTCAAGGCAGACATGTTGGCTAGGGAAGTGGCAGGTGTTTACCATGCTTAATTGGGAAATTTTAAGCTCTTATTCTTTCTTGCTAATTGCGACGGGAACTTTCTTGCTAGCTAGTGCCGCTGGTGTTGTCGGCTCCATCTCTGTACTCAAGGGCCAATCCCTGATTGGGGATGCTATTGGCCACGCTGCCTATCCGGGTATTGTCCTCGCCTTTATGATCTTTATGGTGCGCGACCCTCTAATCCTTCTCTTAGGGGCGATGGGGACAGGAATTTTAGCCTTTGTTTTAATCCAATTGGTTAACCGCCAGTCCAAATTGCGTCTGGATGCCGCCCTGGCCGTCACCTTGTCCTCTTTCTTTGGCTTGGGCATGGTCTTAAAGAGTTATATCCAAGGTCATCCCGAGTATGCCTCGGCTTCCCAGGCGGGCTTGAAGAATTATATCTTCGGCCAGGCCGCCTATATCATGGAAGATGACATCAAGTTGATCTTGGTGATTGCCATTTTATCTCTCCTCCTTTTTGCCCTCTTTTATAAGGAAATCAAAGTCTTTATTTTTGATGAGGTCTATGCTAAGACGATCGGCTACCGGACTTCGCTTATGTATGGGGTGATTATGGTGATGACTATGTCGATTATTGGGGTAGGGCTCAAGTTAGTGGGGACGATTCTGATTGCCTCTCTCTTAATTATTCCGACCATTACCGCCACCATGTGGTCTGACCGCTTCCATGTTGTCCTCCTTTTAGCGGGTTTCTTTGGGGGCTTGTCGGCTGTGGTGGGGACCTATTTCTCAACCCTCTACAACGGATTGTCGACCGGTCCAACCATCATTGTGGTCATGACCTTATTTTCCATGTTCTCGATGGTTTTTGGCCGGAAGGGAATGCTACGTCAAGCCATTGAAAGGAGTAAATATTAATGTCCAGTCTTGAAAACTTTATCTCCCTATTGCTGGCTAATCAGGCCAGTCTCTGGGTTCTAATTGTTACAGCAGTGGCCTGTGCCTTGATTGGTGCTTTCCTCGTTTTAAGACAGTTATCCATGGTCTCAGACGCCATTTCCCACTCGGTGCTCTTAGGGATTGTCTTGGCCTTCTTTATTACCGGAGATCTCCGGTCCCCACTCTTAATTGTAGGAGCGGCTAGCTTCGGCCTCCTCATGGTCTGGTTAACGGAGCTCTTGGCCCAGTCACCCTACATCAAGGGGGATGATGCGGTAGGGATCATCTATCCTTTCTTCTTCGCACTCGCTGTTATTTTGATCACTCGTTATGCGGGCAATGTCCACTTGGATACCGATATGGTCTTGATGGGTGAGGTGATCCTAGCCCCCCTCAATACCATTTCAGTTTTTAATTTCGAAATGCCCAAAGCCTTGTTCGAAATGGGCATCCTTATCGTCCTCAACCTGGCCTTTATTGTCATCTTCTTCAAGGAGTTAAAAATCACGACTTTCGACAAGCAGTTTGCCCATATTGCAGGTTTTTCAGCGGGTATACTGTCTTATAGTCTCATGGCCCTGTGCTCCTTGACAACAGTTGTGGCCTTTGACGCAGTAGGGGCTATCCTAGTGGTTTCCTTCCTGATTGCACCTGGTGCTTCGGCCTATCTGATTGCTAAGGATCTCAAGGTGATGCTAGCCCTGTCAGCAGGCTATGGGGTTATGAACGCTGTCTTGGGTTATGTCCTATCGCTCTACTTCAATGTCTCTATGTCTGGGATGACGGCGACTGTTGCCGGCTTAACCTTCCTCCTGACCTTCTTACTGAATCGAAAGGGTCTGATCACCTCTTTGGTCTTAGCTTACAGCCAACGAAAGGAAATCAAGCGGGCCATCCTCTTACAGGGGGTCAAGAGCTCTCAGTCCATTAATCCCGCCTTGCCGACTGAACAAGTGGATTACCTGGTTCAAGCCGGTTATATCACTGCAGAAGCGGGTGGTAAGTATCGGCTTAAAGGCCAAGGACGGGACTATCTGGCTGACTTAGAAAGAAAATATGGAATCAGCTAGGTCCTAGGACTGATTTTTACTGGAATGAGGATTTTTTGCTTGGGCCAGCTCTAAAAAGAGTGATAGAATGAATGCAAAACTATCAAGCAAAAGAGGTGGCATATGCGCTTAAGCAAAAAAACGATAGGAGCTTCCCTCCTTGCGGTGCTTGTCTTGCTAGGGCTAGCTTTTGGCCTAGGTCGGCACTTTAGTGTAGCCGGGGATGAAGATATTACGTCTGAACTTGTCGGCAACCGCTTAGAGGAAGCCAAAGAGCTAACGACTAGTAAATATTTCTATACCAATACGGGTGCTTATGAGAATGACCGTGAATTTTACGGCCTAAAACTTCCTTTTACCAATAAGAAATTTATTGTTTCTTATGATGGGATTATCCATGCTGGGGTGGACTTAGCGGAAGCGGATATTTCTATCAATGGAGATAAAATTCAAGTCAAACTGCCCAAGGCTAAAATCCTGTCTCATGAAATTGACTCGGATTCGGTCAAGGTCTTTGACGAGGAAGCGAGCATCTTCAACCAAGTTAAGGTCGAAGACTACAGCAAGTTCTCCAATGAACAAAAGAAAACAGCCGAGAAAA
Organism: Aerococcus sanguinicola; assembly: GCF_001543145.1. Lineage (NCBI taxonomy): Bacteria > Bacillati > Bacillota > Bacilli > Lactobacillales > Aerococcaceae > Aerococcus > Aerococcus sanguinicola. The sequence goes on along the minus strand of NZ_CP014160.1, from coordinate 637,591 downwards.
AGGCTGTTGACAAGGGCTTACTTGAGGAAGCAGAAAAGCAGGCTCAACAGGCCGTTGAAGACTTGCTCAATATGGATCCTGAAATTCATGAAAATTACCAAGTAGAAGTTCGCTTTTAAAATGAAAAGTCAATAAAAAGGAGCCTGGCCTAAGCCAAGCTCCTTTTTTCGATGGTCATTTGCTCATCGTCTTTATTTATCTTCTGTTTCTAATTGGTCGAAATCGTAAGTCACGACAATCTTCCGGGCTGCCAGCGCTTCGTCTAAACGGGCAACAGGGGTATTGTGTGGGGCAGTGTTTACAATTTCAGCGTCTTCTTCAACTTCCTTAGCAATCTTAATCATGACGTCGCAGAAGTGATCGAGTGATTCCTTGTGTTCGGTTTCGGTTGGTTCGATCATTAAGCACTCATGAACGATTAATGGGAAGTAAGTCGTTGGGGCGTGGATGTTGTGGTCTAAGAGACGTTTGGCAACATCTTTCGCATTGGCGCCCAATTTCTTCTGAGGTGTACAGTCAATAACGAATTCGTGCTTACAATGCTGTTTGAAAGGTACATAGTAGTAATCTTCCAGACGGGCTTTCAGATAGTTGGCGTTGAGCACCGCATCTTCCGAAACTTGGGTTAAGCCCTCGCCGCCGTAAGATAGGATATAGGCCCAAGCCTTCAAGTTAACACCGAAGTTACCGAAGTAGGCTTTCAAGCGGCCATAGGAATCTGGACAGTTACTGTTAAGCACATATTGGTCGCCTTCTTTTTCGATCCGAGGAACGGGCAGGAAGGGAGCCAATTCTTTCTTAACCCCGATTGGGCCAGAACCTGGACCACCGCCCCCGTGAGGACCTGAGAAGGTCTTGTGGAGGTTTAAGTGGACAATATCGAAGTTCATATCTCCTGGACGGGTATGGCCTAAGATGGCGTTAGAGTTGGCGCCATCATAATAGAGTAGGCCGCCAGCTTCATGGATAATTTCTGCGATTTCAAGAATATCGTGTTCAAATAAACCAGCGGTACTTGGGTTAGTAATCATCATCCCAGCGGTATCTGGTCCCACTGCAGCTCGTACAGCATCGACGTCAATGGTCCCTTCAGGATTTGATTTAACTTCAATCACGTTGAAGCCGCCAATCGCAGCTGTAGCAGGGTTGGTCCCGTGGGCAGAGTCAGGGATTAAGATATTGCGGCGCTGCTCCAATTCGCCATTATGGTCATGATAGGCCTTGATGGTTAACATCCCAGCCCATTCGCCGTGGGCACCGGCACAAGGTTGCATGGTCACTTCATCCATACCAGTGATGAGCTTGATCATTTCTTGGAGTTGATAAAGGACTTCAAGAGAACCTTGGGCAGTTTCACTTGGCTGGAGTGGGTGGACTTGTGCAAAACCTGGTAAAGCGGCAAGAACTTCATTAATCTTGGGGTTGTATTTCATAGTACAAGAGCCCAGTGGATAGAAACCAGTTTCCAGACCAAAGTTACGGTTAGAAAGTAGGGTGTAGTGTCGTAATAATTGGAGTTCTGAAACTTCAGGTAAGCGTGCTGCTTCTTTACGGACGAGATGGTCAGGAATATCCTGGCTTAAATCATAGTCCTCAACGTCATTTTTAGGGAGGCTGATGGCCCGACGTCCTGGACGAGAAATTTCAAAAATAGTTTGATTGTATTCAGTAGATGCAGTCATTATTTCGTCACCTCCACGAGAGCTTCAACAAAAGCATCGATCTCTTCTTTTGTTCTCTTTTCAGTAGCGCATAGAAGGACGGTATTATCTTGGCCGTAAACGTCAGAGACGTCATAGCCCCCAACAAAACCTTTGTCTAGGAGGGCCTTATTGACTTCTGCAACGGGTTGTTTTAAGTCAACAATGAACTCATTAAAGAATGCGCTTTCATTTAAAACGTCAAAACCCTTTTCTTTGAGTGCTTTAGCCAGATAGTGAGCTTTGTTGATATTACGTTTGGCCATTTCGATAATGCCTTCCTTACCGACAGCTGACATGAAGACTGCTGAAGTGAGGGCCATAAGACCTTGGTTAGAAGACATGTTAGAAGTAGCTTTTTCACGGCGGATATGTTGCTCGCGTGTCTGCATGGTCATGGCATAACCGCGTTGACCATTGGCATCAACTGTTTGACCAATGATCCGGCTTGGCAATTTACGCATGTATTTTTTAGTAGTTGCAATGTAACCGGCATGGGGACCACCAAAGGACATTGGAATCCCGAATGGTTGGGTATCTCCAACTACGATGTCTGCTCCAAGAGCGCCTGGGCTTTCTAATACACCTAGAGCTAAGGGATTAGCAGAAACAATCAAGAGGGCTTTAGAACCTTCCATAAGATCTTTAATGGCTTTAAGGTCTTCGATTGAGCCGAGGAAGTTTGGATATTGGACAACAATAGCACCCACTTCGTCAGCAGAGAAGGCTTCTTTTAACTTATCGAAGTCAGTCACATCGCCCTTAAGCGGGATGTCTTCAACTTCGTAATCCATACCGTAGCCGTATGTGTGAAGGACTTCACGACCTTGGGGGTGGACGCCCATGGAAAGTAAGACTTTATTGCGCTTAGATTGTTTGGTTGCTAAGTTACAAGCTTCACCTAAGGAAACAAAGCCATCATAGGTAGAGTCATTGGTGACATACATTCCGGTAAGTTCAGCCAGCATGGTTTGGTATTCAAAGAGCGCTTGGAGCTCCCCTTGACTAGCTTCTGGTTGGTAGGGAGTGTAGGCGGTTAAGAATTCTTGGCGCTGTGTAATCGAGCTAACAACAGCAGGAATGAAATGGTCATAAACGCCTGCACCGAGGAAGTAAGCATAGTCATCAGCGTTCACATTTTTAGCGGCAATTTCTACTGCGTGTTTCTTTAATTCACTTTCAGTGAGCGCTTCTGGTAATTGCTTAAAAGCTTCTTTGACAGAATCTCTAACGGAGGCTGGAATATCGTCAAAAAGCTCATCAACGCTCTGAACGCCGATGGTTTCAAGCATTTCTTTCCGGTCCTCTTCGGTAACCGGTAAGTAGCGGTGTTTGTAATCTGACACTAGATTCACATCCTTTGTTTATAAATTATAGCTTTTTATTTAAGAAAACGGGCTCAGAAACGCTGAACCCGTTAGCTTTTAAAGGGGCTTATTCAGCAGAAAATTCTTTATAGGCTGCTTCATCCATGAAGTCAGAAGGATCAATTTCTTCTTCTGTTTCAATAACAGCAATCCAAGCATCTGCTGGTGATTCATTCATAAATTCAGGTTCATCTTCTAAGCGTTCATTCACTTCGACGATTTTACCATCTGCAGGAGCATAAACTTCTGAGGTTGATTTAACAGATTCTACAGATGAGAAGTCTTCTTCAGCTTCAACTTCATCATCAACATCAGGAAGTTCCACGTAAACAATTTCCCCTAATTGTTCAACAGCATAGTCGGTTAAACCAATGCGAACTTTCTTACCATCAACTTCAATCCATTCGTGTTCTTCAGTGAAATATTTAGCCATTTTCCTTGCCTCTTTCTATAATTTATTTGTCACAAATTAGGTGACATTTATATTGTATAATAAAATTCTAATCTTCTCAATAAAACGCTTTAATTAGCGACGTAACCAGTCTTTCTTGCAGACAAGAGCAGGGACTTGCTTCTTACGCACTTGGATGAGTACTTCGTCTCCGAATTCAGTGGCGCCTTTGTCGACAATCATATAGCCGATAGCCTTGCCGAAAGTAGGTGACTTGGTACCAGATGTCACAAAGCCAATTTCTTCGCCGTCTTTGTTATATACTTTGTAGCCTTCACGGGCAATCCCTTTACCTGTTAATTCGAAGCCGCGTGATTGACGTTTTTGTTCGCCTTCTTTTTGGGCTTTCAGGTAGTCTTGACCGATGAAGGGAACTTCTTTATCTACTTTAACAGCGAAGCCGATACCACCTTCAAGAGGGTTGATATCTTCTGTTAGGTCTTGGCCATACAAGCACATGCCACCTTCTAAGCGAAGGGTATCCCGGGCACCGAGGCCGCATTCTTGAATGCCATATTCTTCACCGGCTTCAAGTAAGGCCTTCCAGAGGTCAGCTGTGTCTTCCCATTTGAGGTAAAGTTCAAAACCGTCTTCCCCTGTATAACCTGTTCGTGAAATCATGACATGGTCAATTCCAGCAACTGTTTGATCATCTAAGAAGTGGAAAGGTTTAATGCTATCGAGGTCTGTATCAGTTAGTTTTTCTAATACAGCTTGCGCTTTTGGACCTTGGATAGGAATCAAACCGACTTGATCAGAAATATCAGTGATTTCAACTTGACCGTCATTGTGTTCGTTTAACCAAGCTAGGATTTTTTCCTTGTTGGCACCGTTAGGAGTGACCATGAATTCATCTTCAGCTTTACGATAGTTAATGAGGTCGTCTAGGGTGCCCCCATCTTCCTTAACCACAGCTGTATATTGGGCTTGGTTTACCGCACACTTGCTGATATCATTTGTGATCAGGGAATTGAGGAAGTTTTCTGCTTCTTCACCCTTGACGATGATTTCTCCCATGTGTGAGGTTTCAAATAAGCCAACCTTATTCCGTACAGCGTGGTGTTCATCGATTTGGGAGGTAAATTGGATAGGCAAAGCCCAACCCCCAAAATCGGTGAGGTTTAACCCTTTTTCCACATAATAATCGAAGAGTGGACTATGTTTAAGTCCTTCTAAATTAACGCTCACTATACGTTTCCCTCCTTAAATTTATTAACCAATTAAAAGTTACAAGCTAATACTATCATAAAATAAAACGCTTTCAAAGCTTTTTGTCCTGAAAGATGAGAAAGTAATTAATAGCAAATGTGAGAAAAGACTGAGCCTACAAGCTTTTCCCTTTCAAATTTATTTGAAAAAAGAAATGAAAATACTCCAGTCATTCTTGGAAAAGAAGTTTGACTGGAGCATTTTCATTGTTTCGATTTCTTAGTTGCCTATTTATAATCGACATTAGGATTATATTCGTTAGCAGCATTCCAGAAGAGGTATTCATTGACCCCGTGTTTGGCAAGGGCGTCGATTTGGTCTTGGTAAGCTTGAGCGTCGTATTCTTTATAATTGCCTGAACCTAGGTAGGAAGCGGTAAAGGCTTGCAGCCATGGACGGACAATTGGTTTATCTTGGACAGCTTCCAATTGGTCCAATTCTGCTTGGGTATAGATGTCTACGACCTTATAGGGTTCTAAGTCAGGAGCAGCTAGACCGAAGTCGCCATTGTTCCAGTGGCTGGGATAAATCATAGCCGAGATTGCATCGACTTGTTCGGCAATATCGTGGTAGTTTTGACCGATACCTGGGGCACTCCCAGTGGTTGTTACATAGCCAAAGATATCAGCTGATACATTGACGCCATAAGGTTGGAGGGCGTCATGAGCATAGGCTAGGAAGTCTGTGATGGCCTTTTGCCGGGCTTCAATACTGTCCTTGCCGTATTCCGCATAGTCCCCCATATCGTATTCTAATGAGGTGCCAAATGTTTCAAAGCCTTCAGGGAAGCGAACATAGTCGAATTGGATGTCCTTGAAGCCAGCCTTGGCTGCGGCCTGAGCGACATCCACAATGTAGTCCCAGGTTTCCTTATTGTAAGGGTTCAGGAAGGTTTGCCCGCTGGCGTCCTTCCAAATCTCACCGTTAGATCGTTTGAAACTCCATTCAGGGTGTTCTTCAGCTGCAAAGGTGTCCTTGAAGGTGGTGATCCGAGCAATGGGATAGATTTGCTTCTCTTCAAAAATTTTCATCATTTCTTTGACATCGAAGGTTTGGTCAAGGAATTTACCAATCAAAGGATTATCGGATTCCAGAGGGGTTGTGATTGAGCCCCAGTCTGATTTGACATCAATAACGACGGAATTTAAACCGCTATTGTCGATTAAGTTAATATTGTCTTGGAGGAGCTGGGGCGTCCCCATGCCAGTTGCTGACAGGTAGATCCCTTTCACCCCTTCTTTAGGATAGGCAATGTCAACGCCACTATCCACATAGAAACGGGAGGGGAGGGTAGCTGGACGTCCAATCAGCTTTTGGTCATAAATTTCTAGATCAGTTGTGCTGACATCTGCCTTCTGATAGTCGGTGTTACCAGCAGAGGAGAAGACATTGCGGAAGAAAAAGATCCCTAAGAGGGCGACGACAACCAGTCCTAAAAGACCAGCTGTGATGATCTTCCAGGTGCTGCTTTTGCTTTTTCTGACTTGTTTTTTCTTATTTTGTGGGCCTCTATTTGCCATTGTCGGCCTCCTTTCTTTGTTCGCTTAATTGGTTGAGGGCTTCTAAGGCATCTTCGCTAGCCCTTAGCTTGTCTTGGGCCTGGCTGTGGAATTGATTAATTTCCTTCATTCCGCCCTGGAAGGTCTCAAAATTGGCGTCTTCAGATTTTAGCGACTGGTAATAGTCCGTCTCCTTATCGAGCATCTGCCGGTAGCTGTCGAGATAGGCGGATAGGTTGTCAATGACAGTCTGGGCAGGTTCGGCCACATCGGTATGGGCATAGGCCGCCTCATCAGATGAATTCTTGCCTTCTTCTAAGGCCTGCATGCTTTGGCTAAAATCATCGAAGGCTGCTTTCAATTGCTCATAGTTTTTCTCCCGATAGGCTAGGTTTTGTTGAGTCTCACTTCCACGCTGGCTTAGTGTTTTTAGACTTTCATCAGCTGCAATATCATGGTCGAAGGCTTCCTGCAACTTGTCTTCACCTACTTGGAGATGGTTAAGCGAGCTAGTCATTTCACCTGCTGAATCGTACAGTTTTTCAACGCTTGCTTCTGGGCTGTTGGAGCAAGCACCTAAGAAGAAGAGGCTAGAAGCTGCTAGCACCCATTTCAATCGTTTCTTCAAAATCTTCACCTCATTAAAATTTTATAAAAATGCATATCAGTTATTAAGTATATAAGAAATTCCAGTCATTTAAAAGTGAAAAGTGTATTCTGCTAGCTTTCTCCTGTTCGATACTCAAAAATCCGTCTTAGGACGGTAGAAGGTGATAGAAAAGATCCTTATAATTGAGTCAAAATATGCAAAGGAGTTAAAATTATGGGAAAACAGTCAGCCAATCAAAAACGTTTGTGGCGTCTGGCCTATGCCGCAGCTTTGGCGGGCCTCGGTTATGCCTACCATGCTCTGAGTCAAGGGCGGAGTGTGCGCAGTAAATTGCTGCATGATGGCCATAAGCTTGCCCAGCTTAAAGATTATTGGCAGGATGGCGACCAAATTAAAGAAGAGCTCATCCGAGAGGCTAAGGCCTTAGGGGCTGGCCTGCTAAGTTCAGACCAAGCGGCGCGTTACAATATGGACCTGAAGCAGACGTCGGCTGGGGCTTATTATGAAATGATTAGTCCAGCTAGGCAAAAGGGCCCTGCCCTTATCTATTGGCACGGTGGAAAGCGGGTCCAGGCTGTTTCTGATCGGGAGTGGTATTTCTTAAAGCAGCTGGTTGATCGCTTGCAAGTGCCCTGCTATATTCCAGTCATCCAGCCTCTGACACTAAGCACATTGGACGAAGAGGCAGACCGCTTGGCGGACCTCGTCCAGGAAATCTTAGTGAACGAAGACTTGCCCTCTTTTAACTTTCTTGCCAGCGATTCTGGTGCCCTTTTCTCGCTAGCTCTGGCTCCACGCTTTAGGGGCTCCTTACAAGGTCAGGTCCTCTTGTCTCCTTGGCTAGCGGGTCCCAGTGAGAGCCCAGAAGAAAGTCTAGAGAACCAGGCAATCAAATCCCTCTTCGAAACACAAGCAGCGAGTCTTCTCCTTGACCAGACCGATTTCAGCCAAGTCGCACCAACGCGTTTTATTGTAGGCACAGCGGATAGTGAGCAAGCGAGCAGTCTGAAGACCTACCAGCGTTTGCGGGCTAAAGCTGTGCCAAGTCAGTTCTACCGTTTTGACTTGATGGCGGCCGATTTCTATCTTTATCCCATGCCTGAACAGGAGGAAGTCATGGAATTGCTAGAAGAGAGTTTGTAAGAGTCGTTATATGGCTCAAAATTCGTTATACTAGTAGAGAGATTGATGAAGGAGTGATTGCGGATGTTTTTTCCATTTTTTGACCGAACGATTATTCTTGTCCTGATTGGGATGGGGATTGCAGCTTTAGCCAGCGCTAATGTGAATCGGACTTTTCGTAAGTACAGCAAGTATCAGAATGAACGGGGCTTTACAGGACGTGAAGTTGCAGAGTATATTCTCCAAGAGTCAGGGATCCAGGATGTCCAAGTCGAAGGGGTGGCTGGAGAACTGACAGACCACTATGATCCGAGAGGCAAGGTGCTTCGCTTGTCAGAACCGGTCTATAATCAAAGCTCGGTGACGGCTATCGGGGTTGCCGCCCATGAATGTGGCCATGCTGTCCAGGACGCCAAGGATTATGGCTTCATGCGTTTTAGGGAGCGCTTAGTCCCAGTGGTTAATTTTGGTTCGAGCGCTTCCTTTCCCATTCTGATGTTAGGTGTCCTATTTGGGATGAATGGCTTTTTGATTAAATTAGGGATAGCGCTCTTTGCTTTGACCTTGGTCTTCCACCTGGTGACCCTACCTGTTGAGTTCAATGCCTCTAACCGGGCTTTGACTATCTTAGAGGAGGGGCAGATTCTGTCGTCAGCTGAGTTGCCTTATGTGAAGAAGACCCTTCGTGCCGCAGCTTATACCTATGTAGCTGCGACCCTGGCCAGTGCCCTCTCCCTCTTACGGGTGGTTCTCTTATTCGGGGGCAGCCGCGATGATTAGGAATGTTTAGTCTTAGAAATAAGCCTTAAGGCGGAAGCCATCAGGGGGTGAATTTGCTATAGTAAGTTAAAAAGGAGGTTCTAGAGTGGAAACAGCTGATATTAAAGACCAGGCTAAAGCGATTATGCAGGCGGACTGGCCGCGTTATGTCATGATTACCATCGCCTATATGCTCTTGACAACTTTTTTAAGTTCAGCCCCTGCTATTTTTTGGCCCTTTGGCTTAATTTTTTCATTTTTCTTATACTTGCTGGTTCAAGCATCTTCCATCGTCTACCGGCAGATTTTTTTAAATGATTGGCGAGATGAGGAGATTAAGCTAGGGCAGACCCTATTGAATCCCTTGATTCAGAATTTTTGGCGGTACGGGATGACCAAACTCTTACAGTATATGTATATCTTTTTCTGGTCTTGCTTACTGGTCTTGCCTGGGATTTACAAGGCCCTTTCTTACAGTATGGTGACCTTTGTTTTGACGGACCAGGCTGATCTCGCTTATAATGATGCCATTCGCGAAAGTGAGCGGCTGATGCAAGGGCATAAGTGGGCTTATCTATGCCTGAATTTGCGCTTTTTAGGCTGGGATGTGGCTAACCTTCTCTGTGCGGGTTTGCTGACGGTTTATGTGCTGCCTTATCGCAGCTTGGCCCAGAGCCAATTCTATTTGACTTTAGTTGAAGTTAAGGGGCGGACGGGGCAAGCAGATCGTGCGCAATTTGCTAAGGCAGCTGATCCAGATTCAGGCCCTAGCTTTCGCTCGAGAGCTAACAGGGTGCACGAAGAGGACTGGGACGATTTTTAAAAACTAAAAGAGTACAATGAAAAGCCATCAACACTGGGGAACAGTCCCTTTTGTTGATGGCTTTTTACGAGTTTTAAAATTTCTGAGCTCTAATAGGCTTGGAAGTAGTGGTCCAATTCCCACTGCGAAACTTGCATGGCATATTCGTTACATTCCAAGCGTTTGCTAGAAATAAAATTATCGGTAATGTGCTGGCCAAGTGAAGCCTTAACCACGTCATCGATTTCCAGTTCATCAAGGGCATAGTCGAGGGTCATCGGTAGTTGCTCGATACCTGCTTCAGCTAGTTCGCTCTCGGTCATGCTGTAGATGTTGCGGTCGGTTGGAGCGTCAGGTTGGAGTTCGCGGTCAATTCCGTCCAGTCCTGCCCCAATTAAGCTGGCCATGATTAAGTAAGGGTTGGCTGAGGGGTCAACTGACCGTAATTCAATCCGGGTAGAATTTCCACGAGCGGATGGGATGCGGACTAGGGGGGAGCGATTTTGCTGGGACCAAGCGATGTAGACAGGCGCTTCATAGCCAGGAACCAAGCGTTTATAGGAGTTAACGATAGGGTTGCCTACCGCCGTAATGGCTTTGGCGTGGTCGAGGATACCGGCCATAAATTGGTAGGCCGTCTCTGAAAGACCAAGTTCATCGTTGGCATCATAGAAGGCATTGCCCTGGTCGTTAAAAAGAGACATGTTGCAGTGCATACCTGACCCCGCGATGTTAGCAACTGGTTTAGGCATAAAAGTTGCATGCATATTGTGTTTGCGAGCGATACTCTTAACGATTAGTTTGAACATTTGGATCCGGTCACAGGCTGTTACCACGCTGTCGTACATAAAGTCGATTTCATGTTGACCGATCGCTCCTTCATGGTGGGAGGCTTCTACTTCAAAGCCCATTTCTTCAAGGGTTAGAACAATATCGCGCCGGCAATTCTCGCCAAGGTCGACGGGAGCTAGGTCGAAGTAGCCGCCATGGTCGTTGACCTGGGTAATCGGTAGGCCGTTTTCGTCGCGCTTAAAGAGGAAAAACTCAGCTTCTGGGCCCAGGTTGAAGTCGGTAAAGCCCTTAGCGTTCATCTTAGCTACCATGCGTTTTAAGTTGCCGCGTGGATCACCGGGGAAGGGGCTGCCATCGGGGAGGAAGATGTCACAGATTAAGATGCCGATGTGCTTACCCGATTCGGTGGTCCAAGGAAAGATCATCCAGGTATCCAGGTCAGGAATCAGGTACATGTCGGACTCCTCGATACGGACAAAACCCTCAATGGAAGACCCATCGAACATCATCTTGTTACTCAAGACCTTCTCTAACTGGCTGATTGGGACTTCAACGTTTTTTAAGACGCCGTTGACATCGGAGAAGGCGAGGCGGAGGAAGTGCACATCTTTTGCTTCGGCTTCTTCACGAATTTGGTCAGCTGTAATCTTTGCCATAAAAATACTCCTATCTCTTGTTTGTTCCTTTTTACCACTAACAATAAACTCATTATGAAAGATAAGAGAAAAGAATGCAATGGATAATTTACATATTTTGTTAGGAAATATTACATGCGAGGAGTACTAAAATAACTTTTAATTTATAAATCTTTTTTGGCAAACTTAAATGCATTAAATGTAATATAAAGTAACAAATAATTAGAGTTGTAAGAAAGCGCTTTTATGGTAAAATGAGTGTAAGTTGATTATAAGAAAGGGGTTCGTTTTTATGGATTTAAATACTTATATTGCTGATGTGGCTTCATCCAAGTCTGCGCCTGGAGGAGGCTCTGTCATTCCCTTGACGGGGGCTTTAGGAACCGCTTTGGGGTGTATGGTCCTCGAAATTACAAAAGAAAAGGTAAAAGATGCGGATCTTGACCGGATAGATCAAATCTTAAGTCAAGGCCATGCCTACATTGACCAGTTGAAGGACTTGAGCCAAAAAGACGCTGAAGTTTCTGGTAAGATGTTTGCCCAATATGCCTTGCCCCGGGAGACAGAAGAGGAGAAAGCAAGGCGGACAGCTGCCATCCAAGAGGCGCTGCTGGGAGCAACTGAAGTTCCTTTGCAAGTGATGGAAACTAGCCTCAAAGCCATGCGCTTGCTTGAGGAAATTGCGGAAATTGGTCGGAAATCAGTCCTAGCTGACGTCGAGGTTGGGGTCCAGCACCTCTATACAGCCTTGCAGTGTGCCAAATACAATGTTCTTGAGAATGTCAAGCTGATTAAGGATGAAGAAAAAGCCCAGGCCTACCAGGACCGGGCAGATCAAGCGCTCCGAGGGTCGGAAGAGGTTAAAACTGCTGTATTAGCTGCTGTCGATAACCGTCGTAGCTAGAATTGAGATGAGTCGCCTAACCTGTTAGCAAATCAAAAGAAAAGCTCCGAATGAGTCATCAGACTCATTCGGAGCTTTCTTAATGCTACTTGTTAATAGCTTCTAAAATAATGGTCGAGTTCCCACTGGGAGATCTGTAAGGCGTACTCATTACATTCCAAACGCTTGCTAGAGATGAAGTTTTCTGTAATATGGTGACCAAGCGCTTCTTGGATTTTACTATCTTGTTCAAATTCATCTAGAGCATGGTCGAGTGAATTTGGTAATTGTTCAATACCCGCTTGGCGCAGTTCATTTTCTGTCATGCTGTAGATGTTGCGGTCGGTCGCCTTAGCTGGTTGGAGTTCTTTTTCAATGCCTTCCAGGCCAGCGCCAATCAAGGCCGCCATAATAAGATAAGGATTAGCAGAGGGGTCTACTGACCGCAGCTCAATCCGGGTCGAGTTCCCACGGGCAGAGGGGATCCGAATGAGAGGTGAGCGGTTTTGGGCTGACCAAGCGATATAGACAGGCGCTTCATAGCCGGGTACGAGACGCTTGTAAGAGTTAACCAGGGGATTACCGATGGCGGTAAGGGCCTTGGCGTGTTTGAGAATGCCGGCCATGAATTGATAGGCAGTCGTTGAAAGACCAGTCGGACTATCAGCTTCATAGAAGGCATTGCCTTCTGCGGTGAAGAGGGACATGTTGCAGTGCATGCCAGAGCCTGCGATATTGGCAACGGGTTTAGGCATGAAGGTGGCGTGGAGATTGTGCTTGCGGGCGATACTCTTAACGATCAGTTTGAACATTTGGATGCGGTCACAGGCGGTTACCACGTCATCATATTTGAAGTCGATCTCATGTTGGCCGATCGCACATTCATGGTGGGAGGCTTCCACTTCAAAGCCTAACTTTTCAAGGGTTAAGACGATGTCGCGTCGGCAGTTTTCTCCCAGGTCGACGGGGGCTAAGTCGAAGTAGCCCCCATGGTCGTTAACTTGAGTTGTTGGCTGGCCGTTCTCGTCGCGCTTGAAAAGGAAGAATTCAGCTTCGGGTCCAAGGTTGAAGGCGGTAAAGCCTTTAGCATTCATCTTGGCTACCATGCGTTTCAAGTTACCGCGGGGATCTCCAGGGAAGGGGTCGCCATTAGGTAAGAAAATATCACAAATTAAGATGGCAATGCGCTTGCCTTCGTCCGCAGTCCAAGGAAAAATCATCCAGGTATCGAGATCAGGGACCAGGTACATATCGGACTCTTCAATGCGGACAAAACCTTCAATAGAAGAGCCATCGAACATCATTTTATTGTCGAGCACCTTATCGAGCTGACTGATAGGGACCTCAACGTTTTTTAGGATGCCGTTGACATCAGAGAAGGCTAGGCGTAAGAAGTGGACATCTTTATCGACAACCTCTTGGCGAATGAATTCAGCGGTTATTTGATTAGCCATGTGTGGTTCCTCTTTCTAATTCCGAGTCATTTGATGTTTTCATTATGACTTAAGGCAAAGATAAAAACAAAAAAATCTTCACGCAAGGTGTCATATTATATAACTTACATAATAGCGCTTACATTGCCTTTTGATTAAGCTTCCATTCAAAAAGAGCAAAAATAAGCAAAGAAAAATCGTCATTTTAATCCAAAATGACGATAATATTTGAAACCTATGTCAATAAATCTAACTCATATGCCGTTTGGAAAAGGATCGAAGACCGGTTAGAAGTTTTTCTAATTTAGTCTGGCTGGCAGCGAAGGAGATGCGGATAAAACCCTCTCCGGCTGATCCAAAACTTGAACCAGGAATGACGGCCAAGCCCTCTTCGGCAATGAGCTGGGTGACGAATTCCCAGGATGTGAAAGGAAATTCAGAGACGTCAGCAAAGGCATAGAAGGCGCCCTGGGTGTCGGCGCAATGGATGCCCTTGATTTGGTTGAGCTGGGGGATCAGATACTGGCGTCTCTGATCATAGGCCTGGCGCATGTCTTCAGTGACGGCTTGGCCTTCCTCGAGGGCGGCCTGACAAGCGTCTTGGATAAATTGAGGAACAGCAAAGCCGATGCCTTCCTTGAATTCAGCCATTACCTGGGCCATTGCGGGATCGGGGCAGAGGGCAAAACCGCAGCGGTAGCCCGTCATGGAGAAAGACTTGGAGAAACTATCGACGACGATGGTTTGGTCTGCGTTGGGCAAGTCAGGGTTGGCGAAACTGCTATGGGCGGCTTGAGGATAGGTAAGGGTGTGGTAAACTTCATCAGCTAGGATGAAGAGGTCGTGGTCGAGGGCGACTTGACTGATGGCTTGAACCTTGTCTGCATCGATGACTGTGCCCAAGGGATTATTCGGGGTGTTTACAATAATAAGTTTTGTCCGCTCGGTGATCGCCGCTTCCAAGGCTTCGATTTGAGGCTGGAAGTGGTAACGGGCTTCTAAGGGAACGAGGACCGTCTTAGCCCGCATAGCTTCCACTTGGCCCAGGTAATTGGGGTAGTGGGGAGTGAAGATAATGACTTCATCTCCGGGATTGAGAGTCGCCATGATGGTCAGTAGGCAGGCCTCTGTTGCACCAAAGGAGACCACAACTTGCTCGGCCTGGTAGTGGCTGTGGTAGTGATGGTTATAATAGCTAGCGATAGCTTCCTGGAGGCCGGGCTCGCCGATATTGGGGCCGTAGTAGGTCCGGTTGGCGTCAATTTGTTTCTTAGCGGTTTCTTTAACCAAGTGGGGGGGAGGGAAGTCTGGCTCGCCCATGGTGAAATAGTCAACATCTGGGAATTGTTGAGCATAGCGAGCTAGCTTCCGAATCGTTGATGCGGGGTAATTTTGTGCAAGATATGATAGGTCCATGGAATCCTCCTTTTTCTTCAAGCTTACTACAGGGTCCGGCTTTTGACAAAGGCTTTTAAAGCAGGAGCTAAAATATTTTTATTTGGTTTGACTTTTCCGACTTGGTCGCTTATACTAGGCCCACATAGATAAAATATCGAATTGCAGTAGCCTTGACAGACGCGATAGTAGAGAGCTAGTGGTTGGTGAAAATTAGCCCGTTGTCAAGTGTGAATTACGGTTCCTCAGTCTAAGATATTAGGTTCATGCCCTTTAACGCATGTCGAGTGGCTAGTGTTCTAGCAAACTGGGTGGTAACACGGCAAGGTCGTCCCTAGGCTTCACAAGGAGTGAGGCTTAGGGGCTTTTTTGTTACTTTAGGGTCTTAGGCGGGGCTAATCGATGAATATTGCCTGCATATGAATCAACTTAAGGAGGTTTATCATGAATATTATTGATGAATTGGAATGGCGGGGAGCTATTAACCAGCAGACGGATGAAGAGGGCTTAAGAGATTATGTTGAAAACCATAAGATCAGTCTCTATTGTGGGGTCGATCCAACGGGGGACTCCTTGCATATTGGCCACTTAATTCCTTTTATTATGCTGAAACGTTTCCAACTGGCTGGGCATCGACCAGTGATCTTGATTGGTGGGGCGACCGGGACAATTGGGGATCCTTCAGGTAAGTCTGAAGAACGTCAGCTCCAATCTCTTGACAAAGTAAATGAAAATGCGCGTAAGTTGAGCGAACAGATGAAGAAGCTCTTCCTCAAGGACCCAGATGCTGATTTCCGCATGGTCAATAACTATGACTGGACCAAGGACATTAGCTTACTTGACTTCTTGCGGACGGCCGGCAAGCGCTTCAATGTCAATACCATGTTGGCTAAGGATATCGTTGCTTCTCGCCTAGAAGTTGGGATTTCCTTTACTGAATTTGCCTACCAAATTCTTCAATCCATGGACTTCCTCCATCTCTACCAAGAAGAGGACGTTCGCCTGCAAATTGGTGGGGCCGACCAATGGGGGAATATTACCTCAGGCTTGGACTACATCCGCAAGGTGGAAGGACCGGAAGCCCAAGCCTTTGGACTAACCATTCCTTTAATGCTGAAAGCTGACGGCACCAAATTCGGTAAGACTGCTGGTGGGGCTGTTTGGTTAGATCCTGAGAAAACCTCGCCATATGAATTCTACCAATTCTGGGTCAACCAACAAGATGCCGACGTCATTAAATACCTCAAATACTTCACTTTCTTGACTCAAGAAGAGATCGCAGACTATGCTGAAAAAGTTGCTAATGAACCTGAAAAGCGTGAAGCTCAGAAGGCCTTAGCAGAGGAAATGACCCGCTTCGTCCATGGCGAAGAAGGCTTGCAAGATGCTTTAGCCATTACGGACGCCTTATTCAAAGGCGATATCAAACAGCTGACTGCCCAACAAATCGAGCAGGGCTTTGGCAAGATGCCAGGTAAAACCATGCCTAAGGAAGCTGCTAACCTAGCCGTTTGGTTGGTGGATGCGGAGGTTGAGAAGTCTCGCCGCCAATCCCGCGAAGATATCCAAAATGGCGCAATTTATATTAACGGTGAACGGGTTCAAGATTTGGATTATGAAATTTCTGAAGCCGATGCCATTGAAGGTCGTTATATTGTCGTGCGCCGGGGCAAGAAGAAATATTTCTTGATTACATTGGCCGACTAGTCATTCAAATATCTAGGAGAAAAGTTCCCAGTCATGACACCACGCTTATGACTGGGGACTTTTAATTATAGGCAAAATATTCTTTACAAGACTTTTACAGGAATTTAATATGCTTGTGTTAAACTGAATATGGTTCAGGGTGGAATACTTAAGAAGTGAGGATTTCATCCATGAAGAAAATAATTAGTGTTGTTTTTGTTGCGTTAACGATCTTTTTCTACCAAAGCCAGACCGTTCATGCGGGGCAGCTTCCGGCAAAGGCAGTGGGCCAGGATTTTGAACCCTGTCCTCGACCTTGTTGCCAGCTAGGGGATCCGATCAATTGGGAGAATGATCTGAGCCGAGACTTACCGACTTCCGAGCTCGGCGCGGAAATTATTGCTTCAGCTGAGGCCTATTTAGGCGTGCCCTATGTTTGGGGAGGGGCGACACCGGCAGGCTTTGATTGTTCTGGCTTGGTCCACCAGGTTTACTTGGAGAACGGTCTCCAGATTGGCCGGACGACTTATGCCCAGGAATTAATTGGCCCGCACGAAGCAGTTGAAGCGGCAAGACCTGGTGGCCTTTATTTTTGGGAGGGAGCCGGTGGGGCTTACCATGTAGCGATTGCTTTGGGGGATGGGACTTATATCCATGCCCCTCAGCCCGGTCAGACGGTGACTTACGGCCATGTGGACCACTTCCGTCCTTCCTTTGTGATTAACCTATAGCTATTGGTATGATTTAGAGGTTAGGGATTTTCCCTAGCCTTTTTCTGCATCCGCCTTTCAAATTATCGTTTACTTTGGATTCGGGTTCACTCAGGCCCGGTTTTTATGTTTCTTCGGTGTTTGTCCAGGTCGAACAGGGGCGATCATTTATCCAGTCACTTACTTTAAAGTCAGGGCTTATCTATGCTATACTATTAAGGAAAATCAATTAAATTAGGAGGCACTCATTCGTGGCTGAAGAAAAGAAAACATTTTATTTAACAACTCCCATCTACTATCCAAGTGGGAAATTACATATCGGCAATTCCTATTCAACCATCGTGGCGGATACACTGGCCCGTTATAAGCGTTTGATGGGATTTGACGTTTTCTTCCTGACAGGGTCTGATGAGCACGGCTTAAAGATCCAACAAAAGGCGGAAGAAGAAGGGATTAGTCCCCAAGCCTATGTGGACCGGATGGCCCAAGGTATGCAAGATTTATGGAAGCGTCTGGATATTTCTAATGATAAGTTTATCCGTACAACAGATGACTACCATGAAAAAGCCATCCAAAAAATCTTCGAGCGCTTACTTGAACAAGGCGATATCTACCTAGGTGAATATGAAGGTTGGTATTCGGTTTCTGACGAAGAGTACTTTACCGAAACGCAATTGGCTGAAGTTTATCGCGATGATGAAGGCAAGGTAATCGGCGGTAAGGCTCCTTCAGGCCATGAAGTCGAATTGGTTAAGGAAGAATCTTACTTCTTCAAGATGAGCAAGTATGCGGACCGTCTACTCCAATACTATGAAGACCACCCAGACTTCATCCAACCGGAGTCACGGAAGAATGAAATGATTAATAACTTCATCAAACCAGGTCTAGAAGACTTGGCGGTGACACGGACCTCCTTTGACTGGGGGATTGAAGTCCCTTCCAATCCTAAGCACGTGGTCTATGTTTGGATCGATGCGCTAGCCAACTACATTACAGCTCTGGGTTATGGGACAGATGATGATGGCAACTTCCAGAAGTATTGGCCTGCTGACATCCATATCGTAGGTAAGGAAATTGTTCGTTTCCACACGATTTATTGGCCAATTATGTTGATGGCTTTGGACCTGCCACTGCCTAAGAAGGTCTTCGGCCACGGCTGGCTCTTGATGCAAGACGGGAAGATGTCTAAGTCCAAGGGTAATGTGGTTTATCCCGATATGTTAGTAGACCGCTATGGCCTCGATGCCCTGCGCTATTACCTCATGCGCGAAGTTCATTTTGGCTCAGATGGGGTCTTCACACCAGAAAACTTCATCAATCGGATTAATTATGACTTAGCCAATGACTTAGGTAATCTTTTGAACCGGACAATTTCTATGGTTAATAAATACTTGGATGGCCAAGTCGGTTCTTATCCAGGCCACGTGACGGTTTACGATGAAGCCCTTGAAGAAACCATCAAGAAGGGGATCGCCAGCTACCACGACAATATGGACCATTTGAAATTTAGCGTTGCTTTAGATAATGTCTGGGAAATCATCTCCCGTACCAATAAGTACATTGATGAAACCATGCCATGGCTCCTCGCTAAAGAAGAAGCTAAGGCAGATGAGCTCCAATCGGTGATGTACCACTTGGTGGATACCCTGCGGATGATCGCGATCCTGATTCAACCAGTGATGACACGGACGCCTGCTAAGATCTTTGACCAATTAGGTATCTCTGAGGAAAACCACCAGTATGATGCGCTAGAAATTGGTGGCTATCCTGAAACCGCCCGCGTTGTGGCTAAGGGTGAACCTATCTTCCCACGCTTGGATAAAGATGAAGAAGTGGCTTATATCCAGTCGCAAATGTCGACGACCGGTTCAGATGAAGAAGAGGATTGGGATCCTGAAGAAGTGACCTTGACGTCAGCCAAGGATAAGGCCATTAAATTTGACCAGTTTGACCGGGTGGAATTAAAGGTAGCTGAAGTCATTGCTTGCGACTTTGTTGAAGGGGCCGATAAGTTACTCAAGTTCCGTCTGGATGCTGGCGATGAAGGCCACCGGCAAATCCTATCGGGTATCCGGGAATTCTATCCTGATCCCCAAGCCTTAGTCGGTAAAAAAGTCATCATTGTGGCTAACTTGAAGGCTCGTAAGATGCGCGGTGAGATTTCGCAAGGTATGATTCTTTCGGCCGAACACGATGGCGACTTGTCCCTTGTTTTTGTGTCTGATCATATCCCAAATGGCAGTTTAATTGGCTAGTTCCCAGGCTGCGTAATGATTGAGAAAAAATAAAGGTTGGGCTTTGGTCTCCAACCTTTATTTATTACTTGGACGGGAAAGGCGTATTTTTGTAAGCTTGAGAGAAAGAAGGAAAAGAGATGCTATTTGATTCGCATACCCACTTGAATGCGAGTGAATTTGATGAGGACCGCGACCAGGCCTTAGCTAAGGCTAGAGCGGCAGGTGTCAAGGGGATGACCTTGATTGGCTCGGACAGGGAAAGTATTGACCGGGCGAATGAGATGCTGGTCCAAAACGATGACCTATTGGCAGTCTTTGGCTGGCACCCTGTGGATGCGATTGACTTTGGCCCAGAGGAGGAAGCCCTCCTGCGCCAACAGTTGACCCATCCCAAGGCAGTCGGTGTGGGCGAAATTGGCCTGGACTTTCATTGGGACAAGAGCCCTCGAAAGGTCCAAGAGCGTGTCCTCCGCCAGCAATTAGCCATAGCCCGTGAATATGAACTGCCAGTAGTTATCCATTCGCGCGATGCCCAGGAAGCCACTTACCAAATTCTTAAAGAAGAAAAGATTGGTGAAATTGGTGGGGTCATCCATAACTTTGGAGATGGCCCAGACCTGGCTCAGGCTTACCTAGACCTAGGCATGTACCTTTCTTTCAGTGGCGTTTCGACCTTCAAGAAGTCGAAAGAAGTGCGAGAAGCGGTGCGCCTCTGCCCTAAAGAGCGCATCCTAATTGAAACGGATTCGCCCTATCTAACGCCTGAACCTAAGCGCGGGCAAAAGAATGGCAGTCACTTGGTGCGCTATGTCTGCAACCGGCTAGCTGATGAATTAGATATGTCTTATGAAGACTTTGCTCAGTTGACCTTTGACAATGCTTGCCGCTTCTTTAATCGGACTTATGATGGCCAAACTTTCCAGAAGAAAGGGCAAGCAGATGGCTAAGGACAAGATAAAAGAAGTGATCGTGGTCGAGGGCCGCGATGATACGCGGCGGCTCCAAGAAATTTTTGATGTCTATACGATTGAGACAGGAGGCTCGGCCCTCAATGAGACCATCCTCGATCAGATCCGCCAGGCTCAAGCGGTCAAGGGGGTTATTGTCTTTACAGACCCGGATATTTCGGGAACGAAAATCCGTCAGGCCATTCAGACGGCTGTGCCGGGCGTCCAACATGCCTTTATTTCAAGAGAAGATGCTCGGTCGTCATCGCTTCGGGCCAGCCTGGGGGTTGAGCATGCTTCTGAAGCAGCCATCCGCCAGGCCCTAGACCGGGTTTACACGGTGGTGGACCAAGACGCAGGCGTCCAGGCGGTTGACCGCTCAGCCCTCCTTGACCTGGGTCTGTTAGGAGGGAAGGACGCCCAGCAGCGCCGGGACTATCTGGCCGAACAACTCTATATCGGCCACAGCAATGGTAAACAATTAGCCAAACGCTTGCAGATGTTCCAGATTCCCATTGAACGTGTCAAAGAAGTCATGGCCGACTATGAAGCGGACCAAGCTGAGGAGGACCTATGAAAAAGAAATTAATCGCAACACCTTCGCGTACTAATGAAATACTCAAACGCTACCACTTGGAAGCCAAGAAGAGCCTGGGGCAAAACTTCCTAATGGAGCCCCAAGTCTTAGCGGATATGGTAGCCACAGGAGAAATTGACAAAGCAACGAATGTGATCGAGATCGGTCCCGGTATCGGGGCTTTAACAGAGGTCCTGGCCCAGGAAGGCAAAGAAGTTCTGGCCTTCGAATTGGACCAACGCTTGCTGCCGGTTTTGGCTAATGAGCTGAGCGACTATGACAATATCCATGTCCTTCACGCTGATATCTTGGAAGTGGATATTGCAGAGACGGTCAGTCAGTATTTCTCAGCAGATGACCGCTTGCTAGTAGTGGCCAACCTGCCTTACTACATCACGACGCCAATTATCTTTAAGCTCTTAGAATCCGGCCTGCGTTTTGACGGATTTGTCCTTATGATGCAAAAAGAAGTAGCGGAACGATTGACCGCTGCCCCGCATTCCAAGGCTTACGGGTCCTTAACGATCGCTATCGATTATTACTGCGAGGCTGAGATTGCCTTCACAGTGCCCCGTACGGTCTTTAAACCGCGTCCGAATGTGGACTCGGCCATTCTCTACCTGAAGCGCCGTCCTCAAGCCAAGGTCTCTGTCCAAGATGAAGACTTCTTCTTCCGCCTGGTGCGGGCCAGCTTCAAGCAGCGGCGTAAGACCTTGTGGAATAATCTTCGTCAATTCTTTGGCAAGGATCCTCAAGTCTTGGGCCGGGTAGAGGAAGCCTTGGCACAGGCTGAAATTGATCCCAAGCGCCGGGCTGAGACTCTGAGTATTGAAGAGTTTGCTCGCTTGAGTGATGCTTTGAATGAAGCGGGATGTTCTTAATTTTTACAAATCTTTTAGACTTAAAGGACCGAGCATTCGTTATAATAAAGAGATAGAAGATAGAGAAATGCGAAAAAATTAAAAAAATGAGGTAATAATTATGTGTGGTTTTGTCGGATATATCTATGGTGCCGACCGTAAACTTGAAAATGATAAAGAAATACTAGATGCCATGATGGAACGAATTGTCCACCGGGGGCCTAATAGTGCAGGTGTCTACACAGATGATGATATCTCCCTAGGCTTTCGTCGCTTGTCGATTATTGACCTGAGCGATTGTGGGAACCAACCTTTCTACAGCAGAGATGGCCGTTACGTCATGGTCTTTAATGGTGAAATCTATAACTACAAGACCTTGCGCAAGGACCTTAAGGCAAAAGGTTATGAATTTATTTCAGAGACAGATAGTGAAGTCATTATCCGTGGTTTTGAAGAATACGGCGAAGATATTGTGGGTAAATTACGGGGGATGTTCGCCTTCTGTATCTGGGATACCCAAGAAAAACGTGCCCTCTTAGCCCGTGACGGTTTTGGGATTAAGCCCCTCTACTATACGGACTATACAACAGATGGCAGCTTGCTCTTCGGCTCCGAAATCAAGAGCTTCCTCGACCATCCGAACTTCATCAAGGCCTTGAATAAGGAAGCCATCCAACCTTTCTTGACCTTCCAGTACAATCCTTTAGATGAAACTTTCTTTAAGGGGGTCTACAAGTTAGAACCCGCCCACTATATGCTCTACCAAAATGGCAAAATGAAGACTGTGAAATATTGGGACAAGGCCTTCCATGATGAAACGAGTGAGCCTGCCCAAGAAGATATCGATTACTATGTGGAAAAAATCAAGGCATCGATCGATGAATCAGTGGAACTCCATGCTATGTCCGATGTTAAAGTGGGCTCCTTCCTATCCGGTGGGGTAGACTCAAGCTTGGTTACCGCCTTACTTGAGCCCCAACAGTCCTTCTCAGTGGGCTTTAAAGAATATGAAGATATGTTTAATGAAACCGTCCATGCCCAAAAATTATCAGAACAACTCGGAATCGAAAACAAGAGCCGCTATATCTCAGGACAACAAGCCTTCGACAACTTGGAAGATATCATCTACTACTTGGATGAACCAGATGCCAACTACTCTATTGTTCCCCTCTACTTCCTCAATCAATTAGCTGCTGAAAATGTGACCGTTGTCCTATCTGGTGAGGGAGCCGATGAACTCTTTGGGGGCTATGAATGGTACCAACCTTCCCATATTGAGAAGGATTACTACAACAAACTGCCTCTAGGCATGCGCCGCTTCATCAACCGCCTCCTACCATCGGGGCAAAAACCTTCCCGTCTCAAACAATTGGCGGAACGGTCAGTGACTCCAGTGGAAGAGAAATTTATCGGCCAGGCCCTGGTCTTCCCAGATGCCCAAGCCCATGCTATCCTCAATGAAAAATACCGGTCCAATCAGACCTCGACGGACATCTGTGCCCCTTACTATGCCCAAGTGGCGGGCCAAAGTGACCTACAAAAGATGCAGTATCTGGACTTGAATGTTTGGATGCCAGGCGATATCTTGCTCAAGGCAGACAAGATGAGTATGGCCCATTCCCTCGAACTCCGCGTGCCTTTCTTGGATAAGGAAGTCATGGAGATGGCTAAGGGAATTCCAGACGAATACCGGACAACGGCTAAGCAAACCAAGGTCGCCCTTCGTAAAGCAGCTGAAGATGTCTTGCCTGAAGAATGGGCCAAACGGAAGAAACTCGGCTTCCCAACCCCTATCCGTCACTGGTTACGGGAAGAACCTTTCTATTCCAATATTAAGGCTATGTTTGAAAGTGACTTAGCGGCTGAATTCTTTGACCAAGAAACCCTCCTCCAATTACTCGAGGACCACCGCCAAGAGAAGGCTGACTTAGGCCACCAAATTTATGCGGTCTATGTCTTCCTCTTATGGTATACCATCTACTTCATCAAAGATCAGGGGGCTTGCAAGACCCTGGCCCCTGAAACAGCCGATATCGCGTAAAAGGAGCCAAGCTATGTCCAATTTACCAGCATTTGTTCCTGTTCTCTTCTTGGGGAATAAGGGAGCCTATAGCATTGCACGGGCCTTCCATGAGCAGTACGGGATCAAAACAGAATTGAATGTGACCATGGATGCCGGCCCCGTTGCCCATTCCAAAATTGTCAACAAGCATATTTATCCTGATTTAACCGATAATTTGCGCGAGCATTTCATTGAAATTAGAGACCGGGTAGACCGGGACTATCCAGAAGCGGCTAAGATTGTTCTGGCTTCTGAAGATACCTTCACGGAGCATTTGATTAGCCACCGCGATATTTTTGAGGAAGCCGGCTGGACCGTTCCTTATGTCGACCTGGCAACCCTGGAAGAAGCAACTGATAAAGCCAAATTCTATGCCAAGTGTGAGGAAGTAGGAGTCCCTTACCCCCATACTTGGCAAGTTGCTGACGACCAAGTGCCGGCTGCAGCGAGTGGGAAGTTAGTGGTTAAACCAGCAATCACTCCAAGCTACCAGGTCCTGCATTTTGAAGGGAAGCGGAAGATTTATTTCTGCGATAATCCCGAGGAAGCCCAGACAGCCATCCAGCTCATGCGCCAGGGAGGCTATCCAGACCCTATCATTGTCCAAGACTTCATCGAAGGGGCAGATACCGATCAAGCTGTGGTGACCGCCTACCGCTCACCTCATGATAAGCAGATTAAGCTGACAGCTTTTGGACGGGTCATGGTTGAAGACCGGTCGGCCAGCGCAGCGGGGAACCATCTGGCTATTCTGAGTGAGAATGGACATGAGGAGGTTTACCGCCATGTGGAGGCCTTAATGACAGCCTATGATTTTACAGGTTATGCTAATTTCGACTTAATCTACGATCATGACCGGGAGGCTTTTGTCTTCTTTGAATTGAATCCACGCTTGGGCCTGTCCAATTATTATGTGACGGCAGGTGGGCAAAACCCTGTCTACTATTACATTGAAGACTATCTCTTTGGGCGACCAGTGCCTGATAGTTTCGAGGCGACACCGGCCTTATTTACGGTCCTGCCTCGGGGCTTGGTTAAGCGCCGCCTCTTAGGCACAGCATATGCTGACCAGGTGAAGGGCCTCTACCAAGAGAGACAGGTCTTTAATCCCCTAGCTTATCCTTATGACAACCACTGGCGGCGCAAGCTCTATGTGAAAGCATCGGAGCTCAATTACTACCGCAAATTTAAAGAAACAGGCCAGCTTTAACCGGCTCTGTAGAGGGAGGTACTATGAAACATTTCTTTGGCATTATAGGAGGGATGGGGACTGTTGCGACCACGAACTTTTTAGAAGAAATGAATAAGCTATATCGTCCAGAAAGCGACCAGGCTTATTTGAACTATATCCTCTTTAACCATGCAACGGTTCCCGATCGGACCGCCTATATCTTAGACCACGACCAGGCGAGCCCTGTTGAGCCTCTAATAGAAGATATTAAACAAATCGAAAGTTTAGGGCCAGATTTCTTGGCTATCCCTTGTAATACGGCCCATTATTTCTTCGATGACCTGCAGGCAGCAACAGAACTGCCTATTATAAATATGTTGACACTCGTTGAAGAAGCTTTGGCTGACCACCAAGGGGAGAAAATTGGTATCTGTGCGACCAAGGGGACGAGCCAGAGCGGACTCTACCACCGGACCATTGAGCGAGCAGGTTGCCAGCCCTTGGCCCCAGACGAAGCCCTGCAAGAGAAGATCATGACCTTGATTTATGACCAGGTCAAGAACCAAGCGCTTGCTGACCTTAGTCTCTATGAGGAAATTCTTTCTGATTTTATGGACCAGGGCGCATCAGCCGTAATCCTGGGTTGTACGGAAGTTTCCTATGTCAATAGTCATGATCCGAAGAAGGCTTTTCCCATCATTGATGCGGAGAAATTATTAGTGGCTGAAGTCGTCCGCCAGGGTATTCAAAGTCAGGGGAAAGAAGTTAATAGCTAAGTAAAAAATAGCTAAGAAAATAAGGTCAAGTCTTGACTCTATCGCTCATTTGTGCTATTGCATAAAGTCAACGTATGTGTTATAATAGTTAACATTAGAGGAGTGATAGAATGTCAGGGAACTTAGCAGCGATCAAAGCAGCTTTGGATGAGAAGCTTGGGCGCCGTATCCAGGTCACTCAACAAACTGGACGTAAACGGATTACCGTTCGCGAAGGGATTTTGAGTGACACTTTTCCAGCTGTTTTTGTTGTTGAACTTGACCAGGATCAAAATCAATTTGAACGTGTCTGTTACAGTTACACGGATGTCTTAACAGAAAGCGTTGAAATTGAATTTAATAATTAGAGAAGTTGAGGCTAGGCATGGTGTCCTAGCCTTTTTCTCATTGGAGGATTAAAGGTCTTGGAGAAAAGCGGCTTTGCTTTATTTAAAGGGCAGGTCATGCTAAAATTCAAGATAATAAGTAAACTATAATGAGGGGGTGGCAGTGTGTCGATTATTGAGAAAGCAGCAGCCAAGATTAACCTATCCCAGGACTTGATCTACCAGGCGGATAAGGGGCAGTGGCACTATGACATGGTGATGGCCTCGGTTGATCTTTCGGACCGTCTGACCATCCAAGAACGCTCCGACCAAGAAATTGTGGTGCGGACTAGCCGGAGCTTCCTCCCTAATGATGCCAGGAACCATGCTTATCGTGCGGCGGACTTGATTAAGGAAGCTAGCCAAGTAGACCGTGGCTTAGATATTATTATTGAGAAACGGATTCCCGTCTCTGCTGGCCTGGGCGGAGGAAGTTCCGATGCAGCAGCTGTTTTGCGGGCTGTTAATAAACTCTGGGACTTGCATTATTCGACAGATGAGCTCTTGCAATTGGCTTTGCAGATTGATGCGGATGCACCTTATTGTTTGCTCGGCGGCATCCAACATGTGACAGGGCAGGGAGATCAGCTCCAGGCCCTTCCAGCTCTTCCAGCTTCTTGGTTAGTCCTAGCCAAGCCACCGCTTTCTGTATCAACAGATAAGATCTTACAAGACCTGGATCCTAATGACTTGCCGGATCAAGGAAATACACCGGCAGTCCTTCAAGCCATTCATAAGCAATCTTACCAAGACTTAGTCCAAGCGACAGGAAATATGCTCGAAGATTTGGTCTTTTGGAATTATCCGATTTTGAATAAGTTAAAGGCCAAGATGCAGAAATTTGGGGCGGAGGGCGTGACCATGACCGGAACAGGCTCGACGGTGATTGGTTTTGCCCCAACATCGAACCGGGCTAAACATGTGTATAATGCCTTGCGTGGCTTCTGCAAAGAAGTCTATGTGGTCCCTGTCTTGCAGCAGGGGACCGGGCTTTAAGGCTTGGAGAAAGGAAAAGTTGAGGAAACTCAACTTTTTTTATTGCAGCGACTTAAGTTTTGTGCTATCTTATAATGTATTAAATCGTAACAATTCCGACTAACCTTGATGAAAGGAGTCAGCTATGAAGAAAAAATATATTTACCTCTTGCTTTTGCCCCTGGCCTTCCTGGTCTCTGCCTGCCAATCGCCCCAGCAAAGTGCCGGGTCGGGGGATAAGTTGCAAGTAATGACGAGTTTTTACCCCATCCAGGCCTTGACCCAGGAGGTGGCGGGGGACCATGCAGACGTTCAGGTCATGATTGCTAATGGTCAAGAAGTCCATGACTACGAGCCTAGCGCTAAAAATTTAGCCGATTTAGAGCAAGCGGACCTCTTTGTCTATAACAGTAAGGAGATGGAGACCTGGGTTCCTGCCATGCTCGATAGCCTCAACCAAGACCAGGTTGCAGTCCATGAGGCGGCGGGTCAGCTGGATCTGATGGACGGTCAGGTGACAACCATCGATGGGGTCCACCACCAAGGCCATGACCACGACCATGAGGAAGAAGGGGAAGATGCCCACGACCACGCAGAGGGCGACCTCCATGTCCATGCCAAGGATCCACATACTTGGTTGGACCCAGTCCTCGCCCAGCAAGAAGTTCAGGGCATTGCCGATGCCCTGTCAGACCGTGACCCGGACCACCGAGCAGACTACCAGGCCAATGCCAAGGCTTTTATCGAAGAATTGGACCAGTTGGACCAGGACTTTAACCAGGCCTTAGCTGATAAAAAAGACCGGCACTTTGTGGTTGACCACGCGGCCTTTAATTACCTGGCTTCCCGCTATGACTTGGAGCAGATTGCCTTGACCAGTGTCGATTCAACAGCTAGCCTGTCTCCTGCGAAATTAGCTCAATTGGAAGACTTCATCCGCCAGCGTGGCATCGAAGTGATCTTCTTCCAGCAGGGCGGCTCTTCTAAATTAGCCGATACCATTGCCCACGATACAGGCATTGAAACCAGCAGCCTGACTTCGATGGAGTCTCCTGATGCGTCAGTAGAAGCTAATGGCAAAGGCTATCTCAGCTTGATGCGGCAGAATTTAAGCAATCTTGAGGCCGGACTGAAGTAAAGGAGTGGATTATGCATTATATTGAAGTAGATGACTTGCGCTTCTCTTACAATGAGGAGCCAGTCTTAAATAATATTAGTTTTACCGTGGATCCCGGCGAATTTGTCATTTTAACTGGGGAAAATGGGGCGGCTAAGACCACCTTGTTGAAGAATATCCTGGGCCTACTCGAACCCGAAAAAGGCCATTGCCGGATTGCCAAGACGAATTTTCAAGGCAAAAAATTACAAGTCGGCTATGTGCCCCAAAGTATTTCTTCCTTCAATGCGGGCTTTCCGTCGACGGTCTATGAATTTGTACAGTCCGGGCGCTACCAACAGAATCGTTGGTTTAAGCGCCTCGACCAGGAGGATGAAGACCATATCCGCCGCGCCTTTGACTCCGTTGGCATGTGGGAACAGCGCAATGAGCGGATCGGCGACTTGTCAGGCGGGCAGAAGCAGCGAATCTGCCTGGCCCGGGTTTTTGCAACGGATCCCGATCTCTTCATCCTGGATGAACCGACAACAGGGATGGATATTGAGTCGCGCAAGAATTTCTATGACTTGCTCCGCCACAATACCCGCAACCACGCTAAGGCAATCCTTATGGTAACCCATGAGGACCTATCCCTAAAAGATTACTTCGACAAACAGATTCACTTAGTCAGAGAGGAGGGCACCCCATGGAGATGCTTCAGTATGACTTCATGCAAAGAGCCGTCATAGCCTGTCTAGCTATGGCACTCTTCACGCCAATTTTAGGGCTCTTCTTAATCCTCCGTAAGCAGTCTCTAATGGCGGATACCTTGGCCCATATTTCCCTAGCTGGCGTGGCCTTGGGTTATTTGCTTGGCTTGGAACCGACTTTGACCACGATTGCTTTGGTTATCCTGGCTGCCTTGTTGTTAGAATACCTCAGACGGGTCTACAGTAATTATTCAGATATCTCGATCGCTATGCTGATGTCAGGCGGTATGGCCTTGGCCCTACTCCTTTTGTCCCGGGTCGATTCGGCAGCCAGTATCGAATCCTATCTCTTCGGTTCAATTGTTGCTATCTCCCCCTTGCAGATTGGCTTATTGATTGGCCTAGCTGTTATTGTTGGTCTGGCCTACCTGGTCAACCAGCGGATCTTGTATGTCCTATCTTTTGATGAGGACACCGCCTATACGGCAGGCCTGCCTACCCGCTTAATTTCTGTTCTTTTCTCTGTGGTGACAGGGATAGCCATTTCCATTATGATGCCGATTGCGGGCTCCCTCTTGGTTTCTGCTATTATCATCATGCCAGCAGCGATTGCTATGCGGATAGCCCGCCACTTCAACCAGGTGATTTACCTGGCGGTTATCCTGTCCCTCATTGGCATGCTGGGTGGGTTGACGGTATCCTATTACTTCGACACCCCACCTGGCGCTACAATTGCCGCTTTATTCATTGTGATCTTCATGGCCCAAAGCCTTTACCTCAAGCTTAAAGATTAGACCAAGCGAGCCCTCCTTCGACAGAAGAGGGCTTTTTATATGACTTGGCGGATAAAATAAGTACTAGTGATCATTAGGAAAATAAAATTGATTGGAAAAAAGGGCCGTCCTGTGATTTAATGAGAAAAAAGTGACGGTTTTAGACCGTCCTTTATGATTTAGAAAGAAGGCATCTTATGAAAATTAATCGTCAATTGTTGCCAGGGCTGATTTTATCTTTAGCTATTGCAGTCCCAGCACATTTTTTGGGACAGGCTTTTCCTATCATTGGGGGACCTGTTTTTGCTATTTTAATGGGAATGATTATAGCTCTATTTTGGACTGCTGGAGCAGCTTTTCAACCAGGAATTCGTTTTTCGAGTAAGGTCTTATTACAAGCTGCTGTTGTCTTACTAGGTTTTGGCCTTAATCTTTCGGTGGTGATTGAAACCGGCTTGAGCTCCTTACCCATTATTCTCTCAACAATTTCAATTGCCCTCTTGGTAGCCTTTATTTTTAGCTGTTATTTGAATATTGATACGAAGACGGCTACCTTGGTTGGGGTAGGGTCGTCTATTTGTGGCGGGTCAGCCATAGCTGCAACCGCACCTGTCATCGAAGCCGAAGAAGAGGAAGTCGCCCAGGCGATTTCCGTGATTTTCTTCTTCAACGTCCTAGCAGCCTTGATTTTTCCAAGTCTAGGTCAATGGCTGGGCTTCGATACCACGACTGGGGAAGCCTTTGGTATCTTTGCAGGGACAGCGGTCAATGATACCTCATCTGTGACAGCGGCGGCTTCCACCTGGGATAGCCTCTTTAACTTAGGGACCGAAACCCTAGACAAGGCTATTACTGTGAAATTGACTCGGACCCTGGCCATTATTCCAATCACGCTCGGTCTGAGTTTCTGGCGCAGCCGTCACGGGGAAGAAACGCCTACTAACTTGACCTGGGGCCAAAAAATTAAAGCCAGCCTCCCTCAATTTATTATTTATTTCGTTCTGGCTTCGCTCCTCACAACCATCTGCCTGGCTATCGGCTTACCAGAAAGTCTTTTCGCTCCCTTCAAATGGGCCAGTAAGTTTCTGATCGTTTGGGCCATGGCAGCCATTGGTTTGAATACCGACTTGGTCAAGCTCTTACGCTCGGGTGCTAGTGCCCTGGGTTTAGGGGCCGCTTGTTGGATTGCTATTACTCTGGTGAGCTTAGGGCTCCAATATGTGCTAGGCTTCTGGTAGGATGGTGGAGGAATACTGCTATCGAGCAGGGGGATTGCTTGTCGACTAGCTTGTGGTAAGTGAGGCTGGTATCTACATGCCCTGTCCCAATACTGTTTAAAAAATCAAAAAAGCATTTGCCTTTTTCTGTGGACTGGGCAGATGCTTTTTTATATTAGAAATTCTTGGCCGACTCCAATGGCCATATTGTACCAGATCGAGTATTTTCAGTTCTTAGAGTGGAGGAACGACTTATGCAATACGGGTTTGAATAAGCTGAGGTGCCCGTCGATTCAAGCTAAAGATTAAGAGTGTCCATTAGTAACTTTTCGTCTCCACCTATGTTTTCAATTCTATTGCTGTCGAAAAAGGAGACAGCTACTGTTAAATGTTGGCCTGTATTTCTACTTATGTTATCATTAGATTGCGTTATACGAAGTTATCCTTTCATTACTTGGGCTAAGTAAATGATATTATGAAACTTACATGGCATTATTTTTGCCTATCTAGGTGCCTAGCTTAATTCTAAAATGTACTGTATCAAAAATATGGGGGCTTATACTATGTCAGCGACTACATGTGTCTTGTTAATCTTATTGACTGTAACTACCATTGTCGGTTTAGGCTTGACGGTCTACACAACGGTAAAAGATGAACAAAAATATGGGAAGAAATAAAACTTTCGCATCTTCTCACGATAGAAAAGCTGGTTTTTGCTAGTCCAGCACATTTAGAGAGAAAGGACATGTACGGATGTATTTGTACTATGCTATTTTTACTCCATCAGCTGGCCAGTTTGCTATTGAATTTCCTGACTTGGAGGGTGCCTTTTCGTGCGGCGAGGATATGGACGAGGCCTTATATATGGCTAAAGATCTCCTCGAAGGCTGGTTAATTACCGCTGAAGAAGAAGGAGACCCTATCCCCGCACCCTCCTTGCCTGATGATTTATTAGTTCCTGAAGATGCCCTACTTCTTCCGATTGAAGTCGACCTCGACCAGGCCAAAGAGAAGCATTTTCTATCAGGCGAGTGAGTTTGACTCTTTCTTGAACAGGACAAGTACATACTTAGCATTTAACCAACAGTGACTCTTCCAAGTAAGAGTCATTTTTTAATTTTTCCCTATTTTAACAGGGCATTTTTCACTATCTTCCATTTAAGGCGCTAACTGTGTTAAAATAGAAATAAGTGTGCCTTTGCCCTTTATAAGCGGGCTCTAAGGTTCAATTTTAGGATAAAGCATGATAAAATAATGAGATATATGAAGATAATCAATTGGGTTAACAAGCGATAGCCGCAATTGACCAGATAAGGAGAATAGAATGGCTAGCTTTTTGAAATCAATATTTGAAAATGACCGGAAAGAATTGCGTCGCTTCAACAAACAAGCGAAGAAAGTTGAGGCCTTAGGGGATAAGTTCGCTGAGTATTCAGATGACCAGCTCCGGGCAAAGACGGAATCCTTTAAGGAACGTTTGCAGAACGGTGAGACCGAGGAAGATGTGCTGGTTGAAGCCTTCGCAACCGTCCGCGAAGGGGCGCGTCGGGTGCTCGGACTCTACCCTTTCCATGTCCAAATTATGGGCGGGCTTGCCCTACACTATGGGAACATTGCCGAAATGAAGACTGGGGAAGGTAAGACCTTGACGGAAACCATGCCTGTCTATCTGAATGCCTTATCAGGCAAGGGCGTCCATGTGGTAACGGTTAATGATTATTTGGCGCGCCGGGACTCAGTTGAGATGGGTGAGCTTTACGAATTCTTAGGGCTAACAGTTGGTTTGAATACCAATGACATGTCTTCCGACCAAAAACGTGAAGCCTATAACTGTGACATTACCTATTCGACCAATAATGAATTGGGCTTTGACTACCTCCGCGATAACATGGTGGTCTACAAGAGTCAAATGGTCCAACGTCCGCTCCACTACGCGGTTGTCGATGAGGTAGACTCCATCTTGATCGATGAGGCGCGGACACCTTTGATTATTTCTGGCCAAGCTGAACAGTCTACGGCGCTCTACCAACGGGCGGACTACTTTGTGAAGAGCCTGCAAGAAGATGAAGACTATGTGATCGATGTCAGTTCCAAGACGATCAGCCTGACTGAAGAGGGGATTGAGAAGGCAGAAGATGTCTTCCACTTGGATAATCTCTATGATGTGGAGAATGGGCGTTTGATCCACCATATCGATACGGCCTTACGTGCTAACTATATTATGCTTCTGGATATTGACTATGTGGTCCAAGAGGGTGAAGTTAAGATCGTTGACGGCTTTACCGGTCGGATTATGGATGGCCGTCGTTATTCGGATGGTCTCCACCAAGCCATTGAAGCTAAAGAAAATGTCGAAATTCAAAACGAATCGAAGACTATGGCAACGATCACCTTCCAGAATTATTTCCGGATGTACGATAAATTAGCGGGGATGACCGGTACTGCTAAGACGGAGGAAGAAGAATTCCGTGAAATCTACAATATGAACGTGATTCAGATTCCAACCAACCGCCCTGTGCAACGGATCGATGCCCCAGATATTATTTACCCTAACTTGGAATCTAAGTTTGAAGCGGTTGCCGATGAAATCCAAGAACGCTACCAAGATGGCCAACCTGTCCTGGTCGGGACGGTAGCGGTCGAAACCTCGGAATTACTCTCCAATCTTCTCAGCAAACGTGGGGTGCCACACAATATCTTGAATGCGAAGAACCACGCTAAAGAAGCTGAAATCGTCGCCCAAGCCGGCCAAAAAGGGGCCGTAACGATCGCAACCAATATGGCCGGCCGGGGGACTGACATTAAGTTGGGGCCCGGGGTTAAGGAAGCTGGCGGCTTAGCGGTTATCGGGACCGAACGCCATGAATCGCGGCGGATCGATGACCAGTTGCGTGGACGGTCAGGCCGTCAAGGGGACCCTGGTTATTCACGATTCTACCTGTCCCTAGAGGATGACCTCATGCGCCGCTTCGGTTCAGACCGGGTTAAAGCGGTTTGGGAAAGTTTAAATATTGATGGCGACGGCGAAGATGATGTTGCCATTGAAAGCCGGATGATCTCCAAACAAGTGGAATCTGCCCAAAAACGTGTGGAAGGGAACAACTACGATACCCGGAAGAACGTACTGGAATACGATGAAGTGATGCGTGAACAACGGGAGATTATCTATGACCAGCGTCAACAAATTATCGAGGAAGAAGATTCCCTCGATGACATTATGTGGCAAATGATTGACCGAACCATTGACCGTGTCGTTGACCAATATACAGCTGGCGATGAATCGGATTGGAATTACGAAGCCCTAACCGACTTCGTTCAAACCGTTCTCTTGACAGAAAATGACATGTCCCAACGTGACTTGGAAGACTTGGACCCTGATGAGATGAAAGAAGAACTCAAAGACCGGGCCCAGGACCGCTTCCAAAGTAAGTTAAACGACATCTCAAACCCAGACCTGATCTTGGAATTTGAGAAAGTGGTTATTCTACGCGCTGTTGACAGCCGCTGGACCGACCATATCGATGCCATGGACCAATTGCGCCAAGGGGTAGGTTTACGTGCATATGCTCAAAACAACCCACTCGTCGAATACCAAACAGAAGGCTTTGAACGCTTCAACGAAATGGTAGCAGGCATCGAATACGACGCCAGCCTCCTCTTCATGAACTCACAAATCCGCCAAAACCTCCAACGCCAACAAGTATAATAAGGGTGTGAGACTTGGCGCTTAGACTCGGATGATTGGAGCAAGTTAGAATAAGAGTGAGGCATTCGCTCGTTTCTGACTTGTGAAATCACTCCGAGTCTGCCAAGTCGAACCCGACTAGACAGGGTGTGAGCAAGAGTATTTAGCTTTGGATGCTTGGAGTAAGTCGGCATAAGGGCAAGCACCGCTTGCACGTTTCCGACTTGCGAAAGCACTCCAAAGCTGCTCTTGTGAACCCGACTAATAAGGGTGTGAGGGCTGATGCTTAGCTTTCCTTCACTGGAGCAAGTCAGCAGAGCCAGTCTGAAAGACTGCATCGGAGACTTGTGAAGTGACAGGAAAGCTGCCAGCCTGAACCCGACTATAGGGTGTGAGGGCTAGCGGGAGAAATAGACCTCTGGAGGCAAAAGTCAGAGAAGACTGAAAGTCTTCGGCGACTTTTGGTGAAGAGGAGCTATTTCTGCTAGCCTGAACCCAACTAGGGTGTGAGCAAGCAGCTAGCTTTACCCACTCTTATGATTAAATAGACAATACCAAAAAAGCGTCTCCAACCGATGAGGGTTGGGGACGCTTTTTGTGTCGCATAAAATTTAATACTTAGCCTGCATTTTCTTTTCATAATAGTTGAGCAGCTTACTGAGGGCAAAGGTGAGGATAAAGTAGATCACCATGGAGATAAAGAGGGGGATGATGCCTTGGTAAGTTTGACTGGTGACGGCCCGGGTTTGGAAGGTCAGTTCAGCTACCCCAATGGTTGAGACAATGGAAGATTCCTTGATCAGGGTGATGAATTCATTGCCCAGTGATGGCCAGATTGCTCGCAAGGATTGGGGGAAGATGACTTTTTTCATGGTGGTACCATAGCTTAGGCCGAGGGAACGAGCGGCTTCCATTTGCCCCTTGGGAACCGATTGGAGTCCACCCCGGATGATTTCGCAAATATAGGCACCAGAGTTGAGAGAGACAGCAATCAGACCGGCTGCTAGGGGCCCAATACCTAAGAGGCCACCGATCCCTAAGAAGATAAAGAGGACTTGAATCATGAGCGGAGTCCCCCGGAGAAATTCGACATAGGCGGTTGCTAGCGAATTCAAGACCGCAAAGTTGGAAATCCGCATTAGGGCAAGTATGGCACCCAAAATCAGACCACAGACAATCGCAACAGCTGAGATTAAGAGGGTGAGCTTGATACCATCCCAGTAGAAGGGCCAGTAAGATAACCAGTTAATGGATTCCCCTTCAATAAGGAGAGGAGCCAGTTCATCTGTCCATTTTTCTACTAAGTTTTGGTCTTTGACTTCAGCGACGCTTTGGTTGATGGCTTTTTGTAGACTGGGTTGTCTTTCAGGAATGACGACCGCCTTGCCATCCTTATCTCCACTTGGTAAGCCGGCGTCCACGTAAGAGATATCGGCTTGGGCATTGGCATGGCTGTAGGCAACTAATTCATCGACTAGGATGCCGTCAATCTGCTTAGTGGTCAGGGCACCGAGCAGGTCAGGTACCCGTTGCATGGTCAGCATCTTGGCTTGGGGCATGAATTCTTTGGCTAGGTCCTCTTGGTAGGTCGCTTGTTGGACACCAATCGTCATCTGATCGGTGAAGCTATCCTTATCCTTAATCTTTCCCTCGTCTTCTTTC
Source organism: Aerococcus sanguinicola (assembly GCF_001543145.1). Lineage (NCBI taxonomy): Bacteria > Bacillati > Bacillota > Bacilli > Lactobacillales > Aerococcaceae > Aerococcus > Aerococcus sanguinicola. The sequence goes on along the minus strand of NZ_CP014160.1, from coordinate 601,425 downwards.
CGGAACATGATGGCTTGCCGGTCATTCTCATAAGGGTCAGAGAAATCTACCGACTTGTCCCGTTCTTCCGTATAGGTCATCCCTGAAATGATCATATCAATATTGCCGGCCTCGAGCGAGGACATGAGGCTGGTAAATTCCATGTTGACCACTTCGAGTTTAACGCCAAGGTCCTCGGCAATCTTCTCGCCTAGGGAGATATCGACCCCAACCGTTTTGTTTTGGCCATTTTCCCGGGTTAAGAACTCAAAAGGCGGGTAGTGGGGGTTGACGCCCATTCGAATCACGCCACGTTCCTTGATTTCTTTGAGCAGTTGGTCATCTCCAACAGTGCTGGTTTGCGTTTGGCTGGCTTGAACCGGACTCACTTTTGGGGCAAAGACTGGAGCCATTAAAATTAAGAGCATCAGACAGACTTTAAGGCTCCATTTGAGCCAATGACTTCTTTCCTTCATTATTCCTTCCTCCTAACACATTAAAAAATCCGCCTCTCAAAAAAAGAGGCGGAGCTAATCCACGGTACCACTCTATTGACCAAGCCAGGGCCTGGTCAGCTTAAACAGATAACGCTCTGAGGCGGGCCCTTTATCTTATGAGCCAATAATTTCAGGCGCGTTCAGCCTTCTTAAGGACAGGACTTCCACCAACTCCTGCTCGCTTGAACCTCTAAAAGACTTACTCTCCCTAAAATGATAAAATAATTAGAAATTTTATATTTTTTAATATTATAGGGGCAGATTTCTAATTTGTCAATCCCAACTGGCAAGAAATTGGGGATAAATCTCCCTCTAGGCATTTAGATTGAAAGGAAAGCGTTTTTATTTTATACTAAATTTAGCTTGTTACTTAAATTTGAAGATGGAGGTAGCCAATGGAAATTAAAGATTTAAACTTAGAAAAAGATTACAGTTTACTCATTAATGGCGAATGGACGAAGGGGGCAGGCTCGGATCGGATCGATGTGATTAGCCCTGCTAACGGGGAACATCTTGCGACCATCACGGATGCAGTCAATGAAGACGTTGACCGTGCTGTAGAGGCTGCCCAAGAAGCCTTTAAGACTTGGGGGCAAACAGATGTTAAAGAACGGGCATCTATCTTGAATCAAATTGCGGATTTAATTGATGAAAATGCTGAGCGTTTAGCCCTGATTGAAACCCTGGATAATGGGAAACCAATCCGTGAAACCTCTGGCGCTGATATCCCGCTCGCAGCTGACCACTTCCGTTACTTTGCTTCAGTTATCCGGAGCGAAGAAGACCAAGTGAAATTCCTGACCCATGACACCATGTCAATGATTATCCGCGAACCAATTGGGGTTGTTGGTCAAATTATTCCTTGGAACTTCCCCTTCTTGATGGCTGCTTGGAAACTAGCCCCTGCCTTAGCCGCAGGTTGTGTGGTTGTCATCAAACCGGCTTCTGATACCTCGCTTAGCTTACTAGAATTGGCCAAGTTAATTAACCCGATCTTGCCTAAGGGTGTCTTAAATGTTATTACTGGGCGCGGCTCTAAGGCTGGCGACTATCTCAAACACCACAAGGGCTTGGATAAATTAGCCTTCACAGGGTCAACCGCTGTTGGTCGTGATATTGGGATTGCAGCCGCGGAAAATCTTATCCCAGCTACCCTTGAACTCGGCGGGAAGTCTGCGAATATCTTCTTTGAGGACATGGATATGGAACAAGCCTTGGAAGGGGCTCAATTGGGTATTCTCTTCAACCAGGGTGAAGTTTGCTCAGCAGGGTCACGGATCCTTGTCCAAGAAAGCATTTACGACGAATTTATTGAACGCTTGATTGAAGAGTTCAAACAAGTTAAGATTGGTCTGCCATGGGACAAGGAAACTCAACTCGGCGCCCAAGCTAATCCTTCCCAACACAAGAAAGTCGATGAGTGTGTTCAAATCGGTCTAGATGAAGGGGCAGAACTCTTAACCGGTGGCCAGGCTGTGACTTCTGGTGACTTAGACAAGGGTTACTACTACGAGCCAACCCTCTTATTGGCCAAGAATGACATGCGGGTTGCTCAAGAAGAAATCTTCGGGCCAGTTGCCACAGTGATTAAATTTAAGGATGTGGACGAAGCCATCCAAATTGCTAACGAATCAGACTATGGCTTAGGGGGCGGCGTTTTCACCACTAATTTGAATACGGCCTTTAAGGTAGCTCGCGGTGTCCGGACCGGTCGGGTTTGGATTAACACCTACAACTCCTTTGAAGCAGGGGCGCCATTTGGTGGCTACAAGGATTCCGGTATTGGCCGTGAAACCCATAAGATGATCCTCAATGCCTATACCCAAGCTAAGAATATCTATGTTAACCTGGGTCAAGGACGGACTGGCATGTTCTAGAAATTAATTCAAAACGAATAAAGCAAAAAGCAGCTAAACTTTATTTGGAGTTTGGCTGCTTTTTATAGGCTAAGGGTGAAAGCGCTTCTATTTTGGGTTATAATGGGACTGAAATAAGTTAGAGGAGGTTTATCATGGTGAAACATGTGATTTTTGATACAGATCCGGGCATTGATGATGCCATTGCCTTGTCTATTTTACTCAATGCTGAGGAGGTCGAGGTGGACCTGATCACAACGGTGGGTGGTAATGTTGCTTGGGAGAAGACAGCTCGCAATGCCCTGAAATTGCTTCATTTCTTTGACCGGCAGATTCCCGTTGCAGCTGGTAATAAGGGGCCTTTGTTGACGGCCTTTAGTGATGCTTCTGAAGTCCACGGGGAATCGGGGATGGACGGTTACGATTTCCCTGAGGTAAGCTTGGATGAGCTAGTAGAGGGGCATGCGGTCCTGGCCATGCGCGACTGCTTATTGGCAGCTGAAGAACCTATGACCATTGTGGCAGTGGGTCCCCAGACCAATATGGCCCTGCTTTTGACGATGTTCCCTGAAGTCCGTGAAAAGATTGCCGAATTGATTATCATGGGCGGGTCTTTCACCCGAGGGAACAAGCATGTTATGGATGAATTCAATATTGGGACCGACCCTGAGGCGGCTCAGATTGTCTTCAATGCGCCGATCAAAAAGACTATGGTTGGTTTAGACATTGGCTATATCGCAACTATTGGGGTGGCAGAAGCCGAAGAATTAGCCCAGGTCAATGAAACCGGTCGGATGGTCTATGGCATGCTAAAAGCCTACCGGTCGCAGGAACGGGATGGCGAGTTGGCCATGTACGACCCAACCGCAGTGGCTTACCTACTCCAACCGGATATGTTTAAGACCGTAGACTGTAATGTGGAAGTGGAACTAGGAAGTTCGCTAACCTACGGACAGACTGTGGTGGACTTGGACCATAAGACGGACCGCCCCGTGAACTGCACGGTCCCTACCTGGATTGACCGCGACCGCTTCAAAGCTTGGTTCAAGGACAGCATTCGCGCTTGTCGTTAGCGAAGGCACAGACAATCAAAAAAGCATCTGCCTTTTTCTGTAGAAATGGCAGATGCTTTTCTTTTAGGTATTTTGGCGGGCTTGGATAAGTTCTTGACGGTTGTAGATCTGAGCTTTGGGTTGGAAACCGTAGACCTTGGTGAATTTTTCGCCAAAATGATCGGGGTCCGTGAGATAGATGACAGCTTCTGGCTCTTCAACCATTTGGATAAAGCTGGCTTCGTGGTCGGGATAGTCATAGGGCCGGCTAATTCCAGTTTGATTGCAGTAGAGATAGTAAGAGGTCATCAATTGTAAGTAGGTGGTGTCCTGCCGGTCATCAACTAGGAGGTAGTCGCCCTCGTGGTAGTGGCTTCCTTGGCCGACTACAGCAACCGTATCCGATACAAGCTGGTCGTCAAAGTCATAGATTTCTTTGAGTTTGTGGCCATGACTTAGGAGGGCTAGGAGGACTAGGATTAAACCCAGGCTTTTTGTGACAGGCTTGGCTAAAAGCTGGGGGTCTTGGTCCCATGTCGTTAGGACGCTGAAGCAGAGGAGGCCATAGAGGAAGCATAGGATGGTCCCCATATAGCGGTGGATACTGGCCAGGCGTATGGCTTCGGCTAGGGGCATAGAGAAGAGGTACATGGCATAGAGGCTGATGATATAAAAGATAAGGATTGCCAGCATAATCCCTACTGTCCGTTGCCTAGGCGTCCGCTTCAACCAGCCGAGCAAGATCCCCAGGGCGCAGAGGGCCAGGAAGAGATAGAGGGCTTGGTTGCTGGCGACTTCACTCTTTAAGAAGAAACGGAGGAAGCGGTTTGTAATGGCTTGGATATCAGTTAAGCTCTTCTCTCCAAGAATCTCTTCATAGGCGGCTAAATTGACGCTGTGCTTACTGACTTGGCTGAAGGTCTGGCCCACATAATGGTTCCATAAGCCGAGATGGAGGAAGGGGCAGAGGCAGGCAAGGAGTCCAAGTTTAAAGCGGGCCCGGTGCCTTGTCCAAACGAGGTAAGCATAGTAGAGGATAATGAGAATCACAAAGAAGATGCCGCTGTTTTTAATCAGGATAAGAAAACTGGTCATCGCAGCCGTAATCAGGCTCAATTGGCCAAAATGTTGGCGGTGGCGGTAAAGACTGGTCACAGCAGCCAAGGCCACTAGGGGAAGGAGGAAGTCCACCAAGAGGGAGGTATATAGGATATGGCCAGCGCCTCGGTCTAAGATATTCAAAAGGGCAATAAAAACTAGAGCTATACCGCTCGCAAGTCCCTGTTTTTTCTGAAAACCACTTGCCAGGCCGACCAGGGGCCAAACGCAGGCAAAATTGATCAGGTTTTGGCCGATGAGCATGAGGTCGTCACGGAGCGGGAGACCTTGCATCCAATAGCCCAGGTAGAGGGCGCTGCCAGGCGGATAGGAGGTGAAGCTGATGAACTGGTCCCCATCTTGAACTAGGCGCCCCTCTAAAGTAATAAATTTAACGATCCGTGCCCAGTGAGAGAAATTATCATAATGGGTAAAATGCGTTCCGACTAGGGCAAGGCTATAAATAAGAAAAAGCCCCCAAAAGATAAGCTGTGGGGCCCGGAGCCTCGGCCAAGTGATGGTTGGTTGGCGGAGATACTGGATCAGGTGAACCAGTAAAGCGAGGCAGCCGAGGATGCTGACCAGGTAGAAGCCGAGACTGAGCGCCTGGCAGAGAGCAAAGAGGAAGAACAGGCAGGTCTCCAAACTAACGGTTAAAATCAGCGTGCTTTCAAGGGCGAAGCCTGCCCAGCGTTTTAAACTGAGGCAGATCCCCACAGTCGCTAGGATAAAGAAACTAAAGACCATTCACGTCCTCCTTTGCAGGGAAAATAAAGTGCTTTTGGATGTGGTAATTAAGGATAAAGAGGAAAGAGTCCACAAAGACCTTAATTAACGTTGCTGGTAGGGCGGGGAGCCAGTCATTAAAGGTTGTTACTAGTAGACTAGACGACAGCATTTGGACGATGACGAGGAGGCCGTACTTAAGCAGACTCTGCCTTGAATTGGCTCGAAAAACTACTAACCGGTTCATCAAATAATTAGCTAGAGCGGAGATGCACCGGGCAATAACGGTCGCTGTTGTAATAGCGGTGAAATCCTGGTGTCCGATGACAGTCAAACAGAGCGCGAAGCAAGCCAGGTCAATCACAAAGGAGACCAGGGAAGCCGCAATATACTTCAAGAAAACAGAATAGATGGCAAAGGAATCCCTGAGCACCTTGAAGTGGGAGGAAGCATTGTCATCTAAATAAATGGTTGAAATGCCCACCTCGATAATAGTAATTTGGTGTTTCTTGGCGAAGAGAATCATATTCATTTCATATTCGAAGCGGTCGCCCTCCACATCGAGCAGCGGCTCAAAATACTGGCTAGGGATGACCCGAAGGCCAGTTTGGGTATCCTCTAGATTCATCCCTGTTAAAAAGCGGAGCAGTTTACGGGTCATAATATTACCAAATTTGCTTCTTAAGGGCACATCTTCACCAAAGTGACGGGCACCAAAAATAAAGGCTTCCGGGTGCTTTTGGGCCTCTTCTAGGCAAGCCATCATATCCTCAAAGGTGTGTTGACCGTCTGAATCAATCGTCACTGCGGAAGAGATTTGACTCTGCTCATCCAACAAGTAACGAAAGGCTGTCTTAAGGGCCCGACCTTTTCCGTAATTTTGCTCATGCTTTAAAACTTTAAGGCGGGGATAGTCCTTGAGCTGGTCAAAGTAGATGTCATAGGTGGCATCGCTTCCATCATTGACAATGACAATAAAGAGCTGGCTATCGTGGCCTTGGCGAATATTTGTGACCAAGTCTAATAAACGTTGGTCCGGATCAAGTGAGGGAATGATAATGGCTTGCTCGTGAGCATTTACCATGAATAAATCTCCTTCCATAAATACATTAAGCTTATTCTATTATACAATGAATGACTAGGATGAGTTAGTCATTTGATGTTTTTAATTTTTATTTTTCCCATGCAGGGTTTTCAAGAAGATCAGGAAGCTGACCAAGCTGCTGGTGGCACCTAAAATAAGGCCTCTCGGGATAAAAATCAGCTGCACGTCCTTGGAGCCTGCCGGCAGGTCGACACCTAAGAAGTAATGGGCTTCCTGGTGGACTGGTGTATAGCGGCCGTCGACAAAGGCATGCCAACCTTTATCAAAGGGAATACTGAGGAAGAGGCGGGAGCCTTCGTCTGAGTTTTTCCTTCGACCTCGGATGGCAGTGGGCGAAAAGGATTCAATTTCTAGTGCTCGACCTTGGGCAAGTTGGGCCATGGCTGCTGTGTTTTGCCGGCTAGAAAGATAAAAGTCAGGTTTAGGATCTGTAATTTGATCATCGTTGAAGCTGACTGTGATGACCACGTTGGTTGTTTCCTGGTCATAAGTGTGGAGCGTATGATTTTTCTTATCTAGGTTGATGTGGCTAAAGCTTCGGTCATGGTAGACTTCAAGGCCTTGGCCAGATTTACCCTTGAATTTGTAGTTCACCATTTGATCAGGGGTCTTGGTGATTTGGTAGTGGATCTTGCCGGGTTTATGAGAATTAATCCGGGAGTAGCTGACTTGGCCGTTTGCTTCAACAGCGTGTGCATTCTCCAAACGCACAGTCAATTGGCTGCCTGCTAAGGGTTGATAGTAGTCCTTAATTCCAGTGGTATAGGAAAAAAGCTCATTCTGAAAGGCGAAGGGTTGGCTCTGATTATGGAAAGTTCTTTGCTGATCGATTTCGTAAGCGAGAGGGAAGGCCTGAGGATTTTTATAGATAAGAATCTGGTCTAACTCTTTTCCCTGGCCTAGACTGGGCAAGGGGTAGTCGCTCAGTAAATAGCGCAAGCCTATCCACTGGTTAGCCGCCAAAGTTGAACCGTAAGCAAAACGAGCCCAGTTGCCGTTATCGTGGAAGCCAAGCTTACCCATGAGCTCGATAACCTCAGCTGTTTCATTGGAACTATAGTGGGAAAGGCCAGGATAATTGAGCAGGAGGGGATCATTGTTAGCATAGTGTTGGTTCTTTTCTAGGCGGTAAAGGCCGGTGTCCTGGGACTGAATGTATTGAATGGGCTCTTGATAGCGAGAAACAAAACGACTAAAACCCTGGACATCTTGGTAGGCCATCTTATTGAGTGTGTAATAACCATTACTGAAAGACTCATAAGCAACGAGCAGGACCAGCCCAAAACTGAAGAATAACTGACCTGGTTGGTAGCGCAGCCAAGCTTGACCTGAGAGAAGGACTAGTCCTATTCCTAGGCAGGTTAAGCTTGTTAAGATATCGCTCGGCTCTAGATAAGCGTAGCCCTGGCGGCTAATAAGAAGCCCAAGTCCAAGAAGGATGGTTGAGCTAGCGCCATAGCGTCGCCAAGAAAAGTTGCTGGCTTTAATTTCTTCAGCTGCCATTAAGATCAGGAGGCCAGTGAAGAGGAAGCTGTAGCGGAAGGGAAACCAAGTCGGCTCATTGAAGCCGTGCCAGATTAAGTTTAGATTGAAATATTTCATGGATAGGTAGAGGATGACGAGCAGGAGACTTCCTCTGGCTTTTTTAGAGCGGGCAATGGCCGGATTAAATAGTCCAGCTAAACCGACTAAGAGAATGAGGCTAGCTAGGAAAACATTGGCCAAGCCAGTCTTAGTATCGCCAGCTTGGAAAGCCCCGATAAAGAACTTGCTAGCAAAGTCTAAAAAAGAAAACTGACTATGAAAATCGAGCAGTTGACTAGGGTCTAGTCCTGCCTTACCTCCTTGGAGGGAGAAAAAACTCGGAATAAGTGTTAGACAGGATAAGCCGCCAGCTAGGAGAGAGGCTGATAAGAAAGCTTTAAAACGGACCTTGACTTCCTGCCAGCTTCCGAAGAAAGCAAGGTCGCTCAAAACGCGACAAATAAAATATAGGAGAGAAAAAAGGCAGAGCATGGCCCCCATATAATAGTTGTTTAGGATGGCCAGGGCTAAAATCAGAGCATAAAAGTGCCACTTGCCTTGCCTGAACAAACGGTCTAGACCATCAATTAATAGAGGGAAAAGGATGCAAGCCTCAAGCCACATAATATTTTGTTGGTAGACAATGAGGTAGCCCGATAGACTGTAAGCTAACCCTAAAGCAATAGCAGCCCAGGTTTGGAGCTTGCGCTTTGCCATCAGCCAAGTCATCGAGGCGCTAGCTGTCGCCATTTTTAAGCTCGTAATAAGAGTGATTGCCAGGGGAAAGCTCTTGAGCGGAAAGAGGAGGAAGAGGAGGTTGAACGGACTGAGCAGATAGTAATTAGTCAGACCAATCATATTGCCGGACATGGTCTTAGAGAAAGAATAGAGGAGGCTATCCTGGCCTAGTAAAGCATTCTTCAGATAGGCAAAATAAGCAATATACTGGCCATTCATATCCGTCACCAAGAGTGATTTATCACCAAAAGGCGTGATACCTAGACGGTAGTAAATCGCAAGTTGAACCAGCAAAGCCAAAGTAAAACTTAGGATGAGAGCTCTATGCTTTTTGAAAAAGGAAAGTATCATAAAAATCCTGCCTCCAACTTAATCTATAAGTTTAAGTATAACAAAATTTCCCTTAAGACTTTGGTAAATGTCATAAGAAATCAGAAACGATATGCTAAAATAATTCTATTGTAAAAGTTTGAGAAAAGAGGAGCTAACGTGCAAAAAATTATCCAACAAATCATTCGCTTTGGCTTGATCGGAGTCCTTGCCACAGTGATTGACTTCGCTCTATTAACGGCCCTCACCGAATGGGGCTATGTTCACTACCTATTATCAGCGGGAATTGCTTTTGTTGTCGCTACGATTTTTAATTATCTTGCTAGCATGCGCTATGTTTTCGTGAGTCGTTTCTCTAAAGAAGAGCGGCTTCAGGAATTACTCCTGTTTGTTAGCCTGTCAGTGGTAGGTTTGATTCTCAACCAGTTCTTTATGTGGGCCTTCGTCGAGAAACTTGGCATCTATTATCTCCTAGCCAAAGTCCTAGCTACCTTCCTTGTGATGGCGTGGAACTTTATCTCAAGAAAATTATGGATTGAATAAGGCATGAGGTTATCACTGGTTAAAGTGACCGAGATGGCTTATAGTAGCTATAGGGGATTTTTTTAAAGTGAATGAAAATGGCCGAGGGATCAAAAAAGAAGCCTGATTTGATGGGATTTCTTTAGTCTTCTTCCCGCACACGCGGGGGTGATCCCGCACGGAGAACGTCAAATAAAGAGGGGCTTATCTTCTTCCCGCACACGCGGGGGTGATCCTCACAGTGGAATGCCGTGTAAGGAACGCCACAGCTTCTTCCCGCACACGCGGGGGTGATCCTCCGGTCATCAAGGACATCGAACCCGTAGACAACTTCTTCCCGCACACGCGGGGGTGATCCTGTGGCAAGTGGATATTACAGGGGTGACAAAGGCTTCTTCCCGCACACGCGGGGGTGATCCTGGCTACGGCAATTTCAAAGATGGCCCGTAACGCTTCTTCCCGCACACGCGGGGGTGATCCTCAGCTAGACGAGACCACGCAACAATTAAAAGACTTCTTCCCGCACACGCGGGGGTGATCCTGGCTTTTTTTTGTTTTATGGATTTCAAATCCACTTCTTCCCGCACACGCGGGGGTGATCCCCTCATCTTCCACTTGTCCTAAAACTTCGAAAGCTTCTTCCCGCACACGCGGGGGTGATCCTACTGGTATTTTTCTTTCTTTCCGGTCTCTTTGCTTCTTCCCGCACACGCGGGGGTGATCCCACACGTTATAATGTATATAGAAAGTTAAAGAACTTCTTCCCGCACACGCGGGGGTGATCCCGCTCAAAAAGTTAGCCGAAGCACTGGACGCAGCTTCTTCCCGCACACGCGGGGGTGATCCTAAATGTTGTAAGCGGAAAGGAAAACCTTGCTACTTCTTCCCGCACACGCGGGGGTGATCCTGATGTCTTCGCTATCGTCAAAGATTTCTGATTCTTCTTCCCGCACACGCGGGGGTGATCCTGTAGGAGATAATCCATCTTTGGAATAGACTCTCTTCTTCCCGCACACGCGGGGGTGATCCCCGTTTGGCCCCACTGGTCGACATGATGTTCGCCTTCTTCCCGCACACGCGGGGGTGATCCCTGTTTGTATCATCTTCGGTCACCCATTTAATCCTTCTTCCCGCACACGCGGGGGTGATCCCCGATTACGAAAATGAACGAAGGAGTTAAGGAGCTTCTTCCCGCACACGCGGGGGTGATCCCATACCCTTGAACCTTATTTGGTTCTAAATCCTCTTCTTCCCGCACACGCGGGGGTGATCCCCAACTTATTTTTTGAACGTTCTACCACATCTACTTCTTCCCGCACACGCGGGGGTGATCTTGCTGAGTAGATAGTTAAAGGTAATCTGAACAGAACTTCTTCCCGCACACGCGGGGGTGATCCCTGTTATGCGCGGTATACAAAGAAGGATACTACCTTCTTCCCGCACACGCGGGGGTGATCCTATGCTAGCCGCCTACCCAGCCTTATTTTATTTCTTCTTCCCGCACACGCAGAGGTTCCTTTACTCAGTTAGAAAATCAAGGACATAATTATTACTAACTCTTTTCCGCCTAGACGGATACTTTTACTTCAGCCCAGATGAAAGCAATATTCCTTTTTTGATAATATTTCCCGATATCCCGAGGGCTATCACTCAGGGGAAGGATATAGTCGACGCGCTTTATATGGCCAGTGATTGTCTGGGGATCCATTTGGCAGATGCTTTAGAGCGTGGGCAAGCTTTGCCTGAGCCAAGTTCGATGTCTTCCTTGTCTTTAGATGATTTCCTTCCAGATGATGATGATTTCCATTTTGAGCGCAACCAATCCTTTATTTCTATGGTTTTAGTCGATCTCGATGATTATACCAGCAATTAAATCAGCTTTTCTAATCAGAAGCGAAGAGCTTTTATTTTAAAGCGTCCAAACTTTTGATACAATAAGATTAAAATAAGTAAGTGAAGGATGATATTATGGCCGGAAAAGTACGTGCAGCTTTGACCCATGCTCAAAATACCCAACTCCAAGAGTTAGATGTGCCGTTCGCTAAGAATGATGTGAATGAAGTGATGACGACCCTGCAAAATTTTGTTGACCAGTATGAAGCTTATTTTGAAGAAGGTTCTTTGAATATTTTTGCTTTGGAGGCTTATCCTAATCGGCGGACCAAGACGGCCCAAACGGCTTTCGCCCTGGTCAATATGACAGGCAAGACCATTACCGAGCTCAAGGCCAAATTGCAACTTAAGGTTTCTGACTTCAATGTGAACTTTGAGCCGATTGAATGGGAAGTCGACAGCGATTTTTTAGGCAATTGGGCGAATGATATTGCCATTATGATTGTCGATGAAGTCCCTATGGAAGGCATGGCAACCAAGCCATCTTATACTTTGAATGATTTAGAGCTTGAAGTCAGTGATGTAACCGTAATGGAGTACTAGACTTGCATTTTTGATAAAAAAACGTTAAGATGAACGCCTAGAACACTAGGGGAACCAAAAGGTTGAGATACGTCAGTAGACCCTTAAAACTTGATCTAGTTAAGACTAGCGTAAGGAAGTGTATAAGCAAGGCAGCTTTTTAGATTGCCAGCTGTTTATCTTACCGAATACAAGTTTTAAGCCCGTTTGTGTGATGCAAACGGGTTTTGTTTCTTTCTTAGTAAAGAAAGGAAAATGTTAAATGGCACAACGTCAGCAATTATTAGGGATGATCGAGGCTGCTTTAATGGCTGTCTTGGCTTTTGTTTTTGCCCTGATCCCTTTAGATGTCGGGAATATCTTTGAGATTGAGCTCGGGATGATTCCTATTATGATCTTTTCTTTCCGTAGGGGGCCTAAGCTAGGGATTCTAGCGGGTTTCCTCTGGGGGATTCTCAAGCTCGTTTCAGGGGATATTGTGGTGCTTTCCTTCCTCCAAGTTTTTGTGGAATATGTTTTTGCCTTTGCGGTGACAGGCCTGGCTGGCTTCGGCGCCCGAACCATCCAACAGAAGCTTGCCCAAAAGGAGAGCCTTTATGGGACCATCGCCTGGAGTGTTGCTCTAGCGGTCTTTGTTAAGTACTTTATCCACTTCATTGCAGGGGTGGTATATTGGTCGAGCTATGCGCCAGATGGGATGAATATTTATTGGTATTCCTTCCTGGTCAATGGCTCGAGCGCTTTGGCGACACTTATTGTTGATGGGCTTATTGTTGCCCTGATCTGCCGGGCTGCTCCCCACCTGTTACGGGTTAAGGAATAAGGACAGGGCGGCTTCCTCGTTTCCCCTAGCCCTCAACTGGGAAGCGGGGGAAGGCTCTCCCTCTCTAGAGCCTTAACTGTCCATCAAAAAAATACGCTCGATTCGGCTTAACTTGGCCGAAACGAGCGTATTTTTTAATCTTTGGAAGTCCTGTTCTTGATTTTGAATTTGGGTGTCTTGGGAAGGGGCAGGCGTTTCTTGCTTTGTTCATGTTGGGCAGCTTTGGCGGCTTTTTTCTTGAGCTGGCGGCGGGCACGTTCTTGGCGCTGGCGGCGGATCTGTTGCTCGGCCAAGCTGATGAACATGAAGCCAAAGACGATGGCCCCCGACACTTTGAAGACGGTCATGAGGTGCTGGACGCTAGCTACATAGTCACCTTCAACGGCATAGCGGACGAAGAGATAGGCCGCATTTCCTGGTACTAGGGGCAGGATAGCTGGGGTGTTTAAGATAATGACCGGAATCCTCAGACGGCGAGAGAGCTGCATGTAGAGGATCCCGATCACAATGGCAGCCATGAAGTTAGCCACAATTATTTCGTTGAAGAGGTACATGAAGAATTTATAGGTCATCCAACCACTGGTACCTGTCAAACCACAATAGATTAAGGCGCGCTTGGGAACGTTTAGGATGGTTGAGAAGGCCACGGTTCCGAAGAAACTTAAGCAAGCTTGTTCAAGGATACTAAGCAACATACTTCCTCCTTCCTAGCCCAACCACTGCAGGGTAAGGGCAATCCCGATACCGAGGACAATGGCAATCAGAATGGCATTCACAGCCTCCACCATGCCCGAGACTAATTGCCGGGCGAAGAGGTCGCGGAGGGCACCTGTGATGGCTAGGCCGGGGAGGAGGGGCATGATACAGCCCGTGATCATGGAGTCCAGGTGGCTGACCCAGCCCAAGCGATTGAAGGAGAGGGCGAGAACACCGATAACAGTTGAAGCAAAGAAATCACTGAGGAAGATTACCTCAAACTTTTCCTTGCATAATTCGGAGACGGAGAAGCCGATGGTCGCAATGATGAAAGCAAGCAGGATATCCCGGTAATTATTATTGTCTAGAAGCAACATGAAGGCGGCACTCGCAAAGCCAGCTGCTATGACCTGGATGGGGAAGCTAAAGTTCTTGGGTTCCTTGTCGACCCGCTGGAGTTCGCTTTTGAGTCCGGCCAGGTCTAACTTCCCAGCTTCATAGGCCCGGGAGAGTTCATTGGTTTCATCGATCTTGGCTAAATTAGTGGACAGTTTGCGGACCTGGGTCATTTGGGTTTTGGATCGTTGGTTCAGGCTCATAAAGATAGCAGTGTTGGTGACATAGGCTTCGGTGTCGAAGCGATGAGTATTTTGGGCAATCCGCTGCATGGTGTCCTCAACCCGGTAAGACTCGGACCCTGATTCCATCATGATCCGCCCGGCCAAAAGACAGGTTGACAGTAAAAGGTGATTTTGTTCTTCTTCGGTCATTGACATCTAATGCCTCCTTTTAATCACTGGGTTAACCGGCTAAATTAAGTAGGGAAATAATCAGTGGGATAATCAATACGGAAAAGAGTGTGGAAACAAAGACATAGCGAGTGGCCAAGGTAACATCCCCGTCAAAGATTGTGGCATAAGCCGTCGCTGAGGAGGGACCAGGCATAGCTGCTGTGACCACCAGGACGCTGATGATAATCGGATGGCTGAGGAAAGAGCCAAATAAATAATAAATGATGATGGGCAAGAGGACCATCTTAATCAGCATTAAGAGATAGATCCGCCAATCGTTGAAGCAGTCTCTGAACTTAATCTCTGTCATGGACATGCCGATCACGATCATGGCCAAGGGAGTGGTCATATTCCCTACTAAACTGAGAAAAGTTTCCGCGGCTTGGGGGATCTTCCAATCAAGAATAAAGAAGGCGAGGGCGATGAGCGAAGCCAGAAAGCCGGGAGACAAGAAGATCTTGCGCAAGCTCAACTGCCCCTCTTCCTTCTGGCTGTAGCGACTCATGACCCAGACCCCGAAGGAATAGACCAGGATATTGGAGGGCACATTCATCAGCGAGGCATAGAACATGGCCCCGGCCCCGTAGAGGGCTTGAATCACCGGGATGCCCATAAAGCCATTGTTCTGGAAGGTCATCAAGAATTGTAGGGTGCCTTCAGATTCCTTGGCAACAGGGATGAATTTAGGGACAATAAAAGAAAAGGCCATGTAAAAGAAATAAATAATGAAAGCGATGGCCAAAAAAGTCAGGGCCTCGTCCTTGGTCCCCAATTCTCCCGCACTATTGATAGTGGATAGGATCAGGGCAGGCGAGGAGATATAGGTAATCATGGTTGAAAAATCATACTGGGCAGATTTGGTAAAGAGTTTGACTTTCTGGCCCCAATAGCCTAGAAAAAGGGTGGCCAGTAAGATGAGCATGGGTATAATAGCTGACAATAGAATCCCTCCATCATGTGTACTTGTCCTCATTATAACATGAATTGGGGGAAGGGCAGCTTGACCGGCTGGCTAGCCCTTGCTTACTCAAATAAAGGCATGAATAGAGCGCATCTGCTGACTAGTTCAGTCAAGATGCGCTTGATTCTTATCAAATGGCGTTTTGAAATAAAAGTCTAGCTTCTGTAGAGGCTCAACTATTCCAGTGTTTTAGAGCTTTTGATTTTTCTTCCGCTCGCTGCTAGAAATCTTTAGTGTCCGGATCAGGAGCCTCTGTTAGGTCCTTGATTTGGTCGATTTGTTGAATTTCTTCTGGGCTGAGTTCGATATCAAAGACCTGGTAGTTGGCCAGGATATGCTCGGGGGACTTGGAGCGTGGAAGGGGGAGGAAGTCGTGGGCTAAGGACCAGGCCAGGGCAATTTGAGCGACGGAAGACGCATGCTTGTCGGCAATGGCTTGGAGTTCTTGGTTGTCAAAAATTTCCCCGCTCCCTAAAGGACTATAGGCTTCCAAGAGAATATCATGGTTCCGGCAATAGGCGACCAGGTCGTCCTGGCTCAGTCCAGGGGCGAGTTTGATTTGGTTGACTAGGGGTTTGATTTCAGCGGTTTGGAACAAGACGTCTAGATGTTTTTCCAGGAAGTTTGAGACACCAATCGCCTTGGCCTTGCCTTCGCGGTAGAGGGTCTCCAGAGCCCGCCAGACTTCGCGGTTACGCGCTTCGAAACCTGGCTCTTGGCGGAAAGCTTTTGGATTGGGCCAGTGGATGAGTAAGAGGTCCACATAGTTCGTTTGTAATTTATTGAGCGATTCTTCAAAGGAGGCCAGGGTATCTTCATAGCCGCCCTTGTCGTTCCAAATCTTAGTGGTGAGGAAGATCTCTTCGCGGGGGACATCGCTCTCTTGAATAGCTTGACCAACGCCTGCTTCATTGCCGTAAGTTTGGGCGGTATCGATGTGACGGTAGCCTGCGTTGAGGGCATTCTTGACGGCTCGGATGACTGGCTCGCCATCTTCTAGCTGCCAGGTACCGAAGCCGATTTTAGGGATAGATCGACCGTTTGCTAATTGATAAGTTTCCATTAGGGGTCACTCCTCTTCTGTCAGTATAAGCCTATGATAACAAGAAGACCCAGCTAAGGGTAGTGAAAGCCCTTCAAAACTTCTTGGCTAAGCTTGATCGCTTTTAGTCGAGGGCCTAAGCATTGAGTCTCTTCTCCAAATGTGGGATAATGGCTAGTGACGATAATGTATTTCGACAAGGAGGAAAGAAAATGGCAAAAGTTGAAAGTTTTGAACTCGACCATGATGCAGTCAAGGCCCCTTATGTCCGCCTCGCTGGACGGGAAGAAGGGGCCAAGGGAGATGTCATCACTAAATTTGATATCCGCTTGACCCAACCTAACCACGAAGCCGTACCAACCGCGGCCCTACACACTATTGAACACATGTCGGCAGGTCTCATCCGCGACTATGTAGACGGGGTGATCGACCTCTCGCCAATGGGGTGCCGGACAGGCTTCTACCTACTCGTTTGGGGGGGAAAGACGCCTGAAGAGATTGCGGTGGCCTTCACCAAGGTCCTCAGAGACATCGTGGATTCCACATGGGATGATGTCCAAGGGGTCGAACGTAAAGGCTGTGGCAACTACAAGGACCATTCCTTGTTCGGAGCTCAAGAATGGGCCAAGCATATCCTTGACCAAGGTTTCTCTAAGGATCCCTTTGAACGTCAAGTGGTTGAAGTGACCGAATAAAAGTGAGACGCTTTGCATTTGATCGTTAAAAAAGTCTGAAAGCCAGTATCTTAGGGCTTTCAGACTTTTCTTATGTGTGGATTAAAGGGGGAAATGGTCGGTAAAGAAGTTGACCATGCTTTTGATGGTTTCGACGCGAACGAGATGGCCTTCATCTTCGGCTTGGAAGTGCAGCTTTAATTGGGGGTTGGCTTGGACGAAAGTTGCTGCTTCCTGGAAGGGAATCCGGTCGTCTTGCCGGCCGTGCCAGATGAAGAGAGGGCGGTTGCCCAGCTGGTTGGCTTGGATGGACAGATCATAATCCTCGAGCCAGCCGAGTAAGGTCTTGGCGTCTTTGGGGAAATAGCGCCCAGCTTCCCTGGCATGGCGGGCAATGCCTTGGGCGTAGTGGACAGGCATGGGGCTTCCCATCAAGCAGGCAGCGGCTTGGATCTCGGGGTGCTGGCAGAGGAGGGCGCAGGTCGTGATGCCGCCCATGGAAACGCCGGCTACTGCTAAGCGGTCGTCAGCCAGCCCCAGCTGTTGGAAGTGGTCCACAATGAAGCCAAATTCAAAGAGGTTAGCCTGGATACTCTGCCAGAAGGTCATGGAGGGGATCTTGGAGTACTTACGGTAGCGTTCCCCGTGGTTCTCGGCGTCAGGCAAGAGAGCCCGGTAACCCGCTTTGGCCAGGCGCCGGCCAGCTGTCAGGTTGAGCTCTTTACGCGATTGCCAGCCGTGGTAGTAGACCACTAGGGGCAGGCAGTCGTTTTTGCGGTCTTCTTGGACGAGTTCTAGGAGGGGCACCTGGCCCAGGAGCCGACGTCGGATGGTAATCTTCACTAATATCGGTCCTTTCTATCGATTAGATGATTGACATGATGGAAGTAACAAAAAATTCATAAAGAAATAGAAAATAATGATGAGAAGTCATAAAAAAGTAACAATTAGGCGTTACAATATAGCCATACCCAAAAGGTTAGTTGAACTAACCATATTCTTCATACCTCTCCTTCTTATAAAACGAGAAGAGATGGAAAAAGTGCCGCATTTGCAGGCACTTTTTTTATTGAGTTCTGTAATTAACCATAATTGAAGAGCATCCGTTTCGCTTGTGAATTTGGACGCTAATCTTATTGGTAAACGCTGAAGCCTTTTTTGTCGTAAAGGCTGTCTTTGTCTTCGGAAACGCTGTCTTGGCCCTTGCCGAAGACTAAGGCACCCTTGAAGGTCCAGTGGTCTGGGATGGCCCACTTGCTGGTGTCTTGTTGGCGTGGGTGGTGGAGGCTAGCGTCTAAGCCGAGATCAGTCAGAGCAAGCCAGCTCAATACGGCAGCAATGCCATGGTTTTCACCGGAATAGCGGTCAGCTAAGGATTCGTCGATGGCATACTTATCGGTCAGGCTGTAGACATGGTTGCGGTCTTCGAAGAAGAGTACGGTGCCCTTAGCCTGGCCCAATTTTTCGTAGCGGTCGGCATAGTCAGGATTCAGGCGGGTGACAGCTTCCCAATAGGATTGGCTTTCCCCATCGAGGAGGACAGCGACACGAGGCGTCTGTTCGCCAAAAGCCATAGGAGCTTCGTCCAGGGCTGTCTTCAGGGCTTGGCTGATTTCATCGTTTGATACGTCAACATCCGCACTGAGTTCACGGTGGGAACGACGCTTGTGAAGTAAGTCTTGGTAAGTCATCTTAAAACATCCTTTCTCATCTGCAATATGAATTACCTTCATTGTAGCAAGGGGAAGGCAAAGAAGCAAAATTTAGGCCTTCATATTTTTTGATAAAAAACGCCCAAGCTTGTGAGTTCTAGGCGAAATTATGCTATGATGGGGTGGATTATTCCAATACTAGGAAGAAAGGAATCGATTATGGCTAAAGTAAAGCGACAAGCACCTGTCAAAAAGAATGCCAACTATGATTTAACCATTGAAGACTTGACCTATGAAGGCCTAGGAGTGGCTAAGGTCGATGGCTACCCCGTCTTCGTCCATGATGCCTTGCCTGGCGAAAAATGCTCAGCTCGGATTGTCAAGGTCCTTAAGAAATTCGCCTTTGCGATTGTGAAAGATCGCTACCAGACCTCTCCCGACCGCGTGCCCCTGCGCGATAAGGATGGCTTGCGGACGGGGACCATGCCCCTCCAACACCTGGCCTACCCTGCCCAACTGGCCTTCAAGCGCCAACAGGTCATTAACTCCCTCCATAAATTTGGCCTCGACCAAGGCCTCGAGGTGAAAGAAACTCTTGGGATGGAAGAGCCCTGGGCCTATCGCAATAAGGCTCAAGTCCCCGTAGCAGGCGAGCCAGGCCAGCTCTATACCGGCTTCTACAAACGCCGGTCCCATGAGATTGTGCCGATTAAGGATTATCAGATCCAACTCAAGGGGATTGATGAGACCCTGCAGGCCGTCATTCAGATCCTTAACCGCTATCAGATTACTGCCTACGACGAAAAAGCCCACCGTGGCCTCCTCCGCTTCCTGGGTGTCCGCCAGGGCGAGCATACGGGTGAAATCATGGTTATCCTCATTGTCAATGGCCAGTCCTTGCCCCATGAAGAAGCGATTGTCGAAGATATCCGCCGGGAAGTTCCCCACTTGGTTAGCCTAGTCCTCAACAGCAATCAAGAGCGCACCAATGTTATTATGGGGAAGGAGAGTCGAGTCCTCTATGGTGAAGACCGCTACCACGACCAGATCTTGGGCTTAGACTTTGCCATTTCTAGCCAGAGTTTCTTCCAGGTCAACACTAGCCAGGCCGAGAAACTCTACCAAGCCGCTCTTGATGCCGCCGAACTCCAGGGGGACGAACAGGTCATGGATGCCTATTGCGGGATTGGCTCCATCTCCCTCTGCCTCGCCCAAAAGGCCCAGCATGTCTATGGGGTCGAAATTGTTGAAGACGCGATCACCATGGCCCGGGAAAACGCAGCCGCCAATGGCCTCAACAATACCAGCTTCCAAGCCGGAGACGCAGGTGACGTCATGCCAGCCTGGGTCAAGGCCGGCATCCCTTGCGATGTCCTGGTCGTTGACCCGCCACGCAAGGGCTTGAGTGAAAGCTTCATTGAGTCTTCCCTAAAACTTGAAGCAGACCGGATCGTCTACGTCTCCTGCAATCCCGCCAGCCTAGCCCGCGACTTGGACAAATACACCCAGGCAGGTTATCAGATCCAATCTGTCCAACCCGTCGATCTCTTCCCACAGACTACCCATGTTGAGTGCGTGGTATTGATTGAAAAAGAGGGGCTATAAACAGCATAATATCGAGGTTTTTGAGGGGTTGCGCCTTCTTGGGGACCTCGCTTTTTGGTTTTTAGAGGAGAAAATGAGTGGAATCTGATAAAATGAAGGTGAGCGTATTGGAAAACTGGTCGACTAGAAAACGCTGTTGTGACGCCATTTTTATTTCTACACATAAGGCCGGCTTTATCCTCTATGATAACTAGCCTACTTAAATAGCTAGCGTAAAGCCAAAGAATAGATATTTATCCTTAAGTAAGTACTTTGAATGTTCGAAATTCAAAGAGAGACAGAGAAACTTTGATGGATGTGAAATGACTTTCTATACTTATCTTGCGAGGAGAAATAAATGATGCTGATGAAAAACAATCCAATATCATTTAAAAAGCGCATGAAAGAATTGTTTTTTGATTATTTACTTGTTCTTTTGTATTTATCATTATTATTTGGAGTAACCCTGGTGATTTATCACCTTTCTTATAACGGAATTCCGAAAATGAATGAGCTACAGACGCAAGTCATTGCTTTATTGACATCAGTTATTCCGATCATTTTGATTTTTTCTTATTTGGATTATTCAAAAGATGGTAGTATTGGTCAACGGCGCATACTCAAGTACAGAATCAATAGAAATCGATTGAAAAGATAAAAGCTGAAATTTAAAGGAGCGATTGATTTGGATAAAAATAAAAATGGGGTAAGTATTCGGTCAAGTGCCGCAGAATATTTGACTTATGTTGCTTCTGTTGGTGACCAAGAGGACAGCATTGAGATGCGCTATGAAGATGAGAATATCTGGCTGACACAAAAGATGATGGCAACGTTGTATGACGTGGATGTTCGAACAATAAATTATCATGTCAAAAAGGTATTTAGCGATAGCGAATTACAAGAGAATTCAGTTATCCGAAAATTTCGGATAACTGCTGCTGATGGGAAAAACTACAATACTAATCATTATTCTCTGGAGATGATTATTGCAGTAGGTTTTAAAGTCAATTCTGAGCGTGCGGTACAGTTTCGTAAATGGGTAAATCAGATTGCAAAAGACTACACCATCAAGGGCTGGGTTATGGATGATGAGCGATTGAAACGAGGCACCTATCTGACGGATAAGTACTTTGATGAGCAGTTAGAGCGAATTCGTGAAATCCGTGCAAGCGAGAGGAAATTCTATCAGAAAATAACGGATATTTATGCCACAGCAATCGATTATGACAAGACTTCCCAAAGAACAAAAAGGTTTTACGCAACGGTTCAGAATAAAATGCATTTTGCAGTCCATGGTCATACGGCTGCTGAATTGATTGTAGAACGTGCTGACCACCAAAAAGAACATATGGGACTTACAACTTGGGGAGATGGTCCGAACGGTAAAATTAAGAAAAGTGATGTGGCGGTTGCTAAAAACTATTTAAGTGAAAATGAGTTGCACCAGCTAAATCGTATGGTTACTGCCTATTTGGATTTCGCTGAGAATATGACTTTAAGACATATTCCTCTTACGATGGAAGATTGGGAAAAACGATTGAACACTTTTATAGAAATGTTTGATTATGGTATTTTGCAGGATGCAGGTAAAGTTTCTGCTGAAATTGCTAAGCTTCATGCAGAGACGGAGTTTGAGAAATATCGTGTCATTCAAGACAGATTGTTTATGTCAGATTTTGATAAATATCTGCTGGAATTAGAAGAAGACACAAATAAATAATGGATATGCGAAGATATATTAACTCTCTAAATGTTACTTATCCCCAAAATGCCCCACTACGTTTTGAAATCAGGGAACGTAGTGGAATCTGGTACTTTGAATATAACGGAAAATCATTTTAATACAAGAGCCGAGCTAAATTTTTGTTATTTCCAACCATACTTTAGTCCTGACACACCAAAATCAATCCATAGCTTATACCCGACACATGTGGAATCGGTTGTCTTATTGACGAAGGGGTAGAAAATCTTCTCTTCATGAAAGCCTGCGATGAGCTCCAGAAATGGGGCTTTTTTCTTAGATGGAGAAGATGGTGGAGAAATCAAAGTCAACAAGTCCAGTACATATACTCAAAGCAAGAAAGCATCTAAAAAGCGAACATTTTTCAAAAACGTGTTCCAAAAGTCAGGCCTGACATCCACTTCACGAACTATGTCCAATCGTTTACCAACGATTTCCCATAGTTCGTTCCAGTGGTTCAGGCCTGATCGACTTTTATCACACTCTCCATTAGATTAAATATTCCCATTGTCTTGATGCGTGTAGAATGCGATGAATAAATACGGTATGTCGACTGTCATCAATGCTATAGAAGATGCGATAGTTTTTGTAGCCTGTGTAAGGATAGCCCTTGCTAGCTAGGTAATCATCTCTGACGAGTTGAAATTTTTCAGGCATAAAAGCTAATTGTTCCATAGCTTCTTCAATACCGTTAAGAAATTTATTAGCTGTGTGAGGAGAAGTTAAGTCAGTTTGAATATAGCGAACGATTTCTTTGAGGTCAGCCTGGGCCGAAGCAGTGACCTCAATCCAATAATCAGTCATGGTCTAACTCTTTTTTAAATCATTCATGACATCCTTGAGCGGCTTCGTGCGTCCTGTGGCGACATCCTGCTCACTAGCTTTTAATGAGGTATAAAGTTCATGCTTGCCAACGACTTGTTCGTAAGCCTGAATACTCATCACAGCCAAATCGCCACGACCATTTTTAGTGATAAAAAACGGAGAATTGCTTTCCTTACAAAAGTTAGAAATATCATTGTCGTTATTTCTTAAATCAGTGCTCAATTGAATTTTTGGCATTTCGGTCATCCTTAGTTAAGGGATGGCTAAGATAATATGTTCTTGCTGACGGCCAAGCTCTCAAGAATATTTTAAAATTTTTGAGAAAAGATGAACGGGATATAGTAAAATTGAGGGAACTTTATGTTGAAGCTGGTTGTGGGCTTTAGGCCGATAGGAGCAGACAGATAGGGAGAGGATCCCTTATAAGAAAAGAGGCGAAATTGATGAAGCGATTAAAGAAGATAGGTCTCGGAGTTTTGATGAGTGTGATTGTTTTGTTTGCATTCATTCTGATCGTGAGAAAGTTTAATGATTATAGCTATAAAAACACAAGTACACCGTCAACAGGCCAGTACTACCGTGATGTCACTAATATTGACCTCTATCCGACAGCTATTAAGGGGGTAGATGTGAATTATATTGATGAAGGTCGATTACAGGGCTTTCGGTTGACGCCTCAACAAAAAAAGCACAAGGGTGTGGTGATATGTTTCGGGGGATCTGAAGGAAGTCCGAATTTTGAAATGGCCCAAAGACTCTCTCAAGAAGGCTATGAGACATTCGCTCTCTTTATGTATGGGATGAACAATCAAGAGAAATCATTGGTAAGAATTCCCTTGGAGCAATTTGAAGATGTGCTGGCTTATCTCGATAAGACTGTCATTGATAAAGGACCAATTAGTGTTATTGGGGCATCTAAAGGAGCTGAATATGCGCTTAACTTAGCCAGTAAATATCCTGAAATCTCCAACTTAGTCTTAATCGCCCCAGCGAGCTATAATTTTTCTGGATTAGACTTTGAAAATTATGGCTCATCTTGGACATATGAGGATGAAGAACTGCCCTACATTGATATTAGAAAGACTTCCTTCCGTTCATTTTTAACAAAAGTGATCCTTCCGTCTATTGTAAAAGCGCCTATCAGTTATAAAGAGACCTATACAAGTGCAGTAGAACAGGATCCTCTAAATAAGCAAAAAATGATTCCCGTTAAAGACGTGAAAGCCAACATCTTGATGATTGCTGGAGAAGAAGACGCTATGTGGGATAGCGCAAAAATGGCTAGTGAAATTAAACAACGGTGCCCTGGCGCTGAGTTAATCAGCTATAAAGATGCAGGCCATGTGTTTGCCGGTAATGGAATATTGGATACAGGGGCGATGAGAATTAGGACTGGCGGATCTCTTGAAGGAAATCAGCAAGCACAAAAGGATTCAGACCAAGCGATTGATAAATTCCTAACAGAGCACCATAGAAAGTAGTTTAGCCCAATGATGCAGCAATAGTGGATTAGCTAAGCTTTATAGCATTAATTGAAAAGATGAGCTCCTGAAATGGGGCTTTTTCATTTGGGAGCTTCCGAATCTAACACTGCTCCAGTTGTTTGTTATAAATGATTAAACAGAAAGTGACTTGCATATGCCAATACATTGTTATGAAATAGTTTTAAAAGAGAGGAGCGATTTTATGGCAAAGACAGCAAATTTGTATGTTCGAATGGACCCAGAATTAAAGGAGCAGGCAGAGTATATCTTGAATTCACTTGGCCTACCACCATCAAGTGCTTTTACCATGTTTTATAAACAAGTCGTTTTGCAACAAGGCTTACCTTTTGATGTCAAGCTTTCTTATAGAGCACCATTTGATAGTCATTCATTGACTAAAGATGAATTGCATAAAGAGCTAGAAAAGGGCTATCAGTCAATCTTAGCGGGTGATGTCAGACCGGTAGAAGCGTCCTTTGCTTCTCTGCATAAGGAATTTGATCAATGAGCTATTTAGTCTCTATTTCTCGCGAAGCAGAAGAAGATTTGCGAGGGATTTACGCTCATATTGCCTTCGATCTTTTATCATCAGAAAGTACAAAAAGCCAAGTCACTAGAATCGATAAAGTGCCTTGATCAATTTCCAATGCGGTATCCTATCATAGATTTCGAGCCATAGAAAAGCAGGGGCTTGCATGTTGTGCCTTGCGATCATTTTCTTATTTATTATTTTGTGGAGGAAGATGCCCATAATGTCTTAATTTCGCGTATCTTATATGGGAGAAGAAATATCGAAAATGCCTTAGGCGAGAATGATTGAGGCCTATACCAAGATGAAAAAATTTGTTATAATATAGTTAACTTAAGAAATCCGAGGTAAAAGGACATGGTAATTTTAATCTAAGCATCTGAGCAAAAAACTTCCTAATCATAAAGGGAGTAGTATGCATTCAGACACTTGGTTAATCTAGTCATGTCTTTTTGTGTACGCATTTTTAGCTCACAGTGATTGATGATAGCAGTACCGAACTTAAAGGAGAGCTAAAGATGGAAATGATAAAATTATTACATGTTTCGAAAATAATTGCCGACCAGCGATTATTTCAAATTGATCAGTTAATAGCTAACCAAGGAGACAAGATTGGTCTTATAGGAAAGAATGGTGTGGGAAAATCAACCTTATTAAGCATCTTGGTTGGATTAGATGAGGACTTTACAGGACAAGTGTCTATTCATCCAAGTTATGCCTACCTTCCTCAGCTTAATAAAAGTACTAAGGAATCTGGGGGAGAGCAAGAGAAAAGAATGTTGGAGGAAGTTTTTAACAAAGGGACTGACCTCCTTATTCTCGATGAACCGACAGCCAATTTAGATAGTGAAAATATTGATTGGCTCATCCAAAAATTGAATAATTATCTAGGAACTCTTTTGCTGGTTTCCCATGATCGTCAACTATTAAACCAAGTAGTGGATCAGATCTGGGAACTTGACCAAGGCAAATTGACCAAATACGTAGGCAACTATGATGACTATCAGACAGCTAAAGAAAGAGCCATTAAAGGACAAGAAGTTGCTTATAAAAATTATCAGAAGAAAGTTCATCAATTAGAAAAAGAAATCCAGCAAAGAAATCTGCGGGCGCAAAATTTTAAAAAGAAGAAAAAGAATGTTTCCCGTTCAGATTATAAAGTCAGTGGCTATGCGGGAAAATATGATGGACAGGAAAAAGCCATCGCCAAATCTGCTAAAGCTTTGCAAAGAAGAATTGACCAGCTTGATCCTGTCAAAGGGCCTGAGAAAGAACGACACTATACCTTCAAAGCGGTTGGAAATTTGGCAGTTAAGCCGGGAAGAACTTTGCTCCACTTAGAAGCGGGCCAAGTCCATGTTGGTGAGCGTTTATTATTTGCATTTTCTGAATTTAAAATACAGACAGGGGACAAAGTAGCTATTCAGGGATGCAATCAAGCAGGGAAAACAAGTTTTATGCGTCAGCTATACCATCAGCAACTGTCAGGTTATTATATGGAAAATTTAAAGATCGGTTATTTTACCCAAAATTTTGATCAACTCCAGCTGAATAAAAGTATTCTTGAAAATGTAGGTCAAGATAGCTTACAAGCAGAGGATTTGATTCGTCTGGTCTTAGCTTCTTTGGGCTTCGATCAAAATAAATTGTTCAATCAGGTCAAGTGGCT
Source organism: Aerococcus sanguinicola (assembly GCF_001543145.1). Taxonomy (NCBI): domain Bacteria; kingdom Bacillati; phylum Bacillota; class Bacilli; order Lactobacillales; family Aerococcaceae; genus Aerococcus; species Aerococcus sanguinicola. Next base: position 575,112 of record NZ_CP014160.1, on the reverse strand, counting down.
ATCAGGAGGTGAACGTGTCCGTTTGGCATTCGCTAAATTATTACTAGGCGACTACCACCTTTTATTGCTCGATGAACCGACGAATTATTTAGATATTGGTACCCTGGAAAAGGTTGAAGACTTTATCAGAAACCATCCTGCTGCTATTCTATTGGTTTCGCATGATCAGGAATTTGTCAACCATAGCGTGGCTAAGCAATACCTCATCAGAAATAAAAAATTGCTTAGCCCTGCCTATCAGGATAATATTTCGAATAAAGCGGAAAAAGAAATTAGTCGCTTAAATTTCCGACTAAATCGGATGATTGCTGATGCAGATGTAGATATAGAAGAGATTAGAAGTCTCCAGGATAAGATTAGAGCATTAAAAGCAGACCACCAGATGGATTAGGACAGCTTTTATTAACTGAATCTAGCTTAGCGTTTCTTAGGAGATATACAAGAGAAAACCATATTGAAATGCATGTCAAAAGGCCTAATGTATATACATTTAGATAGTCATTTGATAAAATAGGCTTGAGGAGGGGATAGTATGCAAACCAAACTTGCTCAATGGGGGAATTCAAAGGCGATCAGAATTCCATCAACTATAGTTAAACAACTCGATTTAAAGAATAACCAAGTGCTCTCACTCGAAATCAAAGATCAAAGCTTAGTGATTAAGCCTAAGGAAGCAGAGACGATTCAGGAATTATTTGCTGATTACAAGACATCTTTCACTTATGAAGAAGAGATGGATTGGGGGCCAGCAGTGGGAGAAGAGCTCGAATGGTGATGCGGCAGGGAGATATTTTTTATGTTAATTTTAATCCAAGTATCGGACACGAGCAGAGAAGTAGTCGCCCAGCTATTGTATTGAGTCATGATCTTATCTTCAAGACGAGTCGCATGGCAATCGTTGCGCCTATCTCAACAACTAAACGAAATTATCCAGCCTATTATGAGCTTCAAGAAACTGAACATATCAAGGGTAAAGTTCTTTTAGATCAATCAAAGGCTCTTGATCTTTATCACCGTCAAGTCAGTCAAGCAGATTTCATTGAACGAGCTAAGCCAAATGAATTTAAAGGTATTATTCATCGCTATAAATTGTTATTTGATCTGGTAGATGACTATCAATAGCTAGTTAAGAAAAATTTGTAGTACTTCCCAAAATCCAAGCTTTTTTGGGGCAGTCCACTACTTATAGCCTAAGCGATTAAAAGTAAAAATATGTCACTGAAACAAAAAATCAATCAAACTAGAGAAGGTGAAGAGATGTATTTAGATAGGGAACGCGTTTTTAGAAATATCCAGAAATTCCTTGACCAGCATGGTGGGGACTTCGATAGTATTGATGAAGCAATGGACTAGGCGATTGCCTTGCTTAATGCGGGCTTGTTGTCCTTTGATGAGGATGACACTAGTCGGGCGCAGGACTAATTTGAGGTCGCCATGTATACGGATGACGAGGATCAGCGGTCAGTCTGGTTAGAAGAAGCCCATGATCTCGATCCAGATAATTTGGATATTTATTGTGCTTGGGCGCTCGACCAATTCGAAGACTTTGAAGTCATACCGATGATCCAAGCCAAGGCTGATGCCTATTTCAAGGCCCACCGCCAGGATATTAAAGAATCCGGCTATAGTTTTGTGACTAATCGCCCCTATTTCCGCGCCCAAAATATCCTCTTAGATTGTTATACTAGAGGCTTATTTATGGAAGAAGCGGAAAAAATTGCCAAGCATATCCTCCGCTACAACCCTAATGATAATATGGGCGTCCGCTACAAGTTAATGGCGCTTTATGTTAATAGCTTCCAACATAAGAAAGTGAGGAACTTCTTCAAAAGATATCCCTCAGATGACCAGATGCTGGTCTATCTGCCGACTAGTCTGATTCTAGAAAGAGATTTCAATTTGGCTAAGCACCGGATCAAAGAATTGTATCAACTTAACCCGACAATTGTTGACTTCTTTGCGGATGAGGGATTTAATGAATATAAGGTCTATCTTTTATTACCGGAGGAGTCATACCGTCCTAATTCGAAGCAGACTTTGGCTATGGCCTTCCGTGAAATGTTCCCCCTCTATCTGCCATCCAGACTCTTGTATCTTCACTTCAGGGAAATCTTAAAGGAGATTGACTCGGATTATTTTGCAGATATAGAAGCTCGAAAGGAAAAGAATCGTTACGCTGATCGGAATGCGGAAAAACTCGCAGGAACAGGGATATTCACCAATATATCCAGCCAGTATGTGCGCCTCTTGCTAGCAGAAGGTCTAGAAACGCTTGAGGATTTCAAAGAAAAGATGGAAGTGGAAGTTTACTTGATTGATGGCATAGGCAAGGTTACCATCGATCGCTTGAAGGCCAATGGGGTACGTTTTAAAGAAGACTAAGCCAAATTTGTAGTTTTATTAAGAGAGTCCTTGGACGAAGGGGCTCTTTTTTCTTTGGCTTAGTGAAGGTCTAAGTGGCCGTCTAGGATTTGATGGTTGTTGGCGGTCTGCTTGGGCTGGATCCATTGACCGATAAAGTCCAAAAAAGCGTGGAGGACGGGATGGGGGTAGGTGTCGGACCGGTAGACGAGCTGGAGTTTGCGGAAGGTCTTGCCGGGCTGGATAGGGAGGTAGCTGAGCTGCTGGGATGGATACTGCAAGGAAATACTGGTGATGAGTGAGGCGTAGCGTCCGGTCTGAGTCAAGCGCAGGATAGAGGCGGCGTCATCAACGCTGATCTGGTGGTGGATGTGGACGCCCAAGTCGGCCAGAAATTGGTCGCTCTGCTGTCTAAAGGCGTAGTGGTCATGGAGACCCACAAAGGCTAAGTCTTCCAGGTCCTGGCGGTTGATTTGGTCTTTACTAAGAAGCGGATGAGAGGGAGCTAGGGCTAGGTAAAGCTCATCTTCGAGCAGAACTTGGCTGATTAATTCGGGGGCTTTGACAGGGCCTGATGTGACCGCGACATCCAATTGGTAGTGGGTCAGTTGGTGGAGGGCTGCTTCGTGGCTCAGGTCATATTGGCTGAGCGTCAGGCCCGGATAGCGCTCCAAAAAGTCGTGGATTAATTCGGGGAAGACATGTGGCAGGGTGATCGCAAGGGAGAGCTGACCTTCTTGGAGGGAGCGTTGATTCTTGACAATCGCTTGGCCCACTTGGAGCTGGTTACGAGCGCTTTGGCAATAGGCTTGGAAGGTCCTGCCTTGGTCGGTCAGGAAGATACGCCGGCCCCGGCGGTAGAAGAGGGGGACCTGGAGCTGGTCTTCCAAATCACGGATGGCCTGGCTGATGGCGGATTGGCTGACCTTAAGAGTCTTAGCTGCCTGGGTCATGTTTTCATATTTGGCTACTTCGAGGAAGTAAGAGAGCTTGTGGTTAAAGATAAGATCGCCTCCTGATAAGATAAGCTTATTAAGTTATCGTTTATTCATAGTATTTATGATCAATTATATCACTTATAATAAAGATAAGTAATCTGAAGGAGTGATGATTTTGACGCAAAAAGTAGCAATAATCACCGGGGGAACGAGTGGTATTGGTTTGGCAACAGCTCAGAAGCTAAGTCAAGAAGGTTATCGCTTGGTCCTAGCCAGTGTGGACAAAGAAGAACAAGTCGAAGCAGCCTTAGAGAGCTTAGGACACACTGACTCGATCCTTCATGTGGCCTGTGACGTGTCCGACCCTAGTCAGTGCCAGGCAGCCGTTGACAAAGCTTTGGATGCTTTTGGACGCTTGGATGTCCTCGTCAATGTTGCAGGCATCACGGGAGAGCGTGGAGACTTCTTAGACTATGATTTATCGCTGATCAATCAAATTATTCAAATTAATTTGATGGGAACCATTAGTTTCTGCCAGGCAGCCGGTCAGAAGATGAAGGAAGCGGGCCAGGGTTGCATCATTAATGTAGGGTCGATCTGTTCTTTCCTTGCTAACGGTGAAAATATCGGTTACCACGCCAGTAAGGGTGGGGTGAAGATGGCCACTCAAGCCATTGCGAGAGAACTAGGGCCCCATGGCGTCCGCGTTCTTATGGTTTCCCCAGGCTGGGTGAATACCTCCATGATGAGGGGCGACCTTAAAGACTTTGGCGATAGCTTGCACATGAAAGAGCGGGTCATCGAGCCTGAAGAAGTTGCTAATGCTATCTACCTCCTCACCCTGCCAGAAGCCAGCGCGATCAATGGCACGAATGTGATGGTCGAAGATGGCTATACATCTTTTAAAGGGATTTTTTAAAGTATAAAGTCATTAAGATTTATTAGAAAGGGAGAAGCTCCAGCTTTGGGGCTTTTTCTTTTTACTGGCTAGCAATATTGGGCAATAGCTCCTGGCTATAGGCGGCTATATGCGATCGGTATTGGCAGAAAAAAGCTGGTTTGCTTATAATAAAGCTATTGAAAAGACTGGCAAGCTTGCCTAGGTACTGAGAAAGGGAGTAGCGAAAATGACGCAAAGTTCAAAACACTTCTTATTGGTCGGTTCCTTATTAAGGGATCCCGAATTATTAAAGTATCGCCAAGAAATTGAAACACGTGATGATATCACCTATCCATTCTATGAAGACTTCGAGGGTTATAAAGAAGTTGAAGACAAGGCAGTAGCCAAGGCTGTTCAAGCTCAAATTGACCACGGCCTGACTGAGGTTTCTGATGGGGAACAAGGGCGGTCGCTCTGGCATTTGGATTTTGCCTGGGGGCTGTCCGGTGTTCAGCGCTACATCAATGAAGTGGGCTATTTCTTCCACGAAGAAGGGGAAAAGGGACAAGCCAAATCCTTTGAGACCCGTAAGGACGTTGGTTTGGCTGTTAACGGTCCATTATCTGGAAAGAACCACCCTTTTATTGCCCAATACCAACGCCTCCAAGCCATTGTTAAAGCAAGCGGAGCTCATGTGAAGATTAAATTCACTATTCCAGCCCCTGCACAGATTTATTGTGAATTCTTATCTAACGATGTGGTGGGTGAAGGCAAGTACTATCATGATGATGCTAGCTTCAGAGCTGATTTAGTCCGCGCCTACCAAGAATTTGTCAAAGAATTCGCGGCAAACGGAGCAGAAATTTTACAGATGGATGATGCCATTTGGTCGGTCTTCGCCGGTGATGGGTCGGAAAATGCTAACCTATCCGCTTTAGATTTGTCAGGTGAAAATCGCCAGGCTCTCGCCCAAGCCGTAGTGGATATGAATAATGCAGTCACAGATTATGCCCATGAACTGGGGCTAAAAGTTTACACCCACAATTGCCGCGGCAACTATGCCTCACGCTCCAATGGTGAGGGGACTTATGAAGAAGTCGCCGATTATTTCTTGAGTCAACAACACTATGACCGTTACTTCTTAGAGTGGGATGACGACCGGGCAGGTTCCTTAGCCGCGCTAAAGGTTTTCGATGGAAAAGAAGGCGTGGAAGTGGTGCTCGGTGCCCTCTCTTCCAAGACTTCATCTTTAGATGATGAGGAACGTTGCTTAAAGCTATTAGAAGAAGCTAGCCAATACATCCCTAAAGACAAGCTCTACCTCTCCCACCAATGCGGATTTGCTTCCTGTGATGTCGGCAATGAACTGAACGAAGACCAACAATGGGCTAAGATCGACCAAGGCCAAGAGATTGCCAAAAAATTCTTTGGCGCATAAGATACAAGTTCAAAAAGCGAGAAATTCATCGGCGGATTTCTCGCTTTTTTAGTGGATTTCTAGTAGGTGGATGGAAGCCGGCCTTTCTGTATTATTTTGTACGGAAGCTCTTCGGCTATAGGGACCTGTATTGAAAATAAATAACGATTAAAAATCCCGGCTAGATGGATTGAGTGGACAGCTCACCGGTCTAGCTGGGATTTTTTTGTTGAAACTGGAGTCTTTTCTTGCCGTTCAGGATCTTATTGTGACCATTCAGGTAGGATCAGCTTTAGGGAGCAGAAATAATGCTATACTTCATTTGCAAGCCTACTCATCTAAACTAGAATTATAGCCCAAGCTATCATTAAAATTAAATGAGTTTTATATGATAAATATGCTAAAATAATAGCTATTGAAAACGAATGAAAGAAATGAGGAAATGAAATGGTAGGGCTTGGGACTGTGATTAATTGTGGTGGAATCTTACTCGGGGGTCTGGTTGGGGGCTTGGCAGGCAATCTGTTTAAGCCCAACCAGCAGGAGGCCCTTCAGAAGGCCTCTGGGGTGAGCGTGATCTTTATTGCCATTGCGGGAGCTATGGATGGGATGCTGACCTTGCAAGGAGGAGAGATTGTCAGTGGACGGTCAATGCTGGTGGTTCTCTGCCTGGCGCTCGGCAGCCTGATTGGCGAATTGATGGGGATCGACCAAGCTTTTGAGAAGTTTGGCCAATTCCTCCACAAGAAGTCGGGCAATGGCAGGGATCCCCTCTTTGTGGAAGCCTTTATTAGCGCTTCACTGACGGTTTCTATTGGGGCCATGGCTATTGTCGGTGCAATCCAGGATGGCCTCTTAGGGGACTATTCTATGCTGGCCATTAAGTCCGTTTTGGATGCCATAATCATTGCAGTGCTCACTTCTTCCATGGGCAAGGGGGCGGTTTTCTCCGTCATTCCGGTTCTAGTCCTGGAGGGCGGGGTGACCTTATTGGCCCGCTTACTGTCGCCGATTATGACCGACTTGGCCCTGGATTACCTCTCTCTGATCGGGTCCATCCTCATCTTCTGTATCGGAATCAACCTGCTATGGGATAAGAAGTTGAATGTCGCTAACATGCTGCCGGCGGTTTTCTTGGCGATTTTAGCCGCCTTCTTGCCCCTCTCATTCTAGCCATTCAGACGAGGCAGCTTGTTCTTGTCGCTATGATCAAATAATAAAAAAGGAGTCTAGCTATGAAAAAATTTAGTCAATGGGCACTTGTCCTATCAACTGGCTTGGTGCTTGCCGCCTGCCAGAACACAACCAAGCAATCAACAAACAATCAATCCTCCTCTGAGCCAGCTTCTGAGAAGGTCTCTTCGACTGCATCAAGCTCAAACAGTCAAGAAGCGTCTACAGCGTCTTCCAGTCAACAGACCTCCTCTAAGTCAGAAGCACCAGCTGTTAAGCCAGAGGTCGACAATATGATAGCTTACGGTCTGACCCTCCAGGAACTGGCCCAGGCTGAAGAGAACCGCCCAGATTACTTCGTCTTCTATGATATTGACGGCAATGGGGTGGATGAATTGCTGACGGCCACCGACTACGATGGCAAGCTCCAGTATAGCGACCTCTACTATCTAAAGGGTGGGCAAGAACCGACCCTACTGGCAAGAAATTACGCGGCTAGTGCAGGTGGCCTCCGTCAAGCCAGCGATATTTTTCAAGATGGGACGGTCTTGGATTCCTACCACTACTCTGCCCATGGAGAGGGTGAAGCTCAAATTCTCCGCATCAACCCTGAGACGCTGACAGAAGAGGTAGTCGAAGAGGGGACCTACTCGGTAGGGGATATCAGCACCCTAGATGACTTTGCCGGAGGTCGGACTCCCATCGATTATGACCAATTAGACTGGCAGCGGATTGACCAGGTCGTGCTGGCCGAATCAGCTGACCAAGCTGACGCAGCAAGTAGTTTTGACATGTCCGCTATTCTGGAAGGGGACTACTCGAGTCTGGTCGGAACTTGGCAGGATGGAAATGGCACAACTTTTGAATTTACTCCGGAAGATATTGTCTACGGTGACTTGACTATTTATAATAGCGAGGCTATGTCCGATGGCACGGTGAGACTAGGAATTGGTCCTAAGAGTGAATCCATAGCTGCAGGCGCCCTGCTTATCGTCATCCCCGCTGGACACACCCCTAATGGCCAGTCCAAGATTCCTGATACTTATGACGGATCTGACATGAGTCAGGACCGCTTATGGGCGGGACAGAGCCTAGACTTTAGGGATCCCAATGCCTTCTTTTATAAGGTGGATTGATCAAGACTATCGGCTAGGTGAATTTAACTTTTCTTGGTAAAATAGAGCTGGAAAGTTCGGACGCAGTTTTTGAGATCATGGTAGCGCTTAATGGGCATGGAAAGGATGGTTTTTATGCGCTTAGGGAAGGTTTTGAAACGGATTGGTCAGGACGAACGCTATACGGTCGAAAAGGATACAGGTTTAATTTATGCTAGGGTCAATGGCTATAGCCTCTTAGTGGACATGATGCACTTTGGCCAGCCGTACGATATTATATTTCATCTGACAAAGGATGGGCAGGCACCCGGCCGGCAGGAATTGATCCACCACCTGCCCAAGCATAAAAATTTACAGAATGTCAGAGTAGATGGGAATAAGGTCACTTACCAGGCTAGAACAGCTATGCTGGTTCAATCGACAGTGGATAGCTTGTTTGAGATAGTTGATTTAATCACTCAAGGCTTAGAAGAATTGGGATATGAAGAGATGGCTTAGTCAGTCAAGCAAAAAAGGAAATCATTAGCTGCTCTTGGCGCAATGATTTCCTTTTTTCTAATCTGATGACGAATAAAAGCTGCTAGCAAGAAAGTCCACTTAAGCCTTCAAGACTTTCTGGTAGAGTTGGCCATATCGTTCCGAGATCTTATCCCAGGAGAAGTCCTTTGAATGGTCGAGGGCGCGCTGGCAAAAGCCGGGATAGTCGGCGAGGATGACTTGGACATCGCGAACAAAGTCTTCGGGGCGGTCAGGGTTGAGGCTGGCGCCGACTTCATAATTAGGATAGTAGCTGTCGAAGCCTTCGCCTTTGGTATAGATGACAGGGAGGCCCTGGCTCATGGCTTCCACATAGACCAGGCCAAACGTTTCCCGTGAAGAGACTAGGGTAAAGATGTCCATCTGCCGGTAGAGGTCCCGCATCCCATCTTGGTCTTTGGGGCCGTGGTAGTTAACCAGGGGATGGTCTTTGACTTGGGCGAGGATGCTTTCATCCCAGGCCGGTCCAATGAGATGGAGTTCGGCTTCTTGGGCATTGTGATGGTAGTAGTCCACCAGGCGGATGAGCTTGGGGATCTGTTTTTCTTTTAAGAGTTTAGCCGTGCAAACAAAGCGCAGGGGCTGGTGGACTTCGGCTGTCTTGTCGGTGTAGCGGTTGGCGTGCCAGTAGTCGTCGATCCCATTGGCAATGACTTGGGTCTTGACTGCAAGCTCATCCTGCATGCTTTGAGGAATGTATTTGGCGAAGACTTCCTGCCTGGAGTTCTCAGAGATAAAGACGACTTGTTCGGCGTCAGCAAGAATCTGTAAACCCAGCTTTCGCAGCCAGGGCATCTTCTGGAAGAAGGTCCGGATATCAGCGCTGCGGACTGCCACAATGTAGGGAATGTGATGGGTCAAGTAGACTTTGTGGGCCAGCCAACCATTGGAGAAGAGGGAGTGGGCGTGGACCAGGTCGAATTGGTCGAAGGCATAGCGGCGCTTGAGGTCTTTCCAGATCTTATAATGTTTGAGATGGAAGACATAGCGGTCCGCTTGGTGGAAGGCTTCGACAATCTGGCAGTAGTCACCTTTAGCGGCTAGACGGTCTTTGGGGAATTCTTTGGCAATGGGGACATAGACGTCGAGGTCCATCCCGGAAGCAACTTGCCGGTCGTAGAGGTTTTGGTAGAGTGGGGTAGTTGAATAGTAGGAGTTAATATGGAGGATATGCACAAAGCTTCTTCCTTTCTTATAAAATGAACAATTCTCTATTATTATAGCAAAAAGAACAAAAGCCTAACAGAAGATAAAAAAATTATAAAATTCCTTTTTTTCTAGGGGAGGGGGCTTAATTGAGAGGGCATTATGCTATAATTAGCCCTATATGAAGTAAATGTACTGGAAGAGGAGAGCGAATCAAATGAAAATAACAGTTGTCGGTGTCGGCTATGTGGGGTTAGCGAATGCGATCTTGCTTGCACAGAACCACCAAGTGACGGCACTGGATATCAATGAAAATGTGGTCAATATTATTAATTCGGGTAAGCCTCATATCAAAGATCCCGAAATGGAAGCCTATATGGCCCATAAAGACTTGGATCTGACCGCAACGACAGATTCTGACCAGGCCTATGCAGGGCCAGAACTCATTATTATTGCGGCACCAACCAATTATGATGAGGTGACCAATTCCTTTGATACCTCAGCTGTTGAAGCCGTTCTCGATGATATCTTAGCCCATGATACGGACTGCCCAATCGTGATTAAATCAACCATTCCGGTCGGTTATACCGAGCAGATCCGCGAAGAAAAGGCTTGCGATCGTATTATCTTCTCACCAGAATTCCTGCGTGAAGGTAAGGCCTTATACGATAACCTCTATCCATCACGAATTATCGTGGGCGATGAGGGTGAAGCGGGCCAACTCTTTGCCAAGCTCTTGATTGAAGGAGCAGAGAAGGAAGATATTCCGGTTCGCTTCATGGCGCCAACTGAGGCCGAAGCGGTTAAGCTCTTTGCTAACACTTACCTGGCCCTGCGTGTTTCCTTCTTTAACGAATTGGATACCTATGCGGAAGTGCGAGGCTTAGATTCCAAGTCTATTATTGAGGGGATTGGCTTAGATCCACGGATTGGTCTTCACTATAACAATCCTTCCTTTGGGTATGGGGGCTACTGCCTGCCTAAGGATACCAAGCAGATGTTGGCTAACTTTGAAGACATTCCCAATAACATTATCCGGGCCATTGTGGACGCCAACGATACCCGCAAGCAATTTATTGCGGATTCGGTGCTGCGCCGTCAGCCTGAAACGGTTGGGGTTTACCGCTTAACCATGAAGCAAGACTCTGATAATTTCCGCCAATCGGCTATCCAAGATGTCATGAAGAAATTACGCGGTGAAGGGGTCGAAGTGATCGTCTACGAACCTAGCCTGGCTGGAGACGATTTCCAAGGTTACCGCTTAGAAAATGACCTCCAAACTTTTAAAGATAAGTCCGACTTGATCATCTCCAACCGTCTTGCCAAAGACTTAGAAGATGTGACGGATAAGGTCTACACCCGCGATATCTATAACGAAAATTAAAGACTTTTATCACATCATGTGAGTGAGCATCCGTTTCGCTTTTGAATTTGATCCTTGAAAAGCCATGGCACCGGTTCGGGCCAAGGTCCCTCACCTAGCGAGCTTCAAAGGGCTAGTAAGGCTTACGCCAACTATCCCTAATTCACATCGCTTGCTTTTTCATGGCTAAGGATCAACTTCAACGCTCTACTACTGCTCAAAGCTAACTTGTGCAAATTGTCTAGTTTAGTCATTAATAATAAATAGAGGAAAATTTAGTAAACTACACTACTTCCAAGTCGAGCGTTTTTTGCTTGGCTGGAAGTCTTTGTGTGCTTAGAAGGGAAATGAGGAAATCTGGCATGCCAAAAGACTCAGGCAAAGTCCGTCGCGTTCTCCACTTGATGAGTGGCTATGGCGGTGGCATTTCATCATTTATAAAGAATAAGGCGGAGGAAATGCCCCGCTATGGGATTGCCTTTGATGTGACGACCTATGACGAGTGTCCGGCAGACTTCCAAGCAGCCATTGAGGCGACTGGGGGCAAGCTTTATCCGCTCAGAAATCCGAAGAAAGAAGGTTTCAAGGCTTTTGAAGAGAGCTTAAACCAGGCCCTCGACCATAACGACTATGATGCCTTCTATTGCCATATCAATGGTTACCGGGCCCTTCCTTATTACTATCTCTGCCGGCGCCGGAGTCAGGCGCCTTTCTATATCCATGCCCATAATTCGCTCGATAACCAGGTCCCTAGCTTGAAAAACCGGGCCCAACAGTCCCTGTCCCAGGGCTTGAACCGCCGCCTGTCGGCTTGTCCGCTCGGCTGCGGTAAACGCGCTATCTGGGGCATCTTCGGCCCTGCCATTGATCTGGATGAGATGATGATCATCCCTAACAGTATTCATACGGACCGCTACCTGCGTTCCAATGCTTGGATTGACCAACAGAAGGCGCAGCTCAGGAAGGAGTATGCTTACCCAGCGGATACTCTTTTGATCGGACACATCGGCCGTTTAACAGCGGTTAAGAACCATGAGAAGAGCTTAGCCATTGCTCAGGCCATTAAGGACCAAGGCTGCAATGCCAAGCTCCTCATCATTGGGGCCGGTGAGCGGGACCAAGAGCTTAAGGAAGCTGTGCGCAAGCAGGGTCTGGAAGAGGTGGTAGATTTCACGGGCCGGATTAATCCGATTTCGGAATTTTATCCGCTTTTGGATGCTGTCCTCCTGCCTTCCTATTCCGAGGGCCTGCCGACAGTGGTGGTTGAGGCTCAAGCGCTGGGCATTCCTGTCTTAATGTCTGACCGGGTCACGGATGAAGTGGACCTCGGCTTGGACTTGGTATCTGCCTTGCCCCTTAGCGCTGGAGCTGAGGATTGGCTTGGTGAGATCTGCCAGCTGGCTGCTCAGGACCGGCCTAACCTGTGTGAGCGTGAGCAGGCGGTTGAAGCCAAGGCCTTCAGTAATGAAGCCTCGGCCCAGCTCTTTGTCGACTTTTTAGCGGGCAGGCGCCAGCATTTTAACTTTGAAGGGGGGCAATCTAGTGGCCATCTATAGTTTGATCTTACTTGCCAGTGTCTTTTTAGGCACGGAGCTATTGGCTATTCCGACTCCCTTTGCCCAGATGACCATCTATCGGCTCTTAGCGCTCGGCGTGCTTCCCCTGATTGCTTACCAGTCTCTGCTTAAGGGACCGAGCCTTAAGCTTAAGCGGCCTGGCTATGGCCTCTTCATGATTGGAGCCTATGTCTTTTGGTGGCTTTGGGCCCTCATCTCTGTACTCTGGGCCCGGGCTTTGGGTCCCTGGGCCCAGGCTGTCTTCCTTTTGACCATCGGTATTTCCAGTGTGGTCGCCCTCTATTTATGGACGGATAGCTTGCGCCAGTGGAAACGCTTAGTCCAGGCAGCCTGGTGGATGATGTCAGCCCTCTTAGTTTGGGGTTATTTTGAAATTATAACCAATATCTACTTATTTGCGGATATGGCCAAGCTGGATAAGTATGGGACCTTCGCCAGCCAGCCGCTGACCCGCCTGCCCATTACCCATTTCGAGAACCAAAACGACTACGCCACTATGCTCTTGGCTTATCTAGTTGTTACGGCCATCTTATTGCTCCGGTCGCGGGTGACTTGGCAAAAAATCGCCTATCTCCTGGCCATGGTCTTGGCGGAATATCTGATCTTTAGAAGTGGGTCGCGGATGAGCCTGCTCTGCTCCTTCTTATACTTCGGCCTAGTGGTCCTCCTGCAATTTAAGTGGGATCTGAAGCGTCGCCATTATGTTCTGGGCCTGCTTGCTCTGATCCTGGGATCGTTGGCCCTCTACTTGTGGGTACCGCCCGTCCAAGAAGCCCTAACTAGTTTGATTTATACAGGGAGTGAGGGCTATATTTCAGGAGATACCGGCCGGGTCAACCTCTGGCGGAATGGCCTGGTCTTTCTGGGGACGACCCTGGGCTTAGGCGTTGGAGCCGGTAATATTGAGACTTGGATGGCAGACTTCCCTCTCTTACCCACCAAGGGAATTGTCAATATGCACAATTGGTGGCTGGAAATTATGGTGGGCTATGGCCTTTTCGTCTTTTTAGCCTATGTCGTGGCCTATGCCCTCATGCTCTACCGGCTCAACCAGATTCGCTTAGTCCAGAGCCCCCAATGGCGCCAGGTGACCAACCAAGTGATGGCCTTTTTATTGGTCTTTATCCCGGCCAGTGTGACCAGTGCCAATAATATGTATATCGAATGGCATTGGGCATTCTTTGGCTTATTGATTAGCTACCTAGCCCTAGCAGAGAAGTCCCTAACGAATACAGAGAAAGAACGAGGTAGGATGTATGAGCTTAGCAACAATGATTAGTGAGTTGTGGCGTTTTTGTAAAGAAAATCTATTAAAAATTATCTTGGGTGCAGCTGTCTTGACAGCCCTGCTCTTCGGTTTGCGGGTGCTCTTGACCGACCATCCCGAAGAGAGTCTGAGCTCGGCGGCAGACCAAACAGTGCAGGCAGACGAAGCGACCCTAGAAGCGTCTAAGGAAGGGCTGAAAACGGCCTATAGCCAGGAACCCGCTGAGTTCCAGTTCAGCGCCTTAGTGGAAGACGGCAATGTCTTTAGTAATTCCTTCTTAATTGATGAATACCTGGCCCGTCCCGATATGGTCAAGAAAGCTGAAGAGAAGAGCGGGGTAAAGTTTGCGGATAGTCTGCAGGCTGAACAGAACTTAGGCCTCTATAAGAATGGTGATTTCCGCGGAGGATTAGCAGCTGTTCGCGATACCTCGAGTGGGGTGATTACCCTCCGTGTCCTCCTAGGAAAGACACCAGAAGAGAACAAGAAAATTGCCCAAGCCTATTATGATATTCTCCAGGAGCCCCTGCCCTTTACCCGCGACCTGAATCTGATCATGTTGGGCCGACCTGAAATTGGCGAACGCTTGGACCTGTCCCAGTATGAAATGGTGGCAACGCCAAATACCATCGCAAGTATTGTGGGGAGCAATTCCCTGCCACTGTGGCTCTTACTTGTTGCGGCTTATATCGTAGCCCTGCTGATAGTAGCCTTCCTGCTCTTTATCTGGCGGCTCTTCGATGGCAAGATTCGCTATGCCTTTGAATATGTTTGGGCCTTCGAGGATGAGCACCTACTGGCTAAGAACATGGATGAGGGCGTTCAACACTTCATCAACCAGCCTTACGGGAAGGACCGTCTCCTCTTAGCTGAGGAGGGTGGGCTCAATGCGCCCCTGGCTAGCCAGCAGACTTTAGAAGGCTTTAGCGGGCAAATGGATGAAATCGTCATCCTCCTGCAAGCTGGCCAGAGCCACAAGAAATGGTACCAGGCCCAATACCGCCTGGCTAAGCTCTACCATGTTCCGATTAAGATTGTGCATTTGATTCAAGCTTAAGGAGGTCATTATGCAAGACGACTTGGTTTCCATCGTGACGCCCGTTTATAAGGCGGAAAAATATTTGGCCCATACTATCGAGAGCGTCCAAGCCCAGGACTATGACAATTGGGAGATGCTCTTAGTGGATGACTGTAGCCCGGACCAGAGCGCTGAGATTATCAAGACCTACCAGGCTCAGGATGACCGGATCAAGTACCACAAGTTAGAGGAAAATAGCGGGGCGGCTGTGGCCAGGAACTGGGGCTTGGAGGCTGCCCAGGGACGTTATATTGCCTTCGTGGATAGCGATGACTACTGGACACCGGATAAATTGTCCAAGCAGCTAGCCTTTATGGACCGTGAAGCTTACGGTTTCACTTATACCAACTTCGCCCAAGTCAATGAGGCAGGGGAGGTCCTTAAAGAAAGAGCGGACTTGCCCCACAAGCTCGATTACGATGGCCTATTGAAGAATACGGCCATTGCTTGTTCAACAGTGATGATTGACCGCCAGCTGGTCGGTGACTTCCGAATGCCCCTGGTTCGTAAGGGCCAGGATACGGCGACTTGGTTGATGTTGATGCGGGAACGGGGCTGCCAGGCTTATCTCTTAGATGAGGTTCTCAACCACTACCGGCAAGTTCCCGGTTCGATTTCCTCTAATCGACTGGGGGCGCTCAAGCGGACTTGGCATACCTACCGTGAATTGGAAGGTCTCCCCCTCTGGAAGGCCTCCTATGTCTTTGCTTGCTATGTTTTTAACGCCATTAAGCGGCGAATTTAACAAATAAAGTCACAAGAAGCTTAACAAGTATGTTAAAATTCTTGTATGGCCCCGTAGCTCAGCGGATAGAGCATTCGTTTCCTAAACGATGTGTCGGAAGTTCGATTCTTCTCGGGGGCGTTTTTTTATGCCTTGAATCAAGTGTAAAAAATGTTGATTGAAATGGTGCTATGAGCATACGTTCCGCTGTTGAATTTGGGCCTTGAAAAGCCATGGCACCGGCTCGAGCCTTGGTCTCTCGCCTAGCAAGCTTCAAAGGGCTCGTACGGCTTCGCCTACGATCCCTAATTCACATTGCTTGCTTTTCATGGCTAAGGCCCAACTTCAACGCTGCACTTCTGCTCAAAGATAAATCTAAACCTGCTTTTTGTTTGGTGCTTTGATAGTGGTGGTGCGGGGATTGTGCTGATGAGCATGCATTTCGCTTTTGAATTTGGCCCTTGAATGATAAGTGGATCAACACGGCTGAAGCCGTCTTGTACTTTATCCGTAAGTCGCCAAGGCTCCAACGGCTAAAGCATGGCACCGGTTCGGGCCAAGGTCCCTCACCTAGCGAGACTCAAACGGTCCGTACGGCTAGCGCCTACGTTCCGTAATTCGCTTCGCTTGCTTGGTCACGGCTAACGATCACTTTCAAGCTCCACTCCTGCTCATGAGTAGATTCCAATCTCATTATAGTTTGGTGTTTTGTTAATGTTTGTGTAGAAACTGTGCTGGTGAGCGTACGTTGTGATTTTGAATTTGGTCATTGAATGTTCAGAGGATCAACATGGCTGATGTTATCTTGTTCTTTAGCCCTAGGTCACTTTGTTTTACGATTAAATGTCAGCGCTCCTACTTGCTTATTTGGGGGGGCGAAGACTTGAATATCAGCTTGTACATTAAAGTAAAAGAGGAGTCATGTGATGGAAAGTAGTCAAAAGAAATATTGGGAATGGTTTTTAGGGGGCTTGAGTGTTTGCTTGGTTTTAGGGCTCACTTTTATTTTTTCCCTGTCCTTGACCTCGAGTCCTTGGGCGGAGGCTATTCCCGGTCATGATAGTTCCATGTTTATTTATATGGGTCGGGAGATGGCTAGGGGTGGGATTCCCTATTTAGATTTTACGGACCACAAGGGGATTAGCATTATCTTAGTTAATGCCCTGGGTTGGCTCATGCCCCATGTCAACCGCTTTGGCGGGATTTACTGGGTGGAGCTCTTGGCCCTTTCGGCACTGACAGGCCTAATCTACTATCTGGGCCGGCAGTATTTAGACCGATTGCGATCACTCCTGGCTGTAGGAATTAGCCTGCTCATACTGGATCCTCTGATTGAATCCGGTAACTTGACCGAGCTCTATGCCTTGGCTGGCATCTTGTTCACCTTGATGGCTTACCTGCGTTATTTTGAAGCAGACCGCTTGCCGGCCTGGCAATATTTTTTAGTCGGCTTATCGGGAGCCTTTGTCTTTAATTTACGGGCCAATATGATTATCAGCTGGTTGCCTTTAATCGGACTGATCTTTGCCCACTTGCTCAGCTATAAAAATTACACTGAAATGAAGCGGGCGATTATGTGGACGGGGCTTGGGATTCTTAGCTTTATCCTGCCGGTTAGCTTATACTTGGTCTATCATGGCGCCTTTACGGAGATGATTAACTTCTCTATCCTCTTCAATCTCCAATATTTGACGGATAGTGAATTCACCAAGTCAGAAATTCTTACCAAGTTAAATGAAAAGTTAGCCTTCCACCATATCCTGGGCATGGGCAGCTTGGGCTTCCTGACTTGGTTGGTCAAGGACCGCCAGCAGCCCCAGACTTACTGGGGGTTGGCGGGTTTCCTCCTAGCTTTTGCGGCGACCTTCTACTCGACCCTCTTGTCGGGACGTTTCTATCCGCATTATTTTATGGTCCTCCTGCCCTTCATCAGCCTGCTCATCATTCACTTCTTGCGCCTCTTTAGTCTGAGGAGGGGGCAGGCCCTAGTGAACATTGGGGTCCTCGCTTTAGCCCTTTACTTCTTTAAATACCCGGCCGATATCTTCTACAACCGGGTCTACAGCGTGACCTTGCCCGAAGACCATCCGACCCTGGTGGAAAAGATGGACCAACTCGGCCCTGGCTTCAATGGGGGACTCAAGGGACCTGGCGACTGGCAATGGGAATTGGGAACGGATGAACGCTATGTCTGGGCGCTCCAGCGAAGTTCAACCAAGAACAAATACGAAGCAGCCAGTCAAATTATTCTGGCTGAAAGTCAGCCTACTGATCCGATTTATGCCCATCGCTTCGGCGGCGCCTTCTATCTCTTGACTGACCGGCAGGCACCCACTCGCTATTTCAACTTGCCGGCCGTTGACTTAGACCAGGCGCCAGCTATTGCGGATGAATTTCGGACCGACCTGACCCATAAGCAGCCCCAGGTCTTGGTCATTAAGGACCGTCTCAAGGAAGGCCAGTCTCTGAATTCTCAAGTGGAAGCTGACTTTTTGGATTGGATTCAAGCGAATTACCAAGCAATCGACCAGGTGGGGGAATACTGCCTCTACCAAAAATTACCGAGCCCACAGTGAGCTCTGAAAGGAGTTAGGAATGAAATTATTGAAGAATATCTTTAACGTGGCCCTGTCTAACATCATTGGCTTCGGGACGAGTTTTATTATTAACTTCCTCCTGCCGGCCATTCTGACAGTCGCTGACTACGGCAACTACCGCGAATATATCATGTATACTTCAATAACTTACTTGTTTAACTATGGCTATAATGATGGGATCTATATTAAATATGGGGGCAAGCGGTTGGAAGACTTGGACCCGCTGGAGATCCGGTCTGAGCATAACTTTATTGTGGTCTACCAGCTCTGCGTCTTCGCCCTGATGCTGACCTATTCTCTGGTGGTGAAGAATCCTATCTTGGCCCTCTTCTCGACGGTGACCCTCTTCGATACCATCAACATGTACCACCAGAATTTCTTGCAGGCTACGGGACAATTTGCGACCTTCTCGCGGGCCAATATCTCCAAGAGTATCTTCTATATCCTGACCCTCTTGGTGGCCATCTTCCTCATGCGAAGCGACAATTACTATCTCTACATCGTCCTCAATATCCTGTCCTATCTCTTCCTGACGGTCTTCTATGAATACCGCTTTATCAAGAACCAGGGCCTAAACTTTATCTTCTCTTGGAAAAAGCACCTGGGTCTCTTCCGGGTCGGCTTCTTTATCCTCTTTGCTAACATGTCCTTAACCTTTGTTGGCCTGATCGGGAGTTGGGTAACCAAGTGGTGGTACAATATTGAAGAATTTGCCCAGTATTCCTTCCAGAATTCCGTCCTCAATGTGATCCTCTTGATCGTCAATGCGGTGGGTATGGTTTTCTACAATGTTATTGCCAAGCGTAAGGACCAGATGCTCTTGAATGTGATCAAACGAGCCTGTATTTTCTTAGGCATTCTGAGTGGCTTTGCCTTCTTTATCTTCAAGTGGATTATCTTAACCTTCCTGGCTAAGTATGAGCCAGCGACGACCCTCTTGTCAGTTACCTTTATTGCGATTCCCTATATTATGCTCTCGCGGATCTTGGTAGCTAATATTTACAAGGCCACTGTGCCGGAACGCCAGTACTTCCGAGATAGTGTCCTTTATGCGGGCTTATCCTTTATCTTTGTGGCGGGCCTATCCTTTGTCTGGCACGATATCCTAACGGTTGCTATGACGACGACCCTCTGCTATATCTGCTGGTTCTTCTATACCAGCCAGATTCGCTTTACTTATTTGAAAAACAATTGGCGGGAGGTCCTCCTCTTGGTCAGCCATGCCGTCTGCTTCTATGCGGTGGCTAACTTCATGCCCTTTGTGGGGGGCGCCCTGCTTTACCTCCTCTACTTAGCAGTCGTGCTCTTCTTCTACCGGGATTGGCTCTTTGAAGCCAAGGCTCTCTTGGTTGATTAGTCTGTTCTTGCTTGTTCATGGCTAAGGGCCAACTTCAAAGCTCCACTCCTGCTCAAACTACATTGCTTAATTATTAAGAGTGCCTCATCTTTAAATCACAACAAAAAGAAAATAATAAATAATTTTTAGTGAGTAGCATTTTCCTTTTTGATTTTAGTATTAAGTTGCAAATCTAAAAGTAAATAATCTTGTAAAGGTGCTAGTGAGCAGTCAGATGTTCACCAGCACCCTTTTCTTTGCACGAAAAAACTCCCCTGGCTTTCCAGGGGAGCGTGTTAAAGCTGAATTAACGGGTCCATTCATTAACTGGGCTGCTGGCATAGCGAGGGAGTAGGACTTTTTCGCAGGCCAGGCTGATGAGGAGGGCGACTAGGGTAGGGACTAACCAGCCCAGGCCTTGACTGGCTAGGGGGAGGTTAGCGACGAGTGAAGTGAGGCCAGGGAAGCTGACCTTGAAAGTGGTCTGCAACATGTCGACCAAGGGGAGGGCGACTGAGACCGTAGCCGCTACGAGGTAGGAGAGGGGACCGTATTGGACGACTTCCTGGCTGATACCCATGAGGATAAGGACGAGGGCAACCGGATAGATGACGGTCAGAACAGGGACAGAGAAGGCCAGTAAATTATTTAAACCGAAGTTGGCAACTAAGAAGGAGAAGCCGGTCCAGATAAAAACCCAGGCCCGGTAGGAGAGTTTCTCCTTGAATAATTGGTTGAAGTATTCGGCGCCAGAAGTGATGAGGCCGACACAGGTTGTCAGGCAGGCTAGGGTGAAGATCCCGGCTAGGAAGACCAAGCCAAAATTACCTAAGGCAGCTTGGACAGCTTGGGTCAGGATGAAGGCTCCATTGTCTGCTCCAGCCAGTTTTTGGGAAGAGACCATCCCGATAGCGGCTAACATGGCGTAGACCAGGAAGAGGACTAGGCCAGCGAGGAGGCCGGACTTCATGGTATACTTGGCGACTTCCTTCTTGTCTTGGACGCCAAAGCGGCGGATGGCCATGGAGATGACAAAGCCGAAGTTGAGGGCGGCCACGGCATCCATGGTGTTATAGCCTTCGAGGAAACCTTGGACGACAGGACTTGTGGCATAGGCATCGACGGGTTCCGCTACGCCCTTAGGCATGAACATGACCCGGGCGAACATGAGCAGGATCATTAAGAGGAGCAGGGGCGTCAGGTACTTGCCGACCCGCTTGACTAATTGGTTGGGTTTGAGGCAGAGCCAGAGGGCCAAGGCAAAGAAGGCGAGGGTATAGATGAGGCGGGCGAGACCCAGGCTCATGGCTTCCGGGATATAGGGGGCCACTGCCATCTCGAAGGGGACAGAACCAGCCCGGGGAATCCCTAGGCCAGGGCCGATGGATAGGTAGATCGCTGTGGTAAAGATGATGGAAAACTTAGGCCCGACACGGTTGGCTAACTGGGAGAGGCCCTCTGTCTTACCGACCACAATAGTGCCTAAGACGGGGAAGATGACCGCTGTCACCGCAAAACTGACCAGGGCAATCCAGGTCCGACTCCCAGCCTGGTTACCGAGTAGAGGGGGGAAGATTAAGTTCCCAGCCCCAAAAAATAAACCAAACAGCATGATAGAAGTTTGTAAAAATTGACTTCGTGATAACTTGTTCATCATAATTCCTCCTTAATTTTCCATAACTAACCAGCAACATTTCAGACTTTGAAAACCATAAAAAAACGCCCCTTGTCCTATAGACAAAGGGCGAAATAGTCCGCGGTACCACCTTTATTCTTACCGAAATAAGCGCTCGAGCATCCAACAATGCCGGGGGAGGATAACGCACACCACTGCGACAAGGCTTACTACGCTTCAGCCTTGCAATCAAGAAAATGATTTTCGAACTTACTGCCGTTATAAGCTTCCACCAAACGCTTACTCTCTAGAAACTTTCATAAGCCTACTCGTTTTTCAATGTTTTTTATTGATCTTCAAAAGTTAAACCCATTGTAAGACGAAATCTCATAATTGTCAAATGGTTTTCTTAGATTTCTTAATATTTTTTTATGGTCATCCCTTACACATTAATTGTGAGCCTTAAATCTTCAAGTGTAGAAAGATCCTAATCCACCTGGTGCATGCGTCCGGTGTCTACGTCATAGACGGCGCCGGAGATGATAATATCATCGGGGATTAGAGGCGAGGCTTTGAGCAGGGCAATGTCTTCGCGGACACTGTCTTCCACATCGGTGAAGGGAAGGAAGTCTTGGCCTTTGACGTCGACGCCGAGGTCCTCTTTTAATTGCTGGGCGAAGCCTTCATTGGTGAAGGTCTGGGCGCCGCAGTCCGTGTGGTGGAGGACTACAATTTCACGCGTCCCTAATTGTTGCTCGGAGATGACCAAGGAGCGAATCGTATCCTCGGTGACGCGTCCCCCAGCATTGCGCAGGATATGGGCATCGCCGAGAGCCAGCCCCAATGCTTGGGCCACATGCAGGCGAGAATCCATGCAGGTCACAATGGCCACCCGGGTCTTGGGGTGGAGGGGAAGATGGGCATCTTCGTGTAGGTCGGCATAGGCTTGGTTGGTTTTTAAGAATTTTTCAAAATAAGACATGGTTTTCCTCCTGCTCGCTGTGTCATTTAAGTTGGGATTATCTTATCACTTTTTAGGGGACTTGTCCCTGATCACTCACTGGGGGACAAAGTCAGGAAAGTTGGGGAGGGGGGAAGAAATTGACGAGTTAGATTTAAAAAATCTTGGGCCTTAATTTTTGTTATAATACCTAAGTAAAACTAAAATGATGGGAGCGTATCAAGTGACTGATTCAAAAAAATCGCTGGCCTTTAAGCTAATTGGCCTCCTAACCCTGGCTATCTGCTTACTGGCAGCCTTTCGTACAGGACAAGATAAATTAGGCTACCATGTGGATGAATATTATTCCTATGGCTTATCTAACTCTTACTATAAGCCTTTTCCAGACGACTATAACCAATGGCTGAGCCCTGATTATTATGCGGACTATCTCACCACTTCGGAGGATGACCGTTTTTCTTATGGGTCGGTTTATTATAACCAGACTCAAGATGTCCACCCGCCTTTTTATTATATGGTCCTCCATACGGTGTCTTCTTTTTTTCCAGGGACCTTTTCTAAGTGGCTAGGCTTGGGAGTCAACTTAGTCCTCTATGCCTTGATTTTAGTCGTGCTCTTTTTCTTCTTGCGAGAGCTCCTGGCCAATCGTTGGCTGGCCCTAGCCCTGGCGAGCTTCTACGGGCTGAGTGTGGGCGGATTGACCTCCTTTGTCTATATCCGCATGTACCTCTTGCTGGCCCTTATCCAAGTAGTCTTTGCCTATCTGGCCTATAAGTACTTAAAAGCACCTAGCCGAAAAATCTTACTGGCGGCCATGGCCACCACTCTTCTCGGGGGACTCAGCCAGTATTATTACTATATCTTTGCGGGCATCCTCACCGCGGTTCTCTTTGGTCTCCTTTGCTTGCGTCAAGAGGGCAAAGCGGCTAGCCAATTTGCCTTAGGACAGGCCATGAGCGTGCTGGCTTGCCTAGCAATCTTTCCAAGTACTATCGACCACCTCTTCAATAGCAATCGAGGGAATGAAGTAGTGGGAAACTTGTTTGGGACCCAGCAAGTCGACCAAGTGCGAGCCTTCTATGACTTGATCATGGACCAGCTCTTCGCTGGCTATGGCAAGCCCCTCTTAGTCTTCGCCATCCTGGCTTTCCTGGTTTTGTCTTGGCAGCGGAAAGCTCTGGACAGTTTTCTTCTGCTCGCCCTGCCTGCCGTCTTAGGAGTGGCCTTGATTGCGCTCGTTTCGCCTTATCCATCAGCCCGCTATATCTTTGCTTTTTATCCCCTAATCATTGCTTGCGCTGGCCTGCTCTACCAGCAAGTTTTATCCCCTATTCCGCATTTGGGCTGGGCTAAATTGGCCCTGTTAGTCTGCCTCTTAGGCGGTCTTGGCTACGTTGGTCAGCGGGACTATGAGCTGGATTACCTCTATCCCGAGGCGGATGAATTTATGCAGGTAGTGAATACGGTAAGTGAAGCGCCAGTCATCGTCATTCCCGAATCGGAGACTCCGCAGAGAACTGCCTGGCATTGCGAGGAATTAATGCAGTTCCCAGCCATATATCCTCTAGCTGCTCAGGAGAGTCATTATGCAGAGGGCATCCAAGAGATGGCTCCGGGACCTGTCGAGGACCAAGTTGTTCTCCTCATCCACCGTGATGTGCTCAACCAACATCCCGAAGTAATTACCAGCCTCTATGACAAGTTTGGCTTCAGTGAGAATAATTGGCTAGGGCGCAACCGCCACTTTGAACTTTATCAATTGCATTAAAGAAGAAAGGAGCCCCTTATGGCAGAAATCGGTGCCATTACCTCAGTGGTCATGCTAGGCTGTGGTCTAGTTATCAGTTGGCAGGCCTGGCAAATCGCCTATAAAGAGCGTTTGGACCTCCTCAATGGCTATCATCCAGGCCGCTTGGCGGCTAAAGACCGGGTGCGCTTTGCCCGGGGCGTGGGTCAGGGTCTGGGCCTTATCGGTTGGTCAGTTGCTTTAACCGGCCTTAGCCTCCTCCTAAGCCAATCTTTATGGTCCTGGCTGGTCTTTGGCCTGGGCTTTGTCTTGGGCCTTGGGCGGGTTATTTGGACCAACCACCGTTACCATGGCCTGTTTTAGATTTTGATTGGAATTGAAAAGCCTTTCGACTGGCACTTAGCTGGCTAGTCGAAAGGCTTTTTTAATATAATATAGCGCGAGGAGAGACTGAGCATTCGTTTCGCTTTTGAATTTGATCGTTAAAGAGCCATGGCACCGGCTCGAGCCAAGGTCTCTCGCCTAGCGAGACTCAAACGGATCGTATGGCTAAAGCCTACGCTCCGTAATTCGCTTCGCTTGCTTTTCATGGCTAACGATCAACTTCAAAGCTTCACTACTGCTCACTGCTAGCCTAAAAAACTGGTACTTTAATTATCTAGCTATCGACATCAAAAGGAGAATGTTTATATAATTTCTGCTGATTTCTTGGGAATATGATACGGGCTTGGAAGCCTTGGGGGGAGAGGGCTCGGATTTGGAAATCGCCATGGTGGTTAGCCATAATCTGCCGGACGATGCGCAGGCCAAGACCGTGCTGGCCTTGGAAGGCTGCTTGGTCTTTATTTTCTTGGAAGACTTCGGCTTGGAGCTCTTGGACTTGGTTTGGAGGCAGGCCTTGGCCATTGTCGGAGACGCTAATCATGATGGCTTCGTCAAGGACTTGGAGGTCGACTTGGATCCGGCAGCCTTGGGGATTGTGGCGGATGGCGTTGGTGATGAGATTAGTTAGGGCCCTTTGCACCAGGCCGCTATCCGCCCAAATGAGGCAGTCTGTCCCTGGTCCTTGGTAGTTGAAGGCTATGGGATAGCGGTCTTCGTCCAGGCTGTTGAGGAAGTCGGCGACAACTTGGCGGCTGAGGGCCAGGAGGTTGACTTGGTCGAGTTTTAGAGGCTGCATTTGGTAGTCCAGACGCGAGGAGAGGTTCAGGTCTTCGACGAGGTCTTTGATTTTTTGCCCTTGGATGAAAATTGCTGCAACTTTCTTCTGGTCGGAGGGATTTAGGTGTTGGCTGCTCATTACTTGGTCGGCATAGCCCATAACCATGCTGAGGGGGGTGCGGATGTCGTGGGAGATGCTTGAGATCCACTGACTGCGGGCCTGGTCCTTCTTCTTGAGTTGGCTTTGTTGGTCGTGGAGGAGGGCGGAGGCTTGGTTGATTTTTTGGGCGATTTGGGCGAGGGGGCCCGATACTGTGAGGGTCAGCTTTTGCTTACTAGGGAGGGCTTGGATGGCTTCAGCCAAGGGACCTAGCGAGCTCAATAAGCGGCGGTTGGCGAAGAGGTAGATGGCGAGGAGGAGGACCAGGTCAAGGCCAATCATCAACGTAACATATTGAGGGGCCTTGGCAATGAAGGCATAGGGCCAGCTGGGATGCTGGAGCTTCCAATAGCTCTGTTTAGGGAAGGCGACCACTAAGAGTCCCAGGTCAGAGCTTCCAGTAAAAGTGGGGTAGTCGGCCAGGTAGCCGCTGTTAAAGGAAGCAATATCAGCTGTCCTGACTTGATTGCCCAGGTCAATGGGGATATGGTCTGACCGCCAGAGAATTTTGGGGGAGTCCTTGGCGATTAGGAAGGCCCAGGCTCCCTCCTCCTTGAGGGCTTGGGCGCCGCTTGCACTGAGCTGATAGGTCCCCTCCTTATAAGTGATTTCTTGGGCGACCTGGTCAGCAAGGCGCCAGGGTGAGCTGTCTTTTTGGTAGGGGCTGGCCAGGAAGGCGAAGGCTAAGAGGTTGACCATTAGGAGAAGGGCTGCCGAGCTGAGGACGATACGGATGTAGCGGCTGAGGGCCTTGTGCCAAGTTTCCATTAGACATGTCCTTTCGTGAGTAATTTATATCCCAGACCCTTAGCAGTGACCAGACACTGGGGTTGGGAGGGATTGGCTTCAATCTTCTTGCGCACCCGGCGCACATGGGTCATCAGGGCTTCCTCATAGCCAAAAGGATTATCGCCCCAGACGGCCTGGCAGAGATTATCGATGGTGACGATCTTCCCTTCGTTACGGTAGAGTACGCGCAGGAGGGCCACTTCCTTGGCGGTCAGTCGGGTTCGGTCCTGACCACGAATCACTTCGGCTGCTTCCAGGTCCACTTGACAATCGACCAGGTCAAAGCGGCTCTCGGCCTTGGGATAGGCCCGTCTGAGAATAGCGGTAATCTTATACAATAATTCCTTGGCGAGAAAGGGCTTGACCACATAATCATCCGCACCCAGGTCATAGCCCCGCAAGCGGTCTTCCGCTTCGCCTCGAGCAGAGAGGAAGAGGATGGGGTAGTTCTGTTTTTCTCGCAGGCGTTTCATCAGGTCAAAGCCATTCATATCCGGCAACATAATGTCCAGGATGGCAAGGTCAGGTGGAGTCTTTTTCACTAATTCTAAGGCCTCCTCGGCAGATTGGGCGGTAGAAATCTTTTGATAGCCGCCCTGTCTTAGGAAGTCGGCTGTCATTTCCAATAGGTCGGCTTGGTCGTCGACTAAGAGGATCTTTTTTTCTTTTAAATAATGGTTAGTCATCGATGCTTCCTCCTTAAGGCTATTATAGGCAGGAAGAAAGGGGGAAGCAATCCTTGCTTAAAAATGTCAGGAAATTGTCAGTTTGGGGTCAGGGACCTGTCAGCTTGCCTTGTTATCCTAGGGCTAAGTCAGGAAGAAAGGATGATTAAAATGACTGACTACATCATTGAAAGTCACCGCTTGAGTAAAGTGTATAAGGATTTCGTCGCTGTTGACCAGCTCTCCCTTCATGTGAGCCGGGGGTCAATCTATGGCTTGTTGGGGCCGAATGGGGCAGGGAAGTCGACCACTATGAAGATGCTTCTGGGACTGACGGCACCGTCTTCGGGCGACTGCCAGATTGATGGGCTGAGTTTCCCCAAGGACCGTCAAGCCATCCTCCACAAGGTCGGCGCCTTAATCGAGGCCCCTTCCTACTATGCCAACCTGAGCGGGCGGGAGAACTTGGACTTGATCCGCCGTATCTTGGACCTGGCGCCAGAGACGGTTGACCAGGCCTTGAATTTGGTGGACTTAGGCCCCTATGCGGACCGGCTTGTCCGCCATTATTCGCTGGGGATGAAGCAGCGTTTAGGCATCGCCTCGGCCTTGATCGGTCAGCCTCCACTCTTAATCTTGGATGAGCCCACCAATGGTCTCGATCCAGCAGGCATCCATGAGATCCGCCAGCTCATCCTCTCCCTGCCGGAACGCTATGGCTGTACGGTCCTGATCTCTTCCCACCTCTTGTCTGAGATGGAGCAGATGGTGGACGACCTCTGCATCTTAAACCGGGGCCGCCAGCTTTACGAGGGCTCACTCAGGGCCTTGAAAGACCGGGCAGCGGGGCAAGAGTCCTTGGAAGACCTCTTCCTAGAGATGGTTATGGCAGACAACCGCGGACAAGGAGGGAGCTCCCATGTTCAAAGCCTTGTCGATTGAGAAAAAGAAGTTAAAAGGAACAGGAATTGTGCCGGGAATCCTATTGACCGGCCTTGTCGGAGCAGTGTTGGTTGGTCTCACTTACTTCTTGCGCCGAGACCAGCTCTTGAACTTGCCAGGAGACCCAGTCCAAGTTCTCTTGGCCCAGCTTTATGGGATTTTGACGCTCTTGAACATGCTGGCGCTCATCCTTTCCGTTGCCCTGAGCTATGACTTGGAGCGCCGCGGCCAGGCCATTAAACACCTCTACTTCTTGCCTTATTCCCTAAGCAAAATGTACCTAGCCAAGCTTATCATCTTAGCCAGCCTTTACGGGCTCAGCCTCTTACTGGAGTTCGCGAGTTTGGCTGGCTTGATGGCTGGCTACTTGGGCTTCACAGCTGACCGACTCAGCCTGCTTGTCTCGGCTTTTGGCCTGGCCTTACTCTCTTCCCTGCCAGTCCTGACGGGGATGGTCCTCGTTGCCTCGCGCTGTCAGAACTTGTGGACCTCGCTGGGGATCGGCTTGGCTGGCCTCTTAACGGGCTTAGCCTTGGCTAATTTCCCCAACCAAGCGCTGCTTCTCCACCCCTTTGTCTTGATGTTCCAACCTTCTGCCACAATGACCTTCACTTTGTCAGGAGATCTGGGCTGGCTAGCGGGCCTATCCGCTTTGTTTTATTTAAGCCTCGGCCTTTACTTGCCCAGAATCGCTGCTATGAATAGAAAGGAGCTGGTCTCCATGTTGACCGCCTTAAAAGTCGAATGCCTCAAACTGCGCCGTAGCCATATCCTGCCCTTGATTTTGATTGCTCCCTTATTGATTGTCTTAACCGGCATCCACTCCATTTCGGCTTATTTTACGCCGGAATACAAGGAGGCCTGGGGCGCTATGTTTATCCAGTCTTGCCTCCTGTATGCCTATTATCTCTTGCCCTTTACCATGATTGTCCTAGCCGTGATGGTGACCCGACTGGAAACTAAGGACAGGGGGATGGTCAAATTACTCAGCCTTCCGGTCAAGCTCTACCAGGTCAACCTGGCGAAATTCCTGGTCTTAGTGGCCTTCTTAGGCTTGGAAATTCTTTTTTTCCTCCTGGTCTTTCTCCTGGCAGGATTTCTGGCTACGCACTGGGCAGGCATTGACCAGGCAGTTCCCTTGTCCTACCTAGTCAGCAAGTGCCTAGGGATCTTTCTTACTATGCTGCCCTGCTTGGCCTGTATCTGGCAGGTCCATGTGCTGATCAGCCAGCCCTTCCTGTCCATTGCCCTCAATTTATTCTTGGTCATTCCTAGTATCCTCCTCGCCAATACCAGCTTGTGGGCCCTTTACCCCTATTGTTACAGCGGTTACTATGTCAGCTGCGCCATGGCTGATTTTCAGGAGGGGATCGAAGCCTCGCGCTTTAATGGGATCGCTGCCCTGGTCTTTGGGGCTTGCTTCTTAGGCCTAGCCTTGCTTTTATCCAGCCGGTATTTTGCCCACCGCCAAGGCCGCTAAGGGAGACGCGTTAGAAAAACTAGGCCGCCGCCGGATAAAATGGTAAACTGGAGGAAAAGGAGGTCTTTTGAATGAAGACAAGTGCTGAATGGGCCAAGGCCCTGAACCTCGAACCCCATGTTGAAGGGGGCTATTTCCGACAAGTGGTCAAGAGTCCGGAACGGGTAAGGGACGGCGACCGCGCCCTCTACACCTCGATTTATTTCGTGCTAGAAGCGGATAATCCCTCCCACTTCCACCGCCTGACTTGCGATGAAATCTGGTACTACCATGCCGGTCAAGCCCTGACCGTCCATATGATTCATCCCGATGGCCGCTATGAGACGGTGGAACTGGGCTTGGATGCGGACCGGGGCCAACAGCTCTCTTATGTCGTACCCCAGGGGACGATCTTTGGGTCCACGGTTGAGGAAGACTATGCCTTGGTCAGCTGCTTGTGCGCGCCGGGCTTTGAGTATGATGACTTCGAGCTCTTTAGCCGCCAGGAGCTCTTGGATCGTTATCCCGACCATGCGGCGATTATAGAGCGCTTGACCCGGGAGGAGGTCTAAGTGGAGGCTAAAGCTTTTCTTATCAAATTAGTACGGGACCGGCAAGTTTGGGTGCCAGACCTCCTGGACGTCTGGGAGGCCTCGGTTCGTGCCAGCCATGATTTCCTGGATGAAGCTGCCATCCAGGCCATTAAAGAAGAAGTCCCAGCCGCTTTATTGGCTGTCGACCACTTAGTTTTAGTTCGGTCAGCGGTCGGGGAAACGGCAGGCTTCATGGGCCTGGTGGGGGATCGTTTGGAGATGCTCTTTGTACACCCCAGCTACTGGGGTGATGGCCTAGGCAGGGCGCTCTTGACCATAGGGATTAGCTCCCATGGCCTCAACCGGCTAACCGTTAATGAGCAGAACGCCCAAGCAGTGGCCTTCTACCAGCACATGGGCTTTGTCACTTATCGGCGGACGGAAGTGGATGAGGAAGGCAGGCCCTACCCTTTGCTCTATATGCGCTATGAGGGTCAGGAAATATCAGATATTTTTGGGACTAGGACGGAGGACGCGTGATGAAGAAAAAGTGGTTTGGATTGGGGATGCTGCTTGTCGTCGGCCAGTTGGCACTGACGGCTTGCGACCAGGAAAAAGCGGAGCCGACTTATGACCAGGCGCCAGTGGAAGAAGAAGTGACGGCTCAAGAGGAAGGCAATCAAGTGCCTTCGAGCCAGGCACAAAGTTCAGCTGTCAGCCAGGCAGAGGAGGCTGAGGCGACTGCTAGTGGAAGTGAAGACGGGGACCGAGAAACTTATATCCAGAATCTTCGCCAGGCCAATGCGCGATGGGCCAAGCGTCTGGACCAGGCGATAGCTTCTGGCCTTCCCACGGCTCAGAGCGTCCAAGCTGCCGACCGCGATCCCGGCGACGTCCATCCAGCTATTGCCGCGCTCTACCAGAAACTGGACCAAGAGCTGGCTAAGGAAAACCACCAAGAAAATTACCGAGAATTGTATTCGGATACTTTTGTTTTGGAGAAAATGCTGCTGCCGGAATTCGATGCAGCAGACCAAGAAGCGCTGGACCAGCTGAGGGAATGGCTGACGGGCTTGGTTTATGAAGACTACCAGAATCGCTTGGATGCCAAGTGGCGGATGAGCCAGTATGTCTTAGATCACTTGGACTTTGCCAAGCAGATGGCCGATGTGGCAGCCTTGACTGATGAAAGTTTTGATGAGGTCAACCGCTTAGCTGTCCATACCGGGGTGGCCATGGAAGCCTATATCACCCTCATTAATTATCCCAATTTCAAGGATGAAATTCCCTTCCAGGCCGACCTTTATGCGCATATTGTCTGGCCTTATACAACGGATATTGGGTCTACTCGGATCCAGGCTCAAGACCCAGCGACGGGTGACATCTGGTTTGGTGTGCCGCTTACAGGAGATGTGGGGCCCAAGCCAGCGGTTGACTATGAGGCCCGCTACGGTGTGGCCATCACCAACCACTATCCAGAAGGGTCAGCAAAAACCTCGACTCCTCCAAGTGGGACAGCTGGCAAAAGCCAGCGTCTAAGGAACTTTATGCTGACTTGGGGCCAGGAGATGGGGCAAGCCTACCAAGCTTACAGCCCCGACCAGCCTGCTGATTTCTACGGGGCTAAGCTGCCCCAAGAGGACTTTGAAATTGCCTTGGATGGCAAGACCCGCCAAGTCCAAGCGGGGGACGAGGCTGATGATTTGCGCTTGTTGGCAGCCTATAGCGATATTGAAGACAAGACCAATCCCAAGCCTGAGCGCCACTTCTATCTCTTTGTGGAAGACAAGGGCCAGCCCCGGATTCTGATCGCAGAAGAAGGACCAGATGCCAAGGGCCAGGTCCACTTCAAAGACACCGCCAACCAGGCACTCCGCCAGGGCTTCTTGGAGATATACAATGACTAAGGCATCGACCGAAATTTTCGGTCCTTGATGTCCCCAGCTATAATCTAGCAGATCAAAGAAAAAAGGAGACCGGACTAGCTTGTTCCAGCCTCTTTTTTGAGCTTAATATACAAAAAAAACGAGCGACGCTAAAAATCGCTCGGTTTCATGAATCGAGATGACAGGAATTGAACCTGCGACCCCTAGCACCCCATGCTAGTGCGCTACCAGACTGCGCTACATCTCGATATCTATCTGATAGAAACTATTATAGCACAGATAAAGAAAAGATGCTAGGGACTTACGAAAAAAGCGCCACTGCAAAAGCAGGACGCTTTTCTCGTGCCTCAGTACAGGACATAAGAGCAGACTTGGAGTGATTTCAGCTCATCGAAAAGTTTGACTGGTGTCAGTCTATTTTGATGCGCCGCCAATCATTCAAGTCTGATTGACCTTATTCACATCCTGTAGTCGGGTTCAGGCTAGCAGAAAGAGCTCCTCTTCACCAAAATCCGTCGAAGACTTTCAGTCTTCTCTGGTTTTTGGCTCCAGAGGTCTCTTTCTCCCGCTAGCCTTCACACCCTTTACTTTTATACTTTTTCCGATACCTGCAAGCTTTCACCAATCGCGTTCAAGCGCTCTTCCCACTGGGCCTTGCTGAGGTCGTGTTCAGCCACATAGCGGTTGCGGGGGTGGCGGCGGCATTCAGGGGAACAGCCGCGCAGGTACTTATCTTCATTAGCTTCAGAAGCGAAGATTTGCTTGTTGCATTCGGGATTGGCACAGTTGACATAGCGGTCGCAGGGTTCGCCGTCGAAGTGGTCGCGGCCGATGACGGTCGGTTTCACGTGATTGATTGGCACCGAGATGCGTTCGTCGAAGACATACATCTTGCCTTCCCAGAGATCGCCCTGGGTCTCAGGGTCCTTGCCATAGGTGTCGATGCCGCCTTCCAATTGGCCAACTTTTTCCCCGATGCCTTCGCGGACCAGCCAGCCGGAGAATTTTTCACAGCGGATGCCGCCAGTGCAATAAACGACGACCTTCTTATCCATAAATTCTTCCTTGTTGTCGATCACCCACTGAGGGAGTTCGCGGAAGGAGTGGATGTCTGGCCGGATAGCGCCTTGGAAGTGGCCTAGGTCGTATTCATAGTCGTTCCGGGTATCGAGGACGACGGTATCTTCATCTAAGAGGGCCTGGCGGAAGTCCTTGGGTTTGAGGTAGTCGCCCGTGGTTTCCAGCGGGTCCAGGTCCTCGTCCAAGTCCAGGGAAACAATTTCCTTGCGGGGACGGACGAACATCTTCTTGTGGGCATAGTCATCCGCCTCATCGATCTTGAACCAGACATCTTCAAAACCAGGCAGGCTGTGGACATAAGCCATGTACTGGTCGGTCTGGTCAATCGTCCCAGAAACCGTTCCGTTAATGCCTTCCTCACCGACGAGAACCCGGCCACGCAGTCCGATGCCCTTACAGAAGGCTAAGTGGTCTTTAGCGAAAGAGTCAGGATCTTCAATATGTTCATATTTATAAAATAATAAGACGCGGTAATCTTTTACCATCTTTATCTTCCTCCTTTGTAGTTGCAAGCTACAAACTATTACCTTAGCCATTATACGCGCTCTCATTGGTGAGGGCTAATCTTCTGCTCAGCCAGCCCCTGATCGGAAAAACTGCCAGTCTTTGATCGGAAATTTTGTCCCCAAATTTGGGTTGCGCGTTATAAAATAAGGCCAAGCAAAAAGGAAAGTAGGCGTAAGATATGGATATCCTAGAAGAATTAGCTGCCATTGAGGCCATCAAGCAGTGCAAGGCGCGCTATTGGCGGGCCATCGACTCTAAAGATTTCG
Source organism: Aerococcus sanguinicola (assembly GCF_001543145.1). Classification (NCBI taxonomy): domain Bacteria; kingdom Bacillati; phylum Bacillota; class Bacilli; order Lactobacillales; family Aerococcaceae; genus Aerococcus; species Aerococcus sanguinicola. Next base: position 541,832 of record NZ_CP014160.1, on the reverse strand, counting down.
ACCTCCTGGAGACAGTCATGGCCGACCATGTGACCTTCGACACCTCCCTCTCCACCTGGGACCCCGTCAAGGGCCAGCACCCCTTGCTTCCTGCCAAGACCGAGCCCTCGCGCTCCTTAGCAGAAGTTAGCCGCAATGCCCGGAAGATCATGGGAGAGGGCGTCCAGAGCGCACACATGGGCCACATCCCAGAAGTCTCCATCGAATCGGACCGGACAGCCCGGGCTTATTTCCCCTTCGAAGACCGCGTCCTCTTCAATGGTTTTGCCGCCTTCGATGGCTATGGCTACTATGACGACCGCTTTGAGAAGATCGACGGCCACTGGCTAATTGTCAGCTCTAAGATCTACCGCTACCGTTTAATCTTTGATGACATTAATGCCTAAGAGAAGATCAAGGGGATTTCCATCTCAAAATTTGACAGAGATTAAAGGTTGGAAAGAAAAAGTTTTTATTTTGTATTTAATGAGAAAAGGTAAAATACACATAAATCTGATAAAATCAAGCTTTTTATTGGCTAATAAATTTATTTTTGTACAATAAAAGCTTAGAAATTGCTAGTCTGACAAGGAAATGCTAAGATACATTATATTGAGTTAATTAATTTATAATTTAGATTTTTTTAAAAATAAAAAACACTTTAGTGGAAATTTTGTTCTAAAAATGATGGTATGAACATTTTCTGGGACAAATTAGTAAGCTAGGAGGATATGTATGGAGAAGAATTATCGTTATGCGATTCGCAAAACGACGCTCGGTGTAGGGAGTGTTGCGATCGCAGCTTTTTTAGCTGGCCAAGTCCAAAGCGTCCAAGCCGCTGAAGGACAACCAATTGAACTCACCAGCCCCCTACTGGCTCCGGTGAACGAAGGGAGCCAAGCTGGACCAAAAGTTTTAACCCTTGTCGAGGATGCAAGTGAAACTCATAAAGCTGATAGTAGCCAACCCGCAAGTGAAACAGCTAATATAGCTTTAGAAGTTAGCCCAAACCAACCCGTTGAAGCTGTGGCAGTCCCTTATGCTGCAGAAGGTGCAGCGGTCAACTATGCTATGCCAGGAGAAGGCGGGACAGAAGGTAGCGTGCCGACATCTACTTCTGGCCTACCAGCGGATACAGTGAATACACCGATTGTACCTGCCAGTACCACTAATCCAGATAATATCAATTATTCTACCAATGAGAAGAATATTAGTGAGGGTAAGGGCTACCGACAATCTGAATTGGCCAATAATGGGATCTCACACTTCTCTGCGGCATCAAGCGCTAAGACGGAAGGGGTTAGTCATGTCGTTATTAACCCTAATGCAGACAAGGATACAGACCAGAGAACTTATGGAATTGATATCTCTATCGATCGCAATGATTCCCAACGAACCTATAACCATCTTTCTATAACGGATAGTGTAAGAAACCCACCTGTAGAGGCTGGAACTAAAAAGAATCCTCGTCTTGTTGAGTATGAAAATATAAATTCACTTACGACAATTGGCAATAAAGCTGTTGATTTCAAACCGAGCACAAAGGTAGTTTTGGTAAAGGACAAGCAACAGACTAGCCTAAATTCTCAATTAAATGAAACAGATTTACAGCATATTAATAATCATGCCAATAAGGAAACAACAATCTCTTTTAGAGATAAATATACGACTGATAATCCTTATGATAAATTGTTAGAAGGGAGAAACTTTGCAGTCACTTTTGGTGTCAACCCTTATCCAAATGAAAATGCCAACCTATCTCTTATCAAGGTAGCAGGTGACACCAATGTTAAGCGAGTGGCAGTTAAGGAAGGCTATGTCAAAACCGGTGCTCGGATTGATAACTTAGACCCAGCAGACTATGACCGGGTAGTCGGTCAAGTCTACCATCCGGATGGCTCCGTTGTGAAAGAAGCCAATGCTTTTATTGTTACCCCAACTAACATCCAAGAACTTCAGAGCAAACTAGGTAATGATATCCAGTTAGGTCAGATCATCTTCGCTATGCCTAAGGGTGCTCTGGAAGATCCTAATTCCATCTTCAATACCAATAAATTTAAAGGCATCCAAAGTTTACAAGCTCGTTTCTTCGCCCGTCCAAGAACTACTGAAGAATTCCAAGAAGTTGTCAATCTGAACAATATGAGAGAAACTGGCGTTGAAACGATAGAGGACTATAAACAAGCCGTTGCGGAAGGCTGGGATTATTCACCATATAAGTACGTCAAAACCGGTGCAGGCATTCAAACCATTAAGCATAACGGCAAGGATGTCGAAATCGACAAGCAAGGTATCGCCCGTTATGACAATTACAACGACCTAGGTCATATCACGATCAACCTTGATGATACAAGATATTACGAGCAAAAGTTCGATAAGAAACTTGAACATAAGGACGATAAGCTCACCGAAATTAAACCTGGCGAAGCCAAAATCATGGTGATAGATGATCAGAATATTAATCCAGATACCGAGCCTAATCGCAAAACTGGTAAGGAGATGATAAAGGCGGACGAACAAGGCTTCGCTGATGGTGTCATTGATCCAGATTTCATCAAAAAAGCAGAAGCTGAAGGTTGGGAGATTACGACCAATCCCAATGATATCTCTCAATTTACAGTTAAAGCGCCAAAAGGAGCCAAGGCTGGAGAGTTCATTGCTATTCCAATTACCTATACTTATACTAATGGTTCAACAGACCTCCACTGGTTCCATTTTGTCGTTCAAGATTCGGATAATAACCGGCCGGAATACCATGCGGAGGTAGGTTATCAGGGAGATGTCTTAAAGAACAAACCTGAAATACCTAAAAATGATAAAAAACGCCGACCGCTATCCTTTGAATTGGCTCAGCCAGTTTATAAAGATGAACAAGGCATTCCATTGCCAGCCGGGCAATATAAAGATAAGCAAGGCAATATCCAAACACTCCAGCCAGGGCAATATGTAGATAGTGCTGGGAATGTCTGGTCAAATGTTCAAATCGATTCAACGTCAGGGGTAGTAACTGCGATGGTACCGGAAGATGTTGAGATTATAGGTGGCGAAAACCTATATGTTAACGTCAGAGCTAATTATGGAACAGATGAAGTTACAAATGAACCTATTACAGAAGAAGTCAAAGCCCAATTTATCGCCCGTCCGAAATACAAGACAACCGTTACCGATACCGATGACAAATTGATTCCTTATGAAACTAAAGAAGAATATGATGAAACTCTGCCTGCAGGAACCATCCAAGTGGTGACTCCAGGTAAGGCTGGCAAGGAACGGACCATCTTCGAACAGGACGTCATCAACGGGCAAAAAGGTCTGGTTGACCCTGCCACTGGCCAATTTACAGCAGGCGACCAACTTTTCCGCAAACGGACCGAAACCGTCGAAGAAAAGCAAGACCGTTTAGTCAAGGTTGGGGTTAAACCGGTTGAAGAAACTGTGGCGATCCCTCGACCTGTTGAAATCGAAGTAGATCCAAATATGGAACCAACTGCTGAACCGGTTGTGGTTGAGGAAGGCCAAGACGGCGTAGTGACTGTGAAGACGACCAGAGACCCACAAACAGGTGCGGTTAATATCACTAAGGCCACCACAACACCAGCTCAACCTAAGAAAGTCAAAGTTGGCACCAAGACTACCGGCACGGTTGTCGATACCGATGAAATCCCATTCAAGTACACGGTGGAATTCGATCCGAATTTCTATAAGAACTATCCTGATGCGACCGAAAACTACAAGGTCGTGATCCCAGGACAAGCGGGTTCTAACAAGAAGACCTGGACCATCGAGAACTCCAAGGTCGTGGGCGAACCGGTCGTTGAAACGGTAGCCCCAGTCAATGCGCTGATCAAGGTGGGACAAAAAGACTACACGGGCAGCTTTGAAACGGTGGACAAGGATCCGATTCCATTTGAAACGGAATACATTGTCGACAATACCCTTGAACCCGGTAAAGAAGTGGTTGAAAACCCAGGAGCTCTAGGTGAGAAGACCACCACAACTACCCACACCATCCAGAATGGTCAGGTGACGGCTTCGACACCAGGACAAAGTGTCCAAAGCAAAGATCCGGTCAAACGTGTTGTTCGCATTGGGGCTAAGTCTAACGGTAGCTACCAAGTGACCGAGCCAATTCCATTCCAAGTGGAAGTGAAGACTGACCCATCACTTAAGAAGGGCGAATACAAGGTCGCAAATCCTGGTAAGCCAGGCAGTCAGACCAAGACCCTGACCATCGAAAACTCCCAAGTAACTGCTACTTCTGAACCTACTATCAATGAACAAGCAAGCAATGCGGTTGTTTTAGTGGGTGACCAAGACTTTACCGGCGAAGTTAGCCACGATGTCACTGAAAAAGTGCCATTCCCAGTCAAGGTCGTTGAAGACCCAACCCTAGACAAGGGCACCTACCATGTGGACCAAGAAGGGGTTCCAGGGTCTAAGACCACGACTTATACACAAGCCATCAAGAATGGGGCAACGGATGGCGCCCTGACTTCAACTGTCAAAGCGGAAAGCGCCCCTCAAGAACACATTATTCGTGTCGGCACCAAGCCTTTAACTGGCTCTACCACTGTGACGACCACCAGCCAAAAACCATTCGACGTGGAAATCGAATACGACGCGACGAAGCCAGCTGGTACGGTCGAAGTTGTGCCAAATACAGGGGTCCCAGGTGAAGAAAGCAAGACCACCCCAGTGACTGCTGCAGATGGCACGGTCACTCCAGGCACCACGACTACAACTGAAACCAAGGCGCCTGTCAATAAGAAGATTATTGTGGGGACCCAAGGCTATAACGGCGAATTCAGCCACGAATACACCAATGTCCTGCCTTTTGAAACCGAAGTTGAAGTGGACCCAAGTCTGGCTCCAAATGCAGTGGTTGAAGTTCAAAAAGGCCAGTTAGGCGAAACGACTACCACGGTAAGCCAAACTATTACCAATGGCCTTCCTGGTGAAAAAGTGGTTTCTGATCCGGTTCAAACCAAGGCGCCAGTCAACCGCAAGATCAAGGTGGGGGCGAAGACAGAAGGTATCCATACTTACACCGAAGAACTGCCATTTAGCTACACGGTAGAATACGACCCAGCTATCCAAGCCGGCAAGTATGAAATCGTGACTCCAGGTGCAGTCGGTTCCCGGACAACCGAATGGCCAATTACCAACTCTGTGGTCGGCCAAGGCAAGGTGACCCAAGAAACGCCTGCGTCCAACGCTTTAATCAAGGTCGGCAACAAGGACTTCACCGGCCAAGTTTCCCATACCGAAACCGTTCCGGTACCGAATACGGTGGAAATCCGCTACAATCCGAACGTCAAAGCCGGAGAAACCAAGGTCCTTGAAGCAGGTAAGCCAGGTTCCGTTGACGTGACATACAGTCAAGCCATCAAGAATGGCCAAGCGGCAGGGGACTTAGTGAAGACCGAAGCCAACCGCGTGGCCCCAGTTAACCGAGTTATCGAAGTCGGCACCCAGCCAGTATCTGGCACCGAAACCCCAATCCAACAAAATGTTCCAGTTGAAGTTGAATTTGTCTATGATAATACCAAGGACAAGGGCTTTGTTGAAGCCGGTCAGGTCACTCCTGGCAAGACGGAAAGCAAGGTGGTTTCCAAGGTAGTCGACGGCCAAGTGGTCAACACGGTTGAAAATATCGTGACTCCAGCCAAACAACAAATCATCGTCGGGACCAAGGACTATACGGGCGAATTCAAACATACCGAACAAAGTATTGCCCCATATCGAACTATCTACAAGTTGGATCCGACGCTTAAGCATGGACAAGAAGTCGTGGATCAAGAAGGTCAATTTGGCCTAATTCAACGTCAAGTTACGCAAGACTTCGTCAATGGCAAGCTTGGTGAGAAGACTTATGGTCCGACCGAAGAAGTGATGACACCGCAAGACCGAATTGTCCGCATTGGTTCAATGACTGACGGCACTCACACTTCTACAGAAGAAATCCCATTTGCGGTCAAGGTTGAAGTTGATCCAAGCTTGCCTAAGGGTGACTACCAAGTGGTCACACCAGGTGAACCAGGGACTAAGGAAACCACTGTGAAGATCGAAAACTCTCAAGTGGTGGGCACAGCTTCTAGCAAGGTCATTAAAGAACCTGTTACCCAAGTCATCAAGGTGGGCGACCAAGACTTCACGGGCGAAGTGTCCCATAATGTCACGGAAACCCTCCCATTCAAGGTGGAAATCCAAGAAGATCCAAATCTCCCACTCTTCGAAATTCAAGAAGTTCAAAAGGGTGAAAATGGATCTAAGACTACCAAGTATAGCCAAGCCATTAAGAATGGGGCAGCTGATGGTCAGCTGAAGGCGGAAGAAATTGCCCGCACCGAACCGAAGACCCATATCATCAAGGTCGGTACCAAGGCACCGGAAAATGCTGAAACGAGAGTCAAGGAAGTTCCTGCTGAGATTGAATACGTTTACGACAATACCAAGGACAAGGGCGTCGTTGAGAAAGGAGCCTACACTCCTGGCAAGCTTGAAACTAAGATTAAGAACGTCTTTAACCCTCAGACTGGCCAAATCGAAACCACAACCGAAGAAGTGCTGACCCCAGCCAAACAAGTCATTGTGGTGGGCACCAAGGACTACAGCGGTGAATTCAAACATACCGAACAAAGCTTGGCACCATTTAAGACCGAATATAAACTTGACCCAAGCCTGAAAGCTGGCGAAGAAGTGGTTGAACGAGAAGGTAAAGTCGGTTTAATCGAACGTGATGTCAGCCAGAAATACGTCAATGGCACACTGGCAGACAAGGTCTTCGGTGAGACTCGAGAAGTGATCGCTCCTGAAAATCGGATCGTCCGCATCGGTGCTAAGACTGATGGCAGCCATACGTCTACAGAAGAAATTCCATTTGATGTGAAGGTTGAAGTCGATCCTACTTTAACTAAGGGTGAGTACCGAGTGGTGACGCCAGGTCAACCAGGGACCAAGGAAACGACTGTCTCCATTGAAAATTCTCAAATTGTTGGCGAACCCGTGTCCAAAGTTACGAAAGAACCTGTTGCCCAAGTCATTAAGGTCGGCAAGCAAGACTTTACCGGTCAAGTGAAGCACACGGAACGCTTCGAAGTGCCATACAAGGTTGAAGTCCGTGAGAATCCAAATCTTAAGGCTGGTGAGACCAAGCTCATCCAACAAGGTCAGCCAGGTTCCTATGATGTGACCTACACCCAAGCCATTAAGAATGGTCAGGCCGATGGTGAATTAGCTAAAGCCATTACCAAGCCAGTCCAACCGAAAGCCCATATCATTGAAGTAGGGACCAAACCAGTGGCAGGCAACAGCCATGAAAGTCACAAGGATGTCCCTGTCGAAACCATCTTTGAATATGATCCAAGTCTGGACAAGGGCAAGGTAGAAAATGTCCAAGTCGTTCCGGGCCATGTGACGACCCAAATTGTCAACAAGGTAGTCGATGGCAAGGTCGTGACGGAAGAAGTGCCAGTGGTGACCCCAGCCAAGCATATCGTTAAGGTAGGGACCAAGGGCTATGAGGGTCAATTCAGCCATGAAAGCTTCCTTGAGACGCCTTTTGCGACGGAAGTGATTTACGACGACCAGCTCGATTCAGGCAAGGTCGAAGAAGTCCAAGCCGGTCAGCCAGGCCAAGTCAAAGAGACCGTGACTCAAGCCATTATTAACGGCGTTCTCCAAGACAAGAAAATCAACCAGGAAGTCCTCCGCGAACCACAAAAGCGGATCATCCGCGTCGGCATCAAGCAATTGATCAAGGAGGTACCAGTTGAGAAGATTGTGGAAATCGTCAAGGAAGTCCCAGTCGAAAAAGTCGTTGAAGTGGTTAAGGAAGTTCCCGTTGAGGTTATTAAGGAAGTTCCGGTCGAAGTGATCAAAGAAGTCCCAGTGGAAATCATCAAGGACTGCCCAGGTATTGAAGTGGTTTACAACAAAGACCTCAAGCCTGGCCAAGTCAAGGTGGTCGACCCTGGTGAAAAACGGATCACGGAAACCCGCGACGGTAAGACTATCGTCAAGCAAGAAGGACGCAAGATGATAGTTGAAGTCGGCTGCGGCAAGACGGAAAACCCAACTTCTGATTCGAATGGCGGCAAGCTAGATCCTCAAGGGCCAAAAGATCCAGAAGATGGCAACAAGCAGCCGGAAGGACCGAAAGATCCACAAGGCGACAAGGACCAATCGAAAGATCCGCAAGATCCACAAGGCGGTAAAGATCAGTCTAAGGACCCTCAAAATCCACAAGGCGACAAGGACCAGTCTAAGGACCCTCAAAATCCACAGGGTGGCAAGTAACAGTCTAAGGATCCTCAAAATCCACAAGGCAATAAGGACCAGTCTAAAGATCCGAAAGAGCCAGAATCAGGTCATAAAGATCCTCAAAACGATGGCAAAGATCCTCAAAACTCAGATAAGGATAAATTACCGTCCAAGGATCCAGAAACTGCTGACCATGACAAACTGAAGGACAAGGATCATTCCATTCCTGAAAATCCCAAACCAGGTCACAAAGATCCAAGTTCTGTAGAGAAAGTTCCTTCATCCGAAGAAACACGTCAAAACACCAAGCCCGAAGCAGTCAAGCTCAACGCAGACCAAGTGACAGTCCTGACAGCAGCAGATCCAGCAGTTGGACAAGCCGAGGCCTATACGCCATTGACTCAATTGCCAGCGACTGGGTCAGAGGATAGCGCCAGCCGCTTCCACCCTGCCGTACTGACCCTGATGCTTGGACTAGGGCTTGTGGCTTTCTCTACTAAGAAGAAAAAAGCTTAATCGGTTGAAGAATTAAGTGAGACTCGATTTTAGCGGCTAAATTTGCTGATCAAAGACAAATTAGAGCGCATCAAGATCATCTTGGTGCGCTTTTTTGTGGGTCAGGTCGCCTGGCTAAGTTTTGGGGCTAAAACATGTTATTCTAGGCTTAATAATAGAGAAAGGAGAGTTGCTTATGGATTTGAATGAGCGTTTGAAGTCAGTGGCGGAACGCTTTGAGGGGCATCTCGACCGCCATCCGGATTGGACTTGGGAGGATGTGCTGGCTTGTTTAGAGGGCAGGGAAGACCTTGTAGAGAGCCTCCTTGCTATGGAAGAGACGGGCGGTGAACCGGATTTGATCGCCTGCGAACCTTTTAGGCGGGCCTTTTTTGCGGATATGAGTCCGGAGAGTCCGGAAGGCCGGCGGAGTGTCTGTTATGACCGGGAGGCACGCTTGGGGCGGAAGAAGTTTCCACCTGAGACGAGTGTCGAGGAGATGTGCCAGGACATGGGGACCTGCTTGATGCCAATCGATATGTATATGACCTTGCAATTTCTAAAACCCTTTGACTTAAAGACTTCTTCTTGGCTGAAGACGACAGAACCCGTGCGTGAATTAGGCGGCGCCTTTTTTGGAGATAACCGCTATGGTCAGACTTTTCTTTACCATAGTGGGGCAGAGGCCTATTACAAATCGCGGGGCTTCCGCTCTTATTTTGTCATGCCTGATCGTGATAAGGAGGAGAAAAATTAATGACAACACATGAACTACTCGCAGCCTTAAAAGCAAAAAAATGGGTCAACCTGACCCATGAAGTGACCGAAGACATGGCCATCTACCAGGCCTTCAACCCCTTAGAAGAGCGGGTGCTGACGACCTTGGAGGAGACGGGGTCAGACAACCGGGAATACACCCTGGGAACTTCCCACGGGACCCACATTGACGCGCCGGCCCACTTCATGGCGGGCGGCCGGATCATGGCGGACATTCCTCAGAAGGAGCGCTACCTGCCCCTCTATGTCCTCCACCTGGAAGATAAGGTCGCAGCCGAGCCAGGTTATGCGGTGACAGTGGACGATATCAAGGCCTTCGAAGACCGCTATGGCGATATTCCGGCCGGGGCCTTTGTTGCCTTCTCTTCTGGCTGGTACAAGCGGATTTATTCCCAGGAAGCCTTCACCAATACCGATGCGGAGGGAGTCGAAGTGACGCCGGGCTGGTCTGTGGCAGCTTTGGAATACTTGAGCCGCGACCGGCAAGTCACCGCCATTGGGCACGAAACTTTGAATACTGATGCCGGCCCTGAAGCCGCCGCTGCCGGTGACCTGGTCGCCCAGCGCTTCTGGCTCAATGAAAACAAGTTTCAAGTCGAAGTCATGGCCAACTTGGACCAAGTCCCTGCAGTGGGCGGTGTGATTATGATCAATGCCCCTCATATCAAGGACGCCGTCGCCTTCCCAGCCGAAGTCATTGCGGTCCTGGATGAGGAAGCCTAGCTTGAAGGATTCTAATTAAATCTATGGAAAAAACCAGCAGAAGAGTGGCTCTGCTGGTTTTCTCGTTGTTGTCTCGCGGTTACTTTTGATCTCGTGATCTCTTTTTGTGGCGTCTACTTGTAGAAGGGGGCGAACTTTCAAATGGCGGCCTAGTTTGTGACTAGGCGGTGGCGCACTTTCAAAGGAGGCCTCCGTTAGCAGGTAGGGCTGTGTCAACTCGCAAACGGAACGCTGCTTAGCAAGTAGGGTCGCGCCAACTTTCAAATGAGGCTCTGCTTAGCAAGTAGCGTTGCGCCAACTTTCAAACGAAGCTCCAATTAGCAAGTCGAATCGCACCAAGTTGTGAACAGGGCCAGCATTAGCAAGTCGCCCCTGCTAGGCAAGCTGTCTTCTCTCTTCCCATAATGAAAACAAGCTAGCGAGGCTCTCGCTAGCTTGTTCATCCTTATTTTATGTTTTTATCATGGATTTTGCCGTATTTTACTTGGACTCAGTTTAGTTATCCACATTCAGACCTTGTGAGTGTGGGTTGCTTGTGTTTAACCCACACTCCCGACGTTTGTTTGAAGCTTGGTCGCGATCAATCCACACTGCCGAGATCTGATTGTGGGTTAGTCGTCTTCAATCCACACTCCCGATGTTTAGTTGAGGATTGCTTACTGCTAACCCACACTCCTGGTGTTTGATTGTGGGTTGAGAAGCCAGCCCTCACACCCTTTGTAGTCGGGTTCGACTTGACAGGCTTGGAGTGATTTCACAATTAAGAAACGCGCGAATGCTTCACTCTTATTCTTAATTGCTCCAATCATCCAAGCCTAAGCGCCAAGTCTCACACCCTAGTCGGGCTCGCAAGAGCAGACTTGAAGTGATTTCAGCTCATCAAAACGTCTGACTGGCGTCAGCCTTTTTTGATGTGCCTCCAATCATTCAAGTCTACCCGCTCTTGCTCACACCCTTTGTTTTTCGATGCCTTCTTTTAGGCAGTTTTCTAGGATGATGATGAATTCGTTGGCGATGGGGTTTAGGGTGTGGGTGTCGTTGGTGAGGTAGCCGATTTCGATCTCTTCGTTGGAGTCGAGGGGAATGGCGATGATGTCTTCGCCGTTGAGGTTGGCGTTGATGATGCCTGAGGAGATGGTGTAGCCGTTGAGGCCGATCATGAGGTTGAAGATGGTGGCCCGGTCGCTGACGACGATGGATTGTTTGACTTCTTGGTCTGCGTGGACTTCTTCCCAGAAGTAGAAGGAGTTGTGCTTGCCCTGGTCGAAGTTGAGCCGGGGGTAGGGGGCCAGGTCGTCGAAGGTCAGGCGGTCTTTGTCGGCTAGGGGGTGGCCCTTGTAGGTGAAGATATGGGGTTTGGCTGTGACCAGGGGGGTGAAGCTGAGGTGCTTGTCGGAGAGGACCCGGTCGATGATCTGCCGGTTGTAGTGGCTGCGGTAGATGACGCCCAGTTCGCTCCGCAATTGGTAGACTTCTTCGATCACCTCATAGGTTCGGAGTTCTTTAACCGAGGCTTGGAAGGCCTTGTCCTGGTGACGTTTGAGCAGGCGGGAGAAGGCTTCGACGACGAAGGCATAGTGGTGGCAGACGATGGAGAAGATCGGCAGGGCTGGGGGTTCCTTGTCGAAGTAGCGGCGTTCCACCAGGTGCATCTGTTCGAGGATCTGGTTGGCATATTGGAGGAATTCTTCGCCGTCCGTGGTCAGGGAGATGCCGCGCGAGCTCCGGGTGAAGAGGGTGACGTCCAGCTCTTTTTCCAGTTTGGTCATGGCATTGGACAGGGAGGGCTGGGAGATGTAGAGTTTGTTGGCTGCCTGGCTGAGGGAGAGTTCGCTAGCAACCGTTTGAAAATATTTAAAGTCTTCTAAGCGCATGGTGGCCTCCTTTAAGGAAAAGTATTGGCTATAGTCTACTGCTATACCTAGCTCTTGTAAATAGATATTTCAAAATTTTCCGCCCATCGCGTATAGTAAGAGTCAAGAAAGCGAGTGATTGATATGACAACTTTTTCCAAACGATTCTTAACGGTAGGATCCCTCTTACGGCCAAAAGAACTCCTGAAATATAAAAATGAAATTGAAAAACGTGACGACATTACTTATCCCTTCTACAATGACCTGCCAGGTTACAAGGAGGCGGAAGAAGCAGCGGTCAAGGACATCGTGGCTAAACAAGTGGCCCATGGCTTGACGGAAATCTCTGACGGGGAATTCCAACGCTCGCTCTGGCATTTGGACTTCGCCTGGGGCTTGGCGGGGATTGTCCGCTATATCAATGATTCCGGCTACCACTTCTATGAAGAAGATGAAGCGGGCAACAAGAAGGACTATGAGACCCGTCGTGACATCGGCCTCCATGTGACCGGTAAATTATCGGGCAAGAACCATCCTTTCGTGGACCACTTCAAGCTGGTCAAGGAACTTGCGCCAGAGGATGTGGCGGTTAAACACACCATCTTCGCACCTGGCCACCTCTACTTTGAATTATTGGCCCTCGGTGAAATTGGGGAAGGGAAGTTCTATTCTGACCTGGCTGAATTCCGCCATGACCTGGCCCAAGCCTACAAGGAATTCGTCAAAGAATATGCGGAAGCGGGAGCGACTATCCTTCAGATCGACGACTGCGTCTGGTCCAGCTTTGTGGGCGATGACGATGAAATTCGCTTGGAATCCTTAAACTTCGATGGGTCAAACTACTCCAAGGAAGAATTAGCGGGTCAATTGATCGAATTGAACAATGCGGTAGCGGACTATGCCCATGAACTGGGGCTCAGAGTCTACGGCCACAACTGCCGCGGTAACTATGCTTCCCGGGCCTTCACTGACGGGGCTTATACCGAAGTTGCCAAGTATTTCTTAGCCCGCCAACACTATGACCGCTTCTACCTGGAATGGGATGACGAACGCGCTGGCTCTCTCTCTGCCCTCAAGGCTTTCGAAGACCGCCCCGATGTTGAGGTAGTTGTCGGAGCCCTATCCTCGAAGACAGCAGGCTTGGACGATGCCGACCGTGCCATCCGCCTCTTAGAAGAAGCAACGAAATATATTCCCAAAGACAAGCTTTACCTCTCCCACCAGTGTGGCTTTGCTTCTTGCGACTGCGGGAATGAGTTAACGGAAGACCAGCAGTGGGCGAAGATTGACCAAGGTCATGAGATTGCTTACCGGTTCTTTGGGGAATAGGTTTTTTAAAAATGACTGGTGTTAGTGAGCATACGTTCCGTCTTGAAAGTAATCGTTAAATGTTTAGCGGATCAACACGGCTAAAGCCGTCTTGTACTTTATCCGTAAGTCGCTAAAGCTCCAACGGCTAAAGCATAGCACCGGTTCGGGCCAAGGTCCCTCACCTAGCGAGACTCAAACGGTTCGTACGGCTGGCGCCTACGCTCCGTAATTCGCTTCGCTTGCTGGGGCACGGTTAACGATCACTTTCAAGCTCCACTCCTGCTCACGATATTAATAGCAAATAAATATTATAATTCTAGTTTTATTAAAAAGTCCGAATTTACCTCTGTTTTTGTTTTATAAGTAGTGAAAAAAGTGGATGGTTCTGGTGAGCATCCGTTCCGCTGTTGAATTTGGTCCTTGAATTTCAGAGGGCAATCCCTGATCACAAGACTATGGCAAGTGAATCTTGTTTAATTGCTAAATTGTATGCTTATGGCTTACCAAATATTTTATATCGAGCTCCTCTTTATTATTGGGGAGCTTTTGATAGTCAAAAAGGCTGGAGTTAATTTTCCAGCCTTTTTGTTTGTAGATTTTTTTGCTGAGCTGTGTCGTTTTTGCGCACAGCCTGTGTAGTTGGGGTGGGCTGTCAACCCACATTTAGTGGCTTTGATTGGGGGGTGGGAGTCGGCAAGCCACACTCAGCGGCTTCGTTTGGGTGCTGAACGCTGTCAACCCACATTCGGAGCTTTTGATTGGGGGCTGGGTATCGGTAACCCACACTTGGTGCTTTTGACTGTGTGTTGGGGCTTGTCAATCCACACTCGGTAGCTTTGATTGGGGGTTAGGGCTGAGTGCCTCTGCTCACCCCCTTCCTAGTTGGGTTCGCAAGAGCAGCTTTGGAGTGCTTTCGCAAGTTGGAAACGTGCAAGCCTGGCTTGCCCTTATTCCAACTTACTCCAAGCATCCAAAGCTAAACGCTCTTGCTCTCACCCTTCCTTTACGGTCTTTGGTTTTGGCCGCCGTCGATATCTAGGGTGCGGCCGGTGAGCATTTTGCCGGCGGGGCTGGCGAGGTAGAGGGCGGTGCCGCCGACGTGGGTGATGCCGTCGGGGAATTTTCGAGCGGGGACGCTGGCGAGGACGGCTTGGTATTCTTCGGGGTGTTCTTTCGACCATTCGTCGAAGGCTGGGGTGAGGACAGCGGGGCAGATGGCGTTGGTATTGATGCCGTACTGGCTCCACTCGGTTGCGGCAACCCGGGTGAGTCCGCGGATGGCTTCTTTAGTTGCGGCATAGGAGGCGAAGCCGGCCATGCCCGTGATGCCTGCACCGGACCCCATGTTGATGATGCTCCCCTTACTTTCCTTTAGATAGGGGAAGCAGGCCTTCATATAATTGAAAGTCCCGTAGAGCCCTGAATTGATGGCCAGGCGGAAGTCGTCAAGGGTCTGGTCTTCCAGGGCGATGCCGGTGTTGACAGCTTGGGCATTGTTGATCAGGACATCAATCCGTCCCAGCTTGTCAGCGATATTTGAGACCACTTCTTGAACCCGGTCCTCATCGCCCCCATCGGCAACAAAGTAATGGATCTTGGCTTCATAGCCTTTACTAAAGTCTTCAACTGTGGCGGCTAAAGTTTCTTCCGTTCGTCCGGTAATGACCACCTGGTAGTGGGCCTGGCAGAAGGCTTCCGCAATGTCGCGCCCTAGTCCCGAACCGCCTCCGGTAATTAGTGCGACCTTGTCTTGGTTGTTTCTCGTCATCTCTAACAACTCCTTTATTTCTTTACTTAATGACAAGTATAGCATCTTCCGCGAGACAATACTGGTCAAAATGAAAAGGTTTTCTCTGCTTATTGAACTTAGCTAGTGATCAGCTGATAAGGTGGCAGGCGTTTGGCTTGGTCAATGAATTGGGCGATATCTTCGGGGCTTTCCTGGCCCCCGCGCTGGATCCAGAGCCTGATGATACTGACTACACTGGATAGGAGGACCTCCTTGGCATAGGGGAGGGGGAGGTCTTTGGGAGGAAAGTTCAGGTGCTTACTCGCCTCCAATTTGGCGGTCAATAAGCGGCTGAGGATATCCTTAACTTTACTCATAAAATGGGGATCACCTTGGGGGCTAGCCAGGGCTTGGATGAGGGTGAACTGACTTTCAACATATTGGAGGGCTTCCAGGATGGCAGCATAGGGGATGAGGCTGAGTGCGTCTATTTCCTGGGCTTGCTTATATTCTTCTTTAAAGAAAATCGTCTCAAGTTCGTCCATAATTTCTTCTTCAAGCTGGGTCATCAGGTCGTACTTGTCCACATAGTGAAGGTAGAAGGTGCCACGGTTGATGTCGGAACGACGGGCAAGATCGCTAACAGTGAGGCTGTTGAAGCCAACGTCATGGATTAAGTCGATAAAGGCTGCTTTGATTTTATCTTTACTTGCGGTCTGTCTTTTCATGGCTAGGTATCCTTTCTTTACTTAAATCAACAGATTGTTGATATTGATGATTGTTTTCTACTTGCCTTCATTTTATACTGGCTAGGTAGTTAAATCAACACGTTGTTTATATTAAGGAGGAAGCAAGATTGGCTTATATTGAAATGATAAAGAGTTCCAAGTTTTACGAGATGGGTGATCACCGTATTGTGGCTAATGACCAGGTATCCTTTCAAGTTGAAAAGGGAGAACTAGCTATTATTCTAGGGGCATCAGGTGCGGGTAAGTCAACTGTCTTAAATATCTTGGCTGGTATGGACAGCAATGACGAGGGCCAGGTCCTGATCGATGGTCAGGACATTTCAAATTATAGTCCCAGGGCCTTGACCCAATACCGGCGAGAGGCGGTTGGCTTTGTCTTCCAATTCTATAATTTAGTGCCTAATCTGACGGCTTTAGAGAATGTGGAATTAGCTACTGAAATTGTCAGTGATGCTTTAGATCCAGTTGAGGTCCTTCAGTCAGTTGCTTTGGATGAGCGGATGGGAAACTTTCCCTCCCAGCTTTCAGGTGGGGAGCAGCAGCGGGTGTCGATTGCCCGAGCGATTGCCAAGCGGCCCAAACTTCTGCTCTGTGACGAACCAACGGGAGCCTTGGACTATCAAACAGGCAAGCAGGTCCTCCAAATTCTCCAAGATAAGTGTCGAAACGAGGGGACGACGGTCGTGATTGTCACCCACAATGCAGCCCTAGCTCCGATGGCCGACCGGGTGATCCGGATGCGGGATGCCAAGGTTGAGACGGTTGAGCTAAATGATAGCCCTGCAGATATTGCGACGATTGAATGGTAGGGGGTGAAAGGATGCGCACATTATGGAAGGAAATCTGGCGGTCTATCCGTCAGTCCAAAGCCCGTTTTATCTCAATTTTTATGTTGATGTTAATTGGCTCCTTTGCTTTAGTTGGTTTGAAAGTGACGGGTCCTGATATGCGGCAGACGGGAAGGGAATATTTTGAAAGCTTGAATGCTGCGGATTTGACAGTGATCGGCTCCTTGGGTCTCAACCAAGAGGACTTGGATCATTTGCAAGCAGTGGATGGTCTTCAAGAAGTCGAAGCAGGCTATTTGAAGGATGTCACGCTCAAAGGGGATAAGGAGAGTTTACGGCTTTTTTCAAAGACGGATAGCTTGTCTCAGGCGGAAGTTCTGGAAGGTCGCTTACCTGAAAAAGCGGATGAAATTGCCCTGGATGGCTCGTACCGTGGAGATTACCGAATCGGAGACCGGATTCAAATTGATGAAGCTAAGAATCCGCTTGGGCAGAAAGTGCTCAAGGGGGACAGTTATATCTTGACGGGCTTCGTTTATTCCAGTGAGATTCTTTCTGACATTAACCGTGGCCCTTCCACGGCTGGAACAGGTGCGCTCAAGGGGTATGGACTCTTAGCCGAAGATGCTTTTGACTCTGAGCTTTATATGTTAGCCCGGATGAGTTTTGAAGATTTAGAAGGTTTAGATCCATATAGCCAAGCCTATACTGACAAAGTGCAAAGGCACAAGGACCAGGTGGCGGAGGCCTTGGCAGACCGGCCCGAGGAGCGTCTAGCGGAGATCCAAGACCAAGGCTATGGGAAGCTAGAAGCCTCTGAGCAAAGCATCAAGGCAGCGCAAAAGAAGCTAGACCAGGAAAGTCAGCGCTTAGACCAGGCCAAGCAAGACTTAGACCGGGCCCGTAGAGCAAACCTAGCTATTGGAGCCGACCAAGAAAAGGCCTTGAAAGCGGGAGAAGACCGCCTCCAAGCTGCTCAATCCGAGATCGACCAAAAGACTAAAGACTTGGCAGAGGCTAAGGAGAGCTTAGACCAATTGGACCTGCCGAGCTATACGGTCAATAGCCGCCGTGAGATACCGGGGGGAGAGGGTTATCGAATTTATGGATCGGTTTCTCATATTGTGGACGCTCTGGCCAATATTTTCCCCATCTTCCTTTATTTTGTGGCGGCCTTGTTGACTTTAAACACTATGACACGTTTTGTCGATGAAGAGCGGGTCAAGTCAGGGACCTTCAAGGCCTTGGGTTATGGCAGACGAGATATTGTGAAGAAGTTTGTCGTCTACGGTTTCTTGTCCAGCTTCTTAGGGTCTGTCCTAGGGATTGCTCTGGGGCATAGCCTCTTACCGCTGATTGCTTACAATGCCTATAGCACGGGTTTTACCCTGCCTCGGATCCAACTGCATTTTTACTGGCCCATTTCTTTACTGGCCCTAGTCTTAGCCCTCCTCTGTGCGGTCTTACCTGCCTATATCGTAGCCTGGCGAGCATTAAAGGAAAAGCCTGCCCAGCTCCTCATGCCTAAGGCGCCCAAAGCTGGAAGCAAGATTTTCTTGGAGCATTTTCCTGGCATCTGGAATCGTTTGGGCTTTATGCAAAAGATTACAGCCCGCAATATCTTCCGCTACAAGCAGCGAATGCTAATGACGATTTTTGGGGTAGCTGGGGCGGTGGCCTGTCTCTTCGCGGGTCTAGCTGTCCAAGACTCTATCAGGGGGATTAACGACCGGCAGTTTAATGACTTGATCCAGTATCAGATGATTGTAGCTGAAGCAGATCAGGTGTCAGATGATGATCGGCGAGCGATTTCGGACTTACTAGCCGGGGAGGGGGTAGCTAATCATGACCGCATCCACTATGAGCAATTGACTAAGACAGCAGGGTCTGACCAAGACCAACAAACGCTCCACTTGATCGTTCCAGAAAACCCTGCCCATTTCCATCGCTATGTGCAGCTCATCAACCGAAAAACTGGTCAAGATTTGAGCCTGGAAGAGGATGGCGTCATTATTTCAGAACGTCTGGCCCAATTGTTAGACGTCGGGCCAGGTGATGTGCTGACCTTAGAAGACAGTAAGCACAAGTCTTATGAAATGAAGGTAACAGCTATTACAGAAATGTATATGGGCCACTTTATCTTCACCAACCAAGCGGGTTATGCCAATATTTTTGGCGAGGACTTCCAAAGTAATGCCCAGCTTGTCAACTTAAAGGACAGGGGGCAAGAAAATACGGAAAACTATGCGGCCGATTTTATGGCGATCGATGGGGTCAAGGGAGTTGTTCAGAATACCAGCCTACAAAATCAAATTCGAACCATTGTGAATTCCCTTGATAAGATTATGAAGGTTCTCATCTTGGTGGCTGGAATCCTAGCAGCGGTGATTCTCTATAATCTAACCACCATCAATGTGTCAGAGCGGATGCGAGAATTATCGACCATTAAGGTGCTAGGCTTCTATGATAGGGAAGTCACTCTTTATATCTACCGTGAAACCATTATCCTGACCTTATTTGGCATTCTCTTTGGCTTCGGCATTGGCGAATGGCTCCACCGCTATATCATCCATATGTTGCCCCCAGCCGATGTCATGTTTAATCCGGCCCTCACCGCTCGCCCTTTCCTCATACCGAGTCTGCTGGTAGCTGTGATCAGTCTGCTTCTAGCCCTAGTGATTAATCACCGCCTAAAACAGGTGGACATGTTAGAAGCACTGAGCTCCGTTGAATAAAAGTTAAATTTTGAATCAAAATCCAAGGACCGATCAAAAAGGCCTTGGATTTTTTTTGAATGTCATGGGCTAAGTCCAAAATCCCCCTAGGCAAAGGGAAACTTATCCTCTATAATAAATGAGTAAAATATGAGAAAGAGGTAAGAAAATGGAAGTATTAGCCTATCAAGACGAAGATATTGCGCAGATGACGGCCATCTGGAACGATGTGCTTGAGGATGGTCTGGCTTTTCCGGGGACAGATCTTTATAGCGAAGCAGGCTTTGCGGATTATTTGAGCCATAAATCGGCGGTGACTTGTTTGAAGGAAGGGGACAGGGTGGCTGGTTTCTACACCCTCCAGCCCAACAATATCGGCCGCTGTGGGCATGTAGCCAATGCTTCTTACTGTATGAATAAGGCCTTCCGCGGGCGGGGACTCTTCTCTAGCTTGGTGGCAGCTTCCTTGGAAGAAGCCAAGGCGCTGGGCTTTAAGGGGATGCAGTACAATGCTGTGGTCGCCATCAACTACGCGGCCCTCAAGGTCTATACCCAGAACGGTTTCCAAATTGTTGGAACTATCCCCAATGGCTTCCTGCTGAAGAACGGGACTTACTGTAATATCTATGTCATGTACCGGGATCTTTAAGTAGGACACGTGGTGATAACTAATAGAATTATTTAAGCGATAGTAGTTGGGATGCAATCCTAATTTTGAGCAGGAGTGGAGCTTTGAAGTTGGTCCTTAGCCATGAAAAGCAAGCGATGTGAATTAGGGATAGTCGGCGTTAGCCGTTACTAGCCCTTTGAAGCTCGCTAGGCGAGAGACCTTGGCTCGAGCCGGTGCTGCTTTAGCCGTTGACGCTTCAGCGACTTACGGATAAAGTACAAAACGGCGAAAGCCGTTCTTGGTCCACCATATTTAAAGGAGCAACTTCAAAAGCGGAACGGATGCTCACTAGCTCAATTTTGTTAAGAACAAGAACTAAATGAAAGGTGATTCCATGTCTCTAAGTCAAAATAAACAGTCCATTCAACGCTTAACCCTGACGGCCCTCTTGACTGCCTTGGCGATTCTTATCCCCATGGTCATGCCCATCAAAGTAGTTCTCGGGCCGGCTTCCTATACCCTGGCCAGCCACCTGCCCATCGTCTTGGCCATCTTCATGGGGCCCGCTCCAGCCGCCTTTGTTGCCCTAGCTTCTGGTATCGGCTTCTTCCTGGCAGGTTTCCCCTTTGTGATTGGCTTGCGCGGGCTCAGCCACGTCTTCTTCGCTACTTTTGGGGCCTACTACTTCCAAAAGCACCCCGGTGTGGTAGACAAATTGACTACACGAACAGCTTTCTCCTTCGTGTTGGCTTTTATCCATGCCTTAGCTGAGGTGGTCGTTGTCTACTTGGTGACAGGTCTGGGGGCAGGGACTCTAGCAGCCGGGTATTTTACGCCCCTCTTTGTCTTCGTTGGCCTGGGTGGGATTGTCCATGGTATGGTTGACTTTGAGTTGGGTTACCAAACGGCTCGCGCCTTGGACAAGGCCAAGGTGGTTTCCTTCTTTAAGAACTAGTCGTTAGAGTTTAGAGGAGAGGCGTCTCAATACTTGTGGCGTCTTTTTCTTATCTCTAGGCCTAGAATTTTGTGCTATAATGGGAAAAGTTTTATGTGACGATTTAGCTGGTAAGGAGTGGAATGGTGAAACGTTATCGATATAAAAAGGCGATCGGCCTAGAGCCGGTTCTCTTTGTGCTTGTTTTCTTTGGAATATTTGGGGCGATTGGCTGGCGGATGGGTGTGGTCAATATGTTGTCGACGATTATGGCGACGGCTTATGACCTGCTCATGAATACTTGCTTTTTCTTGATGGCCATTTCGGTGGTGACGGGTGCCCTGTCCTCGCTCTTTTCAGAATTTGGTTTCGTAGCTTTAATCGACAAACTCTTGTCGCGCTTAATTGGCCCCATCTATGACATGCCAGGGGCTTCTTCCTTGGGCGTGCTCAACTGTTATATGTCAGACAATCCAGCCGTTCTAACCTTGGCCAAGGAGGATAACTTCAAACGTTATTTCAAAAAATACCAATTGCCGGCCCTGACGAATATCGGGACGTCATTTGGGATGGGCTTGATTGTGACGGCAACGGTCCTGGCGATCCCGCTCGAAGGCTCAGCGACAGCCGCTCTGATTGGCAACCTAGGAGCCGTTGTCGGCAGCGTGGTCAGTGTCCGCCTCATGCTCCACTTCACCAAGAAGGCTTACGGAACGGAAGACTATGTGGAGATTGACCACGAAGAAGACCTGCCAGAAGGATCCCGGGTGGTCCGGGCAGGTGGCGTGGGATCGCGCGCCCTCTCCGCTCTCTTGGATGGGGGTAAGAATGGGGTGGAAATGGGTATGGCCATTATTCCGGGCGTGGTCGTGGTCTGCACCATGGTGATGTTACTCACCCACGGCCCAGGCCCAGATGGCATTTATACCGGTGAGATCGGCCAGGGGGTTCCTTTCTTACCCTGGGTCGGGGAAAAATTATCCTTCATCCTGACCCCTATCTTTGGCTTCTCCAATCCTGAGGCTATTTCGGTGCCAATCACGGCACTGGGCGCAGCGGGAGCGGCTGTGGGCTTGGCTGCTAAGCTGGTAGAATCGGGCCTGGCTAACGGCAATGACCTGGCTGTCTTTACCGCCATGTGCATGTGCTGGTCGGGCTATCTGTCGACCCATATCGCCATGATGGATGCCCTGGATACCCAGGAGATGACGGGCTATGCCCTCTTCAGCCATACGATCGGCGGTTTAGTGGCGGGCGCAGCTGCTCACTTTATTTATATATTGGTGGTATGACAGGGTGTGAGTAAGAGCGTTTAGAAAGGGATGACTGGAGGCAAAAGGGATAAGAACGGCTTTAGCCGGTCGTTTCCTTTTGCTGAAGTCACTCCCTTTCTGCTCTTACGAACCCGACTATGAACTGTGCTAATGAGCATACGTTGCGCTGTTGAAGTTGGTCCTTGAATTTCAGAGGGTCAAGAACGGCTGGCGCCGTTTTGTACTATATCCGTAAGTCGCTGGCGCTCCAACGGCTATAGCAGCACCGGATCTGGCCAAGGTCCTTCATCTAGCGAATCTTAAACGGAGAGTAAGGCTTGCGCCAACTCTTCGTAATTCACATCTAGTCGGGTTCAGGCTAGCAGAAATAGCTCCTCTTCACAAAGATCCGCCGAAGACTTGCAGTCTTCTCTGGCTCTTTGCTCCAGAGGTCTATTTCTCCCGCTAACCTTCGCACCCTGAAGCTTGCTTTTCATGGCTAAGGACCAACTTCAACGCTCCACTTCTGCTCATAAGGGAGATTGTAGGTACACAAAATCAATATGCAAAGGGAGCAGTGCTGTAAGAAATAGAAAGAATGTATCAATACAGATTGTTATTGTAGGGGGATTGTATAATTTCTATACTTAGAGAAATGGGAGAAACTCTGCCAATGAGCATTGCATCTCTTGCTGAATGTGGTCTGTGATGATGTTTTGCTGATATGAATTTCCGGCCGGTCCTGATCTGGGGCCGGTTTTTGTATTTTTATTATTGACAGGTAAGATTCGGCGTGCTAGACTAGTGGCAATTAAACCGATGAAGCGGAGATAACGGCAACGATGCCTGCACAGAGAGCCCAGGGAGATGAGAGCTGGGCCAGAAACAGGTTGTCAAATGGACCGCAGAGGGCGCAGTGAAAGGCTTAGCCGAGTAGCCTGCGACGTGGAGGTTGGCGTGACAAACCAGGGATATGTTGGTATCCTAGCCAAGTGTGCGCGCAAGCGTAAATTCAAGGTGGCACCGCGGATTATTTACTATGTGTAACGATTCGTCCTTGACAGATGTGTACTTCTGTCAAGGACTTTTTTCTTGGCAGGCGGTTTTTAAGAATTTGGAGGAAAGATTATGCCCTTAAACCTGAGCCTGGAGGAGGTCCAAGCCTTCGCCCAAGATACGGACTATACGATTGTGCCCCTGGCGCGTGAGATTCTATCGGACTTTATCACTCCCATTGAAGCCATGCGAATCCTGAAAAAGGCCTCGACCCACTGTTACATGTTGGAATCGGCCCAGGCCAATGAGACCTGGGGCCGGTACAGCTTCCTTGGCTATGAGCCCAAGTTGGAAGTGACCTGCAAGGATGGCCGTTTAGAAATCGGCGACCGAGTCTATGAGACGGAAGACCCAGCGGCTTATATCCGCGACTTGCTGGCGGACTACCGGAGTCCCCGTTTGGACAATTTGCCAACTTTTACCGGAGGGCTGGTGGGTTACTTCGCCTATGACTACTTCAACTATGTGGAGCCTTCAGCCAGACGGCCGGTCGCTGACCACGAGGACTTCAAGGACCTGGATCTCATGCTCTTCGACCGAGTCATTGCCTTTGACAACCTGGAACAAAAAATTATCCTGATCGTTAATCTGAAGTTGGACCAGGTGGAAGCTAACTATGCGGAGGCGGTGGAGGCGCTGAATGCGATGGAGGACCTTCTGCGCAGCGGTGACAAGGTCGAGGAAGAACCAGGCCGGATCCAAGGGCCTGTGACCCCTTACTTGGACCAGGAAGCCTTCTGTGATATCGTCAACCGGGCCAAGGATTATATCCGGGAGGGGGATATCTTCCAGATTGTTCTCTCCAACTATCTATCCGCGCCTTTCTCGGGCAGCCTCTTTAATAGCTACCGACTCTTGCGGACGGTCAACCCTTCGCCTTATATGTTCTATTTTTCGGGAACGGATGTGGAATTAGCGGGGGCGTCGCCAGAAACTCTGGTCAAGCTAAAAGAAGGCCGGCTCCACACCTTCCCGCTAGCAGGAACGCGGCCGCGGGGCAAGACGGCGGAGGAAGACCAGGCCCTGGAAGCGGACCTCTTGTCCGATGCCAAGGAATTGGCTGAGCACAATATGTTGGTAGACCTAGGCCGCAATGATCTGGGTCGGGTCAGTGAGATCGGCAGTGTGGAAGTAGAAAAACTCCATGCCATTGAACGTTTCTCCCACGTCATGCATATTGGGTCGGTGGTCGGCAGCCAGCTGCGGTCGGACTGCGACGCCCTGGATGCTATTGCCTCTGTCCTCCCAGCTGGGACCCTGTCGGGAGCGCCTAAGATCCGGGCCTGCCAGTTGATTGCGGAATTGGAGGGAAGCAAGCGCGGTGTTTACGGCGGCGCCATTGGTTATATTGACTTTACTGGTAATATGGAAACCTGCATCGGCATCCGCCTGATCTACGCCAAGAACGGCAAGGTCTTTGTCCGCAGTGGGGCAGGGATTGTTGCCGATTCCCAAGCGGAAAAAGAATACCAAGAGTGCCTCAACAAGGCCAAAGCATCCCTAAGTGCCCTAGAACTCGCCCAGGAGGTGGACTAATGATTTTAATGATTGATAACTATGATAGTTTCTCTTATAACCTCTACCAAGAGTTGGGGGAATTGGAACCAGACATCCAGGTCATCCGCAATGACGAATTGACCCTGGAAGAAATCGAAGCCTTGGCGCCTGAAGCCATCATTATCTCACCCGGCCCCGGCCGCCCTGAAGATGCTGGAGTTATTGTCGACCTAGTTCGCCAGCTCGGGTCCAAAATTCCAATCTTGGGTGTCTGCCTAGGCCACCAAGCCATCTGCCAGGCTTTTGGCGGGGTGGTGACCTATGCCGACCGGATGATGCACGGTAAGCAGTCAGAGATTGAAGTCGACACCGACAGCCGGCTCTTCCAAGGCTGCCCCGAACGCTTCCCGGTCGCCCGTTACCATTCCCTAATTGCTGAGACCAAGAGCCTGCCAAGCTGCCTCAAGGTCACCGGCCAGACTGACCAGGCTGAAGTCATGGCCCTAGAACACCAGGACTATCCCATCTACGGCGTCCAATTCCACCCCGAATCCATCATGACCCCAGAAGGCCGCCAGATCCTAGCTAACTTCCTTGGCAAAAAATAAATTACTGTTTAATATCTTGTGCTAGTGAGCATCCGTTCTGCTTTGATTTTGCTGTTTAGTGATGTATAAGCCAAGTGAGTGATGATAGCATAACAAAAGTAGGCTAGAAGTTTGATCTCAGTTCTTTTCCTATAATATAATTTGATAAACGTTAGAATTTTCTGTAATTTTTGAGCATCCCTATCAATTCGGTTAAAAAATATAAATAAAATATTTTGTTTTAATAACAGTTCAGATTATGAGCAGGAGTGGAGCTCGAGTTTGATCGTTAGCCATGAAAAAGCAAACGAAGCGAATTAGGGAGAGTTGGCGCAAGCCTTACTCTCCCTTTAAGTCTCGTTAGGCGAGAGACCGAGGCTCGAGCCGGTGCCATGGCTTTTGAACGATCAAACTCGAAGCGAAACGTATGCTCATTAGCAGTATTTAAAAAGATAATAGATAGAAAAAAGCACCGTATCATTTTCCGATACGGTGCTTTTTGGTCAAATCACTAAACTTATTTTTCTAACTCGCCTGGGTAGTCAGGCACGCCTTTTTCAACATTGATGGCATTGAAACCATTCTTGTCTAAGATTTCAGTGCCTTTCTTGGACCCCTTACCGTCATGGCAGATAACATAGTAGACTTGGTCCTTGTCTAAGTCATCTAAGTGGTCTTCGATTTCGGATAGAGGGAAGTGAACTGCGCCGGGCACATGGCCTTCTTCGTATAATTCGCGTGGGCGAACATCCAGGATGTTAACGGAACCGTCTGCTTTTACAATGTCGTAAAATTCTTCAATCGTTACTTGGTTCATAATATCTACCTCCTATAGCTTAATCATAACAGAATGCCGTTTAGATACAAATGATTTGCTCAAAGCGTTTACAAGCCAGTTAGTTTCTGTCAAAAGCTGCCTATCCCAGGGCAACGTCGAGGACCATCATGACCGCAAAACCAGCAATCAGAGCCAGGGTGGCGAGGTCTTCGTTGCCGTTACTTTGGGATTCAGGAATGAGCTCTTCCACGCAGACGAAGATCATGGCGCCCGCTGCAAAGGCCAAAGCGTAGGGGAGAATAACAGTCATCTGGGTAACCAACCAAGCCCCCAGGATAGCCCCAATAATCTCGACCAGGGCAGAGGCTTGGCCCAGGTTAAAGGCCCGCCAGCGGCTATTTCCATTAGCGCGGATTGGCATGGCCAAGGCAGAGCCTTCAGGGAAGTTCTGCAGGGCAATCCCCAGGGTTAAGGAAATAGCGCTAGCCATACTGGCATTAGCGAGGCCGGAGCCGACTGCCCCGTAGGCCACGCCAACTGAGAGACCTTCCGGGATATTATGGATGGTGATAGCGAGAAAGAGGAGGAAGGTGGAGGAAAGTTGGGTCGGCACCCCTTCTGCTTCAGACCGGGTCTTATCCATATGCATGTGGGGGATAATCTTGTCCAGTAGGCTGAGGAAGAGGCCTCCTGCTACAAATCCCACCAGGGCAGGGAAGAAGGACCACTTGCCATAGCCCCCTGCTTCTGCGTATTCAATCGAAGGCGCGAGCAGGGACCAGAAGCTAGCTGCGATCATGACCCCAGCCGCAAAGCCATTCATGGCGTCTAATAATTTACGGTTAATTTCCCCCATGAAGAAGACCAAGGATGAGCCGAGCGCGGTAAAGAACCAGGTCACAATACCAGCCAGGCCAGCTTGGACGACGGGGTGTAAGTTGATAAACCAATCAAACATAAAAATCTCCTTACTTCAATAATTTATCCAATCAATAGTCAGTATAACGCAAATAATTAGGATTGCCTAATCATAAGCTGCCCCTGTCCTAAAAGCCCTTGTCTTAGTTCAGCTTTTGTGCTAAACTTTTCCGATGAAATTCACTTCATAGAGAAGCGAGGTAATTTAATGAAAAATAAGTCTTTAAGCCGCGCCCTGGTCTACAGTGGGGGCGCTTTCCTGTTGATGATCCTAGCCCAAGTCTTGGCGACCCTTATGACGAATTTAATTTCGGATGAAGGGCTGGCTAGCCTGGTCAACCCCTTGCTCGATCTTTTGATCTTTGCGGGGATCTTCAAGGCCTTCCAAATAAAGGCCCTGAAAATGGGGGACAGGGAATTAGGTCTGGCGCCGCGGTCTGTGTCCAAGTTGACGGCGATCCTGGCTGTGGCCCTGCCTGTGACCCTGGTCTTGGGAACGGCCCTGGCTTTAGATGGGCAAGCCCAAATGGGAGAACTCTCTCTCTATAGCTTGGCCTACTTAGTCTTAGCGGACGGCCTGAACGGGGCGGTCCAGGAGGAATTGGTCTTCCGGGGCATTGCCCTGAACGTGCTCGGTCGCGCGCGGTCCGTTTACTGGGGGATTTTTTTGCCGGCGGGGCTCTTTGGCTTGATGCATCTGTTGAACAAGCCCCTGGATGGCCCTTCCCAGCTTATCTTAGTCCTGGCCGGTTTCTTAGCTAGCTTGCTCTTCTCCCTTGTTGCCTATGTGGAGGGCAATGTCTGGTCCAGCATGGCCTTCCACGTGGCCCTGAACGGCCTGTCTTCGGTGCCTTACTTTGTGGATCCGGCCCTAGAAGAGGGCGGGATCAGCTTGGCTCCAGCCTATTATTACTACCAGGATGGCCCGCTCTTCTTCACTGGCGGGGGTTACAGCATCCTCAGTTCAGGCTGGGCCTGTTGCCTATACCTTGCCTTGATTGCCTTCTACTACAAGCGGGGCAAGGCAAGGGGAAAGTTCTAATATTTAGCTGTCCAGCTAGCCTGCAGCCCACTTGGCGATTGTCCGTAGCCAGCTGGGCTTTTTGATTATTTTAAAACTATAAACATGCGTGCGTTACGCTTTTGAATTTACCCCTTGAAGAGCCATGGCTAAGGGCTAACTTCAACGCTCCACTCCCGCATATAGCTAACAAACAATGCAAGTATTTTTTATTAATAGCTGCTTGCTTTAAATGACAGAATATTCCGTAAAAGGGTTTGAAAAATAGGGGGCCAAGGTATAGACTAGATAACAATAACAAATAAATGAGAAATAGATGAGAAAAGAAAGGGAGTTTTATTTATGGGAGTTTTCGCCCGCTTGAATGCTTATTTTAACCGTTATTTGGCGATGATTGTCCTGGTCGTGGGTCTGGGGGCCCTGCTCGCTCCCCAAGCCTTTATCTGGGCTTCTTCTTATACCTCGATTTTCCTAGGTCTCGTGATGTTTACCATGGGCTTGACCATGAAGCCCCACGACTTCTCCGAGGTCTTCAAACATCCCCTCCAGGTTTTACTGGTGGCAGTGGTCCAATTCGGCTTCATGCCTGCTTCTGCCTATATGGTGGCTAAGCTCTTCAACCTGCCCCAAGAGATGGCTTTGGGCCTGATCTTCGTTGGCTGTGCCCCAGGCGGGACCTCTTCCAATGTCATCACCTTCCTAGCCAATGGGAATGTGCCCCTGTCGGTATCCGCGACCTCGGTATCGACCTTGCTGTCGCCCTTTATGACGCCCTTGCTCCTAGCTGCTTACGGGGGCGCCTACATTGATATCGCCTTTTGGCCCATGTTCCTCTCCATTGTCAAAATTGTTCTCTTACCGATTGTGATTGGGATTGCCATTAATTACTTTGCCGGAGAGCGTTTGAATGGGGTCCAGGATTTCTTGCCCAGCTTATCTTCTCTGGCAGTTCTCTTGGTTTTAGCAGGATCTGTGGCCATTAATGCGGACACCTTGAAGGCTACGGGTTGGGTCATTGTAGCGGCTGTCTTAATCCACAATATCAGTGGCTATGTGGCCGGCTACCTGGTCTGCAAATTCCGCCACTACGACATCCCATCCACCCGGGCCATTGCCATTGAAATCGGCATGCAGAACGGGGGCTTAGCTTCGACTCTGGCCCTCCAACACTTCAATCCCAATGTCGCCCTCGCTGGAGCAGCCACAACCGTCCTCCACACCTTGGTCGGCACCCTCTACGCCAGCGCCTGCCAGCGTAAGGATCAGAAAGCACCTGTTCCTGACTCTGAGTTCTATAAGGAAAAAGCTGGGCAGCTGGAGGATAGCCAAGTCTTAGCTGAAGAAAAAATTTAGCATCTTTAATAATAACAAAAGGCATCACTTGCGAAGAATTCAAGCGATGCCTTTTTGAATGCTATAAACTGACAGGTTATTCCCGAATCTGCCCCTGGCCCTGGATCAGGTACTTGTAGGAGGTCAGGGCCTTAAGTCCCATGGGGCCGCGGGCGTGGAGTTTCTGGGTGGAGATGCCGATCTCGCCGCCGAAACCGAAGACGCCGCCGTCGGAGAAACGAGAGGAGGCGTTGACATAGACGCAAGCCGCATCGATGTCGTTCATGAAGTCTTGGGCCACTTGGTAGTCCTGGCAGGCAATGACCTCGGAGTGCTGGCTGGAATAGGTCTGGATGTGGTCGATAGCTTCTTGGTAGGAGTCGACGATCTTAACGGCGATGTCGTAGTCCAGGTATTCTTCCGCATAGTCCTTTTCTACAGCAGGGATGGCGTCTTTGACCAGGGCGCAGGTGCGTTGGTCGCCGTGGAGGCGGATGCCCTTTGCTTCAATTAAGTCTTGGGCCTGGTCTAAGAAGTCCTTGGCGATGGCCTGGTCGAGGATTAAAGTTTCCAGGGCATTGCAGACGGACACGCGCTGGGCCTTGCCATTGATGAAGACTTGCACAGCTTCATCTAAGTCGGCAGACTGGTGGACATAGAGGTGGCAGTTGCCCACGCCGGTTTCAATGGTTGGGATGGTGGCGTTTTGGACCACGCTCTGGATGAGGGCAGCGCTTCCTCGTGGGATCAGGCAGTCGACATAGCGGTCCAGCTGCATGAAGGCCGTGGCCAAGGCCCGGTCTGGATCATCGATGTATTGGATGGCGTCCTGGGGCAGGTCGACGGCAGCGAGTCCCGCTTGGAGGGCCGACACGATGGCTAGGTTGGATTGGAGGGTTTCTTTCCCCCCGCGCAGGATGACGCTGTTCCCCGTCTTAAAGCAGAGACTGGCAGCATCGGCGGTGACATTAGGCCGGGACTCGTAGATAATGCCGATCACGCCGAGGGGGACCCGCTTTTGGACGATGTCGAGGCCCTGGGCTGTGGTCCAGCCGGCGATGACTTCATGGATGGGGTCGGGCTGGCGGGCCACGTCTTCTAGGCCTAGCGCCATGGCTTCCACCCGGTCTTCGGTCAGGGTCATGCGTTCGATAAAGCTGTCGGGTCGGCCTTGGTCCCGGGTCTTAGCGATATCTTGGGCATTGGCTTCAAGGATGGCTGCCTGCTTTTGGCGGAGTTGGTCCGCCATGGCTAAGAGGGCAGCTTCTTTACTTTGGCTGCTGGCCTGGCCGAGTTGGCGGGCAGCGGCCTGGGCTTTCTGGCCCATGACTTCAAGGTCTTTGATATCCATTTTATTTTTCCTCCTTTTGGGATGATTGGCGGGCGGAGACCAGGCTGCCAATATCTTCTCCTGCTAAAAGTTTGAAGATATTGGCGGGTTCCTGGCTGCCCATGATCACCATGCTCCGGCCCTGGTCCAAGACCAGCTTGCCGGCTTTGAGTTTGGTGGCCATGCCACCGGTTGAGAAGCTGGACCCCTTGCCCCCAGCTTGGTCTAAGTTGTCTTGGCTGATGCCTTCCAACCGGCTGATTCTTTGGGCTTGGGGGTCGGAGTGGGGGTCGGCGGTATAGAAGCCATCGACGTCCGTGAGTAGGACTAAGAGGTCGGCTTCAACAATATTGCTGACCAGAGCGGACAAGGTGTCATTGTCCCCAAAGCGGGTCTGGTGGTCCAATTCATCGACTGCGACCGCGTCATTTTCATTAATGACGGGGATAACCTTCTGGGCTAGAAGAACTTCCAGGCTGTTCCGGCAGTTCTTCAGGCTCTCAGGATAGTCCATGACGTCCCGGGTTAAGAGAATTTGCGCCACGTCCTGGTTGTAATAAGCAAAAAAGCGGCTGTAGATACTCATCAGGGTGACTTGACCCAAGGCAGCCAGGGCTTGTTGTTCGGGGATGGCTTGGGGGCGCTGGGCGATCCCTTGTTGGACACAGCCGACCCCGATGGCACCTGAGCTGACGAGGACAACTTCCTTGCCGGCTTGGCGGAGGCTAGCTAGGGTGAAGGCGAGCCGGTCGATGCGCGGGTAGTCGATCGTGTTTTGGTCTGTTAATAGGGAATTAGTTCCGATTTTGAATACTAGGCGTTGGGCATGGGCTAGGTCTTGGCGCTCCATCTCTTCATCGCTCCGTTCTCTCATAATTTCTTCATTATTGTACCATAGTTTGCCTGACCCTGCCTGGTTTAAAAAGCTTTCGACTGGACCTAAAGACTGCTATAATAGGAAGTAAGACTTAAGGAGGCGGGTGCGATGACAGGAGAGGGCTTTAAACGTGTGAGGCAGATGGTCTATATGATCCTCTTAGCCGGAATGGTGGTGGTTTTGGGGCTTGTGGACCGGTCGTCTACTTTTGAGAGCCAGGTCAAGCTGACCAATCAAGTGCCTGCCTTGAAAGCGAATGAACGCCCCAGCCAGGGCAAGCTCCAGGCACCGGGGGCTGACCAATTGGAGGCTAGGTTTGGAGGTAAATTAGACCAAGTCCTTGCTGAGCTGCCTGAGTCCATCGACCCCAAGGACTGGCGCTTGATCCTCGTCAACCGTCAGGCGCTCCTAGATAAGGAACCGGATTTTGAAGCCGCCCAGACGCCAGAAGGTCAAGTCTATGACCAGCGCCTCCAAGGGGACTTGGAAGCCCTCATGGCCGATGCCCGGGCGGCGGGCTATGACCTGCGCACCATCTCGGCCTTCCGCTCCATCGAATCCCAGGCCTATAACCGCCAGCACCAATATGAGACTTATCTCAACCAGGGCAAGTCCAAGGAAGAAGCCGAGCGGATGACGGATGCCTATATCGCACCGGAGCGGGCGACGGAACATGCGACGGGTCTGGCCTTCGACTGGCTGAGCCAGGCTTGGCTGGACCAGGGTGGGGGACTTGATGACAGCTTTGTTGAAGACCCAGCGGCCCAGTGGTTGGCCGACAATGCCCATAAATATGGCTTTATTTTGCGCTATCTCAAGGACCGCGAAGCCATCACGGGTTATGAATTTGAACCCTGGCACTACCGCTATGTTGGCAGGGAACACGCCGCTTTTATCCAGCGTTATGGCTTGACCCTAGAAGAATACTTGCAGCTGGGCCGCTACCGGGACCAAGTTAAGTCAGGATCTTAGGCCAAATGGTTGGAACTTATGTTATAATAAGCCGTGACAATGAATATTTAGGCTTCGACTGAGCCGGAATCGGGGAAAAACTTGTATGAATCACAAAGGAACAAAGACCATTGAGACACAGAATTTGCTCTTGCGCAAATTCGATGTGTCTGATTATGAACAGATGTATCGAAATTGGGCAGGGGATAGCCAGCTGACCCAGTACGCTAGCTGGGGCGTCCATGAGTCCAAGCGTACCACTAAGAAGCTCTTGGAACACTGGCAGCCTAAGCGCACTAACGATAAAATCTACCGCTGGGGAGTGGAAGACAAAAGCAGCCAGGCCCTAATTGGTGAAATTCATGTGAAACGGATCGTTAAAAAGATTGCGGCCTGCGAATTGGAATTTCTCTTCGCTCAGTCGGACCAGCGCACCGAATTGGGGGCGGAAGCGGTCCGGACGGTCACCCACTTTCTCTTCGACGCTGTCCAAGCGGAACGTGTCCAAGTGGGAATTGACGTGGAGGACCAGGCCAACCAAGCCATCTTAGAAGCCTGCGACTACCAGGAAGAAGGCATCCAGAAACGCGGCTTAGCCAACAATCGCGGAATCGTTGACCGGCGCTGGTTTGCGGTCGTCAAAGCGAATAAAGACTAAAAAGGGCCCCAGCAGGCCTCTTTTTTATGGGGAAGTGTCGTTCTTTAAACTTTTGTATTGGTGATTACTAATCAAAAAATACACAACAGTAACTTTTTGAGCAGGAGTGGAGCTTTGAAGTTGGCCCTTAGCCATGAACAAGCAAGCGAAGCGAATTATGGATCGTAGGCGAATAGCCGTACGATCCGTTTGAGTCTCGCTAGGCGAGAAGAAGGTAGCAACGCTGCTAACGCAGCCTTGAACTTCATCTCTAAGTCGCCCCGCTCCAAGAGCTGAACCTGCTCGAGCCGGTGGTGTATAGCTATCTGAGCGTCAGCGACTTACGGATATAGTACAAAACGGCGAAAGCCGTTATTGTCCCTCAAAAATTTAAGGGACAACTTCAAAAGCGGAACGGATGCTCACTAGCACAATTTGTCAGTTGTTGTGAATACTGGTTGGACAGTCAGTGTACTTTTGATTGGACAAATAAACTAGCGCTTTTGGCGGTTATTCCTTGCTGAGTCTGTTATAATAAGACTGTTAGCGTTTCAATAGCTTGACTAGGAGGGTGGAGGCGAGACCATGCGTTTGGATGAATTATATACCCGTTTGAATCATTTGGCTTTCATTGAGAATTATTATGTGACGACCAAGGAGTGGGAGGGCGAGAGTTTTCGTGTCTTGAAGATTTATGATGATGATAGTAAGCTAGCGGAGGTCAACTTAGACCAGCCCTATATGCTGCGGACGAGCTTCCAGGGCTTCAACAACCGGCAAATCTTAGAGAAGCAGGCCCTCTTGAAGCTCTTGGTGGACTTTACGATGACGCCGGTTGACCAACGCCAGTCCGACCTCTATTACGCTTATTATTACGACCTCTCGAATATTACACACTTCATCAAGCGCCTGGCCAATAATCGCCTGGCCGATGATATGATTCCTATGGCTTATTTCCGGACCCTATCCGATGATGAGAAGCAAAAATACCTCTTCAATTCGGCGGAATTCGATGACTTTCCAACGGACTATAAGCCGCGCTTTACCCCAGATTCTTTTGTCAAAGTGATGTCTCTGGAAGAGATGGAGGAATCCTTGGAGGAACGCTTTCCTGCTGGGCCCTTGGATGATTAATCAAGAGTGATCGGTAAAAGGCATCACTCACACTATGCCCAGCCTTGAACTTTGACCAAGGGCCGATTACAATAATTACTGGTGTCTTTGACCGGTAATCATTATTCCGAATTAAGGGGAAGAATATTATGAATCAAGATCAAGAAAATTTACTAAAAGAAATTGAACAATTACTTGTGGGAAATTATAGCCAGGCCATTAGCGAAGTCGGCCAAAAATTGGTGGAAAATATTGTCCTGATCCGTAACGAAGAATTCCTTTCGACATTAGAGGACCTGCTCTATGAAGCTTATCCTGAAGAGACCTTGAAGAATCGCAAGCGTTATGATGACTCGGATAAGCACTCCGACAATATCTTAATGGCTAAGATCGACGAGATGTTAGCGGCGGGTGAGGTGACCGAGGCCCGCTTTGCCATGGAAGACTTCATCCGGAGTCTAGATTCTGACTTCGACCAGTACAATCCTAAGCCTGGACAGCGGCAATTGAGTATCTTTGACTTGGTTGGCCGCTTTGAATTCTTGCTCCATGAAGAGGCGGGGATGCAGCTTTTGCCAACTCACCGCGACTTCAGCAAGATCTACCAGACCTATGCCAAGGTCCTGCTCCAGGCTAATGAGCGCAAGGAAGCGGCGGACGCCTACCAACAGGCCCTGCTCTGGCACCCTTACCAAGTGACGATGATCTACGACTTGGCGGCCCTCTACCTGGATATGGACCAGTACGGCATGGCCTATGCCATGATCCTAAAAGGCCTGAAGTATTCGATCGAACGGTCAGCCTTGGCTCGGGGCTATGCCTGCTTGGCAAAATTCTATGCTGGCAAGGGAGACCTAGAAGCTGCCATGAACTTCGCTAAGATTAGCCTGCGCTGGAAGGAGAACGAGGGGGCGACTGACCTGCTTGAATCGCTCAAGGAAGAAGGCTTGGAAGTCGAAGAGCCCCTGACCAATAAGGAAGTGGCACAGATCCTCCAAGACTACAAGCTGGACCAGTTCCCTTCCGATGCCGCCCTCTGCAAGTTGGTCAACATGGCCCAAGCAGCAGTAGAGCTAGGCAATATGAAGACAGCCCGCTTCTACTTTAAGCTCTACCAGTCCCTGACTCAGGGCCAGGAAGTCGCTGCCGATGCCGTGATCGCCAACC
This sequence comes from Aerococcus sanguinicola, assembly GCF_001543145.1. Taxonomy (NCBI): domain Bacteria; kingdom Bacillati; phylum Bacillota; class Bacilli; order Lactobacillales; family Aerococcaceae; genus Aerococcus; species Aerococcus sanguinicola. Next base: position 506,391 of record NZ_CP014160.1, on the reverse strand, counting down.
TACAACGTCAATTGAATATGTAAAAATTGAAGAGCTTCCAAGGACATGGACTTGTCCTTGGAGGCTTTTTTATTTTGGAAGGCGGAGATCTGTTTTGCTTTTGAACTTGGTCAAGGGCTTTTACTTTTATTTCGGAACCGAAATTGTTATACTTAGCTTAACTTAAGAAAAGGAGGAATTAATTTTATGTCAGAGAAGAAAGTAGCTGTGATTACAGGTGGAGCCCAGGGCTTAGGTAAGGCCATCGCCCAGCAATTAGCGGCAGATGGTTTCGACCTGGTCTTAGCGGACATCGACCGAGAAACCTTGGAAGCGACCCAGAAAGAATTTGCGGACCAAGGGATTGAAGCGGCGATTAAGGAAGCGGATGTGAGCAAGCTCCAAGATCAGAAGGACCTGGCGGCTTATGCAGTGGATCAATTTGGCCGTTTAGATGTTTTTGTCAATAATGCAGGGATTGAAGGGCGAGTGGCACCGCTGATCGATTTGGAAGAGGAAGATCTGGGGGCGCTCTTCGATATCAATATTAAGGGTACCATCTATGGGATCCAAGCTGCAGCCAAGCAGATGAAGGCACTCGGCATTAAGGGTAAGATTATCAATGCCTCCAGTATTGCGGGACGCGAAGGTTTTGAAATGCTCAGCGCCTACTCGGCGACTAAATTCGCGGTGAGTGGCCTGACCCAGACCGCAGCCAAGGAATTAGCGGATGATGGAATTACCGTCAATGCTTATGCGCCAGGGATCGCTGGCACCGGCATGTGGGACCGCTTGGATGAAAAATTCGCGGAACTAACTGGTGCTGAAAGAGGGGAGACCTTCAAGGAACAAGTGGCCAATATTGCGCTCGGCCGCACCCAAGAACCAGAAGATGTGGCTAATTTAGTCTCCTTCCTCGCCTCAGAAAAAGCGGACTATATTACCGGTCAAATCATTGTGACTGATGGCGGCATGGTCTTCCAATAAGAATGCCTTAAAAAAAGATAGAGAGGCCTATCTCTCGAGCTTATATGGCGGGGATAGGTCTTTTTTGTATCTTGCGTGGTGTTGGTGGCCGGCAACTTGCGAATGGAGGTCCTGTTAGCAAGTAGGACCGCTGCTGGGCAAGCTGATCTGGCTTAATATAATGAAAAAAGCTAGCGAGGTCTTCGCTAGCTTTTACATTTATCCTAGTAAAAATTATTTTTTGGTAGTTTGAATGACGGGTGTTGTCCACCCACATTCGAGCCCCTCTAGTGTGGCTTGGCTGATGGGAAGCCACACTCGCTGGTATTGAATGTGGGTTACTTAGATTCGATCCACAATTGGAGGTCTTGGTTGAAGGTTGATCTTTATGAACCTAGACAAAGGACCTCTAATTGTGGGTTGAGTGATGGCAAGCCACACTAGGAGCCTTTGCTTGTGGATTGACTGCTCTTGCTTACACCCTGTAGTTGGGTTCGGTTGCGCAGCTTCCTTGTCGCTTCACAAGTCTCCGCCGCAGTCCGACAGACTGCTCTGGTGACTTGCTCCAGTGAAAGGAAGCTACCCGCGCGCCCTCACACCCTTGTAGTCGGGTTTGGTCGCGCAGAAGTGGCTCCTCTTCACAAAGCGTCATCGAAGACTTTCAGTCTTCTCTGCCTTTTTGCTCCAGAGGTCCACTTCTACCCGCGCGCCCTCACACCCTTTAGTCGGGTTCGACTTGGCAGACTCGGAGTGATTTCACAAGTCAGAAGCGAGCGAATGCTTCGCTCTTATTCTGACTTGCTCCAATCATCCGAGTCTAAGCGCCAAGTCTCACACCTTTTATTTCGCGTCGTGTGGTCTGTAATGGTAGTGTTTGATGAAGGACCGGTAGAAGTTGCTGTAGTCTTTGAAGCCGGCGTTTTTCCAGGAGTGGCTGATGGATTGGCCTTTTTTGATGCAGTCGTGGGCGTAGCTGAGGCGTTTGGTGATGAGGTATTGGTAGAGGGTGTCGTGGTAGTATTTTTGGAAGATACGATTGACGGTTGAAGTCGAGATGTTGAAGCGCTTGGCGGTGTCTTGGAGGGTGATGGCTTCGTTGAAGTGGTCGTCGACGTATTGCTTGATGTCGCTGGCTAGTTGGTCGCGCTTGGTATGTTCGTGGAGCAGGGGGTCGTTGGGCGACTGGTAGATTTGGCAGGTTTCTAGGAAGAGCAGGCTAGCCAGGTGGAAGATAATCTTCTGCTGGTAGAGGGTAGCTTTTTCCGCTTGGACTTGTTTGAGCTGGCCGAAGAGGTCGAGGAAGACTTGCCAGTTATTTTCGCTCACGGGGAGGATACGCAGTTGGCTGAAGACCTGGATGAGGTCGGTGGTGTCGATGAAGGTATGGTTGATCTCATCGAGGTAATTGTCACCAATGGAGAGGACATAGCCGTAGAATTGAGGAGAAGCGTAGTGTTGGCCCGCTTCGAGTTTAAGGTCAATGCTTGAGGGAATCACAATAATTTGCTTGGGTTCCACTTCAAGTGACTGCTGGTTGACGGTAATCCGCAATGCCTTGGTGACAAAAACGAGCTCGTGGCGGTGGAAGGATGAGCGGTTATATTGGTCGATGAAGTCTTCATCCATCGCGGTTGCTTTGATTCGAAAGGGGACTTGTCGGTCAGTCATTAGTTTAAGCCTCCAATTGTTGTATATGATAGATACTATTTTATACTAAAACCGATTTTATTCAAGTTAGGAAAAATTAAGAATGCCTGGCTAAAAGGCCTGCAGATAAAGAAAAAAATTCCACAGAATAGTATGCTGAGCATGCGTTCCGCTTTTGAATTTGGCCCTTAAAGAGCCATGGCATCGGCTCGGGCCGAGGTCCCTCACCTAGCGAGCTTCAAACGGCTAGTAACGGCTGACGCCGACTATCCGTAATTCACATCGCTTGCTTATTCATGGCTAAGGTCCAACTTCAACGCTCCACTCCTGCTCAGAATTAGATAAGCACTAATTATTGTTTCAAATATTTCTATAAAGAATTAGTGGATAAAAAAACCAGCATTTTCAGCTGGCTAAAACTAATGATTAGTATTTATATTGTAGTTAGGTTCAGGCAAGCAGAAATAGTCCCTCTTCACAAAGATTCGACGAAACCGCTCAGACTTTTCTAGCTTTTTGCTCCAGAGTTCCACTTCTACCCGTGCTTCCTCTTACCCTAGTTGGGTTCAAAAAGGCAGAAAGGGAGTGACTTCAACAAAAGGGAACGATCGGCTAAAGCCGCTCTTATCTCTATTGTCTCCAGTCATCCCTTTCTAAGCGCCTTTGCTCACACCCTATCTAACCCAACAAGCCAAGTTCGTCCATTTGTTCTTTTAATTTATTCACAGTTTCTTCTTGGGGTTTGCCTAGAGGTAGGCGGGTTGGGCCGACTTCGAAGCCTTGGAGGGCTAGAGCGGCTTTGACGGGTATGGGGTTGGGTTCGCAGAAGAGGGTGTCGATTAAGGGCTTGAATTTGGCTTGGAGTTCGCGGGCCTTGGCGAAGTCACCGTCGAGGGCGGCGTGGATCATCTCGTGGACTTCTGCAGGGGCGATGTTGGCCAATACGGAGATAACGCCTTGGCCACCCAAGCTCATGAGGGGTACAGCGGTATCGTCATTGCCTGAGTATACGTCTACCTGGTCGCCGCAGTAGTGGAGGTTGTCAACAGCGTGGTTGAAATTACCGGTTGCGTCTTTGAGGCCGACAATATTTTCGAAGTCATCGATGAGGCGGCGGAGGGTTTGAGGGGCAATGCCCATCCCGGTCCGTCCTGGCACATCGTATAAGATGATGGGAATGTTGACCGCATTGGCGATGGCAGCGAAGTGTTGGTAGAGGCCTTCTTGGTTAGTTTTGAGATAGTATGGGGTCACGGAAAGCAAGGCGTCAGCACCAGCTTCTTCACATGCCTTGGAGAGGTTGACCCCGTGGCGGGTGTCGTTAGAACCAGCGCCGGCAATAACTGGGACGCGGTGGTCGACGACTTCGACACAGTAACGGATGAGGTCAATCTGTTCCTCATCGGTTTGGTTGCTGGCTTCGCCGGTTGTGCCGGCCACAATGATGGCGTCGGTTCCTGCTTCGATTTGGCGTTCAACGAGCTGACGGAAGACGTCATAGTTAATTTCACGCGCTTCTGTATCCTGGTAGGGGGTAACAATGGCCACTCCGGATCCTCTATAAATAGACATTTGATTTCCTCCTTAAATGGTTAAACAGCTTAGTAAAATAGAAAAAGCTAAGATTCAGGAATCTTAGCTTACTTGGGTATGCCTATACAAAGTCAGCGTGTATGGTTCACGGGCCCAAGTAGGATAAGTCCTCCAAAATAAGAATGGGCTTCTCATTTGACAGTGACAGCCTTGTTCAGTACTGCCCCCAGCAAGCAAGCTTGCTTCGGCGCTGACCCCTTTCGTTTCCTAATGATGGCGAGCGCGGCCTCTATATCTCTACTTTTCTATTGCTATTAATCTAACATAGCTACTATTAATAGTCAAGGATAAAACGGTTAAAGGACTTTAATCTTGGTAGTCCCGGGGCAGGCGCTGGCTTAAGAGGCATAAGGTCTCATAGGCGATGGTGCCGGCATGGGCGGCGACGTCCTCAGCCCGGATAACTTGGCCCTGGTTTTCACCGATGAGGGTGACCTTGGTGCCAATCGGATAGGCTTGGTCGAGGCGGACCATGCACTGGTCCATGCAGACCCGGCCGACGATGGGGCAGGCCTGGCCTTGGACGAGAACTTCGACTCCTGAATAGGCTCTCAGCCAGCCATCTGCATAGCCGATGGGGAGGGTGGCGATCCATTCATCCTGGCTAGCGGTATAGGTGGCCCCGTAGCCGACTGTTTCGCCGGCATGCATTTGTTTAACGTGGGCAATTTCTGTCTCTAGGCTGAGGGCGGGTTCCAAGGAATAGGGGAGGTCTTCTTCCCCGTTCGACGGATTGGCACCGTAGAGGGCAATGCCTAAACGTACCATGTTCAGGGTCTCATCGGGATACCAGAGGGCCATAGCGCTGTTGGATTGGTGGAAGAGGGGGGCTTGGGGAAGCTGGCTGCAATCGATGGCCTGGCGGATGTCTTGAAAGGCCTGGGCTTGGGCGGCTTGCTTGCTTTTGCCTTGGGGGTCCTGGCTATCTGCCGTCGCAAAATGGGTGAAGATGCCCTTGAGCGTGAAGGCCTTGGGGTGAGCGGCAATCCAGTCGATGGCAGCCTGCAAGCTCTGGCTATCGAGGAAGCCAATCCGCCCCATGCCAGAATCGACCGCTAAGTGGATGTCCAGGGCAGGGTAAGTGGCAGCTTCGAGTTCTTCCGTCACCGCTTGAAGCCAGTCTAAGCGGCTGACCGTCACGGCGACCTGGGCTTGGGCCATTTCCAGGGCATCTGAAGCCGGGATAACCCCTAAGACCATGATATCGTTTTGGATGCCGGCCTGGCGGAGTTCGAGGGCTTCATCGGTCAGGGCCACACAGAAACCATCGGCACCGGCCTCTTCCAGAGCCTGGCTGACGGCTTTGGCCCCGTGTCCGTAAGCATCCGCCTTGACCGTGGCATAGACCAGCTTGCCTGGGGATAGGGATTGCTTAATCCCTTGGTAGTTCTGTATAATAGCATCTAGGGAAATCTTAGCGCGGCTAGCGCGGCGATAAGCAGTAACCATTGGATGTGATTCACTTCTTTCTATTCATTGGTCAAATAAGAGACTCACTCTTATTTTAGCATTGCCCATGAGAAAATATGGTTAAATTTCACTTAGGAGGTTCTATGGTTAAGATTTGTTTTATTTGTTTAGGTAATATTTGCCGGTCCCCCATGGCGGAAGCCTTGATGCGCGAGGAAGTTAAGCAGCGCGGTTGGGAGGATAAGGTCTTGGTGGAATCGGCAGCGACAGGGGACTGGAACCTGGGCTCAGCCCCCCATCCCGGCACTGCCAATCTTTTAGCAGCTAAGGGCATCAGCACGGACAATATGTATGCCAGCCTGCTGAAAGCCGGTGACGTCGACCGCTACGACTACTTAATCGGCATGGACGATAGCAATATCAAAAATATTGAGAAAATCGTCGGCACTAGCGACAAGGTCTACCAATTATTGGACTTCACTGACCAAGCCGGACCGATCGCGGACCCTTATTATACCGGGAACTTTGACCTGACTTATGATTTGGTTACAAAGGGCATCCAGGGCCTCTGCCAGCACCTAGAAGCGACCTATCCCGAATTGCGTGACTAATATAGAGGGATAAGACTGCCAGCCAAGGAATAAATCGCCTTGCCTGGCAGTTTTTTGTGGGTATTTTTTGTAGGGGCGTGCGGGACTTGTAAATGGTGGTCCTGTTTGCGAGTCGCGGCCCTTCTACTTTCGAAGGGCGGCCTCATTCGCAAGTTGGGGCGGGCCTACTTTCAAACGGAGCTTCCATTCGCAAGTTGAGCTGGCTCTACTTTCGAACCACGGCCTCATTCGCAAGTTGAGCTGGGTCTACTTGCAAACGGCGACTTCATTCGCAAGTAGCGCTGGATCTACTTGCGAAACGGATGCTCAAAAGTAATTGCTAAACAAAAGCAGCTCTCCCCAAGTCAAACTGGACCGGGGAGAGCTGCTTTTTATTTTAATCTTAGTCCAGGGCGTCCACAGCAGCTTTGAGTTCGTCAATGCGGTCGGTCCGCTCCCAAGGGAAGTAGGGGCCTTCTGCATGGCGGCCGAAGTGTCCGTAGGCGGCAGTGGGTTCATAGATGGCTTGGCGCAGGTCCAAGCTGTCGATGATACCGCGTGGCGACAGGTCAAAAATTTGCCGGACAGCTTGGGTGATTTTCTCCTTGGCCACGCTTTCGGTGCCGAATGTATCGATATTAATGGAAACAGGTTGGGCAACCCCGATAGCATAGGCCAATTGAATTTCGCACCGGCTGGCCAGTTGGCTGGCAACGATATTTTTCGCAATATAGCGTGCCATATAAGAAGCGCTCCGGTCGACCTTGGTGGCGTCCTTACCGGAGAAGGCACCGCCCCCGTGGCGTGCCATGCCTCCGTAGGTATCCACAATAATCTTCCGTCCCGTTAAACCAGCATCTCCTTTAGGCCCCCCAATCACAAAGCGACCAGTTGGGTTGATGTAGTACTTGGTCTCGTCATCTAAGAGATGGCTTGGGATGACTTCCTTGATCAAATGCTCGTGGATGTCAGCTTCAATCTGTTCCATGGGCGTTGCTTCCGCGTGTTGGGTGGAAACGACGATGGTGTCGACGCGGACAGGTTTTTTGTTCTCGTCATATTCCGCGGTAACCTGGGTCTTGCCGTCGGGGCGCAGGTAAGGTAGGATCCCTTCATGACGGAGATGTGCCAGGTGTTCAGCTAAACGATGGGCCAGCTGGATAGGTAGGGGCATGAATTCAGGCGTTTCGTCGCAGGCAAAGCCAAACATTAGGCCTTGGTCCCCGGCACCGAGCGCTTCTTCGCCATCTTTACCGCGGATTTCGAGGGCCTGGTCGACCCCTTGTGCGATATCGGGGGATTGTTGGTCGAGCGCTACCATCACGTTGAGGTTCTCCGCATCGAAGCCGTATTTGCCCCGGGTGTAGCCAATCTTTTTGACCGTGTCGCGAACGATGGTCTGGAAGTCGAGATTGGCTTGGCTGGAGATTTCCCCGAAGATTACCACCAGGCCGGTATTCACAATCGTTTCACAAGCTACCCGGCTGTTGGGATCCTGGCTGAGGGCTGCATCCAGGACAGCGTCACTGATCTGGTCAGCGATTTTGTCGGGATGGCCTTCGGTAACACTCTCACTGGTAAATAAATAATGGTTTTGTAACATTTTGTCCTCCTTAATGGGCAAGGATATTTTCCGTTTTATTCCTTGTCTATTCTAGCATGTAATTGTAAAGCTGGGAATGGTCAAATAATATCTTGAAAGTTCGTTAAAAATTCAAACATAGTCGGTAAAATATAAGCAAAGTGTGTCTGCCTGGTCCACTGGGGCGGGCTGGACACCGAAAAAGAGAGGAGGGGACCAAGTGAAACGCGCAAGCTACCGCAAGGCCAAGGCGGAACTCGCCAAGGAGAAAGAACGCGCCAAAAAGAAGCGTCAAGCCTTATTCGAGACCCACTACCAGCAGGAAACCACAATCTACGCGACGGATGACCGCACGCGAGACCGGGAAGTCGTCGATTCCAAAACACGGGAGATTGACCTGGATACCAATGAAATTTTCTATGACCGCGAGCGCAAGCGCCAGTGGTTCTGGTCGGATAGCCAACATGGCGCCTACCGCTTCTTGGCACTGGGGCTGGTTGTCGTCACCCTGGTCCTGCTCTGGTTCATCGGTCCCTTCGTGATCAGCTACCTGCGCGGACTCTTCCACCAGGCCCAGCTCTGGTTTTAGTGGCGAGGCAGGAGGGGATGACTGGTAAGACCGACTAAAGGCAGTCTTATCCTCTTTGCTCCAGAGCTTTATTTCTCCCGCTAGCCCCCATAGCCTAGTTGGGCTTGAGCAATTTGCCCTCAGACTTGCTGAATACAAAATGACAGCGGTTATTTGCGTTCAGAGCTGCTGAATGCAAAATGATGCCTGCCTATTTGCACTCAGAGCCGCCGAATGCAAAATGATAGCTGCTATTTGCACTCAGCCTCTCCAAATGCAAAATGATAGCTGCTATTTGCACTCAGAGCCGCCGAATGCAAAATGATAGCTGCTATTTGCACTCAGCCTCTCCAAATGCAAAATGATGCCTGCCTATTTGCATTCAGAACTGCCGTATGCAAATCAGACACTGGCACCATTCCAACTTACTAAAAGCTACCCGCTCTTGCTCACACCCTGTGTAGTTGGGGTGTTTGGTGTGTCAACCCACAATCGAAGACTTTGTGTGTGGCTTGGTCATCGTCAAGCCACACTCGGAGAACTTGTTTGGGTATTGATCAGCGTTAACCCACAATTGAAAGCTCTGTATGAATGTTGAGGATCGTCAACCCACAGTCGTAACTTTTGATTGAAGGTCGATTAATTTAACCGCCAGCCCTTTCACCCTTTAGTCGGGTTCGACTTGGCAGGCTTGGAGTGATTTCACAAGTAAGGAACGAGCGAACGCTTCGCTCTTATCCTTACTTGATCCAATCATCCAAGCCTAACCGCCAAGTCTCTCACCCTTTAGTCGGGTTCGCAAGAGCAGACTTGAAGTGATTTCAACTCATCGAAACGCCTGACTGATGTCAGCCTTTTTCGATGAGTCTCCAATCATTCAAGTCTAAGCGCCAGCCCTCTCACCCTTGTATAGGGATAATCGAAAGTTCTTTTGGATAGTGGTTAATGACTTCGACCCCGTTGGCTTGGGCGATGACTAGGTCTTCGATTCTTACGGCGGTTTCGCCTTCCAGGTAGATGCCGGGTTCGATGGAGAAGCACTGGCCGGCTTGAACCAGCTGGGTATTGGCCTGGCTGACGTCACCGGCTTCGTGGGTTTCTTGGCCGATAAAGTGACCTGTCCGGTGGATGAAGCAGTCGCCGTAGCCAGCTTGGGCGATGGTGGTCCGGCAGGCCGAATCGATGGCTTGGAAAGTCGCCTGACCGACCTTAACGGCTGCAATCCCAGCTTCCTGGGCCTCCAGGGTCAGCTGGTAGAGGGCCCGGTCCTTGTCTGAGACCTGGCCGTAGTAGAAGGTCCGGGTCATGTCCGAGCAATAGCCCTGGTGGCGGCAACCGATGTCAACCACAATGGCGTCTCCTAGCTGGGGCCGGCTGTGGTCCGACAAGTGGTGGGGGTCGGCCCCGTTCGCCCCGTAAGCGACGATGGGTTCGAAGCTAAAGCCTCCATCTGCTCCAACTTCCCGGTAAATTTTTTCTAAGGCCTGGCAGGCTTCGATTTCGCTGGGGCCATAGGGAAGGACTTCTTCGACTAAGCGGGCCATGGCCTGGTCGTTGAGGGCGGAAGCCTGGCGCATAAGCTCCTGTTCACCTGCCGACTTGATCCCGCGCTGTTGGTCAACCAAGTGGCTGGCCAGGCTAAAGTTACTCAAGGGATAGGTCGTGATGAGGGGGAGGAGGTAGTTGGCGGTCATCTGCTTATCGATGCCGAAATTTCCCACTTCCTCTAGGGGCAGGCGCTTGACCAGCTGGCCAAAGTCATCTTGGTCTTTGGTCCGAACCACTTGAAAAATATCATCCACTTGGAAGCGGAAGAGCTCGTTGGCTACGAGGCAGGGCCGTCCTTTATAGGGCACAATGAGGAGCCAGAGCCGCTCCATGGGGTCGACTAAGACGCCGGTATAATAATAAATACTGTAGGGGTCAGTCACTAGGATTTGGTTCACATGCTGGCTTTCCAGCCGGTCTTGTAAGGACCTTAAACGGGCACGATATTCACTTGCCATCGTGTCATCTCCTTTATGTCTTGATAGGAGCATTATAAAACAAAACTAGCCGAAGAACAAAGCCATTCAGGAAAAGAGGGAAGCAGATGCAAAACACGCGCGACGATGACAGTAGAGGACCAATCTTCTCCTTGACGGGGACCCAGTTGAAGCTGATCGCCATGCTGGCCATGTTTATTGACCATGCGGCAGTGGTTTTCATTGAGCCCCAGCTCTTGGCGCCGGTGACCTGGCTGGACTTCTTGACGGTGTCCAGTGATGGCCCGGCCCTAGTCTACCTCATCATGCGGTCGATCGGGCGGATTGCCTTTCCTATTTTTTGTTTCCTACTAATTGAGGGCTTCGTCCATACCCGGTCAGTCAAGGCCTATGCCGGGCGACTTGGGATCTTGGCCCTTCTCTCAGAAGTGCCTTTCGACCTGGCCCTCTTCCGACAAAGCCTGGACTGGAGTCATCAGAATGTCTTCTTTACCCTTCTAGCAGGGCTCCTGGCCTTAGTAACTTTAAAACAAGACCGCTACCGCTGGCTCAAAGTTTTGGGGCCGCTATTGTTGATGGTCCTCGCTGAGCTAGGAAGGGTTGACTACGGTTACTTTGGGGTAGCCTTAGTGGTCCTCCTCTACCTGAGCCGGCAAGAGCGTTTGTGCCAGGCTGTGGTCGGGGCCCTGGCATCGCTTTGGGAGGGGCCGGGTGTTTTGATCGCTTACTACCTTATTTACCACTATAATGGAGAAAAGGGGCGGGGGAATAGCCGCTGGTTCTACTTTCTCTATCCGGCCCACTTGCTTATTTATGCTGGGATCCGTCACTTGCTCTTGTAATGAATTAGAAAGAGGTGGCACAGATGTTAGCCATTAATTATGACGCTTATTTCGAGGACTTATTGGCCGAGCTCAAGGCCCTCGTCCGCATTCCATCCGTTCGCGACGAGGCTACGGCCTCCAGCGAGGCACCTTACGGCCAAGAAATCCGGCGCGCCCTGGACTATATGACAGCGCTCGCCCAAGCAGAAGGTCTGACCGTACAAAATTATGCTAATGAGGCGATTGCCATTGACCTGCCGGGGCAGTTAGCGACCCCATACCGGATTGATGTGGTCAGCCACTTGGATGTGGTTCAAGCTGGCAGCCATTGGACCCGGCCCGCCTTTGAAGCGGTGGAGGAAGACGGTAAGCTCTACGGCCGCGGGGTCAATGACATGAAACGGTCCTGCCTCTTGGTCTTCTATGCCATGAAGATTATCCAGGACTACAAAATTCCTCTCCGTAACCAGTTGCGCCTGGTCTATGGCTCTGATGAGGAAACGGAGATGCTTGACCTGGAGCCTTACTTGCGCCAGGCCGGCCAGCCTGACTTCGCCTTCACCCCGGATGGCGTCTTCCCTGTCTGTGTAGGGGAATTCGGCGCCATTACCTGGGAATTCAGCCATGACTTGGCAGACTATGGGCCAATCCTTGAGCTATCAGGCGGAGAGGGAGCTAATGTGGTGCCTTCCCGAGCCCAAGCCCGTTTAGCTGGCGACTACCGAGCAATTCTCCAGGCTTATCTGGACCAGAAAGATTGGCCGGGACAAGTCAGCTACCGGGATGGTGAGACCCACTTGAGCCTGGACGGCAAGGGGGCCCACGCCTCAGAACCCCAGCTTGGGATTAATGCTATCAGCCGGCTCTTCCAGACCCTGGGAGAAGCCTTGGACCTGGAAAGCTTTAGCGACCTAGATCGACTCTTCAGCCCTAGCGATGGGTCGGGGGTCGGCATCGCCTATGCCAGTCCGGAAATGGGGCCCTTGACCTTTAACCTCGGTCAGCTGGACTTCCGGGCTCAGACCGGCATCAAACTCGCCGTCGATTGCCGCTTTCCTAATGGTTCGCATTCGGATGAATTGAAGCAGAAGATCCAGACCCGCTTGCCCGATTGGCAGATCCAGGCCAGCTTCGACGTCCCGGTGACCCTAGAAGATCCGGACCGACCAGCCATCCAGACCTTGTCGAAGACCTTTGCCCAACACTTCCCTGAAGAAAGCCAGACGCCCCTGATCGGCAAGGCAGTGTCCTACAGCAAGAAAGTAGGCAACTGCATCAGCTTCGGCTCCAATTTCCAAAAAGATCCCGAAGTGGCCCACCAGGCGGATGAGTATGTGGAAATTGATAGCCTCATCCCGCTTCTCAAACTGTACACAGAAAGCTTGATTAAACTTGGCCAGGCTAAGGAATTGTAGGGTGGATAGTCTTTAAAGGAAATGGTGCTAGTGAGCATCCGTTGCGCTTTTGAATTTGGCCCTTGAAGAGCCGTGGCACCGGTGAGAGCCAAGGTCTCTCACCTAGCGAGCTTCAAAGGGCTAGTACGGCTAATGCCTACTATCCCTAATTCACATCGCTTGCTTGGTCACGGCTAAGGGCCAACTTCAACGCTCCACTCCTGCTCATAAGGAAACCGTTGAACCACTATAATCGTACTATTGAAAATTAAGAGCACAAATTTATCTTGTATTATATAACAGTGGAGAAAAAACTTAACTTTCTAGGATTAAATTAAACGGTGCTAGTGAGCATCTGTTGCCCTTTTGAATTTGGCCCTTGAATCTTTAAAATTCAGTTGCTGATGTCCAAAGCTTAAAACTTCCCACTGTCTTGCTACAAGCATGCTGACAAGTCTATTCAGCTGAAGTTATTAGTTAAATTTAAAACATAAAAAAGCAGAAGCTCTTATGATCTAGAAGCTTCTGCTTTTTGTCTTTTTAGTGCTGTAAATTAGAAAGGTTTCACTAATAAATAGAATATCTGTTATGAGCAGGCCTTAAGCACATGCTCACCTATACCATTCACTTCTGGCTGTTTTTAATCTTCTTTATTGCTGAGGTAGATGCTTTGGATAATGGTGAAGATAATTAAAATCACATACCAGAGAATTTTGCGGTTACGCTTTTTTTGTGCTTTGGATGTTGCCATAGGATTCACCTCACTCTTTTTTTCTTTACCAGTATAGCATATCTGCCCCCTGGAAACCATTACAAAAGAATGGAAGCGAGCTTTCAATGTATGCTTTCATGACATTCCTAATAGTTTACATGGCAGTATGCTATTGTTGATAAGCAGGCGTATCTACTTTTGCCTGACTAGTCGGTCAATTAAAATAAAGAAGATGAGAAGAATTTTTATCCAATTGACTGGCAAGATATTCCAGCCCAAGAAGCCCTGGAGCAAGCACAAAAAGAGGCACAAAAAGCCCTGGATGATTATTGGGATTCGACATCAAATCCATAGCTCAAAGCAAGTGCAAGATTGTTCTTACATGAAGCGCTTTCGCGTCAAATCAAGGCTTAGCTGATATCAGGCTAAGTCTTTTGCTCTGAAAGCGCTCTAAATATATTTATTTAAACTATCAAAAAACTGGCCTTTTCAAGCAAGTCTACTTGATATAATTAACGCTTATAAGGTACAATTGATATAGAACGCTGTGGATAAGTTTGGGCAACCAAAGTCCCACAAGTTTTTTGTGAAAAGGAGAAGATAAAATATGGAAATGAGTTTTAGATGGTATGGCCATCATGACCCAGTTAAGCTAGAAGATATCCGTGTCATTCCAGGCATGCAAGGTATCGTAACAGCTGTTTATGATGTGCCAGTGGGGGAAGCATGGCCCCTGGAAAACATCGAAAAATTAAAGGCGTCTGTTGAGGAACAAGGGATGCATATTTCGGTTATCGAATCAATCCCTGTCCATGAAGACATCAAATTAGGCAAACCAAGCCGCGACCAATTAATCGAAAACTACAAAGAGTCTATCCGCAACGTGGGTAAGGCTGGTATTCCAGTCGTTTGTTACAACTTCATGCCGGTCTTTGACTGGACCCGTACGGACTTAGAATACCTTCTTCCTGATGGTTCAACTTGCTTGGCTTTCTTCAAGGATGAAGCTGAAGCAGTGGACCCAATCAATGGGGACTTTAGCTTACCAGGTTGGGATGCTTCTTACACTAAAGAAGAAATGGCCCAAGTCTTTGCTGACTATGCTGAAGTCGATGAAGAACAATTATGGGAAAATTTAGAATATTTCCTTAAAGAAATCATTCCAGTGGCTGAGGAAGCTGGCGTGAAAATGGCTATCCACCCTGATGATCCGCCATACTCTATCTTTGGCTTGCCACGTATCATTACCGGCTTAGATGCGGTGAAACGTTTCTTAGATATCGTGGATTCACCAAGCAATGGGATCACTATGGACCATGGCTGCTACTTCTCAGATGGCAAGAACGATGTCGACGCCATCATGGAATATGCCTTGAAACGCGACCGGATCAACTTCGTCCATGCCCGTAACGTCCAAGCTGGCGACTGGGGCTTCATGGAAACTGGCCACTTATCTGCTAATGGGGACGTGGACTTCTACAGTATGATGGACCTCTTAGTGAAATACGGCTGGGAAGGCCCAATCCGTCCTGACCACGGCCGCCGCATCTGGGGTGACCAAACAGAAACACCAGGTTATGGCCTCTATGACCGTGCCCTAGGGGTTGCCTACATCAACGGCCTCTACGAAGCGCTCTGCCACAAGTATGACCGCAAGCCAGACTTCGGCCAAGCTGTTTATCCACACGACGAAGAATTACTTAAGAACCGTAAATAATAGAGTGTGACAAAAGTCGTTTAGGCCTGGACCACTGGAGCAAAGGATGATAGAGCCTTAACAAGGCTCGCACAGCCTTTGTGAAGTGGAGCCAGGGCTGACTTTTGGATCAGGATTAATAGTCGGGTTCGACTTGGCAGCTTTGGAGTGCTTTCGCAAGTTGGGAACGTGCAAGCGTGGTTTGCCCTTATCCCAACTTACTCCAAGCATCCAAAGCTAAGCGCCAAGTCTCACACCCTTAATTTTAGAAAGAAGGAATGCAAAGATGGCAAACAATCCATATGTTCATGATTTTTCAGGTAAAACTGTTGTATTAACTGGTGCAGGTGGGGTTATTGTTTCTAAGTTAGCAGAAGGCTTTGCTCAAGCTGGCGCTAATGTTGCTTTACTTGACCTTAACGAAGATGCAGCTAACGAAGCGGCTGAAAAGATCAACGCTTTAGGTGGCGGCAAGGCTAAGGGTTACAAGTGTAATGTTTTAGACAAGGAAAACTTAGAAGCTGTTCGCGAAGAATTGAATAATGACTTCGGCCCATGCGATATCTTAGTTAACGGGGCAGGCGGTAACAGCCCACGCGCAACTACTGATAACGAATTCCACGAAGAAGGCTTAGATGAAGAAACCACTACTTTCTTCGACTTAGATCCAGAAGGCGTTAACTTTGTCTTCAGCTTGAACTTCCAAGGGACCTTACTCCCAACCCAAGTTTTCGCTAAAGATATGGTAGGTCGTGAAGGGGCAAACATCATTAATGTTTCTTCAATGAACGCCTTCACACCATTAACCAAGATCCCAGCTTACTCAGGAGCTAAGGCAGCTATCTCTAACTTCACCCAATGGTTAGCTGTTCACTTCTCTAAAGTTGGCGTACGCTGCAATGCTATTGCACCAGGTTTCCTTGTGTCTCACCAAAACATTGACTTAATGTTTGAAGAAGACCACGAAACCTTGAAACCACGTGGTAACAAGATCATTACCAATACACCAATGGGTCGCTTCGGTGAACCAGATGAAATGGTTGGACCAACCCTCTTCTTAGCTGATGAAAAATCCGCAAGCTTTGTTAACGGGGTTATTATTCCAATCGATGGTGGTTTCGCTGCTTACTCAGGTGTTTAATCTGGGCAGCTGTTTTAGATGAATGAATGGGAAAGGCTTAAGCAGGAAAGTAACTTTGTTTAAGCCTTTTCCTTAGTGGTGGGAGTTAACAGAGCGCAGTAGTATTGATAATAGCAGTGATGAGCATTCATTACGCTTTTGAATTTGATCGTTAAAAAGCCATGGCACCGGCTCGAGCCAAGGTCTCTCACCTAGCGAGACTCAAACGGATCGTATGGCTAAAGCCTACGCTCCGTAATTCGCTTCGCTTGCTGGTTCATGGCTAACGATCAACTTCAAAGCTCCATTCCTGCTCATAAGTAAATAGCTAACTGAAAGCATAGCATCCTATGAAATCATAAATTACCTAAAATAATAATGAGAAACCACTAAAAGATATAAAAACAATTTAAGGAGGAATTATCTTGGCGAATTTACCTGAACAATTTGAAAAACAAAGAGATTACTTGGTATGTGTGGACTCTGATGGTTGTGCAATGGACACCATGAATGTGAAGCACTTTGAATATTTTGGGCCATTAGCGGCTGATGAATTTAATATTCAAAATAAAGACCAATTCCAAGAAGACTGGAACCGGGTTAACTTGTTCTCATCAACACGTGGGATTAACCGCTTCAAGGCTTTAGTGATCTGCTTGAACAATGCTAAAGAAGCTGGCGAGGACATCATTAATATTGATGCCTTAGCGGAATGGACTGAAACGACTTCATCCTTATCTAACGGTTCCCTAGAAGATACCTTGAAAGACCAAGATGATGAGTCCCTCAAACGTGCCCTTTCTTGGTCACAACGGGTGAACAAGGGGATTGAAGAAGAATTAGCTGGCAATGACAAGCCTTTCCCAGGCGCTAAGGACGGCCTTGCTGCTATTAGCCAAAAGGCAGACCTTGCTATCGTATCATCGGCTAACTCAGAAGCCCTCAATTCTGAATGGACCCGCCACGGTTTAATGGACTATGTGGACGTGGTTTACGGCCAAGAAGCAGGCTCTAAGAAAGATGCTATTGCCAACCTCTTAGAACACGGCTATGACAAGCACAAGATCTTGATGGTTGGGGACGCACCTGGCGACTTGAAGGCAGCAACCGACAACGGTGTCCTCTTCTACCCAATTGTCTTCGGTCAAGAAGAAGAAAGCTGGGCTGGTCTCGAAAGCACTGGCTTGGACAAATTCCTGAACGATGACTATGCCGGTCAATACCAAGAAAGCAAGATCAAAGAATTCGAAGACAACCTAGCTAAACACGACAAATAATTAGGAGGATATGCACTTATGGCTAAAAAAGCTGAAACAATTGTACAAATGAAAGAAAACTATCTTTTCGCTGTTATCCGTGGGGAAAGCGAAGAAGATGGCTACATTACCTCTAAAGCCTGCTATGAAGGCGGCGTGAAGAACATTGAAGTGACCTTCTCCACTCCAGGGGCTGAACGCGTGATGGCTCGCTTGGCTGAAGAATTCAAGGGCACGGACATGGTCGTTGGGGCTGGTACCGTTCTTGACCCAGTGACAGCTCGCATTGCGATCTTAAACGGGGCAGAATTTATCGTATCCCCAGCTTGGAACCCTGAAGTGGCTAAGATCTGTAACCTCTACACAGTACCTTATCTACCAGGTTGTGGGTCAGCGACTGAAATCCAAGAAGCTTTAACTTTAGGCTGCGAAATTGTCAAAGTCTTCCCAGGTGGCGTACTTGGTTCTGGCTTCATCAAAGATATCCATGGTCCACTTCCACAAGTTGAATTAATGCCTTCCGGTGGCGTAAACATCGACAACATGGAAGAATGGATCGACAAGGGTGCTTGGGCAGTTGGTGTGGGCTCAGCACTTACCAAAAACTACAAAGCAGAAGGGGCAGAAGGCGTTAAAGCAACCGCTAAGGAATTTGCGGACCGCCTAGCTGCAATCTTGGCTGATAAATAATGCTCAAAAAAGTTGTAACTCTGGGAGAGCTCCTGCTTCGGCTAACGACTGAGAGCAGTGAGCGTTTCTCACAAGCCCAAAACTTTGAAGCGACATTCGGTGGCTCAGAAGCAAATATTGCGGCCACTATCGCCCGTCTCGGCATGTGGGCCAGCTTTATCTCAGCTGTGCCTGCTAATGAAATTGGTGACGCAGCTGTTGAATTTATGCGTAAGAATGGGGTACACACCGGCTACATTCTTCACCAAGGCCCCCGTTTAGGGATCTATTTTGCGGAGAAGGGGCACTCCATCCGGCCTTCGAAGATCGTCTATGACCGCCAATACTCTTCTTTTGTGGAGTCCAAGGTGGAAGACTATGACTTTGATTTAATCTTTGAAGATGCCAACTGGTTCCACACCTCTGGCATTACAGCCGCCCTGTCACCTGAACTCTTTGAGCTCAGCAAGCAGTGCATGATTGAAGCCAAACGCCGGGGGATGAAGGTCAGCTTGGACTTGAACTACCGGGCCAGTCTTTGGGGCTTTGAAGAAGCCCGTCATGCCATGGCTGAACTGGCACCTTATGCGGATCTCTTAATTGGGATTGAACCGCTCTTCCTGCCCGATGTGGATGGCAATGACTACAAGGACAACCGCGACATCAAGCTGCCTTATGACTTCAATACTATTGCGCCGATTCTCGAGCAGATTGCTTCCCACTACAAGTTGGAGAAGATCGCTTTGACCAAGCGCAAGGTTATCAATGCCAGCCGCAATATCCTCCAGTCCTATCTCTACGATGCCAAGGACCATGAACTTTACCCATCCAATGTCTTTGATGTGGATATCATCGACCGGATCGGGGGCGGGGATGCTTTTGCAGCCGGCTTGATCTACGCCTTGAATACGGACAAGTACACTGACGCTGAGGCCATCCAGTTCGCCAATGCGACCTTTGCCTTGAAACATACCATTCCAGGCGACATGGCCATCGTTAACCTCAAGGATGTCGAATCCCTCATGTATCGGGGAAGCAACTTCGACGTCCAACGCTAATGAATTAGAAAGGGGCAATCCATTTATGCCATTTATTAATGACGACTTTATGTTACAGAGTGAAACTGCCAAGCACCTTTACCACGACTTCGCAGAAGATATGCCAATCTACGACTTCCACTGCCACCTGAGCCCACAGGAAATTGCGGAAGACCATGAATTCGAAAACGCTACTGAACTCTTCTTAGGTGGGGACCACTACAAGTGGCGTGGTTTACGTGCTATGGGCTATCCTGAAGATTTAATCACTGGGGACGCACCAGCTGAAGACAAGTTCAAAGCTTGGGCAGAAACCGTTCCAAATACGATCGGGAACCCACTCTTCCACTGGAATGCATTGGAATTAAAACGTTACTTCGGCATCGATGAAATCTTATCAGAAGATAACTGGAAAGAAATCTATGACAAGGTTAATACGAAATTACGCGATGAAAAATTAACCGCGCGTCAATTGATCAAGAATTCTAACGTGACCTTCATCTGTACGACGGACAACCCATTCGACAGCTTGGAATACCACAAACAAATTGCGGAAGATGATTCCTTTGACGTTGACGTAGTACCTGGCTTCCGTCCAGATGGGGCCTTCAAAGCTGGCGAACAAGCCTTCGTTGACTTCTTAGCTAAGATGGAAGAAGCGAACGGCATCCACATCGATTCCTTCGCTAAATTAATGGAATCCTTGGAAGACCGGATCAAATTCTTCGGTGAACACGGCTCTCACGTGTCTGACCACGGCTTGAAAGTCTTGGCTTATGCTGACTCAACCGAAGAAGAAGTCGAAGAAATCTTCCAAAAAGCAGCTAAGGGCCAAGCTTTAACAGAATTGGAATACGCTAAATTCCAAAGCGCGCTCTTAGTTGAATTGATGAAGATCTACAAACGCGAAGACTTTGTATTCCAAATCCACTTCGGTGCCATCCGCGACAACTCCACGCGTATGTTTGAAAAAACTGGCTTCGACTCTGGTTTGGACTCAATCAACGACCAAGGCAATGTGGCAGAAGCCCTCAACCGTCTCTTAGACGCTGCGGACAAGACCGACGAATTGCCTAAGACTATCATCTACCCATTGAACCCAACCTACTTCGACCTGGTTGCAACAACCTTGGCTAACTTCCAAGGCAACGAAGATGGTCAGAAGAGCCGTTGTCAATTAGGTTCTGGCTGGTGGTTCAACGACACCAAATACGGGATGTTGAAACAATTCAAGTCCTACGCTGAAGCTGGCCTCTTGATGAACTTCGTCGGCATGTTAACCGACTCTCGGAGCTTCACTTCTTATACCCGCCACGAATACTTCCGTCGTCTCTTCTGCGATTACATCGGCGATCTAGTAGAACGCGGTGAAATCCCTAACAATGACGCTCTCTTAGAGAAACTCATTACCAATGTCTGCTACAACAATGCGGTAAACTTCTTCTACGACGAAGAAAAAACCGTAGAAATTGGCAAATAACTTGCAAATTTCATAGCATTCGCTACAATAGAAGTAGCTGAAGAATGACAGAAGGGAGGACACTTACGAATGACTAAGCCAAAGCAAAGCCTAGTAAGTGTGACTCATTCCGGCCATTCTTTATGCCCAAAAATCTTATATTGTCAAATCCAACTAGTCCAGTTTATGCTGGGCTAGTTTTTTCTTATGTGCAGGAAGGAGTGACTGGATTGTTCTTGCTTTTCAATAAATTTCAGCGGAAAGGTTAAGGTGATCCAATGCCAATCAAGGCCGTATCTCGCTATTAGGCGTTACATAATAAAGAAAATAAAGAAAGAAGACCAGCTGGGCGGCTGGTCTTTTAGATGTCCTCTAACAGGTTCTAACAAGCGCACTGCAGTTAAGGAGCATTAAGCAACGCCATATAAGGCAATTGCTAACAGAGGAACAATGATAAAATATGGTATCAATAACAAGATAATAATAGAAATACTGCTTATGATTATCGTTAAGAATTGATGGGTATGATTTAAGAGAAATGTATTTCTTATAATCTGTTTGATGAAAACATACTGAGGAACAAAAGTAATGATATAGACCGTGATGAACACATATAGATCTTCCAAATCAAAGGAAATGCTTTTTAGATATTTAGGAATTATCCATCCAAAAAGAGCTATTGGCAAAAGATATTGATCAATGATGATAAATAGAATCAAACTAAGAAGCCAAATCATATAGAAGCGGGAACAATATTTAATTTGTTGCGAATTCTTAGTGTTTGATCCGAATGATAGGTGTAAAGCTAGCTTGTTTAATAAAAATTGGATGATAAATAGACTAGTTAAAATAAGCAAAATTCTCATGACTGACCACCCTCAATGAAATCGATACACTTTATACGGGCCTGCAGATACTTTATTAAGTTAAAAGAAAACGCTTTCTTTATTATTTATTTTATCATGATATAAATAAATATAGAAATATTTTTTAATGCTACTTTGTCCTTTATGCCAATGAAGGAAAGCTAAGCGCTAGCCCTCACAGCCTGTAGTCGGGTTCGACTTGGCAAACTCGGAGCAATTTCATAATTAAGAAACGAGCGAATGCTTCGCTCTTATTCTTAATTGCTCCAATCATTCGAGTCCAAACGCCAAGTCTCACACCCTTATTTTTTACTGGAAAATGCCAAGAATAGCTGTCAGTTTGCTATATATTTGTTATAATAGGACTACTTTAATTAAGAGAATGATGAGAAAGCGAAAGGATGAACATTATGGATAAAGTCATCGTAAAAGGGCTGAAGAAGAGCTTTGGCGATAATGAGGTTTTGAAGGACATTAACTTTAAGGTAGCTGAAGGGGAAGTGGTTTGTGTGATTGGCCCTTCAGGTTCTGGGAAATCGACCATGCTGCGTTGTCTGAATCGCTTAGAAGATATTGACGCTGGGGAAGTGATGGTCGACGGGGTCAATATTTCCGATCCTTCTATCGACATTAACAAGGCCCGGGAAAATGTGGGCATGGTCTTCCAACAGTTTAACCTTTTCCCACACTTAACGGTTCAAGAGAATATTGCTCTGGCACCGGTGGAATTGAATAAACTGAGCCAGGCTGAGGCGGACCAAAAAGCCTTAGAACTCTTAGAAACGGTGGGCTTAAAGGACAAGGCTGATGCCTATCCTAACTCGCTCTCTGGGGGCCAACAGCAGCGGGTGGCGATCGCGCGCGCCTTGGCTATGAGCCCAGACTTGATGCTCTTCGATGAACCGACTTCCGCCTTGGACCCAGAAATGGTTGGGGACGTGCTGGAAGTGATGAAGGACCTGGCCGAAGAGGGGATGACCATGGTGATCGTGACCCACGAAATGGGCTTTGCTCGCGAGGTGTCGGACCGGGTTGTCTTCATGGATGGAGGCTATATTGTTGAAGAGGATGTCCCAGAGAAACTCTTCAGCCAGCCTGAAAATGAACGGACTAAGAGCTTCTTGGATAAGGTCCTGCATTAATTGTAAAATAGTGGTCGCAACCATGCCTTGCTGCTCATGAGTGGATGCCAAGCTGATTTTTCTTTGCTGATTATGGAGTCGGTGAGCAGGGAAATGTGCGGTGAACTGCTATTTGCTCTTAAGACTCGCGAGCGCAAATTGGCGGCTGCTATTTGTTCTCAAACTTTTCGAGCGCAAATTGGTGAGCTGCTATCTGCTTTCGGAGCTCTCGAGTGCACATTGGCGATTTGTATCTGCTCTCAGGACTCCTAAGCGCAGTTTGGCCCTGCCCTTAGATCCTGAAATGGCTAAGGATCAGCTTCAAAGCTCCAATTCCACTCACAATATAGATGGTTAAATATCTTTTATCTACAAGGCATTAATTTTTTGATTCACTAATGCTAATAAGAAGAGAGTGTGACAAAAGTCGATCAGGCCTGAACCACTGGAACGAACTATGGGAAATCGTTGTAAAACGATTGGACATAGTTCGTGAAGTGGATGTCAGGCCTGACTTTTGGAACACGTTTTTGAAAAATATTCGCTTTTTAAAAAGAGGCCGGAACTTTTGTCCCAGCCTCTTTTTTTGCTTCTTCACTAAATGGTGCTAATGCGCATGCCTTGCGCTGTTGAATTTGGGCCTTGAATGCTTAGAGGATCAATCATGGCTTATCCCCTTTTGTACTTTATCCGTCAGTCATTGACGCTCCAGTGCTTTAGACCTGACCAAGTTTTCTTAGATGCCTCTTCTTTACCAGTTCTTAAATAAGATTGGTACATATTTGCCGATAAAGATGATAAAATAACAATTGACTATATGACGATCTCTGGGAGTTTTCCCAGGCTTTTAAATTAATCAAGTATGGGAGAAGATAGTATGCAGAATTTAGCAGTGGGTATTGATAAGATGGATTTTTATGCGCCGGGTTATTTTGTCGATATGGCGAACTTAGCCCAAGCGCGCGGGGTGGATCCTAAGAAGTTTAATGAAGGAATCGGCCAGGACCAAATGGCTGTGCCGCCAATTACGCAAGATATCGTGACTATGGGAGCCAATGCGGCTGACTTCTTGACGGAGGAGGACAAGGCGGCCATCGATATGGTGCTCGTGGGGACGGAGAGCGGAATTGACCAGTCCAAGTCTTCCGCTGTCTACATCCACCACCTGCTCGGCATCCAGCCCTTCGCCCGGTCGGTGGAGCTCAAGGAGGCCTGCTATAGCGCGACCGCTGCCCTCCACCTGGGGCTAGACTATGTGCGCACTCACCCTGAGCGAAAAGTCCTCGTCGTGGCTTCCGATATTGCCCGTTATGGCTTGGAAACCTCTGGCGAAGCAACCCAGGGGGCAGGGGCAGTGGCTATCCTCCTCGCAGCCAATCCCCGCCTCGCCCTTGTCGACCCAGACTCTGCCTTCATGACGGAAGATGTGATGGACTTCTGGCGGCCTAATTATACAGATAAGGCCATGGTGGACGGCAAGTTGTCCCTCCGCCAGTACACCCATGTTCTCGAACAGGTCTGGGACAAGTACCAGGCAGAGACAGGCCTGACCTTGGATGATTTCGAAGCGGTCTGCTTCCACCTGCCTTATACTAAGATGGGGCTCAAGGGCCTCCGCCGCTTGATGAAAGGAGCTAGCGATGAGAAGAAGGATAGTCTGCGGACCTATTTTGAAGCTAGCGAGCAGTACAGCCGGCGGATCGGGAATGTTTACACAGGTTCCCTCTACCTCAGCTTGATCAGCCTATTGGACCAGGCAGAGGGCCTCAAAGCGGGGGACCGGATCGGTATGTACAGCTACGGATCGGGTTCGGTAGGTGAGTTCTTTAGCCTGATCTTAGCGGATGACTTCCAAGCTGGCCAGGATAAGGCGGCCCACGAAGCCTTCTTAGACCAACGCGAGGAGATCTCGGTAGACCGCTATGAAGCGCTCTTTAACGATGTCTTACCGACTGATGGCAGCGAGCTGACCCTGACAGCTGAACATCCGAGCGAGACCTACTATGTCCAAGGTATCGCCGACCACCAACGGCATTATGCGAAGCGGTAAAAACAATAACTATTAAAAGCCCTCTGCCGGGGAAAACTTGGCAGAGGGCTTTTGTCTTTGATTTTATTCATCCGTCTTATTTTGGCGGAGGTCGGCGAGGAGGTCGCGGGCGGTTTCTTGGTTGATGTTGGTGCTTTCGGCGAGGGCCTTGGCGAGCTGGGCGACTTCTTCGCCTTCAGCTCCGACTTGGATGGCGACGGACCGGGCGTGGAGGGCCATGTGACCGGACTGGATGCCTTCAGAAACTAGGGCGCGCAAGGCGGCTAAGTTCTGGGCTAGGCCAATGGCGGCGATGACCTGCATGAGTTCTTGGGCGGGCAAGTGACCGAGCAAGTCCTGGCTCAGCTTGGCTTGGGGATGGATGCCGATAGACCCGCCCACGGTCCCCACAGCTAGGGGCAGGCAGAGTTCGCCCTTGAGTCTTTCATTATTTTCATCATAGGTCCAAATAGCCAGGCCGCGGTAGGCGCCGTCCTTAACGGCGTAGGAATGGGCGCCGGCTTCGATCGCTCGCCAATCATTGCCCGTGGCGAGAACGACCGCATCGATGCCGTTCATGATGCCCTTGTTGTGGGTGGCTGCCCGGTAAGCGTCCACCTGGGCCAGGTCGCTAGCATAGGCAATCCGCTGGGCCACCAGGCTTCCAGCTAGTCCAGGCCGGCTGAGCTTGCGGGCGGGAATGTCGCATTGGACGCGCACCAAACACTGGTCGGCGTGGTTGGAGAGGATGGCCATGAGAGGATCGAAGAGAGGCTTGTCATCTTCAGCCAAGGCCTGGTTGAGGGCCAGGCAGCTTTGTTCCTTGACGGCTTCCAACATAGTATTCATCATATTAGCCCCCATAGCTTCCTGTGTATCGACATCCAGGTAGATGAGGTAGAAGCCCCGCTCCTGATAGCTATAGTAGGCAGACCGGACAGCACGTGGGCCGCCGCCGTACTTGAGGATAGCTGGATAGGCAGTGCGCGCCCATTCTAGGATCGTTTCTTGGTGCTTACTTACCCAGTCAGCGAAGGCCTTCTGGGTGTTGGGATCATCGGGCCCTGTCAGGCAGACCTGGCCCGTCATTAAGCGCGAAATAACCTCCGCTTGGAAGCCAGAGCCGACACTCACAATTTGTCCGGCGAAGTTACTGGCCGCCACCACGCTAGGTTCCTCGGTCACCATGGGCACGATATAGGCCTTGTCGTTAACTTTCAAGTTCAAGCTCAGGCCCATGGGAATCTGGTAGGTCGTGATGACATTTTCAATCATCTGGTCGGCCATCTCCAGGGACATCCCTTCTCCCTCGGCCAGACTTTGGCAGGTCTCAGCAGCTAGGATGCCTGCTTCTTCTAAGACCTGCCAGCGCTCGGCCAAGGTCTTTTTATGAAAATGTCGCCAAATTTTTTTGCTCATGGTGGATTCGCTCCTTTATTATCATTGCTTTAAGTATAATATATTCCCGGTCTTTAGACAAAAGATTGGAGGGGAGTAGCTTGTTGGATGGGGACTGTGCTAGGGGCATGCGTTCCGTTTTGAGTTTGATCGTTAAATATTCTGGGGATCAACACGGCTGAAGCCGTCTTGTACTTTATCCGTAAGTCGCTAAAGCTCCAACGGCTAAAGCATAGCACCGGTTCGAGCCAAGGTCTCTCACCTAGCGAGACTCAAACGTCTCGTACGGCTGCGCCTACGATACGTAATTCGCTTCGCTTGCTCGTTCACGGCTAACGATCACTTTCAAGCTCCACTCCTGCTCATTAGTAAATTGCAAGCTGAGCCCTTAAATGATTTATTAAAAGTAAAAAAATGTGTTGTGAGGGTAACTTTGCAGACTGTGACAATGTAGTTCTGCCTTGCGCTGTTGAATTTGCTTAGCTAAGCTTTAATTCGAGCTTCTGCTTGTGTTGGGGCTTGCCAAGCCGCAGGTGAAGATTCTAATCTGTGTTGAGCCTGTCCAAGCCACACTAGAAGGTCCCAATTGTGTGTAGGGTCTTGCCATGCCACACTAGAAGGTCCCAATTGTGTGTAAAATCTTCCCAATCCTCACTTGACCATCCTGCTTGTGGATAGAAAGTTAGTAAGCCACAATTGAGGCTCTTCTCTGTGGCTTGGCTCCAGGCAATCCCCAGTCCAGGCTGGCGATTGTGGCTTCCTGGCTCCTGGTCAGAATCATTGGCCAGGTAAATTTCACCTTTCCAATAAAAATGCCCCAAATAGGCTCGAGGCACTATTTTGGGGCCATTTTTTTGAGGGTATAGTTCTAATCCTTCACAATCTTCAGCACTTCTGCTTCCATCTGGTCGATGGACAGAATTATTTTGTCGCGGATGTCAGCGGCTTCGAGTTCTTCGATGGCTTGGGGGTAAGGCACCCCGCTCAGCTCGCGCAGCTTGGCCAAACGTTCGCTGATCGAGGCTTGGTCGGCGTCTTGACCAATTGCTTGGAGGACGGTGGCTGGGAACTTATAGGGACTGGCGGTGGATACGATGACACCGGCTTTGGCGCCTTCTACTTGGTCCAGGTACTTGCGATAGCTCCGTGAGGCCACGGCGGTATGGGGGTCCATGAGATAGTCGTTTGCTTCGAAGACTTGCTTGATTTCGTCCTTAGTTTCGTCTTCGCTAGCAAATTCCCCACTGATGCCTTGGAAGGCTTGGAATTCTTCTGCGGTGACTTGGTAGAGGCCGTCCTGGTCGAGCTGGGCCATGAGGGCGGTCAAGTGGTCGCTATTGTCACCCAGGGCATGGTAGAGCATACGCTCGAAGTTGGAAGAAACCAGGATGTCCATGGAGGGGGAGATGGTGAGCTTGAAGTCCCGTTTGCGGTTGTAGGTCCCGGTCTGGAAGAAGTCATAGAGGACCTTGTTGTCATTAGAGGCACAGAGCAAGTGGTTGACAGGCAGGCCGCAGCGTTGGCCGTAGTAGGCAGCTAGGATATTGCCGAAGTTGCCGGTGGGGACGGTGAAGTCGATTTTTTCTCCGGCGGTGATGGCGCCTGCCTTAACTAATTGCGCATAGGCATAGAAGTAGTAGACGACTTGGGGCAGGAGTCGGCCGATATTCATGGAGTTGGCTGAAGAAAACTGGGCCCCTTGGTCAGCAAGTTTTTGGCGGAGGTCAGGGTCGTTGAAGAGGGCCTTGACCTGGGTCTGGGCATCGTCGAAGTTTCCCTTAACGGCGTAGACATAGGTGTTGGCGCCTTTTTGGGTGAGCATCTGCTTTTCTTGGATGTCGCTTACGCCACCCTCTGGATAGAAGACAGCAATCTTAGTCGAAGGCACGTCTGCGAAACCCGCCATGGCAGCTTTTCCGGTGTCCCCAGAAGTTGCGGTCAGGATAATAATTTCCTTATCGTTGTGGTTGATTGCCGCCGCCTGGGTCATCAGGTGGGGCAGGATGGATAGGGCCATGTCTTTGAAGGCGATGGTCGCGCCATGGAAGAGTTCCAAGTGATAGCGGTCGCCAACTTTGGCTAGGGGTGCGATTTTTGGATCATCGAATTTGTCGTCGTAGGCAGCGTCGATACAAGCGCGGAGAGCCTCCGGACTGTAGTCATCCAAGAAGGGACTAAGGATGAACTCGGCCATCTCTTGGTAGGAGTAGTCCTTGAGCTGGTCCCAATTGAGATCGAATTGCGGGAAGGATTGGGGAACGTAGAGGCCGCCGTCTGGTGCGAGCCCCTGGAGAATGGCTTGGGAAGCACTGACAACTTGCTTAGGATTGCGGGTAGATTGATAGTACATGCTGGGTCTCCTTTTTAATTTATTTAGCTTGATTCTAATAGTTATATCATAATTGAATTTTATAGACATTTGCAACTGTATTCTTGCAAAATTATGCTATAATGAGGATACATCGGATTATGATTTGAAGACTTGAAAATAGTCTATTGCTTATGATAAGATTAAAAAGTATCTATTTTTAGGTAAACGAATCGATTTCAGGAGGTAAATACATGAAATTTGTAGCAAAGAAACGTGAAGCTGCAGGGACAAACGCATCTAAGAAATTACGTCAAGAAGACTTAGTACCAGGCGTTGTTTATGCTAGCGACTTAGAACCAATCAACATCAGCATGGACCGTGCTGACGTGGAATTAATCGAACGTGAACTCGGGATCAACTCTGTGTTCGAACTTGAAGTTGAAGGCGAAGGCTCACGCACTGTCTTCCTACGTGATATCTCACGCGCAGCCTTGAAACCAATCATCTATAACGTCAACCTTCAAGCTATCAAGAAGGGTGAAAAACTTGAAATGGATATCCCAGTTTACATCGAAAACGAAGATAAACTGGCTAACCCAGACGGCGTAGCAGCCTTGAACTTCTTCGAAGTAACCGTTAAAATCGACCCAGCTACCGCACCAGAATACATCGTAGCTGACGTTGAAGGCTTAGACATCGGTGAAAACATTACCGTTGGCGACTTGACCTTCGAAGGCATCGAAAACGCTGAAATCATCACTGAACCAGAAGAAGTCATCGTTTCCATCGCTGTTCCAACTGAAGAAGCAGAAGTTGACGAAGAAGTCGTTGAAGCAGAACCAGAAGTTATCAACGAAAAAGAAGCTAAAATCGTAGAAGAAGACGACTAAAACAGGGTGTAAGCAAAGGCGGTTAAAAAGGGATGATTGGAGGCAAAAAAGATAAGAGCGGCAATAGCCGGTCGTTCTCTTTTGCTGAAGTCACTCCCTTTTTGCCTTTGCGAGCCCGACTAAACAGGGTGTGAGCAGTTGCGTTCAGACTTGAATGACTGGAACCCAAACGGAAAAGAGCGGCTTTAGCCGATCCTTCCGATTGGGTGAAGTCAGTTCAAGTCTGCAACTGCGACCCCGACTAAAACAGGGTGTGAGGGAGCGCGGTAGAAGTGGACCTCTGGAGCAAAAAGCTGGAGAAGTCTGAAAGACTTCGAAAGATTTTTGTGAAGAGGAGCCACTTCTGCGCGACCGAACCCTACTACAGGGTGTGAGGGCTCACTCAAACCCCAATGATAAGAATGTGACAAAAGTCAGTCCCCTGACTTTTGTGACCGATATTAAAAAAAGCTGGATTTCGCTCCAGCTTTTTTTAATGCAATGATTTTTTAATAGGTGGTAGTAAGTATCTGTTCTGCTTTTTAATTTAGATACTCGCTTTGTTAAGGTCCAAGACGGCTGGGCCGTCTTGTGGAGATTATTTTACCTGGTCAACCCACAATTGGGTCTTACGAGTGTGGTTTCCCACTTACTAATCCACAGTTGGGGGCTCTGATTGTGTGTTGGTGGCTAGCAAGCCTCACTCAGAAGTTTCAAGTGTGGGTTCTTCGGTAGCAAGCCACACTCGACCCGTCCAATTGGATGTTGGCATTCCCTAACCCACACTCGCGCTTTTTAATTGTGGGTCGGCAGGTTCCGATAGCCCTCCCGATAAATTTTTCAATAACAAGGGATCAATCAGGCCTCTGAGAGCGGACAGCGAACAGAGCCATCCGCCAAAAAAAAGAAGTTGCCGCTGCCTAAGTTGCAAACCAGGGCCTCGTTCGCAAGTCGCCGTTGCCCAAGTTGCAAACCAGGGCCTCGTTCGCAAGTTACCGCTGCTCAAGTTGCAAACTAGCGCTCCCTTCGCAAGTCGCTGCTATCCAACTCTCAAACCAGCCCCGCATTTGCAAGTTGCCACCACTCAACTCGCAAACCAACCCCGCATTCGCAAGTTCGCGCTAGCAAGCCCCCCTAGCGCGGGACAACGAGGACGCGCTGGTCTTTGTAGGGGAGGCAGTCGACGGCTTGGCCGTAGAAGTCGGTCAGGAGCCCATCTTGGAGCATGTCCTGGCGTGGGCCTTGGGCGAAGACTTGGCCTTCCTTGAGCAAGAGGACGTGTTGGAAGAGCTGGCTGATGTCTTCGCTGCGGTGGCTGATCATGACCAGGCTCAGGCCCTCTTCCTGGCTGACTTCACCGAGAAATTCCAAAAGCCGTTCGCGGGCGAAGAGGTCCAGGGCGTTGAAGGGTTCGTCTAAGATCAGGAGTTCCGGCTTGGTCATGAGGCCGCGGAGGATGAGGATCTTTTGCTTCTCACCCTGGGAGAGGGTAGCAAAAGGTCGGTC
Organism: Aerococcus sanguinicola; assembly: GCF_001543145.1. Classification (NCBI taxonomy): domain Bacteria; kingdom Bacillati; phylum Bacillota; class Bacilli; order Lactobacillales; family Aerococcaceae; genus Aerococcus; species Aerococcus sanguinicola. The sequence continues at coordinate 475,804 of NZ_CP014160.1, read as the reverse complement.
GGCTAAATCCTCGCAATCGAAGCGGGCCAGGAGCTCTTGGGCGGCCAGTTTTTCCTTGGGGCCGACTGCCTGGTAGAGGCCGAAGCTAGCAAAGAGGCCGCTCAGGACGATCTTGAGGACCGAATCGTTTTCGGGCAGGCGGTATTCCAGCCAGGAGGACACCAGGCCGATCCGCCGTTTCAAGCGGGAGATATTGGTCCGGCCGAAGCGTTCGCCGAGCACGGTCACTTGGCCGGCGCTAGGCCAGTCATAGCCGCTCAGGATATGGATCAGGGTGGATTTCCCTGAACCGTTGAGGCCGAGCAGGGCCCAGTGTTGGCCGGGACGGATTTCGAAGTTGATATTTTTTAGGATGGGGCGTCCTTGCCGGTAGTAGCTGACATTCTTTAGGCACAGGACGCTATCATTATATTGGGTCATGGGTCTACCTCCTTTTTACTCTTAGTCTTATAATAGCATGAAATTAAACATAAAAACCACTTTCATAAGAATTAAATGATAACATTCTAAGAAATTGTATTGACAAATGAGACAAGGCTCAGTATAATCAATTTATCGATTAAGAAAGGAGTCCCACTCATGAAAATGTCTAAGAATTTTAAACAAGTGAATATTTTAGTCATTTTACACAGCTAGGACTGGACTGATTGAGATCAGCTTCGAGTCCTATTCGGCTTTGTAGAGTGGGACATAGCATCCCATGCAAGCATTGGGGTGCTTTTATTTTAACTAAAGTGTAAGTAAGCAGAAGGATGGGTGGTTTAATGGCAAAGGAAGAAGAGACAAAGCAGGGCATGCAGCTCCTTGTTGAAGCCTTGAATGAAGAAGGGGTTGATGTCATATTCGGTTACCCTGGAGGAGCGGTCCTTGATTTATATGACCAATTCTTCAAGAACGGGACCAATCACGTCTTAGCCCGCCACGAGCAGGGGGCTGGGCACATGGCAGACGGCTATGCGCGGGCAAGCGGCAAGACCGGCGTCAGCGTGGTTACTTCTGGTCCGGGGGCAACTAATATTGTAACGGCTGTGGCAACGGCCCAGATGGACTCGGTGCCCATGGTTGTGATTTCAGGTCAGGTGGCCCAGGCAGGGATCGGTAAGGATGCCTTCCAGGAAACCGACGTGATCGGCGTCATGACCCCAATCACCAAGTACTGTGTCCAAGTCCGGGATGCCCGGGATATTCCACGCGTCATTAAGGAAGCCTTCTATATCGCCAATTCAGGTCGGAAGGGCGTTGTGGTGGTTGATATTCCGAAGAATGTCGGCCAGCAGATGGTGCCTATCGATGAAGTGAACACAGAGATCTACCTGCCGGGTTACCATCCTGAAAAGCAACAGAAGATTACGAATAATGAGCATATTCAGAATATTATGGAAGCAATCCAAGCCAGCCAAAAACCCCTCCTCCTTGTGGGTGGTGGGATTGCTAAGGCTGACGCGGAAGAGGACTTGCGTGAGTTCGTCCACACCCACAAGATTCCAGTTGTGGCGACACTCCTGGGCCTGGGAGCGGTCGATAGCAAGGATCCTTACTTCCTCGGTATGGGCGGGATGCATGGTTCCTATGCGGCCAATATGGCATTGATGAATACCGACTGTCTGATCAATATCGGGTCGCGCTTCGATGACCGGGTGGCTTCCGTGCCCGATAATTTTGCGCCGGGGGCTAAGATCATCCACATCGATATCGATGCTTCGGAGATCGGTAAAGTCATCCAACCCGACTATGAACTGATCGCAGATGCCAAGGTAGCCCTAGAAGCCCTCAATGCTTCAGCCCTATCCAACTATGAGGCCTCAGAAGAATGGGTGGCCTTCCACAAGGACAACCTGGCCAAGCACCCTATGGCTCTACCAGAAGCCCGGTCGACTATCCGCCCTGAAGCGGCCATCGCCTACCTGGGTGAGAAGACCGATGGTGAGGCCCTTGTGGTAACGGACGTTGGCCAGCACCAGATGTGGGCGGCTCAATTCTATCCGGTCCGCCACACCCAGCAGTTCCTGACCAGTGGTGGCTTGGGAACCATGGGCTATGGCGTCCCCGCAGCAATCGGAGCAGCCTTTGGGGCTAAGGAAGGTCAAGATGTCGTGGCCATTGTCGGCGACGGGGGCTTCCAGATGACCAACCAGGAACTCAATATCCTGTCGGCCTATGATGTGAAACCGAAGTTCATGATCCTAAATAACGAGGTCTTGGGCATGGTCCACCAATGGCAGGACAAGTTCTATGGTCAACGCTATTCTCACTCAGAATTCCTCGACCAAAACCCCGACTTTGTGAAATTATCCGAAGCACTAGGGGTTAAGGCGGCTCGCGTCTCTGACCCAGCTGAAATGGAAGCTGCCATTGACGCCATGCTGGCCTATGATGGTCCTTATGTCTTGGAAGTCAGGATCGCCAAGGATGAACTCGTTCTTCCCATGGTTCCTGCAGGCAGACCCAATAATGAAATGGAGGGATTAGGCTAATGGGAGCTCGTATCATTCAAACCCGGGTGGTTAACCGGCCAGGTGTTCTTAACCGGATTACCCAAACGGTCCTCAAACCAGGCTACAACATCGATACCCTCACCCTGCAATATGCGGGCGGGTCAGCAGATTCCAGTGCTGAATTTTCCATCATTACCCTGGGCATTCAATTTGCTGACCAGGCGGCAGCTGAGCTGTTAATGAACCAGCTCGAAAAGCAGATCGATGTGATCTATGCCGTCGATATCACAGACGGTCTTCCCAGCGACAAAGAGCGCGAAGACCAATCCATTTATTAGGTAGTAACTTACTCATTTGAGTAAATAATAATTACTATGGCAACCCTCGCGGTGTCTTAAAAAATTAGGAGGAAATAATTATGGCTACAATTTATTACGAAAAGGATGTACAAAACAACGCATTGGAAGGCAAGAAGATTGCCGTTCTTGGTTACGGCTCACAAGGGGGCGCGCATGCTAAGAACTTACGCGACTCTGGTCAAGATGTCATCATCGGCCTTCGCGAAGGGAGCTCTGCTGACCGTGCCCGTGAAGACGGCTTCGATGTTTTCTCAGTAGCTGAAGCCAGCAAGCAAGCGGACATCGTGATGGTACTTTTACCAGACGAAATCCAAGCAGATGTTTATGAAGCTGAAATCAAAGACAACTTAGAAGCTGGTAACGCTTTAGCCTTTGCCCATGGCTTCAACGTCCACTTCGGCACCATCAAACCGGCAGAAGATATTGATGTCTTCATGGTGGCTCCTAAAGGCCCAGGCCACTTAGTTCGCCGCGAATTCGAAAACGGCTCTGCCGTTCCTGCCTTAGTTGCAGTCGCTCAAGACGCAACAGGCAAGGCTCACGACATCGCTTTATCATGGGCTGACGGCATCGGCGCAACCCGCGTTGGGGTTCTTGAAACAACCTTCAAGGAAGAAACAGAAACCGACCTCTTCGGTGAACAAAACGTTCTGATGGGTGGGGTAACTCACTTGATCGAAGCAGGCTTTGAAGTCTTAGTTGAAGCTGGCTACCAACCAGAATCTGCTTACTTCGAAACTTGCCACGAAATGAAATTAATCGTTGACTTGATCTATGAAGGTGGGATGTCCCACATGCGTCAATCCTGCTCAAACACTGCAGAATACGGCGACTATGTGACTGGCCCACGCGTCATCGGACCAGAAGTTAAAGAAGCCATGAAAGAATCCCTCAAACGTATCCAAGACGGCGACTTCGCTCGTGAATTCGTGAATGACTACAAGAACGGCTTCCCAGAATTCTACAAGATGCGTGAAAAAGAAGCTAGCCACCAAATCGAAGAAGTAGGCGAAGAGCTTCGCGATATGATGCCATTCGTTAAGAAAAATAAAGTCGACACTAAGAATTAATTCAAGCGACCATAAAGTGAGAAGGATTGCCTATTAAGCGGTCCTTCTTATCTTTCCGGCACTTGATTTGGAAGGAAGGTATTTTATGTCTGAATTAGTCACCAAAGAAGAGGTCCTCGACGCTTATCGTAGCTTGCGCCAAGACCTCCCCCAAACCCCACTGCAATATGATAGTTATTTATCTGAGAAGTACCAAGGCCGCATTTACCTCAAGCGTGAAGACCTGCAAGTGGTTCGGTCTTTCAAGATTCGCGGCGCCTACTATGCCATCAACCAACTCTCAGATGAAGACTTAGCCAAGGGTGTCATTTGTGCTTCGGCCGGTAACCATGCCCAGGGTGTGGCCTATACCGCCCAGAAAAAAGGCATCCAGGCTGTCATTTTTATGCCAAATACCACCCCTAATCAAAAGATTAGCCAGGTGCAATACTTTGGGGGCGACTTTGTGGACATTCAGATTGAAGGCGATACCTTCGACGAAAGCAACCGGGCAGCCCACGCCTATGCCAAGGAACACGGGCTCAGCTTCATCGAACCCTATGACGATTTAGACGTGATGCGCGGCCAAGGAACCCTAGCGGTGGAAGTCCACCAAGACCTGGTGGCTGAAGGCCAACAAGCCGACTACTTCTTAGTCCAAGTGGGGGGCGGCGGTCTGATCTCCGGCGTTTCCGCCTATGTCAAAGAGGCTATGCCTGATACCAAGGTGATCGGGGTGGAACCTACCGGCGCAGCTTCCATGAAGGCAGCCTTGGACGCCGGCGAACCTACTGCTCTGGAACGGGTCGATAAGTTCTGCGACGGGACAGCAGTCGGCGAGGCCGGCCAACTCACCTTCCAACACGTCAAGGCCAAGGTCGACGACATCTGCCTAGTCCCTGAAGGCCTAGCTGCCCAAGCAATCTTGGAACTCTATACCAAGCAAGCCATCGTCGCTGAACCTTCCGGCGCCCTGAGCGTGGCCGCACTCGACCTTTTAGCTGACGACATCAAGGGCAAAACCGTCGTCTGCTTAATCTCAGGCGGGAACAATGACATCAACCGCATGGCGGAAATCGAAGAAAAAGCCTTGATCTACGAAGGCATCAAGCATTACTTCATCGTCAACTTCCCTCAAAGAGCCGGCGCCCTAAGAGAATTCGTTACCGACGTCCTCGGACCCGGCGACGACATCTCCGTCTTCGAATACACCAAGCGCAAAAGCCACTCCAGCGGCCCCGTCCTCATCGGTATCGACCTCGCCGAAGCCTCCAGCATCCAGGCCCTCAAAGACCGCATGGCCGCCTTCGACCCCAACTATATCGACATCTCAGAAAACTCGACACTGTATCAATTTTTAGTATAGGGTGTGAGGGCTGGCGCTTAGCTTTCGTTCACTGGAGCAAGTCACCAGAGCAGTCTAAAAGACTGCGGCGGGGACTTGTGAAGTGACACGAAAGCTGCCAGCCTGAACCCGACTATAGGGTGTGAGCAAGAGCGCTTAGCTTTCGAATATCAAAATCTCCTCCAGTTATTGCTGGGGGATTTTTTATATGAAATTAAAAAACTAATGCAGGCAGTAACGGACAAAAGGGGAGAGGATATGTCCGTAACTCAGGCAGAAACGGACAAAAGGGTATGCGATATGTCCGTATCTCAGGCGGAAACGGACAAAAGGGTAGGTGATATGTCCGTAACTCAGGCAGAAACGGACAAAAGGGCAGGTGCTATGTCCGTAACTCAGGTAGTAACGGACAAAAGGGTAGGTGATATGTCCGTAACTCAGGCGGAAACGGACAAAAGGGTAGGTGATATGTCCGTAACTCAGGCGGAAACGGACAAAAGGGCAGGCGATATGTCCGTATCTTAGCCAGAAACTGTTCCAAGGCAAAAGAAAAGGCAGTAACTCAGTCAGAAACTGCAACATCGCAAGAGAAGATGCAGTATCTCGGTCAGAAACTGCAATATCGTAAGGGAAGATGCAGTATCTCGGCAAGAAACTGCAACATCGTAAGAGAAGATGCAGTATCTCGGTTAGAACCTGCAATATCGTAAGGGAAGATGCAGTATCTCGGTTAGAACCTGCAATATCGTAAGAGAAGATGCAGTATCTCAGCAAGAAACTGCCACATCGTAAGAGAAGATGCAGTATCTCGGTCAGAAACTGCCAGATCGCAAGAGAAGATGCAGTATCTCGGTTAGAAACTGCCACATCGTAAGAGAAGATGCAGTATCTCAGCAAGAAACTGCCAGATCGCAAGAGAAGAGGCAGTATCCCAGCAAGAAGCTGCCACATCATAAGAGAAGAGGCAGTATCCTGGTTATTCGCTATCAAATCCAGAGGGCTAATCATTTACAAACGGCATTAACGGAAGGAATAATGCCGAATCGCGACTCCAAACGGCATTAGCAAGTGAGATGATGCCGGATTGCGACTCTAAATGGCATTAGTAAAGGAGATAATACCGGTTTCTAGCCAGTAGCGTCCTTTTGATCAAAAAATATGCACCTAACAGGTAGACTAACGCTAATCAAGGCAGCGTCGTTTTTTATTGGGGCTGGAAGGGATCTGTGCTATACTTTAAGCAAATTATCCAATGAAGATGGAGGGGTTGTGTGTTAACAGGTAAACAGATTGCAGTGGTTGTGACCGGGGGGATTGCGGCTTATAAGGTGCCGGGCTTGGTGCGGCGCTTGATCAAAGCGGGGGCTTCGGTGCGAGTGGCCCTGACGCCGGCTGCGGAGCGCTTCGTGACGGCAGAGACCTTGGAAGTTCTGACCAAGTATCCGGTCTTAAGAGAAGGGGTGGCCTATCCTGATCCGGTGGCCCATATTGCCTTAGCGGACTGGGCGGATGTGAGCGTGGTGGTGCCGGCGACTGCCAACAGCCTGGGGAAAATGGCTCAGGGACTGGCGGACAATGAGGCACTGAGCAGTCTCCTGGCCAACCAGGGCCCCGTCGTCTTCGTGCCAGCTATGAATCATAAGATGTGGGCGAATGCGGCGGTCCAAAGAAATGTGGCCCGCCTGAGAGCAGATGGGCATTACGTCCTGGAACCTGGCTATGGCTTCCTGGCTGAGGGCTATGAGGGCAAGGGACGGATGCCGGAGATTGAAGAAATTCATGCGGGCATTGAGGCCTTCTTCGCCTGCCAAAATCTGGACCGGCCCCTGGACCTGACTGGCCAACGCCTAGTCATCAGCGCCGGGGGAACGGAGGAGCCGCTCGACCCCGTCCGCTACCTGTCTAATCGCTCGTCGGGAAAGATGGGCACGGCCCTCGCCCATGTGGCCCTCCTAGCTGGCGCTCAGGTGACCCTGGTTCAGACGCCCTCAGCGCAAAGCCTGCCGGCCCTGCCTGGCATTACAACCCGCCAGGTCACGACCGCCCAAGAGCTTTACACGGCCATGCATGAGGAGATCCAGAGCGCGGACATCCTCGTGATGGCGGCGGCTGTGAGCGACTACCGGGCAGCCCAGGCTTCTGAGCAAAAGATTAAAAAACAGGACCAAGCCCAGGGCCTCCAGCTCGATTTAGCGGAGAATCCAGATATCCTGGCCAGCCTGCCTAAAGACCAGGCCTTTGTGATCGGCTTTGCGGCGGAGACCCAGCATGTCGTGGACTATGCCCGGCAGAAACTAGAAAAGAAAGGCGCTCATATGATTGTCGCCAACGATGTCAGCCAGGCCGGGATTGGTTTTGCGAGTGAGGACAATGCGGTCCAGATCGTGACCCCGACGGACGTCCTAGCAGTAGCCAAGCAGTCCAAGTATGGCATCGCGGCCCACATCTTAGCTCAAGCCCTCAAGGAAAGAAAATAAGCACTAAGCACAAGGAGGTTCTTTTGTATGAAGACACTCAAAGCTTTGAAAGTTTGTAATTTCTTACCACTGATTTACTTTGGACTCCTAGGCCTGGCCTTCGCTGGCCTGCCCGCTGTGGCTTCGCTAGTTGGCGAAGGCGGCTTCATGGATGGCTGGATTGGTCTAGCCTTCACCTTAGCTCTGGGATCCGGCTTCTCTATGGCCATCTGGACCCTGGTCAGCCTGACCTTGACCGCCTGGCTCCTCCTTCGAGGCAAGAAAAATAAGCACCGGCCCCTCTACCGGCAGGGCCTCCTCAGTCTAGTCCTGGCTGGCCTGTATTTTGCTAGCTTCGGTATTGTAGACCGACTCTTAGCGATTTTTGGCCAAGACCAGACCTGGCCCTTGAACCTGGTTTATTTTGTGGTCCTCATCTTTAGCCTCATCCTAGCTTGGCCCCATAACCGCGCCATGTAGATACAAAAGAAAACAGCCTTCCCCCAATCGCTAGTCTGATTGGCGGAAGGCTTTTAGTTTGTTTAGATGAGTTAAATTTTTTTCAAAGGCGCTAAACGGCTGTGTAGCCCCCGTCGACCTTGACATCTGAGCCGGTGATGAAGGAAGCGTCGTCGGAAGCGAGGAAGAGGATGGCAGCAGACACTTCATCCACTTCACCCATGCGTTTGATGGGGTGCATGTTAGCCAATTCTTTGCGGATTTCTGGGGCAACGGTTTCGGTCAGTGGTGTATTAATGTAGGCTGGGCAGACCATGTTGCAGCGGATGCCTTGGTCAGCATAATCGGTCCCCACTTGCTTGGTCAGCATTTGGATGCCGCCCTTGGTTGTGGCATAAGCAGTCAGGCCTTCACGCGCCACATGGGAGTGGATAGACCCGATATTGACGATGGACCCACCATTGCCTTGTTTGAGGAATTGTTCAACCGCGAATTTATTCGCATAGAAGGTCCCGTCGAGGTTGATCGAGCGAACTTTTTTATAGTCTTCGACAGAAAGGTCAGCAATCTTCGCTTCAATATTGATACCGGCATTGGCCACCACACTGTCCAACTTGCCGTACTGGTCGACAGCCGCCTGGATCATCTTGCGGTTGTCTGCTTCTTGGCTGGAGTCAGCATGGACAAAAATCGCCTCGCCGCCAGCTTCTTTGATCTCGTCGACCACACGTTGGCCCTCTTCGTCATTAATGTCAGCCACCACAACTTGGGCAGATTCTTCGGCAAAGGACTTCGCAGCCTTCTCACCAATCCCCGATGCAGCGCCAGTGACAATGACGACTTTATCAACAAAACGATTATAAGACATAAAACATTCCTCCTTAGTTTACATAGGGTGTTTTCATTCTTACATCCTACATTTTCACCATAAAATAGATTCTTCCGATTTTAAAATGTTTTTAATTGGAAATAGTTTACACCTATATATGGAAAAGAGATTAAGCGTGTTTGGAAATAGTTAGCTGCCCTCTGTTAGCAAGTAGGCTGGCGGGAACTTGCGAATGCGGCCTTCATTAACAAGTCGGGCAGCGGTAACTTCTTTTTTTAGCGGATGACTCTGTTCGCCGTCCGCTCTCAAATGCCTGATTGATCCCTTATTATTGAAAATTTATTGAAAGGACTATTGGAAGAGCTATCGGAACCTGTCAACCCACAATTAAGACGCGCGAGTGTGAGTAAAGGAATGCCAACATTCAATCGGACAGGTCGAGTGTGGCTTGCTACAGAAGAACCCACACTCGCAGCTTCTAAGTGAGGCTTGCTAGCCACCAACACACAATCGGATCCCCCGAGTGTGGATTAGTAAATAGGAAGACACACTCGTAAGACCCAATTGTGGCTTGAGTAGATAAAATAATCTCCACAAGACGGCCCCGCCGTCTTGAACCTTAACAAAGCTAATATTCAAATTAAAAAGCAGAACAGATGCTCACCCCCCCATTAAAAATCATTGCATTAAAAAAGCTGGAGTGAAATCCAGCTTTTTTATCGGTCACAAAAGTCAGCGTACTGACTTTTGTCACATTCTATAATTGGGTTTGAATTGGCCCTCACACCTTGTCTAGTCGGGTTCGCAAAGGCAGAAAAGGAGTGACTTCAGCAAAAGGGAACGACCGGCTAAAGCCGCTCTTATCCCTTTGCCTCCAGTCATCCTTTTCTGAACGCCTTTGCTCACACCCTGTCTAGTCGGGTTCGAGGATGCAGAAAGGGCTCCTCTTCATAAAAGTCCGTCGAAGGCCTTCAGCCTTCTCTGTCCTTTTACTCCAGAGCTCCCTTTCTCCCGCATCCTCTCACACCCTTTCTTAAAATTCTTCCCCTAATACAAATGAGTTCTGGTCGAGGGAGAAGGGGGCGTCTTGGTTGATGTGGTCGTAGTAGAGGATGCCGTTGAGGTGGTCGATTTCGTGTTGGAGGACGATGGCGGGGTAGCCTTTGAAGCGTTTTTTGTGCTCATTGCCTTCTAGGTCTTGGTAGCGGAGGGTGATGCGCGCATAGCGGGGCACATAGCCGGGGACGTCTTGGTCGACGGACAGGCAGCCTTCGCCACTCGGTAGGGCCACTTTTTCTAGGGAGTGGCTGAGGATGCGCGGGTTGCAGACGACTTCTTCCATTATAATCTTGCCGTCTGGATCTTCCAGGTCAGGGATGAGGACGGCAGTCATTTGCTTGGAGACATTGACTTGGGGAGCAGCCAAGCCGACGCCTGCACGGAGGCCGTATTTTTCAGCGATTTCTTCATCTTGGCTGTTGTGCAGGTAGTCCATCAAGTCTTGGGCGAAGGCGCGGTCCTCGTCAGTCAGAGGGAAGGTCACTTTCTCAGCGGTTTTGCGCAGGGTGGGGTGGCCGTCCCGGATAATATCATCCATTGTAATCATATTGGTATAACATCCTTTCTAGTCTAGTAAATGTCTTCCCCTCATTATACCGTTAAAGCCGGCAAATGTTTAGCGCTTTTGCTTAATATTTAAGGCGAAAAAAACAGCTCAGGAAAAAGCTTTCAAAAGATATACTCGTGTAAACGCTTTAAATAGGCTGTTTTGACCCTTACCCCAGATCAGACTATAACAGATTGCCCAAAATGATTAGTACAGATTGATGATTTAATTTACAAATAAGAACAAAAACCGCATTTAAAGGCCTGAGATCATCGACTTATCTTGGAAATAAACTTTGTGAAAAAAGGCTCAAAGTATAGAAAAGACAGCCTTTTCATTAATTTTTCTGTACTATAAAAGAACTTTTGAGCCTTGAAGCTATAAGACTTGCTTTTTATGCGCTAAAATGATACTTTATAACAGAGGGCTGCGTTTGATTGATACAGAATCGAATGCACTTGATTTAAAACTGAAAGAATTTTTATTATAAGAGAGGAATGATTATAAATGGCTAAACAACCAGTAGATTATGCTGCGCAGTTGGAAGCAATTGACGAGCTTTTCCCAATGGTTCGTATCTTAGACGAAGAAGGGAAAGTCGTTAATGAAGAGATTATGCCTGATTTATCAGACGATGAATTAGTTGAATTAATGAAACGGATGGTGTTCTCTCGGACGCTTCACGAACGTTCAATGGCTTTGGCTAAGCAAGGACGTTTAGGTTTCTACGCACCCACCTATGGCCAAGAAGCTTCCCAAATGGCCAGCTCTTACGCTTTTGAAGAAGGTGACTGGTTATTCCCAGGCTATCGTGACGTTCCTCAATTAATCGCTAAAGGCTTGCCTATCTACAAGGGCTTCCTCTGGTCACGTGGACACGTTGAAGGGAACGACTACCCTGAAGACTTACACGCTATGCCACCACAAATCATTATCGGTGCTCAATTAATCCAAGCCATGGGTAATGCTGTTGGCCAAAAATTAAATGGTTCCGACAATGTGACTTATGTCTACACTGGTGACGGTGGTTCATCCCAAGGTGACTCTTATGAAGGCTGGAACTATGCAAGCCGCTACAAAGCACCAATCGTATTCTTCATCCAAAACAACGGCTTCGCTATCTCAACCCCACGCGAAAAACAATCCGCTGCTAAGACCTTAGCTCAAAAAGCTGTTGCAGCAGGTATCCCAGGGGTACAAGTTGACGGTAACGACGCCTTAGCTGTTTACGCTGTGGCTAAACAAGCCCGTGAATATGCCGCTGCTGGTAATGGTCCTGTCTTGATTGAAACCATCACCAACCGTTTAGGCGCTCACTCAACATCAGGTGACAACCCTAAACTTTACCGGACCGATGAAGATATCGAACTATGGACCGGCCGTGAACCTCTCTTACGTATGCGTAAGTTCATGGAAGACAAGGGTCTATGGAACGAAGACATGGAAACTGAATATGTTGACCAAGTGAAAGATGAAATCAAAGAAGCAATTCAAAAGGCAGAGGCTGCCCCACAACAAAAAGTTTCTGATTTCTTGAAGAATATGTTCGAAAACCCTGGTCAAAACATTAAAGAACAAATCGAACAATATGAAGCAAAGGAGAGTGAATAAGCATGGCTAAAAAGAACAACCGCAACAAAACAATGGTTGAAGCCGTTACAGAAGCGTTAGACCAAGAAATGGCACGCGATGAAAAAGTCTTAATCTTTGGTGAAGATGTAGGTAAAAACGGCGGTGTATTCCGTGCCACAACAGGCTTATACGACAAGTATGGTGAAGACCGTGTCAGCGATACACCTCTATCCGAATCAGGTATTGGTGGTTTAGCCATTGGTTTAGCTCTTCAAGGCTTCCGTCCCGTTATGGAAATCCAATTCTTCGGTTTCGTATTCGAAGTGATGGACTCAATCTCTGGCCAAATGGCACGTACCCGCTACCGTATGGGTGGGACTCGCCATATGCCTATTACCGTTCGTTCACCATTCGGCGGTGGCGTTCACACGCCTGAAATGCACGCGGACTCCCTTGAAGGCTTAATGGCTCAATCTCCAGGTTTGAAAGTGGTTATCCCATCAAGCCCATACGAAGCAAAAGGTCTCTTGACTGCTTCTATCCGCGACAATGACCCAGTTGTCTTCTTAGAACACATGAAACTTTACCGGTCATTCCGTGAAGAAGTCCCAGAAGAACAATACGAAATTGAATTGAACAAGGCCAATGTTGCCCGTGAAGGTAATGATGTAACTATCATCGCTTACGGCTACATGGTACGCGAAGCATTGAAGGCTGCTGACGCCCTTGAAAAAGACGGCATCTCAGCTGAAGTTATCGACTTACGTACCGTTCAACCTCTTGACATGGAAACTATCGGGGCTTCTGTTGACAAGACAGGCCGCGTGGTAATGGTTCAAGAAGCCCAACGTCAAGCTGGCGTGGGTAACCAAGTGATTGCTGAAATTTCACAACGCAATATCTTGAGCTTACAAGCACCTATCCAATTCGTATCTGCTGCAGATACTGTCTTCCCATTTGGTTTAGCCGAAAACGTTTGGTTACCAAATGCCGAAGATATTCAAGAAGCAGTGAAGAAAGCAACTCAATTCTAATAGCTTAAGGACGCTTGGTAGCGGTTAGGGGAACTTAACCGCTCTGAGCTTTATCATCAAATAAGGACAGCTTTTGAACAGGTATTGAGAGATAGAAGGGAAGAAATTCAAACTATGGCTTATATTTTTAATATGCCCGATGTCGGCGAAGGTATGGCAGAAGGCGAAATCGTTGCATGGGACGTCAAAGTCGGCGACGAAGTTCAAGAAGAAGATACACTCGTAGAAATCCAAAATGATAAATCTGTTGAAGAAATTACTTCTCCTGTTACAGGGAAAGTAACCAAGCTTTACTATGAAGAAGGCGACTTGGCAATGGTCGGCGAACCATTGATCGCATTCGAAGGGGAAGGCTTAGAAGATAACGAAGCAGAAGCTGCTCCAGCTTCAACCCCAGAATCCCCAGCCCAAGAAGAAAAAGCTGAAGACCCAGCTTCATCCAACAAGGGTGGCGGCTCCTACTACAAATTCCGCTTACCAGACGTTGGTGAAGGGATGGCAGAAGGTGAAATCGTTTCTTGGTTAGTTTCTGAAGGCGACGAAATCACTGAAGAAGACTCCCTCGTTGAAATCCAAAACGACAAGTCTGTTGAAGAAGTAGCTTCACCAGTTGCTGGTACGGTTAAGAAGATCTTAGTTGAAGCAGGCACCATCGCTAATGTTGGGGATGTTTTAGCTGAAATCGACTCACCAGAACACAATGGCGAAGATGATGGGGCAGAAGATACCTCAACGCCTTCACAACCTGCTCAAGAAGCTAAGGCTGACGAAGGTAATGATGACGCAACAGGTGGCGCAGCTTCAGCACCAGCTACAGCTGATCCAAACCGTGTCATCCAAGCCATGCCTTCTGTTCGTAAATATGCACGCGACAAAGGCGTTGACATCAGCTTAGTAAACGGCACCGGTAAGAACGGCCAAATTACCCGTGATGACATCGACAACTTCGATCCAAACGCTCAAGCTGCAAGCAGCCAAGAAGCTAGCCAAGAAGCAGCTCCAGCTAAGGAAGAAAAAGCAGCTAAGAAATCACCTGCTCCAGCGCCAACTGTTTCTAACGAAGACTTGGTTGAACGCGTTAAGATCTCACCAATGCGTCGGATCATCTCTGAATCCATGACCACTTCTAAGTTTACTGCACCTCAAGTATCCCTCTTCATGGACGTTGAAGTGTCTAAACTTTGGGATCATCGTAAGAAATTCAAGGGCATCGCTGCAGAACGTGATGTGAAGTTAACCTTCTTACCTTATGTGGTGAAAGCCTTAGTTGCTGCAGTTAAGAAATACCCAATGCTTAACGCATCAATCGACGAAGAAAACCGCGAATACATCCTTAAGAAATACTATAACGTAGGGATTGCAACAGATACTGACAATGGTTTATTCGTTCCAAATATCAAGAACGCTAACCAAAAATCAATGTTTGAAATTGCTAACGAAATCAACGAAAAAGCTGCCAAAGCTCACGCTGGTGAATTAACCAACGAAGAAATGGGCGACGGTACCATTACAATTTCTAACATCGGTTCAGCTGGTGGCGAATTCTTCACTCCAATCCTTAACTTCCCAGAAGTTGCTATCTTAGGTTTCGGTGCCATCAAGCAAGAACCTGTTGTCAACGATGAAGGCGAATTAGCAGTTGGCCGCGTCTTGAAACTTTCCTTAACCTTCGACCACCGTATTGTCGACGGGGCTGTAGGTCAACGTTGCTTGAACGAAGTCGCTCGCTTATTGTCAGAACCAGAATTGCTGTTAATGGAAGGATAGGTTGATAAAATATGGTAGTAGGAGCAATGGCAATTGAATTAGATACAGTCGTTATCGGTTCAGGCCCTGGTGGCTATGTGGCAGCAATCCGCGCTGCCCAAAAAGGCCAAAAGGTTACAGTTATCGAACGTGAATTCCTCGGTGGGGTCTGCTTAAACGTTGGCTGTATTCCTTCTAAAGCCTTGATCCAAGCAGGTCACGCTTACCATTCTGCCTTAGAAGGCGCAGAAGTTTTCGGTGTGACAACTGAAGGAACAAACTTAGACTTTACCAAGACCCAAGATTGGAAAGACAACCAAGTCGTTAAGAAAATGACTGACGGGATTGGCTTCCTCTTCAAGAAGAACAAGATCGATGTGGTATGGGGCGAAGCTTATATCAACAACGATAAAGAGTTAACTATTACCGGTGAGGGCGACGAACATCAATTGTACACTTACAACAACTTGATCGTTGCTACTGGGTCAACCCCAATCGAAATCCCAGGCTTCAAGTTCGGTGGTAACATTGTGGACTCAACAGGGGCCTTAGCTTTTGAAGAAGTTCCAGAAAAACTTCTAGTGATCGGTGGTGGCGTGGTAGGTTCTGAATTAGGTTCTGCCTACGCTAACCTCGGTTCTGAAGTCACCATCCTTGAAGGGTCTCCACAACTCTTACCAGGTTTTGAAAAAGACATGGTGAAAGTTGTTCAAAAAGACATGAAGAAAAAAGGTATGAAGGTCATCACCAACGGGATGGCTAAAGAAGCTACAGACAACGGCGACTCTGTAACCGTTAAATACGAAGAAAAAGGCAAAGAAAAAGAAATTACCGTTTCTAAAGTTCTCGTATCTGTTGGCCGCCGTCCAAATACGGCTGAAATCGGCCTTCAAGCAGCAGGCGTTGAAATGGACGACCGCGGCTTAGTCAAGGTTGACGAACAAGGCCGGACCAGCGTGAAGAACATCTACGCCATCGGTGATATCGTGCCAGGCTTAGCCCTTGCCCACAAGGCTTCTTACGAAGGGATCGTAGCTGCTGAAGCCATCGCTGGGGAAAATGCAATTGTTGACTACAAGTCAATGCCTTCAATTGCTTATACTGATCCAGAATTGGCAAGCTACGGCTTAACCGAAGCTGACGCTAAGGAAAAAGGCTTGGATGTACACTCCTTCAAATTCCCATTCGGTGGGAACGGCCGTGCCGTATCTATGGCTAACGCAGACGGTTTCGTTCGCTTAGTCGCTACTAAGGACAACAACATTATCGTTGGTGGCCAAGTGGTTGGACCTAACGCATCGGATGCTGCTGCTGAAATTGGCTTAGCCATTGAATCTGGCATGACAGCTGAAGATATTGCCTTGACGGTTCACGGTCACCCAACCTTGAATGAGGCGATCAAGGACTGTGCAGAAGGTCTTTTAGGCCAAGCTATCCACGCTTAATCTCATTAAGCAAACAA
Organism: Aerococcus sanguinicola; assembly: GCF_001543145.1. Lineage (NCBI taxonomy): Bacteria > Bacillati > Bacillota > Bacilli > Lactobacillales > Aerococcaceae > Aerococcus > Aerococcus sanguinicola. The sequence continues at coordinate 459,452 of NZ_CP014160.1, read as the reverse complement.
AAAATTGATTCTATACACAAAAAAGAGCCTGATCTTGGGCTCTTTTTTAATGGGGATTGGGATAATTTTTCATATAGATGGTGCTAGTGAGCATGCGTTCCGCTTTTGAATTTGGTCCTTGAAGAGCCATGGCACCGGCTCGAGCCAAGGTCTCTCGCCTAGAAAATCTCAAACGGAGCGTACGGCTAAAGTCTACGCTCCGTAATTCGTTTTACTTGCTTTTCATGGCTAAGGACCAACTTCAACGCTCCACTCCTGCTCATGAAATGAACTGAATATATTAATAATTAACCCGTACTATTAAATAAAGAGCAAGTTTTTGGTTTGAAATGAAAGTAGAGTCTTCTTGCTTAATGGTTCGCTATTAACTTTAAGGGATCTGCTATAGGAGAAGGATTGCATGGTGAGCATGCGTTCCGTCTTGAGTTTGATCGTTAAAGAGCCGTGGAACCGGTGAGAGCCAAGGTCTCTCACCTAGCAAGCTTCAAAGGGCTAGTACGGCTAGCGCCTACTATCCCTAATTCACATTGCTTTCTTTTCATGGCTAACGATCAAACTCAAGCTCCACTCCTGCTAACGACATGAACTGAATATATTAATAATTAACCTGTACTATTAAATAAAGAGCGAGTTTTTGGTTTGAAATGGAAGTAGAGTCTTCTTGCTTAATGGTGCGCTATTGACTTTAAGGGATCTGCTATAGGAGAAGGATAGTATTATGGTGAGAATGCGTTGGCCTAGTACGGCTGTCGCCTACTATATTTTTCTCCCTGGCCAACTTTCAAACTGTCTTTCTCCCAGGCTAAGCCGCTTTCTGCCATAGTGGTCTGTTTTCTGCTATAATAGAGGCAAATAGTGTGCTGAAGGGGGAGATTTGGATGGGTTATGCTTACCCACTGGATATGTCTTGGTCGACGGAGGAGATGACGATGGTGGTGGAGTTTTTCCATGCGGTGGAGCTTGCCTATGAGGGCGGGGTGGACCGTGCGGATTTGATGGCGGCTTACCGGACTTTTAAGGAAGTGGTGCCGTCGAAGATGGAGGAGAAGCAGTTGGGCAATGCCTTTGAGAAGGTGTCGTCTTATAATGTGTATCGGACCATGCAGAAGGCCAAGGCGACGGAGGCCGGCCGCGTGACCATGCCTTAAGGAGGAAGTTAAATGGAAAGACAAGCAATTGAAGACTTAGTCCACGGCTGGGTGATGGCGGCGGCTGACCATATCCGCCAAGCGATGGACCAGCCGCTGACAGTGAATGAGAAGTCCAGCCACCAGGATATTGTGACCAATCTGGACCAGGAGACGGAGCGCTACTTGCGCGAGCAGATCCAGACCCACTTCCCGGATGATCGGATTATTGGCGAAGAGGGGGAGGGCCAGCAGTCGGATAGCCTGGAAGGGACCGTGTGGATTATTGACCCTATCGACGGAACCGCGAATTTCTACGGCCAGGGCCGCCACTTCGCCATTATGCTGGGGCGCTATGTGGATGGGGAAGGCCAGTTTGGCGTGATCTACGATGTGATGGCGGATGACTATGTGTCTGCCTGGCAGGGCCAGGGGGTGACCTGGAATGGCCAGCCTTTCGAGAAGCCTTTTGACGACAAGCCCCTGCGCGAGGGTCTGATTGCGGGGAACGGCAGCTACGCCCTCCACAATACCCACCGCATCCAGGACTTCATTGACCAGGCGCTAGGCTTTAGGATCTACGGCTCGGCCGGTTTGCAGGTTCTCTATGTGCTGCGCGGGGATCTTTTACTCTACTTCTCACCTAAGTTAGCTCCCTGGGATGTGGCCGCCGGTGCTGTTATTGCCCGTGAGGCAGGGCTCAGTTTCAGCCAGTTCGACGGCAGCCGCTTGGACCTCCTCCACAAGGGTTCGGGCGTGATCGGTTATCCCTCGGCCTACCAACAATTTGTCAAGTACCTGGCCGTTGAAGCCGCCTGGGATAAAATGTAAAAATCCCTAATAATTCCTAGGCAAGGCCTGGTAATAGTGATAAAATGATAAAGCAGATTTTTTGGAGCTTTATGATCTTGTGATAGTGCTGGTGATTGTGCTAGTGAGCCTTCGTTACGCTTTTGAATTTGGTCGTTAAAAAGCCATGGCACCGGTTCGGGCCAAGGTCCCTCACCTAGCGAGCTTCAAAGGGCTAGTACGGCTAGCGCCTACTATCCCTAATTCACATCGCTTGCTTTTCATGGCTAACGACCAATTTCAACGCTCCACTACTGCTCAAAAGTAGATGATATAAAAACTGTTCTTGATCATTAATCACTAACGCTAAAAGTAGAGAAGCAATTTTTGACCAGATAATAATAGAAGCAAATAGAAAAAGGAGTTAAGACATCAATGACAAAACGCGAAGATATTCGGAATGTCGCCATTATAGCCCACGTTGACCACGGGAAAACGACCCTGGTTAACCAGCTACTTGAAAATTCAGATACCTTAGATGAGCGGGCTCACTTAGATGAACGGGCCATGGATTCCAACGACCTGGAACGGGAACGTGGGATTACTATCCTCTCTAAGAACACAGCGGTTAACTACAAGGGCACCCGAGTGAATATCATGGACACCCCAGGGCACGCGGACTTCGGGGGTGAAGTGGAACGGATCATGACCATGGTTGACGGGGTTGTTCTGGTTGTGGATGCCTATGAAGGGACCATGCCACAGACTCGTTTTGTCCTCCAAAAAGCCTTCGAAGCTGGGAAGACGCCAATTGTGGTGGTGAATAAGATCGACAAGCCTGCTGCTCGCCCTATGGAAGTGGTGGATGAAGTTCTCGACCTCTTCATCGAGCTTGGTGCGGACGAAGACCAAATCGAGTTCCCAGTAGTTTACGCGTCAGCGATGAACGGGACTTCCAGCTATTCAGCTGACCCTGCTAAGCAAGAAAAAACGATGGCCCCAATCTTTGACGCCATCATCGAAAACGTGCCAGCCCCTGAAGACAACAAGGATGAACCGCTGCAATTCCAAGTCTGCATGCTGGACTATAACGACTATGTAGGCCGGATCGGGATTGGCCGGATCTTCCGCGGGTCTATCAGTGTGGGCGACCAAGTGACCTTGAACAAGTTGGACGGGACCAAGAAGAACTTCCGTGTGACGAAATTGTTAGGCTTCCTTGGCTTGGACCGGGTAGAGATCGACCATGCCGAAGCGGGCGACTTGATTGCGGTATCCGGGATGGAAGATATCTATGTGGGTGAAACCGTAACGGATACAGAGGTACAGGAAGCTTTCCCTCCACTGCGGATCGATGAACCAACCCTGCAAATGACCTTCATGACCAATAACTCACCTTTTGCGGGCCGGGAAGGGAAATTTGTGACCGCCCGTCAGATCGAAGAACGCTTGAAGTATGAGCTCCATACCGATGTGTCTCTGCGCGTAGAAGATACGCCTGAGCCTGACCAATGGATCGTTTCCGGCCGGGGGGAACTCCACCTGTCCATCTTGATTGAAAACATGCGCCGGGAAGGTTTCGAACTCCAAGTGTCACGGCCGGAAGTAATTATCCGTGAGATCGACGGGATCAAGCAAGAGCCTTTTGAATCGGTACAAATCGATACGCCTGAAGAATACCAAGGGAGCGTGATTGATTCCTTGAACCAACGTAAGGGGCAAATGTTGGATATGGTGAATGAAGGTCGCGGGACGGTGCGCTTGAACTATTTAGTGCCTGCCCGTGGGATGATCGGCTACGGCACCCAATTCGTGACCATGACACACGGTTACGGGATCATGAACCACAGCTTCGATTCTTATCAACCTCTGATTAATGCTGAAATCGGCGGCCGCCGCAATGGCTCTCTGGTCTCTACGGAAACCGGCAAGGCTACCACTTATGGCATCATGAACGTGGAAGACCGCGGGACTATTTTCGTCCACCCAGGGACTGAAGTTTATGAAGGCATGGTTGTCGGCGAAAATGCTCGGGAAGAAGACATCGACGTCAACATCGTCCGGGCCAAGAACCTGACCAACGTGCGGTCTGCAACCAAGGACCAAACTGCGACTATCAAGGAACCTCGCGTCCTGAACCTGGAACAATCGCTGGAATTCATGGATGACGACGAACTCTGCGAAGTTACCCCAGAAACCGTCCGTGTCCGCAAACGCATCCTCAACAAGAGCGAACGCGCCCGCTACAACAAGCGCAAGAAAAAAGCAGAAAATTAAGCAAGAACCGGTAGGAAGTGGAGGGATGAGCTCCACTTCCTGCTTTTTATTTGGGGATTGTGCTGGTGAGCATCCGTTCCGTCTTGAGAGTGATCCTAAGATTTTAGAAGGACAAGACGGCTGGGGCCGCCTTGTCTTTTATCCTAGGTCGCTAGTGCTTCTGGGGCTAGAGGGGTACTGTTTTTTTGGTTAGAAACTGCATTGTCGTGCGAGAAGATGCAGTAAAGAGCCGAGAAACTGCATTAACGTGAGGGAAGATGCAGTAAGTCGTCGAGAAACTGCATTGTCGTAGGAGAAGATGCAGTTTCTCCAAGATACGGCAATCCTGGTGCCATAACGGACACATTACTGGATCTTTTGTCGGTAACTCGTTCCGCAAGCGCCAAAAGGTTTGGAATATGTCGGTAACTCGTGTCGCAAGCGACAAAACGTTCGAGATATGTCGTTATCCCGGGTCGCAAGCGACAGAAGATATTAGATATGTCGGTAACTCGTTCCGCAAACGACAGAAGGCTTTAGATATGTCGCTATCTCGACTCATAGGGCCATTGACCAGCCACATCCTAGCAAACAGTCGCCAGATCCAAGTTCAGGCACGCCAACCAGCAAGACCATTTCTGCTCAAGCGAATAAAATCCCGAAAACTAACAAGCTTCTCATCAAGTTATGGTATAATTTCAAGTATATATGCTTAATAAAGGATTCTTTGCCATTTAATGTTGGTGCTAGTAATTAAAGTATAATTTTTTCTATTTATTCCTATACTGTGCACTTGTGAGCAGTAGTGGAGCTTTGAATTTGATCGTTAGCCATGAAATAGCAAGCGATGTGAATTAGGGATAGTCGGCGCTAGCCGTTACTAGCCCTTTGAAGCTCGCTAGGTGAGGGACCTTGGCCCGAACCGGTGCCATGGCTCTTAACGATCAAATTCAAAAGCGGAACGAATGCTCACCAACACCATGTGGTAAAAATCTAATAAAAAGAAGGAGGGGATAGCGAATGGATATCGATCGGAAGCAAGCGGAAGAGATCTTGCTTCATGAAGCCCAACGCATCTCCCACTTAATCCTCAGTCAAAAGGAACACTTATGTTTTGCCCAGTGTCCGGCCTTTGAGGAGATTGTGGATACTCAGATGTATGGCTTCTCCAAGCAAGTCGCCTATGCGATTGCGATTGGTGCAATTTCGAAAGATAAGGGCCATCAAATTATTAAAGAATTGGAGAATACCCTGAACCAGGTTTATACGGAGATCTTCGAAGAGGGGCAGTTCTACCATGTAGAGGGGGACCACCGTGTCAACAGAAAAGACTCCTAAGTCTAAGACGCAAAAGGTCGCTTCGGCGCTGAGGAGGGCCTACCGGGAGATGAACCTATCGATCTTCCTGCCCTATGTGGTGCTCTCGATTATCGGTTTGATCATGGTCTTTACGGCTTCATCCTACCGGGCCATTTCGGAGGGCAATGACGTCTCCTACTATGTGGTCCGCCAGCTGGTCTTCATGGGTGTCGGTTTCGCCGTTGCCATGCTGATCTACCGGCTCCGGGTGACGGTCTTTCGCAGTCAAGCTTTCAAGAAGCTGGCCATTGCGGTCATCAGCCTGGCCCTGGTCTTCGTGCTCTTCTTTGGGGAGGAGATCAACGGGGCCAAGGGTTGGATCGACCTCTATGTGATCTCCATCCAACCGATTGAATTCGCCAAGCCGGTCCTGATCCTGCTCTTAGCGGACTATTTCAGCCGCTACCAAAAAGACTTCGCCCAGAATCCGGGCTGGAAGGGCTTCTTCAGGGTCCTCGGCCGCCATCCCTTAGTGCCTGCCGCCATCCTGGTCTGGCTGGGCATTGCCGTCCTCCTGCCCGATATCGGGGGCTTCGGCCTGCTTCTTGTTATTGCCAGTCTCATGGTGCTGGGGTCGGGGATATCGTCTAAGGTCGTCAAAGTGCTGAGCGGTCTGGCGGTCGCAGCCTATGCCGTCTTGGTCTTAGGCGCCCGCCTGGCCAATCATTTGGGCTGGTCTTCGGATAACTACCAAGTCCAGCGCCTGCTCAGCTTCGTGAATCCCTTTCCCGAAGCCCAGGGAATCGGCCACCAATTGGTCAATTCCTACTATGCCCTCAAGGGGGGCGGTCTCTTCGGCCGGGGCCTGGGGAATTCGGTCCAAAAGCTGGGCTACCTGCCAGAAGCCCACAACGACTTCATCATGGCCATCGTGGGCGAGGAGTTGGGGCTAGTTGGCCTGATCTTTATCCTGGGCCTCTACTTCTACCTCACCCTCTACCTCTACTACCGGGCCCAAAAAGCACGAAGCGTCTATATCCAAATGCTCTTAATTGGGCTGGCCTCTTATTTCCTGATCCAGGCTGTGATCAACCTGGGCGGGGTGACGGGGCTCCTGCCAATCACGGGGATTACCTTCCCCTTCATCTCATACGGCGGGTCCTCCATCCTCACCTCGGCCATCATGGTGGGCCTCGCCCTCTCAGCTGTAAGAGCAGACCAAAATAGAGTGTGACAAAAGTCGTTTAGCCCTGAATCACTGCAGCAAACTATGGGAGATTGTTGGCAAACAATCGGACATAGTTTGTGAAGTGGAGGTCAGGGTTGACTTTTGGAACAGGTTTTTGACAAAAATTTGTTGTTTAAAAAGAGTTTAGCATTTTTATCCCAAGTTCATATCCAAGTAGCCACTGCATGTCATCAAAGGGGAGTGTAATTATGATTAAAAAAGTCCTAGTCGCCAACCGTGGCGAAATCGCTATCCGCGTCTTCCGGGCCTGTTTTGAATTAGGCATCGAGACGGTCGCTATCTTCGCCAAGGAAGATGAGAATTCGGTCCACCGCTTCAAGGCGGACGAGTCCTACCTGGTTGGGGAAGGTAAGAAACCTGTCAAAGCCTATCTCGACATTGAAGATATTATCCGCATCGCCAAAGACACCGGCGCCGACGCCATCCACCCTGGCTATGGCTTCCTGTCTGAGAATGTGGACTTTGCCCGCCGCTGCCAGGAAGAAGGCATTATCTTCATCGGCCCTAAAGTTGAAACCCTGGACATGTTCGGGGACAAGGTTAAGGCCAAAATTGCTGCGCGTGATGCGGGCATCCGCGAAATCCCGGGGACGCCTGGTCCGGTGGAATCCGTGGAAGAAGTCCGCGCCTTCGCTAAGGAAGCGGGCTATCCGATCATGGTTAAGGCAGCCAATGGGGGTGGCGGCCGCGGCATGCGGGTAGTTCGCTCCGATGATGAATTGGAAGAGCAATTCGAAACGGCCTCCAATGAAGCGCTCAAGGCGTTTGGCTCGGGCGTGATGTATGCGGAGAAATACATTGCCAACCCTAAACATATCGAAGTGCAAATCCTAGGCGACCAGCACGGCCATGTCATGCACCTCTGGGAACGTGACTGCTCCGTTCAACGCCGCCACCAAAAAGTCGTCGAAGTGGCTCCAACAGTGGGTCTACCCATGGAAGTCCGCCATGAGGTCTGCGACGAAGCGGTCCGCCTCATGTCCCATGTCGGCTATCAGAATGCCGGGACGGTGGAATTCTTATTAGACGGCCACGACTTCTACTTCATCGAAGTCAACCCCCGTGTCCAAGTGGAACACACCATTTCCGAAGAGATCACTGGGGTCGACATTGTCAAGGCCCAGATCCGGATTGCGGACGGCGAATCTTTTGAAGAGATTGGCCTGCCTAAGCAAGAAGACCTGCCGCTGATGGGTTATGCCATCCAGTGCCGGATCACGACCGAAGACCCCGCCAACAACTTCTTCCCAGATACGGGTAAGATCAACACCTATCGCTCACCAGGTGGTTTCGGCCTGCGTCTGGATGCGGGGAATGGCTACCAGAATGCGGAAGTGTCGCCTTACTATGACTCCATGGTGACCAAGCTGATCGCCCACGCCATGACCTTCGAAGAGACCGTGGCTAAGATGACCCGGGCCCTCCGTGAGTACCGGATCCGCGGCGTGAAGAACAATATTCCCTTCCTCTTGAATGTGGTCCGCCACGATGAATTCCAAACCGGTCAAGCGACGACCCTCTTCATCGACAACACCCCATCTCTCTTCGAATTCCCTAAAGAAAAGAACCGGGATAGAGGGAATAAGATCCTCCGCTATATCGCGGAAACGACCATCAACGGCTTCCCAGGCCTCAAACGTGGGGAGAAACCCCACTACACCAAGGCCCAAGTGCCGAATAGCTTGGAAGCGGTCGAAAGCCATGGCCCAACTGCTAAGCAGATCCTGGACAAGGACGGGGTCAAGGCGGTCCAAGACTTCGTGAAGAACAAGCAGGAACTCCTCCTGACCGACACCACCATGCGGGACGCCCACCAGTCACTGATTGCGACCCGGATGCGGACCCGCGACATGCTCAAGGCTGCCCAAGCCATGGAAGCAGCTAATCCGAACTTTTTCTCCATGGAAGTCTGGGGCGGGGCCACCTTCGACACGGCCTACCGCTTCCTGACCGAAGACCCATGGGAACGCTTAGAAAAATTCCGGGCCGCTATGCCTAATACCCTCTTGCAGATGCTCTTTAGAGGGTCCAATGCAGTGGGCTACACGGCTTATCCGGACAATGTGCTGGAAGCCTTTATCAAGCAGTCGGCCGAATCCGGCATCGACGTTTTCCGGGTCTTCGACAGCTTGAACTGGATCAAACAAATTGAAAAACCGCTCCAGTTCGTCAAGGATACGGGTAAGATCGCCGAAGCGGCCATGTGCTATACCGGCGATGTCCTCAATCCTGACCGGCAAAAATACTCCACGGACTACTATGTCAACTTCGCCAAGGACCTGGTCAGCGCGGGGGCCGATATCATCGCCATCAAGGACATGGCCGGGCTCTTGAAACCCCAAGCCGCCTATGCCCTGATATCTGAACTCAAGGCGGCAGTGGACGTGCCGATCCACCTCCACACCCACGACACGGCGGGCAACGGGATTATTACCTATGCCGAAGCTGCCCGGGCTGGGGTGGACATTGTGGACGTGGCAACTTCTGCCTTCTCCTCAACGACCAGCCAGCCAAGTATGACCACCCTCTACTATGCCCTGGAACACGACGACCGCCGTCCAGACCTCAACGTGGGCAATGCCCAGAAGATGAACCATTACTGGTCAGGCGTCCGGGCCTATTACGATGACTTCGCGTCTGGGCTCAAGGTGCCTGAAACCGAGATCTACAAGACCGAGATGCCAGGCGGCCAGTACACCAACCTTCAGCAACAAGCGATCGGGGTCGGCCTGGAAGACCGTTGGGAAGAGATCAAGGTCATGTACCACGACGTCAACATGCTCTTTGGCGACATTGTCAAAGTGACCCCATCCTCTAAGGTGGTAGGCGACATGGCCCTCTTCATGGTCCAAAACAAGCTCTCTATCGAGGACTTCTTCGAACGCGGTAAGAGCCTGGACTTCCCAGACTCCGTCATCAAGTTCTTCCAAGGCGACCTAGGCCAACCCGTGGGCGGCTTCCCTAAAGATGTCCAAGACATTATCCTCAAGGGCGCCCCTGCTACGACCGAACGTCCTGGTGACCTCTTAGACCCAGTCGACTTCGACGCCGTGCGTGAAGAATTAGGGGAAAAAGTGGATATTGAGATCACCAACCAAGACTTACTGGCTTATCTCATGTATCCAAAAGTCTTCGTCGACTACTGCAAGAAGTTGGACAACTACTCCGACCTCTCCAACATCGACACCCCAACCTTCTTCCGGGGCATGCAGCCAGGAGAAACGGTCTCTGTTGAGATCCAAAAGGGTAAGGTCTTGCGGATCAAACTGATCCAAGTCGGCGCCCCTAACCACCTCGGTGAACGGATTGTCTACTTCGACCTCAACGGCCAACGCCGGGAAATCACGGTCAAGGACACCACCATTAAGACCAGCGTGGCCCTCCGTCCAAAAGCTGACCCATCCAACCGCGGCCACATCGGCGCCACCATGCCAGGGACCATTGTGAAGGTTTCCTGCGAAAAAGGGGACAGCGTCAAGGTCGGTCAAACTATCCTGGTAACGGAAGCCATGAAGATGGAAACCACCGTGAAGTCACCGATCGACGGGGTAATCAAAGCCATCCACGTCCAAGCAGGCGACCAAGTGGACTCCAACGACCTATTGATTGAAATTGAAAAAGCCTAGATAAAGAAGCAGGGAGGTGACGCTAATGGCAGAATATGAACAACGGCAAGACCGGGCGGGACTCATTGTCTGGCTCCATTCCACCAAGCACACCCGCCCCTTACAGAAGTACGGCTATGTCTACTATATTTCCTATAAGCTCAAGTACGCCGTCGTCTACAGCCCAATCGAAACGATCGACGACACCATCCAAAAGATCCGCAAGCTGAAATTTGTCCGCGAGGTGGAAGAGTCACCGCGCCAGGAGATCAACACCCAGTTCGACCAGGTGCTTGGAGAGCTTCAGGAGCGGATGCCCAAGGATGATGGGGTACCGGAATTGAAATATCGGTTTTAAGCTAAAAAAGCTAGGTGATTTTTACCTGGCTTTTTTACTCTTAATCTAAATTGTAGTGATGAGCATCCGTTCCGTCTTGAGTTTGATCGTTGAAAAGCCATGGCACCGGCTCGAGCCAAGGTCTCTCGCCTAGCGAGACTCAAAGAGTTAGAGTGCGACAAAAGTCGGTTAGCCCTGAACCACTGGAGCAAAATCTAGAAGAGCCTTGCTAAAGGCTCGGCTAGATTTTGTGAAGTGGAGTCAGGGTTGACTTTTGGAGCAGGTTTTGGCTAGTACGGCTAGCGCCTACTATCCCTAATTCGCTTCGCTTGTCAACAATAAAGACCAGGTGATTGTGCCTGGTTTTTATTGTACCTTTTGACTTAAATGGTGCTGATGAGTATTCGCTGTTCCTTAACTTCGATTATTAAATATTTAGAGACTCAATTGGGGGGATTGTACGCGGTGGGGTACTTTCAGGAAATTGCTGGCTCCAATTTGCGTTCAAAGCTCCTATGTGCAATTTGCTACTTTCTATTTGCTTTTGAGCTTCCTGCATACAAATAGATATTTTCTATTTGCGCTCGGACTTCCCACATGCAAATAGCCACTCTTTATTTGCGTTCAGAGCTCCTGTATGCACATTGTTATTTTCTATTTGCAGAGAGAGCCGTCAAAAGCAAATTGCTAGCTTGTAAGTCCCAGATCTTCTCACAACATGCTTGGTGGCCAATTCCAAGGCTCCGCTCCTCTTCACCAAGCTGAATGCCATTAATATTAAAAAAGAGGAGCTTGATGGCTTCCTCTTTCTGCTTTATGTGTTATAATAAATGTGTGGAACGCGATGATGGCGTTCATAACTAACACAATACCCCCCGGAGTTCACGGCTCCTGGGGGTATTTTTTTCGCTCAGAGGTGGGCTAAGCGTGTGCGGTTGAGATTGGGCTAGTCGATTGTCACTTCTTGTTCAACCACCAAGAGAATAACTCAATGAGTATTCCCACAATGAGTGGTGCGACAATCAACACGATGATGGCATTAATTGACATAACTAACACCTCCCTTCGAGGGAAATAGCCCAGATAGAATTATAGCATATGAAAGCATATAACTAATAAATATGGATAAGTAATTTATCTGCATTCTGTCTTTAAGCATGCTAAAATCCTTATCATGAGCAAGATGAATTCCCTAGTTTGGCCAAGCAAAATTCCTGGGAACCATTAAAAAAGAGGAGCTTGATGGCTTCCTCTTTCTGGTTTATATGTTATAATAAATGTGTGGAACGCGATGACGGCGTTCATAACTAACACAATACCTCCGGGAGTTGGTGGCTCCTGGGGGTATTTTTTTGATTAAAGTATCGAAGAAGTATGCGCAGTTTTCTGACTTGAGCTTTGGAAATTTAATACGGTTGATATAGAATAATACTTTTAAGCATAGCTAAATGTTGTTCCACAAAAATGAAAAAATACTCATTTAAAAAAACAAAAAATATTCTTAGCAAATTATTTAGCTCCCTGATTAGTGGGTTTAAGTACAAAATATGTATCAAATTTAAATTAAATTATGCTAATAAAAATAGAAATATCGGCTTAAAAGCCTAATTATCACTCTTTTCGAAGGTGTTTATGCATTTCTGTTTATTTGATGATTAGCTATTGGCAATAAAAAACTTGTTTTTTATTGCTTTTTTTTTTTTTTTTTGTACGATAGTTTTGTCAAATGGATTACATTTGGTGAAGTGCTGTTAGAAATAATAATTAGTTTATTTACCGAAAGATCTGACAATTGAGCTAATATTCATATAGAAAGATAGATTCGAAGCTAATTTCGACCTATTTGTTTTTAATACTTTTCATAGATATTCCCTAAAAGCTCGTGACTTAGATGCTACAATTTTTTGGTAGTGACAATTATTTATTTCTAGCAAAAACTTTATTGCAAGATATTATATGCTTTGACTAAAAATAGGAGGAAAGCTATGGTTGGAAAAAATAACTACCAAGTGAAAAAGGAGAAGCAAAGTAATAAATTCTATCGCTACTCAATTAAGCGCTTAAGTGTTGGCGTAGCTTCTGTAGCTGTAGCAGCTGGACTATTATTTGCAGGGGATGCTGTCGTTGTTCAAGCAGCGGCTGCAGAAGAAACCAATGCAAGTGAAGAAGTTGCTCCGGTTGCTGGAGAAGAGACACCTGAAGAGGAAGAAGCTCCAACGAGTGAAGCAACTCCAGCTTCAAACGAAGCGCCTACACTTGAAGAAACACCTGCCGTTGAAGAAACGGCTGCTCCTGAAGCAGCTCCAGTAGCAGAGGAAGCTCCTGCAACGGAAGCAGCACCTGTAGAAGAAAATGCTTCGACAGAAACACCAGCAGCTACAAGTTCAGAATCAGTAGAAACACCAGCAAATACTGAAACATTACCCGAAAAAGAAACTGAACCAGAAAAAACTGTTTCAGAGAATACTAATAATAAGGAATCTGATTCAGAACAGGCTGCTAAGATAACGTCTTATGCAGCACCTACTGAAAATCAACCAGAAGTTGAAACTGCAGACAATAAGCCATCTGAAGAATCGAATGGCAATAAGAAAGCAGATATTTCTACGCGTTCAGTTGACTTACAAGAAGTAGAAGCGAACGCTATTTACTCACCTGGTCAAAAAGGTGATCCACAATCTTATTCCGGGACTGCCTATGTTTACCGTTACAATAAATTAAATAATCCAAGTAAGGAAACAATTGGTGGCGTCAATGTCTTCCTACAATGGGTAGACTCCGATGGTTATGTTTCTAATGTCTATAAGACAACTTCACGTCCAGATGGTACCTTTACTTTTAATTTTGAAAAACCAGAAGTTGACCAATTCGGTAACATTCACCACTTCCAATTAGCTGGTAATGGCGACTTTGCTATTCGGACCTGGGCAGAAAACCCGGATCCTGAAAAGTATAACGTCATTAAACCAGGTGACCACAAATATGGTTTCCACAAACGCTTGAACCGGGTCAATGAATCTTGGGACTTTACAGCTGGAGTTAACCGTATCGTTGATGGCCAAGTTGCCCTCCAAGAAAAAATCTTGATGAACGATTGGTTAGTTAAGCCAAAAGATCAATGGACAACTTCACCAAATGAAGATGGAATTTGGCCAAATGTTGGTAATTACGGTACCGTAAGAGGTAATGTCTGGTATGAAAATGGGGATCCAATGGGTTCAATCGCAGAAGGTTGGAAGAAGGACTCTTGGGACGTTAATGCGACAGGTACAAAAGTGGTTGCATCTTATGTTAACGATGAGATTGCGCGTCGCTTTGATGCATGGAAGGAAGCTAATCCTAATCACGGCGTTAAGGACTTAAGAAAAGCTCAAGAAACTATTATTCGTGAATATGAAGCGGAGAATGGCAAGGGATCTCATATTGCTGAAACAGTTGTTGGTACGGTAGACAGCGATGGTTACTACTATATTCCCTTTAGAGGTTTATACGGGATTAGCCCTTACAGACAAAACTCTGGCGCCAGTGTGTCACATACAATTACAGATGAAGAGTATGGGCAACTTGTTCGCGACGAAGATGTCAACCACGGTAGCTTACTACAATGGAATGGAACAATAGGCCAAAAACACCGTCACATTAATACAGACTATATGTATGTTGCTCCATTGATTGATAACTATGCAATCTGGGGCAATACATCACAGAATAATATGTTTGAAGCCCTAACCAATAACAGTACTTTACCTGTTGGAGTAAATAATCTTGTTTCAGATAATATTTCTAACGTCAATTTTGCAGCATTAGCAGCGCAACCTCTCCATGATATTAAAGTATTTGATAACCAGAACAACTTTGCTCGGCCAGGCCAAGAAGTTCAGAATGAAACAGCAGGCTTACTTCCAAACCAACAGTATAAAGTAAGATGGTTTAAAGATGGTAAACCAATCGGCGAAGCGGTTGAGCTGAATAGTAATGAAGTTGGACGCATTGGTTCAGTACCTATGACGGTTCCTGCTGACTTAGCAGTTCCTGCCAACTATTCATCTGCTGTGTTCTATGGTAATAGCAATGCTGATGACCTAGGTGAAGCATTGGCTGCTGACTCCTTTATCGCAACACCAGGCGTCAAATATCATCCAATTGAAACAAAAGCTGGCGAAGAAGCAAAAACTGATACGCCAAAATTCGTGGATAAAGATGGCCAAGAATACGAACCAAAATATCAAGGACAAAATGCGCCTAAATATGAATATGTTGAGCGCGTAGTAACGACTGACGAAAATGACCAAGTGCAAGTAGAGTATAGACCTCTTGAAACAGTCAATGTTGATGGACAAGATATTCAGGTTTCAGTTGATCCAAATACTGGTGTCGTTACTGTTCCAGCTTCTGAAACTGCTAAATTAAAACCTGGTCAGAAGATTGTCGTTCCAGTATCTGTTGCCTTTGATAATGGTTTACGTCTACCAGCAGATGCAGAAATTACCATCAAGGATGATCGTCAAGATCAAGAGAAATATCAACCAAACTACGCACCAGAAGAAGCAGAATTTGGTAAAGACTTCACCGGTCAACAACCAAACTTTAAACAAGTTGATCTGGAAGGTAAGGAGACAGATGTTGACTTCAGCAATGTTCCACTTTCCAAAGATCCAGCTAAACCAGCCTTCTCAATTACTACACCAACAAACGGTGCAACGATTAATCCAGAAACCGGTGCGATTACACTCCCTGCGGAAGAAACATCTAAGGTTCCGGGACAAACGATTGAAGTACCAGTTACTGTTACCTATGAAGACGGCACTACTGATCAAGTGACAGCACAAGTGAATGTCACAGCACCTGATGTGATTGATCGTAGTGAAGATCCAAATACCCCTGTTCCTCAAGGCTATCATAAGGTAGACTTCAAGGCAGGCGAAGGTGTTGCTTCACTTTCTGAGAACAAGGTTTACCATGTGAAAGATGGTGCAGCTTTAACAGCAGCTCATTACCCAACAGCCCAACCTGCTGAAGGTTATGAGAATCCAACTTGGGATGTTCAACCAGGTACAGCTATTAAGGCAGACCAAACGATTACCGCTACAGCAACTAAGACTGTCGTACCTGACACCACCGCACCAACCATCACCGTTGCCGCCAAGGATATCCAAGCGACGGAAGGGAAGCCAATCACCCCTGTTTCTGTAGAGACCGATGATCCAGAAGCGACCGTGACGGTTGACGGCCTACCTGAAGGCTTGACTTACAATCCTGAGACCAAGCAGATCGAAGGGACGGTTCCAGCGGGTACAGTTCAATGGGCGGATGACCAAGATGAGTCCCGCGAATTCCCAGCGACCGTGAAGGCGGTAGATCCTGCCGGCAATCAAGCGACTGAGCCAATTAATGTGACGGTTCTTCGCGACACAGACGGCGACGGCCAAGCGGACCAAACTGATCAAGATGACGACAACGACGGCATTCCAGACACCGACGATGACGCGTCGAAGGTATGGGACGGCCTCGATGCTCAAACTACTGATACTACCGCAACCAACGGCCAAGAAGTGCCTGCCAATACCAAGGTGGTCACTCCAAACAAACCTGGCGCTAAGGTGAACACGCCAGCTCCAGTCGACGGCCTGTCAGTTGACGAGAACGGCAACCTGGTCGGCACACCGAGCGTGGACTTCCAACCGGGCGAAAGAGAAAAAGTCGTTGAAATCCCTGTTGAAATCACATCAACTGGCACCGGCCAAAAGGATAGCCAAGGTCAACCAACTGACGAAGCCATTCAACGGACCGTTAAAGTGACTGTGACGAATCCAAATTCGGCTGAAACACCAGCGGAATCTAGCGTCGAAGTGACGCCTAAATCACAAAACGCCCTGGAAGGTAAGGACATTACCCCAGTAACCCCTCAAGCGGACAATGTCCCAGAAGGTGGCAGCGTCAAAGTGACTATCGATGGCCAAGACACTTATCCAGGTCTGACTGTGGACCCAGAAACTGGCCAAGTAACCGGCCAACCTCAAATCACTGACTGGGCTCCTGAAGAAGAAACCCGGACCATTACGGTAACCGCTGAAGTCCAAGACAAGGATGGCCAACCAGTCCGTGATGCAGACGGCAACCCAGTCAAGGCTGACTCAACTATCACTGTTTCCCGCGACACCGACAAGGACGGCCAACCTGATAAGGATTCCGGCATGCCTGAAGATCCAAACAATCCAACTGTCCCAGGCATCGACCAAGGCGACAAGGACGATGACAATGACGGTTGGACTGACCAGGACGAAAAAGACCGCGGTACCGATCCGAAAGACCAAAACGACTTCCCCCAAGTGACCGAACCAGGCGCAGAAAACGAACCAGGCAAGGACACCACCACGGTAACTGGCAAGACTACGCCAAACACCGATGTGGAAGTCAAGGACAAGGACGGCAAGACTATCGGTACCGGCACCTCCGACGAAAACGGTAAGGTGACTATCGATGTGCCTAAGCAAAAACCTGGCGACAAGGTAACCATCACTCCAGGTAAGAAGGACGACCAAGGCAACTTTACACCAGTCAAGGATGACCAAGGTAATCCTCGTGGTGGCGCTGAAACCGTGGTTAAGGAAACCCCACAGATTACCAATCCAGGGGCTAAGAACGAACCTGGTTCAGATAAGACAACTGTGACTGGTAAGACCACCGTTCCTAATTCTAAGGTTGAAGTGAAGGATAAGGACGGCAATACCATCGGCACCGGCACTTCTGATGAAAACGGCGACTTTACTATTGAAGTGCCACGTCAAGAAGGCGGCGACACGGTTTCTGTGATCCCATCTAAGGACTACACCAACCCAGATGGCTCAACAGAAACCCGGACCGGCGACCCTGTGGAAACGACGGTTACTGAAGATGCGCCAGTCGTTGTCGGCGTCGAAGTCACACCTAAATCACAAAACGCTCTGGAAGGTAAGGACATTACCCCAGTGACCCCTCAAGCGGACAATGTCCCAGAAGGCGGCAGCGTCAAAGTGACTATCGATGGCCAAGACACTTATCCAGGTCTGACTGTGGACCCAGAAACTGGCCAAGTAACCGGCCAACCTCAAATCACTGACTGGGCTCCTGAAGAAGAAACCCGGACCATTACGGTTGAAGTTTCTGTCCTAGATCAAGACGGCAAGCCTGTCAACGATGCAGACGGCAACCCAGTGACGGCTGAATCAACCATCACCGTTTACCGCGATACCGACAAGGACGGCCAACCTGACAAGGATTCCGGCATGCCTCAAGATCCAAACAATCCAAATGTCCCTGGCATCGACCAAGGCGACAAGGACGATGACAATGACGGTTGGACTGACCAGGACGAAAAAGACCGCGGTACCGATCCGAAAGACCAAAACGACTTCCCTCAAGTGACCGAACCTGGCGCTGAAAACGAACCAGGTAAGGATACCACGACTGTGACTGGCAAGACTACGCCAAACACCGATGTGGAAGTCAAGGATAAGGACGGTAATACCATCGGCACAGGTACTTCCGATGACAAGGGTAATGTTAAGATCGATGTGCCTAAACAAAATCCTGGCGACAAGGTAACCATCATCCCTGGTAAGAAGGACGACCAAGGCAACTTTAAGCCAGGTAACCCAGATGGTAATGGCGAAACCGTGGTTAAGGAAACCCCACAAATCACCAACCCAGGGGCTAAGAACGAGCCAGGTTCAGATAAGACAACTGTGACTGGTAAGACTACCGTTCCGAATACGACCATTGAAGTCAAAGACAAGGACGGCAATACCATCGGCACCGGCACCTCTGATGAAAACGGCGACTTCACTATTGAAGTTCCTCGTCAAGGAACCGGCGACAAGATTTCGATCATTCCATCTAAGGATTACACCAATCCAGACGGCTCAACAGAAACCCGGACCGGCGACCCTGTCGAAACTACCGTTACTGGCCACACCCCAGCAACCAAGCAAGACAAGGACATCTACGAGCCTGAATACAAACCAGGTTCCGGTCAACCCGGCACCAAGGTGGAAGTCGGCGAACCAATTTTCAAAGACGAAGACGGCAAAGTGGTGAACCCACCAGCAGGTACCAGCTTCCAACCAGGCGCTGGCGAAACCGGCATCAGCGTTGACCCTGAAACGGGCGCTGTAATCGTCGACGTTCCAGCTGACGCTAAACCAGGCGACACAATCGAAAAATCTGTCGTAGTGACCTACCCAGATGGCTCAAGCGAAACTGTCACTGTGACCATCACGGTAGAAGGCAAGGGTGGCTCGGGAGTGACCCCAGCCCCAACGCCTAAACCTGAGCCTGAAGAGCCAGAAGTCAAACCTGAAGACAAAGACGAAACGCCTGCCCAAGACCCAGCGGACGACGTAACAGTCGACCCTGTCAAGGACAGCGGCAAAGTCAGCCAAGGCGACGTGGTAGTTAACGCACCCGCCAAGGACCAAGGCCAAGCCAAGAAAGCCCCAGCCAAAGTCCAAGGCAAACTCCCACAAACAGGCGCCATCGCAGGCCTCACCAGCGGCCTCTCACTCGCCCTCATCGGCGTCGGCAGCCTCCTCGCCCTCGGCAAAAAGAAAAAAGAAGACTAATCAGTTGTGATTGCTGACTAGCCTTTAGATAGAGCACCTCGCACGGAGCGGGGTGCTTTTTTGTTTTGATAGGGTTGAGGGGAGGCGCGGGCCTCCCTTCCTTGTATATTAAGAAGACCAAGACGGCCGCGGCCGTCTTATACCTTATTGTTGAGGCTCCGATAGCTTGAGGACTTCTGGTGCGGACAAGCGAAATGGTGTTTTGTCCGTATCATGTGGCGAAGCGGACAAGAGTAGAGGTGTTTTGTCCGTATCTAGTGGCGAAGCGGACAAGAGTAGAGGTGTTTTGTCCGTATCTAGTGGCGAAGCGGACAAGAGTAGAGGTGTTTTGTCCGTATCTAGTGGCGAAGCGGACAAGAGTAGAGGTGTTTTGTCCGTATCTTGTGTCGAAGCGGACATAAGGGTAGGGGATCTGTCGGTAAGTCGGAGGGAAAGCGACATAAGGGTGGAGGATTTGTCGGTAAGTCGGAGGGATACCGACATAAGCACGGAGATCTGTCGCTTTCTCAGCTGAAATAGTGAGAATTCGATTTTTTTAACTTGTAAAATGCTAAAAGTTAGGGAAAAAGGCAGTTACGGCTTGAGAAACTGCATTATCACGAGAGAAGATGCAGTATCACGTCTAGAAACTGCATTAACGCAGGAGAAGATGCAGTATCACGCTTAGAAACTGCATTAACGCAGGAGAAGATGCAGTTTCCCCTGGCACACCGGCATTAAGGCAAGCGATAATGCCGAATTGGACCTTGTGCTAGTGAGCTCAGCTAGTGCTAATTGAGCTTAGGAAGAGGAGGAAAGTTCAATCGGATTTTTGCTTATTATAGCTTCCAGTGATAATAAAACACAATAATGTTCAATTGTTGAATAGAGGGCTCCAGTGATGGAAAGCGAAACCCTTGATAGACAAGGCTTATTGATCAATGCTGATTCAAATATTGAATCAGGAGGACAGTAAATGACACTAAAAAATACAATAGTGTTCATAATAGGGACAAAAACTGGTCTTATATTAATTTATCGTAAAAGCCAATTTTTGAAACCGATACGAAAGCCTATAGAATCAATCTTTGGTCCAAGTATCAAGAAATGGATTTCATGAAATAAGTTTATGTTATTTTTATTCATTTATTAAGCGCTATATAATCCATTTAACAATATTTCATTATTGCATTGTGTTTAATTTATAAGGAGGAGACTTATGGTAGGTAAAAATAACTATCAGGTCAAAAAGGAAAAGCAGGCAGACAAGTTCTACCGCTATTCCATCAAACGACTAAGCGTCGGGGTGGCCTCGGTTGCGGTTGCAGCCGGTTTGTTGTTTACCAGTGATGCTGCCGTGGTGGAAGTTGCCGCTGCAGAAACCGGTAACCCAAGCGCCCTGGCAGTCCCAAATGAAGAGGATGAAGAAGAAAAAGCCCGTCGCGCCGCTGCAGCAGCCGCAGCCCTCGAAGCTGAAAAAGCTGCTGCTCCAGTTGAAACACCAGCTGAAGCACCCGTAGCTGAACCCGCTGCAGAGCCAGTTGCTGAAAAATCTGAAGCTGAAAAACCAGCCGAAGAAAAACCAGCAGCCCCTGAAAAGGTTGAAGCGGACAAGAAGGCTGAGGAAAAACCACAAGCCGACAAGAAAGCTGAAGAAGCGCCAAAAGCTGAAAAGGCTGAAAAAGAAGCTAAGGCTGAAAAGAAAGCTGAAGAAAAAGCTAAAGATGATAAGAAATCTGAAGCTCGTGCAGGCTACTATGCTGCAGACAAAGACGACAAAGCTGGCGAATTGAAATTCTTCGCTGCTGAAGAGAAAAAAGCTAAAGATACCAATGAACCAGCTCCAACTGCTGATTTAACATTTAGTCTAAAAGCTGGCACTATTGAAGATAAGAAGCCAGAAGAAGCTGTTTCTAACAAGGCCTCTTTACCTAATGGCACCAAGTATGAATGGGTGAAGAAACCTCAAAAAGGTGACAAGGAAGCCCATGTCAAAGTTACTTACCCTGATAAGAGCTATGACATCTTAACCTTGCCAATCAACACCCCAGACAATGTCCCAGCAGAAGCTGCTAACGGTACAGAGTTGATTACAGGTGGCGGAACTAGTGAAGCGGACGCCATTGACGCTACTGGCCAAAATCCAAATGCTACCCAAATTTATCGTGGCCAAGCCTGGATTGAAAATGAGCCTGCATTTGGTGATAAAGATAAGGGCGATGTACCCGCAGCTGGCCAAAAAGTTTACCTCCAATGGAAGGATGGGAAGGGCATTGTTTCTCCTATCTTCTATACAGTAGTTAAACCAGATGGATCCTTTATCTTCGACCTATCTCGTCCAGTTATCTTAGCCGATGGTTCGGTGACCCAGTATAAATTAGCTGGCGACGCGGCTTTTGGTGTAAGAACTTGGGCGTCACCCATGGAAGGTTATTCTGTAGTTAAGTCCGGGGATATGTACGGGGCACGTTTCCAAACACGTACGGACCGGACCCAAGAAAACTGGGACTTTACAGCAGGTATTAACCGAATTGTTAACGGAGTTATCCAATATCAAAGAAAGCCGAATATTGAAGGCTGGTTGGCTAAACCTGAAGACCAATGGGTAAGAGCTAATACGCCTGAAGGTTACTGGCCAGATAACGGTAATTACGGGGTAATGCGCGGTAAGGTTTGGTATGAAGTTAACGAAACAAATGGTGGGGTAACCAATGAATACCTTGGCCAACCTGGTAACGGGGATATTTGGGCTACTGGTATGGAAGTGGTTGGCTCTTATGTCAACGACCATGTTGCCCGCCAATTCGATGCTTGGAAGACAGCCAACAAAGGCTATACCCATGATCAATTCAAGGTAGCCCAACAACAAATCATTGCTGAATACGAACAACAATACGGCAAGGGCTCAGCCATCGCTGAAACAGTTGTCGGTAAGGTTGATAAAGACGGTAACTTCCGCATTCCATTCAGAGGACTTTACGGGGTTTCTAGAAATCGTCAAAATCCGATAGCACAAACTTCGAATATTATTACAGATGAAGAATATGGAAAAGTAGTCAAGGACGAAGATGTCACCCATGATAATTCACGTCCATGGGATGGTATCGTAAACTTGAAAGCACGTCACATCAATTACGACTACTCTTACGTTTACCCATTATCCGGTAACCGCGACACTTGGATGAAGATGTATGAAGATAATATGTTCCAAACATCCTACTCTATCGGGGGTCAGCTAAACGCCGGTACTGATATCAGTGGTATCCAATTTGCCCTCTTGGCTGCCCAACCAGTCCATGATGTGACAAACTACGACACCAATGCGAAATTTGCGCGTCCTGGTGATACGGCTCAATCATCTACTAAGGGCCTCCACCCAAGCCAACCTTACAAACAAAGATGGTTTAGAAATGGTAAGCCAGTCGGCGAAGTGACTGAATTCACCACAGATGAGAAGGGTGAATACGGTTCAATTCCAATCACTGTGCCTAATGATCTAGAAGATGATGTCATCTATACTTCAGGCATTTTTGCTTCAACCAACAAAGCCAATAACTTGACTGACGCGCTTTATGCGGACTCCTTCATGGCACGTCCACCAGTTAAGAAGGTTAACAAGGACGACGAAGTGAAGAGAGGTTATGTTCGTGTCAGCTTCTTACCAGGCAATGGCGGTAAATTCGACGGCAACAACCAAGAAGTTTACTATGACATCATGGAAGGCAAGACCATTCAAGAAGCCATTGCAGACTCTAAGGGATCTGCTGCGCCATTAGTCATTCCAAATGTGACGCCAAACGATCCAGCTAAACCATTCAAGGGTTGGAAGGAAAACTCCAACAACGGAAACACCAAGGTTTATGCTAAAGACTTAGCAGACTACACCACACCGCTTGAAGCCGGTAAACCTGTAACTTTCGTTGCTGAATACGACAAGGTTGAAGAAAAAGATGACTACGCGCCAGTTTACAACCCAGTCCAAGCCGAGGTCGGTAAAGAAGCGACGTCAACACTTAAATTCGTCGACAAGGCTGGCCAAGATACCGCCAAACCTGCCGGCGCTAAGTTTGCTCTAGGTGAAAACGCTCCAGAGGGTTCAACAGTAGATCCTGACACAGGGGTTGTAAAATACACACCTAAGGCAGCTGACGCAGCGACAACAGTTGACGTCCCAGTGGTTGTAACTTACAAGGATGGCTCAAAGGATAATACCAATGCGCCAATCCATGTGGCTGAACAAGACAAGATCAAGGACGCCACTGATCCAAACTCTCCTGTTCCAGAAGGCTATGTGCGTCTGAAATTCAATGCGGACACCAAGGACGGTTCAGTAACGGGTAAATTTGCGGACAATTCTAAGGTGAAAGCCTTCGACGTTCTCAAGGGTACCAAATTCAACGATCCAGCTATCCAAGAAAAGTTTGATGCGGTTGTACCTACTAACCCAGTTGCGGACAATCCAGCTAAGAAATGGTCAGCATGGGAACCTATCTTTGACAATGAATTAGTCAAGGATACCCCAATTGAAGAAGGCTTGACAGGCGACACCCGCGAATACCACTCTGTTTACGAAGATAAACGCTTCAACGAAGACAATGTTGGTATCGCTAAGGTTGAAATCGTTAAAGACCCAACTAAGAAGGCCTACACCGAAGGCAAAGAAGGCGACAACAAGCTTGACCCAGCCGGCACCCAGGTGAAATTAACCGATGCCAATGGCGTGGAAAAAGTTGTTGAACCAAAAGACTTCGGCAAGTACGGCATTAAAGTTGGCCTCAAAGATGTGCCAAACTACACCCCAGATACCCCTCTAACCAAGAAAGACCATGACGGTAAGAAGGTTGAAGTCACTGTTCCAGGTAAGACTGGCGAACTCAAGGCAGAATCTAAGGCCCCAATCACGGTTAAACAACAGGATAAGGATGCTTTAGAACCAAGCTATGAACCAACTGAAGCCAATGTTGGTCAAGCTGCCAAATCGAAAGCCCCAAGCTTCAAGGACAGCGCTAATCAACCAGCTGATAAACCAGCTGACGCAACTTTCGCTTTAGGTGAAGGTGCTCCTAAGGGCGCTAAGGTTGATCCTAAGACAGGAGAAGTTAGCTATACACCTCAAGCCGCTGACGAAGGCAAGGCTGTCAAAGTTCCAGTTGTAGTCACTTACGGCGACAAGACAACGGATCAAACAGAAGCAAGCTTCAACGTGGCCCAACGTCCTGACGTGATCGAAGCGACTGATCCAAACGAAGAAGTTCCACAAGGCTATCACAAGGTAACCCTCAAAGCTGGCGAAGGCACCCAAGTTCCAGAAAAAGTCCTCCACGTCAGAGATGGCAAGGGCATTCCAGCAGACAAATACCCAGCAGCCACCATCGACCCAGCCAAGGCTAATGACTACAAAGAGCCAATCACATGGTCCGTCGCACCTAACACAGCAATTACTAAAGACGAAGTGATTGTAGCTAACGCCACTAAGAAGACCGACGCAGAAAAGAACGATCCACAAGCTAAGGACCAAACTGTCAAGGTTGGCCAAACACCTAAGGCCGAAGATTCCATTGCGAACTTAACTGACCTACCTAAGGGCACTAAAGTTGCTTACAAAGAACCAGTTAATACGTCAACACCTGGTGACAAGAAAGCTACTGTTGTTGTGACTTACCCAGACGGTACTACGGATGAAGTTCCTGCTACTGTTAAAGTCAAAGACTTAACTGATGCAGAAAAGAACGATCCACAAGCTAAGGATCAAACTGTTAAAGTTGGCGAAACACCTAAGGCCGAAGATTCCATTGCGAACTTGAAAGACCTTCCACAAGGTACTAAAGTTGCCTTCAAGGAACCAGTCGATACTAAGACCCCAGGTGAAAAACAAGCAACAGTTGTCGTAACCTACCCAGACGGTACTACGGATGAAGTTCCTGCCAAAGTTCAAGTCAAAGACTTAACCGACGCAGAAAAGAACGACCCACAAGCTAAGGACCAAACTGTTAAAGTTGGCCAAACACCTAAGGCCGAAGATTCCATTGCGAACTTGAAAGATCTTCCACAAGGTACTAAAGTTGCATACAAAGAACCAGTTAATACATCAACACCTGGTGACCAAAAAGCAACCGTTGTTGTCACCTACCCAGACGGATCAACAGATGAAGTTCCTGTAACTGTTAAAGTCAAAGACTTAACCGACGCAGAAAAGAACGATCCACAAGCTAAGGACCAAACTGTTAAAGTTGGCCAAACACCTAAGGCTGAAGATTCTATTGCGAACTTGAAAGATCTTCCACAAGGTACTAAAGTTGCATACAAAGAACCAGTTAATACATCAACACCTGGTGACCAAAAAGCAACCGTTGTTGTCACCTACCCAGACGGATCAACAGATGAAGTTCCTGTAACTGTTAAGGTCAAAGACTTGACTGACGCAGAAAAGAACGAACCACAAGCTAAGGACCAAACTGTTAAGGTTGGCGAAACACCTAAGGCCGAAGATTCTATTGCGAACCTGAAAGACCTTCCACAAGGTACTAAAGTTGCCTTCAAGGAACCAGTCGATACTAAGACTTCAGGTGACAAACCAGCTACTGTTGTGGTAACTTACCCAGACGGATCTACAGATGAAGTTCCTGTAACTGTTAAGGTCAATGACTTAACTGATGCAGAAAAGAACGATCCACAAGGCCAAGATATCAACACTAAAGTTGGTGAAACACCAAACGCTAAAGATGGTATCAAGGATGCTGACAAGTTACCTCAAGGCACCAAGTTCGACTTCAAGGAACCAGTCGACACCAAGACACCAGGTGACAAACCAGCTACTGTTGTGGTAACTTACCCAGACGGTACTAAGGATGAAGTTCCTGTAACTGTTAAAGTCAATGACTTAACCGACGCAGAAAAGAACAACCCACAAGGTCAAGATATCAACACTAAAGTTGGTGGAACACCAAACGCCAAAGATGGTATCAAGGATGCCGACAAGTTACCTCAAGGCACCAAGTTCGAATTTGAAACACCTGTTGATACTAAGACTCCTGGTGACAAGCCAGCTAAGGTTGTCGTGACTTACCCAGATGGGACTAAGGATGAAGTCCCAGTAACTGTTAAAGTTTCTGAGAACCCAACCCAAGCTGAAACAACTAATCCAACTGTCCCAGCTAAGACTGAAGTTGAAAACAAAGATAGCTTAACCCCAGAAGAAAAAGACAAGGTTAAGAAAGCTGTCGAGGATGCTAATAAGGATAAATTCCCTGCGCCTAAGGACGGCCAAAACCCAACAGCTGTAACAGTTGATGACAAGGGTAATGCAACCATCACTTACCCAGACGGTTCTAAGGACACCATCCCAGGTACGGACTTAGTTGTTGAAAGACCTAAGACCACTGTTGAAGGTACACCTAAGCCAGTCAAAGCAACGGATGAGCCTCAAGACACCGGCCTTGTTGTGAAGAACCAAGACGACAAGACTCCAACTAAGGTGACTGCTAAGGACGAAGACGGCAATGATGTTCCTGTAACTGTTGACCCAGAAACTGGTAAAGTTTCCGTAACCCCTGGTACTAAGGTTGACGGTCCAATCACTGTAACAGTTGAAGATAAAGACTTGCCAGAAGGTAAACAAACATTCGAAGTCCCAGTTGAAGGTCACGAAAAGGTCGCGATGACAACAATTCAGGTAAGACCCAAGCAGATCTTACTGATCCAACCGTCCCAGCTAAGACTGAAGTTGAAAACAAAGATAGCTTAACTCCAGAAGAAAAAGACAAGGTTAAGAAAGCTATTGAGGATGCCAACAAGGACAAGTTCCCAGCAGCCAAGGAAGGTCAAAAACCAACAGCTGTAACAGTTGATGACAAGGGTAACGCAACTATTACCTACCCAGATGGTTCTAAAGACACCATCCCAGGTACGGACCTAGTCGTTGAACGGCCTAAGACCACGGTTGAAGGTACGCCTAAGCCAGTTAAGCCAACCAAGGATCCTCAAGACACCGGACTTGTTGTTAAGAACCAAGATGACAAGACCCCAACTAAGGTGACTGCCAAGGACGAAGATGGCAACGATGTTCCTGTAACTGTTGACCCAGAAACAGGTAAAGTTTCCGTAACACCTGGTACTAAGGTAGACGGCCCAATCACTGTAACTGTTGAAGACAAAGACTTACCAAACGGTAAACAAACATTCGAAGTCCCAGTCGAAGGCCACGAAAAAGGTCGCGATGACAACAACTCAGGTAAGACCCAAGCAGACTTAACTGACCCAACTAAGCCAGCTAAGACTGAAGTCGAAGACAAGACCAACTTAACTCCTGAAGAAAAAGCTAAGGTTAAGAAAGCTGTCGAAGATGCCAACAAGGATAAATTCCCTGCTCCTGCAGAAGGTCAAAACCCAACAACTGTTGAAGTTGGCCCAGACGGTACAGCTACAATTATCTACCCAGACGGTTCTAAGGACACCATCCCAGGCACAGACTTAGTTGTTGAAAGACCTAAGACAACGGTTGAAGGTACGCCTAAGACTGTTAAGCCAACTAACGATCCTCAAGACACCGGACTTGTTGTGAAGAACAAAGACGACAAGACCCCAACTAAGGTGACTGCTAAGGATGAAGACGGCCAAGATGTTCCTGTAACTGTTGACCCAGAAACAGGCAAGGTTTCCGTAACACCTGGTACTAAGGTTGATGGGCCAATCACCGTGACTGTTGAAGACAAAGACTTACCAGAAGGTAAACAAACATTCGAAGTTCCAGTCGAAGGTCACGAAAAAGGTAACGACGATAACAACTCAGGTAAGACCCAAGCAGATCTTACTGACCCAACTGTCCCAGCTGAGAAAACTCCAGTTGCTGATAAGAATAACTTAACAGATGACGAAAAGAACACTGTTAAGAAGGCTATCGAAGACGCTAACAAGGATAAATTCCCAGCGCCTAAGGAAGGTCAATCAGCAACTAAGGTTGAAATTGGCAAGGACGGTACTGCTACGATCACCTACCCAGACGGTTCGAAAGACACCATCCCAGGTACTGACTTAGTTCGTGAAAAGACCAATGTTGATGACTCAGCGGTTAAACCTGTTAAGCCAACCGGCGATAAACAAGGCACCGGCATTAAAGTCAACAACAAGGACAAAGACACTACTGTCTCTGCTAAGGATGAAGATGGCAAGGATGTTCCTGTCGTTATCAACCCTGAAACCGGCGAAGTGGAAGTCACTCCAGGTACCAATGTTGACGGCCCAATCGTGGTAACTGTTAACGATCCAGACCTCCCAGGCGGTAAGAAAGAAGTGACTGTTCCAGTCGAAGGTCATGAAGCAGGCCGCGATGACAACGGTTCAGACAAGACTCAAGCAGATCTTACTGACCCAACTGTCCCAGCTGAAAAGACTCCAGTCGCTGACAAGAACAACTTAACTGACGACGAAAAAGCTCAAGTTAAGAAGGCTATCGAAGACGCCAACAAGGATAAATTCCCAGCAGCTAAGGAAGGCCAAAACCCAACCAAGGTTGAAATCGGCAAGGACGGCACAGCTACCATCACTTACCCAGATGGCTCTAAAGACACCATCCCAGGTACTGACTTAGTTCGTGAAAAGACCAATGTTGATGACTCAGCCGTTAAGGAAGTTAACCCAACTGACGAAAAACAAGGCACTGGCATCAAGGTTAACAACGCGGGTAAGGAAACCAAGGTGACTGCCAAGGATGAAGACGGCAAAGACGTTTCTGTAGTCATCAACCCTGAAACCGGCGAAGTTGAAGTCACTCCAGGTAAGGATGTTGACGGTCCTATCACCGTTACCGTAACGGACCCAGACCTCCCAGGCGGCAAGCAAGAAGTGACCGTTCCTGTTAAGGGCCACGAAGCAGGTCGCGATGACAACGGGTCTGACCAATCGGCTAAGCCTACCATCGAAGCCATCCATGAAGGCGACGAAATCGTGGAAGGTAACGGCGTGCCAGATGCTAAGATTGTGGTGAAAGACAAGGACGGCAATGTCATTGGCGAAACCACAGTTGACGGTATCGGTAACTGGTCTGTCAAAGTTCCTGCCAACAAACTTTTCGCTGGGGACAAGGTGACGGTTGAACAAACTGAAGAAGGTAAGAAACCTGCCGTTGAAACCGCAACCGTTCAAAAGGCAACGGGCGAAACAACGCGCAAGGGTGACCCAGCTGTCGCTTACCCAATCGAATCCCACCCAGTTGTTAAGCATGTCGGCGAAAGCTTGACCGCAGACGACATCACCAAGGCCATCGTCGTAGTCGGCGTTCCTGAAGGCTCTTACAAGGTAACCATCAATGAAGGTCAAAGCCTCCCATCTACGGATAAAGTGGGCGACACCATCATCGATGTGACTGTCACCCTACCAGACGGCACCACTGAAGCTGCCCAAGTATGGGTGATCGTGAAAGCTAAAGGCGGCGCAGCTCCTGACTACAAGAAGCCAACCACGGTGGATGATTCACAAGTCAAGGAAGTCAACCCAACTAACGACCAACAAGGTACTGGCATCAAGGTGAATAACCCTGATAAGGACACTAAAGTCACCGCTAAGGATGAAGACGGCAAGGACATTCCTGTTGTCATCAACCCAACAACCGGTGAAGTTGAAGTGACACCAGGTACCGACGTTGACGGCCCAATCACTGTGACCATCACCGACCCAGAATTACCAGGCGGTAAGAAGGAAGTCGTGGTTCCAGTCAAAGGCCACGCCGCTGGACGCGATGACAATGGTTCTGATAAAGTTGTCGCACCAAGCAACACTGTCAAACCAGCTCAACCAGCCACTCCAGTTGCCAAACCAGCCGCTCCTCAAAAAGCAGCTCAAGGCACTGTCAAAGTGGACCAAAAAGCACCAAGCGCTCTTCCAAAAGCTAGCCAAGCAGGCCAAGGCCATGCCAAAGCAGCCAAAACGAAGACCAAACTCCCACAAACCGGAGCCCTAGTCGGCCTAACGAGCGGCCTCGCCCTCGCATTAGTCGGCGCTGGTAGCTTACTGGCACTCGGCAAAGGCAAAAAGAAAGACTAAGCTCTCTCTTGACCGCCAAAGCTGAATAAGAAGAAGCCCTCGCACGAGAATGTGCGGGGGCTTTTTGTGTGGGCGGGTATAATATGTAAGGAAGTGGAATTTTTGTGGAGGAGCTGGTCTGTGAGGGGCGAGTTATTGACATGAGGCGTGCGATATGTCGGTATCTTGGTGACTTAGCGACACAAGGGATAGGGATCTGTCGGTATCATGGTGACATAGCGACATAAGGAAAAGGATATGTCGTTAAGTCAGCTGGAAAGTGACATAAGCTGGCTTCTTATGTCGGTAACTGGCAAAGAAGCTGCCAGTTCTCAAAGGAAGAGGCAGTAAGTCGGAAAGAAACTGCCAGTTCTCAAGGGAAGAGGCAGTAAGTCGGCAAGAAACTGCCAGTTTTTAAGAGAAGAGGCAGTAAGTCAGCAAGAAGCTGCCAGTTCTTAAGAGAAGAGGCAGTAAGTCGGCAAGAAACTGCCAATTCTTAAGAGAAGAGGCAGTAAGTCGGCTATAAACTGCCTCTTCTCAAAAGGAAAGGCTCTTTCTCGCGGAGAAAGAGCTTCATCATAGGAAAAACTAGCAAGTTCAGCACAAATCGAAAAGCCAGGCTGCTTCTCTTGTCCGCTTGAGAGGGGAGGCAGCCTGGCTTGTTATAAATTTGGTATTAATATAGTAGGAACTGATTCAAAATAGTAGGCCTGGCTTGTTGAAACGGCATTAATCTAGAAGGTATTGCCGAATCAGATCGCGTATCAGCATTAGCGCAGGAGACAATGCCGAATCAGACTGCGTACCGGCATTATCCTGAGCGACATTGCCGAATCCCAGCACACCTGCCAGCCCCACAAGCGACCATCTAGTCGCTTTTCAGGTCAATGGGGATTACCACACAGTCACTAGAGGTCTTTTCGCTCATAGATTTTCACGGTTAGGATGAAGAGGGCGGAGGCGAGGATGAGGCAGAACAGGCTGGCGGAGAGGATGAGGAGGGTCTGGTCCATGGTCAGGAGCTGGCGGATGAGGCCTTGGACGAAGGCGCTGTTGAAGATGGACCAGCCGAATGTGATGAGGACCAGGAAGAGGGCGATGCTGACGTAGTTCATGAAGACGGGCCCGAAGAGGGTGTAGGTGAATTGGTAGCCGACAAGTAGGAAAACCGCAAGCAGGCCCAACAAGAGGACTTCAGAGAGGCTGTTGGCCGTATAGCCGGGGATCAAGGCGTTCAAGCCAATGATCGGGATGATGAGGATGGCTACTTGAATGAAGTGGGAGAGGATCTTGCCGGCGACCACTTCCTTGCGAGTGACAGGCAGGCTCTGGATCAATTGTTGGTAGGGCCGCTTGTCGTCAAGCCCGTCGATGTTTCGGATATTGAAGAGGGCGAGCATAAGGCCGAGTGACAGCGGAAACTGGCCATCTCCTACAATAAAGAGTACCAGCAGGCTCACCGCTAAGGATAGGAACAAGAGCTTGTGACCGATTTGCCAGTCTTTGTAGAGTAAGGCTTTCATTTAATGCGCTCCTTTCAAGCTATAGACCATGATTTCTTCCAGGGAGGCGGGTTCGATGAGAACTTTCTCGCCATAGAGTTCCCGGAAGGTGTCCGCTTCCTGGGTCAGGCCAACAAAGCCGGTAGAACTTTCCCTGAGCCCTGCCAGGAGCGGCCGGGTGTCGGCATCGAGCAGGTCGCTAGCCCCCTTGACCAGGCGGCCGTCCTGGATCAAGACCACATAGTCGGCAATTTTTTCCAAGTCACTAGTGATGTGGCTGGAGAAGAGGACGGTCTTGTCTTGGTCTTGGATGAGGTCATAGAGAAGGTCCAAAACTTCCGAACGAACAAGGGGGTCGAGACCGGAAGTTGGTTCATCCAGGATGATTAAGTCTGCATGATGACTCAGGGCCACCGCCAGCGACAGCTTGACCTTCATGCCCGTGGATAAGTCCTTCACCTGCTTTTTGAGAGGGAGGCAAAAGTCCTGGCAGAGCTGACGGAAAGTATCCTTATCCCACTTGGCATAAAAACCACCCACCACCTGACCAGTAGCTGCCACGGTCAAATTCTCGTAAAACACATTCTCGGGATAGACAAAGCCAATCCGGTCGCGGGCGGCCTTGCCAGCTTCCTGGTGGTCCAGGCCGAGAATTTTAATGTCGCCAGCGTCGGCTTTAACTAAATCCATAATCAGCCGGATAGTCGTCGACTTGCCCGCACCGTTGGGGCCAATAAAGCCGGTGATATAACCTTTAGGGATCTGTAAATTCATCTGGTCAATGCGGAAGTCTCCTAGATTCTTAGAAACATTGCTCAGTTCAATGGCGTAAGTCACTCCTTATTCCTCCATTCTTTCTAACAGGCGTTGGGTCAGGTCCTGGGCAGTGAGGTCGATACTCTTGGCCTTGGTCGCGATCTCCTCCAGACCCTGATCGATCTCTGCCAAAATCTTCGCTTCAATCTGGTCGGTATCTAAGTGGGCCACATAAGTCCCCTGGTAGGGCACCGTCATCAAAAAATGCTCCTGCTCGAGCTTCTCATAAGCCTTCTTAACCGTGATCACACTCACTTCTAAGTCCTTGGCCAGCTGTCTGATCGAAGGCAACTGCTCTTCCTCCTTCAACTGGCCAGACAAGATATTGCGCTTAATCTCGCTTATAATCTGCTGGTACAAGGGGTCTTTGGAAAATTTGGATAGGGTGATGTTCAAAGTCATAGCTCCTTTGTATATAGTATATGATATATATGTACAGTATATTCTGGGAGGAGATTTCTGTCAAGTTTGTTTGGAGAATGCTATTGGTGATTAAGGTAAATAGTGAATATCCTAAGCTGAGATTAATTGAGTAAAAGAGAAGAAAATAAGCTTGTTAAGAGGCTAAGCGATATCTAACTTAATAAGCGGAATATTCCGAATAATAATTGAAGCCTTTACAAAGATAAAAGTTTATGGTCTAATTTAAATGTGGCTTTGTTCCACAACTCTTCTACCGACTCTCCAAAGAAACTCACGTAAAAGTATAATAAAACCTAACATTGCGTCGGTAGATTTGGCGGTAAAGCGATTTTGCTTTACCGCTTTTTTTCAAATTTAAATTGACAATTCAAATAGATTAAAATTATTTTAATCATAATCAAATCATTTTCTTTCTTGGCGTGCATAATCAAAATGTTTACAGTGATGCCGATGGGTACTACATATCAATTATCTGTTAATACTAGATAATTGTTTATAATTATTGGTTAATTGTGAAAGGAGATTGCGATGAAGAATTCAAATTATTCAGTGTTCAAAAAAGAGTAAAAAAGAAAAGTATATGGTGGACTTTATTATGTGGTTTAGAAAATATAGGAAGATTTAGTGCTGCTGTTAGTATTCTAATAGGAGCGAGTACAACAATAAAATGTTCAAATCATGTAGTAATTGATAGCTAGTTTATAGTTATAGCTAGTATTCAACATTATACTCTTATTCTATTGGAGGAGGATAAGTATGAAAAGAGATTTAGGATTATGGATTAGATTAGGTATAATTTTTGGTTCTATTTTTGGCAGATAATATAGGGGTTGGAATAGACGTTGGTATAGCAATAGGGACTGCTATAGGTGTTTCGCATGGGGAAGACAAAAATGATAAAAATAATTAATGTATCATTAAGTATGCGAGTATTAAAAAGTTAGACTATTTCAAGGAATCGAATAACCTAGGAACATTCCTTTGTTACAATGCTCAATACCTGACTTAATAAATGGAATATTTCGAATAATAATTAAAGCCTTTACAAAAATAAAAATATATGGTTTAATTTAAGTTGTGGCACTCCTTGCGCCACAACTTGTCTACCGATTCTTCGTAGAAACTCACGTAAAAAATATGATAAATGCTAACATTTCGTCGGTAGATTTGGCGGTAAAGCAATTTTGCTTTACCGCTTTTTTTACAAATAATTGTATTTGTAAGTATTTATAAGGGCTAAAGTGTACGTTTTTTGTTTTTTGTTATCATTTATGGGTTTTAAATAAATAATAGATTGGGACTATAAGTAATTAGTCATTAAGCAATAAATTCATGCCTAAACTTCTCTATCAAAAATGTAATGATAATTTATGATGATTTTTCATCATTTAGAATTGTCATTTTTTAAAACAATAATGTACTAATCCAATTAAGAGTAGGGCCTATGAAAACGTTAATATTACGTGCTAAATTCTAGTTCTCTTATGTGTTTTTAATGAACAAAAAATGTTTTAAAAAGCTGATCGTGAAAGAATTTATTTTTTTTTTTTTTTTTTTTTACCATGGACTTATCTCAAATCAAATAAACTAATTTTGACTAGGAGGAAGTCTTTATGGTTGGAAAAAATAATACTAAGCTTAGAGAGGAAAAACAAAGTAACAAGTTTTATCGTTATTCGATTAAACGATTAAATATTGGTGTAGCCTCTGTGGCAGTTGCAGCAGGCTTACTTTTTGCTGGAAATGTCGCTGTCGTCCAAGCAGCGAGTATTCAAGAACAAGAAAAAGTCGAAGCTTCTGAAAGCGCAATTTCAGATGTGCCAATAGACGCGCCAGCAGTAGAAGATACTGTAAACAATAACGGGCTAGAAAATCCAGAAAATGAACTAAATTCTAATTTAATTCCAAACAATAGTGAACAATCAAATATGGAGTCTAGTGATGAAACAAGTCCATTAGACAATAATTCGAAAGAAGAGAAAAATGATACAAAAACACCTGTTGAAGTAAATACACAGGATAAACAACCTGAAGAATTAACTGTTGATTCTAATCATAATGAAGACAAAGAAAAAAATAAGACACAAGATATTAATGAACCTTCTAGTGAAAAATCTTCGGTAGCTGATTCTAAGGAGAAGGCTATCCTAGAAGAAAATCAACAGAGAAATGCCCATCAAAACGCTGTTAAGAATGAAAATACGAGCGATACCAATCAACAAGCAGCGCTCGATGATTTCGCAAAAGAACTTGCAGCTTCTGATAATCCCAAGCAGGTCTTACGTTCTAAATTAGCGGAAGTTTATGATCCGAAAGATGTTGAAGGTTTACTCGCTGAGATTAATCCTCAAAATATAAGCAATGGCTTAAGTTTGAGAGAGGAATTAACAAAAGCAGCTTTAGCCTATGCAGAGAGCCATCGCTTACGTGAAAAAGGACAAATTTTTGCGGTTTTACCTACCAGCAGCTGGTCTGTTCGTGGAGGACAGA
The DNA here is from genome assembly GCF_001543145.1 of Aerococcus sanguinicola. Lineage (NCBI taxonomy): Bacteria > Bacillati > Bacillota > Bacilli > Lactobacillales > Aerococcaceae > Aerococcus > Aerococcus sanguinicola. The sequence goes on along the minus strand of NZ_CP014160.1, from coordinate 423,964 downwards.
ATGTCGCAAACCAAATTCAAGTGACTAATGCTGACTTTAAGCAACTTGATGGTAGTAATCGTGAAACAGACTATGTTCATGATAATGAAGGTGGCTATGCTCGTCTTGATGTCGATATCGCAGTCTCCGGGCAAGTGCAAGCAGGGGACTACTTTATTCTTGATTATGGTCAATATCTAAGACCGGGTGGCCTTAATATCCCAGCAACTCCTAAAGATTTAATCGGTCCTGGTAATGCAGTTGTTGCTAAAGCTTACTATGACGCTGATCAGAACCGAGTGATTTACCGCTTTACAGACTGGGTGAATGGTAAGAATAATATAAGAGCTGCTCTACGCCAAGGGACTCAGCCTTTCTACGATAAGATTACAGATAATTTCAAGAATTATCCTGTCACCGTGACGATTGCAGGAACACCATACACAGAAAATATTGCCTACCACTTTAATAATATCAACGGTGACGCTACCAATAATAAATATCGAGCGGTTGATGGAACGCACGTTGAGACGAATCGAACAGATCCCAACCACTATACAGCCAAAGAAGTTTGGTATATCAACCGTGACGGACGTAATATGAACCATGGACCACACACGATTCTCTTTGAATCAAATACTAGTAATCTGGAATCCATGAAGGTTTATGAGGTCTTGGACGATCGTGCCTTTACGGATAGCTTTAATCCGGAAGTAAATCCGCGCTATGTTCGTGAAGTTTCTGGAAGATCTTATCAAGATTCTGAAGGTGTACGCTTTAATGTAGGTAATGGGCCAGCTACTGGTAAGAAGTATATCGTTTATACGGTGACTAGTCCGAAAAACCAACAAGCTAATCAACGGATTAACAGCGAAATGCATTTGACGCTTAGAAACAAAAATAATGAGTCTAATTCTAGAGAGCATTGGAAAACCTTAACGATTTCAACAACTCATAGTTCATCTGCCGCTTCAGGTCAGAATACACCTGGGATCTTTGTTGAACGTCACCGCTATGAAACCGTTGATGAGAACGGCCGTGTCGTGAGTGTTGACGATACGATTACAGAAACTCCGCAATATGGGACCGTCAACGAGCAATACACAACAGGTGCGGAAAATCGTCCAGGTTATACCTTCGTTCGAACCGAAGCTCCAAGAAATAATCCGACTTATTCGCCAGATGGACGGACAACCAGTGGAAACTTTAAAGCAGGTATGACCCAAGAAATCACTTATGTTTACCAAAGAAGACAACAACAAGTTGAGACTGGCCCTGCTTATGAAATGACGGTTGAAGATTCTTCATATCCAACAGAATTCCGCTATGATCCTTCTCTTCCGGCAGGTCAGATTCGTGAAATTCGTCCAGGACAAGATGGCCGTGTACGAGTTCTTTATGAACATGTGAATCCAGAAAACGTTCCTGGCTTCAATCCTAATAACTTTAGATATATGCGGGGTCAATACTGGCGGGAAGTTTCTCGTGAAGTTGTTCAAGAGCCACAAAGTCAAATCTTTGGGTATAATTTTGAAGCAATTACTGAAACTAAGACCAATCCTGACGGCAGTGTCACCATTATCTACAACACTGGACGACGGGTGGAAATTCCAGCAGCTAAACCTAAGGAACCATTGCTACCAAGTAAACCGATTGTTGAAACGACACGGGTAACCGACCGACACCCAGAAACTGGCAAGGAAGTGAGAGGCTCTCGAGTTACGATTAAGATCTTCAATCCGAATACTAACCAGTTTGAAGATGAGAAGGTTATCTTTATCCCAGATGGGCAAGACGGGACGGATGGAAACAACGGCACCAATGGAACTTCTGTAACCGCTAAGACTGAACGTGGTAAAGAAAATCCAGCCGATCCTAATAGTCCAAGCGGTTCATGGATCCGTGTTTATAAGGTGAACCCAGACGGAAGTCAAGGTGAGTTAATCTCTGAAACCTTCGTCAAAGATGGCGAAAAAGGTGATCCAGGTGAGCAAGGTCCACAAGGTGAGAAGGGTGAACAAGGTACCCCAGGCCAAGATGGTCAAGACGGCCGAGACGGAAAATCTGTTCTAGCTAAGACCGAACGCGGCACCAAAGCCGATGAAACAGGTAAAGACCGTCCAGGCACATGGGTAATCGTTCACGAAGACACCAACAATAACGGTCAAGTTGACCCAGGCGAACGTGAAATCAGCCGTGAATTCATCTTCGATGGTACAAACGGTACCGACGGTAAAGATGGTAAGACGCCAATCGTTGAAAGTGAACGCGTTGAAAAAGATCCAAATGATCCAAACTCTGAATCTGGTGTGAAGATCATTGTCAGAGACCCAGAAACCAATGACATCATCAAAGAAATCTTCGTCAAAGACGGCGAAAAGGGTGATCCAGGTGAGCGTGGCGAACAAGGTCCTCAAGGCCCACAAGGTGAGAAGGGTGAACAAGGTACCCCAGGCCAAGATGGTCAAGACGGCCGAGACGGAAAATCCGTCCTAGCTAAGACCGAACGGGGAACCAAAGCCGATGAAAGTGGTAAAGATCGCCCAGGTACATGGGTAATCGTTCACGAAGACACCAACAATAACGGTCAAGTTGACCCAGGTGAACGTGAAATCAGCCGTGAATTCATCTTCGATGGTACAAACGGTACCGACGGTAAAGATGGCAAGACGCCAATCGTTGAAAGTGAACGTGTTGAAAAAGATCCAAATGATCCAAACTCTGAATCTGGTGTGAAGATCATTGTGAGAGACCCAGAAAGCAACGAAATCATCAAAGAAACCTTCGTCAAAGATGGCGAAAAAGGTGAAAAGGGTGACCAAGGTACTCCAGGTCAAGATGGTCAAGACGGAAAAGATGGTAAATCATCTTATGTACACGTCGTGAATGGACCAAACGAAGCCGGAGAATCAGGCAGCTGGATTATCACTTACTTCGATAAGAACGGTGACGGCCAATTCACTTCTGATGAAATTGTCTCTACTGAATTTGTAGCCGATGGGAAAGATGGCCAAGACGGTAAGGACGGCAAGTCAGTGACTGTTTCTACAGAACCAGGTCATTTCCAAGGTCAAGATGGTGTTTGGATCATTGTTCAAGATAGTGTAACAGGTAAAGAACTCGATCGAGACTTTGTTGCCAACGGTAAAGATGGCAAGGATGGCAAGTCTGCAGATATTAAGACAGAAGCATTGGTAGATCCGAATGGCCAAGAAATTGGTTATAAGATTACTATTACCCATCCAGATGGGTCAGAAGAAACTCGTCTGATTAAACATGGGAAAGATGGTAAGGATGGAAAAGATGGTCGCGATGGGAAATCCATTATTGCGACAACGGAACGTGGCGACCATAAAGGACAATCAGGTGCTTGGTTGATTATCCGCGATAGAGAGACCCTTCAAGAAATTGACCGTGAATTTATTGCTGATGGTCAAGATGGTAAATCAGCTGATATCTCATCACGAGAAACTGCAGAAGGTCTAGAAATCACCATCCACCATGCCAATGGAACAAGCCATACACACATCATTCGTGACGGTAAAGACGGCAAGTCTATAACTGCATCAACTGAACCTGGTACCTTCAACGGACAGTCAGGTATGTGGTTGATTATCCGTGACCGTGACACGGGCCAAGAATTAGACCGTCAATTTGTGCGCGATGGCAAGGATGGACAGGACGGAAAAGATGGGAAATCACCGCTTCTAAGTACTGAAAAGATCCTTGATTCTGATGGTAAAGAAATCGGCTTAAGTATTAAGATAACGCATCCAGATGGCTCGACTGAAACACATACCATCTACCATGGTCGCGATGGCAAGGATGGTCAAGATGGTCAAACCCCACAAATCCGTACTGAAAAAGGCAAAGATAGCCAAGGCAATGTGGGCAGATGGTTGATTATCGAAGACGGTCATGGCAATGAAATCGTTCGTGAATTCATCCGTGATGGTCAAGATGGTAAGACCCCTTCTGCTAAAGTAGAACCTGGTAAGAATGAACATGGGGATAGTGGCCAATGGATTATTATCTTCGATGGAGATGGTAATGAAGTTTCACGCGAATTCGTTCGTGACGGCAAGGATGGCCAAGACGGTCGCTCACCAAGTCTTGAAACAGTTCCTGGTAAGGATGCAGATGGTGACAGTGGTCTATGGGTGATTGTTAAAGATCCAGAAGGTAAGGAATCGAGCCGTCACTTTATCAGAGACGGTAAAGATGGCAGAGGAATTAAGAAGATCTATAGTAAAGATGGTCGATTAACGATTGTGTTTACGGATAATACAAAAGAAATCCTTGAAATTCCATGTTGCCAACCTAAGTCAGAGGATCCGAAACCAGAGGATCCAAAATCAGAAGATCCTAAGCCAGAAGATCCTAAGCCAGAAGATCCTAAGCCAGAAGATCCTAAGCCAGAAGATCCTAAGCCAGAAGATCCTAAGCCAGAAGATCCTAAGCCAGAAGATCCTAAGCCAGAAGATCCGAAACCAGAAGATCCGAAACCAGAAGATCCTAAGCCAGAAGATCCGAAGCCAGAAGATCCTAAGCCAGAAGATCCTAAACCAGAAGATCCTAAGCCAGAGGAACCTAAGCCAGAAGATCCGAAACCAGAAGATCCTAAGCCAGAAGATCCGAAGCCAGAAGATCCTAAGCCAGAAGATCCTAAACCAGAAGATCCTAAGCCAGAAGATCCTAAGCCAGAGGAACCTAAGCCAGAAGATCCTAAGCCAGAGGGACCTAAGCCAGAAGATCCAAAAGCCCAAGATTCAAACCTAGAAAACTCTAAGACTAGAGATGGCTACACGATTACTGGAGAAACAACTTCATTTAACCGTAAGCAAGCAAAAGAAAAACAAAGTGTAGTTGCTAATAGCCGCTTACCTCAAACAGGTGCAGTGGCTGGTATGTCTGCTGGAGCAATTGCAATTAGTCTATTTGTAGGTGTTGGTAGCTTAGTACTAGGTAGAAGAAAGAGAAAATAGAGCATTGTTTATAATAAAAGAAAGGAGATAATAAAAACTATAAAAATAGGCTATAGAACTAGCCAATAAAATAATCCGTCAATAACGTTGTAAAAGGCAGCGTTATTGGCGGATTTTATTTTTTGTAAATATCCATTAATTTTACAATAATAGAAACTACTTATTCATAAATTTCCTTGTTTTTATGTAAATGCTTAGGTATACTAAATATAATAGTAGATAAAAGTTTTTATGAGGAGGAAAATATTAATGGAAGAAAAGGAAAATAAAAAGAAAAAATCTTTACTTTGGTTACTATTATTTCTTTTACTAGGTGTAACCATTGGTGGCGTATATACTTATTGGGTCGGTAATGTAGGTGGCCCCAATGACCAGTCACAGCAAGAAACAGTTGTGATTGGTGAAGGGGAATCCATTGCGACACAATTAGACGTTAGCAAAACTTTAGCAAATGAAGGGAAAAAATTAGTTCCCCAAGGAAAAGCTAATGTAAGTGTCGGAGGTACGGAACAAAATGTTGAAAGCTTCCAAGTTACCTATACTGTAAAATGGCAAGAATCTGGTGATAAAAATATTATCGATGCAGATGACGCGATCAATCGTACTCTGAGTGTTACCGGAACTGGTGAAATTGAAGGGGCGCAAGCTGCAAACAATGAGCTAGTGAACTTATCCATTGATCCATCCACAGCAGAAATTACAGCAGATGGTGAAGCCGTTGAGGTTAGAGTGACGGTTACATTAACTGAACCTAGAGATAAAGCTCAGTATGATGATATAGTAGGTAAAAATATCCTAGTTAACCTAAACTTCAGTGTTGAATAGGTTTGCTATGTTATATCGATGCATTCAGATGATAAGGAAAGCTTTAGCTTTCCTTATCATCTTCTTTATAGGTTTTTATTTTACGGTGAATCACTTGGATCCCTATTTAGCTATTAATACATTTGGTTTTAAGCCTTTTATCGTTAAAACTGATTCGATGGAGCCTAAATTTTATCCTGGTGACATTGTGATTGTTGAGCCAGTCGATCAAGAGGACTTGCAGGCAGGCGATATCATTGCCTTTGAACTTTCTGATCGTTTTTATGTGGTGCATTCCATTGCAGATATACAGACGAGTCAGTCTGGAAAAATTATTTTTAAAACAAAACCTTTCAGCGTCACTGACAAGAAACTGTGGGATTACTGGGGAATTCAATCTAATCAAATTTTGGGTCAAGCGAACCATGTGATCCCTAAATTAGGCCATGTCGTTCTGTTTCTGAGGTCAAAAGTTGGTCTCGGCACAATGACGCTATCTGCTGTTATTGTTTGGTTAATTTGTCGAATAAGCGGTCGGGAGGAGAGAAGATATGAAAAAAATTAAAATCTTATTACTTCTTGGCCTGATGACTATTTTGACTCCCAATATATGGGCTTACTGGTCAAGTCATTTAGAGAATCCTCAAGCGCAATCCTAAACAGGGAATGTTGTGATTGGCAAATGGATCTATTCAGATTTAAGTAATCGCAAAGTCATTTACTTAGATCTCAATGCACCTGACACTTGGCCAGATCGAATAGAAGAGGGGACCATTGTTATCGTTGAAGATAATAATGAGAATTTACTGGTTTATGAAACCCTTCATTCTATTGATCGAACAGACCAGCGTTTTAATCCAACGCAACCGAATACCAACTGGGCTCAGCCGATGATCTATAGTGAAAATACGGCAGAATATCGCTGGTTCCACCATTATTACAATGGCGATATCGTTATATTTAATAAGGCATATTATCGTTACACTGGGAGTATTCCCCACAACCCTAATACGATTACTCAAACGCCACCCTCTCCAAATTCAAATCGTTGGGAACACCTTCCCAAAACTTGGACCGTTGACCCTTGGTTCCGCTATGTTCTCTATAATGAAGGGGATATTGTCTCTTACAAAGGGAAGTTGTATGAAAGTACAGTGAGTGGAAATAGTAACTTTGAGCCAGATTTAGAGAATAACCCTTGGCGAGTTGTAGGAACAGCTTGGTCCATCGCTCCATATGCTGGTCTTTCGATGGAGGAAGAAGGTGAGAAAGAATGGCAGGAAGATAAACTTTATCATAAAGGCGATCAAGTCCTCCTAAACAATGAACGCTATATCCTATCAGCTGATCGTTCGCAGGGGGAACTTCCTTCAGACTTTCCCAACATCTGGGAAAAATTAGAAGAGGAGAAATTAGAAGAGGAGAAATTAGAGCCTGAACAATCAGAACCAAATACTAGTCCTCAAGACAATGCCCCTAAAGCTGATCAAGGAACTCTCTGGAAAGAGGGGCAAGAATATCACCAGGGAGAAATTGTTGTTTATAAGGAGATTCCTTACCAATTAATAGCGGATTATTCGGTCGATGATATTCCAGACCAGAATCCGAATATATGGCAGGTCATCGAATTCGAAGATGAAGGGGGATCAGACTAAAAAAATGACTGACAATGATTAACGAAATTGATTGATGAGAAAAGTCTCTATAGTGAATCAATGAGCCATTTGGCTTGCTATAGAGTTTTTTCTTGGAAATTCTAAGGGTACAGAATAGGTGACTTCAAATAATTCATGTTTTTGGTTAATCTGCTCAATTTATAGCAGAACTGTACTATATCAGATGGTTAGACTACTAAAGATGAAGTCTCATTAGCCATTAAAAATCCTATTAAACCTTGGTTAATGAGGGATAATAGATAAGAGTTAAGTAATATTAAAAGAGCCGGATCATCTTCCTTATTTCTCCTGCCATCTATTGTTTGACAGAGATAGGAGAATGTAATCTGGCTCTCGGCTTTCTATTATTCTTATACGCTAGTAGTCAGAGTGAGGATTAAGGGTAAGCAACATCTTGCTCAAGAAGCCAACCTAGGTACGCACCTGGAGTCGCAAGCAGGTAAGCTTTCTGACTGCGGCTCTGCTTGACAGGCTTTTCATTAACTACCTTATAGGTCTTACCTAAAACTTTAGGATGGATGCGTTCACCTGTCTGCCAATGGGTGGCGTGCTGGGCGATGGTGACCTCTTTGGCGTCACGTAACTTGACCAAGTTATTAACCGCCTGCTGGATAGTTATCGGATTGTGACCAGCGGATTTGAGGCGACGAATGCGGTCGCTACCGTTGCCCCATTTGGCATCAAGGACTTCTTTAGCTAATTCGTAGTCTTTGACGCTAGGTTTGGCATTTGAACCATAGTGAGGCCGGGCGTAACCTTTGATTCTCCAGTCATTCCATCTATATCTATTTCGCCTTACCATGTTAGCAGAATTCCCTTCGATAGTGGTTATTTGACCAGCTGAAACACTTTCGACAAAGCCAATATGGTCCGCAAAACCGGCGCCATCCCAATCAAAGCTAATGATATCGGCCGATTTGGGATAAGTTCGTCCCAACCAGATTCCTAGCTGGTTGAAGCGATGGATGTGACGCTGGACGCCACATTCGCGTCCGATAAGATGCGAAGCTCCGACTTCATCAGCGACTGCTGTGACGAAGGCGTCGCACCAGTCATCGGCATAGGTCATTGTATAGCCAACGGGACGCGGCAAGATACTGTTGTAGCGGTCGATGAGATCTTTATGAGTGGGGGACCATTGGCGAACACCCAAATACTTACGAGCACAATTAAGGATATCTTGGCTGCTGACCATGGCCATTCCCTCCTCCATAATAATGATGACTTGAAATTTGTAATATCGTTCCTAAAAAAGCAGTTCCTAAGTTGATAAGGGTCACCCAGACGTCAACGGCATCCCAATAAAGGACCTCGCCAATCCCTTTGACGAGAACTGCTAGAGCAGGTAAGAAGATTAGGACCAACCACTTAGCCTTGTCGTAGGCATCATTATTTAAGAACATGTCTCCACCTCCATCTCTTTTAGAGCGGCTTTAAATTTCTGAATGGCTTCCTGCTGAATTTTAATCTGATAGCCCTGGCAAGCGACTTCCTGGGCTAATTCTTGGCGGGCTCGGAGCTGTTGGTCTAAGCTTTCTTGAATACTGTCGATGCGTTGAATGAGGTCATGGATAGCAGTAATCAACTTAACTAGGCGGTGAATGAGAGTTACTAGGGTTAAGATGGCTCCTGCCAAACTTCCAAGTTCAATAATTGTCATAGGCTAGTACCTCCTGGTATAAGAATGCATAAAATTGAAGAGTCATGAGCTCCTGGACAAACTATAAGTCGTGGGCTGATTGTCAGGATTAAATAGGGGAACAGATATTAAAAGCCCCGCTGAATACCAGCGAGGCCTGAGCGAGTGGACCTAGGCTAGAGGTTCTTCTCCAGCTACATAAACTTCGTCAACTTGGCGAGTGACATAGCGAGCGGAGACCGCTTCATCATAGACAATGGTGCCCTCTGGTGTTACGAAGGCTTCTGCTCCAGCGATAGTTTCAATAGCAGCTTGAGCTTGCTCTGCTGTAACGTCCAAGCGTGGATTAGCGATGCTGATTCGAGTCGACTTTCCGAGTGAGTTCTTGAAATTGAGTTCAAGATTTTGTGTCACTTCTGGCATCTTATATTCCTCCTTTTAAATCTTAAGCAAATACGTTAGTGACAATTTCTGCAACACCGAAAATGTCGTAGGTTGACAGGCTGTTGTAGGCTTCTTTAACTGCATTTGCCTCTTCACTTGTCACAGCTTCTTTTAAGTTGTTGATATGGATTTTCTTGTCCTTACCCTCCTCGGTATCGAAGCCGATGAGTTGCAGACGGGCGCTTTCAAATGATTTCATTTTTGTTTCCTCCTTTTTTCTGATGTCATGCATGACACCTTAAGAACGAAAAATGCTGAGTGAATGTCAAGGTCGAAGAATGTGAGCTAGGGGAAGAAGTTTCTGGCGGATATTTTTGAGTCTGGAATGTACGGCTTGGCGAGATACGCCATCAGCTTCGGCGATGCTGGCGAGAGAGTGGCCAGCTTGTAAGTGAAGGACTGTCTGGTATTCTTTGGTAGTAAGTAACTTTTTGGCATGAGATAGAAAAACTTGGACTTCTAGAGAGTATTCACGCTGGGCCTCGTCCTTGAGGTAGTGGAGCTCCTCTAGGGAACTGGCAGCCTGTGGTAAACGACGTAAGAGATCTAGGCAGTACCAGGACAAGGCTCGTTTGAGGTAAGCTGTAAAGCGGAAGCGGTCCGACTGGAGAATATCTCCCTCGAAAGCTTCAGCAACCTTAAGGGCTTTGAGTCGGAGTTCCTGGAGCAAGTCTTCGTAGTCTGCGTGATAGGGTGCAATGGAGAAGCGAGCGAGTACGTGGTGGAAAAGAGGCGTAAACTGGTCAAGGATAGCAGTTGAATCAGACATAGGGGCTCCTTTCTTGGTCAGGTCATGTGGTCTAACTTTATGATAAGGGAGCCCTGTCGCTTTTGCATTAGCTCCTTTTTAGCAAATTTGTATCAAAAGTGAGCATAAAAAAAGCAGGTTATCCTGTCGATAACCTGCAAGCTAGTCGATAATTAGTGGTCTAGCCCAGTGACGGTCGGAATTCAGCGGGGGATTCAGGGGCTAGTCCTCTGGCGTAGGCGTAAATAGTTTCTGGGAAGCTGAGGTCAAATACCGTCTCTGTCATGGACCACAAGGCGTAGAGCAAGTGGTTAAGAGGGTGGTAGATCAGGCCTTCGTTACGTAGCTCCTTAACTAGGAGTCCGAGCTCGCGATTGACTGAAAGTCCCTCCACATAGCGGTAGGAGAGCTCAAGCTTGATCTTAGTCAGGCGAGATAGGGTGTAGAGCTGGACGAAAGCTTCCCCAATTCGCTTCTCGATGAGAGGAAGATGGATCTCCGTCTCAAGATCATAGAAGCATTCCACTAGGCCGAGTGCGAGGTCACTCGTCGTGGGATAGTCCGCTAGAATAACTTCTTCGAGATTTTCGATTTGCGTGATGGTTTGAGCAAAAAGCAAGCGTTCGATAAATTTTTCGCTGTCTACCAAGAAAAGATCTTCGTTCATTTGGGCCTCCTTGATTAATTTAATTAATTTTGTCAATACGTAATTGTATAATTAGTCTTTTGTTAATTAGTATTTTGTTACTTAGTACTTAGTAGTCGCTGGTTTCCAGTAACTAGCTTTCCTAGTTACTGGAAACCTAGATATAGGCTTGCAAGTATCAAGCTTTTGTTTAACGTCCCATTCGGTAGAGAGGGCGTTCGTAGACAACAGTTTCCCAGTATTTAATGCGCTGGCCAGCTCCGTTACGAACGGGATTGCGTTCGATATAACCCTGTTTGACTAGCTCCGTCCAACCACTACGAAAAGAAGTTTTTCCGTCAGTGGCCTGAGCCTTAACTGTTTCTATTCGGATCACCCAATCATCAGGGAGGGAGAGCAAGTAGGCCAAGATACCTTTTGCTTTCCAGGACAAATCGGAGCGATGTAGAAAATCATTGTCTATCACCGAGTAATTACTGGTTTTCTTAATCCGAAAATAAGACGTTTGGGGGCTAGGGCAGATATGCTTAATCATCAATTGAACCTCCTAGGTGTTGATGTAAGGATTGAAAATAGCGTATAAAAGCAATATTTTGACTCATTATTTGAGAATTAATGAGCATAGGAGATACTAGAGCACACGTTCGCCTCGAATTGAATTGATTGTCACGACGAGTTCGTCGGCGGATCCCAAGTAGATGTGTTCCTTCTCCATCTGGTAGAGATAGCACAAGTTTTCGAGCACCTGACAAGGCATGGAACTGCTGTCCCGCTCATAGCGACGTAAAGTCTGAACATGGATTCCACAAAAATCGGCAACAGTTTCTGCTGAAAGCCCGCAGTTAATTCGGCAAGCTTTAATGGAAAATTTCATATTAAAAGGTCCTCCATTCAATCAGTTTCTGATAATGAGACATCAATAATTCATAAGCTATACGACATTATAAAGCGCGCTTAAATTTAATATAGCTAAAACCAAAATTATTTTCAAGGAATCATATAACCAATGTATAAAAATAGTGAATATTTGCTCACTTTTTGAGCATTAGGATATCAAAAATAGAAGTATAGCGCTCCTTTATAAAGCGACTCTTATGAATTATTCTAAAAGTTTATAGTCAAAGTTAATCCAATATGAACAATTAATGGTTTTAATTATTTATTTCAGTGTTACTCTCTTAATTTTTTCAGACTGTTCAGGAGTAAATTTTATCTATTCAGGAATGAAAAGATGAAAAGGCTTCAGAAAGTGAAGAAAAGGTGAAGATTAGCTTGCTTTTTAATTCGATATGCATTAAACTCGTCATGTACATAAGATTGGTTCAGTCAATGTTATGGTGCTCTTAATGTAATAGTAAATCTTCAAAATTAGGAACAGGAAAGAAAAAAATAACAAGTTTCATGAATTATTTATGATTTTTATGTGACTAATTTAGAATTTTACGTTATACTAAGGGTGTGTAGGGAGAGGAACAAATTCATTACTGAATTTAAACTCTACATTAAGTAATCGTTACTAGAAATTTTTGACTAAAGTCAAGGAGGAAATATCTATGAAAAACTTGAAAAAAGTTCTATTAACATCAGTTGCTACAACTGCTGCTGCAGGTGCATTCTTTGCAGCTAACGCTGACGTTGCACAAGCAGCTCCAGCATTTACACCAGAAACTAATGCAGATGGTGTTCCAGTATTACCAGAAGAAACTCCTGAACAAGCTGCTGCTCGTAAAGCTGCACAAAAACAAGTTGAAGAAAACTTACAAAAATCTGCTCAAGAAGCAGAAACTAAACCTTCTAACAATGCACCAGTTCCTGATGTAATGTTCGAAACTCCTGGAAGTGAAGAAAACACTACTACAACTCCAGAAACTAAACCAGAAACTGGAAAAGTTGATACCGCTCAAAACGAAAAGGGCTATGCTACTGCACAAGAAGCAGAAGAAGCTGCTAAGAATGACCCTACTTACGTTGAAGGTGCAGAAATTAAAATTTCTGAATCTATGACAAATGGCGAAAAAACATATCACTATGTTATTTCACCTAATGTAGATACTAAGAATGAATTACCAGAATCACCATATGAATATGAAGCAGAAACTAAAGAAGCTGCTATCGAAATTGGTGAAGCTATGCTTAAACGTTCTAAATTAGAAGGAACTGCTTTAGCACAAGTTAACAACCATGTTGATGCTGTTCAAACTGCTTCAGGTAAATGGACGCCAAGCTTCAGCTTTGTAGAAAAAGAAGAAACTCCAGCTGAAGAAGATAACAAGAAGCCTGCAGACAAGAAAGACGAAAAAGCCGAAGATAAGAAAGATCCTAAGGCTGAAGATAAGAAAGACAACAAATCAGAAGCTGGAAAAGAAGATCCTAAGGCTGAAGACAAGAAAGACAACAAAAAAGCTGGCAAATCAGACAAACAAGTTGCTGCTGATAAGAAAGTAGCGGCTAAGAAATCTGAAGCTGTTAAAGCTAACGGTAACAAAGATGTAGCTAAGAAAGAAGCTGCTAAGAAAGCTAAATCTACTTTACCTAAGACTGGTGCCGTAGCTTCTGCAGCTCCTGCTGTATTAGGCTTAGCCTTAGCTTCTGTTGGTACTGCCTTCGCATTTGGTAAGAAGAAAGAAGACAAATAAGTCTTTCCCTTTTAAATCGAATGACACTTAGCTAAATATGATCGAACGAGATAGGCAAGGGCTTCGGCTCTTGCCTTTTTTATTCTTCTTATATATCGAAATATTTGATTATTTATGAAATGCGGTAGAATCAAGCTTTCATCTGATTGTGAATTTTCCTAGAAGATTTTTCTTTCTCTTGTAATCGACAATGGGGTATGATTTGAACTAGGCAAGAGCCAAGGTCGTGTCCTGGGTTCGCCGAATAAAAATTTTATCTTATGAGAGGATGTATGAATATGAACTTCAAAAAAGTTTTATTAACATCAGTCGCTACTACCGCTGCCGCAGGGGCATTATTTGCAACTAGCTTACAAGTTGCTGAAGCTGCTCCAGCTTACACTGCTCCAGTTGACAAAGACGGTAACATCATTCTTGGTGGCAACGCAGACGTTAACCCAGCAGATACTAACACTGACAAACCAGCTGACACTCCTACAGACAAACCAGCAGACAAACCTGCTGCAACACCTGATGCTTCAAACCAATTCAAAACATCTGTAGACGCTGATGGCGTTCCTACAAGTGTATCTGGTAAACCAGCTGTAGAACAACAAGAAGAAGTTAAAGCTGAAGATCCTAACTATTCACCATACGAATACGAAGCAGAAACTAAAGAAAAAGCTATCGAAATTGGTCAAGCAATGTTAGACCGTTCTAAATTAGAAGGCACTGCATTAGCACAAGTTAACAACCATGTTGATGCTGTTCAAACTGCTTCAGGTAAATGGACTCCAACTTTCAGCTTCGTAGAAAAAGCTGCTAAAGAAGACAAAAAAGCAGAACCTAAGAAAGAAGACAAGAAAGCAGATCCTAAGAAAGACGCTAAAGTAGAAGATAAAAAAGCTGTTGACAAGAAAGCTGTTAAACCAGCTGCCAAAGCAGACGCTAAAAAAGCTGCCGACAAGAAAGTAGCGGCTAAGAAAGCTGACGCTGTTAAAGCTAACGGTAAGAAAGAAGCTGCTAAGAAAGCTAAATCTACCTTACCTAAGACTGGTGCCGTAGCTTCTGCAGCTCCTGCTGTATTAGGCTTAGCCTTAGCTTCTGCTGGTACTGCTTTAGTATTCGGTAAGAAGAAAGAAGAAAAATAATTCTTTCTTAATTGAATAAGAAGCGAAAACCTTAGCATGATATGATCGGACGAGATAGGCAAGGGCTCCGGCTCTTGTCTTTTTTTATGGCTTTGGGTGAAAGGAGGGTGGTTGGTCTTCGGCAGTGGCGGCGAACTTGCGAAGGGGAGGGGCATTCGCAAGTAGCTGGTGCTCTACTTGCAAACAGAGGGGGCATTTGCGAGTTGCAATTGTCTTACTTGCAAAGGGGAGGGTCATTCGCAAGTTACCGCCGATCTACTTGCAAACAACAGCCCTATTCGCAAGTAGCCCTAATCCAATTTGCAAACCCAGCCTCCATTCGCAAGTTGCCATCCAAATCCTTTCCCCATAAGGAAAAAGCTAGCAAGGCAGGCCCGCCTTGCTAGCTTGTTGATCAATAGATTTTATTTTGAATGCAGCCTGTTCGCATTTTATTGATATCTTGGAAATAATCGCACAATAATCATAGATCTATCAATTATTTTCGAGCATGCACAACTCGGCTGATCAGTGTTATTTCTTGAGTTCTTTAATGGTATCAATAAAGCCCTTAAAGAAGTCTTCGGATGGTCCGTGGGCGTGGTGCCATTCGGGGTGGAATTGGACGCCGACTGCGAAGTGGTCGTCGTCTTTGGCTTCGATAGCTTCGACGACGCCGTCTGGGCTCCAGGCGGTGGCTTGGAGGGCGTCGGCGACTTTTTTGACACCTTGGTGGTGGTAGGAGTTGACCAGGTCGCCGTCGAAGTAGGACTGGCTGATCCAGGAGTTGGCCTTGACGCGGATGCTGTGGGTGGCGATGTTGGTGGCCGACTTTTGCACGTGCTGGATGCGGACGTCGGGGTTCTCGCTCAGGTCTTGGTAGAGGGACCCGCCCAGGCTAACGTTCATCAGCTGCATGCCCCGACAGACGCCGAGAATCGG
Source organism: Aerococcus sanguinicola (assembly GCF_001543145.1). NCBI lineage: Bacteria > Bacillati > Bacillota > Bacilli > Lactobacillales > Aerococcaceae > Aerococcus > Aerococcus sanguinicola. Next base: position 408,356 of record NZ_CP014160.1, on the reverse strand, counting down.
AAGTTTGCGCTTCCAGGCCGAGTGGAAGACCGCCATCTCGAAGATATCCCGCTCGTGGGAGATATTCTGGAGCTTGAAGCCCGGCTCTTCGCCGTAGAGGTGGGGCGACAGGTCCTGGCCTCCGGTGAAGATGACGGCATCGACGAGGTCCAGGTAGTATTCCGTTTCCGCCTTTTGCGTCAGCGGGAAGAAGATCGGCGTCCCACCAGCCTTGATCAGGCCCTTGGGAAAGCCTTCATGTGTATAAAAAATCGGCAGGCCGGTGTAATGTTCGTCGTCACTCGTCAGCCGATTCATTGGAATGCCAATGATAGGTTTGGTCATTTGTCGTCATCCTTTCCAAATGAATAAACAGTTGTGGATAATTATATGATTAATTGAATGAAAATTCAAGCGAAGCCGCTTTACCTGCTTGTGATTTTCGGTTAGAATTTGAAGGAGAAGAATTGATTCAAAAGGGGGAATTTTGACATGCGAGTGATTGCAGGCGAAATGGGTGGCCGACGACTCAAGGCAGTACCGGGCAAGAACACCCGTCCGACAACGGATAAGATCAAGGAATCCATGTTCAATCGTATCGGGCCATATTTTAATGGGGGCATTGGACTGGACTTCTACGCGGGGTCGGGTGCCCTTGGTATCGAGGCCCTATCACGGGGGATCGAAAAGATCTATGCCTTCGAGAACAATCGCAAGGCCCAAGCCACCATCCAGGACAACGTGGAGACCCTCCGCCTGACCGACCGCTACGAGCTCCTGCGCGGCGACAACCGGCGCGGCCTCAAGCAATTGTTAGAGGGAAACGCTGACCTCCGCTTCGACCTGGTCCTCCTCGACCCACCCTATGAGGGCCAAAAATTACTGGAAATCCTAGAAGAATTCCAAGAGCTGGACTGCCTGGCCGACGACGCCATCATCCTCTGCGAACTCGGCAAAGAAGACGACCTCCCTCAAACCATCGGCCACTTAGAAGGCTGGCAGGACGTCACCATGGGCATCACCCGGCTGGTCACGTATCGGTATAGGGGCTAAGGTTGAACGGTGAGCATGCGTTCCACTTCGATTCATAATTAACGGGTTGACACATTTAGATAGCATATTCATTGTTAAATTAAGACGTGTAAAAGGCTCGGGATCCCTGTCCCAGCCTTTTTTGTTGTCAAGGAGTGGAAGTAGAAGTCAGCTCGATTGAATTGTTTTGAATTGGGGGCGAACTTTCAAACAAAGCCCTTCTTTATAAGTAGCAGGCGGCGAGCTTTCAAACAAGCCTTTTGTTTACAAGTAGAATGTGGTTAACTTTCAAACAGGGCCCTTGTTTACAAGTAGCAGGCAGTGAACTTTCAAACAAAGCCTCTGTTTACAAGTAGCAGAATTCTAAGCCGCCAGAATTTCTGTTTTCTCTTCTCCATTCAAAAGAATCCATCAATGATTTTAACTAGTTATATAAATAATTTTAGAAAATCATGTTGTGAGCAGGAGTGGAGCTCGAGTTTGATCGTTAGCCATGAAAAAGCAAGCGATGTGAATTACGGATAGTCGGCGTAAGCCGCTACTAGCCGTTTGAAGCTCGCTAGGCGAGAGACCAAGGCTCGAGCCGGTGCCATGGCTTTTTAACGATCAAACTCGAAGCGCAACGCATGCTCACCAGCACAACTTCCATTAGAAAAGAAAAGTTCTTTTAAATACTTAAAATCACTTGATGAATTTCGCCCCTCCAGCGTTTATATATCTATGAGGTGATAAGATGTGGAATCGTTGGAAAAATTTATCTGTTCAAGACATCGTGCATGACTACGGCCGCTATCTCATCGGTGCCTTGGTCGCCCTCTGCCTAGCCCTTTTCTTCCTAGGCCGTTTTTTAGGAGGCAATCAAAGCGCTGACTTAGTGGAAGAAGTCCCAGTAGAAGCCTTGGCCGACCAGCCCGAACCAGTCGAGCCTGCCCCAGAAACAGCCGAATCCTCTGCCAGTCCGCCGCCTGCCCAAGAAACCCTCTATGTGGACGTCAAGGGGGCGGTCAAGGAACCCAAGCTCTACCAGGTGGAGGCGGGCATGCGGGTCTACGACGCGGTTATGTTGGCGGGCGGCTTCTTGCCCGAGGCGGACCAGGACCAGGTCAACTTCGCCCAGCGCTTGGAGGACCAGATGTTGGTCTACATCCCGCGCCAGGGTGAGGAAGTGCCGGACAACTTGAAGCTGGCGGTCCAGACAGGCGGGAGCCAGGCCCCTGCCTCTTCGGGAGACCAAACACCCGGCAACCAGGTCAACCTGAACACGGCGGACAGCGCGGAGCTCCAGACCCTGTCCGGGGTGGGGGAGAAGAAGGCGGCGGATATCATTGCCTACCGGGAGGCGAACGGCCCCTTCCAGACGGTGGATGACCTGGCCCAAGTGTCGGGGATCGGCGAGAAGACCCTGGACAAGTTGCGCCCCCAGCTGACGGTGGACTAGGATGCTGGACCGGTTAAAATCCTACCATATTGTCAGCTGGGCCCTCCTTGTCCTCCTGGCGGCTTGCCTTGTTTTAGCGCCGTCCATCTGGTCCGCAGCCGGCCTTATCCTCCTCCTGGTCCGACTCGCTTATTTAAAAGAACCCCGCTTTTTTCGTTCGACCCTAGTCCTAGCTGGCCTTTGCTTGGCCTATTTTGCCTGGCAGGCTGGGGGCTCGTCTTCTCTCTTGGAGGCGGGGGCTTTTGAAGGGGCGCTAGCTATGGACCTGGCAACCCTGCAGGTGGACGGGGACCAGGTCAAGTTCCAGGGCGATGTGGTCCTAGGGGAAGGGCAGACCGAGCGGATACAGGCCTTTTACCGCTTGGCATCAGAAGAAGAGCAGGTGGCCTTTGAGGGTTTGGACCAGGCCCTCACCTGGCAGGTCAAGGGTGAGCTCAGCCAACCCCAGCCCAACCGCAACCGCTATCTCTTCAACTACCGGGCTTATTTAGACCGCCAGGGGATTTTTTACCTGGGGGACCTGGAAGCCATGCGGCCGCTTGCTGTCCAGCGGGGTTGGCGGGCCTTTTTGGCTGAGGCCCAGGTCGGAGTCCGCCAAGGCTTGGGCCGGCTAGCTAATGACCAGGTCCGGGCCTATGTCCTCGCCCTCTTTTTTAACGACAGCCAGTGGATCGACCCGGACGCCATGGCCTCCTACCAGACTATCGGCATGATCCACCTCTTCTCCCTGAGCGGCTTCCACGTGAACTTCCTCCTCAAGCACTGCCGCTATGTCTACCTCCGCCTGGGCGGACTCCTGGACTACTTCGATGGTCTGGCTCTGGTCCTCCTCCTGGTCTACGGGACCCTCCTGGCCTGGCCTTACGGGATGGTGCGGGCTATTGGGGTCTACCTCTACCAGGTCCTCTGCCGGGCTTTGGGACGGCCGCCGTCCAGCCTGGAGGGAACGTCCTGGGCGCTCATTGTCCTGGTCATCGGCCAGCCCACCGCCATCTTCTCCCTGGGCTTCCAGCTCTCCTTTGCCCTGGCTGTAACCCTCTTAGTCCTTGACGGCGGCATCCGGCGTCTGACTCCGCGGCCCCTCCTCCGTGAACTGACGCGGTCCCTGGCCTGTTCCTTGGTCAGTCTGCCCTTCCTCCTGGTCCACAACCATGCCTTCTCCTGGCTCTCTCTTGTGGTGAATTACTTCTACAGCCTCCTCTTCTCCTCCGTATTGATCCCGGTCCTCCTGCTTTTACTGGTCCTCCACGCCCTAGGTCTGGCTAATTTCTTGCTCGGTTTCCAGGGCCTCCTAGGGCAAGCCCTCCACCTCCTCGAAAAAATCTCCCAGGCGCTAAGCCAATGGCAGGGCTTGACCTGGGTCACCGGCCACTTGCCGGCCTGGCTCGTTTTTCTTTATGGACTGGCCCTGGTCGCCGTATTGGCTTGTCTTCAAGCAGGCCAGATCAGGCGTAAGGCTGGGCTCTCTTTACTGAGCCTGCTCTTAGTCATCTACCTCTGGCCCAATCTCAAGGTCCAGGGCCAGGTGTCGGCGCTCGCTATTGGTCAGGGGGACTGCCTCCTGGTCCGCCTGCCTTTTAACCAGGGCAACTACCTGATCGATGCAGGCAGCCAGCCTAGCTTCTTTGACCGCGAGCCCTGGCAGGTCCGCCGTAAGACGTCTACGGTGGCCGGTCGAGACATCTTGCCAGCGCTCCGGGCGGAAGGGGTCCGCCACTTGGACGGGATCTTTATCAGCCACTCCGACTATGACCATTATGGCTCCCTTGAAGAAATCTGTGAAAACCTGCCGGTGGATAAACTCTACTTGCCTATTGGTTTGGCCCAGGATGAAGCAGTCTTGGCGGATTGGCAGGGCTTGACCCGGCAAGGTTGGGTCTGGCTCCGAACCGGCGACCGGCTCCAGCTGGGGCGCCAGGCAACCTTTGACATCATCCAGCCCGACCAGCTGGGCCAGGGGGACAATGCGGATTCCCTGGTCATCTGGGCCGAGCTCTACGGGCATTCCTTTCTCTTTACCGGGGATACGGAAGGACAGGCGGAGGAAGCCATGGCCCAGCGTCTTCGGGGGCGGGACCTGGACTATCTCAAGGTGGCCCACCACGGCTCGGACCATTCCTCGCCGCCTGAAGTCTTAGCTAGCTTGCAGCCCCGGCATGCGGTGATTTCGGTGGGCCAGAACAACCGCTATGGCCATCCCAGCCCCCGGGTCTTGGCCGACTTGGAAGCGGTGGGCGCTCAGGTCTGGCGGACAGACGAAATGGGGGGCATCCACTATATTTTTAGCCCAAAATCCGCTACAATAGAAAGGACGATCCAATTAGAAGAAGGGGAATGACGCGTGGAAATTCAAAAACAGCTGCAAAATATCAAGGCGGGCAAGTGGGCTCCGGTCTATCTTTTGCTTGGCCAGGAGACCTATTTGGTGGACCGTTTTCGCCAGACCCTGGTTGACTCGGTCCTGGGCGGGGAAGTCAATGCCTTTAACTTTGTCCACGTCGACCTCCAAGAACAGGCCCTGTCCGACGCCATGCTGGAAGCCAATACCATTTCTTTTTTTCAAGAGACGCGGATTATCTGGCTCAGCCATCCCAGCTTTTTGACCGGGGACAAGGGCAAGGGGGCGGTCAAGCAGGACCCGGACGAGCTCCTGGCCTACCTGGACCATCCCGCTGAGGAAGTCGTTCTGGTGATCGAGGCCCCCTATGAGAAGCTGGACAACCGCAAGAAGGTCGTGAAGCAATTAAAAAAAGCGGCCAGCCTAGTGGACGTGGGCGAGATGAAACCCGACCAGGTAGCCCGCTATCTGGAGGGCTATGTCTCCCAGCTGGACCAGGCCATGGACCGGGACGCCGTCAAGCTCTTCCTCGAGCGGACCAATTATAAGCTCAGCCGGACCATGGATGAGATGGCCAAGCTCCAGCTCTTCACGGCTGACGCGGACCGGATCACCGCCCAAGATGTCCGCCTCCTGGTCGAGCCCTCCATCGATGACGATATCTTCCACCTGACCGACTACCTGATGCGCGGCCAGGCCGAAGCAGCACTCAGCCTCTACCGGCAACTGATCGCTGACAAGCAGTCGCCCATCGCCATCCTGGCCCTCCTCATGTCTAACTTCCGCCTCTACTGCCAGATCAACCAATTCCAGCGCATGGGCTACGACCAGGGCTCCATGGCCAAGGCCCTGTCTGCCCACCCCTACCGGATCAAGATGGCCAGCAAACAAGCCTCTGCCTACCCCGGCGACCGCCTGATCCAAGCCTACCTGGCCCTAGTCGACCTCGACTACCGGATCAAAACCGGCCGCGTCGACCAAGACCTCGGCATCGAATGGTTCATCCTGCGCTTTTGCGGGTAATAATGAAAAAGCACCGCGCTAACTTCCTTCATGGAGAGGAGAAAGTTAGCGCGGTGTTTTTTGTATACAAATTGTGCTAGTGAGCATGCGTTCCGCTTTTGAATTTGGCCTTTCAAGAGCCATGGCACCGGTTCGGGCCAAGGTCCCTCACCTAGCGAGCTTCAAAGGGCTAGTAAGGCTAACGCCAACTATCCCTAATTCACATCGCTTGCTTGGTCATGGCTAAAGGCCAACTTCAAAGCTCCACTCCTGCTCACAAGTAACTGGTATAGGATTTCTAATCACTGTTAGAAAATATAGCTCTTGCTTTTCTTGGAAAAGGAGTGTATTCACTAATGAGACTGCTATTAGCGAGTAGTTGACCGCGAATTTTTAAATAGAGCCTTGGTTTGTGAGTCGCCTGATGCCAACTTTTAAACACCCGCTAAGTTTGCAAGTCAGAGGGTGTCAACTTTCAAATGACTCGCCAGTTTGAAAGTTCGATGGCACTAACTTTCAAACACCCGACAGCTTTGCAAGTCAGAGGGGGGCAACTTTCAAACGAGGGTGTCTCTTGGCAAGTAGGGCGTTAACTCGCCTTATAGATAGCAGCTAATTTTTTATTCACCATCACTTTCCCCACCATTCGATCCCTCGATTTCATAATACGGATAGTCGGCCATATCTTCATAGGCGTAGGATTGGTCGATTCCTTTCATATAAACTAAACGGTTATCAACTTCATCGGTCAGCGCGTTTTTTAGGAGCATCTTCAAGAGATTGTTGTTAGCCGGACTTAATGCCATGGCAGACAAGTAGTCTCTTTTGTCGATAAGCGACCAATCAATACAAATCGATAAATTTTCTTTCAATATTTGATCCAGCCAAATCCGCGTCGACCGCCCATTTCCTTCTCTAAAAGGATGGACCACATTCATTTCGGTATATTTATCAATTATCGCGTCGAAATTATTTTCTGGCATGGCTTCGACCGCCTGAATCGCTGACTCTAAGTAGAGCACACTGGCAAAGCGGAAATTTCCCTTAGAAAGATTGACCTGCCGCACTTCGCCTGGATGGACTTCCGGAAAATCTTGGAACAAATAAGCATGGATATCTGCCAAGCCTCTAAAACTCCCAACTTCAAATTCATCGATAAGATTGAGGTCCCAAAGCTCGTGGGCTCGCCGTTTCGTTTGGTATTCTTCATTCTTCATCATCTTCACCCCCATCGCTTCTCTGTAAAGCTAAGTATAACATCTTGTCAGCCTTAGGAAAAATGACAATCCTATTGTGGGTGGGGATGCCGTTCGCAAGTCGCCTATTTGCATTCGAGAGCCCCGAAAGCAAATAGCACTTGTCAATTTGCGCTCAAGAGCTCTGAGAGCAGATAGCATTTGCCAATTTGCACTCAAGAGTCCTGAAAGCAGATAGCGTCTCGTCAATTTGCGCTCTCAAGCCCTGAGAGCAGATAGCAGCTCGTCAATTTGCACTCAAGAGGCCCGAAAGCAGATAGCATCTCACCGGAACAGCTTTTGCACAACTACTAACAAAGCACCAAGCAAAAATCAGCTGGGGGTTTGTCTTTGAGCAGGAGTGGAGCGTTGAAGTTAGGCCTTAGCCATGAAAAAGCAAGCAAAGGGAATTACGGATCGTAGGCGATAGCCGTACGAACCGTTTGACTCTTGCTAGGCGAGAGACCGAGGCTCGAGCCGGTGCCATGGCTCTTCAAGGCCCAAATTCAACAGCGCAACGGATGCTCACAGCACAGCCCCTAAAAGAAAAAACCAGCCGATCATTCCGATCGGCTGGTTTCATCAAATAATTATTTGTTTAATTTTTTAGCGAGACGTGATTTTTCACGAGCTGCTTTGTTGCTGTGAATTAAGTTCTTACCAGCTGCTTGGTCAAGTTCCTTAGAAGCTTGAACGAATAATTCTGGGGCGTTGTCGGCACCAGCTTCGGCAGCTTGTTCGAATTTCTTCATCGCTGTACGCATCTTGCTTAATTTTTTACCGTTTTGAGCAGTACGTTTTTCTTCTTGGCGTACACGCTTGATTGCTGATTGAATTTGTGGCATGAGAGCACCTCTTTCTGTGATAGATTTCAAGTGATGAGTCACTAACAGAAATATTATATCGAATATTTTCTCCAGATGCAAGGGGAAAAGAAATTTATCCTGGTCCGCCAAAGTGGCCCCACACGGCTTAAAATGATAGAATAGGGTGGAATGGAGTGGATCGTGCATGGATAATCAAACACTGATGTCGAATCAAAAATTTGATCTGGTGGCCCCCTATGAACCGAACGGGGACCAGCCGGAAGCCATTAAAGAATTAGTTGAAGGGGTGGAAGCGGGCGACCAGGCCCAGGTGCTCTTAGGGGGCACGGGGACGGGGAAGACCTTCACCATGGCCAATGTGATTGCCCAGACCAACCGGCCGACCCTGGTCCTGGCCCACAATAAGACCCTGGCTGGCCAGCTCTACGGGGAGCTGAAGGAATTCTTCCCCAACAATGCGGTGGAATATTTCGTTTCCTACTATGATTATTACCAGCCGGAAGCCTATGTGCCTTCGAGCGACTCTTATATCGAAAAGTCAGCCTCGGTCAATGATGAGATCGACAAGCTCCGCCACTCGGCCACCTCAGCCCTCTTGGAACGCCGGGATGTGGTGATTGTGGCCTCGGTGTCCTGTATCTATGGTTTGGTGAATCCAGAAGAATACCGGGACCATGTCTTGTCCATCCGCGAGGGTCAGGAGATGGAACGCAATGATTTTATGCGCAAGCTGGTGGATATGCAGTTTGAGCGCAATGATTTTGACTTCCAGCGGGGGACTTTTCGTGTGCGCGGGGATGTGGTGGAGGTCTTCCTGGCCTCACGTGATTCTTCGGCTATCCGGGTGGAATTTTTTGGTGATGAGATCGACCGGATCCGCGAGGTGGATGTGCTGACGGGCGAAGTGAAGAATGATGTCAAGCACTATCCGATCTTCCCGGCGACCCACTTTGTCGCTAACCAGGAACAGATTCTTCGGGCCGTGCAAACCATTGAGGCGGAACTGGACGAGCGGCTCAAGGAATTGGAAGCGGACAATAAGTTGCTGGAGGCGCAAAGGCTGGAGCAGCGGACCCGCTATGATATTGAGATGCTCCTGGAGATGGGCTATTGTAATGGGATTGAGAACTATTCCCGCCACATGGACGGTCGGAAGCCGGGTGAGGCGCCTTATACCTTGCTGGACTTCTTCCCGGACGACTGGTTGCTCATGGTGGACGAGTCCCACATGACCATGCCCCAGGTGCGCGGGATGTACAATGGGGACCAGGCCCGCAAGCAGCAGCTGATCGACTACGGTTTCCGCCTGCTGAGTGCCCTGGACAACCGGCCCCTCAAGCTGGAGGAGTTCGAGAAGAAGGTCAACCAGGCCATTTACGTCTCGGCGACACCGGGCGACTATGAAGTGGACCTGGCCCATGGGGAAGTGGTCGAACAGATCATCCGACCCACTGGCCTCCTCGACCCGCAAGTGGAAGTCCGTCCCATCAAGGGGCAGATCGACGATTTGGTCAGCGAGATCAACGAACGGGTGGACAAGGAAGAGCGGGTCTTTATCACGACCCTGACCAAGCAGATGTCCGAAGACTTGACCGACTACCTGGAAGAGATTGGCATCCGGGTCAAGTACCTCCACTCGGACATCAAGACCCTGGAGCGGACCGAGATTATCCGCGACCTGCGCCTGGGCGTCTTCGATGTCCTCGTTGGGATCAACCTCTTGCGGGAGGGGATCGACGTGCCGGAAGTCTCCTTGGTGGCCATCTTGGACGCCGACAAGGAAGGCTTCCTGCGTAATGAACGCTCGCTCATCCAGACCATTGGCCGGGCAGCGCGGAACTCTTCCGGCCACGTGATCATGTACGCCGACCACATCACCGGGTCCATGCGCTATGCCATGGATGAAACAGCCCGCCGGCGGAAAATCCAGCAGGCCTACAACAAGGAGCACGGCATTACCCCGCAAACCATCAAAAAGGAAATCCACGATTCGATCCGGATCACTTCCGACGTCAACCTGGCCGAAGAATCCGAATCCCTCACCGAAAGCATCCGCGCCCTCAAGCGCAATGAAAAAGAAGAAGCCGTCCACAACCTGGAAATGGAAATGCGGCAAGCGGCCAAGGACTTGGAGTTCGAACGCGCCGCAGAGCTGCGTGATGTCTTGATGGAATTGAAAGCAGAATTTAAGATTAAATAAGGGTGTGAGGGAGCGCGGTTAGAAGTGGACCTCTGGAGCAAAAGACCGGAGAAGTCTGAAAGACTTCGCAGGGATTTTGTGAAGAGGAGCCACTTCTGCGCGACCGAACCCGACTACAGGGTGTGATTTTTGGGACGGTGCTGAGGAGCATGCGTTGCGCTCTTGAAAGTGATCGTTAAAGAGCCGTGGCACCGGTTCGGGCCAAGGTCCCTCACCTAGCGAGACTCAAACGTTTCGTACGGCTGGCGCCTACGATACGTAATTCGCTTCACTTGCTTGGTCACGGCTAACGATCACTTTCAAGGCTCCACTCCTGCTCCTATCAATATTGTGTTCTACCATCAAAATATCACTTATAATAATGGGGTATTGGTGAACAGATGCTGTGGTTTTATCAATATTGTCTAGTGTGATAAGAATGTTCCTTAATAATTAATGTAAAAATGAGAGAAAAACCAGATCCCGAAATTCCTGGGGTCTGGTTTTTGTGTTTTTATAGGGAGGGGGAATGGATAAGCCACACTCGTCTGCCGTGATTGTGGCTTGGGTGGTGTCAATCCACATTCGGCCATTATGAGTGTGGATTGAAAACTGTCAACCCACACTCGTATATCGTGAGTGTACCTTAACTATTGGCAACCCACACTTGGGCAGGTTCACTGTGTCTTGGAGCTCGCCAACCCACACTCGATCGGTTTTATTGTGCCTTGCCGATTATCAACCCACACTCAACCAGCTTGATTGTGGGTTGCCCCCTCTAACCCCCAACCAAAATGAAAAACCAGGCCGGGAGCCTGGTTTCATCTTTTATTCTACTTGGGGTCGCTCATCTACCCAGCGGTCCATGGCGGCTTTGGCGAGGATGAGGCAGGTTAGGCCGAGGGAGAGGCCGGCCAGGGTGTCGGAGAAGTAGTGGACACCGAGGAAGATGCGCGACCAGGCCAGAGCTAGGGAGAGGAGGCCCACCAAAGAGTAGAGGAGGGCGGGATGTTTGAAGTGTTTGGGCCAGAGGTAGACCAGGGTCAGGGCCAGAGTGCCGTAGAAGACGACCGAGCCCATGGAGTGGCCGCTGGGGAAGGAGTAGCCGCCGACCAGGATCAGGTGGTCGAAGAGGTCAGGCCGCGGCCGCTGGATCAGGAATTTGACCAGCTGGTTGATGCCGGAGATGGTCAGGAAGTTTGACAGGACCAGCCAGAGAGCCACTTGTTTTTCTTTTTTGTAGAGGAGCCAGAGGGCCAACAGCGCGATGAAGGTCAGCTGCAGGTAGTTGTCGCCCAGGTAGGTGAAGGCACGGATGATGGGGACCAAGAGAGGGTAGTGGCCGCCGTAGAGGGCCGTGTTCACCGCCTGGTCCATGGCCAAGAGGGCGGGATTTCCCGTCGCAACTAGGCACAAGATGATTAGAAAAGGCAGGCCAGCGAGTCCAGCGGCCCACAGGTAAGATGTTTTCATGTTTTTCCTCCAAATAATGCAATACCTTTATTTTACGCTAATTTAAAGAAAAATAAAGTCTTTTTTAAGAGGGGTTAGAACAGACTTTGGAAAAGTTCTCTGTTACAATGTAGAGTAAGAATAAGAAATGGAGTGACGGGATGAAAGCAGCATTTATCATTGATAGTACAGCAAGTTTGCCGGATGAGTTGAGAAACCGGGACAATGTCTTTCAAGTGGACTTGTCGATGCGCTTTCCGGATGGCAAGGAGTTTGCGGACACTGCTGAACCCGAGGCAGCCCAAGCCTTCTACGACTACTTAGATGCTTCGCCTGAATTGCCCCAGACCTCCCAACCGGAACCCCTGGCCTTCTACAAGCGGGCCCAGGAGATTATTGCGGGCGGCTATGATACGGTCTTCGCCATCTTCCTCTCCAGCAAGATCAGCGGCACCCTGAAGACGGCGCGGATGGTGCTGGAGGAATTCGCTGATGACTTCAAGACTTATTACATTGATTCCAAGGGGACCTCTTTCCAGATGCAGCACATCCTGATTGAAGGCTTAGAGATGCTGGAAGCGGGCTGGCCGGCTGACCGCCTGGCTGAAGAGCTCCAGTGGATCGGCGACAATTCCCGGATCTATGTGGTGATTCCGGACCTGAAGACCTTCGTGAAAGGGGGACGGGCTTCCTTACTGACCGCTAAATTGGGCAGCCTGCTCCGAATCAACGTGGTGGCCTACTTCAATGCGGCCGGTGAGGTGGTCCTCTATGACAAAGTCCGGACCAAGAAGAAGGTTATCCAAGCCTACCAGAAACTCCTGGATGAAGCCATCGCGGCCTATCCCCAAGGCATCCGCCTGGCTTTTGCCCACGGGGGAGTGCCGGAAGAAGCGGAGGAATTTAAGGCAGCCATCCACGGCCAGCATCCGGACCTGGACTGTATGATCGGCTATCTGACCCCTGTTTTGGGGACCCATGGCGGCAAGGGCTCGATCGGTATGGGAACCCTGGCCAAGCACCGGCCCCTGGCAGACTAAGTGAGAAATCTTTTAGGCATTTTCCCTTGCATTCTGAACCTTTTGGGCGTATACTTTGGAGAGTGCCGTCATGGCATGACCTAGTACTTAGTCTTTGCGAGTCACCGACGATCGACTCAGTTCTAGGCAAAAATATAGAAAGAGGTGTTGTCAAAATGGCAATTTCAAAAGAAGAAAAAACACAAATTATCGAAAAATATGCAACGCATGAAGGGGATACTGGGAGCCCAGAAGTACAAATCGCTGTACTTACCGCAGAAATCAATGCGCTGAACGCCCATGCCCAAACGCATAAGAAAGACCACCACTCATACCGTGGCTTAATGAAGAAGATTGGTCACCGTCGTAACTTATTAGCTTATTTACGTAACAAGGATGTTACTCGTTACCGTAACTTGATCCAAAGCTTAGGTTTACGTCGCTAATTCGATGTCAAAAAAGCGAGATTCGAGCAATTGGATCTCGCCTTTTTATTAAGAAAAATGAGCTTGGATTTTTTGGGAGCTGTGCTGTGAGCATACGTTCCGCTGTTGAATTTGGGCCTTGAAAAGCCATGGCACCGGCTCGAGCCTCGGTCTCTCGCCTAGCAAGCTTCAAAGGGCTCGTACGGCTCCGCCTACGATCCCTAATTCACATTGCTTGCTTTTCATGGCTAAGGCCCAACTTCAACGCTGCACTTCTGCTCATGACTGGCTTCCAAGCTGCTTTTTGCTTGGTGCTTTGTTAGTGGTTGTGCGGGGATTGTGCTGTGAGCATGCGTTCCGTCTTGAGTTTGCTCGTTAAAGAGCCATGGAACCGGTGAGAGCCAAGGTCTCTCACCTAGCGAGCTTCAAAGGGCTAGTACGGCTAGCGCCTACGATCCCTAATTCACATCGCTTTCTTTTTCATGGCTAACGATCAAACTCAAGCTCCACTCCTGCTCATGAGTAGATTCCAAGCTGCTTTTTGTTTGGTGCTTTGATAGTGGTTGTGTGGGGGACTGTGCTGATGAGCATACGTTCCGTCTTGAAAGTGATCGTTAAAGAGCCGTGGCATCGGTTCGGGCCAAGGTCCCTCACCTAGCGAGACTCAAACGTCTCGTACGGCTGCGCCTACGATACGTAATTCGCTTCGCTTGCTTGTTCACGGCTAACGATCCCTTTCAAGCTCCACTCCTGCTCATGACTGGCTTCCAAGCTGCTTTTTGCTTGGTGCTTTGTTAGTGGTTGTGCGGGGATTGTGCTGGCGACTTGCTATCTGCACTCAGAGCGTTCGAATGCAAATTGATGACTTGCTATCCGCATTCAGGTCACTCGAATGCAAACTGGTGAGCTGCTATTTGCGCTCAGAGCGCTCGAGTGCAAACTGGCGACCTGCTATCTGCACTCAGGTCAGTCAAAGGCAAATAGGCGCTATCTCTCTCACCTCTGAGATGGCTACGGGCTCTGCTCACGGGTGAATTCAAGCTGATTTTTATGTTGAATTTGTTAGTGTCTACGCAGGATCTACTTTTCTGCCTATGGATACTAGTGTAAGTTAATTTTTATGGGATGATTGTTGTTTGTAATGGTAAGCGGCGTCTGTAATTCCTACTAACCAAAGAAGTGGGGCCTGGCCTTGGATCTGGCTTTAGTTCTTTGTTTAGTAGCTTACGACGCCATGCAAAGATATGATAAAGGAGCATGACATGTCAGAAGAAAAGAAAGTCTATAAAATGAACTGGGCGGGGCGTCCGCTCCAGGTTGAGATTGGTCAGTTGGCTAAGCAGGCCTCTGCGGCGGTCCTCGTGCGTTACGGGGAGACGGTTGTTTTGACGGCTGTGGTTGGGGCTAAGGAGCCTAAGGAAGGGCAGGATTTCTTCCCTCTCCAAGTGCTTTATGAAGAGAAGATGTACGCTGCGGGTAAGATTCCGGGCGGTTATATTAAGCGGGAAGGACGTCCAAGTGAGCATGCGACGTTGACGGCGCGTTTGATTGACCGGCCCATCCGTCCGCTTTTCCCTGAAGGTTACAAGAATGATGTCCAAGTGATCAATACCGTGATGTCGGTGGATCCTGACTGCAGCCCTGAGATGGCGGCTATGTTCGGGTCTTCTCTGGCGCTCGGCATCTCCAGCATTCCTTTTGAAGGGCCGATTGCAGGGGTGAATGTGGGCCGGGTGAATGGCGACTTGATGATCAACCCAACCGCTGACCAAGAAGCCCAGTCCGACCTGGAATTGACGGTTGCGGGGACTTCTAAGGCCATCAACATGGTGGAATCTTCTGCGTCCGAACTGAGCGAGGACGAGATGTTGGCAGCCCTCATGTTCGGCCACGCCAATATCAAGGAAATGACTTACTTCCAAAAACAAATCATCGACGAAATTGGCCAAGAAAAGGTCGACTATGTAGCGGATGAATTGGATCCTGAGCTGGAAGCGGAGATCGTGACCAATTACCACCAACGCATGGTTGAAGCCATCCAAACCTTCGACAAGTTGGAACGGGAGGAAAATATCCAAGCGGTTAAGGATGAAATCCTGTCTGTTTATGATGCGCGCTTCCTCGATGATGAAGACTTCATCCGCCTCCACCAACAAGTGGCTGACCTGGCTGACAAGCTGGAGTACAATGAAGTCCGCCGTCTGATTACGGATGACAAGGTCCGTCCCGATGGCCGTCAAATCGACGAGATCCGTCCTCTGTCTTCTGAGGTAGGCCTCCTGCCACGCGCGCACGGGTCCGGTCTCTTTACCCGGGGCCAAACCCAAGTGCTGTCGGCTTGTACCCTGGCGCCTTTGTCTGAAGCCCAACACATCGACGGCTTAGGGCCTGACTACGACCAACGCTTTATCCACCACTACAACTTCCCCCAATTCTCTGTTGGATCAAACGGCCGCTACGGCTCACCAGGCCGGCGTGAAATCGGCCACGGGGCTTTGGGTCACCGTGCCTTGAGCCAAGTGATCCCAGATGAAGAAGACTTCCCATACACCATCCGCTTGGTGGCGGAAGTGCTGGAATCTAACGGCTCGTCTTCCCAAGCTTCCATTTGTGCCTCGACTTTAGCTATGATGGATGCCGGTGTGCCAATCAAGGCGCCAGTTGCCGGGATTGCTATGGGTCTGGTGATGAACGAAGCCGATGAAAGCAAGTACACCATTTTGACTGACATCCAAGGCCTGGAAGACCACCTGGGCGACATGGACTTCAAGGTGGCAGGGACAGCTGAGGGGATTACCGCCCTGCAGATGGATATCAAGATCAAGGGAATTACTGAGGAAATCCTGCGCGAATCCCTGGCCCAAGCCAAACAAGCGCGGATGCAGATCCTCGACCAAATCACTTCTACGATTGCCGAACCACGCGCCGAACTGAGCAAGTATGCGCCTAAGATCGGCAAGATCCGCATCGACGAAGACCAAATCAAGGTCGTAATCGGTAAGGGCGGCGACACCATCAATGGGATCATCGACGAAACCGGCACCAAGATTGACATCGCGGACGACGGCCTGGTGACCATCTATTCCGATGACCAAGCCATGATCGACCGCGCCATCGAAATCATCGAGCAGCTGACTCTGAAGATCGAAGTCGGCCAAATCTACGAAGGCAAGGTCTTCCGGATTGAAAAATTCGGCGCCTTCGTTGACCTAGCACCTGGCCAAAACGGCATGATCCACATTTCCGAACTCCAGCACAAACGGACCAACAAGGTAGAAGATGTGGTAAATATTGGCGATGTGGTCCGCGTGAAGGTGATCGAAATCGACGACCGCGGCCGGATCAATCTTTCCCTAAAGGCGCTGACAGATCCTGAGGCGGAGTAGACAGGGATTGTACCCAATCACATGGTTGAGCATGCGCTTCACTCCTGCTCATGATTTGGAGAAGCAATAGGATTTCATTGTTTGCATTATGGATTAAACTGAAAAAGGGAGGGGTAATTGATTTTGAAATCTAATAAGAATATAGACATTAGCTCAAAAATTCTTACCTGCTTAAATTTTCTTTTTGTCATTTTAATCATTGCAAATATATTAATGGATCTTTATTTTGGGGATCGTATTGATTATGGAAATATAATATGGCTGGGGATTGCTTTAATTTTAATAAATGTAATCAAATAACCAGCAACACAAATAAAGCAGCTAGTGACCTGAGAGAAGGGACTAGCTGCTTTTTTATGTTTTTTAATGATGGATATTTTAATGTAATATGAACAAAATATGCTGTTTTGTCTATAAAATTGTCATAAACCTAGTAAATTTCCAGAGCTACAGGCTTGAGAAACTGCAATATCATGAGCGCAGTTGCAGTAACGCGTCGAGAAACTGCAATATCGCGAGTGAAGATGCAGTAACGCGTCGAGAAACTGCAATATCACGGGAGAAGATGCAGTAACGCGCTGAGAAACTGCATTATCACGGAAGAAGATGCAGTAACGCGTCGAGAAACTGCAATATCGCGGAAGAAAATGCAGTAATATGTCGAGAAACTGCCAGTTCTTAAGAGAAAAGGCAGTAATTTGCGGAGAAACTGCCAGTTCTTAAGAGAAAAGGCAGTAACTTGCGGAGAAACTGCCAGTTCTCAAGAGGAGAGGCAGTAAGGTGCCAAGAAACTGCCAGTTCTTAAGAGAAGAGGCAGTAAGATGCTGAGAAGCTGCCAGTTCTCAATAGAATAGGCAGTAACTCGCGAAAAAACTGCCAAATCGCTGTCGAAGAGGCAGGAACGGATGCCTCAGCACAGCATTGATCTTAAAAAAATCCTCCAGCACGAGGCTGGAGGATAGAGGATAACAAAAGTTGAAAACTTTTGTTACATATTCTAGTCGGGTTCGGTCGCGCAGAAGTGGCTCCTCTTCACAAAATCCCTGCGAAGTCTTTCAGACTTCTTCGGTCTTTTGCTCCAGAGGTCCACTTCTAACCGCGCTCCCTCTCACCCTTCCTAGTCGGGTTCGCAAAGGCAGAAAGGGAGTGACTTCTGCAAAGTGGAACGACCGGCTAAAGCCGCTCTTATCCTCTTTGCCTCCAGTCATCCCTTTCTAATCGCCTTTGCTCACACCCTTACAAGATCGTAATCGCTTGTCCGTTATATTCAAGGTTGAACTTGCTGATTGGTAGCCAGTGTTTTGCCCCGAGGTCGTAGGCTGGGTTCTTACCACCGGTCATCGCGCCCTTGTTGGCGTTGGAGTAGAGTGGGTCGTAGACGCGGAAGGCGTTGTTCTTGTAACCGGTGATGACCTTGCAGTGGTTACGAACATAGTCGCCTGGTTTTTGGTAAGAGGAGTAGCCGTAGTAGAGGACAGGGTTGCCGCCGAGGACGGTGTCGATGATTTCTTGGGTGCTAGCGCCCGTGATGTTTTTGACACCGGAGTAGTAGGTCTTCAGGTAGTTGGTCAGGCCTTTAGGATTGATGACCCAGCCGAAGCCTTGGCCGGTGAAGACGTCGCCTTTTTGGCCGTTTGGATCGCTTGGGTACATTGGGGTGTTGCGGATGAGGGTGTCGAGGTTGAAGTCGACGTCCTTAGCGCCTAAAAGCATGGCAGAGGCAGCGCCGGCACAGCCCCATGGTGCGAAGACGGGTTTGTATTGGCTGACATAAGGCACGTGGTTGAGGACGCGTTCTGGCGCAATGGCTTTGGCGTCGATCCAGCCGCGCGTGCCGTCTGCTAGGGTGATGTTAACCCAGTCCGCCCGGTTAGTGGAAACTTCTTGGTTGACCTGGACATTTTGGCCGGTGTAAGCCTTCATTTGGCCCCGTGACTTGATGGTTTCAAAGCCTGGGATCCCCCATGGTTTGGAGTCTAGGGTGTGGTTGCCGTGGGTCAGGCGGGCTGAGTAGTTGACGTTTTTCGCATTTGAGGTGTAAACGTCGACTTGGCCCTTGGTTAAGCCGGCGCGGTCGAACCAGCCGCTGGTCCCGTCAGAAAGGGTAATGTAAGCCCAGTCGGCCCGGTTGGTGGAGACTTCGCTACTTACCTTGACTTGGTCGCCGGTGTGTTTCTTCATGTCAGAACGACTGGCGATGGTCTTGTAGCCAGGAATGCCCCAAGGTAGGGTATCTAGGGTATGGTTGCCGTTAGAAATAGTGGCGGTATAGTTGACCGATTTTTGAGGGCTGGTGTAGGAGTCTACCTTGCCGCGGGTCAGGCCCTTGATGTCGAACCAGCCGCTGGTCCCGTTAGCCAGGGTGATGTGCGCCCAGTTGGCCCGGTTGGTAGAGACTTCTTGGTTGACTTGGACCCGTTCGCCTTGGTGACGCTTCATGTCGGCCCGGCTAGCGATGGTGGAGTAGCCTGGAATCCCCCAAGGAAGGGTGTCTAAGGTGTGGTTGCCGTCAACGATGGTCGCCACATACTTCACATCCTTGTGGGCAGAGGTGTAGTCATCGATCCCATTGGCACGCTTAGGACCAGCACCTGGCTTGAGGCCGGCGCGGTCGATCCAACCAGCTAGGCCGTCTTGGAAGGTCACATAAGCCCAGTTCGCCCGAGTAGTGGACACTTCTTCAGACACTTGGACCGTTTGGCCGCGGCGGGTCTTCATTTGTGACCGTGAGCGGAGGGTTTGGTAACCTGGAATCCCCCAAGGCTTGGTATCTAAGGTGTTGTCGCCGTCTTTGAGGTGGGCGGTGTAGTTGACCTTCTTCACTGGGCTAGTATAAGCGTCGCCAACCTTTTGTACGCCCTTGGTGTCGATCCAGCCAGAGAGCTTGCCGTCGAGGCTGTCGATGTAGACCCAGTTGGCGCGTTCGGTAGATACCCCTTGGCTCACCTTAACGTTGGTGCCGACTAAGTTCTTGTAGGCATTGCGGCTGACTAAGTTTTGGTAGTCCTTGGTTCCCCATGGCTTGGAGTCGATGGTGTGGTTGCCCACCAGACGGCCATAGTAGTTTAAGCTTTCCACGTCAGAGGTATAGCGGTCAAAAGGCAGCTTCTTGCTTAAGGCTTTGCGGTCCACCCAACCAGCTAGGCTATCTTGGAAGTTGATGTAGGCCCAGTCAGCGCGTTCGGTGGAAATATAGTAAGAAACCTTGACCAAGTCACCTTGGCGGTCCTTCAAGTTGGCGCGGATGGTTTCGTAGCCAGCGGTGCCGTAAGGGCGGCTGTCCAAGGTGTGCTTGCCGGATTGGAGGGTCATCCATTCATCGGTCGCTTGGAGTTGGCTGGTGTACTTTTCACCGGTCTGGTTTCGGGTATCCAGTTGAGGCTGGCTGGTCTTCTTTTCTTGCTTGCCAATCACAATTTCAGGCTGCTTGTCGAGGTCAGTCCCTGCATAGTAGCCAGCTTGGACTTCTTTCTTTTCAGGGGCAGGGGTTTCCGCAGCTTCCGTTTCAGCGGCTGGGCTGCTTGGCGCTTCAACTTCTTGGTTTTGGCCAGCTGGTGCAACTTCTTCAGCAGGCGCTGGGATATTTTCTTCGCTTGGCGCATCAGTTGTCACTTCGTCCGCCGCTACAGCTTCAGGGCTATAGAGGAAGGCGGCCAAAGCGAGGTTCGACGCCAAAAGTAAATGTGTTTTCTTCATAGGTCTCTCCTTTGATTAATATCTGATTAAATTAAGGCAATCGCATATATTATAATCAATCCTTGACCAATTAACAAGGCCTAAAAGCCCGTCCTATATAGGTTTTATAGGCGTTAAAAAGAAGTGTTCAGGAGCGATAATGATAAAACGATGAGAATAACCAAGTGGATTCCTCCTCAAGCCCCGTTTTTCCAGCCGAAAAGCAGGCAAAAAGCCGCAAAGACTCACTTAAGAATTCGTAAAAAGCCCGCCTTTGTCTGACAAATATGATACAATAAGGCTATTAATAAAAAAATCATGAGAAGAGAGTGTGACAAAAGTCGGTTAGGCCTGAAGCAGTGGAGCGAACTATGGGAAATCGTTGATCAACGATTTCCCATAGTTCGTGAAGTGATGTCAGGACTGACTTTTGGAACAGATTTTTGCCAAAAAGTTCGTTATATTTAAAAAGAAGACGAAGCTTTTGTCCCAGCCTCTTCGGATAGAAAAGTGAGGAAGCGCTATGACTAAAGAATATACAGTTGCAATCGTTGGGGCTACAGGAGCAGTGGGGGAACAATTGTGTGACCTCCTCCCTCAAGCGGAAATTCCCGTTAAAGATGTGAAACTTTTGGCTTCTGCTCGTTCAGCTGGGAAGATCCTTCCTGTCGGCGACAAGACCTATGAAGTGGAAGAATTGACCGAAGACTCCTTCGAGGGTGTGGACATCGCCATCTTCTCTGCTGGTGGGGCCCTTTCTGAAAAATTCGTGCCCGCTGCGGTGAAGGCTGGGGCTGTGGCCATCGACAACACTTCTGCCTTCCGGATGGACCCAGATACCCCACTGGTGGTGCCTGAAGTTAACCCTGAAGCCTTGAAGGACCACAAAGGCCTCATCGCCAACCCGAACTGCTCAACCATCCAAATGGTGGCTGCCCTCAAGCCTATCCACGATGCTTACGGGCTCAAGCGCGTGATTGCGTCCACCTACCAGGCTGTGTCCGGAGCTGGGGCTGAAGCCATTGAAGAAACCTTAGCCCAGTCTAAGGCCATTGTGGAAGGCAAGGAAGTCCCTGAAGCGGAAGTCCTTCCTTGTGCTGGTGACGACAAGCACTATCAAATGGCCTTCAACGTCCTGCCACAGATCGACAAGTTCCAAGACAACCACTACACCTTCGAAGAGATGAAGATGACCAACGAAACTAAGAAGATCATGGGCCTGAAAGACCTGCCTGTTTCCACCACTTGCGTTCGCGTGCCAGTTCTTCGTGCACATTCTGAGAGTGTTTATATTGAAATTGGCGAAAATAATGTTACAATTGAAGCGATACAAGATATCTTGCGCCAAGCACCTGGCATTGTGGTTGAAGACGATATCCAAAACCAAGTCTACCCACAAGCCATCAATGCAGAAGGGAAGAAGGAAACATTTGTCGGCCGGATCCGTAAAGATTTGGATGTTCCAAACGGCTTCCACCTCTGGATTGTTTCAGATAACTTGTGGAAGGGTGCCGCATTGAACTCCGTGCAAATCGCCGAAGAAATGATTAAGCAAGACTTGATTTAAGCTTTAGATAAATGGTGCTGATGAGCATTCGTTCCACTTTTGAATTTGGTCCTTGAAGAGCCATGGCATCGGTTCGGGCCAAGGTCCCTCACCTAGCGAGCTTCAAAGGGCTAGAAAGGCTAAAGCCAACTATCCCTAATTCACATCGCTTGCTTTTTCATGGCTAAGGACCAACTTCAAAGCTCCACTACTGCTCATAAATCAAGTGGCGGTGAGAAGTGTGCTCAATCGGCTACCAGCGGTGCTAAAAAATAAGAAGCATTAAATTAAACGGTGCTGGTGAGCATTCGTTAGACTTCTTTAGAACAGAGTGTTTAACATTATTCACCAATGCCAAAAATTTAAAAGTAAATTTATAAAATAAAAATCTAGTTTAGAAGCAAGCACTCATGCCGATTTAGAGGGTTGGAGTGCTCTGTTTCTGTCTAGGGATAATTCATTTAAGGAGGTTTCTATGAGTGAAATAAAATTTATTTCCTGGGGGGGCGTCCGCGAGAATGGTAAGGACATGTACATCGTTGAAGTCGATGGCATGATCTATATCCTGGATTGCGGTCTCGTCTACCCACCCAATGAAATGTTAGGGATCGATGTGATGATTCCTGACTTTAGCTATTTGAAAGAGAATGAGGACCGGATTGCCGGGGTCTTCTTAACCCACGGCCATCCCGATGCTATCGGGGGGTTGCCTTATCTCTTGAAGGAAGTCAATGTGCCTGTTTTTGGGACCGAGTTGACCATCGAACTCTTGAAGGTGATGAGCCGGTCTGTGGGCGTGAAGAATTTCAAGGACTTCCATACGATTGACGACGATAATGAGATCGATTTTGGAGATGTGGTGGTCAGCTTCATTAAGACCACCCACTCTCTCCCTGATTCCGTGGCCATTGTCTTGAAGACCTCGGAAGGCAATATTGTCTACACCGGGGACTTCAAGATGGATGCGTCCGTTTCGGAAGACTATGCCACAGACTTTGCTCGGCTAACCCAGGTGGCTGGCGAAGGTGTTTTGGCCCTTCTCAGTGAATCCAGCAAGGCTGCTTCCTATTTCGAGAATGCCAGCGAAGTGGTGGTTAAGGAGTCCCTCCAAGATGAAGTGGTCAAGGCAGAGGGTCGGGTGATCGTTTCTGCGGTCGCTTCCAACCTCATGCGGCTCCAACAGATCATCGACGTGGCCCAGTCCACCGGCCGCCATATCTTTATTTCAGGGGAAGCTCTGGAACAGATCATCGATGTGGCCATCCGCTTGGACAAGCTCAAGTTACCGAGCAAGGACCTGATCAAGCGCACCGAGCAGTTGGGCAATTATAAGGATGAAGAAATTATTATCCTTGAGACCGGTAAGTCCGGCGAGCCCCTCTATGCCCTCCAACGCATGGCCAAGGCCCGGGGCAACAAGCAGCTGAAGATCAAGGAAGGGGACCTGGTCATCTTGGCCACCACCCCGAATACCGACATGGAAAAAGTCGTGCCAGAAACCAAAGACATGGTCTACCGGGCAGGGGGCCACACCCTGGAACTCTCGTCCAAGTACCACACCTCTGGCCACGCCTCGCCTAAGGACCTGCAATTCCTCATGTCCATCTTGAAGCCTCAGTATCTGATTCCTGTGTCAGGAGAATACCAACTCATGCACGCCCACAAGAAATTGGCCGAGCAGATTGGTTTTAAAGAAAACCAGATCTTCCTCCTCGATAAGGGCGATACCCTGACCTACAAGAAGGGCAAAATGACCCTCGGCGATAAGGTTCCCGCCAGCAATGTCCTCATCGACGGTTCTGGCGTGGGCGACATCGGAAATATTGTGCTCCGCGACCGGACCATGCTCGGGGAAGACGGGATCTTCGTCGTTGTCCTGACCATCTCCCGCCGCGAAGGCAAGATCCTGGCAGGACCAGAGATCATTTCTCGAGGTTTTATCTTCATGAAAGAAAGCGAAGACTTGCTTAAAGAATCGAGCGAACGGGTTCGCAAGGTGGTCCTTGACAACCTGGAAGACAAGAACTTCCAATGGTCCAAGCTCAAATCGGGCATCCGTGATGAACTCGGCAAGTTCCTCTTCAAGCAAACCAACCGCCGGCCAATGATCCTACCGGTAATTATGGAAGCTTCCAACTACCGCAAGGGTCGCAAGAAGAAGGGCGGAAAGAAAGGATAGTTTATGAAAGCATCACAGCGATTTATGACAATCATTGAAGGCTTTTTACTGGCACTACTGGCTGGGCTCTTGCAGCTGGTCTTCCCCGCTGAACTAGGAGAGACGGGACTGAGTCTGGAGATGGGACTCGTCCTCATCCTCTTCTATGCCTTCCGCCGGGGAGCTCTGCCAGCTTGCTTGGCGGGTGGCTTGGTGGGCATCATCCAGCTCTACCAGGTGCCCGACGCCCTGACCAATTGGCCCCACAGCCTAGCCTTGGTCATTGCCTCAGCCGCTGTCGGATTCGCCGGACTCTTTGCCCGCAACCTCCAACGCACCTTGCATAATCGACGGATGTCTTCAGTCTATCTCAACCTGGTCACCGGGTCGCTAATCGGTGTCCTCTGCTACTTTATCTGTCGCTTCGTCGACCAGGTCTGGATCCAAGCCGAAAGCACCGGCCTCGCCGAAGCCTTCCGCACCAACGGCCTCAGCTTCCTCCTCAACCTAGGCATCGCCCTAGCCATCCTAATCGTCACCCTCAACGTCTCCGCCAAATACTTCATCCCGCGCTACACCAAGTACATCTCGCGCAAAGAACGGTCGAGACTCCTGAATGATTAAGGAAGGGTGTGAGGGAGCGCGGGTAGAAGTGGACCTCTGGAGCAAAAGACCGGAGAAGTCGAGAGACTTCGCAGGGATTTTGTGAAGAGGAGCCACTTCTGCGCGACCGAACCCGACTAGGAAGGGTGTGAGACTTGGCGACTATTTGCGCTCGGGAGCGCTGAAAGCAAATAGCAAGTCGCCAATTTGCGCTCGCAAGCTCCGAAAGCAAATAGCGAGTCGCCAATTTGCCTTCGCCAGCTTTGAGAGCAAATAGTCAGCGCCGATTTGCGCTCGGGAGCGCTGAAAGCAGATAGACCGCCACGACTTTTCGAAAACACTTCATCCAATCTGACAAACCCAAATAAAAAATACTTCATAATCCAAAAAGAGGCCGAAAGCTATGTGGTTCTTTAATTATTTAGTGTTGGCAATTGATGGCTCAGTCACAGGGAGCCAGCTAATTATTTTTGAGCAGTAGTGAAGCTTTGAATCTGGTCCTTAACCATGGCTCTTCAATAGAGCCAGTTCAAAAGCGCAGCGGATGCTCACCAGCACCATCTCAATCAGAACCAGCTTATCGGTCTCTTTTTTTAAGAGGTGACTGCATGTTAGAAACAACACAAACTGTTTTAGTCAATTTATTTTCGCTCTTTATTATTGCCAACACCATCCTGGCGATCTTCACGGTCTTCCGCCAGCGCCGTCCGGTCACTTCGATCTGGGCCTGGCTCTTGGTCTTGATCCTCCTGCCTGGTTTTGGTTTTATTCTCTATTTCTTCGTTGGCCGACGCCTGTCCGACGACAAGATTTTTTCCCTCTCCCAACAGCAAGTTATGGGGATGAGCAGCCTGGTCGATAAGTACATCAATGAAGATGGCATGCACCGGGACTTGAAGACTTATCCCTCCAGCCAGCAGAGTCTGATCAAGCTTTTTTACCAGACGGATGATGCCCTCCTGACCAACAGCAATGATGTGGATCTCTACGTCGATGGCAAGGCCAAGATGCGCCAGCTCCTGGAAGATATCCGCCAGGCCAAGGACCATATCCACATCCAGTACTACATCTTCTCTTCCGATGAGATGGGCTCCCAGGTGGTGGAAGCCCTGGCTGAGCGAGCAGAGGCGGGGGTCAAAGTCCGCCTGCTCTATGATCCTTTAGGCAGCCGGAAACTCAGTCGTAAGGACATCAACCGGCTGGAGGAGGCAGGGGCAGAGACCAGTGGCTTCTTTAGCCGGGGCTTCTGGCTGGTCGACCTGCGCCTCAACTTCCGCAACCACCGCAAATTGGTCATTATCGATGGTGACTTAGGCTATGTCGGTGGCTTCAACATCGCCAAGGAATACATCGGACTGGGGCCCCTGGGCTACTGGCGGGACACCCACCTGCGCGTTCGCGGGGAAGCGGTCCAAGCCATGCAGACCCGCTTTATCCGCGACTGGTGCGCCTCCATGGACTACAGCTACGACGACTTCCTGGAGATCTCGGATGACGCCCGGTCCTATTTCCCGGAAGTCAACGAGGCAGACCACGGTCACGTCCCCATGCAGATTGTGTCCAGCGGGCCGGAAGACGACACCGACCAGATCAAGCTGGGCTACATCCAATTGATCAACTCGGCCGAGCACACCCTCTACATCCAGACTCCCTACTTCATACCCGATGAGAGTGTCTACGAAGCCCTGGAAATCGCGGCCCTGTCAGGGGTTGAGGTCCACCTCATGATCCCTTGCAAGCCCGACCACCCCTTCGTCTACCGGGCCACTGAGTACTACTGCCGGGAGATCATCGAAAAAGGCGTCCACGTCCACCGCTATGACAAGGGCTTCCTCCATTCCAAGGTGGTTATTGCCGACGATGAAGTCGCCAGTGTCGGCACCGCCAACTTCGATATCCGCTCCTTCAGCCTGAACTTTGAAGTCAACGCCTTTGTCTATGACAAGGACCTGGTGGCTAAACTCAAAGCCGCCTACCAGGACGACTTGAAGGTCTCAACCACACTGGACGCTGCCTACTTCGACCAACAATCCTGGTGGAAAAAACTCCGCCAGAACTTATCACGACTCCTCTCGCCCATCTTATAATGAAGCAAAAAAGCTGCCCTCTGCCAATAGAGGACAGCTTTTTTATCTGGGAGGAATGAAATGGTCTTGGTGGCATTTGTTTCGCTTTTGAACTAGGAATTTGAATAGTTAGAACTTCAAGAATGGCTGCATCGAGCAGTGGGAGGTTTCAAATGGCGACTCCGTTTGAAAGTAGGGTTTTGGTAACTTTCGAATGCCAGCCCTGTTTGAAAGTAGGGTTGCGTCAACTTTCAAACAGAACTTCGATTAGCAAGTAGGCTCGCACTAACTTGCAAACAGGCCCTCGATTAGCAAGTTGCCCTCTGCTAGGCAAGCAGACCTCTTCCTCACTATAATGAAAACAAGCTAGCAAGGGCCTTGCTAGCTTGTTAATCTTATTTTATATTTTAATCATTGCTTGCCCCTGTATGAGACCTAGTTATCGGCTAGAGAGGGATTTCAAGTTTTCTTTCCCCACGGCTTTGATGGCCTGGATGCGGTCGAGGGCGATGAGGTGGGTGACGGGGTTGAGGGCTTCGGCGAAGACGATGCGTTCTTTGTGGTTGTCGATGTGCTTAACAGTGCCAAAGAGGATGTCCTTGGTCAGGAGGGGACCATTTTTACGACTGACGGTCAGGTAGATGGGGTCGCCTTGGCTCAGGGCCTGGTCCAGTCCGCGGGCGATGGCTAGGGCGGGCATGGTCTGGGTCAGCTGGCTGGGTTCAGCGCTTGGGCTGGCTGTATTCATTTGACTCGGCTTGACTTCCGCAAGCTGGCTGGCGGGGGTGAAGAGGGCTTTTAGACGTTGATAATGGGATACTTTTTCCATATGAAGGCTCCTTTACTGAAATTTTATCATGAATAATCGCAAATACCGGAACGGATGTTCTGTACCCTTAGTATATCGAACGCTTGTTCCCTTGTCAATATTAAAACAAAAAATTTGATTCATGTTATAATGGACCTATCAGATCAGCGACGGGTCAGAATGATAAAAAAATTGTAATCTTACTGTCAAAGGCTGAGATTTATGTTACTATAGTTGTTATATAAATTCAGAGGGTGAAAGGTGTTCTATGAAATCAAAAGGATTATTAGTTGTTTTATCAGGCCCTTCTGGGGTGGGAAAAGGTACCGTGCGAAAAGCCTTGTTCGATACGGACCACGATCGTAACCAATTCTTCTATTCTGTCTCAGCAACAACACGGGAAGCGCGCCAGGGCGAAGTGAATGGCCAGGACTATTTCTTCGTTAGCCGCAGCAAGTTCGAGCAGATGATTGAAGAAGAACAATTATTAGAATATGCCGAATACGTGGGCAATTATTACGGCACCCCCTTGGCCTATATTGAAGACATGACTATGCAGGGGAAGGACGTCTTCTTGGAGATTGAAGTCCAAGGCGCCCTCCAGGTGAAACGCCGGATGCCGGACGGGGTCTTTATTTTCCTAGCGCCACCAAACTTGGGCGAACTCGAAACCCGGATCGTCAACCGCGGCACCGATGCCCCTGACGTCATCGCCAAGCGTATGGAACAAGCCCGGGGCGAATTACAATTAATGACCCAGTATGATTATGTTGTTGAAAACGATGACGTATCCAAAGCTGTTGAAAACATCCAAACCATCATCCAAGCGGAACACCTCAAAGTTGACCGCTTCATCGATGACGTGGTTGAGAATTACTTAGACGAAGGAGAGACTAATTAATGATTATCTACCCATCCATTGACCGCTTACTCGAAAAAGTAAACTCCAAATACTCCCTGTGCAGCGTATCCGCCAAACGCGCCCACGACCTACAAGTCAACCGCAACCCCATGCTCAACGAATACCGCTCACCCAAGTACGTCGGCCAAGCCCTAGAAGAAATCACCTCCAACGACCTAGTTATCGACCCAGAATCGTTAAGATAGGGTGTGAGGGAGCGCTAGCGCCCAGCCTCTGCAAGGATTCAATTCCCAAACAGAGGCCTCGAGTGTGGCTTGGCAACGCTCAAGCTTCAATCAGGTGTCTCAAGTGTGGCTTGGCAACGCTCAAGCTTCAATCAGGAGCCTCAAGTGTGGCTTGGCAACGCTCAGTCTGCAATCGGAGGCCTCGAGTGTGTCTTGCCAGCACTCAACCTTCAATCGAAGGCCCCAAGTGTGGCTTGCTTTAGTACCAGCTCAAATATAGAGAGCTAAACACGATTTTTAAACAATTTTTGAAAATAGCTAGAGCTAGAGAAGGTAATTAGTATTGCTTACTCATTAAAGTTCAAACAGTATTTACTTTGCCGGCTATTTTTAATTTGAGCAGGAGTGGAGCGTTGAAGTTGCCCCTTAGCCATGAAAAAGCAAGCGAAGCGAATTACGGATCGTTGGCGTAAGCCTTACGAACCGTTTGAGACTTGCTAGGTGAGGGACCTTGGCCCGAACCGGTGCCATGGCTCTTAAAGGGGCAAATTCAAAAGCGCAACGGATGCTCATAAGCACTATTTAATTTGATTCTTAAAAGCTGGAGTTTTGATCCGGCTTTTTTCTTTATCCCATAATAAATCAATTCCCCAACGAAAAAATTTGTTTCTGGCCTTGAATCGTTTAAAATGGAAGAGAAGAGTAATTAAAGAGAGGAGGATTTTGTGAGCAAATCCATTGCACGTGTCATTGTAGACGTCCCAACCCAACAAACCGACCAGCCCTATGACTACGCCATCCCCGAAGAGCTGGCCGGCCTCGTCCAGCCCGGCATGCGGGTGGAGGTGCCTTTTGGTGTCCGGGAAGTCCAAGCCTATGTCCTAGACCTGGTCGCCGCTAGCGATTATGAGGGGAAGCTCCGGCCCCTGACCGGCCTCTTGGATGATGTGCCCGTCCTCAACCAGGAACTCCTGGACCTGGGCCGCTATATGGCCGACCATTATTTTTCTTTCTTGGTGACCTGCTACCACGCCATGCTGCCGCGCCTGCTCAAGGTCAAGTATGAGAAGTACTTCCGCCCTACGGAAAATTTGCCCTATCTCGACCACCAGTATTATTTTGCCGACAAGGAGGCCTATGCCTGGATCCAAGCTGACCAGGACGGCCATTTAAAAAACTTGCTCAAGCTCAAGGACCAGGGCAAGCTGAGCTTGGAATATCGGGTGGAGGACCAGAAGCGGGTCAAAACCGAAAACTGGATCCAACCCCTCCTGGACCGGGAAGATTTAGAGGAAGTCCATGCCGGCCTGTCCAAAACGGCCCACAAGCAGGTCCTCCTCTGTGAACTGCTTATGGAACTCGAGGGCAAGTCCCTGCCCACCCGGACGCTGAGGGAGGATTATGACCTCAGCATGCAGACGGTCCGGGCCGGGGAGCGCAAGGGCTGGCTCAAGGTCTACGAGCAGGAGGTCCGCCGCGATCCTTTAGCTGACAGCGACTTTGAAGCGACCGAGCCGCTGCCTCTCCTACCCGAACAGGCCCAGGCCTATGACCAAGTCAGCCAGGCCATGGCTGCCCAATCCGACCAGGTCTTCCTCCTCCAAGGGGTGACTGGGAGCGGGAAGACGGAGGTTTATCTCCAGCTCATCCAGAAGGCGCTTGAAGCGGGGCAAAAGGCCCTGCTCCTGGTGCCTGAAATCGCCTTGACCCCTCAGATGGTCCGCCACTTGAAGGGACGCTTTGCCGACCAGGTGGCGGTCCTCCACAGCCAGCTTTCGGTTGGGGAACAATTCGATGAGTGGCGGCGGATCAGGCGCCAAGAAGCCCAGGTCGTGGTGGGGGCCCGGTCCTCCATCTTTGCCCCCTTGGAGAATTTGGGGCTGATTATTATCGATGAGGAACATGAGACCAGTTACAAGCAGGCCGACCAACCCCACTACCATGCCCGGGACCTGGCCAAGTGGCGGGCGGCCTACCACCACTGTCCCCTGGTCTTGGGTTCGGCGACCCCTTCTCTGGAATCCCGGGCCCGGGCCCAGAACGGGGTCTACCAGCTCTTGACCATCCGCCAGCGGGCCAACCAGAAGCCCCTGCCCCAGGTGGAGATTGTGGATATGCGCGAGGAATTCCGCCATAAGAACTACTATCAATTTTCCCGCAAGCTGCGGGATGCCATCCAGGAGACCTTGAACCAGGGCCAACAAGTGGCGCTCATGCTCAACCGCCGCGGTTATGCGGCCTATATGATGTGCCGGGACTGCGGCTATGTCTTCAAGTGTGAGCACTGCGATGTAAGCCTGACCTACCACTATCACGCCAAGTCGCTGGACTGTCACTACTGCGGCTATTCCATCCACCTGCCCCAGCGCTGTCCCCTCTGCTCGAACCAGCACCTGCGGGACTTCGGGACGGGGACGGAGCGGGTCCAAGAAGAGATTGAAGAGCTCTTTCCAACGGCCAATCTGGTGCGGATGGATAATGACACCACCCGGCGCAAGGGGAGCACGGCTCGGCTCTTGAAGAAGGTGGAGACTGGGGAGGCCGATATTCTCTTGGGTACCCAGATGATTGCCAAGGGGCTGGACTTCCCCAATATTACCCTGGTGGGCGTCATCAACGCCGATACGGCCCTCAACCTGCCGGACTTTCGGTCCAGCGAGAAAACTTTCCAGCTCCTCACCCAGGTCAGCGGACGGGCCGGCCGGGGAGACTTGACAGGGCGGGTCTTTATCCAGACCTATAACCCGGACCACTATGCCATCCAGCTGGCCCAGACCCAGGACTACGACCGTTTCTACCAAAAAGAGATGGCCTACCGCAAGATGAACCACTATTCCCCTTACTATTACACCATCCGCCTGACGGTCTCCCACTTCGACGAACGGGAGGCCCAGCTGGCCATGAACCAGTTAGCCCGCTTTCTCAGATCCTATGACCAGGGCCAGGGCACGCGGCTTCTCGGTCCCAGCCAGGCCCCCATTGCCCGGCTCAAGAACCGCTATTATTTCCAGCTCCTCTTCCAATACCGCCAGCTCGACGGCTTGGACCAGGCCTTCAAGGAGATCCAGGCCATGGCCCAGGAA
Source organism: Aerococcus sanguinicola (assembly GCF_001543145.1). Taxonomy (NCBI): domain Bacteria; kingdom Bacillati; phylum Bacillota; class Bacilli; order Lactobacillales; family Aerococcaceae; genus Aerococcus; species Aerococcus sanguinicola. The sequence continues at coordinate 377,019 of NZ_CP014160.1, read as the reverse complement.
TGGAGCAAGAAACAAGTCTATATTGCCATTGATGTTGAACCGATGACGTTTATTTAGGAGGTACTATGAAAAATATTGTCTTTATGGGCACCCCAGATTTTGCCGTAAAAAGTTTACAAGCCCTCTTGGACCAGCCCGACTACCAAGTGGTTGCAGTTGTGACCCAGCCGGACCGTCCAGTGGGTCGCAAGCGCCGGTTAACCCCGACACCCGTTAAGGAAGTGGCCCTAGCCCACGAGCTCAAAATCTTCCAGCCCGAACACATTGCCTCGGACCAAGAAATTGCCGACTTCTTTGACCAAGCAGAGGTGGATCTTTTGGTGACGGCGGCTTACGGGCAATTCCTGCCCCAAAGCCTGCTGGAAGCGCCCAAGTACGGGGCGGTCAATGTCCATGCCAGTCTCCTCCCTAAATACCGGGGTGGGTCGCCCATCCACTATGCCATCTGGAAGGGCGACCAGGAGACAGGCGTCAGCCTGATGCGGATGGTGCCTGCCATGGACGCGGGGCCTATCTTAGCCCAGGCTAAGGCGCCAATCGACGACCAGGTGACAGTAGCCGAAATGTTTGACCGCTTAGCTGACCTGGGGGCTGAGCTCTTAATCGACAAGCTGCCGGCCCTTTTTGCCGGGGACTTACAAGCGGTCCCTCAAGATGAGGACCAGGCCACTTATGCGCCCAATATCAAGAAGGCTGAGGAGCGGATCGACTGGACGGAGCCTGCCCAGGCCATCCATAATAAGATCCGGGCCTTCAACTCCTGGCCGGGTGCCTATGCCCTCTATGAGGACCAGCGCTGGAAGTTCTGGCGGACCGAGGTCTTAGCTGACCAGACGACCGACAAGGCGCCGGGAACCGTGGTTGGGATCAAGAAGAAACCGGCCCAATTCCTGATTGCGGCAGGGGACGGCAAGGTCCTCAATGTCCTGGAGATCCAACCCAATGGCAAGAAGCAGATGGATAGCGCAAGTTTCATTAATGGGGGGGCTGGCCACATTGACGTCAACGACCGATTCGAATAAGCCGGCCCTCAAGCAGTCTGCCCGCTACCAGGCCATGGAAAGTCTGACGGCGGTCTTCCAGGAGGGCGCCTATGTCAACCATGTCGTCAGCCAGACCATCCAGGACCAGGCGGTGGCTCCGCGCGACCAGGCTCTCTACACCCAGCTAGTCTATGGGACCATCCAGTATCAGATTCCGCTCGAGGCCCTCTTCAGCCACATGGTCAAACGCCCTAAGCGGGTGAAGAAATGGCTCAAGCAGGTCATCCTTCTCAGCTATTATCAATATTATTACCTGGATGCCATCCCCGAGCACGCCATCGTCAATGAAGCCGTGCGGATTGCGAAGAAGCGGGGCAATGCCAGCCTGGGCCGCTTTGCTAACGGGGTCTTGCGTAATAGCTTCCGCCAATATCCTAAGCTGGAAAGCTTTATTGAGGAAAAGGCGGCCAGTGAGCTAGAGGCGGCGTCTCTCCGCTACAGCCTGCCCAGCTATTGGGTGACTTACTTCAGGAACCGCTTCGGCGAAGAAGCGGAGGACTTGATGGCTTCCCTCAACCAGGCCCCTGCGACGGCGATCCGCATCCTGGATCCGGACCGGGCGGCAGCCATTATCCGAGACCTGGAAGGGGAGGGCTATGCCCTAGAGGCTAGTCCCATTAATAGCGCCAGCTACCGGGTGACCAAGGGCAATCCTGCCAAGAGCCAAGCCTTTAAGCAGGGGCTGATCACCATCCAGGATGAGTCAGCTAGTCTGGCGGCCCAGGCCCTCAACGTCCAGCCTGGTGACCGGGTCCTCGATGCTTGCGCGGCTCCGGGCGGGAAGACGGTCCAATTAGCCCAGGCGGTAGGGGACCAGGGCCAGGTCTATGCCTATGATATCCAAGCCCATAAGCTGCCCTTGATCGAAGAGAACTTGGAGCGGACCGGGCTCCGGAACCGGGTCCAAGTGGCCAGCCAGGATGCCCGCCACTTGGGCCAAGACTTTGCATCCGAGAGCCTGGACCGGGTCTTAGTCGATGCCCCTTGTTCGGGCGTGGGTCTTTTCCGCCGCAAGCCGGACACCCGCTACCACAAGGAGGCCGCGGACTTGACGGCCCTCCAGTCCATCCAACTGGCTATCTTAGACGAAGTGACCCCTCTTTTGAAAAAGTCTGGCCTTTTGACCTATAGTACCTGTACAATAACAGAAGAAGAGAACCAAGCTGTCGTGGCCGCCTATCTCGACCGCCATCCGGAGATGGCCCTCGAAGCCGTACCCGTTAAACAACCGGCGCTCCAGCGTGCCCAGACAGCCCAGGGGTGTTTGGAAATCTTACCCCATTATTATTCCAGCGATGGCTTTTTTATTGCCAACTTTAGAAAGAAGACAGAGGGAAGTGATTAGATGGAAGTAGCGAAGTTAACGGATATCGGCATCCAGCGCAAGGAGAACCAAGACCAGCTGGGAGACTTTTATAACCAATCCGACCAAGCTCTGCTGATCCTGTGTGACGGCATGGGCGGGCAGAATGCGGGCGATGTGGCTAGTGAGATGGCCCTTTTCCAGGTGGGTAAGGCCTGGGAGGAGACGGTGGATATGACCCACCAGCGGGCCAAGGACTGGTTCCAGTTGATCTTACAAGATGCTAATGACCGCTTGATCGAGAAGTCCCAGCAATACCAAGACCTAGAAGGGATGGGAACGACCGTGGTGGCCATTGCCGTGATGGACCGGGAGGCGACCATTGCCCATATCGGCGACAGCCGGGCCTATCAGATCCGGGACGGGGCCATCAAGCAGATTACCAAGGACCATTCCTATGTCCAAGAGCTATTAGACCTCAATATGATCTCGGAAGAGGAGGCCAAGGCCCATCCGCAGAAGAATATCATCACCCAGTCTCTGGGCGTCAAGCCGGACTTCTATGTGGATATCGACCGGCTCCACCTCTATCCGGATGATGTCTTTGTCCTCTGTTCAGATGGCTTGAGCGATATGTTGGCGGATGAGGATATCCTAGCCATCATTGACCACTACCCCCACCTGGACGAGTCCATCCAACGTTTGGTGGAAGCGGCCAACCAAGCCGGGGGTAAGGATAATATTTCAGTGATTTTGGCACGGATTGAGGGGAGCGACGAGTATGCGAATCGGGCAGCTCATTGATGAGCGTTATGAGCTCTTAAGTCATATCGGTTCCGGTGGGATGGCCAATGTTTACCTGGCCTTTGACCACATCCTCGAGCGACAAGTTGCCATCAAATTTTTACGTTTAGATTTAGATGATGAAACAGACTCTATCCGCCGCTTTCGGCGCGAGGCCATGTCCATTACCGAACTCGACCATCCCAATATTGTGGATGTCTATGATATCGGGGACAAGGAGCGGGAGAATTATATTGTCATGGAGTATGTCGACGGCAAGGACTTAAAAACTTATATCCGCGACAACCACCCCATCTCGCCCCAGACCTACCAGGCCATCATGCTGCAGATCCTCGACGGGGTCCAGTGCGCCCACGACCACGGCATCGTCCACCGCGACCTCAAACCACAGAATATTATGGTTAAGGCCGATGGAACCGTGAAAATCATGGACTTTGGGATCGCCATTATTTCGACGGAAACGTCCATTACCCAAACCTCCACCATCATTGGCTCAGTCCACTACCTCTCGCCGGAACAGGCCCGGGGGAGCTTGGCTACGGCCCAGTCGGATATTTATTCCCTGGGGATTGTGTCCTTCGAGATGCTGACGGGCCACGTGCCCTTCGATGGGGAGTCGGCGGTTTCTATCGCCCTCAAGCACTTCCAAGAGGACCTGCCCGCCTTAGACGCGGAAAGGCCCCATATCCCTAATTCCATCCAAAATGTGATCTACAAGGCTACGGCCAAGGACCCCAGTGACCGCTACCAGAGCTGCCGGGACATGGCCGAGGACCTAGCGACCGCCCTGGATGCCGAAAATCTGGAGGTGCCCCTGGTCAATGGGCCGGGCTTAGCGGCTGAGACCATTATCCTGGCCAAGCCGGACCTGGACGCCCAAGCCGAGACTGACCAACTGGACCAGACCCTGGTTTTGCCCACTGCCGGGGCGACTGCTGGGACAGCCTCTACTAGCCAGGCGGAAGTACCGGAAGCTAGTCGATCAGAAGCGACTGGAGACCCAGCCGAGGACCGGACTGAAAAGATGCGGTCCCAGGGCATCTGGGCCAAGCTCCAATCCCTGCCGCGCTGGTTAGTGGCCAGTGCCCTGGTTGTCCTCTTGCTTCTGTCCGTGACCGTTTATTCGGCCATGACCAGGGTCCGAGTGCCCGATGTGGCCAAGATGACCCCCGACCAAGCCGTCCAGCTGATTCAAGAAGCCGGCCTCCGGGTAGGCGACCAGCAGGAGGAAAGTTCGGAAGAGGTCCAGGATGGCCGGGTGACCCGGACCGATCCGGAAGCCAGCAGCCGGGTCAAGGAGGATGCTGAGATTGACCTCTATGTCTCGACCGGTCCCAAGAAGGTCACCCTCAAGGACTACCGCGACAAGCCTTTTGATGAGGCCAAGCGCGACCTGGAAGAAGAGGGCTTCAAGGTGAAGAAGGAAGAGGTCTATGATAACCAGATCAAGTCCGGCCATGTGGTGGACCAGGACCCAGGCTCAGGCCAGGAAGTCCAGGTCAAAGGAACCACGGTCACACTCAAGGTCAGCAAGGGGAAGGAGACCTTTAGCCTCCAAGACTTGGCTGGGAAGACCCAGTCCGAAGTTCAGGCTTATGCGGATTCGATCGGCCTCAACCTGACCACTTCCAGTGAGTATTCCAACCAAGTGGAAGCGGGCCGGGTGATCCGTCAAAATCCTTCGTCTTCGACCAAGGTCCAAGCCGGTGACAGCCTATCTGTGGTCCTTTCCCTAGGGCCTGAGAAACCAGCCACCGTCCAGTTCTCCCACACCATCACCATTCCTTACAGCGATCCGGGCGAGGGCGAGGAAGAGGAAGAAGAGGAGAGCCGGTCCTCATCCAGCTCCAGTTCTTCCAGACACTCCCGCCAAGACCGCCGCAATGACAGCACGGTCGGCCTGCGCAACTTGGCAGAACCGACCGCCCTCTTCAAGTCATGGCGGACCTGGCCTGTCTGGACCCGGGTCCAAGCCAGCGAGTGGGCCAAGGACCAACCACTCTTGGCCCGTGGCGAGAACCATATCGAGATCTACATTGATGACTACAACCATTCCTATGCCAGTCCTGCCGACAGCTTCACCATTTCCCGGGATACCTCCTATACCTTGGACTTCGAAACCGTGGAAGGTGACATCGCCAGCTTCAAGGTGGTCCGGGACGGCCGTACCATTATAGAAAACCGGGTGAAAGCGAGTGACTAAGACAGACTACCAAGGACAGATTGTCCACGCCCTGAGCGGCTTCTACTATGTGGAAGAAGCCCAGAGCCATCAACGCTATGAAACCAGGGCTCGGGGCCAGTTTCGAAAGACCAAGACCAGCCCCTTAGTTGGGGACTATGTGCGTTTTATCGCCGACCATGACCGGGAAGGCCTGATCACAGAGGTCCTGCCGCGGAAGAACCAGCTCCAACGGCCCCCTGTGGCTAATGTTGACCTGGCCTTCCTCGTGGTCTCGGTCAAGGAGCCCAGCATCTCGCCCAAGCTCTTGGACCGCTTCTTGGCTTATCTGGCCTATGAAGGCATCGAGGTGGTCCTCTACTTCAGCAAGCTGGACCTCTTAAGTGAAGATGAGGAAAAAGAGGCGGCAGCTTTCATGGCCCTCTACCAAGATATCGGCTACAAGGTCTTCCGCAGTGATGCTCTGGACCTAGCTGACCTGGAAAGCCTTAGCCAGGACCAGACCATGGTCGTGGTGGGCCAGTCGGGGGTGGGCAAGTCGACCCTGCTCAACCGCCTCTTGCCCGAACTTGACTTAGAGACGGCAGAAGTCTCCAAGTCCCTGGGCCGGGGCCGGCATACGACCCGGGATGTCCAGCTCCATGACCTCTTAGGGGGCAAGTTCCTGGATACCCCAGGCTTCTCCTCTATCGACCTGCCGGACATGGAAGCGGCCGAACTGACGGGGTGTTTTCCCGATATCGCCGCCTACGCCCCAGCCTGCAAGTTCCGCGGCTGCCTCCACCTCAAGGAGCCCAAGTGCGCGGTCAAGGCAGCCCTGGCAGAAGGGGAGATTGCAGAATCCCGCTATGCCTCCTACAGCCAGCTTTTAGATGAACTCGCTAATCGTAAACCCAAGTATTAGAATCCATATGAAAGAAGGAATCCAAATGAAAATTGCCCCATCTATTCTCAGTGCTGACATGTCAGCCTTTGCGAGTGAAGTGAAACGGATTGAGGAAGCCGGTGCCGACTGGGTTCATATCGACATCATGGACGGCCACTATGTCCCTAATCTAACTTTTGGGGCGCCTATTGTTGCGGCCCTCCGTCCCAAGTCCAAGCTCTTCTTCGACTGCCATCTCATGGTCAGCCGGCCAGAAGACTATGTGGACAGCCTGGCTGAAGCAGGAGCGGACCAGATGACCGTCCACGCCAATGCTAGCCAGCACCTCCACGCCCTAATCCAAAAGATCCACGGCCAGGACATGAAGGCAGCGGTGGCCCTCAACCCAGCGGATCCCGTCAGCTTGGTGGAGCCGGTTTTAGGCCAAGTTGACATGGTCCTCGTGATGACCGTCAACCCCGGCTTCGGCGGCCAGGCCTTCCTGCCTGAAGTGACCGATAAGATCAGCCAGTTGGCCCAAATCCGCGATGACCGGGGCCTCGACTTCCTGATCCAAGTCGACGGCGGGATCACAGACCAAACCATCAAGACCTGCTACGACAAGGGGGCGGATGTTTTTGTCGCTGGCTCCTATGTCTACGGCCAAGACGATGTGAAACAAGCCATCCTCTCCCTGAAAGAAGCGGTGATCTAATGGCCCAGCCGCAAGCCTTGTTAGTCGGAAGCGGGGACCTGGAAGACAAATGGTTGGAGACCCTGGCTATCGGCCCCCAAGACTTTTGCCTAGGGGTGGACAAGGGGGCGCGTCGACTCTTAGAAGCCGGCCTGCCCCTGGACCTGGCCCTGGGTGACTTCGATTCGGTCACAGCGGAAGAGAAGGCATGGATCTGTTCGGAAGCCAAGGAGGTGGTAGACCTGCCTGCCATGAAGGACGCCACCGATTTGGAGGAAGCCCTGGACTATCTCATCAAGATGAACTGGCAGGGGACCATCCGCTGCCTGGGCTTTCTCGGCGGCCGTTTGGACCACACCCTGAGCGTGGTCTGGTTGGGCTACCTGGACCGCTACCGGGACCTTCTGGAAGATTTGACCTTCGAAGATCCCTACAACAGCCTGGGCTTCCTCTTGCCCGGTGACCACCAAGTCGACCGCCAGTCCGATAAGAAATATTTGTCCTTTATTGGCCTGGGACCGGTGGCGGACTTGACCTTGAACCAGGTGGTCTATACCCTGGACAAGTATCAGATGACCACCCCGCGTGCTTTTATCTCCAACGAATTCCTGCCCGATGCGTCGACCATGACCCTGAGCTTTAGTTCGGGGCGTCTCTTGGTGATCCAGAGCCGGGATGCTTGGCGGTAAAAAAATCTTGCGAGGGGCTGGACTTTATGCTATGATTGTTTGGTACATGATTTTTGAACGAAGGGAGTATGATGACATAATGGCTAAAGAATGCTACTTCACGGGTCGTAAAGCAAAAACAGGAAATAACCGTTCTCACGCTTTAAACGCTTCAAAACGTTCATTTAAAGCAAACTTACAAAAAGTTCGTATTATTGAAGACGGTAAACCTAAACGTGTATGGGCGTCAGCTCGTGCTATCAAATCAGGTCTTGTTAAGCGTGCCTAAGACTTATAAATAAAAAATGGAGCTGGGATTGTGGTCTCGGCTTCTTTTTTTGTATCTATATGAATGAGACTGTTCTTGTGAGCATGCGTTACGCTGTTGAATTTGGTCCTTGAAGAGCCATGGCACCGGTTCGGGCCTCGGTCTCTCGCCTAGCGAGATTCAAACGGTTCGTACGGCTTATGCCTACGATCCGTAATTCTCTTCGCTTGCTTTTTCATGGCTAACGATCCCTTTCAAGCTCCACTCCTGCTCACTAGTTGAATAGCAAAAAAATAAGTGAATCCCGGTTTTATTTGAAAAGTTTGAAGCAATTCTGCTTTTATTTGTAAGGGGTAGGGGGATTGGTGGTGCTGGTGAGTTGCTATCTGCATTCAGGGCTCTTGAGCGCAAATAGGCGACTTGCCTTTACACCCTGTTAATAAAAATATGCTGAGTTCAAGCTTGTGGTGGCAGCCTTGGCTTGTTTTTTCTTTTTGGCAGATTTTTTAGCTTAAAAGGATTGACATATGAAATTCCGTTCAAGTATAATAAGGGTACGAATGAGTGGTGCTTCATGTAAGCCCTTGTTTTATAGATGAACAGCTATTCATATGTAACCCATACAAGCTAAATGAACTGAAAGTATTACAAACGAGCTAAGGAGGAAAATGAAATGTGCGAGAAGACTTTAGAGGTCCAAGGGCGCCAGGACCAGGCGACCGCAGAAGACCAACACGACCATGACGGGAAGTTGCCGGTTATCATGTACTTTGTCGGCTTAGCGGCTTTCTTCATTGGTCTCTACTTGGAGGCGACGGGATCGGGCTATGCCAGCCTGGCTTTTACCGCAGCGATTGTGACCGCTGGCTACCATATTATCCTTGAAGGTTTTGGCGATACGATTCGTAAGAGCCTCGAAAATAAGAAATTCTTACCCAATATCCACTTTCTCATGGCCCTGGCTACGGCTGGTGCTATGGCGATCGGTAACTTCGAAGAGGGGGCGCTCTTGATTGTGATTTTTGCGGGGGCCCACTTCTTGGAAGACTATGTGGACGGCAAGAGCAAGCGTGAGATTACCAATCTCCTGCAGATGAACCCAACGGAGGCCCGTTTGATTTTGGCCAATGGTGAGACCCAGGTGGTTCCTGTCGACCAGGTCAAGGTTGGCGACCAGTTGAAGGTGCTCAACGGGGACCAGATTCCGACTGACGGGGTTATCCTCTCCGGGCTGACGACGGTGGATGAATCGTCGATCAATGGCGAGAGCATGCCTAAGGAGAAGGGGGAAGGCGACGAGGTCTTCGGTTCGACCATCAACGGTAGCGGGACTTTCACCATGGAGGTTACCAAGGACAGTTCCGAGACCGTTTTTGCCCAGATCCTAGACATGGTCAACCAGTCACAATCTAGCCTAACCAAGACTGCCAGCCTGATCCAGCGCTTGGAACCTAAGTATGTGACCCTGGTCCTCCTGCTCTTCCCGCTCGTCCTCCTGTCCGGCCCTTACATCTTCGGTTGGACCTGGGAGATGAGCTTCTACCGGAGCATGGTTTACCTCATCGCTGTTTCCCCTTGTGCCCTGGCTGCCAGCGCCGTGCCCGCGACCCTGTCCACCATCTCCAACCTGTCGAAAAAAGGTGTCCTGGTCAAGGGTGGGGCCTACCTCTCTAAGGTCGCTGACCTCCAGGCGATTTCTTTCGATAAGACGGGCACCTTAACTTACGGCAAGCCCAGCGTGACCGATGCCTACTTCGATGATTCGGTCGATGAAGCGGCCATGGTCGATATCCTAGTCGCTATGGAAAAGGAATCCAACCACCCCCTAGCCACGGCCATCCTCAAGCACTTCACGCCCCAGACAGCTCCTGCCTTAACCGTTGAAAACGAACTGGGACGGGGCTTGTCAGCCAACTACCAAGGCCAGACTTACCGGATCGGCAAGCCTTCCTCCTTCGCCCAAGTTAAGGCAGACTTTAAGGCCAAAGAAGAAGCGCTGGGCCAAGAAGGCAAGACCGTGGTTTACATGGCGGTCAATGAAGAAGTGGTCGGCCTGATCGCCCTCATGGACCTGCCCAACCCAGCGGCCAAGGAAGCCATCGCCTACTTTAACCGGGAAGGCATCCACACCACCATGATCACCGGCGACGCCAAGCTGACCGGGGAAGCAGTGGGCCGGATGATCGGCATCCAAGAAGTAGTGGCCAATGTCATGCCTGAAGATAAGGCCGGCATTGTCGCTGATCAACAAGCCGCATTCGGCACCACCGCCATGTTAGGGGACGGGGTCAACGACGCGCCCGCTCTCGTCAAGGCCGATGTGGGGGTGGCCATGGGGGACGGAACGGATGTCGCCATGGACGTGGCTGACCTGGTCCTCATGCAAAACGACCTCTCCAAGATGGTCTATGCCCACCACTTAGCTAAGAAGATGGACCGGATCACCTGGCAAAACATCGCCTTCTCCATGCTGGTCGTGCTAACCCTGGTCACCCTCAACTTCCTCGGTAAAATGGACATCGCAATCGGCGTCATCATGCACGAAGGCTCCACCATCCTCGTCATCATCAACGCCCTCCGCCTGCTCATGACCCCGCGCGAGTTTAAATAATCGGACGAATAAAAGGGGGCTGGTGAGCAGCCAAGCCCCACTCTAGTATTCGCTAATCCATTGCTTTCAAACAAAATTAATCAAAAGCGGACGCTTGTTAACGACTAGCGTTCGCTTTTTTCGATGGCATGAGTTAACAGATGACTGATAAGACACTCTAAAAAGCATAGAAACGGACAAATCCCCTATCGTTTTGTCTGTAACACGGAGAGAAACGGACAAATCCCCTATCGTTTTGTCTGTAACACGGAGAGAAACGGACAAATTCCCTACCGTTTTGTCTGTAACATGGAGAGAAACAGACAAGTCACCTACAGATTTGTCCACAAGCTAGGGAGAAACGGACAAATCCCTAGCACTCTTGTCCATAAAGATCGAGAAGCTGCTTCTTCCCAAGAGGAGTGGCAGTATCGGCTCGCAAACCTGCCTCTTTTCAAGAGGAGTGGCAGCATCGACTCGAGAAGCTGCCTCTTCCCAAGAGGAGTGGCAGTATCAGCTTGCGAAGCTGCCTTTACTCAGAGGAAATGGCGGGATTTCAATAAATCAACGCTTGCTCACTCGCCATTTATATTTTTGCTAGGTACTTGCTCCAACCATACTGCAATTATTCATAATAAAAAAATCACTCATTCAAGAAATTTATATTTATTCTATCAACAACTGTGTACTAAAAAATACCATTTTTATTAAAAGCACTTTATAATTTGCGCAATCGAAATAGTAAGCATAATTATATTTATTAAGCAGACTAAAGTTTGAGCAGGAGTGGAGCGTTGAAGTTGGTCCTTAGCCGTGAACAAGCAAACGATGTGAATTAGGGATAGTCGGCGTAAGCCGTACTAGCCCTTTGAAGCTCGTTAGGTGAGGGACCTTGGCCCGAACCGGTGCCACGGCTCTTCAAGGACCAAATTCAACAGCGCAACGCATGCTCACTCTCAATTCGTGTTTTTACAATCCGATTGTACTATCATTTTCCTTAGCTAACCCCACTTTTTAAATAATAAATGTCTTAATTTACATAATTTAGCTAAAGAATATAGTATAATGAGAGAGAATGTGTAGAAATTGTGCTTTGAATCCGTTACACTATTCATAAGGATTTTTTAAATTAATAGCTTCATATATCTATAAGGAGGCTTTTTAGATGACAGTAAAAATGGAAGCAAAACATGGTGAAATTGAAATTAGTGACGAAGCCATTGCCATGGTAGTCGGCAAGGCCACCACCCAAAACTACGGCGTGGTCGGCATGGCTTCGAAGAATCAAATTCGTGACGGCATCCAAGAAATTCTCAACCGGGAAAACTATGCGCGCGGCGTGGTGGTCCACAGTGAAGACCAACGCGTGGTTGTAGATGTTTATATTATCGTGAACTATGGTACTAAGATCTCCGAAATTTGTCGTAACGTCCAAAGTTCTGTGAAGTTTGAGTTAGAGAAGGTTCTAGGCCTCTCTGCCAACGTGGTGAATGTCTTTGTCCAAGGCATTCGAACGGATGTCGACTAGGAAAGCTTGAGGAGGTTTAATGTGAATTCGATAGATGCAAAAGAGTTAAAAAATATGATTTCGGTAGGGGCCAAGCGCCTCGAAGACCAGGCGGAATATGTCAATTCCTTGAACGTCTTCCCGGTTCCAGATGGGGACACAGGGACGAATATGAGCCTTTCCTTCACTTCAGGCTGTGACCTGGTGACGACTAATAATGCCCAAGATGTCGGTCAGGTGGCCCAAGACCTCGCCAAGGGACTCTTGATGGGCGCCCGGGGTAACTCCGGCGTGATCCTGTCCCAGTTATTCCGCGGTTTTGCCAAGGGTTGCGAGGAGAAGGAAGTCCTCTCCGGCCAGGACCTCGCGGATGCTTTTAACCATGGGGTGGAAACGGCCTACCAAGCGGTGATGAAACCGGTGGAAGGGACTATCCTAACCGTGGCGCGCGAGGCAGCAGAAGCCGGGATGGCCGCCGCCAAGCAGCAGGACGACCCTATCCATGTCATGGAAGAAGTCCACAAGGGGGCTGAGGAAGCGCTGATCAAGACGCCAGACCTCCTACCTGTCCTCAAAGAAGTGGGCGTTGTCGATAGTGGGGGCCAGGGCCTGTTTATTATTTACACCGGCTTTTTAGAAGCGCTCAAGGGTGAAAAGATTGCAGTCGATGACAAAGTGGGGATGTCCCAAGCAGATGTGACGGAACTGGCCCACCAGGAAAACTACTTCAAGACCTCCCATGCCGTGTCCAATGAAGACATCACTTATGGCTACTGCACGGAGATCATGGTCAAACTGGGCGAAGGGGAGACCGTTACCGACAGCTTCGACTATGAGACCTTCCGCAACTTCCTCAACGACTTGGGCGACTCGCTCCTGGTGGTTAACGACGAAGAAGTGGTCAAGGTCCATGTCCACACCGAACACCCCGGCCAAGTGCTCGAATACGGGCAAAAATTTGGCTCGCTGATTAAGATCAAGGTCGACAACATGCGCCTCCAACACGACACCATCCTCGAAGGCAAGGCCCAAGTCTCTGCGCCAGCTAAGCCTAAGGAAAAAATTGCCGTGATTGCGGTGGCAGCTGGCCAAGGCATCCAAGACATGTTCCAAAGCCTGGGCGTCTCCAAGGTCATCAATGGCGGTCAAACCATGAACCCCTCGACGGAAGACATTGTCAAGGCGGCCCAAGAAGTTAACGCGGAAAGCTATCTGATCTTGCCGAATAACAAGAACATCTTCATGTCGTCCAAGCAGGCGGCAGAGATCTTGGACCAAGACGCCCGCGTGGTGGAATCCAAGTCCATCTCCCAAGGCCTGACTGCCATGCTGGGCTACAACCCAGAAGCCAGCCTGGATGAGAATGCGGAAGCCATGACTAGCGAACTGGCCTATGTTAAGTCCGGCCAAGTCACCACCTCTGTCCGCGATACCAAGATTAGCGACCTAACCATTAAGGAAGGCGACTACATGGGCATCGTCAACGGCGACATCATCAGCAGCCAAGCTGACCGAAAAGCCCAAACCCTAGCCACCGTTGAGGCCATGCTGGATGAGGATTCCGAAATCGTGACCCTCTTCTTCGGCGAGGGTGTGAGCCAAGACGAAGCCGAGGCTTTGGCAGAGGAAGTCGAAGCCAAGCACGAGGACATCGAAGTGGAAGTCCACGAAGGCCAACAACCGGTCTATGCTTATTTGATTTCGGTGGAATAGGGGGATGGTGCCTGATGAGCATCCGTTCCGCTTTTGAATTTGGGCCTTGAAGAGCCATGGCACCGGCTCGAGCCAAGGTCTCTCGCCTAGCAAGCTTCAAAGGGCTAGTACGGCTAGCGCCTACTATCCCTAATTCACATCTAGTCGGGTTCAGGCTAGCAGAAATAGCTCCTCTTCGCAAAGATCCGCCGAAGACTTGCAGTCTTCTCTGGCTCTTTGCTCCAGAGGTCTATTTCTCCCGCTAGCCTTCGCACCCTAAAGCTTGCTTATCATGGCTAAGGCCCAACTTCAAAGCTCCACTCCTGCTCATAAGGGCATGGTAGAGTAAGCACTACTACAAAAAATAAAGAATCCATTTCAATAATGGAGAAGAAAAAGCAGTGTCAATGTAAATGGCGCTGCTAGAAGGGTCCTGCCGTTTAAGCGGGGCCTTTTTTTGTGGAATGGTGCCATGAGCATCCGTTCTGCTTTTGAATTTTTGCCTTGAATTCTAATGGGGCGAGTACGGCTGACGCCTACGATTCTTCTAGTGAGGATGAAGTCTTTTTTGAATTTGATCCTAAAAACTCCAGATCAAAGCTTCGATTTTGTGGATAAACTTGGGCTAAGGAAAATTTATTCAATTATTATTTAGCTAGTATCAGCTATGAAAGATACTGTATCAATGAGACTTGTGCTACTAGAGTTTTCCTGCTTTTAATTAGTTCTTTTTTATTTTCAATTTTAATTTTAATAGGTATGCAAGATTTGTTTGCAAGTCAAGTGTGAGCAGGAGTGGAGCTTGAAAGTGATCGTTAGCCGTGACCAAGCAAGCGAAGCGAATTACGTATCGTAGGCGTTAGCCGTACGAGACGTTTGAGTCTCGCTAGGTGAGGGACCTTGGCCCGAACCGGTGCCACGGCTCTTTAACGATCAATTTAAAAGCGAAACGCATGCTCACCAGCACAGTCTCAATCATCAATTCACGCTATATTTAATACAAAATCTGTACCAAACCTCTAAAAGTTCGCTACATAGGAGCTCCAGTGATCGGCTCAGTTGATAGGTCCCAGCTTGCTTTGGCCAGCGCTTGGATAGGCAGGAGGGGAAATGCTTGTAGGCTAACTATAATTTAGTGTTATAATAAGCTTAATGAGGAAAATTGCAGAGCCCAGTGCTTGTGGGTAGTGGGCGTGGGAGGAATGTTGGAATGAACGGCAAGCAGACGAATATTGGGATTTTGGATTTTATTCCCCGGGACAAGGACACGACGGCGACGGATGCTTTTGATAGCTCGGCCCAGCTGATCCAGTACGCGGACCAGCTCCAGCTAAAGCGCTACTGGTTTGCGGAGCACCACAGTACACCGTCGATCTTTAGCTCGAGTCCTTTCTTGCTGACGGCGCACTTTGCCTCGAAGACCGAGCAGATCCGGGTGGGGGTTGGTGGCGCCATGGTCAATAACCAGTCGACCTATCAGATGGCGGAGAAGATCCGTACCCTCCAGGCCATGTACCTCAACCGCGTCGATGCCGGCCTAGGCAAGAGCCGATCTGGGGACGCTATGAATGACATCCTGGACCGGGAGTTCTTCCAGTCTGACTTGACCTATGAGGAGAAGCTCCAGTCGACGGCGGCTTTCTTGGCGAATTCTTTTCCGCCTGGCCATCCCTATGCCAACCGGCTCTTGATTCCCCACCGGGTGGGGGACCAGCCCGAGCTCTTTATCCTAGCCGGGAGTGCCAATAATGTCCAAGCAGCAGCGCGGATGGGTTTTGGTTTGAACTACGGCCTCTTTATCAACAGCGACCTTAAGGAAGCTGAGCGGGCCATTGCTGACTACCGGGCCAATTTTGAGCCCTCCGCCTTCTTCAGCCAGCCCCGGGTTATTGTGTCCCTATATGTGGTAGCGGCCTATGATGAGAAACTTCTGCCCGCCCTGGAGACGGCGGTTGACTATTGGAGCCTAGCCTTCAAGTTCGACAAGCGGTCGGTCTACCAGCTCCTCTCGGTCGATGATGCCGCCGATTTCCCCTTTGACCAGCGAGAAAAAGCTCTCTTGAGGGCGAATAAGAACCAAAAAGTCGTCGGGACGCCCAAACAGGTGGCCAGCCAGCTCCAGAGCTTGAAGAAGCGCTTGGACTGCGACGAATTCATGGTGCTCAACCAATTGCCGGCCCACATTTACCGCAAACAATTGCTGGAAATCTTGAGCGAGATAGTGATTTAAGGCGAATTATGTTAAAATTAAAGAAGAATATTTAGAAGGGAAGTGAAGCATGATGTCAAGTCTTTCCGATCCGGTGACAAAGATCCCAGGGGTAGGCCCCAAGACGGCCGACCGCCTGGAAAAAATTGGAATTGTAACGGTGAAAGACTTGCTCTACCACTTCCCTTTTCGCTATGAGGACCTCTCGGTGGAGGATGTGGCCGAACTGGAGGATGGGCAGAAGGCGACAGTCATGGGCCGGGTCACAACGCCCGCTGTGATCGATTATTTTCGCGGCAAAAAGGGCAGCCGGCTGACCTTCACCCTGGCCGTCCAGCACGAGGTCTTGCGGGTGGTCTTCTTCTACCAGCCCTATCTCAAGGACAAGGTCAAGGTAGGGGAGGACTTGGTGGTCTACGGCAAGTTCGACGCCAACCGCCAGCAGATGATTGGCCAGCGGATTATTGACCTGGCCCAGTCCGATGACCTGAGCGAACAAGCCTCGGTCTACCGGCTGACGTCGGGGCTCTCACAGAAGCAGCTCGTGACTTATATCCGTCAGGCCTGGGAGCTCTACGCTGACCAGATTGAAGAAGTCCTGCCCGATGAATTGCGGGAGAAATATGGCCTAGTGACCCACCGCCAAGCTCTGGAGTGGATGCACTTTCCAGCGGATGGGGAGGCTTCTCGCCAGGCCCGCTACCAGATCAAGTACCAGGAATTCTTCCTCTATATCCTCCGCATCCAATGGCGCAAGCTGGTCAAGCGCCGGTCTGAACAAGGCATTGCCATCGCTTACGACAACCAGGCCCTGGTCCGCTTTATCCAGTCCATCCCCTTTGAACTCACCCAGGGGCAAAAAGAAGTGGTCAATGAGATCTGCGCCGACCTCCGCCAGCCCTATCAGATGAACCGCCTCCTCCAGGGGGATGTGGGGAGCGGGAAAACGGTCGTGGCCTTCATTGCCTTGATGGCGGCCGTCTACGGGGGCTACCAGGGGGCTTTTATGGTGCCTACCGAAATCCTGGCCGACCAGCACTACCAGTCGGCCCAGAGCCTCCTGCCTCCTGACCTTAAGCTGGCCTGCCTGACGGGCTCGACCAAGGCCGCCGACCGCCGGCAGATTCTTGACGACCTGGCCAATGAAGACCTGGATCTCTTGATTGGGACCCATGCCCTGATCCAGGACGAGGTCGACTTTGCCCAGCTCGGCTTTATTATTATCGATGAGCAGCACCGCTTCGGGGTCAAGCAGCGGGCCCGCCTGATCGAGAAGGGCAAGTGGGCCTTACCTAATGTCCTCTACATGACGGCAACGCCTATCCCGAGGACCCTGGAGATCACCACCATGGGCGACATGGACGTCTCCAAGCTCAAGGAGCTGCCCAGCGGCCGCCAGCCCATCACCACGACTTGGCTGCGGCCCAGCCAGGAAGAGACGGCCCTGGACCAATTGGAAGGGGAGCTTCGATTGGGCCACCAGGCTTATATCATCTGCCCCCTGATTGCGGAATCGGAGACCCAGGAAGCCCAGAACGCTGAAGAGATCTACCAGCGCTTTTGCACTTACTTTGCGGGCCGCTTCCAGGTGGGCCTCCTCCATGGTAAAATGTCCAATGAGGAGAAGGACCAGGCCATGGCTGACTTCCAGGAACAAAGAAGCCAGGTCTTGGTGGCCACCACGGTGGTTGAGGTCGGGGTCAATGTCCCCAATGCGACCTTTATGATGATCCTGGATGCCGACCGCTTCGGCCTCGCCCAGCTCCACCAGTTGCGCGGGCGTGTGGGTCGGGGGGATGCTCCCTCCTACTGCGTCCTGATTGCCGACCCCCGTACCGAGAACGGTCGCGAGCGGATGGCCATCATGACCCAGTCGACAGACGGTTTCTACCTGAGCCAGGCTGACCTGGAGCTCCGGGGGGCGGGGGATTATTTTGGCACCAAGCAGAGTGGCCTGCCTAGCTTCAAGCTGGCCGATCCCCTAGCGGATGCGACCATCCTCGAAGCGGCCCGCCAGGATGTGGGCTACTTCATGCCCTATCTGGAGACCCACGCCGGGCAATACCCCCAACTCCTGGCCTATCTCAAGGCCCTGGACCAGGATGTTCAGGCCTAGCCCTTTTGACCAATGAAGCAAGACAAAACAAGGATTAAAGGAGAAAACAATGAGAATTGCAATTGATGCCATGGGCGGCGACCACGCCCCAGAAGTTCCTCTGAGAGGCGCCCTCAAGGCTGCCCAGGAATACCCAGACTTAGAGATTCAACTATACGGCCAGACGGAGGCCCTAGCTGCCTATCTGCCCGACAACCTGCCGGCTAACCTCCAAATCGTCGAGGCAGAGGAAGTCATCGGTACTGCTGAAGAACCCGTCAAGGCCCTGCGCCAGAAGAAAAAATCTTCCATGGTTCTCGGCTTAAAGGCCGTGCGCAAGGACCAGGCCGACGCCTTTATCTCAGCCGGCAATTCGGGCGCTCTGATGGCCGGAGCCCTCATGCAGGTGGGGCGGATGAAAGGGATTAGCCGGCCCGCCTTCCTGGTCAACATGCCCTGCTTTACAGACTTCAACAAGTCCTGGGTCCTGATCGACGGGGGCGCTAATGTGGACAACAAGCCGGCCCACCTCCACCAATACGCCATCATGGGCTCGGCCTACATGGCGGCGGTCAAGGGGATTGACCAGGCCCGGATCGGTCTTTTGAACAATGGCAAGGAAGCCGGCAAGGGCAACCAGCTCACCCAGGCGGCCTATGAGCTCCTCAGCCAGGAAGAGACGATCAATTTCATCGGCAATGTGGAACCCAGCGAGGTCCTCAACGATGCCTGCGATGTGGTCGTGGCAGATGGTTTTGCGGCCAACATGGTCCTCAAGAGCCTGGAAGGTGCCAGCAAGGCCTTCGTGACCCTCTTGTCCGATACCTTGAAGACGGCCTCCTGGAAGAGCAAGGTCGCTGGCCTCTTAGTCAAGGAAGACCTCAAAACTGCCTTTGCGGGCCTCAACTCCGATAATATTGGGGCTGGAGTGGTCTTCGGCGTCAAGCAGCCGGTCCTCAAATGCCACGGCTCAGCAAAGGACGACGCCTTTTACTATGCCATCCTCCAAGCCCGGCAGATGGTTTCTAGCCAGCTTTACGACCAACTAGCCCAAGACTTTGAAGCTTTAGCCCAAAGAGAGAAAGAGGAAGATTGAGATGGAAGTGGAGTTAAAAGTCTTTCAAATGATCATTGACCGCTACGGAGTGGAAGCCGAACGCGTCAGCCGGGACCTGTCCTTCACTGACGATCTCGGCGCCGACTCCCTTGACGTGGTGGAATTGATTATGGAACTCGAAGACATCTTCGGCATCCAGATCCCCGATGACAAAGTGGAGTCGATTGAAACGGTGGGGGATGTCCTCGATTACATCCGCGATAATGTCCCCTCAGCCGAAGATAAAGCCTGAGGATAGATAGCGATGGAATGTCCGAGCCCTGCTGGATATTCCATCGCTTAGTCTATTTATTTCGGTATAAATATTTTAAACTGTGCTAGTGAGCATCCGTTCCGTCTTGAAAGTGATCGTTAAAGAGCCGAGGCACCGGTTCGGGCCAAGGTCCCTCACCTAGCGAGACTCAAACGGAGAGTAAGGCTTGCGCCAACTCTCCATAATTCGCTTCACTTGCTTGGTCACGGCTAACGATCACTTTCAAGCTCCACTCCTGCTCACAATTAAATAGTAAAAATATTTGAATATCAGTGCTAAAATAAAATTTAAATCAGACTAGTAAACCTTGGTTTTATTTTAGCAGCAGTAATCGTTGCATATTTAGAAACGCAATAATGACCAAAGTGTACTACCAAAAGGGTAGCTCTCTTCTGGAATAATTTGGAATTATCAAAAGAGATGCAATTACTGCGATTTAAAAAGTGAAGGAATGTTTATTAGTAGAATTCATAAAGAATTTATTTTATTAGATTTTGTAATTGCTGATAAGATTTCATAAATTTAACAATTTATTTTATGAGCAGTAGTGGAGCGTTGAAGTTGGTCCTTAGCCATGGAAAAGCAAGTAAAGCGAATTACGGAGCGTAGGCTTTAGCCGTACGGTCCGTTTGAGATTTGCTAGGCGAGAGACCGAGGCTCGAGCCGGTGCCATGGCTTTTCAAGGACCAAATTCAACAGCGCAACGGATGCTCATCAGCACAGTTATTATCATAAATTTTACCCATTACAAAAAAAGAAAGCGAGCGATTGGAATGAATTTTGATGCGATTAAGGACTTATTTTCCAGCCAATTCGGTTTAGAAATCCAGAATTTGGCTTATTATGAAACAGCCTTCACCCATTCCAGCTATGTGAATGAGAAGAAGCGCGAAGACCTGAATGACAATGAACGAATTGAATTCTTAGGAGATGCAGTGATTGAGCTCCTCGTCTCCAACTACCTCTATGCCCACTATCCCGAACTCCGCGAAGGTGATCTCTCCCGCTTCCGGGCCCGGATTGTCTGCGAAGAGAGCCTGTCCAAGCGCTGTGTGGAACTGGGCTTGGACCGCTTGATCCGCCTGGGCAAGGGGGAAGAAGCTAACGGCGGGCGAAAGCGTCCCGGCCTCCTCTGCGACCTCTACGAAGCGGTCTGCGGGGCGGTCTACAAGGACCTGGGCCTGGAAGCTGTCGAAGTGATCCTAGCCGACAATATCTACCCCAAGATCAAGGCCGGGCGCTTTGACCGTCAAATGGACCCTAAGACGGCCCTCCAGGAAGAATTACAGAAGAATGGTGAGATCAACCTCTCCTATGACCTACTTGAAGAGAGCGGACCAGCCCACAACCGGGTCTTCCGCATGGCTGTATCGCTCGACGGCCAAGTCATCGGGGAGGGCCAGGGCCAGTCCAAGAAGGCCGCCCAACAAGCGGCGGCCCAAGAAGCCTTAGACCAACTCGCAAAGAAAGACCAGTAGAAGGGGGCTTTCAGTGTATTTAAAGTTAATCGAATTGACCGGCTTTAAGTCCTTTGCGGAGAAGACCCGGATTGAATTGGACCGGGGCTTTACAGCCATTGTCGGCCCTAATGGTTCGGGCAAGTCCAATATTACCGAGGCCATTAAGTGGGTGCTTGGCGAACAATCAGCCAAGTCCCTGCGCGGCAAGCGGATGGATGACGTGATCTTCGCTGGCTCGGAGGCCAAGCGCAAGGCCCAGTATGCCGAAGTGACCTTGACCTTCAACAATGAAGACCGGGTCCTAGCCATTGACCAGGACGAAGTCTCCATCAGCCGCCGCTATACCCGGTCCGGGGAAGCCACTTACATGATCAACCGCCGCCAGTGCCGGCTCAAGGACATCACGGAATTGATGCTGGATACCGGTGTGGGCCGGGATTCCTTTTCCATTATCTCCCAAGGCCGGGTGGAGGCGATTTTCACCCAGAAGGCGGAAGAGCGGCGGGGGATCTTCGAAGAGGCAGCTGGCGTGATGAAGTACAAGAGTCGCAAGGTCGAGGCTGAGCGCAAGTTAGCCCGGGCCGAGGACAATCTCAACCGGATTGAAGATATTTTAAGCGAGGTGGCGGGCCAGTTCGAACCCTTGGAGGACCAGCGCAATGTCGCCCTCAAGTACCAGGCGACCAAGCAGGAGCTTTCGGAGATTGAGATCGCCCTGACCAGCGTCCAGGTGGAGACCCTGTCCGAGCAGTGGCAGGTGGCCCAGCGCGACCTGGAGGAGTGTAAGGACCAAGTCAACCAGCTCAAGGCCGACCTGAAGACCTACCAGGACCAAGCTGACCAGGTCCAGAGCCAGGAAGAAGCCAAGGAGGACCAGGTCAACCAGCTCCAGACGGACTATGTGGATACGGTCCAAAAGACCGAGAAGCTCCAAGGGAAGATCCGCCTCTACCAGGAGAAGCAGGACTTCCACCAGCGCGACCAGTCCAGCCAGCAGAATTTCTTAGCTGAACTCGACCAGGGCATCCAGGAAGCCAAGCAGGAAGTCGAAAGCCTGAGCCTCCATGTGGACCGGGTGCGCCAGGACTATGCCGACCAGGAAAAGGAACACCAGCGGCTCAACCAGGCCCTGGAGGAATTGACTGCCGGCCAGGCCGAGCTTTTGGAGACTAAGCGCAATGACTACATCGACGCCCTCCAGGCCCAGGCCCGCTACGATAACGAACAAAAAGAAATCACTAAGGAAAGCGACCGGCTCAAAGACCAATTGGCCCGCTACCAGAAGGACCAGGAAGCTAAACAGGCCCAGTACGATAAGCTGACCAAAGACCGGGAAGACCGCAACCAGGCCTACCAGGACAAAAAGAAATCGACTGAAGACTTGCTCAACAACTACCAAGAACTCGCCCAAGAGGCTAAGACCTACCAGGCCGACTTGGAAGCGGCTGACCAAGCCTACCGCCAGGCCCATGAGCGGATGATCCAGGTCCAAGCCCGGCTGACCAGTCTGGAAGACTTGGAAGAGAGCCATGCCGGTTTCTTCTACGGGGTGAAGAATGCCCTGGGAATGAAAGACCGGATTTCTGGCATCCACGGGGCTGTCGCTGACCTCATCCAAGTCGATCCCACCTATACAGCAGCGGTCGAAACCGCCCTGGGAGGGGGCCTACAAAATATCGTGACGGCGGATGCCAAGGTGGCCAGCCAGGTTATCCAAGCCTTGAAGAAAGAGCGGGGAGGACGGGCGACCTTCCTCCCGCTGGCTGTTATCCGGCCCCGCCAGCTCAGCCAACAAGTCCTAAACCAGGCCCAGTCCTGCCCCGGCTATGTGGGCGTTTTGGCAGACCTGGTCACTTATGAATCGACCTACCGCGCTGTCATGATGAATCTCATGGGAACGACCCTAGTGGCCGATAACTTGGACAATGCCCGGCAGATGGCGGCCAAGCTCGGCCAGCGCCAACGGATTGTTACCCTGGAAGGCGATATCATCCATGCCGGCGGGTCGATGACCGGGGGCCAGCAGAAGCAGGACAAGAGCGGCCTCCTCTCCCGTAAGCAGGAGATCGACCGCCTGCAAGTGGAAGAAGCAGAGCTGGCTAAGGCCCAAAGTCAGAGCCAGGCCGACCGCCAGGCTGTCCAGACCAAGGGCCAAGCCATTCTAGACCAAATGGAAGCGGTCAAGGAAGCCGGCAGCGAGAGCCGCTTGAAGGAGCAAGAGCTCAAGCAGGCCCTGGATCAAGTCGACCGGGATTTGAAAAACTTAGCAGCCGACCTGGACCTGGTCAAGATGGACCAAGCCACTGCCAAGGACCAAATCCAAGAACTGGACCAGCAGGCAGGCGAGCTTGACCAGAAGTCGAAAGACCAGGCTGAGGCGGTCCAAGAGCTCAAGGCTAGTATCGAGCGGATGAATTTATCCGAGTCGGACCGGGCCCAGCGCCTCCAGGACTTCCAAGCCGAACTTCGCCAGTTTGAGAGCCAGTTCGCCGTCTTAGCTGAGCAGAAGAAGCAGGCTGAGAAGGACTACCAGGCCGCCCAAGCGACCCTCAAGCAAAAGGAAAAAGACCAGGTCCAAACCAAGCAGGCCCTGGCTGACCTGGACCAAGAATTGAGCGAGCACAGTGGCCAGGCTGAGCGCTACCAGGCCGACTACCAAGCGGCTAAAGCCCAGCTCAAGGAAGTCGACCAAGCTCTCAAGGCAGCCCGCCAAGCCCGCAAAGACCTCCAAAAAGAAAGCCAAGCATTGAGTCAAAAACAACAAGCTTTAAACGACCAGCTCCAGGAAGCCCTGGGCCAACAAGCCAAGCTCGGCGCGACCGTTTCCCGCTACGAGGTCTCTATCGACAATCACTTGGACCACCTGCGGGAAGAATACGGCCTGACCTATGAGCGGGCCCGGGAGATCAGCCAGCTGGACATGTCCATGGAGGCTGCCTCGACCAAGGTCCGCCAGCTCAAGCAGACCATTGAAGACCTGGGGCCCGTTAACTTGGCAGCTATCAAGGACTATGAAGAGGTCAAGGAGCGCCATGACTTCATGACCAAGCAGTGGGAGGACGCTGACCAGGCCAAGACCAACCTCTACCAGACCATTCAGGGGATTGACCAAGAAGTTACCGAACGCTTCAAAGTGACCTTTGAAGCTATCCGCGATGCCTTTGAAACGGTCTTTCCCAAACTCTTTGGCGGGGGCAAGGCCACCCTGGTCCTCACCGATCCCGATGACCTCTTGAATACGGGGGTCGAAATCATGGCCCAGCCCCCTGGCAAGCACCTCCAGCTCCTCAGCCTCCTATCAGGCGGGGAGCGGGCCCTGACCGCCATTGCCTTGCTCTTTGCCATCCTCCATGTCAAGACCATCCCCTTCACCATCCTGGATGAGGTGGAGGCTGCCTTGGACGATGCCA
The DNA here is from genome assembly GCF_001543145.1 of Aerococcus sanguinicola. Taxonomy (NCBI): domain Bacteria; kingdom Bacillati; phylum Bacillota; class Bacilli; order Lactobacillales; family Aerococcaceae; genus Aerococcus; species Aerococcus sanguinicola. The sequence continues at coordinate 352,859 of NZ_CP014160.1, read as the reverse complement.
ATGTCCGCCGCTACGGCCAGTACCTACAGAATTTTTCCAAAGAAAACCAATTTATCGTCATTACCCACCGCAAGGGCACCATGGAGGCCGCCAATGTCCTCTATGGGGTGACCATGCAGGAATCGGGAATCTCCAAGCTGGCCTCGGTCAGCCTGGCAGACTTTGACGCGGAAGCACTTGAAGAAGGAAAGGAGTCTCGTGATGAAAGCACTCGTGGCCATTGATCTGGACGGCACCTTACTCAATCCCGACAAGGAGGTGAGTGCGGCCAACCGCCAGGCCATCCAAGAGGCCCTGGCTGCCGGTGTCGAGATAGTGATTTGCACCGGCCGCCCCTTAGCGGCCATTGAAGCCATTCTCCAAGAAGTTGGCCTGGATAGCGCCGACCACTACAGCGTCACCTACAATGGGGGACTGGTGGTTGCCAACCGCGGCCAGGAAGTTCTCTTCGAAGCCTCCTTGACTAGGGAAGACCTGGCAAGGATTTACCCAGTCCTCCACGACTTGGACCTGCCCCTAGAAGCAGTCAGCCGCAACCGGGTCTACCAGCTGCCCTATCCAACAGACTATCCGGGACACTATGGGGATGCCCGCGACTTCCTACCGACTGAGAAAGTTAGCCTGGAAGATCTTGACGACAACCTGACCTTCCCCAAGCTGGTGGTCGCCACAGAAGCTGACCACCTGGACGCCCAAATCCCCAAGCTGCCCCCAGCCTTTTACCGAGACTATTCCCTTATCCATTCGGTGCCTGAAGAGTTGGAATTTATGGCCCAGGGGATCGACAAGGGCAAGGCCCTAGGTGTTTTGGCCGACCGACTGGCTTACCAGAAGGACCAGGTTTATGCCATCGGTGACGAGCGTAACGACGCCGCTATGTTCGCCTATGCCGGAATGGGGATTGCCATGGCCAACAGCCACCCCGACATCCTGGCCCAGGCCGATCTCACCACCCGGTCCAATCGTGAAGACGGGGTCGCCTATGCCCTTAGAGAATTTATTTTAAAAAAACCAGGAGACTTGATACAATAAGACCAGAAGCGACCGAGTTGTCGCAAGGACAAAAAGAAAGGTGGCCCAAGCATGGGATTATTTGATCGCATTAAGAAAGCCTTCACTGGGGAAGACCCCATTGTTACGGACAAGCAAGATACAGCCGAAGAAAAAGAGGAGCAGATAGTCTTTGAGAAGTATGACAAAGGGGTTGAAAAGACCCGGAAGACCTTCTCAGAGCGGATTAATGAGCTCTTTGCGGGCTTCAGAGAAGTGGATGAAGACTTCTTCGATGACCTGGAAGAGACCCTGATTTCCAGCGACGTGGGCTTCGACATGACCATCGCCCTGTCGGATGCCGTCCGCGAAGAAATCCAGTTGAAGAATGCCCGGTCCGGTGAAGAAGTTAAAAACACCGTGGTCGAAAAGATGATTGAGATCTACGACAAGGGGGAAAGCCCTGAAGTTGAAATCAATGAAAGTCAGACGGACGATCCGACCGTGATGCTCTTTGTGGGCGTGAACGGGGTCGGCAAGACCACTACTATCGGGAAACTGGCTTATCAATTAAAGGCCAAGGGTAAGAAAGTCCTCCTCGTGGCCGGCGATACCTTCCGGGCCGGGGCCGTGGAACAGCTCGAAGAATGGGCGCACCGGGTGGACGTGCCGATTGTCTTGGGCCGCGACCAGGGCGACCCTGCCTCTGTTGTCTTCGATGGCGTCAAGCGGGCCAAGGCAGAGGGCTTCGACTATCTCTTGGTGGATACGGCGGGGCGCCTCCAGAACAAGGCCAATCTGATGGCGGAATTGGAGAAGATGAACCGGGTCATCCAGCGGGAAATTCCTGATGGCCCCCACGAAACCCTCTTGGTCCTCGATGCCACAACCGGGCAGAATGCCCTCCAACAAGCCAAGGAGTTTGCCAAGGTGGTTAATATCACGGGCATTATCCTGACGAAGATGGACGGGACCGGCAAGGGGGGCGTGATTTTCGCGATCCGCTATGAGTTGGATATTCCGGTGAAGTTTATTGGCCTGGGCGAGCAGCTGGATGACCTGCAGAAGTTCGATCCGGAGCAGTTTATCTACCAGATGGTGCGTGATGTGGTGGAAGTGCAATAGGCTGAGGATTGCAGTGAAAAGTAGATTATTTGCTTGATGGAGACTGTGCTGGTGAGCATGCGTTCCGTCTTGAAAGTGATCGTTAAAGAGCCGTGGCACCGGTTCGGGCCAAGGTCCCTCACCTAGCGAGACTCAAACGTCTCGTACGGCTGGCGCCTACGATACGTAATTCGCTTCGCTTGCTTGGTCACGGCTAACGATCACTTTCAAGCTCCACTCCTGCTCACAACAGGAATTGCTAAGCAAATCTCAGCCTATAAAAGGGTGATTAAATGGTGCTGGTGAACATGGGTTGCGTTTTGAGAATAATTAAAGGGTGCTGATGAGCATGCGTTCCGCTGTTGAATTTTAGAAGGGCAAGAACGGCTGATCCTCCATTTCTGCTCAAACATCGTTGGTATAGAAATTGTTCTTTAATGACTAAACATAAAAAAAGAGTCTTAAAAAACTATGGAAGATCACAGTCAAGCAATCCACCAAGTTTAAAAAAATATTAAAACGTACTTTGGGATACAAGGCTTGATTCTCTGTGTTAATGGTGAGTTCAAAAGTCTAAATAAAACGCTATTTCACTAGTACTATTTATTATTATTTTATAGAACTGTTGGTTGAATATTTATTTAACGATCTATTTATGAGCAGGAATGGAGCTCGAGTTTGATCGTTAGCCATGAAAAAGCAAACGAAGCGAATTAGGGAGAGTTGGCGCAAGCCTTACTCTCCCTTTAAGTCTCGTTAGGCGAGAGACCTTGGCTCGAGCTGGTGCCATGGCTTTTTAACGATCAAACTCGAAGCGAAATGGATGCTCACCAGCACAATTTTCTATTAAGTATTTATCTAATCCTAACAACTGTCTAGATCTTATTTGCTTTAGCTTTTAGGAGAATGCTTGTGAGCTTATAAAGGAAGATTTGAATTGACTTTCTTTTGGGGCTTCGTTATCCTTAAGTATTGTTAGGAGGAGCGGCGGGCTTGGCTTGTTGGCTCCGAGATCAGTTAAGGGGCGAATGTGAATGGAATTGGAAAAGACGAATGAGATGAACCGCCTCTATGATTTTTATGGCGATTTGTTGACGGCTAAGCAGCAGGCTTATATGGCGCTCTACTACCAGGATGATTATTCGCTGGGGGAGATTGCGGAGGCTTATGATGTTAGTCGTCAGGCGGTCTATGACAATATTCGGCGGACGGAGAAGATTCTCCAGCGCTATGAATCGGTCCTCCATAATGTCAAGGCCTACCGCCAGCGTAAGCGTTTGGGTCAGAAGGTCCAATCCTATATCGACAGTCAGTATCCGGAAGATCAAGTCTTGCAGGAGATGCTGGCAGAATTAATGTTATTAAATGATGAAATCGATGACTAAAGTGTGAGGTGTAAATATGGCATTTGAAAATTTATCAGACCGCTTGCAGGGTGCCATCCAGGGTGTCGGCAAGAAGGGTAAGATTACTGAAGCAGACCTGAAGGAAATGATGCGGGAAGTCCGCCTGGCGCTCTTGGAAGCCGATGTTAACTTTAAGGTGGTTAAGAGCTTTGTCAAGCGGGTCAATGAGCGGGCCCTGGACAGTGAGGTTCTAGCCTCCTTATCGCCGGCCCAACAGGTGGTTAAGATTGTTAACGAAGAGTTGACCGAGCTCTTAGGGGGCGAGCAGGTAGGGATCGACTATGCGTCAGCTGGTCAACCGACTGTCCTCATGATGGTCGGCCTCCAAGGGGCAGGGAAAACGACGACTGCCGGGAAGTTAGCCAACTACCTGCGCAAGGAAAAAGGCCGCAAGCCGCTCTTGGTAGCGGGCGATATCTACCGGCCAGCTGCCATCAACCAGCTCCAAACCATCGGCCAGCAGCTGGACCTGCCCGTTTTTGAATTGGGTAACCAGGTAGACCCGGTCGAAATTTCCGAGAAGGCCATCCAATACGCCCAAGAAAAGGGCTATGACACGGTCTTCATCGATACCGCCGGCCGTCTCCAAATCGATGAGAAATTGATGAACGAGCTCAAAAACATTAAGGCAGCGGTCAACCCTAATGAAATCCTTTTGACCGTGGACGCCATGACCGGGCAAGAAGCTGCCAACGTGGCCAAGGCCTTCGATGATGAACTAGAGATTACCGGGGTAATGCTGACCAAGCTGGACGGGGACTCCCGCGGCGGGGCGGCCCTTTCCATCGCCAGTATCACGGGCAAGCCCATCAAGTTCGCCGGGACTGGGGAGAAGTTGGAAGATATTGAAATCTTCTACCCTGACCGGATGGCTAACCGGATCCTGGGCATGGGGGACATGTTGACCCTGATTGAGCGCGCCCAGAAGGAATTCGATGAGGCCGAAGCTGAAGCCATGGCCGCTAAGATGCGGGAGAATACTTTTGACTTCAACGACTTCATGAAGCAGATGGAGCAGATGAACAAGATGGGGCCTCTGGAAGATATTATCAAGATGATCCCTGGCCTCAACCAAATGCCGGGCTTGGACCAGCTCAAGATTGATCCAAAAGAAATGACCCGGACCAAGGCGATTATCCAGTCTATGACTAATTTCGAACGGGAAAATCCTGACGAAATCTCCCAGAGCCGACGCAAACGGATTGCCAAGGGTTCTGCGACCACGGTGGCTGAAGTCAACCGCTTGATCAAGCAGTTCAACCAATCGCGTGACATGATGAGTAAGATCTCTAACGGCAACTTGGGCGGTTTGGACAAGCTCATGGGTGGCATGGGCCAAGCAGGCGGCGGCAAACGCAACAAGATGCAAGAAGTCGCCAGCCGCCGCATGATGCGCAAGCTTAATAAGAAGCTCGGGAAAAAGAAACGCCGTTAAGGATTGATTAGGGGATTGTTTTTGGGAATGGTGCTGGTGAGCATGCGTTCCGCTGTTGAATTTGGGCCTTGAAGAGCCATGGCACCGGCTCGAGCCTTGGTCTCTCGCCTAGCAAATCTCAAACGGACCGTACGGCTAAAGCCTACGCTCCGTAATTCGCTTTACTTGCTTTTCATGGCTAAGGCCCAACTTCAACGCTCCACTCCTGCTCACATCTAAATTTCCAAACATGAATTGCTTAATCATTAGACGGCATTGGAAAAATTTAAATGTATTTAACAAGGGCGACTTTGACTAGTTTTGCCCTTTTCTTGATTTTGTGGTTCTAGGGAAACTGCATTATTTTGAGAGAAGATGCAGTAAAGTGCCGAGAAACTGCATTGTCTTGCAGGAAGATGCAGTAAAATGCCGAAAAACTGCATTATCTCAAAGGAAGATGCAATAAGTAGCTAGCAGAATCTTTTTCTCTGTGCTGGCTGCCCAGGCTTGACTTGATAAAAAATAGGCCTGTAAAGAAAAAATACTTTACAAGCCGGAGAAAAGCTGATATAGTATACAAATGTGATTAAAGAAAATATATATTGAAAAGAAACAAGGAGGAAATTAACTCATGGCAGTTAAAATTCGTTTAAAACGTATGGGTGCTAAACGTAACCCATTCTACCGTATTGTTGCAGCAGACGCACGTGCACCACGTGATGGTCGTATCATCGAAAAGATTGGGACTTACAACCCAACAACTGAACCTGAAGAAGTTGTTCTTGATGAAGAATTAGCTCTTAAATGGTTAGCTAACGGTGCGCAACCAACTGATACTGTTCGCAACATCCTTTCTCGTCAAGGGATCATGAAGAAACACCACGAAGCTAAAAACAACAAATAAGACTAGGATGAGCCAGCATGCCAGATATTGAAAATTTACTGCTAACGATTGTTACACCGTTAGTAAAATATCCAGAAGATATCCACCTGGAAATTGTCGATGGTGACGAATACTTAGAATACCACCTGCAATTAAACCCAGAGGATGTGGGGCGTGTGATCGGTAAAGGTGGCCGTGTAGCAAATGCCATTCGCACCATTCTCTATAGCGTCCGCGTCGAAAACCACCGCCGCGTCCGCTTACTCATTGATCGGGATGGAGATTAGAAGGGGGTGAAGGCTGGCGCTTAGACTCGGATGATTGGAGCAAGTCGGAAAAAGAGCGAAGCAATTGCTCGTTTCCGACTTGTGAAATCACTCCGAGTCTGCCAGCCTGAACCCGACTAGAAAAGGGTGTGAAGACTGGCGGGAGAAATAGACCTCTGGAGCAAAGATCCAGAGAAGACTGGAAGTCTTCGGCGGATCTTTGTGAAGAGGAGCTATTTCTGCCAGCCTGAACCCAACTAGAAAAGGGTGTGAGGGAGCGCGGGTAGAAGTGGACCTCTGGAGCAAAAAGCTTGAGAAGGCTGCAAGCCTTTGAAAGATTTTTTTGTGAAGAGGAGCCACTTCTGCGCGACCGAACCCAACTAGGGTGTGAGCAAGAGCATCCAGCTTTGGAGTGTACTTGCAAATCTGACTAACACGTCACAAATATGCTAGAATGAGCTAGGGCGACACTGCCCTAGCTTTTTTAAATAAGAGCATCGAGCTTTTTGCTGAATCATGCTGAGAGCATCCGTTACGCTTTTGAATTTGATCGTTAAACGTTCAAAGGATCAACACGGCTGAAGTCGTCTTGTACTTTATCCGTAAGTCGCTAGCGCTCCAACGGCTAAAGCATAGCACTGGGTCGAGCCAAGGTCTCTCGCCTAGCGAGCTTCAAAGGGCTAGTAAGGCTAAAGCCAACTATCCCTAATTCACATCGCTTGCTTATTCATGGCTAACGATCAAATCAAAGCTCCACTCCTGCTCAACATAGATGATATAGTAAATCTTTTTTGCTAGCATTAACTAATAAATTGTAATCATCTATACTAAACCCTATTCACTATCTATTTATTACTAAGACAAATATTGTTTCTTTACAATCAAAACCAGTAAAGGGAGGTCATGCAGATGACAGAGACTTATTATCAGGTGGGGAAACTGGTTAATACCCACGGCATTCGCGGCGATGTCCGCGTGATTTCGTCCACCGATTTTCCAGACCAGCGCTACCAAGTGGGGAGCCGGTTGACCCTCTTCGACAAGGGCAAAGCGGTGACGGAGGTGGAAGTGGACAAGCACTACGTTCACAAGAACTTCCACATCCTCCACTTCAAGGGTTACCCGTCCATTAACGATGTGGAGCCGTTTAAGGGCATGGTGCTCATGGTAGCCAGCGAGGACCGCGAGGACGACCTGGAAGAGGGGGCCTTCTACTATGAAGACATCATCGGCCTGGAAGTTCGCACGACAGAGGGCGAGCGCTTGGGCCGGGTCCGGGAGATTACGGCGCTAGGTCCCAATGATGTCTGGCATGTCCAACGTTTTGCCAAGGGGGCGGATATCCTCCTCCCTTATATCGAAGATGTGGTCAAGGAGGTCAACCTGGACGAGGGCTATGTCCTGATTGACCCCATGGAAGGATTGATCGATTAATGCAGATTGATGTTTTAAGTTTATTCCCCGAAATGTTTGCGCCCCTGACCCAGTCCATCATCGGCAAGGCCCAGGAAAAAGGTCTGGTCTCGATTCGGATCACCGACTTCCGCCAATACGCCGAAAACAAGCACGGTCATGTGGACGACTATCCCTTCGGCGGCGGGGCTGGCATGCTGCTCCAGGTGGGGCCCATCTACCGGGCGCTCGAAGCGATTAAAGCGAGCCATCCCGACACCGACAAGCGGGTCATTCTCCTCGATCCAGCAGGCAAAACTTTCGACCAAGCCCAAGCCGAATCCTTAGCCCAGGCGGACCACTTGATCTTTATCTGTGGCCACTATGAGGGCTATGACGAGCGGATCCGCCACTATGTCACGGATGAAATTTCCCTGGGCGACTTTGTCCTAACCGGGGGCGAACTAGGGGCCATGGCAGTGATTGACGCTACCGTCCGCCTCCTGGATGATGCAGTCGGCAATGCCGAATCCGTGGTCGAAGACTCCTTCTCCACCGGCCTCTTGGAGCACCCCCAATACACCCGGCCGCGCGAATTCAATGGCATGGCCGTCCCCGACATCCTCCTCAGCGGCGACCACGCCAAGATCGCTGAGTGGAAGCAAAAAGAATCCTTGCGCCGGACCCTGGAACGCCGACCAGACCTCCTCGAAGACTATGACCTCTCCGACCAAGAAAAAATCTGGTTGGCTGATATCCAAGCCGACCAGGAAGAAAATGACGAATAAAGTGCTATGAAACCGGGTAAAATCGCCCGGTTTTTCTTCGCTCTCGAAATTTATAAAATAGCCAGTGACACTTTTGCATTTCCCAGCTCGTCTCTCTATAATAGGAAGAAAGTAGAAATCAAGAGGAGGGAAGACCATGCGAATTGTGATTATCGGTGGCTCTTTTGCGGGAGTGGCGGCGGCTTTGGCTTGCCGGGAGGAATATCCCGAAGCGGAGGTCAAGCTTTTTGAAGCTGGGGAGGAATTGGCTTTTAGCCCGAACAGCTTGAGGGAGGTTTTGACGGGGCGCTTGGCGGACTTGAGTCAGGGAGCGACCGCCAGCCTTGACCAGCTTCAGGAACAGAGGATTGACTGCCACTTGCAAGCACCGGTCCAGGCGATCCAGGTCGAGGACCGGACCATAACTTACCAGGAGGCTGGCAAAGCCTCTCACCAGGCTTACGACTACCTGATCCTCGCCATGGGCAGCCAGGTCTATCCTAAAGACCTGAGCTTGGACCAGGCCCAGCGCCTAATCCGTACCAAGGACTGTGCGACCAGTCGGCAGAGTCAGGCAATCATCAGTCAGGCGGACCATATCCTAGTGGTTGGGGGCGGTCCTATCGGCATAGAAGCTGCTAGTCTCTACTGCCAGCTGGGCAAGCAAGTGACCCTCATCGAGGCGGGACCTTATCTCGCCTACAAGCTCTTTGACCCTGGGCTAGGCAAGCGGCTCCAAGACCAGCTCATCCAGCTGGGTGTCCAGGTCCACTGCCAGTCGACCTACCAATCTTTTGAAACGGACGCGAGCGGAGTTAAGGTCAAGACCCAGGGGGAGACCTACCGAGCTGATGCCGTCCACTTTGCTATTAACTTGGCGCCGCGAACGGACCTGGTCCAGGACCAGCTGACCCTCAATCCGGACGGGACCATCTGGGTGGACGCCTACCTCCAAACGTCGGCGCCCGGGATTTTTGCCTGCGGTGACTTGGTCCGCCTGCCATTTGGTCCTGACCAGAGCCAGACCTACCTGCCCCTAGTTGGCCATGCCAAGCAGACCGGCCGCCTAGCTGCCTTGAACCTCAATGCTCCCCGCTATCCGCTTCCGACTTCCCAGCGGATTGAGGCAGTAACCCTGGATCATAAGATTTATTTTACGGGCGGGATTAGCCAGGCCGAGGCGGACTACCAGGACCTGGCCTATTGCCTGACCCGCTATGAGGGGGATGGACTGGCTATCCAGATCATCAGTGCGGAAAGTTCAGGCAAGATTTTGGGCTTCCAAGCCTGCCTGCCGAACCGAGCGACTAGTCAAGCCGTCCTGTCCTTGATGGCAACGGCCCTCCAAGCGGGGCTGACCGATCAGTTTCTGAGCCTTCAAGCCAATCTCTATCAAGGGCGCCAGGCCTTGTTTGACCCAGACTACTTCCAGGCCATCCACCAGCACTGGCGGACCCGGCGTCGAATTTTAGATGGAGGGGAGGGCGACCATGCAGATTAGCCAATTAATGGAACGCAGCCAGGCAGCAACCTACCAAGTCGTCCACCAGCTCATCCACCAAGCTGGCCCCCTGGCGACCAAGACGCTCAAAGACCAGGTCGACCTCTCCCAAGCCACCCTGGACAAGTACCTGCGCGCAATCCAGGAAGCCGGTCAAGTAGGGGACATAGCTTGGCGCTTGGACTGGCAGGGTGACCAGGTCAATCTCTGGCTAGACCACCAGCTCTCCCTAGAAGACATCCTGGCCTATTTTCTCCAGGACAGCATCAAGTACCAGATCCTGGACTACTTATTTGACAAAGGGGAGTTCGCCATCAACCAATTGGCCGACCATCTCCTGGTCTCCGAGGCCACCCTCAACCGCCACCTGGCCCAGCTCAACCAAGACCTCCAGGAATTTGACCTGCAGATCAGAAACGGCCGGCTCAAGGGCCCCCACCAACAAATCCTCTATTTTTACTACCAGCTCTACGCCATCAGCCTGCCGCCAGCGACCAAGGAGGCACTGATTAAGCATTATGATTTAAAAGCCTACCTGCCTTATTTTGAGAAGATTAACAAGGGACCCTTCACGCCGCGCGGGGAAGACCGGCTGGCCCTCTGGCTCTATGTGACCCAGCGCCTGGCTCGCTTAAAGGAACGCGATTATGAAAGCCTCTACCGAATCAGTGCCGACCTCCAGGATCGTCCCTTCTACCAACGGGCCCGCCAACACCTCCTCCGCTACCAGGCGCGCCTGGCCCGGGACTTCCAGGAGGGCGACCTGGTCAGCCAGGTCCTCTTCCTGACCTCCCACTACCTGCTCTCGCCCAGCGTCAATGAACAATTCCTGGGCTACGGCGGACCCATCATGGCAGCCACCAGCCAGACCGTCCGCCTGCTCAACCAGCACCAAAGCCTGGACAAGCGAGAAAAGGCCCGGATCGTCTATGAGGCCGGCCAGTCCTACTCCGCCCTCAGCTACTTCCAAGGTTTCCTCCTCCAAGCGCCCCTCCCAAGCTCGGCTACATCTTACGACCAAGCTGCTCGCGAGCTCTTAGCCCAAGTCGTGCCCAAAACCCTGCCTATCTCCCTCACGGACCGGGGCGACCTCCTGACCTGGGTTCAGTGGAAGTGGGGCCAGACTTTGGAGACGCTCGACCTGAGGGAAGAAGCCGTCTACCAAGTCGCCGTCCGCCTGGATCCCTTAACCAACCTGGACCAGAAGACCATGCTGGAATTACGCCAGCACCTAGAAATCCACCGCCGCCTCAGCCTGGACAGCTACCAGGAAGGCATGCCCTACGACTTCCTCATCAGCGACTACCGCCAAGCTGATGACAATCCCCAAAGCAGCTATTACCTCGACCAGCCCCTAACCCCCTACGACCTCAAATCCCTCAAACAGCTCCTCCAGCAAAAAGTTACTCCTTAAGTCAATAGTTTAGCCAAAGAAAAGCAGAAAGCAAAAGGATGATAGCCATACTATAGGCGTCATCCTTTTACTTTATAATTTTACTAGACAAGCACAGCTCAGAAATTCATCTTTTTAATTGATTATTAGATAATAAAATTTTTTGCAATTTACTTGTGAGCAGGAGTGGAGCTTGAAAGGGATCGTTAGCCGTGAAAAAGCAAGCATTATGAATTACGGCTAGTTGGCGGTAGCCTTACTAGCCGTTTGAAGAATGCTAGGCGAGAGACCTTGGCTCGAGCCGGTGCCACGGCTCTTTAATGATCACTTTCAAGGCGGAACGCATGCTCACCAGACAATTTTTAAAAATAAAAAGGATGACGCCCAAACTTGGACCTCATCCTTTTGGCTTATTCTTAGCATCAAGCTTCTTTTGTAATTCGTGGCAGCGTTTAATCGTCAAGTAATTAGAAATAATTAAGACAAGAATCGTTATCATCTGTAGGGTATCTTTCAAGAGGGATCACTCCTTTGCTAGTCATGTTTCTTGTAAGGAAACAACCAAACAAGTAAGATAATAAATAATAGAGTAATCATAATTTTTAAGACTAGGGGGAGGGAACTTGTGACATCTCGAATCGCCTGGCCCCAGTTCGGGTTAATAAACAATCGAATAAAATGATCGATTGTAAAAATACTGACAATGACCCAAAATGAAATCTCTTTATATTTTTCCATAAACAAATCATCCCTCAAAGCAATTATTCTCTGGGCTTAGCTACATCCCCAATCTAACAAAAATGAAAAAAAGATCACAAGAATAATACTCTCAACTCATTAGATAAAGCCTATGCGAAATCTGTCAAGATCAGCTCCTCTAGTTAAAGTCCATCGCCGAAATCTCATTTTTTTAATTCATTTGCTAATATTAAAGACTGATATAGTTTAATTTTGCTATTTACTTGTGAGCAGGAGTGGAGCGTTGAAGTTGGGCCTTAGCCATGAAAAAGCAAGTAAAGCGAATTACGGAGCGTAGGCTTTAGCCGTACGGTCCGTTTGAGATTTGCTAGGTGAGAGACCAAGGCTCGAGCCGGTGCCATGGCTTTTCAAGGCCCAAATTCAACAGCGGAACGCATGCTCACCAGCAGGATTAATAAAGCTACCCCCAGGAACTATCAGCTTTTTTCAAAATCCTAAAAAAGTTAAGACCATCTATGTAAGCGCTACCGGTATAATATAGACAGAACTTAGAAATCAGACCAAAACCATTCGGAAAACAGGAGGCTAAGATGGAAAAATACATTATGGCAATTGACCAAGGAACCACTTCCACACGGGCCATCATCTACAACCACCAGGGTGAGAACGTGGGCTCCTATCAAAAAGAATTTGACCAGATCTTCCCCCACGGTGGCTGGGTGGAGCACAACGCTAACCACATCTGGAATTCTGTCCAATCGGTGATTGCAGGGGCCTTTATCGAATCTGGGCTTAAGCCCGAGCAGATTGAAGGAATCGGCATCACCAACCAGCGGGAAACCACCGTTATCTGGGACAAGGAAACCGGTACGCCAATCTATAACGCCATTGTCTGGCAGTCCCGGCAGACGGCAGCTATCGCCAACCAGCTCAAGGAGGCTGGCCACACGGAAATGATCCGCCAGAAGACGGGGCTTGTGATCGACGCCTACTTCTCAGCCACCAAGATTCGCTGGATCTTGGACCATGTGGACGGGGCCCAGGAACGCGCCGAAAAAGGGGAACTCCTCTTCGGGACCATTGATTCTTGGATTGTCTGGAAGCTGACCGATGGCAAGTGCCATGTGACGGACTACTCCAACGCTGCCCGGACCATGCTCTTTAACCTGAAAGAACTGGACTGGGACCAAGAGATCCTGGACCTGCTTAATATTCCGCGCTGCATGCTGCCGGAAGTTAAGTCCAATTCAGAGGTCTACGGCCACACCATTCCCTTCCACTTCTACGGGGCTGAGGTTCCAATTGCTGGGATGGCGGGGGACCAACAGGCAGCCCTCTTCGGCCAGCTGGCTTTTGAACCGGGCATGGTCAAGAATACTTACGGGACCGGGGCCTTCATTATTATGAATACCGGCTCGGACTTCCAGCTCTCGGACAATCGTTTGATTACGACCATTGCTTATGGGATTGATGGCGAGATCCACTATGCCTTGGAGGGGTCCATCTTCGTGGCAGGCTCGGCCATCCAGTGGCTGCGGGACGGCATGCGATTGATCCAGTCCTCGCCCGAATCTGAAGACCTGGCCCGGGCTTCTAAGTCCGAGGACGAGGTTTATGTGGTGCCCGCCTTTACTGGCCTGGGCGCCCCTTACTGGAATTCGGATGCCCGGGGTGCCGTCTTTGGCCTCAGCCGGGGGACCAGTCGCGAAGACTTTGTCAAGGCGACCCTCCAATCTCTGGCCTACCAGACCCGGGACATCATCGACACCATGGAGAAGGACACGGGCATGCCCATCAATGTCCTCAAGGTAGACGGTGGGGCTGCTATGAACAACTACCTCATGCAGTTCCAAGCGGATATCCTAGGCATTGAAATCGCCCGGGCCCAAAACCTGGAAACCACTGCCCTGGGTGCCGCCTTCCTAGCTGGCCTAGCAGTGGGCTACTGGGACGACCTGGAAGAATTGAAGACCCTCAATGCGGTCGACCAAGCCTTCAATCCGTCCATGAACAATGCCCGCAAGGAACAACTCTACAAGGGCTGGACCCGGGCCGTGAAAGCCACCCAGGTCTTCGCCGATACAAGTGACCAAGCACAAGAGAATCTTTAGAGGAGGATAAACCATGAAATTTTCATACCAAAGCCGTCAACAAGCCATCCAAAAGATGCAGGACCGGGAACTCGACCTGCTCGTGATCGGTGGGGGGATTACCGGGGCCGGCGTGGCCTTACAAGCCGCTGCTTCGGGACTTGAAACCGGTCTGATTGAGATGCAGGACTTCGCGGAAGGGACCTCCAGCCGGTCGACCAAGCTCGTCCATGGGGGGATCCGCTATCTCAAACACTTCGACGTGGAAGTCGTTTCCGATACTGTTAAGGAACGGGCGGTCGTCCAACAGATTGCCCCTCATATTCCTAAGCCTGACCCTATGATTTTGCCGGTCTATGATGAAGAGGGCGCCACCTTTAACCTCTTCCGGCTCAAAGTCGCCATGGACCTCTACGACCTCCTGGCAGGCATCCAGACCTCGCCTTATGCCAACAAGGTCCTCTCCAAGGAAGAAGTCCTGGCTGAAGAACCGGCCCTCAAGCAAGAAGGCTTACTGGGTGGGGGCCGCTACCTCGACTTCAACAATAGCGACATCCGCCTGGTTATCGAAAACATCAAACGCGCCCAAGACGATGGAGCCCTAGTAGCCAGCCGGGTCCAAGCAGTCGGCTATACTTATAATGAAGCCGGCGAAATTACAGGGGTTCGCGCCTTGGACCGTTTGACCGACCAAGAATTTGAAATCAAGGCGCGGGTGGTCATCAATACCACGGGGCCTTGGTCCGATAAGACCCGGAACTTGGACCGGTCTGACCAAGAAGCTATCCATCAAATGCGACCTACCAAGGGCGTTCACTTGGTCATCGATTCCGCCAAACTCAAAGTCAACCACCCTGTCTACTTCGACAGCGGCCACAATGACGGCCGGATGATCTTTGTCATCCCAAGAGAGAATAAGACCTACTTCGGGACCACCGATACCGACTACCGGGGCGACCTCAAGCACCCCCAAGTGACCCAAGAAGACGTGGACTATCTCCTGGCGGCTGTCAACGGACGTTTCCCTGATGCGGATATTAGCTTAGACGACGTGGAGTCTTCCTGGGCAGGGCTCCGGCCACTCCTCGCCGGCAACTCCTCTTCCGACTACAACGGGGGCGACAGCGGCAAGTTGACCGACGACAGCTTCGACCGCTTGATCCAGTCAGTTCAAGCCTATCTCAAGGAGGAAGAGACCCGCGAACAAGTTGAAGGCGTCGTGGCTAACTTAGAAGGCAGCCTGTCCGAACAACAATTGAAACCATCCGAAGTCTCCCGGGGCTCTGACCTCTCGATCGATGATAACGGCTTAATCACCCTGGCTGGCGGCAAGATCACCGACTACCGCAAGATGGCCGCCGGTGCCCTCGAGAAGATTATTGCCATCTTAGCGGAAAAATTCGACCGTCACTTCCGAGCTATCAACTCACGGACCTATCCTGTCTCAGGCGGGGAAATCAACCCCGACAATATCGAGCGCGAATTCGAAGCCTATGCCCAAATTGGGGTGAGCCGGGGCTTGACCAATGAAGAAGCCTATGAAATTGCCTCCCTCTATGGGTCCAACGCTCCTCAAGTCTTCCAACTCGTCGATCAAATCGACAAGGATGACCGCCTGACCCTCAAGGAAAATGTCATGCTGGCCTATGCCATGGCCTATGAAATGACCCTGACCCCAGTGGACTACTTCCTGCGCCGGACTAACTACCTACTCTTCAAGCGGGATGAAGTGGACCATATGATCGCACCGGTCTTGGATATCATGGCAAGCGCCTATGACTGGACCGCTGAGGAAAAACAAGCCCAGCTCGACCAGCTCAAAGCCACTATCGAAGAAAACGACCTGCAAGCCCTCAAGGACCAGGCCGGATAAGGAGGGACCACCATGCCGACAGATGTACTCGGAGAATTTCTTGGAACGGCCTTCCTGGTCCTCCTCGGGGACGGGGTCGTGGCCAATGTCAGCCTGGACCGGACCAAGGGCAAGGACGCTGGCTGGCTGACCATCACCCTGGGCTGGGGCCTGGCTGTCGCTATCGCTGCCTACGCTACTGGCCACATGGGACCGGCTCATCTCAACCCAGCCGTCAGCTTGGCCTTCGCCCTCAGAGGGGCCATCAGCTGGGGGACCTTCCTGGCCTATGTCCTGGCCCAAGTCTTGGGAGCTGTCCTAGGAGCCGCCTGTGTCTGGCTCCTCTACCGGCCCCACTACGCCCGGACCGAAGACCCAGATACTATCCTGGGGACCTTCGCCACGGCGCCAGCTATCGACTCGCCGCTGGATAATGTGATCGCGGAAGTTATTGGCACCTTCATCCTGGCCTACGGGATTCTAGCCTTCGCCAATACCGAAATGGCGCCAGGCCTCAGTACCGCAGTGGTCAGCGCCCTGATCGTCAGCATCGGGGTCTCCCTGGGCGGCCCCACCGGCTACGCCATCAACCCAGCCCGGGACTTTGGCCCTCGCTTGGCCCACAGCTTCCTGCCTATTCCTCATAAGGGGTCTAGCCAGTGGTCTTATGCCTGGGTGCCCATTCTTGGCCCCATGTTAGGGGGATTTTTGGCAGCGGGATTGGATGTTTTGATTAATGCATAAAGTGGATGGAAGAGTCGGCCTGGGGGCTGGCTCTTTTAATTTGGAATGGTTTGGGATGGTGCTGGTGAGCATGCGCTCCGTCTTGAAAGTGATCGTTAAAATTCAGAGGATCAACACGGCTGAAGCCGTCTTGTATTTTATCCGTAAGTCGCTAACGCTCCAACGGCTAAAGCATAGCACCGGTGCGAGCCAAGGTCCCTCATCTAGCGAGCTTCAAAGGGCTAGTACGGCTAGTGCCTACTATCCCTAATTTACATCGCTTGCTTATTCATGGCTAACGATCACTTTCAAACTCCGCTTCTGCTCACGAGTGAATTGATGCCAAATTAAAAGATGTGTGTAATATGAGTAATTGACAAATAGGATTGTGCTGGTGAGTATGCGTTGCGCTGTTGAATTTGGTCTTTGAAGAGCCATGGCATCGGTTCGGGCCAAGGTCCCTCGCCTAGCAAATCTCAAACGGACCGTACGGCTAAAGCCTACGCTCCGTAATTCGCTTTACTTGCTTTTCATGGCTAAGGACCAACTTCAACGCTCCACTCCTGCTCACGAGTGAATGGCTGCCAAATTAAAAAAGTGTGTATTTAATAGGGCTTGGATAAGTGAAGAGGTGCTGGTGAGGATCTGCTTTGCTTTCTTATCTGCTGCTTATTACATTTGATGAGCAGTTTGAGAAGTTTTAAAGTGAATTTGTAAGATGGATTTATGATTCTTTTGAAGTCAAGGAGGAGTGGTAATGAAGGATAACTTGGAATTGTGGATTGGTTTAGGATTAATTTTTGGAGTAGTTTTCGGTGTATTAACAGGTAGACTCGGGATTGGAATAGGTTTTGGTTTAATCATCGGAGCTTCTGTAGGTGTTGCTTTTGAAGGGGATGAATAGCCTGACCCCTAGCATTATCTTATGCATGATGCGATTAGATTCTATGGGATATAAAGGTCGGCCTTGAGCTGACTCTTTTTATTAATTCAAAACAGCAAATATAATAGCCTTTGCTTATATATATATATATATAATTTCTGCATATATAATAAAAAATAAAACCAATATTGATTGACAAGGGAAGCTAAAGCCTTTACAGTAGTTTTAGAAGCTAAGAAAATTTAATCTTTCAAGTGTGGTTATCGATTGGGGGAGGAAAGGTATGAAAGATAATTTTGGATTCTGGCTTGGTTTAGCGATGATAGTTGGCGTGTTCCTGGAGTGGACGATTGATAGTGTGCCCCTTGGTATTGGATTGAGTCTTGCAGTCGGTACGGGAATCGGTATGGGCTTCAAGGATGATGGTAAGAAGGAAGATTAAGTGAGTGATGATTAGATAGAGGAGGCCTGTAATGAATGACCAGTTAAGAAAGCGCCAGTTGAGTGCCAAGTATGGCTTTTATGCCTATTTCCTTATTTTTGCGATCACAATTATTGTGGATGGGGTGGCCGGGAAGTTCCAGTATGTGCTCGACACGTCGGCCAGTCATATTCTTGTTTTTGTTCTGCAGAAGTTCTTGGCTTATAATGTAATTGCCATCCTTCCGGCAGTGATTATAGCCTTAACTTTTTACTTTTTTATCTTGAGAGATTGTGAAGATTAATCCTTAGCGACAATGATTTTCGAAGTTTGAAGCATCATTTAATTTAAGGAGGAACTATGAAGAATTTTATACTCGATGTCATAACCCTTGCCCTAGCTTTTATTATCCAAAGTGTGCTAGGAAATTGGATAAATTTAGACAATCTGTTGATTGATTTTCTTTCTTTTGTGATCATCTTTTTCATCATTCATGGCTTAATATTCAAGGCCTACGATTAAAGAGATAGCCCTTATAAACTCGTCAAGCATGTCGAAATCTAATGACTGTAAAATAAAAACAGGCCTCCCAACACATACCGTTAGGAGGCCTGACTGCTTATGATAGGCTAGAAGGGGGCCATGACGTTAAAGAGTGTGCTCAATAGAATACCGACGACTAAGCCGCCCACAAAAATTAAGATATTGCGAATGGTCTTGTTGTCCTTCATCACTTGCCAGCTCCTCTCTAAAAAACTCACTGCCTCTTGCACCTCCATTCTAACAAGAAAACATAAGTGCTTTCAATCGATAAGAGTCAAAAACAGCACTTATTGACTAGGAAATAAAAAATACAGTTTTTCCTACTCCTCTTAAATTCAATGATCAAAGTCAAAAGCACTATAGCTATCCCTAGCTATTATTTAAAAAGAAAGCTTTCCTTTTGTAATGTGTAATTAGAAATAAAAAATCTATATCAGTTACTTTTGAGCAGGAGTGGAGAGTTGAAGTTGGCCCTTAGCCGTGACCAAGCAAGCATCAGGGTGCGAGTAAGAGCGTTCAGCTTTGGATGCTTGGAGTAAGTTGGAATAAGGGCAAGCCCGCTTGCACGTTTCCAACTTGCGAAAGCACTCCAAAGCTGCTCTTGCAAACCCGACTAGATGTGAATTACGGCTAGTCGGCGTCAGCCGTTACTAGGCGTTTGAAGCTTGCTAGGTGAGGGACTTTGGCCCGAACCGGTGCCACGGCTCTTCAAGGGCCAAATTCAAAAGCGCAAGGCATGCTCACCAGCACAATTCATTGAATCAGCAAACAAAGCCCCCAAAAGCTGACCACTACCAGGCTTTTGGGGGCTCTATCTTTATTTAAATTTTAGATCAACTTATTTAACCGCATCAATAATCCCAGTGAAGCTGTCAACTTCTAGGCTGGCGCCACCAACGAGCACGCCGTTGATGTTGTCTTGGGATAGGATTTCTTTGGCGTTAGCGGCTTTAACAGAACCGCCGTAGAGGATGCTGGCTTCTTTAGCGACATCTTCTGAAGTCAATTCCGCAATGACTTGACGGATTTCTGCACAGACTTCTTCTGCGTCTTGGGCAGAAGCTGTCTTACCAGTTCCGATCGCCCAGATGGGTTCGTAAGCGAAGACAACTTGTGAGATGTCATTAGCGTCTAAGCCTTTGAGGGCAGCCTTTAATTGTTCCGTGATGAAGGCCACGTATTCATTAGCTTCACGTTGTTCAAGCGTTTCACCCACACAGAGGATAGGGGTCAACTTGTTGTCTAAGGCAGCTTTCACCTTAGCGTTGATCTCTTCGTCAGTTTCTTTGAAGATTTCGCGGCGTTCGGAGTGGCCGAGGACCACATAGTCTACGCCGAGGTCGCTCAAGGCAGCAGGGCTAGTTTCGCCTGTGAAGGCACCGCTATCTTCAGAGTAGCAGTTTTGGGCTCCCACTTTAAGGGCAGAATCTTGAGTGCGTTCCACAGCGTCAGCTACGAAGAGGGCAGGTGGGATAACGACCACATCAGCGTCCACGTCAGCGTCCACTTGGGCTTTTAAGTCATCGATGAAGCTTTTCGCTTCCCCAGCAGTCTTGTTTAATTTCCAGTTTCCGGCAATAATTGTCTTAACCAATTTAAAATCTCCCTTCAGAAATTAAGTACACTTGTATTCTACCATTTTTGCTTTGAAAACACTATTGTAAAGTGAAGAAAATCTCAAAGGGGGTGGAGGCTAGCGGGAGAAATAGAGCTCTAGACCAAGAGAGCATAGAAGGTTGAAGGCCGCCTTCTATAGTTTCTTGTGAAGAAGACCTATTTCTGCTAGCCTGAGCCCAAGAAATAAGCAACATAAAAGTCAGTTCCAGCGAAATTTATGACGAGGCGCCTAAGATTTTTCTCATTCGCTAGGGAAGGGGCTGAAATGTGTTAGAATGGAGGGGATGTGTGACGCGAGAAGAGAGTGAGAAGGAGAGTTTATGCTGAAGAATTTTATTTTTGATATTGATGACACCCTCTACGACCAGATGGATCCCTTCCGCCGGGCTTTGACAGAGGTCTTTCCCGACTTGGACCAGGATCGGGCGCCGATCTGGTATAAGAAGAGCCGCTATATTTCGGATACAGAATTCCCAGGTCTTGCCTTCGACCCCGAGGGCATCAAGCAGATGCAGATCAAGCGCATCCAGTCCCCCCTGGCTGATGATGGGATTGACATTTCCAGTGAACAAGGCTGGGCCTTCCAAGAAGCCTACCAGCGCTACCAAAAGGACCTGGACCTCCAAGACGATATGCGCCAAGTCCTCGACCTAGTCAAGGAAGCGGACCAGGCCATGGGTGTCATTACCAATGGCGAAACCGCTAAGCAATGGGCCAAGGTAGCGACCATGGGCTTGACGGACTGGATTCCAGAAGCCTATATCCTGGTTTCAGAAGAGGTAGGGGTGGCCAAACCCGAGCGCGAAATTTTTGACCTGATCTGCCAGCGGATGGGTATCCGACCTGAAGATAGTGTCTACTTCGGCGATAACTTCAAGCACGATATGGTGGCGGCCAAGGAAGCTGGTTTCTACACGGTTTGGCTCAACCACCGGGACCGCGAATTTGAAGGGGTTGACGACTATGTGGACCAGGTCTGCATGAACTTCCCTGAGGTCCTCACTTGGGTCCAAAAAAATCTCAAATAATCCTTTACAAATCCGCGCGAGTTTGGTAGACTATGTACTTGTGAGTAATTGTCACGTATCAAACGATATTCCGCTGGCAGGACGGCCTGCTATGAGTGTTTGTTGGAAGGAGAAAAAACATGAGTAAATTAATTGAAAGCATTACAAATGAACAATTACGTTCTGATATCCCAGACTTCCGTCCTGGTGACACCGTTCGTGTCCACGCTAAGGTTGTCGAAGGTGACCGTGAACGTATCCAGATCTTCGAAGGTGTTGTCATCAAACGCCGCGGCCAAGGTATCAGCGAAACTTACACTGTTCGTAAGATTTCTAGTGGTGTTGGTGTGGAACGGACTTTCCCAGTTCATACCCCACGTGTTGACCAAATCGAAGTGATCCGTCAAGGTAAAGTTCGTCGTGCGAAATTATACTACTTACGTGATCGTCACGGTAAGGCAGCTCGGATTGCTGAACGCCGTCGTAAATAGTTCGATAGATATTGAAGCAGCAGGCTTGGCTTGCTGCTTTTTCTTTTTGGGGGATGGGTATATAAATTGTAATGATGAGCATCCGTTCCGCTTTTGAATTTGATTGTTAAATATTCAGAGGATCAACACTGGCTAAAGCCGTCTTGTACTTTATCCGTAAGTCGCTATCGCTCCAACGGCTAAAGCATAGCACCGGCTCGAGCCAAGGTCTCTCGCCTAGCGAGACTTAAACGGACCGTATGGCTAAAGCCTACGCTCCGTAATTCGCTTCTAGTTGGGTTCAAGCTAGCAGAAATAGCTCCTCTTCACAAAGAGCCGCCGAAGACTTTCAGTCTTCTCTGTCTCTTTGCTCCAGAGGTCTATTTCTCCCACTAGCCTTCGCACCCTGGCTTGCTTGTTCATGGCTAACAATCAACTTCAACGCTTCACTCCTGCTCATGAGTAAATTGTTAATTACCAAAAAACAATGTTTAACTTATGGAAAAAGTGGAATTTTCTCTCTTACAAAAATGGCAGTTTGATGCCTGCTTCATGACTGACTCTTATGAGGGAAAGGACCCGCTGGTTAAACCGCTTTCCCTTTTTGATTGAGTTGGGCTTTTTGCCTGTGTTAAAATGAAGTTAAAGGAGGTCGTGATGATGACTGAAGAATATACGACGGAAGAGAAGGGCTGGGGGCAGCGCTTCTTGGATATTTTGAAATGGCTTGGCTTAATGGTTTGGGGGACCCTGCCTATGGGCTTGATGCTTGTGGTCAACGGAAATTCCCACAGGTTATCATGGCCAGTAGTAGCTATTTTGACCCTCTTAGTTCTACTTTTTGCTTATGTGACTTACCGTTTTCTTTATAATTTTTATTACAAACGCGCCCAAGGCAAGGATAACTTCGACCGCTTGGGATGGAAGGACGTAGGAATCGTTTTCCTCTATTATATTGGGGTTCGCGTGGCGGTGGTAGTCTTGACCATGGCCAACCAAGCTGTGTATGAGACAGGGGTATCGGCCAATGACCAGATGCTCTTCTCCGGTAATCCTGATTTGGTCTCGCCTATTTCCAATATTGCCTTCTTCATTATGATGGGCTTTGCGGTGCCTTTTTTAGAAGAGTTGGTCTTCCGGGGCATCTTCCAGCACCTCTTCTTCAAGGCTGAGAGCTTCTGGTGGCCCCTGGTCTTGAGTTCAGTGATTTTTGGTCTCAACCACTTGTCCAGTAACATTGTTGAGGCGGTGATGTACATCATCATCGGGGTGGCCCTCTACCTGGTCTACCGCCGGCGGAACAACATCAAAGACGCCATCCTACTCCATATGATGAACAACGGCTTCGCTGCCATCATCCTCTTAGGCTCCTACCTCTTCCACATACTCGGCTAAAACCACCCCTCCCAGTCTTTCCAGGCTGGGAGTTTTTTGCTTTCTTTATCAAATTGTGCTAGTGAGCATCCGTTCCGCTTTTGAATTTAATCGTTAAAGAGCCGTGGCACCGGCTCGGGCCAAGGTCCCTCACCTAGCGAGCTTCAAAGGGCTAGTAACGGCTAACGCCGACTATCCCTAATTCACATCGCTTGCTTTGTCACGGCTAACGATCAAATTCAAAGCTCAACTCCTGCTCAAAACAAGTTGGTAAAGAATTATTGTTTAATCAGTAGTCATCCACCATAAAAACAAAGAATCTTTTTTTGATTCAATTGAAATTCAAGGCCCAAATTCAACAGTGCAAGGCATGCTCAACTACTCTGTATAATAGAAGATTAAAAAATAGAAAAGAAACCGCTTTTATGTTAAATTATAGGAGAAAAGAATGTGCGCATCGAATGAAAGAAAGGAAAGATCAATCATGAAAAAGATTATCAACCAAGCTTCGGATGTGGTCGATGAGATGCTTTCGGGCATGGTTCTGGCCAATCCCAAGATCGAGCGGATTGAGGATACAGGAATCCTCCTAGCCAAGGACCGGCCCGACCAAGTTTCGGTCATTAGTGGTGGGGGCAGCGGGCACGAGCCTAGCCATGCCGGCTTTATTGGGGATGGCATGCTGATGGGAGCGGTTTGTGGCCAGGTCTTCACTTCGCCAACTTCCGACCAGGTTTACCGGGCCATCCAGGAAGCCAACCAGGGCCAGGGAGTCATGCTGGTGATCAAGAATTATTCGGGGGATATCATGAACTTCGAGATGGCCATGGAGATGGCGGAGATGGACGATATTCCGGTGGCTAAGGTGGTCGTGGATGACGACATTGCGGTGGAAGATTCCGACTTCACCCAGGGCAAGCGCGGGGTGGCTGGCACTGTCTTCGTTCATAAGATTCTTGGCGCTGCTGCCCGGTCTGGAGCCAGTCTGGAAGACTTAGCCAGCCTGGGTCAGCAGGTAGTCGATCATTTATCCTCCATCGGCCTAGCCTTGTCTGGCGCCACAGTCCCAGAGTCCGGCAAGCAAGGCTTCAACTTGGCCGATGATGAGATCGAGTTCGGGGTCGGCATCCACGGTGAGCCCGGCTACAAACGCGAAAAACTCCAACCTTCCCGGGCGATGGCCCAAGAAATGTTGGAGAAGCTGAAGGCCTATAACCACTGGCAGGCCGGGGACCGCTATGCCATCCTCGTCAACGGCATGGGGGCTACGCCGCTGATGGAGCAATATATCTTTTTAAATGATGTGATGGGCCTCCTAGCAGACGAGGACTTGGACATTGCCTTCACCAAGGTCGGTAACCTGATGACCTCGATTGATATGGCAGGGATTTCCCTGACTTTCTTAAAATTAGAAGACGATTGGCTGGACCTACTCCAAGCCGATGTTGACGTGGAAGGATGGTAGACATGAGTCAAGAACAAGCAGTGCGCGAGGCTTTAAGCCTTTTTAGCCAAAAAGTTACGGAAAACAAGGACTATTTGTCCGAACTCGATACGCCAATCGGGGACGGGGACCATGGTGGCAACATGAAGCGGGGCGTGGATGCCCTCCAAGAGAAGCTGGACGACCAAGCGGAGGATGCCTCAGTGGTGGACCTCTTAAAGGCGGCAGCCATGGCGATGATGTCCAAGGTTGGCGGGGCTTCGGGTCCGCTCTACGGGACGGCCTTCTTGGAGATGGCCAAGGCCTTGCAGGGTCAAGCGGGCGACTGGGGAGCCGCTATCCAGGCAGCAGCAGATGGGATCGCCAAGCGCGGCCATGCCCAAGCTGGGGACAAGACCATGCTGGATGTCTGGCTGCCCGCTGCGGAAGCTGCCCAGGAAGGAAAGCTGACCGCGGATCAGATCGACAGCTGGGTTCAAGCGACAGAGGACATGCAGGCGCGCAAAGGTCGGGCTTCCTATGTGGGCGAACGGTCAGTTGGCCACATCGATCCCGGAGCTATGTCCACCGCTTACTGGCTCAAGGCCCTAGTGGAAGCAGGTGTTCTCAATGACTAGCGCCATTCTTTTAGTTTCCCACGTGGAAGGCCTAGCCCAGGGTGTGGTTGACCTCTTGGAAGAAGTAGCTAAGGACGTCGAAATTATCCAGGCCGCTGGGCTAGATGATGGTGGCATCGGGACCTCCTTCGAACGGATCCAAGCTGCCATCGAGGCCTCCCAAGCCGACCAGATCTACGCCTTCTATGACCTCGGCTCAGCCAAGATGAACCTGGAAATGGTCCAGGAAATGTCCGACAAAAAAATCACCATCTATGACACTGCCTTTGTCGAAGGTGCCTACAACGCCGCTGCCCTCACCCAGGCCGGTTTGAACCAGGAAGAAATGGAAAAACAGTTGAAAGATTTAGTGGTTAAATAAAAATCGCTTAGAAATAGATAGCGCTAGCGAGCATCCGCTACCTCTTGAAAGTAATCGCTAAAGAGCCATGGCTAAGTCTCAGTTTCAACGCCCCACTCCTGGTCTTAAGATCGTTCTAAGGCGATAACTTTAATCGCTAGCTACTAAATAAAAAGTGCCGATTCTCTTTTTATCGAGAGAATCGGCACTTTTTATTATGCAGTTAGAGACAAACGCGGGCGAGGAGGTCGTCGAATTCGCGGACGTCTACCTTGCGGCCGAGGCTGATCTTGATATGGCCTGCCCGGGTCCAGAGTTCGATTTCAGAAGTGAAGTCGAGCCGGCCCGCATTTTCCGTAGACCACATGTTGATGGACCGGTAGGGGAGGCTGTAGATTTCAATCTTCTTGCCGGTTAGGCCCTGGCTATCGCGGACAATCAAGCGCTTGTTGGTAAAGATAGCCACATCACGGATGGTTTTAAAGGCGCGGAAGGCTTCTTCACCTGGCACTAACATCTTTTGAACGTCATCTGGAACAGGCACTTCTTCGTCAAAGATCCAGGACGTGACTTCATTAATTTCGGACATAGGGTCCTCCTTTTTTGCCTTTAGTCTAACAAAAAGCAAGCAAAAAAGCTAGGCGGGTGGCCTAGCTTTAAAGTGGTCTGTTTACTTGGGTTTGCAGAGGCAAAAGCTTCTTAGCGCTCTTGCTCATACCCTGTAGTCGGGTTCAGGCTGGCAGCTTTCGTGTCACTTCACAAGTCACCGCCGCAGTCTGCTTGACTGCTCTGGTGACTTGTTCCAGTGAACGAAAGCTAAGCGCCAGCCTTCACACCCTTTTTTTAAAACAATTGTTTGTCGCTGCCGAAGCGTTGACCGAGTGCTTCTTGGGCGACTTGGTTGAAGTAGTGCCAGGTGTTGTCGTATTCGGGTTGGAAGAAGAAGTCGGCTAAGGCGAGATCTTCGAGGGTCCAACCGGCTGAGATGGCAACGGATAGGGTGTTGATGTCCCGTGCTAAGTTGACGGTGGACATGATTTGTGCCCCAACTAATTTGTGGTCGTCCTTGCGGTAGTGGATCTTCATGAAGACATCTTGGTCGTCTTTCATAAATTTAGGCAGGACAGGAATTTGTAGGAATTGACTTTCCACTTCACCGTCTACTTCTGCCTTGTCGCAATCCTTAACCCCCGTTGCCGCAAAGTGGTAGTCGAAGAGGGCTAAGCCGCTAGTCCCGTTGACGCTAGGTGATTTGACTTTATTTTCCCCAGCAATGATGTTTTGGGCAGCTGTAACGGCTTGGCGGCGGGCATTGCTGGCGAGAGCGATGGCCTTGCCTTTACCAGTTGGGGTAAAGGGGATTTCAGTCGCATCACCGGCAACATAGATGTCTTTCACAGAGGATTCCAGGTATTCGTTGACTTTAACGAAGCCCTTGTCATCCAATTCCAGGGTACCCTTGAGCCATTCGGTGTTTGGTTTAACCCCAACAGCGAAGAGAACAGTGTCGGCAGGGTATTCACCCTTGTCTGTAATCACTTTGGCAACTTGGCCATCTTTGCCTTCGATGGATTGGACGCATTCATTGCCGTGGAAGTCGAGCCCTTTATCAGCTGCATGGGCTTCGAGGACTTCGGTGAATTCCTTGTCCAGGTAAGTTGGTAAGATGCGGTCTTGGCTGTCGATCACAGTTGTCTTAATACCAGCCTTGGTGAAGGCTTCAGCTGCTTCGATCCCAATGTAGCCGCCACCCACAACGACTGCTTCTTTGGCTTCAGCCATGCGTTTTTTGACGCGGTCTGCCCAGTCACGGCCCCGCAGATAGTAGACGTGGTCGAGGTCAGTCCCTTCAATAGGGAGTTCAACCGGAACAGCCCCTGGACTTAAGAAGAGCTTGTCATAGCTGACTTGGTGTTCGCCTTGGTCATCTTTAACAGTCACTTCTTTTGCATCACTGTCAATAGCAACCACTTGGCTATTGGTGTAGGCATTGATACCTTGTTTCTTGTAAGAGTCTTCTGTCGCATAGTGGAGGTCATCCAGATGATCGGACTTGCCTTCTAAGTAAGACTGGATCCCACAGGACAGGAAGGACATAGTCGATCCACTTTCGTAGAGATCGATTTCGATATCTTGGTCTGCCTTGAGTAAGGTTTGAACCATTTCGTAACCTGCATGGGATGTCCCAACAACAACAACTTTCATATAATAAATCCTCCTTTATAGATCTTATACCTATATGCTAGTATAAAGCGCTTGATTTAACAAATAAAAGGCTCAAAAGATCGTGAGAATTATGATAAAAAATTTCCTAGCCTTTTGCCTACTTATAAAACTCCAACTTATGCTAAGATTAGAATGAGTGAACAAGCAAAGGAGGCGCTTATGAACCATTTCTTAGAATACCTCAACAGTGACCAACTCGATTCTGAACTCTTTATTGAAAAGGCTCTCTATTCCTTGGCTGCTATCTTGTTGACCTTCTTCCTCATGAAGGGGCTCAAATGGCTCTTACCTAAACTAACGGATAATGAAAACCTGGCCCAGCGGATTAACCGCTTCAGCCGACTCATTGTCTTTTTCTTGGCCTTTATCTTTATCCTCAGCCTCTGGTTCTCCCAGGCCAAGCTCCTGGGGGTCATCATCCTGATCATCCTGGCCTTCCTCACCCTGGCCTCGCGGGATGTGGTGGTGGACCTGGTGGCCTATCTCTATATTATCCTGCGCTCGCCTTTAGAAGTGGGCAGTGTGATCGATATTAATGGCGTCTCCGGCGAAGTGGTGGACCTGGATTTTCTCCAGATTAACCTCGCTGAAGTGGGGACCATGACCAAGGCCCGGACCCATACCGGCCGCTACATCTCGGTACCCAACCGCTGGATCTTCGAGCATGCCATCTACAATTACAACCATGATAGCCCCTATGTGGTGGTGGATGTTATGGTGCCTATTGATTACGGCCAAGACTTGGAAAAGGTGAAGAAGATTACCGCCAAGGTGGCCTATGAAAAGTACGAAGGCTTCCTCGAACAGTGCACGGAAGAAGAACTCAAACTCTTCAAACGGAAGATGGATGGTTTAGAGGCCTCGACCAAGCCCCAGATCCGGATCGAATACGGCAACCGGTCCATGAATGTCTACATCCAATTCTTCACTCCTTATGATAAGATCGCCGTCAACAAGATGATCATGCAAAACGCCCTCTACTTCGACCTGCGCAACCGCGGCATCCAAGTCACCAGCATGCAAGTGGTTAAATTTGAAGAATAGAATGCGTCAATAGTCGTCTAGCCCTGGATGATTGGCAGAAAAGCCGGGCGAGTCATGCCTAAGACTCGCCCGGCTTTTTATGATAGGGATTTTAGGATCGGGACCATTGTAAGTTACAAGCAATCCCCACTCCCCGACTTTGCTTGTGGCTTGCTTCATTCCAACAGCCATTCGGAGCTCTCCATTGTGGCTTGAGGACTCGCAAGACTCACTCCAAGGTCTCGAATGTGTGTTGGTCGTCCGCAACACACATTCGAAGGTCTTGAGTGTGTGTCAAGACTTGCCAAGACCCAATCGCAGGCTCCGTTTGGGGGTTATCAGTTTTTAAGTATGTATAATCACCCTCCACCCCCTTCTTAGTCTGGTTCGCAGTTGCAGACTTGAAGTGACTTCACCCAATCGGAACGATCGGCTAAAGCCGCTCTTTTCCGTTTGGGCTCCAGTCATTCAAGTCTGGGCGCAACTGCTCACATCCTTCGTAGTCGGGTTCGGTCGCGCAGAAGTGGCTCCTCTTCACAAAGCGCCACCGAAGACTTTTAGTCTTCTCTGACACTTTGCTCCAGAGGTCCACTTCTACCCGCGCTCCCTCACACCCTTCCTAAATCTCCGTATATTTTTTATTCTGTCCCCGGCTCTTGTCCACCGGATACTTAATGGCATTCTTGGCGAGTTTGCGGGGGATGAGTTCTTCGATGTCGAGGTCCAAGTTGTCCGCTAGCATGAAGGCATAGATCAGGACATCAGCCAGTTCATCCTTGATAGCTTCGATGTTCTGGTTACCTTCCTCCGCGCTCTTCCACTGGTAGATCTCCAGGAGTTCGCTCGCCTCCAGGACCAGAGACAGGGCCAGGTCCTTCTCATTGTGGAATTGCCGCCAGTCTCTTTCGTCGCGAAAAGCGTTAATATCGTCCATTAGGGTCATTTAAATCATCCTTTCTTTAATGCTATTATAAGGCTTTTGCTCGCTTGGACAAAGGGCGGATGATTGTAAGGTACCCAATTGCCAAGCTGAGCCCTTTACTGGTAGAATAGGAGTAACCAGGCCTCAAAATGAGGCCTCAGTATAAGCTTTAAGCAGAAGTGGGAGTGTCGAATGATGGATGAATTAATGGAAGAAATTCTAGTTTCTAAGGAAGACCTGCAGGCCCGGATTAAAGGGTTGGCAGCGGAAATTGCCCAAGACTACCAGGATAAAAATCCGCTCTTGGTCTGTGTGCTCAAGGGGGGCATGCCCTTTATGGCAGACCTGATGAAGGAGATGGATATTCTCCTGGAGATTGATTTTATGGATGTGTCGAGCTATGGGGATGGCTTCGAGTCGACCGGTGAGGTGAAGATTGTCAAGGACCTCTCCCAGCCGGTCAAGGACCGCCATATCATCTTTGTGGAGGATATCATTGATACTGGACGGACCCTGACCTATCTCTACCAGGTCTTGGAGAGTCGTCAGGCAGCTTCCATTAAGACCGTAGCTCTCCTAGACAAACCCGCTCGCCGGACCAAGGACTTCCAAGCTGACTGGATTGGTTTTGAGATTCCTGATAAGTTTGTGGTGGGCTATGGCTTGGACTTCAAGGGCCAATTGCGCAACTACCCACAGATTGCAGTTCTCAAAGAAGAAGTTTATAGTTAGGAGTTTAGCGTCAGGTAAAAGCCTGGTGCTTTTTTGTTGAAAAACATCATTTTAACTATTAATGGCACGGGTGAGCATGCGTTCCGCTTTTGAATCTGGTCCTTCATATGTTTTTTTGCTAGGCCCTATTAAAATGAATATGTAAATTAAGAAATCCAATTTACATATTTTTTGTAATTAACTTTAATATTGAACTTAGCAATATATGTTAGAGATGAGCAGTAGTGAAGCTTTGATTGTGATCGTTAGCCGTGACCAAGCAAGCGATGTGAATTACGGATAGTCGGCCTAAGCCGTTACTAGCCGTTTGAAGCTCGCTAGGCGAGAGACCTTGGCTCGAGCCGGTGCCACGGCTTTTTAACGATCACAATCAAAGCGTAACGGATGCTCATTAGTGCAATTTAGATAAACAAGCTATAAACAAATTAAATATGAAAAAATTATTTTACTTGATAATAGGGATTCATTTTGTTTGTGGGGGCTGTTTTTTTGAATTATAATAAAAGAAAAAAGAAGGGACGTGTGTGTAATGGGTTTATTTGACCAAGCAGGCAATTTAATTGGGATGTTGACGGGTCAGGGCGGCCAGTCCAATGACTCCTTAGCCAAGCAAGCCAATGTTTCCTCAGCGGACTTCGGGAAGATTATGACGCTGGGCTTGCCGATGATTATGAAGGCGATCAACCGCAACAGCCAGGACCAGTCGGGGATTGACTCGCTCAACCAGGCCCTAAATGACCACGATAAGGCCGACCAGTTCGAATCCGTCGATCAGGCAGCTAAGCAAGTGGACCAGGAGGATGGCGACAAGATCCTCAACCATGTCTTCAAGGATCAGAATGAGAAAGAAGGGATCATTGATAAGATCGCCCAAGCCTTGAATATGGATGCGGCCTCTGTTAAGCGGACCCTGGTTGTCCTAGCGCCCATGGTTCTCATGTACTTGGCCCACCGCCGGAAGTCCAACAATGTATCGGCCGAAGATATGGGCCAAGAAGCCGACCAAGTCTCTCGTGAAGTGGAAGACCATGCCCGCCAACAAGAAGGGGGCAGTCTCTTAGAACGGGTCCTCGATGCCGTGACCGTAGATGAAAACC
Organism: Aerococcus sanguinicola; assembly: GCF_001543145.1. NCBI lineage: Bacteria > Bacillati > Bacillota > Bacilli > Lactobacillales > Aerococcaceae > Aerococcus > Aerococcus sanguinicola. The sequence continues at coordinate 321,663 of NZ_CP014160.1, read as the reverse complement.
AGACTGAAGACGATAGCCTTCTAGGTAAGGTCATCGACAATGTCACCGTCGATGAAAAGGACCAAGCATCTAAGAAAGAAGCGAATCAAGAGGACGACGGCGGTCTCTTGGGCGGCCTGATTGATAAGCTGACCAAGTAAATGTATCATTCTTTGAAAAAGCAGCCCTGGAAGCTGCTTTTTCTTTATTTTCAGAGGCCAATCTGCCACAATAGGATTAAGAAGACTTTATGGAGAGGGGGAGATGGATGGCGGAGCTGATTATTGAAGCGATCCCTGTTGAGGAAGCGGGGTACTTGTCTGAACTGAGCCGCGAGTGTTACTTGGCGACTTTTGAGGGAACGTGTTCGGATGAGGATATGACGGCTTACTTAGAGACCGCTTATGCGCCAGAGCGATTGGCCCAGGAATTGTCCCAAAAAGATGCTTCCTTCTATTATCTCAAGGAGGGTGACGCTATCTTGGGCTATATCAAAATCAATCGCGGCGACCAGCAGTCGGAAGAACAAGCCCGAGACTGGCTAGAGGTCGAACGCCTCTATATTCGTCCGGGATACCAGGGGCGAGGGCTCGGTTCGGTACTTATGGATTTTGCCCTGGCTAAGGCTGGAGACTGGAGCTGCCCCTATATTTGGTTGGGGGTTTGGGAGCATAATCTGAGGGCCCAGGCCTTCTATAAGAAATATCACTTTGAACGTTTCTCCGAGCATGCTTTTGTGATGGGCGAGGAAGTCCAGTGTGACTGGCTCCTCAAACGTCCCCTGCAGGTCGGTGAAGAAAGGGAGGAAGATGACAGATGAAAGTTGGATTTATTGGTTTGGGTGTGATGGGACAGTCCATGGCCCGGCACATCCTTGAAGCAGGTTATGAGCTCTTTGTCTATAACCGCACCAAGGCCAAGGCAGATGACCTAGTTGCTTCGGGAGCGCATTGGTGTGATTCACCTGAAGCCCTCGCTGGCCAGGTGGATTTAGTCTTAAGCATTGTCGGCTATCCCGATGATGTGCGGGATGTTTACCTGGGTGACCAGGGCCTCTTTGCGGGGGCGCGCCAGGGGCAGATCTTTGTCGATATGACCACCTCAACGCCGGCCCTAGCCCAGGAACTAGCCCAAGCTGGTCAAGACAAAGGCATCCAGGTCTTGGATGCTCCCGTGACAGGGGGCGATATCGGGGCACGCGAGGGACGTTTGACCTGCCTATTAGCGGGCGACCAAGCTGCAGCGGATAAAATTCGCCCTGTCTTAGACACTTTCTGTGCCAGCGTCCAGTACTTCGGCCAAGCAGGTGCTGGCCAGCATGCCAAGATGGCTAATCAGATCATGATTGCTGCGACCATGTTAGGGGTCATGGAAACCCTCGTTTATGCCAAAGCGGCGGGGCTCGGTGTCAACCAGGTCATTGACACCCTATCCTCAGGTGCCGCTGGGAACTTCTCCTTGTCCTCCTATGGGCCACGGATTGTCAAAGGTGACTACAGCCCCGGCTTCTTCGTCAAACACTTCATCAAAGACCTGGGCATCGCCCTAGCCGAAGCCGACCGCATGAAAATCGACCTCCCCGCCTGCCAAATGGCCTACGACTTCTACCAACGCCTAGCCAGCAAAGGCTACGAAGACGCCGGCACCCAGGCCCTGATGAAACTCTGGGATGAAAAATTTTAAAACAGGGTGCGAAGGCTAGCGCTAAGCTTAGAAAAGTCCACTGCCTTACAAATTTAACAAATCTAGTATTATGCTGAGAGGTTGAGCTTTTGTCTCAACCTTTTTATGTGCTAAATTGACGCTTCTCTTCCCTAAAGCTCTTCAACTTTCAAATGAGGGCCTAGTTAGCAAGTAGTCCCTTTTCAACTTTCAAACGAGGGTCTGGTTAGCAAGTAGCCGCTCTCCAACTTTCAAATGAGGGTCTAGTTAGCAAGTAGCCGCTCTCCAACTTTCAAATGAGGACCTAGTTAGCAAGTAGTCCCTCTCCAACTTTCAAACGAGAGCCTCCTTAGCAAGTAGCCACTTCTAAAATTTACGAATAGGCCACTTTAATAGGAAACCATAGAATTCTAAGTCAATCTTTTTTATAACCATTCTACATTTCCTAGCATAATTTAAATTTTAACTAGAATTTGTTCAGCAATGCATTTATGAGCAGGAGTGAAGCGTTGAAGTTGGTCCTTAGCCACGTCTAAGCAAGCAAAGCGAATTACGGCTAGTAGGCTAATTTTTAGCCGTACGAGCCGTTTGAGATTTGCTAGGCGAGAGACCAAGGCTCGAACCGGTGGTGTATAGCTATCTGAGCGCAAGCGACTTACGGATATAGTACAAAACGGCGTTAGCCGTTCTTGACCCTTTAAAATTCAAGGACCAAATTCAAAAGCGTAACGTATGCTCATCAGCACCGTTCTAAAAGCTTTACAAGCCAAAGATTAAAATCATTTCAAAAAAACTTAATTTTTCCGCAATAATAGTTTGACAATTCGATCAAATTAGACTAAGATTAAAACATGAATTAAGAAACCACAGAAAGGGAGTAAGAGACATGGACTTTATGACTTCGCAAACTAACATGCCAATGACCAGCAACTATCCTTGTTGTAAACTTTTCCGTCAACTTGCTCTCTTATTATTATGCTAGCAGGCGCATATGTGGTTCTTAAACTAACATCTGCGTCCTATTTGCGTACACAAAGGGGAGCAGGTGGCAGGCACCTTGTTCCGTAACAAGGTGCCTTTTCTTTTGAAGTGATGGATTCCAAAAATGTGGAAAGGGAGAGACGAAATGAAACAGATCGATTTTTTTGATACAACCCTCCGTGATGGGGAACAGACGCCAGGCGTTAACTTCAATACCCAAGAAAAAGTTCGTATCGCTAAACAATTAGAAGAGTGGGGCATTGATGCCATTGAAGCCGGCTTCCCTATTTCAAGTCCTGGTGACTTCGAAGCCGTGAAAGCTATTGCAGATAGCCTAGAGTCAACAACGACTGTTGGTCTGGCGCGCTGCCGTGAGAAGGATATCGATGCGGTTCGTGATGCCTTAGTGAATGCTAAGTCACCTTCCATCCACGTCTTCCTTGCCACCAGCCCGATCCACCGCGAATATAAATTAAAGATGACTAAAGAAGAGGTCCTTGAAAATATTGCCCACCATGTTCGCTATGCCAAGCAATACTTCGAAAGTGTTCAATTCTCACCGGAAGATGCGACGCGGACCGAGCTCGACTTCTTAGCTGAAGCTGTTAATACCGCTATCGAAGCCGGGGCAACCATTATTAATATCCCAGACACGACCGGCTACACTAACCCTAAAGAAATGGCCGAGATCTTCCAATACTTACAAAAGGAATGTCCGAAGTTCGATGAGGTCATGTTCTCCTGCCACTGCCACAATGACTTAGGGATGGCAACGGCCAACGCCTTAGCAGCGATTGAGAACGGGGCCACCCGGGTAGAAGGAACCATTAACGGGATTGGTGAACGAGCTGGGAACACAGCCTTGGAAGAAGTAGCCACGGCCTTAAGAATCCGGGAAGACCACTACCAATGCACCAGCCATATCAACCTGGAACAGACCAAGCGCTTGTCTGATCTCGTGTCCCACTTGTCCGGGATGCCTGTTCCACGTAACAAACCGATCATCGGGGACAATGCCTTCGCCCATGAATCCGGCATCCACCAAGATGGCGTCCTCAAGAATGCCTCAACTTACGAAATTATTACGCCACAAATGGTGGGGGTTCAAACCAATGCCTTGCCACTGGGTAAACTTTCTGGCCGTCACGCCTTCAGCAAGCGTCTGGAAGACTTGGGCTTCGACTTGTCAGAAGAAGATATCAAGTCTGCCTTTGCTAAGTTCAAGGTCCTGGCTGATAAGAAGAAACAGGTATCGAATGAAGATATCCGCTACTTAGTCCTCGGCCATGAAGATGAACAAGCCGCTGACTACAAACTGGTTAGTCTCCAATTGATGACGGGGACCAATGGCATTCCATCTACCGTGATCCAAATCAAGGAAAACAAGGAAGATGCCGAAGTGGTAACCGGCCAAGGCATGGGCAAGGGGCCGATCGAAGCCATCTTCAATACGGTCGATGACATCATGCAGGCCAATTCCCACTTGACCGACTACCGCTTAGAAGCTCTGACCGGTGGGATCGATGCCCAGGCTGAAGTCCATGTGGCTGTTGCTAATGAAGACGGGACCCAGTACAATGGGAGCGGGATCGACTACGATGTGGTCACCGCTTCCGCCATGGCCTATGTCCAAGCCTGCGGTAAACTGAAAGCTGACCAAGACACAAAGGAGGCCTAGCCGATGACTGATACCAAGAAGATTGTTGTCCTAGCTGGGGATGGCATCGGTGAAGAGATCATGGCCAGCGGTTTGGCGGTTCTCGATGCGGTAGCTGACCGCTACGGTTACCAGTTTGACCTTGATCCTCAGCCCTTTGGTGGAGCTGGGATCGACGCTTGCGGCCATCCCTATCCAAAGACTACCCAAGAAGCCCTCCACCAAGCGGATGCCATCCTCTTAGGGGCCATTGGAGCACCCCAGTATGAGCACTGCGAGGTCACCCCTGAAGCCGGGCTCTTAGCCATGCGCAAGGACTTAGGCCTTTTCGCCAACTATCGGCCGGTGAAGGTAGGGGCTTCCCTAGCCGACCTCTCGCCATTAAAGGCTGACCGGGTGATTGGGACAGACTTTGTCGTGGTGAGAGAGTTAACTGGCGGGGCCTATTTCGGCGACAAGGTGGAAGGGACGGACTATGCCTCTGACCTCATGCCTTACCGCCGGGAGGAAGTGGAGCGGATTGCCCGCAAAGCTTTCGAACTGGCCCAGAGCCGGCGCGGGAAATTAACTAGCGTTGACAAGGCTAATGTCTTAGCCTCTAGCCGCTTGTGGCGCCATACGGTTGAAGCCATCAAGGCGGACTATCCGGATGTTGAGGTCAACCACCTCTATGTCGACGCAGCATCGATGAAGATTGTCACCCAACCCCAGGACTTCGATGTGGTCTTAACCGAGAACCTCTTTGGGGACATCTTATCCGACGAAGCTTCTGTTCTTTCTGGCTCTTTAGGCATGCAGGCCTCGGCTAGCCACGGCACAGTGGGGCCTTCGCTCTACGAACCCATCCACGGCTCAGCGCCTGATATTGCCGGCCAGAATATCGCCAACCCCATGTCCATGATTCTCAGTGTGACCATGATGCTCAGACAGAGCTTTGGCTTCTATGAGGCCGCCGACTTTGTGGAAGCATCAGCTGAAGAATTAATGGCTAAAGGAATAAAAACCAAGGATTTAGGGGGTGAAGCAAGTACGACGACCTTTACCCAAGCCTTGTTAGACTTGATGAAAGGAGCCAAATAAAAAATGGGAAAAACACTCTTTGATAAAGTTTGGGACCGCCACGTCCTAGCGGGCGAAGAAGGCGGGTCGCAGCTCCTCTATGTGGACTTGCACTTGATTCACGAGGTAACGACGCCTCAAGGTTTTGAGTCCTTACGTGAACAGGGACGGCCAGTGAGACGCCCGGACAAGATCATCGCGACTATCGATCACAATGTGCCAACGAAAGATGTCTTCAATATTAAAGATGAAATCAGCCGCCAACAGATCGATGCCCTGCGCAAGAACTGCGAGGACTTCGGCATCGAGCTTAACGGTATCGGCTCGGATGGCCAGGGGATTGTCCATATGATTGGACCAGAACTCGGGGCCAGCCAACCAGGACGGACCATCGTCTGCGGGGACTCCCACACGGCGACCCACGGGGCTTTCGGTGCCCTGGCTTTCGGGATTGGTTCCTCAGAAGTGGAACACGTTCTCGCTACCCAGTCGATTTGGCAAACCAAGCCCAAGAAAATGGGGGTTGAAATCACCGGTAAGCTGCCCCACGGAACCTATGCCAAAGATATTATTCTTAAATTAATTGCGAGCTACGGTTCCGGCTTCGGGACAGGTTATGCAGTGGAATACTTCGGGGAAACCATTGAAAATCTAACCATGGAAGCCCGGATGACCATCTGCAACATGAGTATCGAATTTGGCGCCAAGATGGGGATGATCGCACCCGACCAAACCACCTTCGATTGGATTGAAGGCCGGCCTGAAGCTCCAGAAAATATGGCAGCCGCCATTGCGGACTGGAAGGAACTGAAGACCGATCCGGATGCCCAGTATGATGCTTATATTAGTTTGGATGTATCGGACCTCAAACCTTATGTGACTTGGGGGACCAACCCTGAGATGGGGGTCGCCATCGACGAACCCTATCCTGAAATCAACGGCAATGCGGACTATGAGCGGGCCTATGAATACATGGATGAGGAACCCGGCATGTACCACCAAGATGTGCCCCTCCAACATATCTTCATCGGCTCTTGCACCAATTCCCGCCTGAGCGACCTGGTGGAAGCCGCCAAGTACCTCAAGGGGCATAAGATTGCCGATAATATTTCAGGCATTGTGGTTCCTGGCTCTAAGCGGGTGAAGCATGCAGCAGAAGAGATGGGCATTGCCCAAATCTTTATTGACGCAGGTCTGGAGTGGCGGGAGCCAGGCTGTTCCGCCTGCCTGGGCATGAACCCGGATAGCTATCCAGCTTATGAGCATGTTCTTTCAACCACCAACCGGAACTATGAGCACCGGATGGGCCAGAATGCGCGGACCCACCTAGCCAGTCCCGCAACCGTAGCGGCCTCAGCCGTAGCCGGTAAGATTGTTGATGTTCGCCAAATCCAACCAGCAGAAATCGAGGTGGCAGATGGAAGCTATTAGACAGCACACCGGCCGTGTTGTGCCGATGATGAACGATAATATTGATACCGACCAGATCATGCCCAAAGCCTTTATCAAGCGGATCTCCAAGTTCGGTTACGAAGACTTCATCTTCTTTGAACAGCGCTACTTGGACAAGGAGATGACTGACAACCCTGACTTTATCCTCAACCAAGACGCCTACCAAGGGGCCAGCATCTTAGTGGCTGGCGACAACTTTGGCTGCGGGTCCTCGCGTGAACACGCGGTTTGGGGGCTCAGCCAGTATGGCTTCAAGGTAGTCATTGCAGGAAGTTTTTCGGATATTTTCTACATGAACTGTACCAAGAACTCGCTCCTGCCAGTTGCCATTGAAGATGAAGCCTACCGCCAGGGTCTGGCTGACCTTGATCCTGAGACAGAGATTGAAGTGGACCTTGAAGAACAAGTCATCCACTCACCATTGGGGGACAAGCATTTTGACATCGATGATCAGATCAAGAACAAGTTCCTCCAAGGTCTGGACGATATTACGGAAACTTTGAAACACGAAGATGCTATCGCCGCTTATGAAGCAGCGAATGACCATAAATATGATGCTTAAATAATAGAAAGAAGGATTACTATGACAGAGACAAAGAAAGTACATTGGGATGGCCAAACAAACCAGGAAGCCGTTGATATTCTTTTAGGCCAAGGTGGGATGATTGTATCTCCAACTAAGGTGGGCTACATTATCGGGACTAGCGACAAGGAAGGCTTGGAACGTAAATTCGCAGTGAAACACCGTAAACGGAACAAACCAGGCGTTACCCTCTGCGGTTCTATGGAACAATTGAAGAGCCTAGCTAAGATGACCCCTGAAATCGAAGCCTTCTACCAACAATGCTGGGACGAAGACATCTTGATGGGCTGCATCCTCCCTTGGCAAGAAGAGGCTAAGGCTAAATACATGCCAGGAGACGGGTCTGAAGAATTAGCGACGGACGTTCGTGGCACCAGCTGCTTCGTTATCCGCTTCGGGGTACCTGGTGAACAAATCGCCCATGAACTCTGGGAACGCGAAGGCCGCCTCATGTTCGCTTCCTCTGCCAATCCTTCCGGTAAAGGGAACCGCGGTGTCGTTGAAGGCATCGGGGAAGAAATCGAAAACGAAGCCGACCTGATTATCGAAGCCGATGACTATGTCGCTTCCATCCAACCCAACAAGGACGAAAACACCCGCTACGAACAAGGGGTCATGGTCTCCTTCGTTGAAGACGAATCCGGTGAATTAGTACCTGAACAACACGGTGAACGCGACATCACCCCAGCTCCAATCTTAATCCGTAAAGGCGTCTACAACGACCGCATCCTCCAAATCCTAGCCGACCACTTCAACAGCTGGGACTACCGCCACGGACATTATTATTAAGATAGGGTGTGAGCAAAGGCGTTCAGAAAGGGATGACTGGAGGCAAAAGGGATAAGAACGGCTTTAGCCGGTCGTTCCCTTTTGCTGAAGTCACTCCCTTTCTGCCTTTGCGAACCCGACTACAAAGGGTGCGAGGGCTGGCGCTTAGCTTTCCTTCACTGGAGCAAGTCAGCAGAGCCAGTCTAAAAGACTGCGGCGGAGACTTGTGAAGTGACAGGAAAGCTGCCAGACCGAACCTGACTAGATAGGGTGCGAGACTTGGCAGTTAGACACGGATGCTTGGAGTAAGTTGGAATAAGAGCAAGCAAGGCTTGCACGTTTCCAACTTGCGAAAGCACTCCAAAGCTGCTCTTGCGAACCCGACTACACAGGGTGTGAGCAAAGGCGTTCAGAAAGGGATGACTGGAGGCAAAAGGGATAAGAACGACTTTAGCCGGTCGTTCCCTTTTGCTGAAGTCACTCCCTTTCTGCCTTTGCGAACCTGACTACAAAAGGTGTGAGGGAGCACGATTACTCTCCCCAAGCATAGACGAAGAAACTAGCAAGACACTGTTTAGCCTTGCTAGTTTTTTAATTATTGAGAGCAACATCGATTTTTAGGGATTTCTTTGCGAGCAGAGGCTTCCTTGGAGGCTTTGTGTACTCCTAGTTTTGAATAGAGGCCTTATTCAAAAGTTACTCTGCACCTAGTTCTAAATTAATCCTGTATTTGAAAGTTAAGGCCTGGCTACTTTCGAATAGAAGTGCCATTTGAAAGTTTGTGTACTTCTACTTTCAAATAGAGTTAGCATTCAAAAGCTCTACCGCTCCTACTTCCAAATTAAGCGCCTATTCGAAAGTCCATGTCCAAGGCCCTATACTCAAGAATTTTATTAGCAGGTCATTGTCCCTCAATGTCCAGACAGAAGGAAGCGGAGCGACTAGCGCCCTTATTCCAGCATTTCCCTAGCCGGCAGCCCAGGGAAATGTTATAATGAAAACGCTAACATATTTAAGAGGAGTGATGGGATGAAAACAATGGCATTATTAATTAACCCGATTGCTGGTATGGGTGGTCGGGCTGGCTTGAAGGGGACGGATGGGGCCGATATCTTGCAGCGGGCTCTAGACCTGGGCGCCCAACCGGAAGCGGAGCTCAAGGCTGGCAAGGCCCTAGACCAATTGGCGGCTGTTGATGCCCCGGTGAAAGTTCTGGTGGCTGCTGGCGCCATGGGTGAAAATGCGGTCAAGGCAGCAGGTCTCGACTATGAGGTCATCTATGAACCGAGCGGAAAGGCAGCCTTGGAGACTCAAAAGTCTGATACAGAAGCCTTCCTGGATGCCGCCAAAGCTGCCCAACCGGACCTCCTTGTCTTTGTGGGGGGCGATGGGACAGCCCGGGATGTCTGCCGGAAGATTGGTTTGGACATCCCAGCTCTCGGCGTTCCAGCAGGGGTTAAAATCTACTCCGCTGTCTATGCCAATTCCCCAGAGTCTGCCGGTCGCTTACTGGCGGAATGGGCCCAGGACAGCCCCATGGACTACCATGAAACTGAGGTCTTGGACCTGGACGAAGCTGGTTTCCGCCAGGATGAGGTGGATATTCAAGTCTTCGGTTACCTCCGCGTGCCCCAGCACAGTCAATTCATGCAGAACTTGAAATCGGCCAGTCCCCAGTCGGACGAGGCGGCCCAGGAATCTATCGCCCTGGATGTTTTGGACCATATGGATGACGACGCCATGTACTTGATTGGCTCAGGGACCTCCACCCGCCATATCATGGACGAATTGGGTCTAGATGTGACGGTCCTCGGGGTAGATATCATCAAGAACCGCCAGCTCCTCGTTAAGGATGCCAATGAGCAGGAGATCTTGGATACCATTGAAGGGGAAGAAGATGTCCGCCTGATCGTGACGCCAATGGGTGGCCAGGGCTATATCCTCGGCCGGGGCAACCAGCAGCTCTCCAAGCGGGTCCTCGCCCACATCGACAAGGATAAGCTAAGCATTGTCGCCACCCCAAGTAAGATCATGACCATCGGCACCAACCCCTTCCTCATCTACACCATGGATGACGCCATCGATGAGAAGTTCACCGGCTACTACAAGGTCACCACCGGCTACGGCCAGTACTCCATGCACAAGGTCGAAGCCATGAAGTAAAAAATACCAGTAAAAAGCCCCAGCTTTCTCCTAGGCTTGGCAAGCTTGCTTGTCGAGCTAGGGAGGGGGCTTTTTGATTTGGAATGATTTGTGGCTCAAGCGAGTAAAAATAGCATCAGCCCACCGCAAGCTCCAGAGTCTTCTCAAAGTTGAAAAGTTTGTGTTAGGATAAATAGAGAATGATGAAATCCCAAGCGCTTGTTAAGGAGGACGCCAATGAACCCAAGAGAATTACTCGATGCTTTATCAGTGGCTGCCAAGTTAAAGGACACGACCCGGCATTGTTACACAGAGGAGGGCCGGCATGAGAGTGTGGCTGAGCACTCCTGGATGATGACCCTGATGGCTTTTCTTTTGATGGAGGAATTCCCCCAGGCGGATATGCATAAGGTGATTCAAATGTGTATCATCCATGACCTGGGCGAGTGCTTCACGGGAGATATTCCGACCTTTGACAAGGGGGAAGCGGACGAGGTCAAGGAGCAGGACTTGCTGAAGAATTGGGTGAATTCTCTTCCTGATGATACCGCACAAAAAATGACGGCCCTATACCGTGAGATGGAAGAGCGCACGACGCTTGAAGCGAAGATCTATAAGGCCATCGATAGCCAGGAAGCCCTGATCCAGCATAACCTGTCCGACCTAGATACCTGGACTGACTTTGAGAAGTCCTTCAACCTGACCTATGCCGACGACAAGGTTCAGTTCTCTGACTACATGACCCAGCTCCGGGAAGAAATCCGCAAAGATACCCAGGCTAAGTTAGCGGATGAGTAAATAATGAGTTAGATAAAAAATGTCTAATATAATATAGGTTTAGGCAATATTGCTTGAAAGCGCTTGTAATTTTTGTTACTTTAAACATGTAGCTAGCCCCCTTGGACAAGAAAGGAGCACTATATGTATAAAAAGAAGTTTTTAGCCTCAACTGCAGTCGCCCTTTTACTTTCACCCATTGCTTTAAGCTCTGGCTCTAATATTGTACAAGCTTCCCAAGTTGAAGAGGAAACTGTACAAACGCAGGAGCAAACTATAGTGACTTTTACGAACCAAGACATTGTTAATTCTGCTCAAGAAGCCTATCGATCTGGTCAGATTGATAAAGAAACATATGATTATGTTTATGCGACTTTGAATCCTACTTCAAGAGCAACCACACGTGGAGAGAATAAGATCGTTGATTTAGGAAATGGCCAGTTTGATGTCTATATGAATAGCTTAGTTGTTACAACTTTAGTTGGTACGGGGGTAGCAGCTGCTGGTGCTATACTTGCACCAGTAATTGGACCGGCATTAGTAGGTATTGGAATTAGTACGACAGCTCAAAATTTCGTAGGAACTATTTTAACTTTTGTTTTAGGGAGTGTGACGGAGGATGCACTAAGTAATGGAGCCATCGTGCGTGCCCAATATATTGAAGGGGCTCCTGCTGAATATGGCCCACTGGTAAGCCCAATCAGTATTCGCTCACAATAAGAAAGGACAGGTAACATGGTTAACTGGTTCAGTATATTTATCTTTGTCCTTTCGGCTTCACTAACTTTCGCTTTTATTGAGTGGATCAAGAAGAAATATCTGTACGAAGATAAGGACCAAGACCAAGGAAGAGACGATGAGGAAAAAGACAATCATTAAATGTTAACAATGATACAAGTAGATTAAGTTTAGCTCGAAGGTCAATCAATGGATTTATCTTCGAGTTATTTTTTCTAAGTTAGGGGATTAAGAAATGATAGCTGATATCAGGTAGATATAGACAATATCACTTGCAAGCGTCTATTATTCTTGTTAACTTTGACATGTAAACATGCCACGATATCAGGCTAAGAGAGGGCTTCCCATGCTGAATAAAATCCACCAATTCTTTTACAAACTACCTGACCTTGTAAAGTTCTTTTACATTACCGTTTTAACTTCCGCTACATTAGATTATTTATTCGAAGATGGCTTAACCGTCTTTAAAGTTATTGTCATTCTGGCAATGACTATCTTTAATTGCCTGATCATATTTAAGCCAAAAGAAAAATAATTTGCTTGCCCAATAGCTAACAGTTATCTTTAGTTAATACACTAACACAATAAAATCGAAGCTTATTGTTTTGACAAATTGTGCTAGTGAGCATCCGTTCCGCTTTTAAATTTGGCCCTTGAAAAGCCATGGCACCGGCTCGAGCCAAGGTCTCTCGCCTAGCGAGCTTCAAAGGGCTAGTAAGGCTTAACGCCAACTATCCCTAATTCACATCGCTTGCTTAGTCATGGCTAAGGGCCAACTTCAAAGCTCTACTCCTGCTCAAAATAATCAGTATAGTTTTTGGATTACTAGTCATTAATACTGAGAATTAGAGAAGTTTAAATTTTAGAAAGTATAGGCTATAAAATTTATCATAGCTTTCTTTAAATATGAAAGTCCTTGTCTTCTGTTAATTAGTGCTATATTAAAGCAAAAGAAAAAGTTGAGATCCTAGCTCAAGCTAGTTTCTCAACTTTTTTCTTATCTTCTAATACCGTCCAAAGGCTTCTCGAATGGCTTGGGGGTCCTGGGTCTGGGTCAAGAGAAGGGTCAACAAGATCTTGGCCTTGCTTGGGGGGAGGCTGCCGGAGGGGATGAAGGGCATGCCCTCGTCGACACTGCTTTCGTAGACGGTTAGGCCGTTTGCCACCCGGGAGCTGCGGACCATAGGGGGGAGCTGATCTTCTTGGGACTTGATGTAGTCGCACCAGTCCTGGCTGATATTGCCGGTCCCTACCCCAGCGAGGACGATGCCGTCTGCGTGGTCCTTGAAGAAGTCCAGGATGTCTGCTGAGGCACCCACATGGTAGTAGGCGATGTCCACCCGGGGGAGCTGGTCGATGCCGCTTAGGTCGATCCGAGGACTGGGCTTGGTGGGGCGCTGGAGGAAGTAGGCCTGGTCTTCGCGCAGGTAGCCCAGGCAGCCCAGGTTCCGGCTGTCGAAGGCTTGGGGGCGGAAGTTGCTGGTCTTTTGGACATCGCGCCCAGAGTAGATGCCGTCGGAGAAGGCAACCAAGGCTCCCATGCCCACTGCTTGGTCGCTAGCGGCTAGGCAGATGGCCTGGTAGAGGTTCATGGGGCCGTCTGCACTGGCAGCCGTGGCGGGGCGCATGGCTCCGGTCAGGACGATGGGCTTGTCTGAAGGGGCGGTGAGATGGAGGAAGTAGGCCGTTTCCTCCAGGGTGTCGGTCCCATGGCTGATGACGACACCATCGACGCTTTCATCGGCCAAGACCGCTTGCACGCGCTGGCCCAGTTGGAGGAGCTGGGCATTGGACAGGGACTCGCTGGCTACCGAGAAGATCTGCTCATAGGTCAGGTCGGCTATGCCATCCAGGCTCGGTAGTCCCTCCAGCAATTGGCTGGCATCGAAGGCTCCCGCTTGGTAGGATGTGGTCTTGCCAGCCTCACCCGCCGCTGAGATAGTGCCACCGGTCCCGATAACGTGAATTCTTTTGATCATAGAAAGCTCCTTTCTGGGGTCTTTTTTCCTTAATTAAAGGCCACAGCGGTAGAAAAGTCAATAGCTGTCAGCTGAACTTGTACAAAAGGCCAGTAGATGTCAAGCTCAGCAGCCAAAACTGTCAAGATTATTGCAAATTTTGCAAGAAAAGGACAAAATGATCAAAAAGGCTTATTTTATCACTTGGACATGCTATAATGACCCTAAATGAAAGGAATAGAGGAGGACGTCTGAATGGGAGAATGGACTGTTGAAATCGAATTTTACCGCTTGCGGAAGGCGCCTGGAGATGAGGAAAAGGCCCAGTCCTTGGAGTGCCTGGAGCGGGCCTGGGCCCTGGAGATTGTGTCGGCACATGAGCGCTACCTGGACCAGGCCCTAGAGCTATGGCCGGAGAACTTAGATGCTCTGATGTTGCGCTTGGAGCGGATTCCCCTGCCTGCCCGGCTCCTCTACCTGGAGGCGCTGGCCCAGGAACACAAGGGGACTTATCTGAAGGAAGCTAGGCTCTCCTATGCCAATCTTGCTCAGCGGCCCTATCTCCGTTTGCTCCACGAGATTGGCTCGCTCTATACGGAGATGGGGCGCTATCCTTTGGCGGCTCAGCTCTATGACATCTTGCTCCGGGCAGGGATGACTGAGCGTTTTGAATTTAAGCGGGAGCTCCTGATTCTCTACTACCATATGGGGGACTGGGAAGGGATGGTCCAAGTTTACCCAGAGATAGCGGCGGACGAGATCCATGAGATCATCCTCCTACCTTGTCTTCTACTCGCTTACCGGACCGACCACTTGCTCTGGGTGGATTATTTCTGGCAGGAACTCAACCGCCTCAACTCGGACTTGGTCGACTTCTTCAGCCAGGATAACTGGCCCATCGAAGACATTGTGGACCTCGAAATGACCCCCCGCCATCTAGTCGATTACCTGACCAAGCACGACTACCAGACCCTGATCTTGGCGGCTAACCCCATCCTGCCTAGTCTCTTGTCTGATGACTACAGTTATAAGTTCTTCAAGGAAAAGGCCAAAGCCAAACCAGCTCAAAGCTTGACCTTGGCTGACCTGGAAGAGGACCAGAACTTAGCGGAAAGCCTCAATCTCTACCACCTGTATAATGCCGGGGATGATGACGGCGAGAGCTTCCGCAACCAGGCCTATTCCGCCTTTCTTTTCGAAAGGGGCGAAGCGCATGGCCAAGAAGCTGGACCAGAAGTGGCGGCTTGGTGGCTTGAACAAGTGCTCGGTGAGAAGGGCGCTGCCTTGTTGGCAGAAGCAGGCTATGCGAGCTTCCAAGCCCTGGCCCAAGCTGACGCCAATGACCTCCTCGCCATCAAGGGCATCGAATCCGGCATGATAGCCCGCCTCAGACAATGGGGACTGCCTATCTAAGGGCTCAATTGGAAAGACATGCCGCTAATCAAATAACTGAGATCCTGTTGACCGCAGGATCTTTTTGTTTTGCCGTGTCATCAAGCCCCTGTAAAGCTTAAGATCCTTTAAAATATTGTTTACTTTGCCTGGCGCTTTTGCTATGATTAGAAGACAGTGGGAAAAATTAAAAAATACTCATATTTTCCACCCCGGTGGTTTTTTTAATTATAGGAGGATTGCTTATGACAAGTGAGCAGAAAAAGAAAAAATTAGGCCTTGTGCCGCGACTGATTATTGCTATTATTTTAGGGATTATTGCCGGACAATTATCCTTTATTCCGGAATGGTTCCTGCGTGCCTTTATCACCTTCTCCGCCATCTTCTCTAGTTTCCTGAACTTCGTGATTCCTTTTATGATCATTGGTTTAGTGATCAAGGGGATTGCTGACTTGAGTGATGGGGCTGGGCGTCTGTTGGGGATTACCGCACTGACTTCCTATATTTCGACCTTGATCGCGGGGTCCATCGCCTATACCACCGCTATTACCCTCTTTCCTCACTTCATCACGGATGACTTAGTCCAGAAGCTGAATGAGGCAGGGGAGGGTCTGACCCCTATCTTTGAAATTCCCTTGGAGCCCTTCTTCGATGTGACAGGTGCTATTATTTTTGCCTTCATGATGGGGCTAGGGATTTCTTGGTTACGGCAAAAAGGCCAGGGCGAGGCCCTCTATGAAGTTTTTAGCGACTTTGGTGAAGTGATCACCCAGGTCTTAGCGACAGTGGTGATTCCCTTACTTCCTATTTATATCTTCGGGAACTTCGCCAACTTATCCTACACCGGCTCGGTCTTCACGATTCTGGGTGTCTTCTGGAAGGTCTTCATTGTGGTGATTATTCTTCACCTGCTCTATATCAGCGCTATGTTCGTGGTAGCTGGTCTCTATGCGGGTAAGAATCCGATCCAATTGATCAAGAACCAGATTCCAGGCTATATTACAGCCGTTGGGACCCAGTCATCAGCAGCAACCATTCCGGTCAATATTGAATGTGCCGAGAAGAATGGGGTGTCTGAAGATATCCGGAACTTTGTGGTGCCGCTCTGTGCGACCATCCACTTGGCCGGGTCGATGATCACCATTACTTGCTGTTCCATGACCCTCTTGCTGATGTATGATATGCCTCATCCTTTCTCGATGATGCTTGGCTTTATCATGATGCTGGGAGTCGCCATGGTCGCTGCGCCAGGAGCGCCAGGTGGAGCCATTATGTCGGCCTTGCCTTTCCTGCCAATGGTTGGGATTGTTTCAGACTCTATGCAGCAGCTGATGATTTCTCTCTATATTACCCAAGATAGTTTCGGAACAGCCGCCAATGTGTCGGGTGACAATGCCATTGCGGTCTTCATCGATAAGTTACACCAAGACAAGAAGTAAAATACTTTCCCACTGAAGAGCTCGATTTTGCCGGGCTCTTTTTTAATTGCATTTACAGAACATGTGTTCTATAATAGATGGGAACACATGTTCTGTAGGAGGGAGTATTATGGAAGTTCATGATGATTATGTTTTTGACTATGACAAGGAACCGCGCCGGGAGATTCTCTGCATTGACTGCAAGTCCTTTTATGCTTCTGTGGAGGCGGTAGACCGCGGCTTAGATCCTTTAACCGCTAAGTTAGTCGTGATGTCTTATCCAGCAGATGGCCCTAGGCAAAGAGCTTCGGGCTTGATCCTAGCCTCGTCACCAGCTGCCAAGCAAGCCTATGGGATTTCCAATGTGTCCCGGGCCGGGGACCTGCCCTATCCTTATCCCGATGACCTCTATATTGTGCCCCCGCGCATGCGCTATTATATGGAGAAAAACCAGGAGATTAACCAGATCTATCGGTCTTTTGTGGCGGCGGAGGACCATGCTGTCTACAGCATCGATGAGAGCTTTCTGGATATCAGTGCTTCCATGCGCCTCTTTAAGCAGGCGACAGCGGGTGATTTTGCAGCTATGGTCCAGCGGGCGGTCTATGAAGGAACCGGCATCTATGTGACGGTCGGTATCGGGGACAATCCTTTATTAGCCAAGCTGGCCTTGGATAATGCGGCTAAACATCAGAAAAATATGCGGGCGGAGTGGCGCTATGAAGATGTGCCCCAGACTCTCTGGCAAATGGACGGCCTGACGGACTTTTGGGGGATCGGTAAGCGGATGGCCCGCAAGCTCCAGGCCCTGGGCATCCAGTCCATTTACGACCTAGCCCACAGCAATCCCTATCTGCTCCGCGATAAATTTGGTCGGCTAGGCGAGCAGCTCTATGCCCACAGCTGGGGGATCGACCGGTCTTTTATCGAACCCCTCAAGCCGCCGGAGACTAAGAGCCTGGGTAACCATCAAATCTTGCCCCGCGATTATGACCAGGCTGGCGAGATCCTGACTGTGGTCAAGGAGATGGGTGAGCAGCTGGCCACGCGTTTGCGCCGGGAGGGCTATAAGGCGCAGGGCCTGACCTTGGTCCTGGGCTATTCCAAGGGCTACTGTTCGCCGGATGGGAAGACCTTTCGCCGGGCTTCGGGTCGACTCTTGGCCAGCCAGCGCCGGTCTGAGCTTCTTCCCGTCCTCGAGCGCTTATTTGCTCAAATTTACCAGGGGCAAGTGGTTCGAAATATCGGCGTTTCGGCCTTTGACCTGGAGGAAGCGGGCTGTGAGCAGCTGTCCCTCTTCGCCGCTGATCCCAAGACGGATGCTCTGGAAGCAGTCATCGATAAGATCCGTCAGAAGTATGGCTTTAAGAGCCTGGTCCCCGCTACCTCGCTATGTTCCGGTGCCCGCGCTATCGCACGGTCCCAGCTCGTGGGCGGACATGCAGGGGGCATGGCGGGGATCGAGGATGTGGCAACTGATGGCTAGGAGGGGCAAGCACTTTACCGATTATAATGCCTACCACGACCGCGGCTTTCACTTGAAGTGGCGGACGGCCTTTGCCTTAGATGAACTGGTCCAGAGCATTGAAGGCAATATCAAAGAAGACCAAAAAGACAATGTTAAAGAAGCTCAAATGTCTGCTCAAGCGATTAGTCAAGTCCTCTACCAGGCTTATGTTTACCGGCGCCCGGTTGAATTCCAGCTCAACCGCTATGACCGGCTGGGACGCATCTGGGACAAGCGCCAGGCTTATTTTAAGGGCTTCTGGGATGCTAGGGGGCTTTGGCTGGATGGGGACTTTTACCCCTGGGAAGACCTCCGCCACATCCGCCTCCTGCCTTATCAGAAATGGTCAAAATAAAGGTCAAAAAATGTCAATTAAAAGGTTGACCTTTCCTGACCAATAGGCTATAATAAAAGTATGCAAAGGAGTGATAAGATGAATAATATGGAAATGACAACGGCCATGCAAGAAGCCTTAGCTAATGCCCAACAGATTGCTAAGGTCCGCCAACACCAAGAGATTACCGTTGCACATTTATTCAAAGCCATGGTAGAGCCAGGCAACTTCGCATACAATTTCTATCAACGTTTAAACATCGATATGAATGCTTTAGAAGCTGAATTAGACCGTGAACTCGATAAAATTGCAAGTGTCAAAGGGGACAATGTCCAATATGGTCAAGCCATTTCAAGAGGCCTCGCCGAATTGATTCAAAAGGCTCAAGAGCTTGCCAGCGAAAGAGGGGATGACTACCTCTCAACAGAAGTCGTCCTCTATGCGATCTTTGACTTGACTTATTTAGAGCTCAGTCAGTGGCTCAACCGCGTATCCAGTAAAGAGGCTGCCCAAGCCTTGATCGATGACTTAAGAAAGGGTGATCGTGTGACTTCCAAGAATGCAGAAGAAAACTACGAAGCATTAGAAAAATATGGGGCCGACCTGACCCAACTTGCCCGGGAAGGGAAGATGGATCCAATCATTGGTCGGAACGAAGAAATCCGTGATGTGATTCGGATTCTCTCGCGTAAAACCAAGAATAATCCTGTCCTAATCGGGGAACCAGGGGTCGGGAAGACCGCCATTATTGAAGGCCTCGCCCAAAGAATTGTCAAAGGGGACGTCCCTAGCAACTTAAAAGATAAGAAACTGATCTCCCTCGATATGGGGGCGTTGATTGCAGGAGCCAAGTATCGGGGTGAATTCGAAGAACGGCTGAAGGCTGTTTTAAATGATGTGAAAGCTTCTGATGGAGAAATTATCCTCTTCATCGATGAAATCCACATGATTGTTGGGGCTGGGAAGACAGAAGGCTCTATGGATGCCGGCAACTTGCTGAAGCCTATGTTAGCCCGGGGTGAATTGCACTGCATCGGAGCCACGACCCTGGACGAATACCGGGAATACATGGAAACCGATAAGGCCCTGGAACGCCGCTTCCAAAGAGTCTTGGTTAAGGAACCAACTGTGGAAGATACTATCTCCATCCTGCGTGGCTTGAGCGAAAGTTTTGAAAACCACCACCATGTCAAGGTCCACGACCAAGCCTTAGTGGCAGCAGCCCAGTTATCGGACCGCTACATTACCGACCGCTACCTGCCAGACAAGGCCATTGACCTGGTCGACGAAGCCTGTGCTGAGATCCGGGTTGAGATGAATTCAATCCCAACTGAATTGGATATGCAACGCCGCCGTCTCCTCCAATTAGAGATTGAAGAAGAAGCCCTCAAGGAAGAAGAGGATGACTTTTCTAAGCAAAGATTGGCTGAACTCCAGGAAGAATTGGCTGAAGTTCGGGAAAAAACCAACCAGTTAACCATGGAATGGGAAAACGAAAAAGAAGGGCTCAAGAAGATCCAAGACAAACGTCAAGAATTGGATGATGCCAAGCGGCAATTAGAAATCGCCCAACAAAATTATGACCTGGAAAAGGCAGCTACCCTCCAACACGGGACCATCCCAGCCTTAGAAAAAGAACTGAGCCAGATGGAAGCTGACTATGCTGAGGACATGGAAGGCCGGTCCAGCCTAGTCCAAGAAGCCGTCACGGAAGAACAAATTTCTGAAGTGGTTTCTCGTCAAACCGGCATCCCTGTGTCGAAATTGGCTGAAAGTGAACGGCAAAAACTCCTCGACCTAGATGGCCGCCTCCACCAACGCGTGATTGGTCAAGATGAAGCCGTGGATACCGTCAGCAACGCTGTTCTCCGCTCACGGGCCGGCATTCAAGATCCTGACCGCCCACTCGGTTCCTTCCTCTTCCTAGGACCAACTGGGGTCGGGAAGACCGAACTGGCCAAGGCCTTGGCTGAACAAATGTTTGACAGCGAAGACAACATTGTCCGCATCGACATGAGTGAATACATGGAAAAAGCTAATGTCTCCCGCTTAGTCGGTGCCGCACCAGGCTATATCGGTTACGAAGAAGGGGGCCAATTAACCGAAGCTGTCCGCCGCCACCCTTACTCTGTCGTTCTTTTAGACGAAATCGAAAAGGCCCATCCGGATGTTTACAACATCCTCTTACAAATTCTAGATGATGGCCGCTTGACTGATGGTCAAGGTCGGACCGTCGACTTCAAGAACACCATTATCATCATGACCTCTAACCTGGGATCCGACATCCTGCTAGAAGATAGCGAATCAGGCCATGATGAAATTTCTGAAGAAGCTCGTGATCAAGTCAAAGACCGCCTCCACAGCTACTTTAAACCTGAATTCTTGAACCGGATTGATGACATTATCTTCTTCAGTCCACTGTCTAAAGACAATATGACTGGCATTGTGGCTAAGCTCTTGGAACAACTCAACCAACGCTTAGCTGATCAAAACATCCACCTCGACTACAGCCAAGAGGTCTTACAATGGATTGCTGATGAAGCCTATGAACCTCAATTCGGGGCTCGTCCACTGCGTCGTTTCATCACCAACCATATCGAAACCCCACTGGCCCGGGCAATTATTGCCGGCGATATCCAATCGGGTCAAGCCGTGCAAATTAAAGAAAAAGACGACCAAGTTAGCTTTGAAGTCGAATAAGCTTAATGGTGCTAGGGAGCATTCGTTCCGCTTTTGAATTTGGTCGTTAAAAAGCCATGGCATCGGTTCGGGCCAAGGTCCCTCACCTAGCGAGCTTCAAAGGGCTAGTACGGCTAGCGCCTACTATCCCTAATTCACACCGCTTGCTAGGTCATGGCTAACGACCAACTTCAACGCTCCACTACTGCTCATAGCTGGGATGGCTTAACTAGTTGTTAGTAAATCATTAGCTTTAAATATTAAAAGCTGTAACCTGCGATAAGAGAGCGTGGCAGAAGTCAATAGTGACTTTTGCCACGCTCTTTTATTTATCTTTCCTCTGTGGCCTTGAATTTGTTGTGTCAACCTACACTCAGAGGGACTGATTGAGCCTTGGGTGCTAGTGATCCACACTTAGGGCTTTTGTTTGAGTGTTAGGTGGTATCAACCCACACTGAGGCCCTCTATTTGAATGTTGGTTCTTGCCAAGCCACACTTCAGAGCTCTTTTTGTGTGTTAAATACTAGCAAGCCACACTCATAGCCTTGGATTAAAAGTTGGAGACTTATCAAAGATTAAGTGACCTTTCTATACACCCTACTCGCGCTCCCTCACACCCTGTAGTCGGGTTCGCAGTTGCAGACTTGAAGTGACTTCACCCAATCGGAACGATCGGCTAGAGCCGCTCTTTTCCGCTTGGGCTCCAGTCATTCAAGTCTGGACGCAACTGCTCACACCCTAAGAGTATATTCTTTTTGTTTTCTTTGGGATACTGGTAAGATAGGGTTAAAGGAATGTCTTATAATTAAGAGAGGTGGTTTCTATGGAGAAGCAGTCTTTAGTTGAAGTAGTCAGACAATTGCGAAAAGAGATTCAGGAGGAGGGACAGGCTCTCTATGCGAGTTGGGAGCCTCAGACTATCCGGGAAGATTTTCGTTCGAGTGCTAAAAATCTGGCGGCCTATGCGGTGATGCGGCGGAGGGACCTGCGCGAGCTTCAGGATCGTCTGGATAGACTCGGTTACCAGGGTTTTCGAGGGATTGAGGCCAATGTACTCGCGGGCCTCGACCACTTAGTCCAGGTCATCCAGGGGGAGCCGGTGGGCAACGAGGAGGCGCGCTGGGCTGAAATGGACCAAGCCAAGGCCCGCACCTTCCAGGTTTTTGGCCTAGAAGCTGGTAAGCGGGCCCAGAACCTGGTGACCTTGCCCACGGAGGCTGGTCGCGATCCCCATTATGTTAATGATTTAAGCCAGGCGGGCATGGACCTGGCCCGGATTAATTGTGCCCATGATCAGGCTAAGACCTGGCAGGCTATGGCCAAAAATATCCAAGCGGCTGGCAAAGCCAAGGGCCGCCAGCATCCCATCTACTGTGACTTAGCAGGGCCCAAAGTCCGCATCGAAGCCCTCTATACCGAGCAGCAGAATCCCCGGGTCTTTACAGCTGATACTTTCTTCATTAGCCATGTCAAGCCCTTGGAAGATTTCCAAGACCAAAACTTGGTGCTCTACACTCCTCAGCAAGACCTGATCCAATCTCTAGAAGTGGGGGACCCGGTGGTGATGTATGATGGCGACCTCCTCGCCCATGTGACCTCCCAGCACGAGGAGGGAGTTGTGGTTGAAGTCGACCGAGTGCGCAAGACCAAGGGGCAGAAGATTAAGGCGACCAAGGGGATGAACTTTCCCGGTCGAGATAGCCAGCTGCCCATTCTCACGCCTGCTGACTGCCAAGCCATGGAAGCAGTCAAGGATTTTACCCGGGGTTATAACTTTTCTTTTGTCCGCCAAGTGGAAGATATTGTAGCGATTAAGGCCCAGCTCGCTGAAGTCTACGGGGAAGATACGAGCCAACATCCGCCATTCTTTATCAAAATTGAAACCCAGTCGATCCTCGAAAATCTTTTCCAAGTCTTAGTGGAGGCTAACCGTAACCACTATGCGGGTCTGATGATTGCCCGGGGCGACTTGGCGGCTGAATTGGGCTTCTTGCGCTTGGCCAGTGTCCAAGAAGACCTGGTCGCGATCGCCCGAGCCGCCCGGATTCCGGTGATTTGGGCCACTCAAGTGATGGAGAATATGGTCAAGACTGGCATCCCCACCCGGGCTGAGATGGCCGATGTCATGTTGGCTGGCCGCTGTGACCTGGTCATGCTCAATAAGGGCGGCCACATCCAGGAAGGCATCCAACTCCTCAACCAGGTCCTAGACCAGTCGCGCTACTATATGCCAACCAGTCCCTCCCCCTTGCGTCCACTAGATTTAGATCCTGACAAAAAAGATGCCACTAGCTTTTAACTCACGAGTTTTACAAAAAAATTAGCCCTGGTGTCATTTCAAAAAATGATGGCCCAGGGCTAAAGGCTTTTGTCAGAGTCTTGGTTCTGCCTCTCGTCCTTTTTACTTGCGGGCTTGCCCGTGCTATACTAGGGGAGAAAAAAGGAAATGAAGAGGCGGTAAAGGATGAAAACTCTATATTTAATGCGACACGGCCAGACCCAATACAATGTGGAAGGCCGGATCCAGGGCTGGTGCGATTCGCCCCTAACAGAAACAGGACGCGACCAGGCCAGCCGGGTGAATGACTACCTCCAAGCAGAGGGGCTAGAAGACTGGGCCTATGTGGCAAGCTCTGACTTAAAACGAGCCCAGGACACCCTGACCCTAGCGCAGAGCCCCAGAGAAGATTTCCACTTGCTATCGGGGCTAAGAGAAGCTTGCTTCGGCCAATACGAGAAGCAGTCCCGCGACCACCTGCCCCGGGAAGACTTCAACCGCAAGATCAAGGCAGCGGGTGGGGAGACCATCCCTGAAGTCCAAGAGCGGCTGGTGCGCACCTGCACCTATATCATGGAACAAATTGAAGAAGGTGAGAAGGCCTTTGCGGTTGCTCATGGCCGTTGTATCCGCCTCTTTGCGGATTACTGGCAGGCCAAACAAGGGAAAGAAGCGGTCGGCGAAATCGCCAACTGCTCACTTTTGGTCTTTAACTACGACGGCCAAGCCTTCCAACTCAAAGAAATCATCGTCCCCTAGGGTGTGAGCAAGAGCGTTTAGACTTGAATGATTGGAGCCCAAACGGAAAAGAGCGGCTTTAGCCGATCGTTCCGATTGGGTGAAATCACTTCAAGTCTGCTCTTGCGAACCCGACTAGGGTGTGAGAGGATGCGGGAGAAAGGGAGCTCTGGAGCAAAAGACTAGAGAAGGCTGGCAGTTACATTGATAGGATGCTCGATCTGCTTAGGGTCCAATCGGCTTTTGTCACAGTCTTGGCTATGGTATACTTAGGCTAAGAAATAAACGGAGGACAAGCCATGTTAAAAAAATTCCAACCGACCTGGATGTTGGATACGATTCTACAGATTAGCCCGGACCAGGCCCGAAAGCACCAGATCAAGGCCATCATTACGGACTTAGATAATACACTCATACCTTGGAATTCCGCCCAGGTTCCGGAATACTTGAAACAGTGGGCGGAGGAGATGACCAGTTCGGGCATTGAGATCTTGATTTTGTCCAATAATAACGGCCTCCGTGTTGCCGATGTGGCCAAGCAGTTGGGGGTCCGCTATCTGGCTCCAGCCTACAAGCCGCGCTCGTCGGGTTACCTGGCAGCCCTCAAGACATTGGATATGACCAAGGAAGAGGTGGCCTTTGTGGGTGACCAGCTCCTGACCGATGTCTTTGGTGCCAACCGGGTGGGCATTCGTACCATCCTGGTCAAGCCCGTCGTTAAGACAGATGGCATGTGGACCCGGGTCAACCGCGGTGTTGAAAAACCGTTGAAATTTTTACTAGATAAATTCCATAAGAATTGGGAATGGAGGAATCAATTAGATGACAGATGAGTCATTGAAATGTATCGGATGCGGCGCTAGCATACAGACAGTTGATAAGAACCAGCGAGGCTATACGCCCAAGTCCGCCTATGAGGCTGGGCTTGAGACTGGTGAACTGTACTGCCAGCGCTGTTTTAAATTGCGCCACTACAATGAATTGCAGGGGGTGACCATGAGCCACGATGACTTCCTGGCTATCCTCAATGGGATTAGCGACGAGGATGCCTTGGTGGTGAATGTGGTGGATATTTTTGATATCTCGGGCAGCCTGATCCCTGGCCTCAAGCGCTTTGTGGGGGACAACGACCTCTTATTGGTGGCCAATAAGCTGGACCTGCTGCCTAGCTCCATCAAGGAAAGCCGCTTGACCCACTGGGTGAAAAAATACGCCCGGTCCCAGGGGCTAGTGGTGGAGGAGGTGCTCTTAACCAGCGCCCAAACTCAGCACCATGTGGATGACTTATTGGAAGAGATCGAGCGCCTGCGCAAGGGCCGCAATGTCTATGTGGTCGGTGTCAGCAATGTCGGCAAGTCAACCTTGATTAACAGTATCCTCAAGGCGACAGGGATTGCGGGTGACCTCATCACGACCAGCGTTTTCCCGGGAACGACTTTGGACTTGGTGGAAATTCCCTTCGATGAATCCTCTTATCTCATCGATACCCCGGGGATTATGGAAGACGGCCAGCTCACTTCCCAGCTGTCTGCTGAAGGGCTCAAGCAAGTCATGCCCAGGAAACGAGTTAAGGCCCGGACCTATCAAGTCAACCCTGAGCAGAGCTTCTTTATCGGAGGCTTGGTCCAGGTTGACTACCTGGCAGGGGACCGTAATAGTTTCACCTTCTACCTGAGCAATGCGCTGAAGATCCACCGCCGCAAGTTGGAAGGGGCTGAAGCCTTCTACCTTGACCATGTGGGGGAACTGTTGACCCCTACGATTGAGGGAGCTGGCGACCGGGTCCGGCGCGAGTTCCAGCTCAAGGCCGGTCAGGATTTGGTGATCTCAGGCCTGGGTTGGTTAACCGTAGCAGAGGATGCCAAGCTAGCCATTTACAGTCCTAAGGGGATCGATGTCCTCGTGCGGGAAGCCCTCATTTAAATTAAGGAGCGTGAAAGATGTTAAACAATAAAGAAAAGAAGTATCTCAAAAAGATTGCTCAAAAGGAAAAGGCCATTTTTCAGATTGGAAAGAATGGCTTGAATGATGAATTAATCAAGCAAGTGGACCAGGCCTTGGAGAAGCGGGAATTGGTTAAATTAAACATCCTCCAAAATTCCAGCGCTGAGGTCGACCAAGCAGCTGAGGAATTGGCGACTGGCTTGCGAGCAGAGATTGTCCAAACCATCGGCAAGACTTTGGTTCTCTACCGGCCTTCCCAAGAAGCCAAGAACCAAAAGCTGTCAGCTGAAGTTAAGGCTTTGGGCTAGGAGGCGAGCGTATGGGAGCGCGTGACCAACAAAGCGCTGGCCTTGCGCTAGCCAGCCAATTAGAAGAAAGGACCAAGAAGCGGCGCCGTGTGGGGATCTTGGGTGGGAGTTTTAACCCCATCCACCAGGGCCACTTAATCATTGCCGACCAGGTCTATGATAAACTTTGCCTGGACCAGGTTTACCTGATGCCCAACTACCAGGCCCCCCATGTGGACCCCAAGGCTTTTCTCGATGCAGACAAGCGCTTGGCCATGTTAGAGTTGGCAATTGCTGGCAATGAACACTTGGCCATTGAAAAGCTTGAACTCGAACGCAAGGGCAAGTCCTATAGCTTTGACACCATGGATATCCTGACCAAGCTCAACCCCGATACGGATTATTACTTCATTATTGGAGCGGATATGGTGGAATACTTGCCGACCTGGTACCGGATCGATGACTTGGTCGAGACGGTTCAATTTGTCGGGGTCAAGCGCCCGGGCTATCAACTAGAAACTGACTACCCGGTCCTCTATGTCGATGTTCCGGAAATGGCGATTTCTTCGACCCAGATCCGCCAGGCCGTTAGCCAGGGCCACAGTATCCGCTACCTTGTCCCCGAAGCTGTCAGACACTATATTGAAGAGGAGGGATTGTATCTTGACGCTTGACGAGATGACCTATCAAAAAAATTTAATTCAAGTTTCTCGAGCAGAGCTCTTGGACCGGGCCCAAGCCCGTTTGTCCAAGAAACGCTTCCGCCACCTCTTAGGGGTGGAAGAGGCAGCTGTCCAACTAGCTGACCGCTATGGTGAAGATAAGGAGCGGGCCAGTATCGCAGCCTTGCTCCATGACTATGCCAAAGAGGCGAGCTTAGACGAGCTCCAGGCCTTTGCTGACCATCCGGATTACGATCCAGATTGGCCTGAAGCGGGCAATGCCATTTGGCACGGTCCCCTTGCTGTTCTGATGGCCAAACGCGACCTGGGATTGGGCGATCGGCTGATTGAGCAAGCCGTTTGGAACCACACCCTGGGGAGTTTAGCTTGGACGGGCTTGGATAAGATTTTATATATTGCTGATTATATTGAAGCCAACCGCGACTTTCCCGGGGTCAAAGAAGCCCGCAAAGTCGCTGAAAAATCACTGGACGCTGCCGTTGACTACAAGATCCGGCACAGTTTAATGCACTTATTGGAAACAAGGAAGCCAATCCACCCACAAACGATTGCCGTTTATAACCAGTGGGTGCAAGCACATGAGGAGGATGCCTTTTAATGACAGCTAAGAATACGGAACTATTAGAATGCGTGGTAAAAGCGGCGGACGACCGTTTGGGTAAGGACATTGTTGCCTTAGATATGGCGGGTTTGACGACCTTGGCTGACTACTTCGTGATCGTAACGGCCAATAATGAGCGCCAGGTGAATGCAGTCGCCGATGCTGTGGAAGAAGCGGTTTACAAGAACGGCTTTGACGTTAAACAGGTGGAAGGCCGCCAAGCAGGCAAATGGGTCCTGCTGGATTGCCAGGATGTCATTGTCCACATCTTCCAAGCGGACGAGCGGGAACGCTATAACTTGGAAAAACTCTGGCATGAAGCCCCGCTTCTAAACCTTAACGACTGGTTGAGCTAAGATGGCCGATAAGAATTACCAAGTCTTCCAGGAGGTTTACGACCTCCTCTTCGACAAGTCCCTCTATCCGGCCTGGGCTGATTTTTGCCAGGAGGCCCTGGACCGCTACCTGCCAGGCCAAGACCATTACCGGCTCTTGGATGTGGCTTGCGGGGACGGGGAGTTTGCCTTGGAGATGCTCGATCGCGGTTTTGACGTCAGGGGCTATGACCTGTCTGAAGACATGGTAGCCCGCGCCCAAACCCGTTTGGCAGAAGCTGGTTACAAGGACCGCATCTACCAGGGGAATATGTTGGAAGACCAAGCAGAAACAGGCTATGACCTGCTGACTCTTTTCTGCGACAGCCTCTGCTACTTGGAGGGCCCAGAAGAGCTAAGCCGATGCTTCTTGGCCCAGGCCAAGGCCTTAAAAGCTGGGGGACTTTTTATCTTTGACATCCACTCGGCCTATCAGATGAACCAGGTCTATCCCGGCTACCAATATATTGAAGAATGGGATGATGCGGTCTTTACCTGGCGGAGTGAGCAAGTACGGGGCGAGGGGACCATCGACCACTTGCTAAATATCTTTGTCGAAGACCCAGAAACGGGCTATTATGAACGTCATGAGGAGCTTCACCGGGAACAGATTTTTCCTGTGTCCTGCTACCAAGACTTGCTCAAACAAGCTGGCTTTGGGGACGTGCAGGTGAGTGCTGACTTTAGCTTTGAAGCTCCCGGTCCCGAAAGTCAGCGGCTCTTTTTTACCTGTGTGAAGGAGGGTTAGGATGCGTGCCTGCGGTGTGATTGCGGAGTGGAATCCTTTCCACAATGGCCACGCTTACTTGTTAGCTGAGGCCAGGCGGGTCAGCCGAGCCGACCTGCTTGTGGCCGTGATGAGCGGCAATTACTGCCAGCGCGGGGAACCGGCTATCGCCTCGAAGTGGGACCGGGCTGGGGCGGCTTTGGCCAATGGGGCTGACCTGGTCGTGGAACTCCCGCTTTGGTGGGCTAGCCAATCGGCCGATTATTTTGCCCAAGCGGCCATTGCTTATTTGAATGCCCTGGGCTGCCAGGATATCGCTTTTGGGGTTGAGACGGCTGATTTTAGCCCTTATCTGACCTTTGCGTCCTGGCTGGCCCAACACCCTGAAGCTTTGGACCGGGCCCGGCAGACAGTCAGCCAAGATAAGGCCAGCCATGCTGACCAGGAATTAGCGGCTTGGGCCTATCTTTTGGACCAAGAAGAAGAATTGGCGGGTCTTCACTTGGATTTTGAAGACCAGTCCAATACCCTCTTGGCCATGGTCTATGCCTTAACGATTTACCGTGGTCAATTCGAGATGATGCCCCATCCTATCCAGAGGCGGGGCGATAGCCACCGGCAAGACCAGGCGGTGGACCAACACTTCGTCTCGGGAACCTATCTCAGGCAGGCGCTCCAGTCAGGGGAGCTAGGGGACCTGGCCCCTTACTTGCCGGAAGAGATGCTTTCGCGCTTGGCCCAACAGGAGACTTTTCCCAGTCTCGAAGCCCTTTATCCCTATATCCGCTACCTGCTCCTGGTTCAGGACCGAAAGACGCTGGCCCAGATCCATCTGATGGATGGGGGCATTGAAGGTCGGCTCCAAGACGCCGCCCGTCGGCACCGGAATTTAGAGGACTTCCTAACTAGCGCTCAAACGCGGTCCTGGCCCCGCTTGCGGCTCCAGCGTCTCCTTCTCATGCTGGCCCTGCAAGTTTCCAAAGGCCGACTCCAAGCCCTCCACCAGGGGTCCCAGCCCATTTTTATCCTGGCCCAGTCAGAGCCAGGACGGGCCTATTGCCGGGCCATCAAGAAACAACTTCCCGCTAATTACCGCTGGATAGGGCGGGTCAACCGTGACGTCGCCCAGACCTGGCCCGAGTGGCTAGCGGCCGACCAAATCTACAGCGACTATTTACTCCAGACAGACCGAGACGAGAACTTTGGGCGTTGGCCGATAAGCCCTTGAAAAAATAATCATAGAAAGGGAGCAAGAAGAAAAAATTGACTTGTCAAGGAAATATCATTGACAAATGCTCGATGAGTCGGTATAATTTTTCTTGTTGCTTAATGGTGGTCAATCATGAAATGGTCATTTCAAGAATTACGAATTCAGGCGCAAGATCCTCTAGCCATTGATACCAGCATCGAAATCTCCGATGAGATGCAGGAGCGTAGCGATGAGATCCTAGCCATGTCGCCCGTAAAGGTTGACGGCTTCGTGATTTATGAAGAGGCAACTGTATTGGCACAACTGCAAATAGCATTAGATGTGACGCTACCATCTTCACGATCCTTAGAGCCTGTCAATGTGTCGATGGCCTTTTCCATTAATGAGCGTTACTTGCCTAAGGGCATGGAAACAGATATCATTGATGATGAGGCGGTTCTACAAATCGAAGTTGAAGGGAATTCAGTCGATCTTACTAGAGCGATTGAAGACAACATCTTGCTCCATTTGCCGCAACAGCGCTTAACAGCTGAAGAAGCAGAGGAGCAAGAACTTCCAATGGGCAAGGACTGGGATATGATGACGGAGGATTCTTACCGCTCAAGTCTTAAGGGCGAGGAAAAAATCGATCCGCGCCTTGCAAAGCTGAAGGACTTGTTTGCTGATGAAGCGTCTGAAGATTAAATGACGATATAGGAGGTGTGAATGATGGCAGTACCAAAGCGTAAAACATCAAAAGCAAAAAAACGTTCACGTCGTACACATTATAAATTAAACGTACCAGGTATGAACGAATGCCCTAACTGCGGCGAATTACGTAAATCACATCACGTATGCCCAGCATGTGGTTACTACAACGGTAAAGATGTGATGACTGAAGAAGCAGCTGAATAAGTTGACTAGAAAGGTTGGGATCCCCAGCCTTTTTTTGTTAGGGTGTGAGGGCTGGCGGGAGAAATAGACCTCTGGAGCCAAAAGCCAGAGAAGACTGAAAGTCTTCGGCGGATTTTGGTGAAGAGGAGCTATTTCTGCCAGCCCGAACCCGACTATAGGGTGTGAGCAAAGGCGATTAGAAAGGGATGACTGGAGGCAAAGAAGATAAGAGCGGCTTTAGCCGATCGTTCCACTTTGCTGAAGTCACTCCCTTTCTCCCTTTGTGAACCCGACTGGATATGATGAGGGGAGCTACTTCTGTGCGAGCAAATCCAACTTTGTTAGGGTGAGGGTTACTCCAGTTAAAGAAAGTCACCGTAAGTGCTTACAGACTTTTGCCACATTCCTTATTAAAAGTATGCTAAAATAAAAGAAAAAAGACGGGGTGTTGCTCATGGAAGCTTTTACTTGGTTTGAAATTATTCTCTATATCCTTCCCATCCTCACTATTATTTTGGTGGCCAAATATGGGAAGCCTTATTTGAGTGATGGCAAGCACATTAACTTAGTGGTGATTGATGTGGTCCATCCGATTCTCTGGCTCTGCTTCCACCTCGTCTCTCAGTTGGTCCTCCACTGGTCCTTCCTGCCTATTGTGCTCGGTATCGTTTCTGTTCTGGCCCTGGCCATCCTCGCCATCCAGTTCCGCGATAACCTGCCCTTCACACCGGGACGCTTCCTGCGCCGGCTATCTAACCTAAGCTTTATCATCGTTTTCCTTCTCTATTACGGCTTTGTTTTCTATCGGATCTTCGCTTTGATCTTCGCCTAGGCCGATCATCTAAAAATTTAATCGCTTGAAATCCACCAACCCTAAGGCCCCAAACCAGCAGCCACTAGCTCTTGGTTTGGGGTCTTTTATTATGGCAACTTATTACTTAATGATTGAACAAAAAGGTTGTTTCTTATTGGTGTTTCTTTATGAGCAGAAGTGGAGCTTTGAAGTTGGCACTTAGCCATGAACAAGCAAGCAATGTGAATTACGGCTAGTAGGCCCTTTTTTTGAGGGCCGTACTAGCCGTTTGAAGCTCGCTAGGTGAGGGACCTAGGCCCGAACCGGTGCCATGCTTTAGCCGTTGGAGCAAAGCGACTTACGGATAAAGTACAAGACGGCTTCAGCCGTTGTTGATCCTCTAAACGTTTAAGGGCTAAATTCAAAAGCGGAACGCGCTCACCAATAGCCTGTTAAAGTATTTCTTTGCATCTTCCCCCTCAATCTTTAAACTTTTGTTTAGTCTGTTCACGAAAGGGGAAAAATTGTGGAGAATTGTGGTGCAAAGTGGTAGATTATGGTAAACTTAACTTAATTTAGGAATTAAATCTTTGAAAAGTGCTTTAAACAATCGGGGCTGAGGCTGAGGGTGACGATAAGATGTTAATGGGCGAGTACAAACATAATATCGATAGCAAGGGTCGTCTAATTATTCCAGCGAAACTGCGGGAAGAATTAGGGGAGCTTTTTGTGCTTACCCGGGGGCTCGATGCCTGCATCTTCGCCTATCCCTTGTCCACTTGGGAGCAGATCCAGTCGAAATTAAAGGACCTGCCCTTGGTGAAACGCCAGGCCCGGGCCTTCACCCGCTTCTTTTATTCAGCAGCGGTTGAGGTTTCGGTCGACAAGCAGGGTCGGGTTAACATTCCCCAGGTCTTATTGGACCATGCCCAGATTGAGAAGGCTTGCCAGATTGTGGGCGTTATGGACCGGGTAGAAATCTGGAGTAGCGACACTTGGCAGGCCTACCAAGATGAACTGGATGATAGCTTTGAAGATATTGCTGAAGAATTATTTGACTTAGGTTTATAGGAGGAGGTCTTAGGGTGACAGAAGACTTTAAACATATTACCGTGCTGCGTGAGGAAAGCGTGGAGGCCCTGCAGGTTAAAGCAGATGGCATCTATGTGGATTGTACCTTGGGCGGTGGGGGCCATAGCCGGCTGATTTTAGATTACTTGTCTGACCAAGGCCGGCTCTACGCCTTTGACCAGGACCTCACAGCTATCCAACATGCAGAAGAACGTTTTGCTGAGGAAATCGCCCAAGGCAAGCTGCAATTGATCCACCGCAACTTCCGCTATCTCAAGGAAGAATTGGCGCGTTTGGACGTTGACGGTGTGGATGGTGTCCTCTATGACCTGGGCGTCTCGTCCCCCCAGCTGGACCAAGTCGAGCGGGGTTTTAGCTACCACCAGAACGCGCCCTTGGACATGCGGATGGACCAAACAGCGCCTTTGACGGCCGAAGATATTGTCAACGACTGGTCCTATGACCAGCTAGTTAAGATCTTTTACCGCTATGGTGAAGAGAAGTTTGCCAAGCAGATTGCCCGGCAGATTGAACGCCGCCGCCAGGACCACCGGATCAAGGAAACCGGCGAATTAGTCGAGCTCATTAAAGAAGCCATTCCAGCTCCTGCCCGGCGTAAAGGCGGTCACCCGGCTAAACGGGTCTTCCAAGCCATTCGAATTGCAGTTAACGATGAACTCGGAGCTGTGGAAGATTCCTTGGAAGCGGCTTTAGACTTGCTCAAGGTCGGTGGCCGGATTTCCTGCATTAGCTTCCAATCCCTTGAGGACCGGATCGCTAAGCAGCTCTTCAAGGACGCCTCGACGGTCGACCAACCACCGGCCAATATTCCAATCCTCGCCCAGGATCTGGAAGAAGCCTCTTACCGCTTGGTCACCCGCAAACCAATCTATCCATCAAAAGAAGAACTGGCCCATAATCCACGGGCCCAAAGCGCTAAATTGCGTGTTATCGAAAGAATTAACGATTAATCACACTCGTGAAGGGAGAAAAAACATGGGACTCTTCGCACTACACCCAGAACAAGCCAGTCTTGCCTATGCCATGCCAGCTGAGAAGGCGGCCCCCTTGGAGGACCAGCCGTCTAGCCCCAAGAAAAGTCAGGTTCACCTGGTCCAAAAGCCAGCCCATAAAGTACACAGTCAGAAGCGTTTTCTGACGACGGCGGACTGGATCAAATTGATCAGCATGTTCATGGTGACCGCTGCCTGCCTGATCTTTCTCGTTGCCAGCAAGGCCCAGTACATGCAGGCCGACCAGGAACTCAAAGGCATCCAGGCTCAAATTTCGGATGTACAGAATAATAAGAATAATATCCAACAGAAGGTCAACGAACTCGGCAACTATGACCGGGTCATGGAGGTTGCTAAAGACCAAGGATTGACCATGGATGAAGACAATATAAGGAATGTGGAAGAATGAAAACAAGTCAAGAGCAAAGAAAAGAGCGGCGTCAATTCCTGCATTGGATGCTGATCGCTGTTGCCGTCCTCTTCGCTAGCTTGATCTTGAGATTTGCCTTTATTATGCTCGGTGGCCATGTCAATGGCGTAGACCTCGAGCAGAGCGCCCAAGCCATGTATCAACGAAGTAGTATCTTAACGGCTAAACGGGGGACCATCTATGATATCGGTGGCAACCCCCTAGCCCTGGATGCTACTTCTTATTCATTGTATGCCGTCTTGACCGAGGCTTGGCAGGACGCTGAACACGTTACCGCTGAAACGCGTGACCATACGGCTGAGGTCTTGAGCCAGCACTTGGATATGGATAAGGAAGAGATCCTGAAGATCCTCTCAACCAAGAATGTTAACCAGGTAGAATTCGGCAATGCCGGGTCAGACCTCTCCTATGCCCAAATGGACGCCATCCGCCAGGAAAAATTACCCGGCATTGAATTTAGAGAAACACCGAGCCGGTCCTATCCCAATGGGGTCTTTGCTTCCCATCTGGTCGGCTACGCCCAGTTCAAGCAGGCTGAGAATGCTATGGATGACCGCTTAGTCGGCCAGTTGGGTCTGGAGAAGAACAAGGACCAGGAACTCCAAGGCAAGAATGGCTATGTGAGCTTCAGCAAGGCCGAGCAAAATGACCAGGAAGAGGAGGCGGCAGATGACCAAATCGCCCCTGTGGATGGACAGAACCTCTACACGACCCTGGACTCTCGCTTGCAAACCTATTTAGAGACTCTGGTGACCCAGGTCAATGACACCTACAAGCCAGAGAACCTAACAGCCATGCTGGTGGACCCCAAGACCGGTAAGATCGCAGCGGCTACCCAGCGCCCTACCTTTAACCCGCAGACCCGGGAAGGGTTGGATACCATGTGGAAGAACCTGCTCGTTGAAGAATCTTTCGAGCCGGGCTCTACCATGAAGGTCCTGACCCTGGCAGCGGCCATTGAAGAAGGGGTCTTTGATCCCAATGCGACCTATATGTCAGGAGCTATCAGCGTGGATGGTGGCGTGATCCGCGACTACAACCATGTCGGCTGGGGTATGATCAGTCAGCTGGACGGGGTAGCCCGGTCCTCCAACGTGCTCTTTGTCCAATTAGTGGGCGATATGGGCTATGATGTTTGGAAGGAATACATGTACGAATTTGGCCTCATGCAAAAACCTAACTCCGTCTTCAAGGAAGAGGTGGCAGGGTCCATGTCCTATGACTATGAAATTGAAAAAGTCTCAACCGGTTTCGGTCAGGGCCTCCGTGTAACGCCTTGGCAGATGGTCCAGGCCTTCACTGCCATTGCTAATGGGGGCGAGATGATGCGCCTACAAATTATCGACCGAATGGAAAACAGCCAGGGCGACTTGCAAGTGGTCCAACCCGAGAAGATTGCCGCTCCAATCTCTAATGAAACGGCCCAAAAGACTCTCCAATACCTGCGCCGGGTGGTCGAAGATCCTCAGGGTACAGGACAAATGTATGCCGTGGAAGGCACTGAGATTGCGGCTAAGACGGGGACGGCTGAAATCTATGATACGGACAAGCAGGCCTATCTGAGTGGGGGCTTTAACTACCTCTATTCGGTAGTTGGTTTTGCCCCAGCTGATAATCCCCAATACATTCTCTACCTCACCATCAAAAAACCGAAGATGGCAGGGGATGGTAAGCAACCGGCAGTCATGCTAGCAGATATCTTTGTTCCCCTATTAACACGGGCCCTAGATTATGCTAAGCTAGCTGAGACAGGAGGCTATGACCAGGCTGAGATGATCGACGTGACCGGGAAGAATCCGGGCGCTGCCCAACAAGCATTAGAGCGCCACGGCTTCCTCAAGGTGGAAGTCCTGGGCACTGGCAAGCAGGTCATCGACCAGTCACCTAAGCCAGGGAGTAACTATTCTATGGCTAAGAAGGTCTATCTCTTGACTGATGAAGGGGTCCGCCTGCCAGACTTTAGCGGTCTGACACGCAACGAGAGCGAGGCACTAGCCAAGCTCCTCAATATCCCGGTGCGGATTGAGGGCGAAGGTCTCGTCGTCGGTCAGAGTGTGGACGTGAACACACCGATTGAATCAGTCGACCAAGTCCTCCTACAACTCCAACAACCTTAACTGAAAACAACGAAAGGGTTTCGATATGCTATTAAGTTTCATTTTCTGCTATGCCATCACCACGCTGGCCATGCCTTTCTTTATCAAGTACATGCACAAGAAACAGTTTGGACAAGCCATCCGTGAAGAAGGGCCGGCCTGGCACCAAGCCAAGAGTGGGACCCCAGCCATGGGGGGGCTGGTCTTTTTGGGGGCCAGTGTGCTCACTGTCTTGATGATGAGTATTGTCCAACAGCACTGGTCTAACAGTGCTTGGGCCCTTGTCATCGCCCTCCTTTTCTTTGGTGGAATTGGTTTCGCGGATGACTTTCTGAAGATTTTCAAGAAGCAAAATGAGGGCTTATCTTCCAAGCAGAAGTTTGTCCTCCAGCTCTTGGGTTCGGCACTGATGTTCTTTATCTTTGTCCTCTTTGGCTTGGAAGTTGAAATCCCTATCTTCAACATCGCCAGCCTGAGCCATCCCATCTTGATTTTCTTTTTCTTACTTTTTTGGATCACCGGCTTTTCCAATGCCTTTAACCTTACCGATGGGCTGGACGGCCTATCGTCAGGTTGTGGGATTATTTCTTTTGCTGCTTATTTGACCATGGCTCTCCAAGCCGGCGAGCAAGGCATTGCCCTCTTCTGTGTGACCATGATCGCCGCCTTGCTCGGTTTTATCCTCTTCAATGTGAAGCCAGCCAAGATCTTTATGGGGGATGTGGGCTCTTTGGCCTTGGGAGCGGTGCTCGCCGTTCTCTCTCTTTTGATTGGTAACCCGTGGACGCTGCTCTTTGCTGGGATTATTTATGTGGCAGAGACGGCCAGCGTGATCTTGCAGGTGGCTTCTTTCAAATTGACAGGCAAGCGGATCTTTAAGATGAGTCCTATCCACCACCACTTTGAGATGCTAGGTTGGTCCGAATGGAAGGTCGACCTAGTCTTCTGGGCTGTTCAAATTATCGGCGCACTGATCGCCATCGCTATCTTCTAGGAGGAAATTATGGAAGAAAGACTAGAAATTAATCGGGAATCGCTAAAAAATAAAAAAGTCCTAGTCCTAGGACTGGCCATGACAGGGATGAGTGTGGTTAGACACCTGACGGACCTGGGCGCCTTTGTCACTGTGAATGATATCAAGCCCTTAGAAGAAAATAAGGAAGCCCAGACCCTGATCGAAGAGAATGTCCGGGTCATTGCGGGCTCGCACCCGGTGGAATTGCTGGAGGAAGACTTTGCCTTTATGGTCAAAAATCCTGGCATTCCCTATAGTAATCCCATGGTCCAGGCCGCCCAAGCTAAAGGCCTGCCGGTCTACACGGATATTGAGTTGGTCGGCCAACTGACGTCAGCTGAAATCATTGGTATCACGGGGTCTAACGGCAAGACCACCACCGCTTCCTTGACCTTCCAAATCCTAGAAGCTGCAACGGACTTGCCGGGCAAGAACTACCTGGCAGGGAATATCGGTCTAGCGGCCCTGGATGTGGCCCTGGATGCCAAGGCGAGCGATCGCTTGGTGCTCGAGCTTTCCAGTTTCCAATTGATGGGGACCTGCAGCTTCAAGCCTAAGATTGCTGCTATTACCAATCTGTATCCGACGCATTTGGACTACCACGGCAGTATCGAAGGGTATCTGGAAGCCAAGTGGCAGATTACGGCCCAGCAGGAGGCATCCGATTACCTGATTTTG
Source organism: Aerococcus sanguinicola (assembly GCF_001543145.1). Lineage (NCBI taxonomy): Bacteria > Bacillati > Bacillota > Bacilli > Lactobacillales > Aerococcaceae > Aerococcus > Aerococcus sanguinicola. The sequence continues at coordinate 283,766 of NZ_CP014160.1, read as the reverse complement.
AACGCCGACCAGGAAGTGCTCTGGGACAAGCGGCATGAGACCCAAGCCCAAGTTATTCCCGTTTCACTAACGGGTCAGTCTCGGGAAGGAGCTTGGTACGATCGGGCTCACCAGCGCTTGATGTGGCGAGAAGAAGCCGTTGTCGAGCGGGACCAGGTCTTTATTCCTGGCGACCATAATGTCCAAAATGCCCTAGTAGCGATGGCCATTGCTAAATTATTAGGTGTTTCCAATACGGCCATTCAAGCCGCTTGCCAGAGCTTCCATGGGGTAGCCCACCGGATGCAATTTGTTTTGGACTACCAAGGTCGTCGCTTCTATAATGACTCCAAGGCAACTAATAACAATGCCGCGAAGACAGCTTTGCGCAGCTTCCAAGCCCCTATCGTTTGGGTTGCAGGAGGCCTCGACCGGGGTCTTGGCTTAGAGGACTTGAAGCCCGAACTCGGCCAGGTCAAGGCCATGGTCGTGATGGGGCAGACAGCTGACCGCTTTGCCAAGCTGGCTGAAGATATGGAAATCCCTTATGTCCATGCCAAGAATATCGAAGAAGCGACTGACTTAGCCTATGCCCAGAGCCAAGCCGGCGATGTGATCTTGCTCTCGCCAGCTTGTGCCTCTTGGGACCAGTACCTCAATTTCGAAATGCGGGGCGAGCGTTTTGTCCAAGCAGCCAAGCACTTAGCCCAAAGTAAAAAGGATCATTAACTAGGAAGGATGGAAAGCATGCGTGTTGTCTTATCGGGTGGCGGAACGGGAGGCCATATCTATCCTGCGCTCGCCTTACAGAAGAATATACTAGCCCATTACCCAGATGCCGAATTCCTCTATATCGGGACCGCCCAGGGAATGGAAGCCAAGATTGTGCCAGAACAGGGGATCCCCTTCAAGACAGTCCGGATCCAAGGCCTGAAACGGTCGCTGTCAATGGATAATCTGAAGACAGCTCTCTATATGCTCCAGAGTGTCTCAGCGGCCCGCAAGCTCTTAAAAGACTTCCAGCCCGATGTCGTGGTCGGCACAGGGGGCTATGTCTGCGCGCCTGTCCTCTACGCCGCTTCGCATTTGGGCCTGCCAACCGTGATTCATGAGCAGAACTCAGTAGCTGGGATTACCAATAAGTTTTTAAGTCGTTATGTGGATAAGATTGCAATTTGCTTCGACCGGGTCAAGGCGGATTTTAGCCGCTATGCTCATAAGATTGTCTACACCGGCAATCCCCGGGCCCAGGAAGTGGCTGCTATCTCTGACAAGGTTGATTTGACGGAATATGGGCTGGTCAACAATCGTCCGACGCTCCTGATCTTCGGGGGGAGCCGGGGCGCTCAGCGGATCAACGATGCAGTTATGGCCTCGCTGGAAGCTTTCACCAAGCGGCCCTACCAAGTCCTGATCGCCACGGGTGAGATCTATTATGATGATTATCAAAAAGAATTTGACCATTTGGACCAGCTGACCAATGTCAAGGTGGTTCCTTATATCAAGAACATGCCCCAACTCTTTAATACGGTGGACCTGGTTGTCTGCCGGTCAGGGGCAACGACCTTAACTGAACTAACGGCTCTGGGGACGCCGAGCCTGCTGATTCCAAGCCCTAATGTGACGGGCAACCACCAGCAGCGCAATGCTGAGTCCCTGGTCGACCACCGGGCAGCCAAGATGCTCTTAGAAGAGGACCTGAATAATGATCTCTTCCTGGAAATGATTGACGAATTGATGGCCGACGACATCCAGCGGGTACAGATGAGCCAACAAGCCCGACTCCTCGGAGTACCAGATGCAGCGGACCGTCTCCGCCGGGTCCTGGAGACAGCCATCGAAGAAAAATAAAGCCTAAAGGGGGAAAAGCATGGACTGGGAGAAAGAAAGACGACGTTATAAAAATAAAGCACACCCCTCAAGATCCCGGGTTAGTGGCCGGGAGGAAGGCCAGCCGTCGCCAGCTTCCTCGCACCAGTCGCAAGCAAGCTCTGCAGGCCAGCCGAAAAAGCAGGCCCGATCAGCCACCCAAAAGCCCCAAGCGCCAAAGCAACAGGGACGGCGGATTAAAGTTTGGCGGTCGGTCAAAGACCAATTCGGACGTCAGGACAAGGGCCAGGCCAAGCCTAAACCGCCTAAGCAAAAGAAAAAAGCCAAGGTACCGGCTAAGACACGCTGGGCCTATTATGGCTTCTTTATCTTTCTTCTCTTAGTCGCCAGCTACTTGGCCTCGCCCCTCAATCATGTGCGCAACATCCAAGTGCGGGGGACGCGGCAGATCAAGGAAGAAGACCTGGTCCGGGTATCCGGCCTCCATCCTTCCATGAGCCTAGGCCGGGTGGAATCCCTCCAAGAAAGCGCCATGCAGCGGATTAATGCTGCCTATCCCCAAGTTCAGAGCGTGAACATCCAATTGGACGACCAGCGCAATGTCTTGATCAATGTCCAAGAACACCGGGTAGTCGGTTACGTGAAGAAGAAGGACTTCTACTATCCGGTCTTAGAAAACCAGATGATCTTGGATAAGGCCCTGTCTGAACCCGACAAGCAATTGCCGGTCTTTGAAGGCTTCGATGACGGGCAGATCCTTAAACTCGCGGAGCAGCTAGGCAAACTGCCAGATCGTATCCTCCAGCAGATTGGATCGATCCACAATATCTCAACGGCTGATTACCCCAACCACCTCGCTCTAAAGATGCGGGACGGGAATATTGTTACGGGCTTTATGCTGAAATTTGTGGACTACCTCCAGTACTATGACCAAGTTCTGGAAATCTTGGACGGGCAAAAAGGACTCTTGGATATGGACCTGGGTATTTTCTTTACCGAATTGACACCAGCCAATAATCCATTTGCGAGTCCAGAAGAGAAGGAAGTCTATGAAGCTGCCCACCCATCGCCTGCCCAGGAGGACCGGCAAGAAATTGAAGTCAAGGCAGAGGGGGACCAAGCAGAGGCAAGTGCTGAAGCGGATCACTCATCCAGTGCTTCAAGCCAGAGTCAGGTCAGCACATCCGATTCATCTGGCACAGGCAGTGCAGCGAGCACGGCCAGCCAGGAGACTCCTGACCAGGCTCCGGCTAGCCAGGTCGCACCAGCTAGCCAAGCAAGTGGAGCTCAGGCCAGCAGCCAAGCTTCAAGCCAGGCCCAATAGAAGATCGGTTAGCTAATTCATTTGAAAGCGGAATTTTCCGCTTTTTTTATTTGCTCCTCTAATTTTTTATATTGAGGGTAAGTAAACAAAAAGTCTATATCAATTATTTTTGAACAACAGCGAAACGAATGCTGACCAGCACAATTTATTGGAAATCCTTTATTTTTAATTTCTTGACAAATCCTAGCTTTTCCTCTTGGGGCGCTTGCTTCTGATTGCTATAGGTATTTCTGTATGGTAAACTTGATTATAATCTGATATTTATAGCTTCTATGAAGAGGAAAGTGTGACAAAAGCTAACAGGCTTGGATCTTTGCAAGGGATGATAAGGAAATTTATTGTCGCTGAAGGCAAAGTGGAGATTGGCTTTTGGAGCAGGTCCTAGTCTCTTTATCAAGAGGAGAGCTCGGCACTTGCTAGCTTTCTTTTCTTTCATTGATTTAGGAAAAGTTTACTGCTTTTGCTACTTTATTTATGTTAAAATAGAAGCGATATAGACATATCTTGATTATTGATTAAAGAATTTGGAGGTTTCAATTACATGGTGCAACCAAAAGTTTATGCGAGTCTCGATATTGGAACCACTTCAGTAAAAGTTGTTGTTGCCGAATATGTGAACCAGCACCTGAATGTTATCGGTGTTGGGAGTGAACGTTCAGAAGGCTTGAGCCGGGGTGTGATTGTGGATATCGACAAAACGGTCGAAGCCATCAAGAGCGCTGTCCGTCAAGCTGAACGCAAGTCAAACTGTGAAATCAAAAACGTCATTGTTGGCGTACCATGTAATCAAGTGAACATAGAACCTTGTTATGGGATGATTGCAGTGGCAAATGAGAACCGTGAAATCACGGATAAAGATGTCAACAATGTCCTATCTGCAGCTAAAGTACGTGCAGTTCCACCAGAACGGGAGATCATTTCGGTGATCCCTGAAGAGTTCGTGGTTGATGGTTTTGATGGCATCCGCGACCCACGTGGAATGATTGGCGTTCGTTTAGAACTCTATGCGAGCATGATTACGGGGACCAAGACGATTATTCACAATATTCGCCGCTGTGTTGAGAATGCGGGCTTGAATATTGCCGACTTGGTCGTTCAGCCCCTAGCAACAGCAGCTGCAGCCTTATCTGAAGGGGAAAGAGATTTCGGAACGATTATTATCGATATGGGTGGTGGCCAAACGAGCGCCAGCGTTATCCATGACAAGCAATTAAAATTTGCCTACATCGACCAAGAGGGTGGGGAGTATATCACTAAGGATATCTCCACTGTCCTAAACACAACCACCGAGAATGCAGAGCAGATTAAGTTGGAATACGGCTATGCGGATTCCCGCCATACCAGCGAGAATGAATTTTTCCCGGTTGAAATTATCGGCAAAAAAGAACCCGCTAAGGTAGACGAACACTATCTTTCTGAAATTATCGAAGCTCGCGTGATGCAAATTTTGGAAACGATTAAACGTGCCTTAGACCAAGTCGAAGCCTTTGACCTACCTGGTGGCGTGGTTATCACGGGTGGGGCTGCTGCTCTGCCTGGCGTGATTGACCTGGCTTCAGAGTATTTTGGAACGGAAGTGCGTTTCTATATTCCTGAGCATGTAGGTTTGCGCAACCCGATGTTCGCGACGGCAGTTGGCCTGGTGGAATACGCATCGGGTCTCGAAGAAATTTACCATGTGGCCCAAGGTTATAACTTTGACAACCGGAGCCGGGACGCAGCTAAGCAAGAGGAAGAAAGCTATACCCGCCCTCAAGTCCGGGCTTACGAGCCGGAAGTCGACCATGAAGTTCAAGCAGAGAGCGTTCCTGAAGCGCCTTATGCTAGCTATGAAGAAGAGCTTCATGAAGAAGAAAGCAGGGGCACTCGCCAAGCAGCCGACCATGCGGCTAAAGAAGGCAATGAAGGCTTCGCTGATAAAGTGAAGAGCTTTTTTGAAGATATCTTTAACTAAGACGAGTAATGATTCAGGAGGATAAAAGATGGATTTAGAATTTGACAATTTACAAGATTTTGAACGCGGCGCTAACATCAAGGTCATTGGTGTTGGTGGCGGCGGTAATAACGCGGTTAACCGCATGATCCAAGAAAATGTACGTGGGGTAGAGTTCATTGTAGCGAATACCGATACCCAAGCCTTAGCGCACTCAAGCGCTGACGTGAAGATCCACCTCGGGCCTAAGATTGCCCGTGGACTCGGTGCTGGGGCCCAACCAGAAGTTGGCCGCAAAGCCGCTGAAGAGAGTGAAGACCAAATCCGTGAAGCTTTGCAAGGGGCAGACCTTATCTTTATCACAGCTGGTATGGGCGGTGGGACCGGTACGGGTGCCGCACCGATCGTCGCTCAAATCGCTAAAGAAGAATTAGGCGCTTTAACGGTAGGGGTTGTGACCCGTCCCTTCACCTTCGAAGGACCTAAGCGTGGCCGCTCAGCTGCGGAAGGGATTGCCAAGATGAAGGAACATGTCGATACCTTGGTTACAATCTCCAACAACCGCTTATTAGAAATCGTTGACAAGAAGACCCCAATGCGGGAAGCTTTCGGTGAAGCTGACAATGTTCTACGCCAAGGGGTTCAAGGGATTTCTGACCTGATTACCTCACCTGGCTATGTGAACTTGGACTTCGCGGACGTACGTACCGTGATGCAAGACCAAGGGACAGCCCTAATGGGGATTGGCGCTGGCCAAGGTGAAAACCGGACCTCTGACGCGACCAAGAAGGCTATTTCATCGCCATTACTTGAAGTATCTATCGATGGGGCAGAACAAATTCTTTTGAACATCGCTGGTGGCGAAGACCTGACCCTCTTCGAAGCTCAAGATGCTGCTGATATTGTTTCTGCTGCTTCTTCTTCAGAAGTGAACATCATCTTTGGTACGACAATCAATGAAGACCTGGATGATGAAGTCATTGTAACGGTCATTGCGACTGGGATTGACGAAGAGCGTCGCCATGAAGAAAAGAAAGCTAGCCGTCAAAGCTCTGCCTTCAAGACTGGTGCCCAAAGCGCAGCCAGCCGTGACTATGGCAATCGTCCTGAATACTTTGAGCAAAAACAAGCCCCAAGTCGTCCAGCCCGTCCAAGCCGTCAAGATAACTATGATGACTGGGAAGCGCCACGCGATAACCGTCGCCCAGCTGGAGATGACTACAACAACTACAATGCACCGAACGAAAGCTATGGTAATGAGCTAGGTGAAGATGAATTAGATACGCCACCATTCTTCAGAAAGCGTCGTCGGTAAGCATGACCTACCAAGATAATGTACAGGCCGTTCGCCAACGGATTCAAACTGTGCAGCAGGAATCAGCCTTGTCCTCTAAGGATGTCAGGCTGATTTGTGTTTCTAAGTACCATTCGGTGGAAGAGACCATGTCCCTCTACCAAGTGGGCCTGAGAGACTATGCTGAGAATTATGTGGATGGTCTTTTAGAGAAGAAGGCAGCTATGCCTGATGACTGTGTCTGGCACTTAATCGGCCCCTTGCAATCGCGTAAGGTCAAGGATGTTATTAATGAAGTGGACTACTTCCATGCTTTGGACCGGTTAAAGATTGCTAAAGAGATTCAAAAGCGGGCCGACCATGTCGTCAAGTGCTTCGTCCAGGTCAATGTGTCAGGGGAAGAAAGCAAGTCAGGGATTGCTCCAGAAGAATTAGAAGCTTTTATCGAGGGCCTGGCCAAGTTTGACAAAGTGGAAGTGGTCGGTTTAATGACCATGGCTCCCCATGATGCCAGCGATGAGGCCATCCATAGCTACTTTGGCCGCTTGCGTGAGTTGGGGCAAAGTGTCCAAGCTAAAGACCTCAGTTATGCTCCTTGCCAGGAACTGAGCATGGGAATGAGTTCGGACTATCCCTTGGCTGTTGCTGAAGGGGCGACCTTTGTTCGGATTGGCTCTGCCTTGTACCAAGAATAATGGGGGATTTATGGCATTTAAAGACTTTGTGCAATCGATTTTTATCAATGACGACCAAGAGGTGGAGGACTACGCCTTCGACGATGACCTAGCTGCTTCCCCAGAAGCAGCAGATGCCTTGGCTAGAGAAGATTTTGAAACGGAGGAGGATGTTCAGATGGCTGACCAAGCAAAGAAGACCAATCAAAAACTAATTCGCATGGATGGGGGCCGTCAAGCAAGTCAACAGACGATTCAAATCTTCCTGCCGAGAATTTTTGGCGAAGCGGAGCGCATCGGAGACCTTCTTCTAGAAGGCAAGGGTGTGATCTTGAACTTTGACCGGATGGATGATGCTGATGCTCGCCGCTTTATCGACTATATCGCGGGTGTGGTCTTTGCCATCCATGGTGACATGCAGCGGATTGGCCAGGATGTCTTCCTAGCTGTTCCGGCGACGATTGACATCCAAGGGGTCTACGAAGACCAAGTCGATCCGAGCCACTACCGCTACGAGTCCGACCGCCGCTATGACCCTTTCAAGGAGGAACAAGACATCCATGACTAATATCATTTGGTTACTACAAGAACTGATCCAGCTCTACAGCTTTGTCCTCATTATTTATGCCCTTCTCTCCTGGTTTCCCGGCGCAAGAGATAGCAAGTTAGGACAATTGATCAATAACCTGGCCGAGCCCTACATCTCCTTCTTTGATTCCTTCATTCCTTCACTCGGAGGAATTAGTTTCAATGTAGTCATTGGCCTGCTCGTGCTCCAATTAGCCCAACGCGGCCTGACAATCTTTTATTAAAAGGGCAAGGGTGTGAGACTTGGCGTTTAGACTCGGATGATTGGAGCAAGTCAGAATAAGAGCGAAGTATTCGCTCGTTTCTGACTTGTGAAATCACTCCGAGTCTGCCAAGTCGAACCCGACTACATAGGGTGTGAGCAAAGGCGTTCAGAAAGGGATGACTGGAGGCAAAGAGGATAAGAGCGGCTTTAGCCGATCGTTCCACTTTGCTGAAGTCACTCCCTTTCTGCCAAGTCGAACCCGACTAGATCAGGGTGTGAGGGATGGCGTTTAGCTTTCCTTCACTGGAGCAAGTCACCAGAGCAGTCTGAAAGACTGCGGCGGAGACTTGTGAAGTGACAGGAAAGCTGCCAGCCCGAACCCAACTATAGGGTGTAAGCAAGAGCATTTAGCTTTGGATGATTGGAGCAAGTCAGAATAAGAGCGAAGTATTCGCTCGTTTCTAGCTTGTGAAATCACTCCAAGACTGCCAAGTCGAACCTGACTAGATATGAGCAAAATAAGTAATTAAGGTGAGAATCAACAAGCTAGCAGAGACCTTGCTAGCTTGTTTTAATTATGGGGACCTTGTCCATCTTGCCTAGCAAGTTACCGCCAGTCGACCTGCTAATAGGTCCCTCGTTCGCGTCTTGCCGCAAACCTACTTGCTAATGGGGAAGTCGTTCGCAAGTTGTCGCCAAGCTACTTTCTAATGGCGGGCATGTTCGCAAGTTGGTAGGTACAAGGGACGCCCAGCAAGCCAATTGATAAGAGAACCAGCACAACTTCCTATAGTCTGCTGTTAACTTTATAAATCTTGCCTGCAATTTTCAGCGAATTCTTTCCACTTGGGTAAGTCTTAGTGTAGAATAAAGGAAAGAGTGTAGAAAGGAGGGCTCCGATTTGTCGGGAGACCTATTCCAACATTTTCCTGCAGAAGAAAAAAATTTCGTCGAACAAGTGCTAGACTGGCAAGGCCAGGTTCTTGACCAATACCGGCCTATTTTGTCCGACTTTCTCGATCCGAGAGAACAGGTGATTGCCCAAACAGTTCTGGGCCAGTCCCATTCAGACTATCGCTATGCCTTCTGGGGAGGCTATGACCAGGCCGAGCGCCAGCGTCTCTTGATCTATCCTCCTTATCTTGAAGCGGAAGAAGTGGACTATGACTTGGTCCTGGTTGAGATTTCCTATGCCAAGAAGTTTAACCAGCTGAGTCACCGCCAAGTTCTGGGCAGTTTGTTGGGACAGGGGCTGGAGCGCAAGGTCTTGGGAGATATCCTTAGCGATGGCGAGCGATGGCAATTCATTACCAGCCAAGAGCTCTTGCCTTTCTTCATCCAAGAAGTCGATCGGGTGGGCCGGGCCAAGGTGGCGCTCCAGCCCATCCCTTGGTCAGACCGCGTCCAGAGCCAGGAGAACTGGCAAGAGCGGCCTATTAGTGCGGCCTCCTTGCGCTTGGACCTGGTCCTGGCTGAAGCCCTTAACTTGTCTCGAACCAAGGCCAAGTCACTGGTCCAAGCTAAGGGCATTAAGCAGAACTGGCAGGTCCAAGACCGGGTAGACCGGGAAGTGGCTGTTGGCGATACTCTCAGTGTCCGCGGCTACGGCCGGCTCTATATTGACCAGATCCTCGGCCAGTCCAAGAAGGGCAAGGTCCGCTTGGCCATCCAGTATTTAGCGAATCAATGAAAAGAGGTTGATGATAGTGAATGCAAGTGATTTAAAGGATAAAACCTTCAAGAGTAAATTATCAGGCTATGACAAACAAGAGGTGGACAGCTTCCTGCAAGAAGTGAGACACGCCATGGATAATCTGGAAACCTTAAACCAGTACATGCAGCAAGAAATCTTCGAAAAAAATGCTGAATTGGATGAATTCCGGGGCAAGGAATCAGCCCTCAACCGGTCCATTGTGGTGGCCCAAGAAGCCGCAGATAAATTGCGGGAAGAAGCTCTCAACGAGGCTGAACTAATTGTTAGCCGGGCTGAAGAGTCGGCCAATGAGCTCTTGACCCAGGCAGCAGAACGAGCTGTGGCTGTCGATACCGAAACAACCTATCTCCAACAGCACGGCCAGGTGCTCAGGGGCCAGCTCTTAGGGCTCATCCACAATAGCCAACAGAGCTTAGAAGATGAGCGTTGGGATAAGATTTTCACCGCTCGCGAAGAAGCCCGGGGCGACTGCCCTAACCTTGAAGAATTGATCGCTGACTTGGATCTGCCTGTACGCAACGACAAGGCGGCAGAAATCTTCGACCTGGCCAATGCCCAAGTCGATGAAGCCAAGCAGAAGGAAGAATTCTTCAACAATGACCAAGTGGCTGTCATGCCTGATGAAGTCAAGGAGGTCCTCGAGCCCGAAGATGTTGAGCACCTCACCCAAGGCCAAGCCGCCCAAGAAGAAGCGCCAAGCCAGGAGGGAATAGGGGCAGCCCCTGAAGAAAAGCAAGCATTAGTCTTTAAGAATGCGGATGAGCCGGACGATTAAGAAGTCTGGGCTTGAAAAATGAGAAGAATTTTAGTATCATTAGCCATGTATATAAAACAGAACGGAACACGGTCTTAAGGGGCGCTTATCAGAGAATCTGCGGTAGCTGTGAAGCAGACTAAGCTAAACTTAAGATTATCATCCGAATGAGGCTCTGCTGAAATGAAGTAGGCGGAGACGTTAGCGGCGTTAACGCTTTAAGAGTTGCTTGCAACTAAATTTGGGTGGTACCACGATCGCTTCGTCCCTTGCGGATGGAGCTTTTTTTATGTACAGGATATGGATCAAAGAAAGCGGGGAAAAGCATGAAGATGAAAGAAACCCTTAATTTAGGGAAAACTAAGTTCCCAATGCGCGGGAACCTACCAGTTAAAGAAGTTGAACGACAAAAAGAATGGGAAGAACAAGATATCTATGGTAAGCGCCAAGCCTTAAACAAGGACAAGACACCCTTTGTCCTCCACGATGGCCCTCCCTATGCTAATGGGGCGATCCACATTGGCCACGCCATGAATAAGATTGCTAAGGATATTATTGTCCGGTCCAAGTCTATGTCAGGCTACCGGGCACCTTATGTACCAGGCTGGGATACCCACGGCCTGCCTATTGAACAAGCTGTCACCAATTCCGGTGTGGACCGCAAAGCCTTGTCAACCGCAGAATTCCGTAAAATCTGCGAAGACTATGCCTGGAAACAAATTGAAGGACAAAAGGAAGACTTCAAACGTTTAGGCGTTGCTGGAGAATGGGACAATCCTTATGTGACCTTGGATCCGAAATTTGAAGAAGAACAAATCCGTGTCTTCGGTAAGATGGCTGCCAAGGGCCTCATTTATAAGGGCAAGCGTCCAGTTTACTGGTCACCATCCAGTGAATCAACCCTAGCCGAAGCTGAAGTTGAATACCGGGATGTGGAATCTCCAAGTATCTACGTGGCCTTCAAGCTAAAGGATGGCCAGGGCAAGTTGCCAGAAGATAGCGAACTCGTGATCTGGACCACGACCCCTTGGACCTTACCAGCCAACCTCGGGATCTCCGTCCACCCTGACTTTATCTATTCGCTTGTTGAAGTGGATGGCCGTCATTTCGTGATTGCTAAGGAGCTCTTAGAAGACGTAGCGGAAACTTTAGGCTGGGAAGACTACCAAGAAATTGATGAAATTAAAGGCTCTGAAATGGACCGCATGGTGGCCCAGCATCCTTTCTATGACCGGGATTCCCTCGTTATGGTAGGGACCCACGTCACCGCAGATTCCGGTACTGGCCTGGTCCACACCGCTCCTGGCCACGGGGAAGACGACTTTTATATTGGCCAAGCTTACGGTTTAGACGCCCTATCGCCAATTGACGACCAAGGTTGCTATACTGACGAAGCTCCTGGCCTAGAAGGTGTCTTCTATGAAGATGGGAATGAAAAAGTCCTCGACAAGTTAAAAGAAGTTGGGGCCTTGCTCCATGTGTCTTACTTCACCCACAGCTACCCTCATGACTGGCGGACCAAGAAACCGGTCATCTACCGGGCAACCCCACAATGGTTCTGCTCCGTTGATAAGATCCGTGACCGTTCGCTTGAAGCCATTGAGAATGAAGTGGACTGGCTCCATCCTTCTGGTGAAAAACGCATCTACAATATGATCCGCGACCGGGGCGACTGGGTTATCTCCCGCCAACGGGTATGGGGTGTACCGCTCCCTATCTTCTATGCCGAAGATGGCCAAGAAATCATTAGCGAAGAAACCATTAACCATGTGGCAGAGCTTGTCGGTGAACACGGTTCTAATGTCTGGTTCGAATGGGAGGCTAAGGACTTACTTCCTGAAGGCTTCAGCCATCCTGGTTCACCCAATGGCCAATTTACCAAGGAAATGGACATCATGGATGTTTGGTTTGATTCTGGCTCAACCCACGCCGGCGTCTTAGGGACACGGGATAATTTAACCTTCCCAGCTGACCTCTATCTAGAAGGTTCTGACCAATACCGGGGCTGGTTTAACTCAAGTCTGTTAACCTCAGTTGCTGTTAACGACCAAGCACCTTACCGGGCCGTACTTTCCCAAGGTTTCGTTAATGATGGGGAAGGACGCAAGATGAGTAAGTCTTTAGGTAATACCGTGTCACCAAATGATGTCTGCAAGCAACGCGGAGCCGATATCCTGAGACTCTGGGTAACTTCTGCCGATACCTTATACGATGTGCGGATTTCTGACGATATCCTCGGCCAAGTGTCTGAAGCTTACCGCAAGATCCGCAACACGATCCGCTTCATGTTGGGTAACCTGACCGACTTCAAGCCAAGTGAAAATGCTGTCAGCTATGACAACTTAGACCCAATCGACCAATTCATGCTCAACAAGCTCAATGAACTGGTTAAAGAAGTAGAAGCTGCCTATGACCGCTATGACTTCATGACCGTCTACCAAGGCATCCTCAACTTCCTGACAACGGAAATGTCCAGCTTCTACCTGGATTATTCCAAGGATGTAACTTATATTGAATTAGCGGATAGCCCAGCCCGTCGGAAGATGCAGACCGTAATGTACCAAGTCGTTAGAGACCTGACCCTCTTGCTCACACCAGTTATCCCACATACGACTGAAGAAATCTGGCAATATCTGGATGAAGAAGAAGACTATGCCCAATTGGCTGAATTCCCTGAGCTAAAAGTCTACAGCAACAGCCAAGAATTATTGGACTTCTGGAATGCCTTCCTCGATTTCCGTGACGATGTCAACAAGAGCTTGGAAGAAGCTAGAAATGCCAAGTTAATCGGGAAGTCACTTGAAGCTGACCTGATTATCTATGCCGATGCGGATACCCAAAGCAAACTGGCCCAAGTTGGCGACCAACTCCGGACCTATTTGATTGTCTCACAAGTTGAAATCAAGCCGCTAGAAGAGAAGTCTGACCAAGCCCATGACTATGGCCACTATGCCTTGGAAGTGACCCAGGCAGACGGTGAAGTTTGCCAACGTTGCCGGGGCGTTTACCCAAGCGTGGGTCAAATCCCTGAAGCACCAACGCTTTGCCAACGCTGCTATGACATTGTCAGCGAACACTTCCCTCAAGCCTTAGTAGAAGAAGAGGAGTAAATTCATGTACCAAGGAATCGTGAAATCTTATTCAGCTGATAAGGGGTATGGTTTTATCGACCTCCCACAAAATCCCGAAGAAGATAGTCTTTTCTTCCATGCTTCTGCCCTCCAAGGTGCCTTTAGCCACCAACTCAAAGCAGGGCAAAAGCTCCGCTTTGAAATTGCGGAAGGAGAGCGTGGCCCACAGGCAGTGAACATTCATCTTGACCAATAATTGCTCGAAAATAAAACTGTGCGACCTAGAATTTAGGTTTCGCACAGTTTTTGTTTTTAATAAAGTCTGCTAGTGAGCATGCCTTGGGGTCTAGCAACTTGTGAACGAACCCTCCATTAGCAAGTAGGCTGGGGTCAACTAGCGAACAAGATCTCTATTAGCAAGTAGCTTGGCGACAAGATGCGAACGAGGTCTCTCTTAGCAAGTCTTGCTTGCTCTTATTCCGGCTTACTACAAGTATCCAAAGCTAAGGGGTCTTCCTCATACCCTAGTCGGGTTCAGGCTAGCAGAAATAGCTCCTCTTCACCAAAATCCGCCGAAGACTTGAAGTCTTCTCTGGCTTTTGGTTCCAGAGCTCTATTTCTCCCGCTAGCCTTCACACCCTGTCTAGTCGGGTTCGCAAAGGCAGAAAGGGAGTGACTTCAGCAAAGTGGAACGACCGGCTAAAGCCGCTCTTATCCTCTTTGCTTCCAGTCATCCCTTTCTGAACGCCTTTGCTCACACCCTTATAAAAAAGGCTGTATCCGGAGGGACACAGCCTGTGTTTTTCTTAGCTTATGCTACCGTTTTATGCGAAGCGGCGCATGAGCCAAGAAACTAAGATGACTAAGATAACGGCGCCAATGATGGATGGAATAATAGCAATTCCGCCCCAAACTGGGCCGAAGACGGGTAGGAGTTTACCGCCAATCCAGCTGCCGATGAGACCAGCAACGATGTTACCGATAATTCTAAATGGGATATCCTTGCCTGCAATCCATCCTGCGATTGCACCAACGATACCGCCCCAGATAAGTGTCCAAAGCATGTGATTCATCCCTTTCCTTCTTTAATATATAACAATTATAGTACATTCGTGTATTTGAGGCAATTCTTAGCCCCAGGTCCAGTGTCTAGGCCTGGCGACGGTCCATATCTTTGAGCAAGCTTTCTTTGAGTCGGTCTTCCATATTGAGGAGTCGGCCTTCTGCTTCTTGGCGCTTCTTCCGGCCTTCTTGTTGGATTTGGAAGGTCTCTTCAATGGTATGGACCAGGCTCTTTTGGACATGCTCGAGGGTTTCGATGTCGACGATGCCCCGCTCATTTTCCCGGCTGATCTCTAAGCTAGATTGTTCCAACATATCCGCATTCTGACGGAGGAGCTGGTTAGTTGTATCTGTAACTGCTTGTTGGGCCTTGAGGGCATCGCTCTGCCGCTGGAGGGAGAGTTGGATCGCCATCTGGTTCTTCCAGAGGGGGATGGCCGTGTGAACTGAGGACTGGATCTTTTCAGCCAGAGCCTGGTTGGTATTTTGGATCAGGCGGATCTGCGGTGCTTGCTGGATAGAGACTTGGCGGGTTAACTTGAGGTCGTAGATCCGCTTCTCGAGGCGGCTGGCGAATTGACGAAGGTCGGCGAGTTCTTGGGCGACCATTTGATTGTCTGCTGCCTGGGCTTCTTGAACTTTTTGAGGGATCAATTCTTCTTGGAGCTCTTGGTACTTGAGCTGGGCTGCCGCAATATAGATATTCAGCACCTTGAAGAATTCATAGTTTTCGTCATAGAGGCCATCCAGGTCTTGGTTGTCCTTGAGCAGTTGGGCCTGGTGGCGGTCTAATTGGTCAGCGATTTGGTCGACTTGGACGGCAACTTGTTGGAATTTGGCGTTGGCCTCATAGAGAGAGAGCTTGGACCGGTTGAAGAAACGTTTGATGGGATTCGTCTCTTTTTGTTGGAGCTTGTTCAACTCGCTCTCATTTAAGCGATCCATGAGCTGGCGCAGGCTGACCCCAATCTCTCCAGTATCCTTATTGCGCACCTGGTCGATCATGGCATGGGAGAATTGGTTGAGCTTGGACTGGGCCTTGCTGCCGTAAGCGGTCAGGCCGGACATATTCTTTTCGTCAATCATCTTGGCCATGGCCTGGGCTTGCTGTTTCTCCTTATCCGACAAGCGGTCGAAGAGACTTGTCTCCTGCTTTTGAGCTTGGGGCTGGAGCTCTCCTTCCTCCTGGTCAAGGGCAAAAGGCTGGGCTAATAGGTCATCGAAATCATTAGAAAAATTATTCTGAGTCATTAACAACACTCCTTCTAGATCGTGAGGGTAAGAAAGTCTTTGTAAGATGCTTGGATCTCCTTGCCTAAGCGGTCGAGTTCTTCGCGGCTGGCAGCCAGTTCACTAGCGTCTTCCCGAGCTGTGGTTAAGAGTTGGTAGTGGCGCAATTCCTTCTCTAAGCTAGGGAGGAGCTGGTAGCGAAAGTCCGCTGAATCAGCCAATAAGTGGGGCTCTTGCTGGATGGCATGGAAGTAGGCCTTGATCGCTTGGGCCTTGACTTGACCATGCGACTTCCTGCCTGTTTGGGCGAGAAGGGCTAGGATGCGTTCGATTTGCTCTAGGCTAGTTGCCATCTCCTGGCGAAAATACTGGATGTCTTGGTCGGACAGACCATGTTCCTTATAGTGCTGGTAGTTTTTCCGGGAGAGATGGGGGGCTGAATTTCGTTTTTCAAGATAGTAGCAGATGGCAAAGTTGACTAGCAGGATGGTCGCTAGGGTCGGCCAGAACTTTAAGTCTAGCCACCAGGCCGCTAGAATCAATAAAACATTGAAGGGACTGTAGAGGACCTGGTCCCAAGTTCGTTTACATATTTTCTTCATTAAACCGCCTTCTTTACTAATTTTAATGTTATTATAGCAAGGAATTCTTCCCAGCCCATCCGTCTTAGGGATGACTTTGCTTAGCTAGCAAAGGAGAGTGGATTTAGAAGAATATTTATAATTTTCCATGTATAATATAAAGTGATCATTTTGTGAAAGGATGGTAGGTCATGGAATTTGGTGAAAAAACTTTAAGCAGTGAAGTGATTTATGAGGGGAGTCTACTGACCCTAGAGAAGCAGACCGTGGAGATTTTCAATGGCGAAAAGGCTAATCGCGAAATCATCCATCATGCCCCAGCAGTTGGCATTATAGCCATCGATGAGGACCAGCGGCTGGTCTTGGTTAAGCAATTCCGTAAGGCTATTGAGCGGCCGATTCTTGAGATTCCAGCTGGTTTAGTTGATCCCGGGGAAGATTTCCTCGCCGCTGCCCAGCGTGAACTGGAAGAGGAGACCCAGCTTCAGGCCGAGGACTGGCAGACCCTGGATAAATTTTATGTTTCGCCCGGCTACTTGGATGAATACCTGCAGATCTACTCTTGTCGCGGCTTAGAAACAGTGAGCAATCCTAGACCCCAGGATGCGGATGAACATATCGAAGTCTTCCGTCTCAGCCTGAGTGAAGCCAAGCAAGCAGCCGCTAGCGGGGAAATCTGTGACATGAAGACCATCTATGCCATCCAATACTTAGAAAAGCAACTATTGAAGGAAGGAAACCATGGCTAAAGATCCTCTAATTACCCGACAGTCTTATCGTAAATACCAAAAGAAAAAAAGAGAAAAGGCCTTAGAAGAAGCCAAGCAGGAAGCCGGACAGGAGGCGAAGAAGTCTCGGCCGAAAGCAGCGGCTGCCAGCAAAAAGCCCAAGCAAAAAGCTCGTCCCGCTTCCCAAGCGAGCCAGCGCCCCCGGGCCAAGTCCAAGCCGGCTAAGTCTTCAGACCGGGGCAGGACCTGGCATTGGCGCCAGGGTCAGGAAGCCAAGCAGCTGGATGACCAGGCCGACCAAAAGCCTGAGCCAAGACCGATTGATGAATACCTCAACTGGGGAATTGGGCTCAGTCTCTTAGGAATTATCATTGTTACCTTGATTGCATTTTTTGTATAGGAGGATGAAAAGCTTGAAGATTGCCATTGTTGCAGCCTTGACCAAGGAAATTAGCTACTATTTAGATGAAATTACGGACCTCGAAGCTTCCCAGCAGGCAGGCGTTAAGATCTGGCGGGGCCATTACCAAGGCCACGAGCTTGCCATTGCCCAGTGTGGGATTGGCAAGGTCAATGCGGCCCTAGCGACAACTTTGCTGGCTATGGATGGGCCTGACCTGATTATTAATAATGGCTCGGCGGGGGCTGTCGCCAAGGAGCTCGCAGTGGGTGACCTGGTCCTTGCCCAGGAAGCAGCCTACCATGATGTTGACATGACCGCCTTTGACCAGGCTTATGGCCAGATTGAGGGCTTGCCTGCCCGTTTCCAAGCAGATTCCAATTACCTTTCACGTTTCGAACAATGCCTGGCTGACCAGGGGGAGACGGTCAACCGAGGTCTGGTCGTTTCAGGGGATAGCTTCGTAGCTAGCCCAGCCAAGGTGGAAGAGATTGCCCAGCATCTTCCAGGTGCCCTCTGTACCGAGATGGAAGGAGCGGCGATTGCCCATGTCGCCTATCAGTTCCAGGTTCCTTTCCTGATTGCCCGGGCCATGTCAGACACTGCCGAGCAGGATGCAGCCATTGACTTTGACCAATTTATTTCTGAAGTAGGCCCTAAGAGCGCCCGGTTGACCCTGGACTTTATTGGCCAATATTTGAAAGATTAAGCTTGACAAGCCGATTAAAGCTTGATAAGATAATTTTTGTGTAAAATAATGCAGCACAGTTGAAGCAAGCTCGTCAACAGTCCTCCCACATAGGTGAAGCAAGTATCCGCGGCTGCAATAGGAGAAAGCCAAGGAGCGGACTGCACGAATGCGATCAACTGAATGACTTATTTTACTCCAATAAATCAATTTATATGGAGGAATTCATCAATGTCACGTTATACAGGACCAACATGGAAAGTATCCCGTCGTTTAGGGATCTCATTATCAGGTACAGGTAAAGAATTAAGCCGTCGCCCTTACGCACCAGGTCAACACGGACCTAACCAACGCCGTAAGAGCCTTTCAGAATACGGTTTACAATTACAAGAAAAACAAAAATTACGTTACATCTATGGAATGACTGAAAAACAATTCCATAACTTGTTCGTAAAAGCTGGTAAAATTAAAGAAGGTAAGCTCGGGGTTAACTTCATGATCTTACTTGAACGTCGCTTAGACAACATGGTTTACCGCTTAGGTTTGGCTTCAACTCGTCGCCAAGCCCGTCAATTGGTTACCCACGGCCACATCTTAGTTGATGGCAAACGTGTGGACATTCCTTCTTACTTAGTGGATGTTGACCAAGTGATCGGCGTTCGTGAAAAATCTAAAGAAATCCAAGTTATCAAGGATTCTGTTGAAGGTTTATACGGCCACGTTCCATATGTATCATTCGATGAAGAAAAATTCGAAGGCTCATTAACTCGCTACCCAGAACGCGACGAAATGAACCCAGATATCGATGAATCACTCGTCGTTGAATACTACAACCAATTATCTTAATTTTAAGCTTAAATAATTTAAAGGAGCTAGCCTGGCTGGCTCCTTTTTTGTCGAAAAAAATAATTTCCAAAGAAAGAGTGTGACAAAAGTCGATTAGGCCTGAATCAGCTAACGCATACTATATCTGTAACTCGCTGCGCGTCGAACAGCTACAGCAACTGTCCACAAACTATGGGAAATCGTTGATAAACGATTGGACATAGTTCGTGAAGTGGATGTCAGGACTGACTTTTGGAACAGATTTTTGCCAAAAAGTTCGTTATTTAAAAAGAGGTCAAAGCTTTTGTCCCAGCCTCATGCTTAAGCAGACGCTTTGACAAAAGCTCAGAAAAGAAAGAAGGGCAGTCAAGGGCTTTTTATGGACTCTCCCTAGGCTAAAGGGCTTTTTTCTGCTATAATTTATGAGTATAAGAAAGTAAGACATGATAAAATATTAATGAATTGGAGGAGCGAATGTGGAGCTATTAATCGCATTGCTCGTCGTGATTCTGATTGTGCTCATCAGCTATGGTATACTGTATTATTTAAGTAAGAAGCAGACCAAGACCAATCAGGAACTGGATGAGCAGAAACAAGAGATCATGGCGATTCCGGTTGCTGACAAACTCTATACGATCAAAAACAAGAATGTAACAGGTAAAACCGGACGGGCGCTCGAGAACGAACAGGCCAATTGGCAAACCGTAACCCAGTACAAGTTACCCGAAATTGAAGCGGTTCTCGTCTCAGCCCAGGACGCTACAGATAAATTATTCTCAAAAATTAAAGCGCGGCAAATGTCGGACAAGGCGGAAGACCTACTCCAGGAAGCTCGGACGGAAGTCGAGGGGATTAACCAGCGATTGGAGAAGCTCTTGGACCAGGAGGACGCCAATGCGAGCTACCATGAAGAGCTCTATGACCGCTATGCTAAGATCCGCAAACAATTATTGGCCCATAGCTATGCTTACGGCCCTTCCCAGGAAACTTTAGAGAAGAACTTGTCCTATATTGAATTAGATTTCACCAAATACAATGAATTGATGAATGATGGGGATTTTATCGGGGCCCATGAAATCTTGGAACAGATCCAGCGGGATATTGAGTCTTTAGAGGGGATGATGGAAGAAATTCCTAGCCTCTTGACTCGGATCGATGAAGAATACCTGGCCCAGTATGAAGACTTGAACCAAGGCTATAAGGCCATGTTGGATGAAGACTACCGTTTCCCCATGGATGTGGATATTCCTGAAGAGATCAACCAAGTTGACAAGGTTATCAACAATGCTAAGGAAGCCATTGCCCGGGCTGACCTGGATGAAGCCCAAGCCATTATGGAGCGGGCGGAAGTACAGATTGACCGGACCTATGAACTGATGGAAGCGGAACTTCGAGCCAAGCAATACATTGGCGGCAACCAGGGGGCCATGCAACAAACCCTAAGTAAGGTTCACCAGTCCAACCGTTATGCCATCTTAGAGATCGACCGTGTGGCTCAGAATTACCAGCTATCGGGTAGTGAAATGTCCCAAATGCGTGACTACGCCGATCAGATTGACCGCCTCCAGGAAACCATCGATTATACCAACCAGCAGGAAGGCAACCATACCATTGCCTACAGCGATATGGAAACCCGCTACCGGGATAGTTATGAGACCCTAGCTGAAATTGAGAAAGGTCAGTCCAAGATTGTTTCGTCCTTGGCTGGTCTCAAGCAGCAGGAGCGGGAAGCCCGCGACCAGCTCTATCTCTACGAGCTCGACCTCCGCAATATCAAGCGCAAGGTTGGCCAGTACCACCTGCCTGGCCTAGATCCAAGTTATCTGGACCGTTTCTTTGCTTGTGAAGATACCTTGGATGCCATGCGGTCTAAGCTCAACCGGGTGAAACTAGATATGGAAGAAATCAACCGTTTGAGCCAAATTGCTTCTGAGGATATTGAATACTTGGATACGGAAATTGAGAAGACCCTCGACTATGTGCGCTTGACCGAGACGGCTATCCAATATGCCAACCGTTACCGAGCCAACCATCCTGAGATTAATGATGCGGTGGACTATTCCCACTACCTCTTCAATGAGCGCTACGATTATCAGGGAGCCTACCAGGCCATCGTGGATTGTGTAGCGAAATTCGATAGCCAAGCTCAGAGCGAAATCGAGAAAATTTACCGCGCAGACAAGGACAAATATAATTATTAGTATCGTCAAGTTCCCTCTCCCGATCGGCGAAATCTGGAGAGGGTTCACTGTTTTAAGAGAAAGGAAGCTAACTTTATGTCAAAAACCATCTATTTTGACAACAGTGCCACCACTAAGATTTTTAAAGAAGCAGCAGAGTCTATGCTTAAAACGATGGAGACTTACTATGCCAATCCTTCCAGCCTCCACGCCTTGGGTAACCAGGCCCACCGTCTCCTAGAGTCGGCCCGCAAGCAGGCTGCTGATATCTTAGGCTGTTCGCCAGAGGAAGTCTTTTTCACGGGATCGGGAACGGAGTCAGACAACTGGGCAGTTAAAGGAACAGCTCTGGAAAAAGCTGGAGCAGGCAAGCACCTGATCACCAGCCAGGTCGAACATCCCGCCATCATGAACACCATGCATGCCCTTGAAAAGCAAGGCTTTGAAGTGACCTACTTGCCTGTAGACAAGGAGGGCAAGGTCCATGCCGAAGACTTGAAGGCGGCCATCCGTCCTGATACGACCCTGGTCTCTGTGATGGCCATCAATAATGAAATTGGTAGCCAACAACCTATCGCGGAATTGGCTGAGGTCTTAGAAGACTATCCGAGCATCCATTTTCATGTGGATGGGGTTCAGAGTTTCATGAAGACCCCACGTCCCTTGATCCATCCCCGGGTGGATTTGATGAGTTTTTCAGCACATAAGTTCAATGGACCTAGGGGATGTGGTATCCTATATAAGAAGGCCAACCGGCAGATCCTGCCCCTCTTAGATGGCGGCGGCCAAGAGCACCTGCTCCGGAGTTCGACTGAGAACTTGCCCGCCATTGTGGCTACTGTTAAGGCTATGCGCTTGACCCAGGAAGGCGCTAATGAGGAAAGTAAGAGGCACCAAGCCTTTCAAGACCGGCTTCGTCAGTTCTTGGCGGAGGAGGGGGACCAGGTAACTGTCTTCAGTCCCCAGGATGGTGCGGCCCATATTCTCTGCTTCGCCCTCAAAGGCGTTCGTGGTGAAGTGATGGTCCACGCCTTAGAAGAAGAGGGCATTTATGTGTCAACGACTTCTGCCTGTGCCAGCCGGAAGAGCCAGCAAGGATCCTCAACCCTGGCCGCTATGCCGGTAGATCCTAGCCTAGCCCGGTGTGCCATTCGTTTGAGCTTCGGGCATGACAACCGCATGGAAGAAGTGGAAGACTTTATCGAAGTCTACCGCCGCTTACTCCACAAATTTGCTAAAATCCAATAGGAGGTCCTATGAAAAAAATTATTATGATCCGCTATGGGGAGTTGTCCATTAAGGGCAAGAATAAGCGCCGTTTTATTCGGATACTCTCGGATAATATTAAGCGCGCCCTCTATGACTATCCCCAAGTTAAAGTTAGCCAGCAACACGATTTTATGTTCCTACATCTTGAAGATGCCCCCCAAGACCTGGTTCTTGAGCGCCTACAGGATGTCTTCGGCATCCAGTCCTATAGTCCGGCTTTGACTATCGAACGCGACTTCGAGAAACTTAAAGAAGTGGCTGTTGAAGTGGTCGCTAAGGAGATGGCCAAGTCTGATATTAAGACCTTTAAGATTGCTACCTCGCGTTCGGACCATTCCTATCGTCTAGATACTAATGCCATCAACCGGGAATTAGGTGCCCATGTCGGCGCAGCCTATCCAGAGCTCAAGGTCCAGCTAAAGCAACCTGATCTGACCTTGCGGGTGAAGGTGCGCGAACAAGACTTCCTCTTATCGACGGATTGGCTGCCTGGACTGGGTGGCCTGCCCGTGGGTTCCAGCGCCAAGGCGACGCTCATGTTGTCGGGAGGTATCGATTCTCCGGTAGCTGGATACTTGGCCATGAAGCGGGGCATCCGGGTGACCGCCCTCCATTTTGCCTCACCACCTTACACCAGTCCCCAAGCCCTGGAAAAGGCGAAGAAATTAGCGGGCAAGCTTAGTCGTTTCTCGGCCTGGATTAACTTTTTAGAAGTGCCTTTTACCGAGATCCAGGAAGAAATCAAAGAAAAAATCCCTAAAGAATACCTGATGACCGTGACCCGGCGGATGATGTACCGGGTGGCAGACCGCTTGCGGGACCAGTATGACGGCTTGGCTATTGTGAACGGCGAATCGGTGGGGCAGGTAGCTTCTCAGACCCTGGAGAGCATGTATACCATCAATGCGGTTACCTCAACCCCAATCCTCCGTCCCCTGGTGACTATGGATAAGCTTGAGATTATCGATATCGCAGAAAAAATTGACACCTATGGCTTATCCATCCAGCCCTTCGAAGACTGCTGCACCGTCTTTGCACCGCCATCGCCTAAGACCAAGCCCCATTTGGACGAGGTGGAATACTTGGAAAAACGCTTAGCCATCGATGAGCTCGTCCAAGCAGCAGTCGACCAGACCAAGTTTGAGCGGATTGAATGGCAAGACCAAGTCGAAGAAGCTGAGCATATTGCAGATGAATTTGAAGATTTGTTGTAAAATAGAAGTAAGCTTTAGAGTGTGACAAAAGTCGGGAGCTCTAGACCACTGGAAGCCATGATGAAGAGCCTTGTTCAAGGATCACCATCATGGGTGAAGTGGATGCTAGAGCTGACTTTTGGAACAGATTTTATTAGAGTGTGACAAAAGTCGAAATAAAAAAGACTGGGGGATTCCCAGTCTTTGCTGACTTGCTCCAGTGAAGGAAAGCTAAGCGCTAGCCTTCACATCCTGTAGTCGGGTTCGACTTGGCAGGCTTGGAGTGTTTTCACAAGTCAGAAACGAGCGAATGCTTCGCTCTTATTCTGACTTGCTCCAATCATCCAAGCCTGAACGCCAAGTCTCACACCCTTGCTAGTCGGGTTCGAGGATGCAGAAAGGGCTCCTCTTCACAAAGATCCTTCGAAGACTTGCAGTCTTCTCTGGATCTTTGCTCCAGAGGGCCCTTTCTCCCGCATCCTCTCGCACCCTTTAGTCGGGTTCGGTCTGGCAGCTTTCCTGTCACTTCACAAGTCTCCGACGCAGTCTTGCAGACTGCTCTGGTGACTTGCTCCAGTGAAGGAAAGCTAATCGCCAGCCCTCACACCCTTTTAGTCGGGTTCGAGGATGCAGAAAGGGCTCCTCTTCGCAAAAGTCCGTCGAAGGCTTTCAGCCTTCTCAGGCCTTTTACTCCAGAGTTCCCTTTCTCCCGCATCCTCTCACACCCTTGTTTTACCCGGCGTAATAGCCGTAGAGGGCCATGGCGGTGGCGAAGACGACGGAGCCGATGATGGCGATGAGGCCGATCCAGATTAAGATTTGGCCACGACGTTTTTTCTTCTTTTTGTTATCGTACATTTTAGATTTTGGCATGTGCTGTGGCATAAGAAACCTCGCTTTCTCTTGTAAGCTGTACGCTTTTTATTATAGCATAGGGATATATGAATTGCTTAAGGAATATTTTTTCACAAAAACTAAATATTATGGAGATGGAGTGTGAATGAGATGAGTGAAGAAGCAACACGTGTATTAATTATTGAAGATGAAAAGAATTTAGCCCGTTTCATTGAATTGGAGCTGAAGTACGAGGGCTATGAAGTGGAAACTTGCTACAATGGCCGGACGGGACTCAAGGCCGCTCTTGAAGAAGACTGGGATATTATCCTGCTCGACCTCATGCTCCCAGAAATTAATGGGGTGGAAGTCTGCCGCCGCCTGCGCCATGAGAAGACGACACCAGTGATTATGATGACTGCCCGCGATTCTATTATTGACCGGGTGTCTGGCCTGGACCAAGGTGCCGATGACTATATTGTTAAACCTTTTGCGATTGAAGAACTCCTGGCACGGATGCGGGCCTTGCTTCGTCGCATTAATATTGCAGAGAGTGAATTCCAAGTGAAACAAACCAAGCTGACCTTTAAGGATATCACGGTCGAAAAAGAAAATCGGATTGTTCACCGAGGGGATGATATCATCGACTTGACCAAGCGGGAATACGAGCTCTTAGTCACCTTGATGGAGAACGTTAATGTGGTTCTTTCTCGCCAGGAATTACTCAATAAGGTCTGGAATTATGACACTGAGATTGAAACCAATGTCGTGGATGTTTATATCCGTTACTTGCGCAATAAGATTGACCGCAAAGACCAACCTTCCTATATTCAAACGGTGCGCGGAACAGGCTATGTGATGAGGACTGAACAATGAAATTAGATAATCAACCTGATAACCAAGAGAAGAAAAAGCGGATTTCACTTTTTTGGAAATGGGGGCTTTGCCTATCAGGGATTATCTGGCTCATTGCCATGCTGGTACCAATAGCGATTGTGATCTTGAGTCCGGGAGAATTAGTGGTCTCGCTCACTTTTATCGCTTTCTTCCTCCTCTTTGCTTCAGGGGTGGCAGGTTTCTTAACGGCGTCTTGGATGCTCCAGCCTATCCGCGATATTAAATTCACCCTGGACCGGATCTCCTTTAAGAGCATTGCCGATACCCGGGTGATCATCCGCGATAGCCAGGATGAGCTGACGGATATTTCCCTGGGGATTAACCAGCTCTTAGACCGGATGACCCATTATATCGACCAGCAGGTGCATTTTGTTGAGGATGCTTCTCACGAATTGCGGACCCCGGTGGCGATTGTCCAGGGACACTTGAAGATGCTCAACCGCTGGGGCAAGGATGATCCCGAAGTTTTACAGGAATCCATCCAATCAGCTCTGAGTGAGATTGAGCGCATGCGGGTTTTGGTCCAAGAGATGCTCGACCTGTCGCGGGCTGGCCAAGTGGAGATCCACTACCAAGATGAGGCGGTTGATGCCGGTATGGTGGTGGAAGAGTCTTATGAGAACTTCAAGATGCTCCACCCTGACTTCACCTTCATCTTGAATAATGAGCTCTCTAAGCCTTATTATGTGGCGATTAACCGCCACCATTTAGAGCAGTGCCTCATTATCTTATTGGACAACGCCGTCAAGTATTCCACCGATACTCCCTTGATTCATATTACGGTATCTACGGATGTGATCCGCTATGTGGAAATTGCCATCCAGGATTTTGGCGAAGGGCTTTCTCAGGAAGACCAGGATAAGATTTTTAACCGTTTCTACCGGGTGGACAAGGCTCGGTCTAGGGAAAGAGGTGGCAATGGTCTCGGCCTTCCCATTGCCCGTCAGCTGATCGAGGGTTACAAGGGTCAGCTCTTCGTGGAATCTTCCTTGAATAGTGGTTCGGTCTTCCACATCCGCCTGCCCTTAGCTGAGGAAGTTGATGACAAGGTCCGGTCAGTGGAAGCGGACTCAGATACAGATTAAAAAAATGCCTTAAAGCAGGACAGAGTGTGCTGCTTTAAGGCATTTAATTTTGTTTTTGTGATAGCTGAGCATCCGTTCTGTTTTTGAATTTGGTCATTAAGCTACAGATGTTCAAGAACTGCTAGCGTCTATTGACGCTTTTGCTTGCCGGCATTCCGACCTTTTTTCGGACCCTTGTCAATTTGACGAGGGGCGTCGTCTTTGACGCTTTGGGTGACGTCTTTGGCTTGTGTGCTTGGACTCGATTTCACTTTAACCGGATTCTTCTTCATCTCTTCTTCAATGCGGGCTGTGATGCGTGGCCGGTAGATGAGATTGGTGTAGAGCGATTGGAGAACACCCCAGAGCGCTGATACAATGAAGTAGAGGGTCAGACCAGCAGGTGCACTGAAGACGATAAAGCCCATCATAATTGGCATCATAAACATCGACATCTTCATTTGAGCCCGTTGTTCTTCTGGGATCCCTTGAAGAGAAACCCAAGATTGCAGGGCATAGAGGGCAATTGTAATGATGGCGAAGAGTAGGCTTGGTTCGCCTAAAGGAATGCCAAAGAAGGTGTAAGCCTTGATGTCAGGGCTTGTTCGGATCGCCGCATAGAGGCCAGAGAAGATCGGTAATTGAATGAGGAGAGGCAGGCAGCCTTTCATCCCGCCTAGCATGGAGATGTTATTTTCTTTAAGAAATTCTTGCTGCTCCATAGCGAGGCGCATCCGCTCTTCGTCAGAGCTGGCATTCTTTTGCCGCTCTTGCATTTCTTTCATATAGGGTTGGAATTCTTTCATCCGGACCGAATGTTCCATAGTGGAGTTCAACTGGCGCATGGTGAGCGGTAGAAGAACCAGGCGTACCAGGATGGTCATGGTAATGATGGCTAGACCATAATTTCCATTAAAGATCTCAGCAAACCAGTTGAGTAAACGGTTGATCGGCATGGCGAACCAACGGAAGCCAAAGCCGTCCGGATTATTCGGGTTGGCACAGCCAGCTAGTAATAGGGTACTAGTCAGCGTCAGGGCAAGCAGTTTGGTCCGCTTGCCTGTCAATGATTTAAACAATATGTCACGTCCTTTAATCTTTGATAAAACTTACCCTATTATTCTATCGAAACTAGCTTATGATTTCAATAAAGCGTTTCAAAAGAATCTTTAAAGTCTAAGTCTTCCTCGGCTAGCAGGTCGACCTGGTCAATCCGCGCATAGGGATTGGCTTCTTCAAGGGCTTGGAGAAAATCCTTTCGGGTCTGGGCATCTGCTTGGAGGACCAGGCTGACACTGCCATCTGCCTCGTTCTTAACCGAGCCCCCTAAGTGCCACTGGCGGGCGAGTTGACTGCAGTGAAAACGGAAGCCGACCCCTTGGACCCGGCCTATGATACGAAGTTTACTGGTTAACATCTTGCAACCTCCTTTCCTTAATCATAGCATGCTTTGCGGGGCTGGGGGAATAGCTGGTAAAGAAATCTAACTTGTGGGAAAATTATTCCTAGCCCATAAGCTGCGTAAAAGCTGAAAATTGTATATAATATAGAGTGTATAATCGTCGAATCGATTAGTCGAGAAAGGATGTTGTCGGAAGTCAATGGCAAAAAGAAGAAGGAAAAAAACAAAAAAACGTACATTTAAAAATGAAGCGATTGCCCTTGGCGTGCTTGTGGTGACTTTATTTGGCATTTTCCGCTTAGGCTTTGTCGGCCGGCTCATTGCCCAGCTTATGCGCTTATTAGTGGGCGAGCTTTACTTGCCGGTCTTTGTTGGCCTGGCCTTAGCCATGGTCTGGCTGATTTTAACAGGTCAGGGCCCTAACTTGCGCAACCGCCTGTCCCAAGCCTGTCTCTGGCTCTTGCCTCTGCTGGCACTGATCTTACATTCTTGGTATTTTTCAGCCTTTGCGGATCAGGGCCAGTCTCTGATTAATGTGACCTGGTCTTTAGCGACGGAAGCCCTCCGCCAGGGTAGCTTCAGCCAGAGTTTGGGCGGGGGAATGCTTGGGGCCTTGCTTTACACGGTCTCTTATTTTACTCTGGGCCAAGTGGGGACCTATGTCCTGATCTTTATCGCCATCCTGGTCCTGCTCTGCTTTGTCATGAATATCTCCTGGCAGGAATTCTTGGAAGGCATCCAGATGCTCTGGACGGTCTTTTCAGACTGGTTCTCCAATTTCCTGGCAGACAGTAAGGAGAGCCTGCAGAAACAGTCAGAGAAGCGCCAGGCCAAGGCCAAGCAAAAAGCCAAGCAGCCGGAAGCTAAAGAAAAGAAGAACCGCATCCGGCCTAAAAAAGAAAGGACTGACCAAGAGGCCCAGCCTGCGCCAAGAGAGCCGGTAGAAATCGTCGGCCTATCCTCTTCCCAGTCTTCAGGAGGGAGCCGGGCTAAGTCGAGTCCGAGTCAACAAGAGGCTCCTGCTCAAGCTGCCGCGCCTGCCCAAAATATTCCCTTGAAATTTGAATACGATGAGGAAGAAGAGGAGGACCATGAAGACCTGGCCGACATGAAAATGGAAGCCGAGGAAGAGAATCCTAATTATCGCCTGCCTCAGCCTGATCTCTTGAATGATCGGGAAGAGACGGACCAGTCCGGCGAATACAGTGTGATCCAACACAATATTGAGAAGTTAGAGGAGACCTTCGAGAGCTTTAATGTCGATGCCAAGGTGGTCAAGGCTAACCTGGGACCAGCTGTGACCAAGTTTGAAATCCAGCCAGCTATCGGGACCAAGGTCAGCAAGATCACCAATCTTGCGGATGACATTGCCCTGGCTTTGGCGGCCAAGGATATCCGAATTGAAGCGCCTATTCCTGGCAAATCGGCCATTGGGATTGAGGTCCCTAACCAACAAGTCAGTCTAGTTGCCTTGCGTGATAGCTTGGAGAATGCTCCCAAGTCGCCCAAACTCTTGGAAGTTCCCTTGGGGCGGAGTATTGCGGGCTCCATCCAGATGGCTGACCTGGCCAAGATGCCCCACTTGCTGGTGGCAGGGTCTACGGGGTCAGGTAAATCGGTTTGTATTAACGGGATTATTATCTCTATCTTGATGAAGGCCAAACCTCATGAAGTGAAGTTAATGATGATCGATCCTAAGAAGGTGGAATTGAATGTTTACAATGGCATTCCCCATCTTTTAACCCCTGTTGTGACCAACCCTCGTAAGGCTGCCCAAGCCCTGAATAAGATTGTGGCAGAAATGGAAAGGCGCTATGAACTCTTTGCCGAAACAGGGGCCCGGAATATGAAGGGCTACAACCAACATATCCGTGAAAAGAATCGGGAAGAGGGGACGGACGATCCCTGCCTGCCTTATATAGTTGTCATCGTCGATGAATTGGCTGACCTGATGATGGTTGCCTCTAAGGAAGTGGAAGCCGCCATCATCCGTCTGGCTCAGATGGCCCGGGCAGCTGGTATCCATATGATTCTAGCCACCCAGAGACCTTCCGTTGACGTCATTACAGGGATCATCAAGGCCAATGTGCCTTCTCGGATCGCCTTTGCGGTCTCCAGTGGGACAGATTCGCGGACTATTATCGACCAGAATGGGGCCGAGAAGTTGCTAGGTCGCGGCGACATGCTCTTCATGCCGATGGGCGAGGGCAAGCCGATCCGTGTCCAAGGGGCCTTCATTGATGATGATGAAGTGGAACGCGTCGTTGACTTTGTGAAGTCCCAGCAAGAAGCAAATTATGTAGAAGCGATGATGCCCAGCGAAGCCAGTGAAGAGAATCCAGCTGATGAACTCGATGAGATCTGGCCTGACGCCATGGAATTTGTCAAGGGTCGGGATACCGTATCCACGTCTATGATGCAGCGCCGTTTCCGCATCGGCTACAACCGGGCCGCCCGCATCATTGATGATATGGAACAGCGGGGGATCATCGGACCGGCTAATGGGTCTAAGCCACGGGTTGTCAACATTTCCGATAACAGCGATGAGCCTTCACAAGCAAATTAAAGGAGAATTGAGAGATGAATTTACCTAATAAATTAACGATATTTCGGATTTTACTGATTCCCGTCTTCCTGCTCTTAGTGGAATTACCCTTGGATTGGGGGACCTGGCATGTCTTAGGCAGTGCGATCGACCCTCATTTGTTTTTAGCAGCCTTGGTTTTTATCTTTGCTAGCTTTACTGATTGGTTGGACGGCTATATTGCCCGCCGCGACCACTTAGTCACTAATTTCGGTAAGTTTGCGGACCCCATCGCTGATAAAATGCTCGTCGCGACGGCCTTGATTGAATTGGTGACTCTGGGTAAGGCCCCAGGTTGGGTGGTCAGCCTGATCCTCATGCGAGAACTAGCTGTTTCAGGCTTGCGTTTAATCCTAGTCCAAGAAGGGGAGGTCATGGCAGCTAAATTTATCGGCAAGGTTAAGACGATGACGCAAATGTTCGCTGTCATCTTCCTTTTGGTTGATGATGCGCCCTTTGCCTTCCTACCCTTCTCAATCGGTCAGGTCTTGCTCTACCTCGCCCTCTTCTTCACCCTCTATTCAGGCTTTGACTATTTCATTAAGAACAAAAAAGTATTTAGTGATGGCCTCTAAGGGCTCAGCATAGAAAAAAGAAAAGTGATTAGGTCAAGCTCCTAGTCACTTTTTTATCAGGCAAGGACTTTTGGTCCAAGCTTTTTTAAAAAATTTGTTAGAATAAAAGTGAATTTTGGAAAAAATGGTCTATATATGAATAAGGAGGAAAGAAATGAAAGCTGAAATTATTGCGATTGGGACGGAAATTCTCATGGGGCAAATCTTGAACACTAATGCCCAATTTTTGGCCCAACAACTGACAGAACTGGGGGTGGGGCACTATATCCAAACGGCTATCGGCGACAATCCCGACCGCCTGGCAGCGGTCACCAAGCAGGCAGAAGAACGATCTGATATAATTATTTATTCAGGCGGCATCGGGCCCACCCGAGATGACCTGACCAAGCAGGCCCTGTCTGCCTATCTCGATGAGCCCTTGGTCTATGATGAGGAGAATTTAGACCGGGTCCGCCAAGACTTTAGCCGGCGTCAAGCGACCATGTCGGACTTGAACCAAGGCATGTCCCTCTATTTTAGCCGGGGGAAAAGTCTCAGAAATCCTGTGGGGCAGGCGGTGGGCACGGCCCTGGTCAAGGATGGCCGACTCTATATAGTCCTACCTGGCTTCCCTAAGGAGATGCGGGCCATGTTCCTTGAAGAGGGCAAGGCCTTGATCCAAGACTTCATAGCTGGAGAGAGCCGGCAGGTGCTGACTTCGCGCTACTTGAATTATTATGGACTGGGGGAGTCCCAGCTAGCCGAAAGCTTAGATGACCTGATTCAAAGCCAGGAAAATCCCACCATCGGAACTTATTCTAAGAATAATGTTCTGACCCTGCGCTTGACGGCTAGTGGCTCGGATGAAGGGACGACCCAGGGCCTCTTAGATACCCTCGAAGAAACAATTAACGACCGCGTTGGGGCTTACTATTATGGCCAAGGTCTGGACTATATGCCCAGCCAGGCCCTGGTCCAGACCCTCAAGACCAAGCAAAAAACAGTCTCTCTTGCTGAAAGTTTAACGGGTGGGATGGCGGCAGCTGCTATTGTTGACTGCCCAGGCGCTTCAGAAATTTTTGAAGGGGGCGTCGTGACTTATAGCCTCCAAGCCAAGCGCGATGTCCTAGGCGTCTCTACTGAAACATTGGACCAAGAAGGCATGGTAAGCCAGGCTTGCGCCAAGGAAATGGCAGAGCGATGCCGCCAGCTCTTTCAGACGGACTATGCCCTGAGCTTTACGGGGGTTGCTGGCCCCGACCAGATGGAAGGCCAGGATGTCGGAACGGTCTTTATTGGCATAGCCGGGCCCGACGACTGCCAAGTCCACCGCCTGCACTTATCAGGCCAGCGTGAGAACATCCGCCGGTCAGCAGTCCATGCCGCTTGCCTGGCCCTTATCCAAAAATTAAATTAGAACAACTGTTCGCTTTTTGCTTGCTATTTAAGCAGAAGCCCGCTACAATATAGCTAGAGTAAATGTACGACAAGGAGGAAGTACTGTGAGTAAATCCAACAACGATTCCAACCGTCAAAAAGCCCTTGACGAAGCCCTCAAAAAAATTGAAAGAAATTTTGGTAAGGGCGCCATTATGAAGTTAGGTGACACGGCCGACCAAAGAATATCAACGGTACCGTCTGGATCACTGACTCTCGATATCGCCTTAGGGGTTGGCGGTTATCCTCGGGGCCGGATTGTTGAAGTCTACGGTCCAGAATCTTCAGGTAAAACAACGGTGGCCCTTCATGCGGTCGCTGAAGTCCAAAAGCGGGGCGGCATTGCAGCCTTTATCGATGCGGAGAATGCCCTAGACCCTGAATATGCCAAGCACTTAGGGGTCAATATTGATGAATTGCTCCTGTCCCAGCCTGATACGGGTGAGCAAGGCTTAGAAATTGCCGATGCCTTGATTTCATCAGGGGCCATCGATATTGTAGTCGTTGACTCCGTCGCTGCCCTAGTGCCCCGGGCTGAAATTGAAGGGGAGATGGGGGATGCCCACGTGGGGTTGCAAGCCCGACTCATGTCGCAAGCCCTCCGTAAACTATCCGGGACTATTAACAAGACGAAGACCATTGCTATCTTTATCAACCAGATCCGTGAAAAGGTGGGCGTGATGTTCGGAAACCCTGAAACGACACCAGGTGGTCGGGCTCTGAAGTTCTATTCTACCGTCCGTTTAGAAGTTCGCCGCGGTGAACAATTGAAGGCGGCTGGAGAAGTAATCGGTAACCGGACCAAGATTAAGGTCGTTAAGAATAAGGTTGCCCCACCTTTCCGCGTGGCAGAGGTTGATATCATGTATGGCCAAGGGATTTCCCAAGCTGGCGAATTGGTTGACCTAGCCGCTGACTTGGATATTATCCAAAAATCAGGCTCTTGGTATTCCTATGGGGATGACCGGATCGGCCAAGGTCGCGAAAATGCCAAGAACTTCTTGAAGGAAAATCCTGATATCTTCCAAGCGGTGGACCAACAAGTCCGTGCCCACTATGGCTTTGGTGGTGAAGCCGCTGAGTCTGATTCAGAAGAAGAAGCTACTGGGCAAGCTGCTTTAGACGTGGACGATAAGGAAGACGACAAGGAATAAGGCCTGAGCTTAGGACTTGTTAGTCCTTTAAGCAGAAAATAATTATCGGCACTGCAAAGATTAAGCTTAGTCGCCAATAAACGATGTAACTTACAAAGAGACTGGGAGTTTTCCTGGTCTTTTTTGTGTTTAGTCATTGGTCTAAATGGTGGGCCCTTTAAAGAACAATTGACAGATTAGAAACAAAAATATACAATATATAATAGGTGTAAAAGTTTTTACACTGAGTAAAAATATTTAAAGTATTTAAGACTACAATTAAATAGAAACGGAGGTGAACTATGCAGTTTACAGGAATAGCCTTCGTTATCGTTGCTTTAATTGTTGGCCTTTTAGTCGGGAACTATGTTGGGGACAAGCGTCGCCAGGAACGGATGGAAGCCGAACTCGCTGAAGCTGAACGTTCAGCCCAGGATATTATCAACCGTGCCGAGCGTGATGCCAAATCCCAATATAAAGAAATGATTGTTGAAGCGAAGGAAGAAGCCCAAACTTATCGAACCGAAGCTGAGAAAGATTTAAAAGCTGATCGTGATGAACTTAAACAACGTGAAAATCGTTTGAACCAGCGGGAGGAAAGCATCACCCGCCGCGAAAACACGCTAGATAATAAAGAAGATCAGCTCAACTCCAAAGAACAATCCTTGCGTGACCGCATGACCAATCTTGAAGAAAAAGAAGCTCATGCGGACCAATTGATCCAAAAACGTGAAGAAGAAGTTCAAAGAGTATCAGGTTTAAGCCAAGAAGATGCGAAAAACTTGATTTTATCTGAAACAGAACGTGAATTGAGTAATGAAGTTGCGATTAAAATTCGTGATGCTGAACAAGAAGTTCGTGAAAAAGCTGATAAAATCGCTAAATCGATTATCCTTCAAGCCATTGAAACGAGTGGGGCGGACACTGTATCTGAAAGTTCAGTGACAGTTGTCCACTTACCTAATGACGATATGAAGGGCCGGATTATCGGTAAAGAAGGGCGGAACATTAAGACGCTAGAATCCTTAACGGGGATTGACTTAATTGTCGATGATACCCCTGAAGCTGTCGTCTTGAGTGGTTTCGACCCTGTGCGCCGAGAAATTGCTAAGATCGCGCTCGATGCCTTGATCGCGGATGGCCGGATCCACCCGGCCCGGATTGAGGAAGCGGTGGAAAAAGCCCGCAAAGAAATGGATACCCGTATCCGTACCATTGGGGAGGATACTGTCTTCGACCTCGGCATCCATGATATGCATCCGGACTTGATTAAGCTAGTGGGACGCTTGAATTATCGGACCAGTTATGGCCAAAGTGTCCTGGGCCACAGTATCGAAGTGGCTAAATTAGCGGGCACCCTGGCTGGTGAGCTGGGCTTGGATGAAGCCTGCGCCAAACGTGCTGGTCTCTTACATGATATCGGCAAGGCCGTGGACCATGAAATTGAAGGGACCCACGTTGAGATTGGGGTCGAACTGGCCCAGCGCTACCATGAAAATGACCTCGTGATCAATGCGATTGCAAGTCACCATGGGGATGTAGAAGCCATTTCACCAATTTCAGTGCTTGTCGCTGTTGCCGATGCGCTATCTGCTGCACGTCCAGGTGCCCGGTCAGAATCGCTTGAAAATTATATCCAACGCCTACGCAGCTTGGAAGACATTGCCAACCGTGCCGATGGTGTCAGCAAGTCCTATGCGATTCAAGCGGGACGTGAGATCCGCGTCATGGTCCAACCTGACCAGGTAGATGACCTCGAAGCAGTGAAACTCTCGCATGACTTAGCCAAGCAAATCGAAAAAGAACTTGACTATCCAGGTCAAATTAAAGTAACGGTAATCCGTGAAAAACGTGCTGTCGACTATGCACGT
The DNA here is from genome assembly GCF_001543145.1 of Aerococcus sanguinicola. Taxonomy (NCBI): domain Bacteria; kingdom Bacillati; phylum Bacillota; class Bacilli; order Lactobacillales; family Aerococcaceae; genus Aerococcus; species Aerococcus sanguinicola. Next base: position 248,468 of record NZ_CP014160.1, on the reverse strand, counting down.
TAAGTCGTATTACCCCTATAATTTGCAGCAAAAAGAGCTTGGGATTTCCAAGCTCTTTTTCTTGTCCTCACTTGCTCCAGAGGTCCACTTCTACCCGCGCTCCCTCTCACCCTGTGTAGTCGGGTTCTACTTGGCAGACTCGGAGTGATTTCACAAGTCAGAAACGAGCGAATGCTTCGCTCTTATTCTGACTTGCTCCAATCATCCGAGTCTAACCGCCAAGTCTCTCACCCTTTAGCCTTCAGCTTCTTCCATTTCGGCGGCGAGGTTGTCGTAGTCGATGTCGTTTTCCATGAATTCGGCATAGTCTGTTGCAAAGTGTTGCTCCAAGCTGTCGATGGTTTGGATTTGGACCTTGGCATCGGTGACGATGTAGTCCAGAATGTGGCCGCCAAACTTGCGGTCATCGCTGATGAAATGGCAGTGGAAGCCGCCCTTGGCTACGCCATCGTAGAGGTGGGGCGTATAGATGCCGACTGCCGTCCCCATGATATCGTATTGTTCGAATTCAGGTTGGACCCGGGTGGCTTCAACTAAGCGCGGATAGGGCTTTTCTTGCTTTGGCACCGCCCGGGTATGGACATAGTCGAAGTGGCCATCAATTCGAATCACCGAGAAGACGTTCTTGCTCTGGACCATCTGTCCAATCTCAGATCGCATTTTTTTCAGGGTTGTGGGCCGTTTAATCTCTTCAAAGCGGTCTGGCTCGAAGAAGGTGACGGCAGCATAGGGGCTGGTCAATTCAGGCTCGACCTCTACAACCTGGCCGGAAGCTCGGATTTGGTAAGCTTGGCCGTCGACCATGATAAACTCCCCGTCGAAGGCGTGGAAGGTGCCGAGGCCGGTATCGCCATGGTCAAGGAGTTCACCGAAACGGATACTGCCATCAAAGAACCCCGCCATCAAATCGCCTAAGCTTTGGTGTTGAAATAATTTAGACATATAGGCTCCTTTCATTAAATGGGACGAAAGCCAGAGAAAACTAGTTTTTTGTAGCCTAAGAAGCGAAAGAGACCAATCTCCCAGTCGCCCCGGTCAGAGAGACGGACAGACCGGTGCAGGAAGATCGTCACCGGTCCAGCTTGGAAGCTCTGATAGTTCTCTGGATGGGCGGGCTGTCCGCGCTTGACCTCAGGCTCAAAATTACTGGCTTCACAGCAAGAATTGAATAAAGACTGGGGGTATTCCACCCGTAAATCATGGATCCCCTCAGCTTCTAAATAGGATAGAGCTGCCTTGGAAATCATCGCATCCTCCTTTTATTATCCTTAGTTATTTAAGCCTATTTTAGCACAAGGAAGGAAGCCAGAGCAAAAAATGAAAGACCCTAAAGTTTAGCGCTAGGGTCCGATAAAACGTGTATACTCCTTAAGAAGTTAGCACTTAAAATTGAAAATCAATCGCTTGGGTTTGAATCATGGGGTCCATGGCATTTTCGTCCATGGTCATAGCAGTAGTCATTTCCAGAGAGAAGCCGGAAAATTCTTCAGTCGGGACGCCAACCAGCATGACTTGGTCAGAAGCTTTAGCTTTAGGGGCTAATTCAGTCGTTTGATTGAGGAGAACATGGTCATCGATTTGTTCACCATTATCTAAGATGACCCGATCAAAATGGGGACCGATAATTTCTTGGTCTGATAGATTTTCTATAGAATAGACAATTTGTAAGAAGTAACCATCTTTTGGATTGCCCCCAACCATGTCCCAAACAGGGTCTGCCTCGCCTTTATCAGACTGAAAAAGTTTGACGTTATGGATGGTCGCTTTTAATTCAGGAGCAATGTCTAGCGTTTTTTCGGGTTGAGCTATTTTCTTGAGTTCGAGACTGCCGAATTCTGGATCATTTGATTTTTGCCCGACTTTTGTAAGTTCTTCAGGCTTACTTTCTTTACTCTCTTCCTGCAGTTCAACCTTCCCAGCAGGGGCTTCCTTAACCTGATCACCGCAAGCACTTAACGTAGCAGCAGCTAGCGCTAGTAACAATAATTTCTTCATTCCTTTTCCTCCTCGTAAAATATAAATATTTTTATTCACAATACCAGGTGGAAATAAAATGTCAAGAAATTTAGCGATGCCTGCCTAAGTACTTTGCTTTTTTGATTATATGGTATAATAAAAGTGCAAAATGATTAAGTTCTTAGTTGTGCTTGAAATATAGAGGAGCAATGATTAAAATGCCTCATCGTCTACTACATTTCTTATTTGTACTCTTTATGGTTTTGGTATGGTCTGCATGGTTCTATTTCTGCAAACATCTAACCTTAAGAGGCTTTTGGTCAGTCTTCTTTAAGCCAAGAGATAGCGATGATGATCAAGATGATTAGTTGCTTTTGTTTCCTTTAGATAGAATAATCAAATGAGATGGATGAACAGAAAACAAGCAGCCTGGCAAATTGACCTGCCAGGCTGCTTGTTTTTTTATGGATGCTATACATTAGCTAATTTAGCTCGTTAACGGTCCAAAAAGTTATAGAAATTCGAGTAAAAACTAGCATTTATTAGACTTTACTAGCCTTTAGTAAGTGCGATAAAGACCGACAAATCAACATTAGTACTTACTAGCTCTCACTAGAATTCACAAAAAGGAGAGGAAGGAGTGTTTTGCTTATATGACAGTTGGGCATAGCGATGTGACCCCTAAAATTTTCAATTATGTGAGTGTCACAAATGAAGGGCAGAGATATTATTTCACCATTATCGCTGATAAGTATTGTGAAATTAGCTCTCGTCTAGAAAAATGTCCAGTAGCTGGTACCTTGTGTCTGTCAGGTTTCAGATTAGATGAGGGAGAGGTACATATGCCTTACTATCCAAGATTAAGGGTTTTAATGAAGTAGAAGAGAGCTAGACAACTTGAACTATTGGATTAGTAAGTATAACAAGAATACCTTAAATTCTAATGAATATTTGTACCGTACAATCAGCGGTAAAATAAAAAATCTCGCTTCAGTGCCAGGGGTTGAATCAGAACTAGAAACAGAGCTTACAGCAAATACGCACGGTATGCATGTATCATGCACGGGATAAAGTGGCGCCTAAGACGAATGAAAAACTGATAGATACAAAAGTGATGAAGGATGGGTAATGGAAAAATATTTCCAATCGTCACATCTACATCACTAAATAATTCTAAAGGGCTAGCCATCACGGTTAGCCTTTTTAATATGCCAGCTTGAACAAGTGGCCAGGGATTCAGAGGGGATCAAACTAGGGAGGGGTTACCCTCATCACGGCTAGAGGGGCTTATATAGCGATATTAGGCGATTGAGTAGCTAGCAAGGTATTTAGTCATTGGTACTATTGAAACTTATGTAGCTGAGTAACTAATAGCGTTTTGAGCGATAAAATGGATTCTAGGGCTGATGTATCTTAATTGTCTAAGTAAATAACTAAATCAATTGACATACGTATAAATAACACGTATAATAATAAGTGTAAGGAGGTTAGACATGTCTAAAACAAAACCTTACAGAAAAGTCGTTAAAGTGATGAAAAAAGCGGGTTGGCAACTTGACCATACAACAGGTTCTCATGAAATCTATGTTAAAGATGGCAAAACGTGCCCCGTGAAATGCACTAAGAAGGACATTCCTTCTGGCACTTTAACGAGTATTGAACGGATTACAGGGCTGAAGTTTTAGCCCTGAGTCCTTCTATAGAGGAGGCCCACCATGAAAAAAGTCATTTACCCTTGTATCATCACAGAAGAAGATAATGTTTATTATGCTGAATTCCCTGATTTTGAAGCTTGTTTTACTGATGGGGAAAGCTTTGAAGAGGCGGTTATTAATGCGAAGGATGTATTAGAAGGAACATTAACCGTCTATGCTAAAAAAGGAATCGATTTCCCAGAGGCAAATATGGATATTGTTGCCGAAAAAGGAAGAATCGTTTTTGTGGATGTGTGGCTAGCCCCAATCCTAGACCGTGCCAGCAATCAAGCCGTTAAGAAGACATTGACTATTCCTAAATGGTTGAATGATAGTGCTGAAGCCCAATCAGTGAACTTTTCTAGTGTCCTACAAACAGCCCTAAAAGAAGAATTAGGAATCCATTAATCAAATAACGCTTATACGAACGGAGCCAGCTAACTAGAGTTGGCTCTTTTGTTATAAACTTACTCTTGACTACTCCGAAAATACTCCGCTTAGACAATACAATAAAAGCGGCGGAATCGGCACCCTTAAAAAGCTGAATCGGACAAAATGGACGCCATAAAAAGAAAAAATAGACTTTTCGGCCCCCTAAAAAAGGGGAGAACTACATGTTACTAGCAAGGATTAAGAACCTCATAAAACCTCAATGTTATTTTAAAAATGATGGAAAAAGGTGGATAGGGAGAACCTGACAAAACCTGACATGTTTTCTAGATGCTTGAGTGATGCCATCAACATGTTAAAACTTGTTATGATGAATCAAAAGGAATACAAAAAAAGCACCTAACTTAATAGGCGCTGACTAACTAATTTAGCGGTGGGGGTAGACCCATATTTATTTTTAGCTTAAAACCCTCCTGTAATCCCTCCAGTAGAGACTGGAGGGATACCGTTTTTAAGGGTTCATGAGTTTTTTAAGAATGCTATTATATCAATGTTTTAGGGACTTTTTGAAGGTGCCTAAAACAGCTTAAAGGAGACGAAGGGATTCGAACCCTCGTGCCGGTAGTCACCGACAAGTTGATTTCGAGTCAACCGCGTTATGACCTCTTCGCTACGTCTCCATAGAATAAGTACAAGAATTATCTTAACGCTAATCGGCTAAAAATTCAAGTGGGAAATCGGCATGCGCCAGGAAAATCAGGCAGCGTCCAGAAAATCTTCCTCGCCTGCCTAGGCGGTCTCTAGAGATTTGTGTTAAAATGGGGAGATGAATCGTTTGGCCAAGCTCATTCTCGCTTGGAAGGCCTAGGATAGATAAAGATACAAGCAAAGGAGTGCATGATGGTTCAAAAGACTAAGAAAACCCCAATGATGGAACAGTATGAGGCCATGAAGGCTAAGTATCCAGATGCTTTTCTCTTTTTTAGGTTGGGGGACTTTTATGAATTATTTAATGATGATGCCTTGAAAGCGGCCCAGTTGTTAGAGATTACCTTGACGAGTCGCAATAAGAATGCGGAGAACCCCATTCCTATGTGTGGGGTGCCTTATCATGCGGCGGGGGACTATATTCGCCAGCTGATTCGTTTAGGCTATAAGGTGGCCATTGCTGAGCAGATGGAAGACCCTAAGCAAGCGAAGGGGATGGTGCGCCGGGAAGTGATCCGCTTGATTACGCCGGGAACCTACCTGGAAGAGGGCAGCCAGCAGCGCAATAATTATATTTGTTCCTTGCTTCAGAGCAAGTCAGGCTATGCCTTAGCCCACAGTGACCTAGGGACTGGGGAGTTGCAGGTGACCCAGCTGACGAGTTTGGAATCTCTCTTAACGGAGTTTGCCCAACTTCAGCCGAGTGAGTTGGTGGTAGAAACAGAGCCTGATGAAGACTTCTTAGACAAGCTCAAGCGCCTAGCAGACTTTACGCTCTCGGTTTATAGTCCGGACCCAGCGGCAATTGAAGACCAGGACCAGCTCTTGACGGCAATTGAAGGGGCAGATGAGCGGGCAGCTTTGACCCTGCTTTTGGCCTATGTCCAAGCCACTCAGTTCCAGATGGTGGACCACTGGCAGGAGGCCGAACACTATGAAGTGGACCACTACCTACATTTGGACCACTATGCCAAGCGGAACCTGGAACTCACAGAATCGATCCGGACCCGCCAACAGGCTAATAGTCTCTTGGCCTTTCTTAATCAGACCCGAACTGCAATGGGCAGCCGGCTCTTGCGTCAGTGGCTTGACCGTCCCTTGATTATCGCGGCTGATATTGAACGCCGGCAGAATTGTGTGGCTGATCTCATGGACCAATACTTCGTCCGCTTAGAGATCCAGGAGCAATTGAAAGGGGTCTATGACTTGGAACGCCTGGTGGCTAAGATTTCCATGGGCAGTGTCAATGCCCGGGAACTCCTCCAACTCAAGCAGTCCCTAGCCAAGGTGCCAGCCATTGTCCATAATCTCCAGCTCTTACTGGCTGAAGATGAAGACCGGCAGGCCCACTGGCAAGGTGTTTTAGAGAGTTTAACGGCCTTGCCGGAAGTGGTGGACCTGATTGACCGAGCCATTGATCCGGATGCCAATGTGCAGATTACGGAAGGCGACATCATCCGTGATGGCTTCAACGACCAACTCGACCACTACCGCGATGCCATGCGCCACGGTAAGGCTTGGATTGCCAAGCTCCAGGCAGATGAACGCGAGCGGACAGGGATCAAGTCGCTCAAGGTGGGCTACAATAAGGTTTTTGGTTACTATATTGAGGTCACCAAGGCTAACCTCCACCTTCTCGATGACTTGGAGGAGAATAACTATGAGCGCAAGCAAACCTTAGCCAATGCCGAACGCTATATTACCCCTGAGCTTAAAGAAATGGAAAGGACCCTCTTAGAAGCGGAGGATAAGTCCATTGACTTGGAATACCAACTTTTTATCCAAGTCAGAGACCAGGTCAAGGCCTATAAGCAGGACTTGCAGGCCCTAGCCAAGTCAGTGGCTAGCCTGGACGTCTTGCAGAGCTTTGCCCAGATCAGTGAAGACTATCAATTTGTCCGCCCTGAAATTTCTCTGGACGACCGGAATTTAGAGATTATTGACAGCCGCCACCCGGTCGTGGAAGCGGTGATCGGCAAGGACCAATTTGTCCCCAATTCCATCGAAATGGACGACAAAACCAATGTCTTACTGATTACAGGGCCCAATATGTCCGGGAAGTCAACCTACATGCGCCAGTTAGCTCTGATTGTGATTATGGCACAGATGGGCTGTGATGTTCCCGCCAAATCGGCTAAGATGCCGATCTTTGACCAGATCTTTACCCGGATTGGGGCAGCTGATGACCTGATTTCAGGCCAGTCGACCTTTATGGTGGAGATGTTGGAAGCCAACCAGGCCATCCAATATGCGACCGACCGCAGCCTCTTGCTCTTTGATGAGATTGGCCGGGGGACCTCGACTTATGATGGGATTGCTTTGGCCCAGGCCATCTTAGAATACCTCCACGACCATTTAGAGGCCAAGCTGCTCTTCTCCACCCACTACCATGAACTGACCAGCTTGGAGGACTCTTTGCCTGGACTCCGCAATATCCACGTGGGGGCTAGCGAGAAGGATGGGGAACTGGTCTTCCTCCACAAGATTTTCCCTGGCCCTGCTGACCGCAGCTATGGGATCCATGTGGCTAAGCTGGCGGGCATGCCAAAAAGTCTCCTAGCCAATGCCGACCGGATCTTGAAAGACCTCCAAGCGAGTCATGGGGAGGACCAAGGGGAACAATTGAGTCTCTTTAGTGTGGCAGAGACCAGTCCCCGAGCTGAAGACCCGACAGCGACCTGGGTCATGGACCAATTGGACCAGGTGGATTTAAACGACACCACTCCTATGCAGGCCTTTGAGCTCTTGCGCAAGCTAGTCGCTAAAGTGGAAGGAGGGGATTAACCATGGCGATCCAACTCTTACCCAGCCAGGTAGCGGACCAGAATGCGGCGGGCGAGGTGGTGGAACGGCCCGCTTCCGTTGTGAAAGAATTGCTGGAAAATGCCATTGATGGCCAGGCCCAGGTGATTGAAATTCGAGTGGAAGAGAGGGGACTCCGCAGCATTCAAGTGATTGACGATGGTATCGGCATCGCGTCTGACGAGGTGGCGTTAGCTTTTAAGCGCCATGCCACTTCTAAGATCCACCAGAGTCAGGACTTGTTCCGGATTCATTCGCTCGGCTTTCGTGGGGAGGCCCTGCCGAGTATTGCTTCAGTTTCTGAAATGACCTTGGAGACTTCAGACGGCCAGACGGGGACCTGGATCTACTTGCAGGCCGGTGAGCTGGTGGACCGGCGCGACAGCCATCTCCGCCAGGGGACCTCAGTTCTAGTGGAGAATCTGTTCTACAATACGCCAGCGCGCTTGAAGTATATCAAGAGCCTGCCAACCGAGCTCTCCCATATTTCCAATATTATTAACCGCCAGGCACTGGGACATCCCCAAATTCGTTTTCGCTATTTTAATGAGGACAAGCTGGTCTTTGAGAGTAATGGCAAGGGCCGGCTCCAGGAAGTTTTGGCGGCTGTTTATGGCTTTAAGCAGGCCCGGGAGATGTACCCGATCGAAGCCGAGAGTTTGGACTTCAAGTTGACAGGCTATGTGTCCCCACCGACCTTGACGCGGGCCAGCAAGAACTACATCTCTCTCTACCTGAATGGCCGCTATATTCGCAATTATAAGTTAAGCCAAGCGGTCATTGATGGTTACCGGGAGAAGTTAATGATTGGCCGCTATCCGATTGCTGTCCTCCATATCGAGGCCGATCCCCAGCTCTTGGATGTCAATGTCCACCCCACTAAGATGGAGGTGCGAATCTCTAAGGAAGATGTCCTCTATGATCTGATCAAAGAGAGCCTGGACCATATCTTTCAACCCCTCCAGCGGATTCCTGAGGCCAACCAACCCCTCCAGTATACCGAAGAAGCCAAAGCAGAGCCCTTCCGCCTAGAAGAAAGCTATGAGCAGGGCCAACTGCCCTTGTCCAGTTCTCGCTCTCAAGTGCCATCAAGGCGACCCAGCCAGCTAAGTGAGCTGGTTTCCTCAACAAATAGCTCTTGGGAAGAAGCGGAAAGGCCAAGTGAAAATGCTAGTCTTGATTCAGAAGATAGTCCAAGTCAGGCTCAGCCGGCTTCTTCAGAGACGATCCAGCCTTCAATCGAGGAGCGCCAGCACAAGCACAGTGAAAAAGAAGTCTGGCGGGATGTGGACCGGATTACGTCCATCGATGCCAAGCAGGTCGACCAGTCCCCGTCTTTTCCTGATCTAGATTATATCGGTCAATTGCACGGGACCTATCTCTTAGCCTCAGATGATACAGGCATGTATCTCCTGGACCAGCATGCCATGCAGGAGCGGATTAAGTATGAATACTACCGGGACCATATCGGAACTTACGGGACCGCTATGCAGGAATTGCTGATCCCTGAACTTTTTGAATTCACCCAGGATGAAATGCTTGAGATCCAGCCCCTCCTGCCCAAATTAAAGGAGATGCAGCTTGACTTTGAACTCTTTGGCAGCCAAACCCTGCAATTATCTGCCCATCCCACTTGGATTCGCTCTGACCAGGTCCATGAGACGGTAGAGGAATTAATCCAACTGGCCCTGACCGATAAATCAGCCAGTGTGAGCAAGTTCCGCCAGGCGACAGCCATCATGATGAGTTGCAAGCTCTCGATTAAGGCCAACCACTACTTGTCTGATGACCAAGCCAAGCAACTGATTGCTGACCTGAGCCAGTGCCAGAATCCTTTTAACTGTGCCCATGGTCGACCAGTTCTGATCCACTATTCGACTTATGAAATTGAGCGTTTGTTTAAACGGATCCAGGATAGCCATTAGTCCCGGGCACAAATGTTCGCATTTGGCAAGCTTTATGTTAGAATGAAAGTGACAAAACCTTAAAGGAGTGACTGAAATGGACCAAGCCAATAAAGAAGCACGTTTGAAAGAATTAGATGATATCCAATACCGGGTGACCCAAGAAAGTGGGACTGAAGCACCTTTTTCAGGGAAGTATGATGACCACTATGAAAAGGGCATCTATGTGGATATTGTCGATGGGAGCCCGCTCTTTGCCTCAACGACTAAATTTAATGCGGGGTGTGGTTGGCCTTCCTTCTCTAAGCCGCTCTTTGACGACCAAATTAAGGAAAATACCGACACCAGCCACGGCATGGTGCGAACCGAAGTGCGGAGCCAAGCCGCAGATTCTCACCTCGGCCATGTCTTTAATGATGGGCCTAAAGACCAAGGCGGTTTGCGCTACTGCATCAATTCCGCAGCCTTAGACTTCATCCCTTACGAAGAAATGGATGAAAAAGGTTACGGCGACTATAAGAAATTTGTAGAATAGGAGCATTCCGTCATGTATGCTTATTTTAAAGGAAAGATAACCAGCATCTTACCGAATGCGATTATCATTGAAGTGAATGGGATTGGTTACCAAGTGATTATGGCCAATCCCTATCGCTTTTCTAGCCAGGTGGGGCAGGAAGCAAGAATCTGGCTCTACCAAGCAGTCAGCCAAGATAGTATCCGCCTCTATGGTTTTAGCGATGAAGCAGAGAAGGACTTATTCCTGCATCTGATCTCGGTCTCAGGGATCGGGCCAAGGAGTGCCTTGTCCATCCTCAGCTTGGGTGACCATGAAGGCTTGATCCGGGCCATTGACCAGGCAGATAGTCAATTCTTGACCAAGTTTCCTGGGGTCGGCAAGAAGACGGCCCAGCAGATTATCCTCGACTTGCAAGGGAAACTGACAAGTGATGTTGAAGGTAAAACGCCTGCCCAAGCCGCTTCGACGAGTCCAGCCCATCCCATTGCCCAAGAACTGGAGGAGGCCCTGGACAGTTTGGGCTATTCCCAGCGCGATATCCAGCGTGTGCTCAAGCAGATGGACTTTGACCAAGTGGCGACCACTTCGGACGCTATCCGCCAAGCCCTGCGCTTGATGACGGCCCGCTAGTTATTTAGGACAAGGAATTGTGAAAGGAGGCCTGCAGTGGCAGAACGTATACTAGATGAGAATAATCAAGGCCTAGCGGAGGAGAAGTTTGAAGGTTCGCTCCGTCCTCAGTATTTAAGGGAGTATATCGGCCAGTCCGCCCTTAAAAAGGAGCTAGCGGTCTATATCCAAGCTTGCCAGGCCAGAGATGAATCCTTAGACCATGTCCTCCTCTATGGCCCACCTGGCTTGGGGAAGACGACCCTGGCCTATGTCTTAGCTAATGAACTCGGGGTAGGGGTCCACACGACCAGCGGCCCAGCGATTGAGAAGACAGGAGACTTACTCGTCTTACTCAATGAGATGGCGCCGGGGGATATTCTCTTTATTGATGAGATCCACCGCTTGCCCCGGGTGGTGGAAGAGATGCTCTATTCGGCGATGGAAGACTTCCGCGTGGATATTATTGTGGGTCAGGATACCGAAGCCCACGCTATCCAGTTTGACCTGCCCCCCTTCACCTTACTGGGGGCCACCACACGGGCAGGGGCCTTATCAGCGCCTCTGCGCGATCGTTTCGGTATCGTTAAGCAGCTGCGCTACTACAGTCCTGACGAGCTCAATGCCATTGTTCAGCGGACTAGCCAGGTGCTCAATAGTCCCATCGATGACCAGGCCAGTTATGAAATTGCCTTGCGGTCGCGCGGGACGCCGCGGATTGCCAACCGTTTGTTGAAGCGGGTCCGGGACTTCGCTCAGGTCTTCAATGAGGACCAACGCATTGACCTGGCTATTACCCAGAAGGCCTTGGACATTTTGGAAGTGGATGCCAAGGGACTAGACGCTGTTGACCGGAAGATCTTGGAAACCATGATTTTTTACTACCAAGGCGGCCCGGTCGGCTTGTCGACAATTGCTGCTAATATTGCCGAAGACCCCCTCACCATCGAAGATATGTATGAACCCTACCTGATCCAAAATGGCTTTCTCCAACGGACGCCTCGGGGACGGATCGTCACCTCCCTAGCCTATAGCCATTTAGGGATCGACCCAGAAGAAAGCAAGTGAAAAAGGAAGCGAATGGAATGACATTAAAAACATCAGACTATGACTATGACCTACCCGAAGAACTGATTGCCCAGACCCCAACCAAGGACCGGTTAAACTGCCGGCTTTTGACCCTCGATGCCCAGACTGGCCACTATGCAGACCATATGTTTGCTGACTTGCTCGATATCTTGGAAGCTGGAGATGTGCTCGTCCTCAATGACACCCGGGTCCTCCCTGCCCGGCTTTTGGGCACCAAGGAAGAAACCGGTGGCCATGCCGAGCTTTTATTGCTAAATAACTTGGAAGGGGACCGCTGGGAAGTTCTCGCTAAACCAGCCCGCCGCCTGAAGACAGGGACTATTATCCAATTTGGAGACGGCCAGTTAAGAGCTAAGGTGGTGAAGGAATTAGACCACGGGGGACGAGAAATTGAATTTCTTTATGAGGGCATTTTTATGGAAGTTCTCGAAGCCCTGGGAGAGATGCCCCTGCCTCCATATATCAAAGAGCACTTGGATGACCCGGACCGTTATCAGACGGTCTACGCCAAGGAGAATGGATCAGCAGCGGCACCAACAGCCGGTCTGCATTTTACCGAGGACTTCCTAGACCAGGTCCAAGCCAAGGGCGTTGACCTGGCCTATCTGACCCTCCATGTGGGCTTAGGTACCTTCCGTCCTGTGAGCGCCGATGATTTAACTGACCATGAGATGCATTCGGAATTCTACCGTTTGGACGAAGAGAATGCCCAAAAGATCAAGACTGCTAAAGCAGCGGGCAAGCGGGTTGTTGCAGTTGGCACTACCTGTATCCGTACCCTGGAGACCATCGCGCAAAAATTTGATGGCCAGCTCCAAGCAGACTCAGGTTGGACTTCTATCTTTATTTACCCAGGCTTTGACTTCAAAGTGGTTGACGCCATTATTACCAACTTCCACCTGCCCAAGTCGACCTTAGTGATGTTAGTTAGTGCCTTCGCCGGCCGCCAGCATGTCCTGGCTGCCTATAAGCACGCAGTGGAAGCCTCTTACCGCTTCTTTAGCTTCGGGGACGCTATGTATATCCAAGGACCCCAATACCGTGAAGACGATTAACTTGTGACCATACGGGGAAAGGAGAGAGCTTATGTTTGCCCCCTTGCATGTCAATAGTGCCTATACCTTACTCAAGAGTCCCATGTCCCTCGCTGATTATGTGGCTTTTGGCAAAAAATTGGGCTACCAGGCGCTGGGCTTGGCCGATGTCAATGTCCTGTACGGCGCCTGTGAATTCTACGACCTCTGCCAGGAAGCGGGGATTAAGGCCCTGATTGGTCTATCCCTCCAGCTCCCTTCTGAACTTATGGGTCAGGACTTTGAAGAATATGTGGTTTATGCGCGCAACCAGGCAGGCTACCAGGTCCTCATGCGCTTGTCTACACTGGTTAAAACCGGGCGTTACGCAGAAGCCTTGGATCGTTTAAAAAAGGAGAATGATAATCTCCTGGTAGTCCTGTCTGCCGTTTATGGCCCTCATATGGCACGGATTAAAGAGAATCAAGACGCTGAAGCTCTGGCCTGGTGCCAGGGCTTTAAAGCGCATTTTAAGGCAGGTAATCTCTATATTGGGCTGAGTGCCCAGGCCTTTGACCGCTACCACTTGGATAGCATTAAAGCGCTGAGCCAGAAGACCGGCTTAGACCTCCTTGCCTTGCCTTATGTTGCCTACTTAGAGACGGAGGACGTTTTCTACAAGCAAGTCCTAGCAGCTATTGACCAGAACCGGCCCCTAGAAGATATTGAAGCTAGCCGGGAGGGGCGGGGCCCTCACTTTCTAAGGTCGCCGGCAGATTGGCGGGCTGAATACGCTGAAATCGGATTAGCGGAGGCGGTGGACCGTCTGTCTGACTTAGTCGCTGATCTGAATGTCGAGATGGTCTACCACAAGGAACTCCTGCCGCGCTTTCCCCTAGCTGAGGGGGAGGATGCCCAGTCCTACTTGGCCCAGCAAGCAGCCCAGGGTTTGGCCGAGCGCGTGGGCGACCAGGCAAATTTTAAAGCTTACCAGGAGCGTTTGACCTACGAACTTCAAGTGATTCATCGGATGGGTTTTGATGATTATTTCTTGATTGTGTGGGATATTATGCGCTATGCCCGGGCCTCTAAGATTACTGTAGGGCCTGGTCGGGGGTCAGCAGCAGGCTCCTTGGTCGCCTATGCCCTCTTCATTACCCATGTCGATCCCATTGAAAATGACCTACTCTTTGAGCGCTTCCTCAATCCCGAGCGCCACAGCATGCCCGATATCGACTTGGACTTTCCCGACAACCGCCGTCAGGATGTCCTCCACTATGTCTATGAAAAATACGGGGCCGACCATGTGGCCCAGATTGCTACCTTCGGAACTTTTGCTGCGCGCAAGGCCCTGCGCGATGTGGGCTCAGCCCTAGGTAAGAGTCAAGCCGAAATTAGTAGCTGGGCCAATCAAATTAAAGGTCAGGTCAGCTTACGCCAGGCCTACCAAGCTTCCAAAGACTTCCAGCGCCTGCTAGAGGAAACGGAAGATGGCAAGCTCTGGCTCCAAGCGGCGCTGAAATTAGAAGGCTTGCCCCGCCATGTCTCGACGCACGCGGCAGGAGTCCTGATTAGCGACCGGCCCCTGGTGGCGGATATTCCCCTCCAGCAGAACGCCAACAATGAAATCTTACTCTCTCAATTCACCATGGGCGAAGTCGAGCGGATTGGGCTCTTGAAGATTGACTTCTTGGGCCTTATCAACTTGAGCATCCTCCACGATGTCAAAGAAGCTGCTGAGAAGTTAGGCTATAAAGACTTAGACCAAAAATTGGCCCAAAAGGATGATCCGGCGGTCTACCAGCTCTTCCAGCGGGCTGAGACCCTGGGCGTCTTCCAATTTGAATCGGACGGTATCCGCAATGTCCTGCGCCAAGTGAGTCCCGAATCAATGGAAGACCTGGCAGCCGTCAATGCCCTCTTCCGGCCGGGACCAATGAAGCAGATCAACCACTTTGCCCGACGCAAGCACGGTCAGGAAGCTATCTCTTATCCCCATGAGGACCTTGCCCCGATCTTGGAAGCAACATACGGGGTCATGGTCTACCAAGAACAAGTCATGCAGGTGGCCCAAAAGATTGCTGGCTTTAGCCTCGGTCAGGCCGATATCCTGCGCCGGGCCATGGGCAAGAAGCAGCAGGAAGTCTTAGATGGCCTCCATGACCAATTCATCGCGGGAGCTATCGACCAGGGCTATGAGGCAGGCTTGGCCGAAGAAGTCTACCACTATATCGATGCCTTCGCCAATTATGGCTTCAACCGGTCCCATGCCTTTGCCTATTCTTACTTGGCTTATGACTTGGCCTGGTTCAAGGTCCATTGCCCGGCTGCCTTTTATTACGGTAACCTTCGCCACACCAGCATCCATGACGTCAAGGGTAAGCAGCTCTTAACGGAGGCCCGGTCAGCCGGCATTGAAATTGACCTACCCAGTGTCAACCGGTCCTTCATGCCCTTGGACCTGGTCGACCAGTCGACCCTCCGCCTGGGTCTATCCAATATCAAGACCCTGAGCCGGCCGGTGAGCCGGAGCATTATTTCAGAGCGCCAGTACGGAGGTGCCTATAAGGATCTTATGGATTTTGTCAGTCGCTTGGACCAAGCAGCTGCCCGGGAAAAGGTGCTGACCGCTCTAGCCTTATCCGGCGCCCTGGATGACTTTAACTATAACCGCCGGACCCTGGTGGAAGATGCCCTGCCTAAGTTGCTGGACCACCGCAAACTGTTTGGCCAGCAGAGCCAACAGAGCCAGCTAGACCTGGGCATGGCCAATGACTACCAGTCTCTCTTTGCTCCGGTCATTGAAGAATGCGAAGAGTACAAAGATTCCGAACTGATCCAGCAAGAGATAGACTACCTGGGCCTCTGCCTGAGTGTCGATCCCTATGCAGCCTGGAAGGACTTCTACCAGACAGGCCAGCTCCAGGCCATTAGCGATCTCAAACCAGGCCAGGGAGTTCAGGTTATCGGTGAAGTCATCCATGTCAAACGGATCCAAACGAAGAAGGGGCAACCCATGGCCTTCCTGGAAGTCCAAGATGCCACGGGGACGGTTAACTTAACTGCCTTTCCCCAGACCTATATCCGCTATGCCGCCTTCTTGCGGGACAAGCAGAAACTGGCCGTGCGCGGTAAGACTGAAGAGCGGCGCGACCAACTCCAAATCCTAGTCGATCAAGTTTATCCCCTGGACCAGGCCTACTACCAGCAGCTCAAAGACCAAGCCATTAAGCAGGGGCGGGCGGGCGCCTTCCATATCGAAGTCGCCAACCAAGCAGCCGCTTCCCAGAAGAAGGCAGACCTGCTTGCCCTTGTCCAAGACCAACCTGGCATCACGCCCCTCCACTTTATCTTCAAGGAGGAGGGCAGCCAGCATTGGTTGGGCTCACAATTTGCACTCGCTCATACGCCCCAGGTCCTCCAAGCCCTTAAGGATATTTATGGGGCAAAACATGTCATTCTCAGCTAACAAGTTCGTGAAAAAATTACAAATAGGGCGACATTTTTTAGAAAAAATGTTAAGATAAAACTGTATGAATTAATTTTTTGAAACGAGGTGTCCAAGTGGTTAAACGTATTGGCGTTTTAACAAGTGGTGGTGACGCACCAGGGATGAATGCCGCGATTCGTGCTGTCGTTAGAAAAGCTATCTATGACGGTAACGAGGTTTATGGTATCCGCTATGGCTTTCGTGGACTAGCAGAGGGCGATATCTATCAAATGGGTATTGATGATGTCGGCAACTTGCTGTCGCGCGGGGGAACCATGCTGTACACGGCACGCTATCCTGAATTTGCTGAGAAGGAAGGACAGGAGAAGGCCATTGCGCAATTAAAGAAATTTAAGATTGATTCTTTAATTGTCATCGGTGGGGACGGTTCCTTCATGGGAGCCAAGGCCCTGAGTGAGCACGGTTTTCCAACGGTTGGTATTCCTGGGACGATTGATAATGATATTGCAGGGACTGATTTTACCATTGGTTTCGATACAGCCTGCAATACCGTCATCGAGGCAGTCGATAAGATTCGGGATACGGCCACCAGTCATGAGCGGACCTTCATTATTGAAGTGATGGGACGTAACGCTGGGGATATTGCCCTCTGGACCGGCATTTCATCCGGGGCTGAGAAGGTGATTATTCCTGAAATTGGCTTTGATATGGACCAGATTGTGGAAGATATCAAGGCAGGCCGTGAGCGGGGTAAGAAGCATATCATTATTATCCTCGCTGAAGGCGTCATGTCTGCCAATAAATTCATGGATAAGCTCTCGACTTACGGGAACTTCCACAGCCGGGCAACAGTTCTCGGTCACATGCAAAGAGGGGGCGCCCCTTCCGCACGCGACCGTGTCCTTGCAACTATGTTTGGCTTCAGGGCAGTAGAGCTCTTGAACCAAGGCCACTCAGGTATCTGCTTGGGTATCCGTGGCAATGATATTGTCTATGGCGATATTTCGGAAGTCTTGAACCGAGAAACCCACACCCCATTGATGGAATTGTATGAAATTAATGGTGACATTTCCTACTAAGTCGCTTATAATGTCTATTCGTTCAAAGGATTAAAGCAAAAAAAGGAGAACAAAAATGCAAAAGAACACTAAAATTGTTTGTACTATTGGCCCAGCTTCTGAGTCAGTTGAAACCCTAGTTCAATTAATGGAAGCGGGCATGAACGTCGCTCGTTTGAACTTCTCACACGGCTCTCATGAAGAACATGAAGCCCGGATTAAGAACATCCGTGAAGCTGCCAAACAAAGCGGCAAGCGGGTTGCCCTCTTATTGGACACCAAGGGGCCTGAAATCCGTACCCACAATATGGTTAACCATGAACCTGTTTTACTTGAAAAAGGTACGACCGTTTCAATCTTCTCAGAAGAAGTTGAAGGGGATGCGACTAAATTCTCGATCACTTACCCACAATTGATTGATGACGTTCACGTTGGTTCACATATCTTAGTCGACGACGGTCTGGTTGACTTACTGGTTACTGACATTAACAAAGCCAATGGCGAAATTGTTACCGTTGTTGAAAACAGCGGGATCATCAAGGACAAGAAGGGTGTCAACGTACCAGGCGTTTCTATCAACCTACCAGGGATTACCGACAAGGACGAAGCCGATATCCGCTTTGGTCTTGAACAAGGCATTGACTTTATTGCTGCTTCCTTTGTCCGTAAACCAGAAGACATTCTTGAAATCCGCGAAATCCTAGAAGAAACTGGCAACCAAGATGTTCAAGTCCTGCCTAAGATCGAAAACCAAGAAGGCGTGGACAACATTAAAGAAATTATGAACGTTTCCGATGGTTTAATGATTGCCCGCGGGGACTTAGGGGTTGAAATTCCTGTAGAAACTGTTCCAATCGCTCAAAAAGATATGATTGAACTCTGCAATAGCTTGGGCAAACCAGTTATTACAGCTACCCAAATGTTAGATTCCATGCAACGGAACCCACGTCCAACGCGTGCTGAAGCATCAGACGTTGCCAATGCTATCTACGACGGTACCGATGCCATCATGTTATCTGGTGAAACAGCAGCTGGGGACTATCCTGTTGAAGCCGTTCAAACCATGAACCGGATTGCTTTGGCAACTGAAGCTCAAATCGCTGCGCATTCAGAAGGTGTTTTACCTAACCATGTGGAACGTGGTGACCATGCCCAATTAGACGTGGCCGAAGCTATCAGCCAATCCGTTGCTTATACAGCAAGCAACTTGGGTATCCGTACCATTGTTGCTGCCACAGATTCTGGTTTTACGGCTAAGATGATTTCTAAATACCGTCCAAATGCGACAATCTTGGCTTTAACCTTCTCTGAAAGCCGCGCCAATAAGCTTATGCTTTCGAGTGGGGTAGAACCAATTGTAGCTGAACGTCCAGCAACAACTGATGACATGATGATCTTAGCTGCTAACTTAGCTAAGGAAAATGGCTATGCCCAAGACGGCGACAAGATCTTAGTAACTGCTGGTGTTCCTGTCGGCGAACGTGGCACAACTAACTTAATGAAGATCCAAATCGTTGGTCGTCAAATCGTTCGCGGCCAAGGTATCGGGGAAAA
Source organism: Aerococcus sanguinicola (assembly GCF_001543145.1). Taxonomy (NCBI): domain Bacteria; kingdom Bacillati; phylum Bacillota; class Bacilli; order Lactobacillales; family Aerococcaceae; genus Aerococcus; species Aerococcus sanguinicola. Next base: position 229,723 of record NZ_CP014160.1, on the reverse strand, counting down.
TTCTGCTGTCGGTCACGTTGTCTTAGCTAAGGATGCAGAAGAAGCTAACGAAAAAGTAACGGCTAATTCTGTCCTTGTTGTGAAGACAACAGATGAATCATACAACGATACCATTAGCAAAGCGAAGGCAGTTATCGTTGAAGAAGGCGGTGTAACGAGCCATGCTGCCGTACTTGGCATCAACACCAATACCCCAGTTATCGTAGGGGCTGAAGGTGCAGTTGCAGAAGTGACTGAAGGTCAATTAGTCACCGTCGATGCCCGTCGTGGTGTTGTTTATGAAGGCGGCGACGCTTAATTAAGAGACTCTGACAAAAGTCGCCCAGCCCTGAATCACTGGATCAGTTTTTACAAATGGTGATTGAAAAAGAATCTGATTCTTCTGTTCTAGGTACTTAATTAAGCTGAAACTAGATTGAGAATTTTGCTTGTTGGATTAACCAATGAGCAAAATTCTTTTTTTATAAGACCAGGTCGAGCGCTCGAAGCTTAAAGTATGCTAGAATAGAAAGCGTATGAAATTGGATACGATTCGACCAATGAAAGAGGTAGACCATGAATAAATATTTAGGAAGCCTGGTGACAGGCATTGTTACCGATGAGAACGATAAACACTTTTTTGTGCAAAAAGATGGCTTGTCCTACCGCTTAGACAGAGACCAAGCTGGATCGCTCAAAATGGGCGACAGCATTCGAGGCTTCGTTTATGAGAACAGTCACAAGCAATTGTGCATGACCCTGGACCTGCCTGAGGTCCGCCAAGCTCGTTACGGTTGGGGAGAAGTTACTTCCGTTAAACCAGATTTAGGGGTCTTTTTGGCTATTGGCTTGCCGGATAAGGACATGGTGCTATCCCTGGATGACCTCCCTCAAGAGAAGCATCTTTGGCCTAAAAAAGGCAGCAAGCTCTTTGTGCGCCTAGAAGTAGACAAGAAGGACCGGGTCTGGGCCAAGCTAGCGGACGACCAGGTCTTCCAGCAGATTTCCAAGCGTCTGTCCCCCCATACTTCGACTTGGAATAATAAAACGGTGAAAGCTCGGGTCTACCGCTGCAAGTTTGTGGGGACCTATCTTTTGACAGAGGACTACTACCAGGCCTTTATCCATGAGAGTGAGCGCTATGAAGAGCCCGCCCTGGGTGAGGAAGTGACCGCCCGGGTGATCGGTGTGGGCCAACATGGCAACTTAAACCTGTCCCTGAAACCGCAAGCCTACCAAGTCATCAATGAAGATGCTCAAATGATTCAGGCTATCCTGGAACGGCAACCAGATCACTTCCTACCTTACAATGATAAGAGCCGGCCGGAAGATATTCGTAAGTTCTTCAGCCTTTCCAAGGCCCAATTTAAACGTGCCCTCGGCCATCTGATGAAAGAGGGGATCCTGCGCCAGGACCAAGCAGGTATTTATTTAGTAAACAAAGGGGATGAGGACTAGTGGGGACAGACCAATTTCAAGAGCTGAAGGCTTCGGTTCAAGCTTCTGGATTTAAGCTGACGCCCCAACGTCAGAGCACCCTACAGGTATTGATTGAGCAAAGCGACCAGTTGCTGAGTGCCGAACAAATCTATATGTACACCCGGGAAAAGAATGAATCAATCGGTCTGGCCACCGTCTACCGGACCCTGGAGATTTTAACGTCCATCCAGGTGGTCAGCAAGGTCATGGGCAGCGAAGGATTGGCCTATTACAGCCTCATCAACCGGCAATCCCAGCATGCCCCCCACCACTTGGTTTGCATCCATTGCGGTCGGATTATTGAAATCAACGAGGACCTCCTGGACGCTGTAGAAAAAGAAGTCGAAAAAAACTTCCACTTCAAGGTGACTAACCACCACTTGGTCATCCACGGCCTCTGCCAGGACTGCCAAGAAGGAGACTTGCCCTATGACGAATAAGGAACTTCTGGAAGACTTTCTGATGACACTCAAGGTAGAGGCAGGTTTATCGAATAACACTATCAAGAGCTACGCCAATGATATCCGGGGCTTGGATGCTTGGATGGAGGACCAAGGCTTTAGCCATTACAAGGACCTAGATCGCACAGATATCCGGGCCTTTCTCAAGTTCAAGAGCGACCAAGGACAGAAGCCGACTACCCTCAGCCACTTGCTGTCATGCTTGCGGCGTTTCTTTTCCCACTTATTGTTGAACGGACAGATTGACCAGAATCCCGTCGACCAGATTGCCATGCCCAAGAAACGGCAGACCCTGCCCACTGTCTTAAGCATGGCTGAAGTGGACCGTTTGCTCCAGGCTCCAGATATCGGGACACCCCTAGGACTAAGAGACCGGGCCATGTTGGAGCTCCTCTATGCTTCGGGCCTTCGTGTGAGTGAGCTCGTCCATCTCAAAGTAACGGATATCCATCCAGAATTAGGCTTCCTCCAGAGTTTGGGCAAGGGGGACAAGGAGCGGATTGTGCCCCTGGGGGAAGTGGCTGCTGATTGGATTGGCCGCTACCAGGACTATGCCCGTGACCAACTGCTCAAGGATAAGGATTCGGAGATCTTATTCCTAAACCACCACGGAAAGGGGATCAGCCGTCAAGGGGTGTGGAAGCGCATCAAGGCCTATGTCCAAGAAGTCGGTATCCAAAAAAATGTGAGCCCCCACACTCTCCGCCACTCCTTTGCGACCCATATTCTTGAGAATGGGGCGGATTTGCGGGTCGTTCAAGAATTGCTTGGCCATAGTGATATTTCCACGACACAAATTTATACCCATATCCATGCTCCTCATCTCAAAGAAATTTATGCTAAGTCCTTCCCACGGTCTTAATGCACTAAAAAAGCCTTAAAGTAAACAGCTTGCCTGTTTCACTTTAAGGCTTCTTTATTTGCCCTAGGGCTTATTAATTTCCAGATTATCTAAGTTAAGGTCTGGAGCAACACTGGCAAAGTCTTTGTCAGTGGAATATGTCAGATCTTTCGTTTCGCCATTTTTCAGGACGTCAATTTTTTCGCTTTGCTTGTCTACTTCATTGCCATCCTTATCGAGGAACTTGATGGTGATGGTGAAGTTGGCTAAGTCCGCTCCTGTAGTATTGGATAATTGACCGCTGATATTGGTTTGGCCATTAGCATCCTTGCTACCTTGGAAGCTCAGTTTATTGAGGTCTTCTTGGAATTTCTTCAGGATATCGGTTCGCTCCTCAGCCTTAGCCTTGTCTTTTTTAATCTGTTCACGGTCTAAGGCCAGGTCATCTTCCGACCCCTCAGGTAGGACATAACGCTTGTCTTTGGAGAGCTCCTTGAGATAGCCCACCCGCTTGTCATAGTGGTTAAGATAGTTTTCAAGGTCGTCATAGCCCAATTGGTCCGTGTCTAGGGCTTCAAGACAGGCTCTAACTTCTTTGAGGTAATTTTGAACCGTTTGACCGAGTTCAGGATCTTCGAAATCAGCATTTTCATACTTCTCTAGTCCCTTTAACTCCGTTTCAAAGATTGCCTTGAAGGACTTGGTGATATCATTTTCCTTTTCCACTTTCTTCATAGTTTCCGTCCGATCCTGCCAGGTTGAGGCCAGGTCGGCGAAGAAGGCGTCGTCCGTCTTTTGGACTTGGGAACAGCCGCCTAAGAAAATAAACAAGGCCAAGCCGATGATGGATAAGAATTTACGCATTAGGAATAACCTCCACTTCTTTATGTATTATATTAACAGAAAATGCAATAAAGGGTTAATATTTTCCTTTAAATTTCTGCTTTTTCCCAAGCTCTGTTAAAATAGAAGCAGAGCTTGAATCGATGAACTGAGAAAGGGTGGTATTATGGAAAAAATAGATCAATTGCAAGCATTAATTGACAAGAGTCAACATCTGGTCTTTTTCGGTGGGGCAGGGGTGTCAACTGAAAGTGGTATCCCTGATTTTCGCTCCTCTGAAGGGCTCTACAGCAAGGACCAAGGGGCACAGATTCCGGCCGAAGAGGTGATTTCCCACCATTACTTTATGGCCCATCCAGAAGAATTTTTTGCTTTTTATTTCGAACACTTGGTCTTCCCTGAGGCTGAGCCCAATCCGGCCCACCGCTATCTGGCGGACTTGGAGGCTCGAGGGAAGGAAGTGACGGTCATCACTCAAAACATTGATGGTCTCCACCAGAAGGCTGGTAGCCAGCGGGTGTTTGAATTACATGGGTCCGTTTGGCGCAATTACTGTATGGACTATGGCCAGGCTTATGCCTATGAAGACTTGCGTCAGGACCGAGACGGGATTCCTCGCTGCGAAAAAGACCAGGGCATCGTGCGGCCAGATATCGTGCTCTATGAAGAGGGTTTAGATGCCTCTGTCCTTCAAGCCGCTGTCCAGGCCTTGCAAGAGGCGGATTTGCTGATTATTGCTGGGACTTCCCTGGTCGTTTATCCGGCAGCGGGCTTGATTAATTATTACGGCGGCAAAGACCTGGTCTTAATTAACAAAAGCCCCCTCCAAGTGGCTCAGAAGCAATCACTCATTGTCTTTCAAGACCGGGTGGGCCGAGTCTTTAGTGCTCTGGATTAGTTTGGTCGTTGGCAAGAATTTCTTGCTGGCGTTCGCGGGATAGGCGCATGATTTCCTGGTAGAGTTTTTGGACACTATCAGCATTGGCTGGATTCTTTAAGCCTTTTTGAACATTGTCGATCACGGCCTGTTCTCGGTCAGCCACGAAGATAGCCGCCCCTTGAGCGGCTTTGAGTCGGGCAATTTCTTCACTGACTTTAAGCCGGTCTTCATAGAGGGCAACAATTTGCTGGTCAATCTGGTTAATTTTCTTTCTTTCTTGATCTAGGGACATGCTTTCACTCCTTATGATTTACTGCATTTTACTTATTATAGATAAAATTTTGAGTTCTGACAATTAGCAGAACTAGAAAGGTAATGATGAATTTATTATTTGCTATTGACCATCGCTTTGTCGATCAAATGTTGACCACCCTTACTTCGGTGGTAGAGAACAGCAAGGAAGCGGTCGAGGCCGTCTATATTTTGACCAAGGGAGCCTTAGCGGGGAAAGAAGCTATCCAAAGTCTGACGGCTAACTTTGCCATCGACCTCCACTTGATCAATATGGAGGAGGCCGACTTTAGCCAGGCCCCTGTTTCTAAACGCTATCCGGAAACTATTTACTACCGGCTTCTGGCCCAAGACTTCTTACCGGACCATTTAGATCGGATCCTCTACCTGGATGCGGATATCCTCTGCATCAATGACTTGTCAGAGCTCTACCACTTAGACCTAGCTGACCATTTATACGCAGCGGCCAGCCATTCCCGTCTCACCAGGCTCTCGGATGACTTTAACCGGCTTCGTTTACAGCGAGAGGATGGGGGCTCTTACTACAATTCAGGGGTGCTCTTGATGAATTTGCCGGCACTCCGAGCCCAGGTGCGTGCGGATGACATTTACCGCTACATTGCTTCCCATTACTACCAGCTCTTTTTACCGGACCAGGATGTCCTCAATGCCCTCTATGGCCACCAGGTCTATGCCTTGCCCGACCAAATTTATAATTACGACATGCGCTATCAGAAGACCTATGAACTGATTTCAGCGGGGGCATGGGATGACCAGTGGGTGATTGCCCATACGGCTCTCTTGCATTTCTGTGGCAAGCGCAAGCCCTGGGAGGCCCATGCAAGCGATAAATTTGCTCTTCTCTACCAGCACTATTGGCAGCGGATGCACCGCCACTTAAGCCAAGAAAGCTTGTAAGAATTGCAAGATCTGTGATAATATGTTAGAGTTTCGTTAATTAAATTTTGACTTTTAGATTGGGAGATAACATATGCTAACACCATATATTCCAAAGTATAAAAAAGTAGCGATGGGTTTACTCTCTTATATTCCGCGTTTTAAGGACTATGAGGAGATGAGTAATGAAATTGCCAAAATCGAATCCGGCTACCGGTCCTTATACCTCTACAGGGACCAAGCATCCGATAACTACCATGCCTTGATTGCTTTTGATGAAGACTTGGATAGCCAAAGCATTATTCTGCGCTATGTGGCGGTGACGCCTTCTTTTAGGGGCGAAGGCTTGGTTTCGCAGATGATAACGGAACTCAGTGAGCTTTTTCCCCAGCGTAATTTCTCAGCTTCAATTGAGATGTCGGATTTTTTCAAGAAATGGAATCTTGAGATGCGCCAGGCTAAAGGCAAGCATTCAGCAGAGGAAGTGTCAGACCTTTAATGGAAGAAAATAAGCAGCTTGAAGACTATCCAGCCTCTGCTTTGAGGCTGGATTTAGCTAGTTTTGAAGGGCCCTTGGACCTGCTTTTGCACTTGATTAAGACCCTTGAAGTGGATATCTTTGATATTCCCATTGTCTTGGTTACAGAGCAGTATTTGGCCTACTTGGAGGCTATGAAGGAATTGGAACTGGACTTGGCCAGTGAGTACTTGGTTATGGCGGCGAGCCTGATTGAAATTAAGTCGAAGATGATGCTGCCCAAGCCCAAGAAAGAAGCGACAGAAGAGGAAGAAGATCCCCGCGAAGACCTGGTCCAGCAATTGCTGACCTACCAGCAATACCAGAATGTGAGCAAGCTCTTGGAAGAGAAGCAGGAGGCCCGGCAATTGGAGTATCCCAAGGCAGCTAGCGACCTATCCGCCTATCAGACCAAGGTCCCCTTAGCAAAAGGGGCTTTCGACCAAGATGACTTACTAGCAGCCTTGCGTAAAATGATGCGTCGCTTGAAGAGTCAGGCCCCTTTGGAACGCCAGGTGCAAGCAGAGACTTATTCTGTCCAGGAAGCCATGGATGACCTGCTCCAAGCTTGTCCTCGTGGTCGGGTAATTTCTTTTTATGACTTGATCGTGGATGGCCCGCTGACCCGCGAACGGATCGTGACACTCTTCTTGGCCCTCTTACAACTGGTCAAAGCTGCGGACTTGTCCTTTGCCCAGACTTTGGGCCAGACCGATATTGAGATCAAACGAAATGAGGTGGGGGAATGAGAGCCATGCAGGCCATTGAAAGTTTATTATTTGTTGCCGGCGACCAAGGCTTGGACCTAGAAGAATTGGCTCAATTGCTCGACTTGTCCATCGACCAGACCCGCTATGCCCTTTTGAAATTGGCTGAGAAATACCAGGCGGACCGGCAGTCGGCTTTGAAGCTATCTTGGGTCAACCAGCGCATCCAGCTCGTCACCAAGTCGGAGCTAGCGGATGTGGTCAAGTCTTATGCTCTGTCGCCTTTCTCGGTCAAGCTATCGCAAGCAGCCCTGGAAACTTTGGCCATCATTGCTTACCAGGCCCCTATCACGCGGATGGAGATCGATGATATCCGAGGGGTTCAGTCCTCAGCCATGATTCAGAAACTCCTCCAGCATGACCTGATTGAAGAACAAGGCCGTAAAGAAGGTCCTGGCCGGCCCATCATCTATGGAGTGAGCGATTACTTCTACCAATATTTTGGCCTGTCTTCCTTAGATGAACTACCGGATCTCACTAGGCTCAAGACGGAGGAAACAGAGGAGGCTGAACAGACGGCTTTATTTGATGCAGGAGAGCTCGCTGACAACAGTATGGAGATATAATTTGCTTAAAGGAGATTGAGCTATGGAAAGATTACAGAAAGTCATTGCACATGCAGGCGTGGCTTCACGCCGACAAGCGGAAAAGTTAATTACAGCTGGCCGGGTGAAGGTCAATGGCGAGACGGTGGTGGAATTGGGGACCAAGGTGAGTCGCCACGACCGGGTGGAAGTGGATGAAGTTCCAATCTACAAGGAAGAACCCAAGTATTTTGTCCTGAATAAGCCAACAGGCGTCATTTCAGCAGTGGAAGATGACCGTGGGCGCCCCTGTGTGACCGACTATTTCCCAGATGTGGAAGAGCGGATTTATCCGATTGGCCGCTTGGACTATAATACGAGTGGGCTCTTGCTTTTGACCAATGACGGGGAATTTGCTAATCTCCTCATGCACCCCAGTCACGAGGTGGCTAAGGGTTATATCGCCAAGGTCAACGGCATTCCGAACCGCGACGACCTCCGCCGTTTGGAGAAGGGGGTTATTATTGATCGCAAGAAGACGGCCCCAGCCAAGGCACGCATGATTAAGACGGAAGAAGCCAAGGACTATGCCGTGGTTGAACTGGTCATCCACGAAGGCCGCAACCGCCAAGTCCGTAAGATGTTCGACGCCATCGGTCATTCTGTGCAAAAATTGCGCCGTGAATTCTATGGGAATATCTACCTGGATGATCTGCGGCCCGGTCAATCTCGTGTCCTCTTGCCCTTTGAGGTCCAACAGCTCAAAGACTTGGCAGAAGATGGAAAGGAGAAGTAGTTGTGAAGGCTAAAAGATTAATGTTTATAGCGATTATGGGAGCCTTGGCTTATCTTTTAATGTTCTTTGCTTTTCCCATTCTTTTCGCCTTGCCTTTCTTAAAGATTGACTTCTCAGATATCCCGCTTTTATTAACGACCTTCCTCTATGGCCCCCTGTCCGGTGCTCTAGCGGCCTTGATCCGGACCCTGCTTCACTATATCCAAACTGGTGGGGATGCGGGTTATCCGATTGGCGACTTGGCCAGCTTCTTAGCCAGCCTGGCCTATATCTTGCCGATTTACTATTTCCTGCGGGGCCACTTAGGAACTATCAAGGCTAAGGACCGCCAGCTGGCTTGGTCGAGACTCCTCTTAACTTATGGCTCGGCGACCCTATCGCTGACCCTAGTGATGGTTGCCTTGAACTACTTCGTGCTAGCGCCCTTCTATTCGGCAGTGATGAATTTCCCGATTAATGACATGGTCCAATACCTACTCATGGGCATTGTGCCCTTTAACCTCGTCAAGGGGATCTTGGTATCTATCGTCGCCCACTTCTTCCTCAGACGCCTCCTACCGATTTTGGATCGGTGGTTATAGATTTAATTTTTTTAATTTAAGGCGAGAGTCCTTGGCTCGAGCCGGTGCCATGGCTCTTTAACGATCAAAGGCAAGTGTAAGGAATGCTCACTTAAGTATGAAAGAGGAAGAAGGCAGACAAAGAAAAAGCTTTCCGTTATAATGGGACTGAAAGGTCCAATAACGGAAAGCTTTTTCTTAATTTTTGACCCGCTGGATAGCGCCTGTCGGACAGTGGGTGAGGGCCTGGCGGAAGGCCTCGACTTGGTCGTCTGGAATCTGGGCTCGGTAAGCCTGGTCTGCGTTTTTGAAGTAAGCGATGCCTTCATCGTCATAGTCGAAGATTTGCCCGGCTTTGAGCTGGCAAATCCCGCAGGCAATGCAGGCTTCAGGAATAATTTGTCCTTGCATCATCAATCACCTTTCTGGAGGGAGTCGCGTGAACGAAATTCTTGTCAAAGTTATCACTAGCTGTCAGGGCCTGACGCCGAATTCGACCTACCAAGTGTTGATTGGCAAGCGGACGCCATCGACCCTCTACTTTGCGAAAAAGCATCAATTGGAGGCTTATTTTGGCCTCTTCCCCCAGCTCAAGAAGTCTGACTGGGGTCAGGTCTTAGCCCAGCAAGCGAGCCGTCAGGATTATTCTAACACAAAGCTTTCTTTCTTGGCAGCCCTGCTTGATTACCGCCAGGGCATGGTCTTCCCCCAAAGCCGGCAGAAGCGCTATGAGGCCTACTTGCTCCTCGTCCAAGCTGCCTCCCAGCTAGCTTATGGACAAAAGCGCTATGTGACGGTGACCCAAGACTGGGAAGTTCAGCAATTTGTGAAAGCCTATTTTAGCCAGCTAAGGATTCAGGGACGGGAGGCCTTTACTGCCTCATTTTACCAGGAATGGGCACGGCTTTTAGAAGACTGGCCTCAGGACCAGGCCGATTTCTTGCTCAGTCAATTTTCAGGACACGACCTCCCCGCTTTGGCGGCTGAGGACTGGTTAGATCTACTGCAGGGTCAGGCATTTAGCTTGGCCCGACAATTTGTTTTAGGGCGTTTAGACCAGGCCCTTGAATCAGCAGAGGGGTGTCCTTATCTCATTTATTTCAAAAAAGGACTCGACCGACGCTTCCCCGCCTGGAAGCCTTCTGCTGATCTGACCTTGAAGGGCTTGGATCAGGGAGCTAGCCTAGCGGAAGTCCAGGCCAGGAGGGGACTCAAAGCCTCGACACTGGCCGATCATCTGATTGAAGTGGCTATCTTTGACTGTGACCGCTTCTTGCCCGAGCTGGGCCGAGCTCTGGGGAAAGGCCCTGAAAGCTTCTATGCGGAAAAAGCCCCAGAAGACTTTGCAACTTTCCAAGACCAGTATGGGGACCAAGCATTTTGGCTCTACCGGGTCTGGCAGATTGCTAATCTTGAAGCAGAAGGGGGGAACTTCGCTCGTGCGTGATTTTAAGCAGGAATTACAGACTTATTTTGGCTTGGATACCTTTAAACCCGGTCAGTTAGAAGCCTTGGAGGCCTTGGAAACTGGTAAGCAGGTCATGGCCTTGATGCCAACTGGGGGCGGAAAGTCCTTGATCTACCAACTCTTTGCTCAGGGCAAGTCTGGACTAACGGTCATTGTGTCTCCTTTGATTGCCTTGATGCAAGACCAATTGGCCCAGCTCCAGCTCGGCGGTTTTAAAGGAGCCATGGCCTTAAATAGTGCGCTTAGTCCCCAAGCCTTCAACCAGGCCTTGACCCAGCTGGGGGACTATCGTTTTCTCTTCTTATCGCCAGAGATGATCCAACAAGGCCGGGTCAAAGACCGGCTCCGGCAATTAGCGATTGATCTCTTTGTGGTGGATGAGGCCCATTGTATCCTTCAATGGGGGGTAGACTTTCGGCCCGAATATTCCCAGCTCAAAGCCCTCCGCCAAGACCTGGGCCGCCCCCTAACCCTAGCTCTGACCGCAACGGCGAGCCCGGCTGAACTTGGGACCATTCAGTCCTATCTCTTTGACCCTGAAGAGCGAGTCAAGACGGTGAAACTCCCGCTGGACCGCCCCAATATCTTCTACGATTGTGAGCTCTTGGATGCGGCAGATAAGTTTGAATTTCTCGGTCAAAAATTGAGCCACTTACCCAAACCGGGAATCGTCTACGTCCACCAAAAAGCCGAACTCGAAGCACTGAGTCAGACTTTTCGGGCCCAGGGTCTGAATGTGGCAGCCTACCATGCTGACCTTCCGGATAGCCAACGTTTTGCCATCCAGGAACAATTTCTGAACCATAGCTTGGATGTGATTTTTGCCACGTCAGCCTTCGGAATGGGGATTAACCAGGCAGACTTGCGCTTTGTTATCCACTACCACTTGCCTTTTTCTTTGAATGAATTGAGTCAGGAGAGCGGCCGCGCCGGTCGCGACCGCAAGCAGGCCTACCACTTGATCTTAGTGGACCAGGAAGAGAAGCGACGCATGCTTTACTTTAGGCAACACCCAGAAGAAGAGGCAGACAACTTTTTAGCTTTGTTAGCTCATAGCTTTAAGTTGACTGACCGCCAAATTTCCCAGCTTTCCCACGGGCTTGACCAGGGCGTCAGCGCCCGGCTTGACTTTTACCGTTTTCATTTTAATGATTTTGACCAGGCTAAGGCTCACTATCAGGCTTATATCAAGAAGAACCAGGCAGCCCTAGACCATCTACTGGCCCTAGTTGAAGGGGAGACTTGTTTGAGACAAGGGCTTCTGGACTATTTCCAAAGTGAGGAAGAGGGAGAAAAACCTGCTTTTTGTTGTAGCCGCTGCCAGCCTAACTTTGAATCTTTGGCCCCCTGGCAGGCTTACTTGACGTCTGGACAGGCTGCCAAAAAGGCGGGGCGTCCGAACTGGCAAGAACGTTTGGACCAACTATTTAACCGCAAGTGACCGAGGAATTTAAATGACTTTTCAACTATAAAGTGATACAATTTTTTTAAATGAATTGGAAAGGATTGACCCGTTATGAGCTTACGCGATAAGTTTAATCAGTTTAGAAAGCGCCCTTCAGATGATTTGGACCAGGAGGACTTCGACTACGACGCTTATGATGAAGTCGATGACTATGACTACGAAGACCTAGGTGATGACCCTGAAACGAGTGAATTCACTGATGAGGCCGACCAGAATTTTGGTGAGTACGAGAACCTGAAGAAGCGCCAATATTCCCGCTCAGCCCGCAATCCCAAGGGCCATGATGAGAAGATCTCACCCTTTGCTAAAGTTTTGACCTTCATCCTCTTAGTGATGGTGATTGTGCCTTTGATCATTACGGTTTATACCGCTAACCAGAAGAAAACCGTGGAACCGCAATCGACGGACCAAGTCATGGTGTCCAAGACCCAGAATGTTTCCGCCAGCAAGGCTGAGGAAGAGAGCCGGAAGAAGGCTTCAGAGTCCAAGGCTAAAGAAGAAGCCGACAAGAAGTCAGCCTCTATCGCTTCCTCAGAACAAGCGGAGAGCGCTAACCAAGCTAGTCAGTCAGCAGCAGCTTCAGCTAGCATCGCAGCTCAGCAACAACAAGCTGCCCAAGCTTCCGAACGTGCTTCCTTGGCCCAGTCTTCGGCTAATGCCCAACAGAACCAACAAGGGCAAAATACTGCTGGGACTTCTGGTACCTATACCGTGCAAGCAGGGGACAACCTCTACCGGATTGCTGTTAACCATGGCATGACCTTGGACCAATTACTCCAAGCGAATGGCCTGAGTGCAAATTCGAACATTGCCCCAGGTACCGTCCTTAGGGTACAGTAATGCGGAAAGGAGCGCCTGAATTGACTCAAAATTTCCAAATTGCGATTGACGGACCAGCTTCTTCGGGCAAGTCGACCTTGGCTAAACGCCTGGCCCAACACTATGGCTATATTTACTTAGATACTGGGGCCATGTACCGCTGTCTAAGTTTAGCCGCTAGCCGGGCTGGGATTGGACCCGAAGACGAAGAGGGTTTGAAAAAACTCTTGGCAGGAATTGAGATTTCCTTTCAAGCTTCAGAGCAGGGCCAGTTGGTCTATCTGAACGGCGAAGAGGTGACGCGGGCGATTCGTGAGGACCAGGTATCTAACCTGGTCTCTTATTATGCAGCCATTCCCTTGGTTCGCCAGGAATTAGTTAAGCGCCAGCAAGAGATTGCTAGGCGTGCGGAGGGAATCGTCATGGATGGCCGGGACATCGGGACAGTGGTCCTGCCCCAGGCCCAAGTTAAGATTTACTTGATCGCTTCCGTTCATGAGCGAGCCAAGCGTCGCTATCTTGAGAACCAGGACCACCAGTATTCTGACCAAAGCCTGGAAGAAATTGAAGAAGAAATCCGCCAGCGGGACCATTATGACATGAACCGGGAGGAAAGCCCCCTGCGGCCAGCTCCTGATGCGGTCCATGTCGACAGTTCAGAATTGACCATTGAAGAGGTCCAAGACCGCTTAATTACCATTATCGACGAAAAAAAGCGTGAGAAAGCTGAAAATATTTAGTGGATCGCTTGTTTTATTAAGGCAAACATGGTAAAATCAACGTTGTAACACTGGTCTCTTGACTGGTGGCTAGTACTTTAGGAGAGGATACAATATATGTCAAACGAATTTGAAGCACAAAATCATGAAGTAGAAGAAACAGAGGCAATGCCATCAATGGAAGATGTCCTTGATCAAACCTTGGACGTTAAAATTGGCGACACTGTTAATGGTGAAGTTTTAACCATCGATGAAAACAACCAATTAATCGTAGGGATCGAAGGCGCCGGCGTTGAAGGCGTTGTGCCATTCCGTGAAATCTCATCAACACCAATCGACAATGTTGAAGACGTAGTTAAAGTTGGCGACGTCATTGAATTGGTTGTTGTTAAACAAATCAAAGAAAAAGAAAACGGTTCTTTCTTACTTTCACGTCGTCGCGTTGAAGCTAAGAAGATCTGGAAAGAACTTGAAGAAAAAGCTGAAAACGACGAAACAATCACTGTTCCCGTTAAGAAAGTGGTTAAGGGTGGTTTAGTTGTTGACGCTGGCGTTCGTGGTTTCATTCCTGCTTCAATGGTAGAAGATCACTTTGTTAAGGATTTCACTCCTTATAAAGATAAAGAATTAGAAGTTAAAATTGTGGAAATCGATCCAGCTGAAAACCGCTTGATCCTATCCCACAAAGAAATTGCTGCTGAAAAGGCTGCTGCTGAACGTGCTGAAAAATTAGAGCAATTCGAAGCTGGTCAAACTGTTACTGGTACAGTTGCTCGCTTAGCTAACTTCGGTGCCTTTATCGACTTAGGCGGCATTGACGGTTTAGTTCACATTTCACAAATTGCTCACCACCACGTGAAGCATCCTTCAGATGTTTTAACTGTTGGCGAAGAAGTAGACGTGAAGATCTTATCTGTTGATGAAGACCGCGGTCGTATTTCACTTTCAATCAAGGAATTAGTTCCTGGACCATGGGAAGATATCGAAGAAAAAGCGCCTAAGGGAGCCGTATTAGATGGTATTGTACGCCGTCTTGTGGACTTTGGTGCCTTCGTTGAAGTATTCCCAGGCGTTGAAGGTTTAGTTCACATTTCACAAATTGCGCATGAGCATGTGAATACACCAGCTGATAAATTATCAGAAGGTCAAGAAGTACAAGTTAAAGTGCTTGATGTGAACCCAGAAGAAAACCGCTTATCATTAAGTATCAAAGCCTTAGAAGAAGCACCTGCTAAAGAAGAAGGCGCTGACCGTGACCACAAACCACGTGCTAAGAAATCTCGTCCAGCACGTAAGAATAACCGTGGCCAAGCTGCACGTCAAAACCAAGCAGCTGAAGAAGATACAGGCTTTACTTTTGGCGACTTATTAGGCGACCAATTAAAAGGATTAGACCTTAGCGACGAAGACTAATCTAAAGATAATGAGTTGAAAATAGAGGCTTGAGCAAAATACTTTATTTTGCCGGCCTTTATTTTTTTATCAGAAAGAAAGTTGTTTAAAGGATTCTGTTCTAAATTGTGTTGATGAGCATGCGTTGCGCTTTTGAATTTGATCGTTATAGAGCCATGGCATCGGCTCGAGCCAAGGTCTCTTGCCTAGCGAGCTTCAAACGTATAGTACGGCTGACGCCTACTATACGTAATTCACATCGCTTGCTATTTCATGGCTAACGATCAAATTCAAAGCTTCACTACTGCTCAAAACTAGCTGATAGGGTAATCATGACTTAGATAATTACTCATCATCTAAATTAAAAAAATAGAGAATCATTTAAAGGAGGTTTTTAAATGGCTAATTTAACCATTGCGATTGTGGGGCGGCCTAATGTTGGCAAGTCAACCATTTTTAACCGCTTGGCGGGGGATCGAATCTCCATTGTGGAAGATACGCCTGGCGTCACCCGCGACCGGATCTATGCCCATGCGGAGTGGCTGGGCCGACGCTTGAATATTATTGATACCGGTGGGATTGACTTCTCCAATGAATCTTTCCAGGACAAGATTCGCGCCCAGGCAGAGATTGCTATGGAAGAAGCAGACGTGATTGTCATGCTGACCAATGTCCGCGATGGCGTGACCGATACCGATGAAATGATTGCCCAATTGCTCTACCGGACCAATAAGCCCGTTATCTTGGCAGTCAATAAGGTGGACAATGCGGAACAACGGGCGAATATCTATGACTTCTATTCCCTAGGTTTAGGCGATCCTGTGCCAATTTCAGGTGCCCACGGTTTGGGCTTGGGTGAGCTCTTGGAGACCGCATTGAAGCTCAGCCCCCAAGAACCAGACCAGGGCCCTGTGGATGATACCATTTCCTTTGCAGTGATTGGACGGCCAAATGTGGGCAAGTCCTCGATTGTGAACGCCATGCTCGGGGAAGAGCGGGTCATTGTCTCCAATGTTGCTGGAACGACCCGCGATGCCGTTCACACCCAGTTCACGGTGGACAAGCAGAAGTACCGGATTATCGATACAGCTGGCTTGCGCAAGCGGGGGAAGGTCTACGAAAAAACGGAAAAATATTCGGTCCTTCGTTCGATGCGCGCCATTGAAGAAGCCGATGTGGCCCTCCTCGTTTTGAATGCTGAAGAGGGAATCCGCGACCAGGATAAGAATATTGCGGGCTATGCCCATGAAGCGGGACGTGGCTTGATCATCGTTGTCAACAAGTGGGATGCTCTGAAGAAGGATAATCACACGTTGAAAGAATTCGAAGCCGACATCCGCGCCCACTTCCAATTCATCGACTATGCACCGATTGTCTTTGTTTCAGCTAAGACCAAGCAACGCCTCCACCAATTACCGGAACTGATTAAGCACGTTCATGAGAACCACCAACGTCGGATCCAGTCCTCACTTCTCAATGATGTCTTAAATCGGGCCATTACCATTAACCCAGCGCCTTCAGACAAGGGACGCAAGTTGAGAGTCTATTACCTGACCCAGGTGGCTACAGCTCCTCCTTGCTTTGTTGCTTTCGTTAATGATGTTGATCTGATGCACTTCTCCTATGAACGCTTCCTCGTGAATCAAATCCGAGAATCCTTCGATTTTGAGGGGACACCGATCAAATTAATTACCCGTGAAAGAAAGTAAAAGAGACATAAACTTTATCTAATTTACCTAGAAAAACATTGTAGTGGCAAGGCTTCTGTGGTATCCTTAGAATGGATTATCTAAGTAGATAGAGAAATCCTAAAAATGTTTTTCAATAAACATTCCGATAATCTTTATCGGAGGAGGTGAACTAAATTGGCAAATAAAGCAGACTTAGTACAAAGTGTTGCTAACGCAGTTGGAGATTCAAAGAAAAACGTGACTCCAGTAGTTGATGCAGTTTTTGAATCCATCCAAGCTTACCTTGAAGAAGGTGAAAAAGTACAAATCATCGGCTTCGGTAACTTCGAAGTTCGTGAACGTGCAGCACGTAAAGGACGTAATCCACAAACAGGTGAAGAAATCCAAATCGCAGCAAGTAAAGTACCTGCCTTCAAACCAGGCAAAGGCTTGAAAGACGCTGTTAAAGGAAATTAATCTCGTCAAAGAGTAGTAAAAGTCAGGTTTTCGGACCTGGCTTTTTATTTTTACCACTCGCTTCAAGGACTTATCCTTGGGCTGGGCGAACAGTATGCTAAAATATAGCGGAGGAGGAATGCGCATGCAGACTGAAAAAAATATTAGCCGCTTACTTCAAGCGATTCGCTTGCAGGATCTAGCGGGTATCGAGACATGCTTGGAAGACTTGCAAGCTAACTTTCAGGCTTACAGCCAAGACCAGCTCTTAGACCTGATTGAGGCGGTCCGAACCCTAGGTGACTTGACCAGCTTGCTTAAGATTTATGACTTGGCCCAGGCGGCAGAGCCAGGTAATTTGGAATGGCTGCTCCTGAAGGCGGAGGCTAAGATTGACCAAGGGGCTTACACGGAAGCAATCGATGACCTGCTGGCCTTAGGAGACGACCATCCTTACCAGGTGGAGGCCCTCTTGATGCAAGCAGATGCCTATCAAATGCTGTCGCTGCCAGAAGTGAGCATGGTCAAACTCCAGGAAGCCCAGGCCCTGGCCCCAGATGAAGCGGTCATCCGTTACGGGATTGCCCAATTGAAGTTTGACCAGGGAGACTTCCAATCCGTCTTATTGGACTACCGTCAACTCTTGGATGATGCTGATTTGCCGGATCCAATTCGTGAGAAAGTAGAAGAAAACTATCTTTTTGCGCAGACCGCTGTGGGTAACTTTGATGAAGCCTTGGACAGGCTCCAAAGCAAGAAGCCGGAAGAGCGGACGGAGGCTGAAGAGAAGCAATTGGGCCTGCTCTATGCCCTGAACGAAGACTATGAGAAGGCCCAGGGGATCCTGGAATCCTTCTATCTAGAAGATCAATTGACCGCCAAGGAATTGGCCCTCTATGCGGAAGTGAAAGAGGCCTTCCACGAAGACGATGAAGCGCTCAGGATGCTGACCTCTGCCCTTAACAGCCAACCCTTTGATGCGGACTTGTGGGGCCAGCGGGCAAGACTCTACCAGAAGCTTGGTCAAAGTGACCAAGCCCTAGCTGACGCCCAGCAAGCTCTGGCCTTAGACCCTGACTATACAACCATGCATGAACTCATCCTCCACGGCTATCTAGCGGCGGCGGATGATCAGGCCGCCTTGGACCAGGTTCAAACCATGCCGGCCGAATCCTACCAATCGGGCGAATTGGCCTGGTTGGTTGCCCGGACCTATGACTTAAACGAAGACTTTGACCAGGCCCATGACTACTATCAAAAAGCTTATCCCGACCTCAAAGAAGACGCTAGCTTTGTTTACGACTACTTGCGCTTTATGCGTGAAGAGGGCGACCAAGCAGCGATCACACACTTATTAGATGACCGGCCTGAACTCAAGTCCGATCCCTCCTTCTATCCCTTCTTATCGGACCAAGATATGGGTGAATATTTCTAGGAATAAATGCTATAATGGAAGGGTAATCTTTTGAGACAAAAGAAAAGCGAAAGGATGCGTAAGGATGAAAGTTTTAGTAACAGGATTTTTAGGACGGATGGGGCAGACTTCAGCCCATATGGTACTTGACCATGAGGGTTTCGATCTAGCTGCCTTGGTTGACATCAAGGCTGACCAAGCCGAAGACCTCAGCGCTTGGGAGGAGCTCGCCCCTGTCTACAGCAGTATTGAAGAAGCTTTAGATAAGGAAGCCATTGATGTAGCCATTGATTTCTGCCAACCTGATGCGGCTTACTACAACACCCGCTATTATATTGAACATGGGGTCCATCCCGTTGTGGGGACCACTGGCTTTAGCGCTGACCAGATTGAAGAACTGAAGAAACTGAGCCAAGAAGCCAAACTAGGGGGCATGATTGCGCCTAACTTTGCGATCAGCTCGGTTTTAATGCAGGTTTTTGCCCAACAAGCAGCCAAGTATCTCCCGGATGTTGAGATTATTGAAATGCACCATAATCAAAAATTAGATGCACCAAGTGGGACCGCCCAAAAAACAGCCGAACTCATCTATGAAGAGCGGGGCGACCACGCGAGCGGTCACCCTGATGAAAAAGAACAAATGGCTGGCGCACGGGGCGCCGACTTCCACGGCATCCGCATCCACAGTGTCCGCCTGCCTGGTCTTAACTCCCACCAAGTCGTGCAGTTCGGTGGCACGGGTGAGGCGCTGACTATTCGCCAAGATTCCTTTACCCGGGAATCTTATATGAAAGGGGTGGCTATGGCAGTTGACCATGTGATGGCAAGTCAAGAACTGATCTATGGCCTTGAGAATATCCTATGATTCAAGATCCTGTCTTTCAACAGGCCCTGCCTGTCCTCAAGGCCTTAGAAGCAGCAGGCTATGAGGCTTATTTTGTCGGTGGGGCGATTCGGGATGCCTTACTAGGCCTGCCCATCCATGATGTGGACATCGCGACCTCGGCCTACCCCCAAGAGGTCCAAGACGTCTTTCCCAAACACTTTGACGTGGGCTTAGAACATGGGACCGTGATGGCCTGGTATGAGGGGGAGACCTATGAGATTACGACCTTTCGGACAGAGTCTGGCTACCAGGATTACCGGCGGCCGGACAAGGTCGAATTTGTTCAATCTTTGGAGGAAGACCTCCTGCGCCGGGACTTTACCATGAACGCCCTGGCGATGGCCTCAGATGGTCAGATTATCGACTACTTTAACGGACAAGAGGCGATTAAAGAGGGGCGGATTGAAGCAGTTGGTGTGGCCCATGAACGTTTCCATGAAGATGCCTTGCGCATGATGCGGGCTGTCCGTTTCGCTAGCCAATTAGACTTCGAGATTGCCGAAGAAACCTCCCGAGCCCTCAAGACCAATGCGCCGCTCCTCGAGAAGATTGCCATTGAGCGCATCTTAGTGGAGATGAACAAGTTATGGCAAGGGAAGAATTGGCAAAAAGGCCTAGCACAGATGCTGGAAGCTGACTTGTGGGCCTATTGCCCTTATCTAGAGCGCCAAGTCTTGGAGACCATGCTAAAACTCTTAGCATCTAGTCCTTTTGCAGATTCGGATATGGCTTGGGCTTTCTATCTCTATTTAGACCTGGGCGCTGGGGCAGACCGTCAAGCTTATAATCAAGCCAGTCACCAGCTGGCCCGGGCCTGGAAGATGTCTAAGCGTGAAGACCAGCATATTGCCGGCCTGGCTTATGCCTTGGCCGTCCGCCAGGGGCTGTCTGTCTGGGATGCCGACTCGCTCTACGCCCTCGGCTTTGACCTTGCCTGGCAGCTAGAACAGACCCTAGCCCAGGAAGAAGCTGAGGGAAGCTTGCTGAGCCAGCGCTTTAGCCCAGCAAACCTCGCCGCTTGCCAGGCGAATTGGCAAGCCCTTCCCATCCATTCCTTAAAGGATCTGGCTGTGAATGGCTCGGACTTGATCCAGGCCTTCCATCCCGCAGAAGGGGCACAGATTGGTCGCTGGTTAGGCACTTTAGAAGCAGCCGTTCTGGCAGGTCAAGTCACCAATGATAAGGCCAGTCTGCTGGCCTGGCTAAAAGAAGAAATTGCAACGGAGGAGGAACATCTGTGATAAGAAGATATGCCGTGGTAGATATTGAAACAACCGGTCCTTCCTTTAAAGAAGGGGACAAAATCATCCAAATCGGTCTGGTTCAGTTAAGCGACCAAGGCATTGAAGCTGAATACAGCTGGGATGTCCAACCCGGGCAAAAAATTCCTCCGCGCATTGTCGACTTAACTGGAATTACAGATAGGCAGTTGGCCCAGGCCCCGACTTTAAGAGAAATTGCCGATGACTTTTTAGACAAGTTGGGCGACCGGATCTTAGTGGCCCACAATATCAACTTTGACTATAAATTCTTGAGTCGGAGCCTAGAAAAGCTGGGCTATCCGC
Organism: Aerococcus sanguinicola; assembly: GCF_001543145.1. NCBI lineage: Bacteria > Bacillati > Bacillota > Bacilli > Lactobacillales > Aerococcaceae > Aerococcus > Aerococcus sanguinicola. Next base: position 209,034 of record NZ_CP014160.1, on the reverse strand, counting down.
CACTTAGCAATGAGGGGATTGACACGGTCGAATTGATCCGTCTTCTCTATCCCTGTGACCAGAGCTATAAGTTAGGGGACTTTGCGGAAAAGCATGGCATCAACTTGGTTCATGCCCATACGGCCCTCGATGATGCCCGGGCCACGGCCCAGCTTTTGTTACTGATTCAAGAAAGAATTAAAAGCTTGCCTTATGACTTGCTCCAAACGATTCAGCCCTTGACCACGACGATGATCCGACAAACGGGCCTCTACTTCAATGCTTGGGTCGAGGACTGGGCGCCGCGGACGAGGGAAGGCTTGGTTAAGAAGGGTCCCTTCTACCTTGCTGAGCAAAAAGGTCAGGGCTTGGTCTTTCCTAAACAATTTGGCCAAGACCAGGCGGACTTTGTTGACTTAGGGGGCCGGCCCCTCTGCATAGGCCAGGGGGACTGCCAGTTGAGCCCACTCCAGTTGGCTATGTGCCGGGACTTGTCTCAATTCTTTGACCAGGATAAGTCGGGTCTAGCCTGCCTTGATGCGCCTGCAGGTTCGGGCAAGAGCCTGGCCTATCTTTTGGCAGCCTTGCAAGCGCCAGCGGGCCAGTCCAATCTCGTCCTAGCGACCTCGACCCGCTTGCTCCAGGACCGTTTGGCTCAAGAGAGTCTCCAACAGGCAGCCGATATTCTTGGCCGCCCCTTGCGCTATGTCCAGCTCAAGAGTTCTCGTCACTATATCGACTTGTCCGCTCTGGCCGCCTTCCATGAAGAGGTCTTAGCTTCTAAGCAGGTCAAGAAACGAGATGCCTTGCTCTTGGCAGCTCTCATGATCTGGTTGGCCCAAAGTCAGACGGGACTGTTGGTGGAATTGAACCCGGGGCTTTTGACCAAGGATTTCAGCTGCAAGCAGCCGACGAAAGCAGCTTGCGACCAGGCCCTGTCCAAGTGGAGCGACCACGCCTATTATGCCCGGGAGTGGGAGGCCATCCCTGAAGCGGACCTGGTTTTAACCAACCAGGCCTTTCTCTGCCAGCACCAAAAGGACTTGGAAGACTGGGGTTTGCTCAGCTCTTCCGGCCTGCTCTTAGTGGATGAGAGCCACCAATTACTGGATACCCTCCAGGCCCAGGCGACCGCTTCTTGGTCAACTCAGGCCTTCGAGAACCAGCACAAGCGCTTACAAAAATTACTGGCTAATCTGATACATTTTCCTGAGGCTTATCAGTTCTCCGGCCAATCCTTTGATGACTTGTACCAGTCCAGTCAATTGATCCAGGATGTCTGGCAGACTTTTGATCAGGTTATGGCTTATTTGGAAGAGCATTACCGCAAGCTTGTCTACTACAAGCAACAGAGCGACCACAAAGATAGTTTTATGCTAAAAGCTGCCTTTCAGGCTGCGGACCTTTACAGTCAGCTCAAGGCAGTCCAGGCCCAGGTGAACGATCTATCGAAATCTCTTCAGCAATTATGCCGGGCTGTCCAAGTTAAGTCAGGCTTTAGCAGCCAACGCTTGGACCAATTGCAGGCCACGGTTCGGTCCCAGCAAGCTATGAATGACCAATTGACCCAGTTAGTTCAAGGAAAGGACCTGGACTATTATGTTCTGGACCTGCTTGAAGCGGGGGAGGACCTTCACTGCCAGCTCCAGGGCAAACCCTTTGAAGACCAGCGCCTACTGGAAGGCTTTCTCGATACTTTGGCCTGTCAGACCGTCTTTATTTCGGCGAGTCCCTTGGCTGACCAACGCTTTGATAGCCAAGCCATCCATTATTCTTATGCTAGCACTAAGGGGATCCAGGAGGTTAAGGTCTTGATGGATGGCTTGTCCATTGATAAAATGATTGCCAAAGCGGCAGCAGCTTGGACGGCGGACTGCCTGCTTGAGCTCTGGCCCAAGCATTACCAGCGGGTCTTGGTCCTAGTCAATGCCAAAAAACAGGCCCGGTTACTCGAAGCCGCCTTAAAAGACCGCCTCGACTACCAGGCCTACCAGAAGCTCTATTGCCAGCTCAACTTCAAACATAGCCATAAGCTCTTCCAACTCTTTGACCAGGAAGACCAAGGCCTACTCATCGGTTTACAGAACTTCAGCGAAGGCGTCCACTTCAAGCAAGCTTTGGATCTTGTCGTGCAGCCGCGCTTGCCTTTTGCAGCACCGGAAGCAGCGGATGAATTGGCTAAACAAGCTCTAGCCCGAGAAGAGGGCAGGGATTACTTTGAGAACGTGGCCCTTCCAGATATGCTGGTTCGACTTAAGCAAGCCATTGGTCGGGCAGCTAATGGTCAGGGGGACCGAGCGGACTTCCTTTCTTTAGACCAACGTATACTCAAGAGCGCTTATGCCGACCACTTGCATGCCAGTCTGGCCAGCAGCGCTGACTTTAGACCCGTCCGCCTCCAGGACTTAGAAAATATTTCAAGTAATTTTAGCCAAAATAAAGGATGACAGCATGAAAAAAAGATTTCTCTACATCCTAATTGCCATTCTCACCCTCTATATTGTGCTGACCAATAACGTTTATTTTTCTTCCCAAAAACCACTCATCGATGCGGAAGACGCGGTCAGCCAGGTGGCCCAGGACCACAAGCTATCGGACATCAAAGATTTTTATCTCTTTACCAAGGACGAGACTTGGTACAGTGTTCGGGCAGAAAATGAAGAGGGGCGGGAGGTCTATCTAACTTACCAACCGGACAGTCAAACGGTGCACACAGGCTTTGTTGACGAGATGGTAACAGAAGAAAATGCCATCGCCTTGACCCAAAACGAACTTCCTGAAGTCGAGGTTAAAGAAGCCCGACTCGGTTTTGATGAAAAATTTTTCGTTTGGGAGGTAAGTTTTGTCGATAAAGACGGTAATTTAGGGTATCATTATATCAATGCAACTAACGGCACTTGGTATGAAACGATCAATAATTTATAGAAACAATGAGGTGACGCTATGATCTCTGAACGCATCATGAATTTACAAGAATCGAAAACACTAGCCGCTAATGACAAGGCCCGAGAACTCAAGGCCCAGGGTCGGGATATTATTTCACTCACAGTGGGTGAGCCAGACTTCGACACACCCCAATATATCTTGGACTATGCCAAGGAAGCCATGTATGCCGGCAAGGGCCACCATTACACGCCAGCCAGCGGAGCTTTAGAATTACGTGAAGCCATTGCCCACTACCATGAAAAGCATGACGGTGTTGTCTACGAGCCAAGTGAAATTTTTGCCGGGAACGGGGGTAAACTTGTTCTCTATTATCTCTTCCAAGTCTTAGTCAATCCTGGTGATGAAGTTCTTATTCCCCAACCTTACTGGGTCAGCTACTATGAGCAGATCCGCCTAGCTGGGGGGAAACCTGTGATTGTTGAAACTAAGGAAAGCAATAATTTTATCTTAACCGTTGAAGAATTGGATGGTGTTTGTACGGATAAGACCAAACTGCTTGTTCTTAACACGCCATCTAATCCCTCGGGCGCTGTGCTCAGTCCAGAAGAAATGCGGGCCATCGGTGACTATTGTGTGGACAAGGGCATCGTGATCATTTCCGATGAGATGTACTATCAATTGGTCTACAATGGCACCAAAGCGATTTCCATGGCCTCTATTTCACCTTCTATCCGCAAACAAACCATCGTCGTGAACGGTGCTTCCAAGGCCTATGCCATGACCGGTTGGCGCCTAGGTTATTGCATGGGCGATGAAGATATTATTCGCGCGATGAATAAATTGGCTAGTCAAGTAAGCGGGAACCCTTCCGGTATTGCCCAATATGCAACGATCGGTGCTTTGACAGGCCCCCAAGATGACCTGGAAAAGATGCGCCAGACCTTTGAAAAACGTTTAAATGCTGCCTATGACCGGATGAAAGCAATACCTGGTTTTAACCTAGTAGCTAAACCGCGGGGCGCCTTCTATCTCTTCCCTAATTGTAGTGAAGCTGCAGCCTTAACCGGCTATGCAACGGTCGATGACTTTGCTATGGCTCTCTTGGAGGAGGTCGGGGTAGCCAGTGTGGTTGGGAGTGCTTTTGGTATGCCAGACTTCTTGCGCTTCTCTTATGCAGCTGACCAGGACAAGTTCCTTGAAGCCATGGATCGAATTGACAACTTTATGACAGACCACCAAGTCCAGGCGTAAAGACTTAGAAAGTGAGCATGATCAAGAATGAAAATCGAAAAATATACGGTTTTGCGGACACTCCTTCTTGAGATGTATCACGAAATAGGCATCACCAATGAGGAGATGCTTTTTTTCATACATTTGATTAGTTTCCAGCAAGATAATGTGGAATTCCCCAGCTTTTCTATGCTGATGAAGCGGATGGGGATGACCCGGGATGAGATCTTAAGCTTGATTAATTCCTTAGTGGACCGCCAGTACTTGCGGATTGATAGCAAGAAAAATGAAAATAACCAACAAACGGAGTACTATAACCTGGAATTCTTGTATAATAGGGTTGACGCCTTAGTCAAGCAGCGGGAAGCCGAAGAAGAGAGTAAACAAACAGAGGATCAAGAAGCCGAGATTTTCCAAGTCTTGGAGACTGAATTTGGCCGGCCTCTGTCACCGATTGAATACCAAGAGGTGGCGGACTGGCTGCATAAGGATAAGTTTCCAACTGACATGATCTTTGAAGCCATTAAGGAAGCTGTCCTGGCCCAGGCCTATAGCCTGCGCTATATCGACAAGGTTTTAATGAATTGGCGTCGCAATCCCAAGCAAAGAAACTCTAAGCTTAGAGACCAGCACTCGCTTTCGGACCTACCACCAGCACCTATGAAGAAAATTATTAAAAAAGACCAGGAGTAAGGAGCTAGCAACTTGGAGAATATGACCGAGCAACAATTGCATACCCTGCGTGTCTTGTTACGGTCCCATCAATTGATGATGCGGGCCCTCAAGCAAGACATGAGGACTTATGGATTGACTGAAAATGAATTTATGATACTAGAATATCTTTTGAACAAGGGACCCCATGTCGTCCAAGACATCAAGGAACACCTGCTTATTCCCAACAGTTCGGTGACCTATGTGATCGATTGTTTGGAAGGCAAGGGGCTGGTTAAACGGGAACGGTCGTCAAAGGATATGCGCCGGATTATCATCGCTTTAACCCCCAAAGGACAGCGCAAAATAGCAGCTGACTACGAAGAACATAAGGGCTATGTCAACCAGCTTTTCTCTGTCCTTGATGCGGATGAATTGAAGCGCCTGCGACTGATTCATAAGAAATTAGGCTTCCAGGCCGAAGAGTATTACAAACGCGACCAAAAATGAAAGGAGGATGCCTATGCCAAGGAAGAACAGCCCTGAAAAAAGCCCTGAACAAGAAGCCTTCCCCAAAGCTGAGATCCAACGAACGGACAACCAGGAATTATTGATTAACGGCCAGCCTTTTACAGTTAAGGAATGGAGCCAGGAAGAGGCCCTCGATTTGGAGGCTTTAGCTGACCGCTATATGCCAATTCTGGATACTTATGACTATATCGTCGGTGACTGGGCCTACGAACAAGTCCGCCTAAAGGGCTTCTACAAAGATGATGTGCCCCATGTACCCCTGGAGCGTAAGATCTCACACCTAACGGATTATCTCTTGGAGTACTGTAATTTTGCCTGCGACTATTTTGTCTTGGAACACCAGCGTGACGAGGAAGAACGTCAAGAGCGCAACCGTCAATTGAAAAAACGACCCAAAAAGAACCGAAACAATAAGAACTATAAGAAGAAAAACCAGCGCAAGGACAAGGGCAAGAACAAGTCACACAAGCGCCAGCGGGATAAGAAAGCGCATTTCAGTATTAAAACGGATAAAAGCTCGACTAAGCCCTCAAATAAAGGCGTCAAGCGTCAAACGATTACCCAGGGCAATAAGAAAAAAGAGGGCTTTAAAATTCGTTCAACGAAAGGAAAAAAATAAGCATGAAAAAGAAACGTGCCATGTTTTTAGACTTGGATGGGACGGTCTACAAGGGGAAGTCCGCCATCCCTGGTGCTCGGGAATGGATCGAGCAGATGCGGGCTGCCCAGGAGCCTTTCCTCTTTGTGACTAATAATTCCATGCGGTCCCACCAGGAAGCCGTCCAGTTCTTAGGAGACTACCACCAGATTGAGGCGGAGCCTGACCAAGTTTATACTAGCGTGGACGCCTTGTCCCACTTATTGGGGCAGGAAGCCATTCAGCCTAGACAGAAGGCCTACGTTATGGGGAGCGATTACTTGAAGGCTACGGTGGCAGAAGAAGGCTATCAGATTGTTTCTGATCCCTTGGCCGAGCCGGTTAACCTCTTAGTCATGGGCTTGGACCAAAGCGTAAGCTACCAAGAACTCGCCCAGTGCGCCTATGCTGCCCAGTCAGGCGCCAAGTTTTATTTAACCAATCCGGATATCCAATTCCCTTCCAGTCATGGATTTGTTCCTGGAGCAGGGGCCTTGGGTGAATTGGTGGCCCATGTGTCCCGAACCGAGCCGATTGTCTGCGGCAAGCCTAGCCCCAATATTATCCTCGGTGCCTTGGAGCTCTTGGGCCTCGAAGCGGATGAAGTCGTGATGCTAGGGGATAACCTGACCACGGATATTTTGGCTGCTAACCGGGCTGGTCTTTCAACGATCTTAATTGAGACCGGCGTTCACCAGAGAGCCGACATTGAGCAGTTAAACATTGAACCCACCTGGCTGGTGAAGGACTATCAAGAGTTGATGGACTTATGGCCAAGTATCTAAAAGCCGGCCTACTGACCTTAAGCCTCTTAGTTGGGCTGATAGCAGGCGCCTTACTTTTAACGATTTGGTGCCTGCCCCTCTATGTCTTGGTCTTGTATGCTGGCAATCTAGCTGAGCGGGTGGGCTTGACCAATCAAGAAGTCCTCCATGACTACTGGCAGATGCTCACTTATTTGAATTTTCCATGGCGGAGGGGACTAGACTTTGCCTATTTTCCGTCTTCCGCTTCTGCCCGTTTCCATTTTTACGAGGTCAAGCAGCTTTTTTTGATGGTCTATCCGACTTTCTTAGCTGGCCTCGGCTTCAGCTGGGTTCTCACTAGGAAGCCTTTAAAAGCAGGGACCCTCTACCTTCTTTATCGGATTTTTGCTTACCTGCGTTATCTGCCCCTTATAGCTATTATCGGCTTAACGTTGAATTTCAACCGGGTCTTTGTCCTCTTCCATCAAGTTTTGTTTGATAACCAGGCCTGGCTCTTTGATCCGGCAACGGATCCGATTATTGAAGTGCTACCGGAAAGTTATTTCATGCTCTGCTTCATCCTCTTTTTTGTGCTCTTCCAATTAGGGATCCAAGGGGTTTATGCTTATTTGAAAAATAGCTTGTGAGTCGAATAAAAATGTTTTTTTAGTGGTCTGTGCTAGTGAGCATCCGTTGCGCTTTTTGAATTTAGTCCTTGAATTTATAGTGGATCAAGAACGGCTTTCGCCGTTTTGTACTTTATCCGTAATTCCCTTTGCTCCTACGGCTAAAGCAGCACCGGCTCGAGCCAAGGTCTCTCGTCTAACAAGCTTCAAAGGGCTCGTACGACTAGCGCCTACGATCCCTAATTCACATTGTTTGCTTTATCATGGCTAAGGACTAAATTCAACGCTCCACTATTACTCAATTTGAATTGTTTTTTTAATAAGTAGTCACCAATGTTTAAAAATTAGAGAAGCAAAAAAGTGCTCAGCTGAACCATGATTTCAGCTGAGCACTTTTATTTAAAAATTTCCTATTCATCTAAGCTTAAAGGTCATATTGATCACCTTGAGATCGGATTCGTGGACACATAAATTTCTAAGCGGCTTTGTTAACACCCTTATCTATTTTTGTCCTCTTTCAGTAAGTCAGAGGAGTGCAAGGGGCTGATGCGTTTTTCTGGATAGATGTAGTGATAGGCGGCGTTGATGGCGGTAGGGGCTTCGCCAAAGCCGGAAACAATCAGGTCAGTCTTACCTGGATAGCCTGCAATGTCACCAATAGCAAAGATACCCGGCCGGTTCGTTTGACAGTGGCCGTCGACTAGGACTTTATTCTTTTCGATGTCCAATCCCCAATTCTTAATTTCACCTAGGGAAGAAGTAAAGCCATAAGCCATGATGACTTGGTCCACGGGAATACGTTGGCTTTCATCTGACCGTGCTTTTTGCAAGTGGATGGCAGAGAGATTAATGCCGTCTCCCTCGAGGCCAGTTGGGACATAGGGGGTGATGAAGTTAATGTTGTCCTTTTGCCGGGCGGCTTCAACGGAGTATTCATGGGCCCGGAAGCGGTCGCGGCGGTGGATCAGATAGATTTCCTTGGCGTAGTCGCTCAGGGCAAGGGCCGTATCGAGGGCACTGTCGCCGCCTCCGCAGATGGCGACATTCTTGCCCGCATAAGCCGTATAATTGCTGACGAAATAGGCAACGCCACGGTTTTCGTAGTGGTCTAATTGGTCCAGGTCAACCTTGCGAGGGCTGAAAGAGCCATTACCAGCTGCAATGATGACTGCCTTAGCGCGATAGGTCGCACGGCTAGTTTCGACGACAAATTCCTCGCCATCGTTTTCTAAATTTAAAACTTCTTGGTTGAGGCTGAATTGGGTGGTCGCATGGAAGCGGGCCAGCTGTTGGGACAAGCGGTCGATGAGTTCCGCCCCCGAAATTTCGGGATAGGCAGGGATGTCATAGATGATCTTGTCGGGGTAGAGGGCCTTGGGTTGGCCGCCTAATTCAGGCAAGCTATCAATAATATTTACGCTCAACTGGCGCATACCGGCATAGAAAGCCGCAAAAAGGGCACTAGGCCCAGCACCAATAATGATCAGATCACTTGAGAGAGTTTCCATAGAACGTCCTTTCTATATGAATGCTTTAAAAGTTAAAGAGGCTATTAAGGAGTAAGGTCACGAGGATACCGGTCAGAATGCCACCAATAACCTCTGAAGGTTTGTGGCCTAAATAATCATCGATGACGAGCTTGCTCTCCTTAATGGCTTTCAATTGGCGACTGAGGACAGGATCGTCTTCTTTAGCCGCCCGCTCTTCGAGAATCAAGAGCAATTGGCGAAGAAGCATGCCCTGCTCACCGCTTTGCCGCCGGACCCCCATGGCATCGAACATAATAATCACGCCAAAACACACCCCAATCGCAACGTAGGCGGACTGGTAGCCGTATTTAAGGATAAGCGCAGTTATCAAGGCTGTCACAGCAGCCGAATGAGAACTGGGCATACTCCCTGTGGCATGGAGCAAAGCGAGTTTGGCATTGCTCTTGCGCATTAAGAGCGCGATGGGAAATTTTAGGGCTTGGGCAACAACAATGGCACTGAGGGTTGCCACAAGCGGTAGGTTAGTTAGTACGTCCATAGGGCCTCCGGTAATTTTTTGGCTACATGTAAAAGTATGCTGTCGATTGGACAGCTACTTAATAAATATAACATAAATCTCACCATTAGAGAACTAGCGATAACTATACATTTTCTTTAACTATTGGTACAATAGAGAGGAATAGAAATAAAAAATATGCATAGTTTTAGAGGAGGAATGTTATGTCATTTCCACAATTAGAAGAACAAGCTAAAGAAATTAAAGCAATCATTAAAACCAAGCAAGGGCAAATTGAAGTCGCTCTTTTTCCCGAATTAGCACCAAAAGCTGTCGAAAACTTTATCCAACATGCTAAAGAGGGTTACTACGATGGTGTGATCTTCCACCGGGTCATCCCTAACTTCATGATCCAGGGCGGGGACCCAACTGGAACGGGCCGCGGCGGAGAGTCCATTTACGGCCAAGCCTTTGAGGATGAATTCAATCTCTCCCTCTTTAATATTAAGGGCGCCCTGTCTATGGCCAATGCAGGACCTAATACCAATGGCTCACAATTCTTTATTGTCTCAGCGGGACCAGTTGATGCCAGCATGGTCAGCCAGTTGCGTGCTGGCGGTTGGCCTGAGGAAATCGTTGAAGCCTATGCTGAGAAGGGGGGGACCCCTTGGTTAGACCACCGGCACACGGTCTTTGGCCAAGTAAGGGAAGGTCAAGAGGTTGTCAGCCAGATTGAAAATGTTGACCGGGATGCCCAAGATAAACCGCTGGAAGATGTTGTTATTGAAGGGATCCAGATTATTGATCCAGAAAGTGATGCCTAATGACCAAGTCATTTGCGATTGGAGATATTGTTAAGGGGAAGGTGACAGGCATTCAAAGCTACGGCATCTTCGTGAGTCTCGGCGCTAACCACCAGGGACTCATCCACATCTCTGAAATTAACCACGGCTTTGTAAAGGATATTTATAACCAGTATGAGATTGGTGAAGAAGTCACAGCCAAGATTATCGATATTGATGAATACAGCCAAAAGATTTCCCTGTCGCTAAGAGCCCTCCAACCCCTCTTCAAAAATAAAAAACCGGCCCGCGGTAACTGGCACAAGCACCACCATCCTAAAGATTATGGCTTTGGTTTGATTGCTGAGAACCTGCCTAAATGGGTGGATGAAGGTCTTGCGAATATCCAGTCGGGCCTAGTCAAAGATTACCACGAAAATCATTTTAATAAGTAAGGAGTCTAACTATGGCAGATTTAAAATTAGATATCTCAAAACTTGATCCCTTTATTTCCCAGCATGAAATTGACTATATGCAAAGTGAAGTCAGCCAAGCCCACCAGCAGCTACGTTCTGGCAAGGGACCTGGCCATGAGTTTACGGATTGGTTGGACCTTCCCTTGGACTATGACAAGGAAGAATACCAACGCATCAAGGAAGCGGCTAAAAAGATTCAAGCCGACTCCGATGTTCTCCTGGTATTAGGGATTGGTGGCTCTTATCTTGGGGCTAAGGCAGCCATTTCTTTCCTATCTCATCAATTTATCCAAGAAGGCAAGTTGGAAATCATCTTCGCGGGTAATAGCCTGAGTGCCACTTACCTCAGCGAGGTTATGGACGCCTTAGAGGGCAAAGATTTTTCGATTAATGTGATTTCTAAGTCTGGGACCACTACTGAAACTTCAATTGCCTTCCGTATCTTCAAGAAGCGTTTGATCGATCAATACGGGGAAGAAGAAGCTAAGTCCCGGATTTATGCAACGACTGACCAAGCAAAAGGGGCCTTGAAGGCAGAAGCTGACCAGATGGGCTATGAAAGCTTTGTTATTCCTGATGGCGTTGGCGGCCGCTTTACCGTCCTGACAGCAGTGGGGCTTCTACCAATTGCAGCAAGTGGCGCTAATACGGATGAGCTCTTGGCCGGTGCTCAAGCGGCCCACCAGGCTTATCAAGAGCCTGAATTGGGCAAAAATGACGCCTATCTCTATGCCGCAATCCGAAATATTTTATACCGCAAGGGCTATAACACGGAAATTCTCGTTAACTATGAGCCTAAATTAAAATATTTTGCTGAATGGTGGAAGCAACTGTTTGGGGAATCAGAAGGTAAGGACGGTAAAGGAATTTATCCAAGTAGCGCTAACTTCTCGACAGACCTTCATTCCCTAGGCCAATATATCCAAGACGGTCGCCGTATCCTCTTTGAAACGGTGGTTAAAGTTGAAGAGACTGAAAAGGATATTAAAATCCCAAGCCTAGCGGAAGATAGTGATGGGCTTGCTTATTTAGAAGGACAATCCGTTGATGAGGTCAATACCAAGGCCTTCCAAGGGACCCTACTCGCTCACACGGATGGAGGCGTTCCTAACCTGGTTCTCCATGCGCCAGCGATTAACGCACATACGCTGGGCCAATTGATTTATTTCTTTGAAATCGCCGTCGCTATTTCTGGCTATCTTAATGGGGTTAATCCTTTTGACCAACCAGGAGTGGAAGCTTATAAGAGAAATATGTTCGCTCTTTTAGGCCGAGAAGGCTACGAAGAACTGGCTCAAGAATTGAACGAACGCCTATAAATCAAAGATATGATAAGGATTTTAAGCCAACTGATAAAAAAGTTGGCTTTTTTATGAAAAAGAGTTGACGAAGGAGAGAGAAGGAGGTATAATAATTTTTGTTGCTGATCGAGATCACTTCGAAATCGATCGCCAACAAAAATAAATTCAAAAAAAGTATTGACAAGTTTCAATAACTTCGATATACTAATTGAGTCGCTTGATTCAAGCCTTTGAGGCAAAGAACAAGCAGACGATCATCAAATCGAAAGAAGCAAAAAAACTTTTTAAAAAAGTTCTTGACAAGATTTCGATAAAGATGATATAATAATTGAGTCGCTTCAATAAGGCGACGAGATAGACCTTTGAAAACTGAACAAAGAAGACGAACCAATTGTGTAGGGCATCAACTTCGAGTTGATGAACCAACAATTCAAACAATAAATAGTTGAGCAAACAACTATAAAAAGTCAGCAATAACGAGCTTATCAAAGCTCATGAATCTTTCATGAGAGTTTGATCCTGGCTCAGGACGAACGCTGGCGGCATGCCTAATACATGCAAGTCGAGCGAACTGACGAAGTGCTTGCACTTCTGACGTTAGCGGCGGACGGGTGAGTAACACGTAAGGAACCTACCTATGAGCGGGGGACAACATCCGGAAACGGGTGCTAATACCGCATAGTAATTTGTCAGGCATCTGACAAATTGGAAAGACGGCTTTTGCTGTCACTCATAGATGGTCTTGCGGTGCATTAGCTAGTTGGTGGGATAAAAGCTTACCAAGGCCATGATGCATAGCCGACCTGAGAGGGTAATCGGCCACACTGGGACTGAGACACGGCCCAGACTCCTACGGGAGGCAGCAGTAGGGAATCTTCCGCAATGGGCGCAAGCCTGACGGAGCAATGCCGCGTGAGTGAAGAAGGTTTTCGGATCGTAAAACTCTGTTGTAAGAGAAGAACAAATTGTAGAGTAACTGCTACAGTCTTGACGGTATCTTACCAGAAAGCCACGGCTAACTACGTGCCAGCAGCCGCGGTAATACGTAGGTGGCAAGCGTTGTCCGGATTTATTGGGCGTAAAGGGAGCGCAGGTGGTTTCTTAAGTCTGATGTGAAAGCCCACGGCTTAACCGTGGAGGGTCATTGGAAACTGGGAAACTTGAGTGCAGAAGAGGAAAGTGGAACTCCATGTGTAGCGGTGGAATGCGTAGATATATGGAAGAACACCAGTGGCGAAGGCGACTTTCTGGTCTGTAACTGACACTGAGGCTCGAAAGCGTGGGTAGCAAACAGGATTAGATACCCTGGTAGTCCACGCCGTAAACGATGAGTGCTAGGTGTTGGAGGGTTTCCGCCCTTCAGTGCCGCAGTTAACGCATTAAGCACTCCGCCTGGGGAGTACGGCCGCAAGGCTGAAACTCAAAGGAATTGACGGGGACCCGCACAAGCGGTGGAGCATGTGGTTTAATTCGAAGCAACGCGAAGAACCTTACCAAGTCTTGACATCCTTTGACCACTCTAGAGATAGAGCTTTCCCTTCGGGGACAAAGTGACAGGTGGTGCATGGTTGTCGTCAGCTCGTGTCGTGAGATGTTGGGTTAAGTCCCGCAACGAGCGCAACCCTTATTGTTAGTTGCCAGCATTTAGTTGGGCACTCTAGCGAGACTGCCGGTGACAAACCGGAGGAAGGCGGGGATGACGTCAAATCATCATGCCCCTTATGACTTGGGCTACACACGTGCTACAATGGATGGTACAACGGGCTGCGAACTCGCGAGAGTCAGCGAATCCCTTAAAGCCATTCTCAGTTCGGATTGCAGGCTGCAACTCGCCTGCATGAAGCCGGAATCGCTAGTAATCGCGGATCAGCACGCCGCGGTGAATACGTTCCCGGGTCTTGTACACACCGCCCGTCACACCACGAGAGTTTGTAACACCCGAAGTCGGTGAGGTAACCTTTTGGAGCCAGCCGCCGAAGGTGGGACAGATGATTGGGGTGAAGTCGTAACAAGGTAGCCGTATCGGAAGGTGCGGCTGGATCACCTCCTTTCTAAGGATATAACGGAATACACAATCGTCACTTTGTTCAGTTTTGAGAGGTCTAACTCTCAAACTTGTTCTTTGAAAACTGAATACTGCAAGTAATAACCATATTTTTAACTGTGACCACCAGGAAGCAGTTAAGGATATAAACCAATTTTACCAAGAGTAAAAAACCGAAAGAGTTTAATTAAACTTTTCGCACATCATACAACTTAACCAACGGTTAAGTGAATAAGGGCGTACGGTGAATGCCTTGGCACTAGGAGCCGATGAAGGACGGGACGAACACCGATATGCTTCGGGGAGCTGTAAGTAAGCTTTGATCCGGAGATTTCCGAATGGGGGAACCCCATCATCTTGATCGATGATGACTTTCAAGTGAATACATAGCTTGTTAGAGGTAGACGCAGGGAACTGAAACATCTCAGTACCTGTAGGAAGAGAAAGAAAAATCGATTTCCTGAGTAGCGGCGAGCGAAACGGAAAGAGCCCAAACCAAAGAGCTTGCTCTTTGGGGTTGTAGGACTGGGACCTATGATTTAGGCGGGTTAGTCGAATGGCATGGGAAGGCCAATCAGAGAAGGTGAGAATCCTGTAGACGAAAGCCCAACTAACATTACCAGTATCCTGAGTACGACGGACCACGTGAAATTCCGTCGGAATCCGCCGGGACCATCCGGCAAGGCTAAATACTACCTAGTGACCGATAGTGAACCAGTACCGTGAGGGAAAGGTGAAAAGCACCCCGGGAGGGGAGTGAAAGAGTACCTGAAACCGTATGCCTACAAGCAGTCAGAGCCCGTTAATGGGTGATGGCGTACTTTTTGTAGAACGGACCGGCGAGTTACGATAGCATGCAAGGTTAAGACGAAGAGTCGGAGCCACAGCGAAAGCGAGTCTGAAGTGGGCGTTGAGTATGTTGTCGTAGACCCGAAACCAGGTGATCTACCCATGTCCAGGCTGAAGGTGCGGTAAAACGCACTGGAGGGCCGAACCCACGTCTGTTGAAAAAGGCGGGGATGAGGTGTGGGTAGCGGTGAAATTCCAATCGAACCTGGAGATAGCTGGTTCTCTCCGAAATAGCTTTAGGGCTAGCCTCGGATGATGAATATTGGAGGTAGAGCACTGTTTGTTCTAGGGGTCCAACAAGGATTACCGAAAACTGATAAACTCCGAATGCCAAATATTTTAATCCGGGAGTCACACTGCGAGTGATAAGATCCGTAGTGGAAAGGGAAACAGCCCAGACCACCAGCTAAGGTCCCAAAGTTTCAGTTAAGTGGAAAAGGATGTGGGGTTGCACAGACAACTAGGATGTTGGCTTAGAAGCAGCCATCATTCAAAGAGTGCGTAATAGCTCACTAGTCGAGTGACCCTGCGCCGAAAATGTACCGGGGCTAAACTGAACACCGAAGCTGTGGATGTCTAAGGACATGGTAGGAGAGCGTTCTAAGGACGGCGAAGCATGATCGTGAGGACATGTGGAGTGCTTAGAAGTGAGAATGCCGGTATGAGTAGCGAAAGACGGGTGAGAATCCCGTCCACCGAATAACTAAGGTTTCCTGGGGAAGGCTCGTCCTCCCAGGGTTAGTCGGGACCTAAGCCGAGACCGAAAGGTGTAGGCGATGGCCAACAGGTTGAGATTCCTGTACTTGTCTGATTTGTTTGAGCAATGGAAGGACACAGGAGGCTAAGCAGAGCGCGGAGATGGAAAGACGCGTCCAAGCAACAAGTCTGATGTTGAGTAAAAGGCTTAACATCCTAAGGATGAGTTGTGACGGGGAGGGAAGTTTAGTACCGAAGCTGCTGATGTCACACTGTCAAGAAAAGTTTCTAGTGAGAATCAGACAACCCGTACCGCAAACCGACACAGGTAGTTGAGGAGAGAATCCTAAGGTGAGCGAGCGAACTCTCGTTAAGGAACTCGGCAAAATGACCCCGTAACTTCGGGAGAAGGGGTGCTGGCCGCAAGGCCAGCCGCAGTGAATAAGCCCAAGCGACTGTTTATCAAAAACATAGGTCTCTGCCAAATCGAAAGATGACGTATAGAGGCTGACGCCTGCCCGGTGCTGGAAGGTTAAGAGGAAGGGTTAGCGTAAGCGAAGCTCTGAATTGAAGCCCCAGTAAACGGCGGCCGTAACTATAACGGTCCTAAGGTAGCGAAATTCCTTGTCAGGTAAGTTCTGACCCGCACGAAAGGCGTAACGATTTGGGCACTGTCTCAACGAGAGACTCGGTGAAATTGTAGTACCAGTGAAGATGCTGGTTACCCGCGACAGGACGGAAAGACCCCATGGAGCTTCACTGCAGGTTGATATTGAGTGTTTGTGTGACATGTACAGGATAGGTAGGAGCCATTGAAACCGGGACGCTAGTCTCGGTGGAGGCACAAGTGGGATACTACCCTTGTGACATGACCACTCTAACCCGCGACCATAGATCTGGTCGGGAGACAGTGTCAGTCGGGCAGTTTGACTGGGGCGGTCGCCTCCTAAAGTGTAACGGAGGCGCCCAAAGGTTCCCTCAGAATGGTTGGAAATCATTCGCAGAGTGTAAAGGCAGAAGGGAGCTTGACTGCGAGACCTACAAGTCGAGCAGGGACGAAAGTCGGGCTTAGTGATCCGGTGGTTCCGCATGGAAGGGCCATCGCTCAACGGATAAAAGCTACCCTGGGGATAACAGGCTTATCTCCCCCAAGAGTTCACATCGACGGGGAGGTTTGGCACCTCGATGTCGGCTCATCGCATCCTGGGGCTGAAGTCGGTCCCAAGGGTTGGGCTGTTCGCCCATTAAAGCGGTACGCGAGCTGGGTTCAGAACGTCGTGAGACAGTTCGGTCCCTATCCGTCGCGGGCGTTGGAAATTTGAGAGGAGCTGTCCTTAGTACGAGAGGACCGGGATGGACGCACCGCTGGTGTACCAGTTGTTCCACCAGGAGCAGAGCTGGGTAGCTATGTGCGGCAGGGATAAGCGCTGAAAGCATCTAAGCGTGAAGCCCCCTCGAGATGAGATTTCCCATACTTTTAAAGTAGTAAGACCCCTGAGAGATGATCAGGTAGATAGGCTGGAAGTGGAAGTATAGCGATATATGGAGCGGACCAGTACTAATCGGTCGAGGACTTATCCAAAGGATAAGATTGTATGAGTGGTTGGGTAATTACGAGCAGATTCAGTTTTGAGAGAACAAGCTTTTCTCAACTAAATAGAAATTGTGCGGTGGTAATGGCAAGAAGGTCACACCTGTTCCCATGCCGAACACAGCAGTTAAGCTTCTTAGCGCCGAATGTAGTTGGGGGTTGCCCCCTGTGAGACTAGGACGCTGCCGCGCAATATTTGGAGAATTAGCTCAGCTGGGAGAGCGTCTGCCTTACAAGCAGGATGTCGGGGGTTCGAACCCCTCATTCTCCATAACTTATGATTCGTTAGCTCAGTCGGTAGAGCATCTGACTTTTAATCAGAGGGTCGGGAGTTCGAGCCTCCCACGGATCATCTATATGCGGGTGTGGCGGAATCGGCAGACGCACCAGATTTAGGATCTGGCGCCGCAAGGCGTGGGGGTTCAAGTCCCTTCACCCGCATTAAGTTAATAAGCCGGCTTAGCTCAGTTGGTAGAGCATCTGATTTGTAATCAGAGGGTCGAGGGTTCAAGTCCTTTAGCCGGCATATGCGGAATTAGTTCAGTGGTAGAACATCACCTTGCCAAGGTGGGGGTCGCGAGTTCGAATCTCGTATTCCGCTTTTGCCAGACATGGTAATCCGCGCCGGGGTGGCGGAACTGGCAGACGCACAGGACTTAAAATCCTGCGGTGGTTACACACCGTACCGGTTCGATTCCGGTCCTCGGCATTATAATTTTATACGCACCCATGGCTCAACTGGATAGAGTACCTGACTACGAATCAGGCGGTTGCAGGTTCGAATCCTGCTGGGTGCATCCGGGAAATAGCTCAGCTTGGTAGAGCACTTGGTTTGGGACCAAGGGGTCGCAGGTTCGAATCCTGTTTTCCCGATAAATGGGGGATTAGCTCAGCTGGGAGAGCGCCTGCTTTGCACGCAGGAGGTCAGCGGTTCGATCCCGCTATTCTCCATTGAAATTTTATATTGGCGGTGTAGCTCAGCTGGCTAGAGCGTCCGGTTCATACCCGGGAGGTCATGGGTTCGATCCCCTTCGCCGCTATTATTTAAACGACTTGGACCTTTAGCTCAGTTGGTGAGAGCAGACGGCTCATAACCGTCGGGTCGTAGGTTCGAGTCCTACAAGGTCCATACCTTTAAAACTATGGAGGATTACCCAAGTCCGGCTGAAGGGAACGGTCTTGAAAACCGTCAGGTGGGTCAAACCACGCAAGGGTTCGAATCCCTTATCCTCCTTTTACTAATATCGCGGAGTAGAGCAGTTGGCAGCTCGTCGGGCTCATAACCCGGAGGTCGCAGGTTCGAGTCCTGCCTCCGCAATTTAAATTTAATGGTCCCGTGGTGTAGGGGTTATCACGCCTGCCTGTCACGCAGGAGATCGCGGGTTCAATTCCCGTCGGGACCGTAATTTTATTCATCAATGCGGGTGTAGTTTAGTGGTAAAACCACAGCCTTCCAAGCTGTTGTCGCGAGTTCGATTCTCGTCACCCGCTTCTTATGGGCCTGTAGCTCAGTTGGTTAGAGCGCACCCCTGATAAGGGTGAGGTCGATGGTTCGAATCCATTCAGGCCCATTACAAGTGAATATGGAGAATTACTCAAGAGGCTGAAGAGGACGGTTTGCTAAATCGTTAGGCGGCTTATCGCCGCGCAAGGGTTCGAATCCCTTATTCTCCGTTTTGTGTTATTAACTTAGGCCCGTTGGTCAAGCGGTTAAGACACCGCCCTTTCACGGCGGTAACACGGGTTCGAATCCCGTACGGGTCATTGCTTAACTTTGATATATATGGAGGATTACCCAAGTCCGGCTGAAGGGAACGGTCTTGAAAACCGTCAGGTGGGTCAAACCACGCAAGGGTTCGAATCCCTTATCCTCCTTTTACTAATATCGCGGAGTAGAGCAGTTGGCAGCTCGTCGGGCTCATAACCCGGAGGTCGCAGGTTCGAGTCCTGCCTCCGCAATTACGAGCATAATATATACTTGGTCCGGTGGTGTAGGGGTTAACATGCCTGCCTGTCACGCAGGAGATCGCGGGTTCAAATCCCGTCCGGACCGTTTTTCTTTTTTGGTCCAATAGCTCAGTTGGTAGAGCACTTGATTGAAGCTCAAGGTGTCGGCAGTTCGACTCTGTCTTGGACCATTACATGCTAATATTGGCCCGTTGGTCAAGCGGTTAAGACACCGCCCTTTCACGGCGGTAACACGGGTTCGAATCCCGTACGGGTCATTTATAAAGGTTGGGAATCTGTCCCAGCCTTTATTTTTTTATCTGAGATTTTTCTCGCTTTATTGATTGTTCGTCTAAAGTTAGCTATAATTATGTAATGAAATATTATACAAAATTTGATTGAATTGAAGGGAAAGATAAGTTTGCGGCAGTTTTTGAAAAAGAGAAAATTGATTGTGCTGCTTGTGAGTATCATGACCTCCCTGAGTTTAATTTTCTTCTCGCTCTTTGGTAGTCATGAAACCCCTAAGCCTATTTCCTGGATGAATGATCTGACAGCTGTCGTTGGGAGAGCAGTATCTTCGCCAGGAAATTTTGTGATGAATTTTGGGGATTCGGTTGCTTCATTGAAGAATACCTATGAAGAAAATCAATCGTTGAAAAAGCAAATTGGGGTCCTCCAAGATTTAAAAGTACAGAATGAAAGTTTAAAAGCTGAAAATAAGGAACTCAATGATCTCTTGGAAATTAAGCCAACCCTGGTGGATAAAAAAGTCATTGGCGGTAATGTCATTGCCCGGTCACCAGACTTTTGGGTGGATTATATTACTATCGACTTGGGCTCTAATAATGGCCTGACAACGGATATGTCGGTGATGAGTGCGAGCGGCTTGATTGGACGGATTGTGGAAGTGAATCCAACCAGTTCTAAAGTCCAATTACTGACTTCAACGGCTAATAATTCTATGGAAGTTGCTGCTAGCATCCAGATCAAGGACCAGATTGTTCATGGGGTGATCAAGGAGTATGACCGTAAAGAGCAAGAACTGATCCTCAGCCAGGTCGCCCAAGATGCTAAAATCAACAAGGGAGACATGGTCACTACCTCTGGCCTCGGCGGTGTTTCGCCTGAAGGGATTATCATTGGTGAAGTGATTGAGGCTAAAACGGACGAATTTGGCCTCTCGCAGAAGGTGCGGGTTAAACCGGCGGCTGACTTTGATGATATCCGTAAGGTCTTTGTAGTGATGCAGGACGAAGAAGCTAAGCAGGCCAGAGAAGAAGCTGACCAGGCAGAAGGAGAGGGATCTGATGAAGATTCAAGCAATGAGTAATTACTTTCGTCGGCGCTTTGCTCTTCCAATTCTCTTGATTCTAATCTTATTATTGGATGGTTCCTTGCAGGTGATGCTTTTGAAGAATTTGGGTGAAGTCAATTATTCGATGACTTCTTCGCTCACAATCATTGCCCTGACTATCTTGAGTATTTACTGCCAAAGGGTGAATCTTCTCTATCTTTCGGCCATCGTCATAGGCTTTATCTTCGATACCTATTACTCGCGAGTGCTCGGTGTGAATCTCTTTATTATGCCATTGATTTGTTTTGCTACTCGCTATTTCGCCCAACACTTCCGCATTAACTTTTACAGTGTTTGGTTTTGGACCATGATTGTCTATCTCACTTATGGCCATTTGATTTATTTTATTTTTTCTATTTTTAATTTAGAAAAACCCCAGTATGGTATCTTTCTCTTCCAGCATTTGCTGCCTTCCTTGCTCTTTAACGGCTTGATGGCTTTTATCTTGAACTACTGCTTGGAACGATTTGCCGAATGGATAAATAAGTAAAAAAGGACTTGCAAAATTTCAAAACTTGTCTATAATGAGTATAAGTTAAAAATAAAAGCGTTGATTGGAAGAGGTCATTGAAGACTTGCCAAGAGAGATTATGGTCGCTGCGAATAATCCAAGTCTGATGTCTACACACCCATGAGCTGGTCTTGTACCCGTGTTTGAGCGTTAATCATGTGTAAACTTTACACACAGAGATAGTCTATGTGAGTAGGCTATGAACAAAGGTGGAACCACGTAATTAACGTCCTTTCGTATGATACGAAAGGATTTTTTTATTAATAGGAAATGATGTTGACGGGAAAAAGTTTAGGAAGGTCTTTACAGAGAGCTAGGCGAGCTGAGAGCTAGCAAGACCTACTAAATGGCACACCCCAGAGTTGCTAATCGGAAATGTTTGGCCGTGTTGGAGCGTTAATCCTGTGTCAGTTCCTCTGACATGCTGAGGCTAGCCATGTGAATGTCTAGCGAATAAAGGTGGCACCACGTCTTCTAACGTCCTTTAGTCAATGACTAGAGGACGTTTTATTATGATTAAATAAAGAAAGGATGAGTCCCATGAAAAAAATGCTGAAACTGAGCTGTATTGCCTGGCTCTTCGCACTATTTCTGCCCTTATTATCTGTTTTTCCAACCCCAGTTGAGGCTAAGGAGAACCACTATGTGATTGGCTTAGATGATACTTTCTCTCCCATGGGTTTTCGGGATAATGAAGGGAAATTAATCGGCTTTGATATCGATTTAGCCGAGGCAGTGGCTGACCTGAATGGTTGGTCGATTGACTTCCAGCCTATTGATTGGTCGATGAAGGAGACTGAATTGAATACTGGAAACATCGATATGATCTGGAACGGATTTGGGATTACACCCGAGCGGGAAAAACAATTTCTCCTGACTGAGCCCTATATCGACAGTAAGCAAATGATTATTACGCGCGCCGATGATTCGATTGATGACTTAGAGGACCTAGCCGGTAAGAAAGTGGGCAGTCAATCGGGTTCGACGACAGCAGAGGAAATGAAGACCTGGCCGAATGACTTGTACAAGCGTTTGGACGGTGAGCCTGTTCTCTATCCTAGCTACAATGAGGTCTTTGCTGACTTGGACGCTGGGCGGATTGATGCCATTGCAACAGGAACCATCTACGGTCTCTACACCCTCCAACAGCGCCCTGAAGGCCAGTACAAGTACTTCGTCAATGAAGACTATGTCGAACCCATGGCCGTGGCCCTGCGTAAGGAAGATACCCAGCTCAAGGAAACAATTGACCAAAGCATCCAGACACTAAAAGAAAATGGCACTTATGATGAGATCTACAACAAATGGTTTGCTGGTGACCAGACAGCTGACCGGGGCCAATCTCTGGTCATGACCGTTCTTCCCTCTTTACTGTCAGCCTTTAAGATGACCTTCTTGATCTTTATTGTGGTCCTAATTTTAAGTATCCCAGTAGGCTTCTTAATCGCTATTCTACGGGTATTCGGACCTAAGTGGTTACAAGGCCTCATTGAAGCCTATGTCTTTGTGATGCGAGGCAGTCCACTCATGCTCCAACTGATGGTTTTCTTCTTCGGCCTACCTTACATCGGGCTGAGCTTGGACCGCTTTACCGCCGCTATCTTCGCCTTCGTGATTAACTACGCAGCTTACTTTACAGAGATTTTCCGCGGTGGGATCTCGTCTGTCCCTGATGGTCAATTCGAAAGTATTAATGTCCTGGGAATCGGCCACTTCCGCGGCTTTAGACGGATCATCCTACCCCAGGTGATGAAGATTGTGATGCCTTCTGTGGGCAATGAAGTGATTTCTCTCGTTAAGGACACCTCCCTCGTCTATGTAATTGGTCTGGGCGAACTCTTAAGAGCTGGTTCGATTGCAGCCAATACCTATGCGACACTGACCCCTTACTTACTCTGTGGGGCAATTTACTTACTCTTTACAGCGGTCGTGACCTTCTTCTTAAAAGGTATCGAAAGTCGAATCGACTGGTAGTAGAAAGGAGCACAAGATGGCATTATATGTAGAAGGGCTCTCCAAAGCCTATAACAACAACCAAATTATTGACCAATTTTCTTGCCAGATTGAAGGAGGCGAAATCGTCATCCTACTCGGTAAGTCAGGAACAGGGAAGACAACTTTTATGCGCCTGATTAATAATTTAGAAAAAGCCGACCAAGGCAGTATTCGCATCAATGATCAGTACCTCTGCCGGGCAGGGGCGGGCGGCGCCGACTATCTCAGCAAGGCTGACCAGCGTGCCTATCAAAATAATCTGGGCATGGTCTTCCAAGACTTCCAACTATTTCCGAATTTTACCGTTTTAGAAAATCTGATGGAAGCCCCCCTGGCTCAGAAACTTGACAGCCAGGAAGCAATCAAAGCCCAAGCTTTAAACTTATTAGATCGGGTCGGCTTGTCCGACAAGGCAGAGGTCAAACCTTCTACCTTGTCTGGGGGGCAAAAGCAACGGGTAGCTATTGCCCGGGCCCTGATGTTGAATCCCGATGTGATTTGTTTTGACGAACCAACTTCGGCTCTTGACCGGGAATCGGCCAACCAAGTCGGTAGCTTGATTCAGGACCTGGCGGATAGTGGCCAGGCGGTCTTAATTGTCACCCACGATACCGAATTCGGTCGTGAATATGGGACACGCATTATTTCGTCGAGCGATTTTAAATAAGGCTTGGCTAATCTATAATAACTCCAAATCAAAAATGATTCTTTAACAAATTGTATTGGTGAGCATCCGTTTCACTGTTGAATTTGGCCCTTAAAGAGCCATGGCACCGGTTCGGGCCAAGGTCCCTCACCTAGCGAGCTTCAAAGGGCTAGTAAGGCTAATGCCAACTATCCCTAATTCACATCTAGTCGGGTTCGGTCTGACAGCTTTCGTGTCACTTCACAAGTCTTCGCCGCAGTCTTTTAGACTGCTCTGTTGACTTGCTCCAGTGAACGAAAGCTAACCGTCAGCCCTCTCACCCTGAAACTTGCTTGTTCATGGCTAAGGGCAACTTCAACGCTCCACTCCTGCTCAAAAATAACTTGTACCATTTTTGATTAGCTTAAGGTGAATCTAAAAAAGTTAGAGAATCTAAAAAGCAGCACCAATCCGTTATTTTTAAAGGGATCTGGTGCTGCTTTTATTTTGGTCTAATGATAGGGCCTAGTCGGCAACGATGTCGTTGACGTCTTCTTCTGGCAAGTCGGAGAAGGGACGGAGGTAAACGAGGGCAAAGGCCACGCCAAAGGAAATGGCAATGGAAATGAGGCAGTTAATCAAGTTGGACATGTCCCCATCTGGGCTGATAAAGATAGGGAGGGCAGCAATTCCTGGGTTGGCAAAGGCGTAGGCATAAACCTGGCTGATACCGGCATAGAGTCCGCCTGCCAGTCCACCGACGATCGAAGCCATCAGAACGGACTTAATGGGGATGGCGACGCCGTAGAGGCCTGGCTGAGAGACGCCCATGGCAGCTGTTACACAAGCTGACAAGTTATACTGCTTGTAGGCACTGTGCTTGGTCTTAAAGAAGACAGCCAGAACAGCACCTGATAGGGCCATATTGGCGGCCAGCATGCCAGGGTTAAAGAAGGTATCGGTACCGCTTGCTGCAATAGTTTGGGTAACAACTGGGAAGAGGGCGTAATGGGCGCCAAACATGACCACGAAGAGGCCAAATCCTCCTAAGAGGGCGGGCACCAACCATTCGGCTCTGGAACTGAGGAAGTCCACTAAGGCAACCAAGCCGTCGCCTAGAACAGTCCCGAGCGGCCCTAAAACTGAAATTCCCAGTATACAGGTTGTGAGCAGGACCAGGACAGGAGCGAAGACCCCGCGCACAATCTCTGGAATGACCTTGTACCAGAACTTTTCAATATAGGACTGGGCAAAGGTGATCAGAATGATCGGGATCACGGAACTAGGGTAGTTACCTGGTGGCAGAGGGATGCCAAAGAAGTCCGCGCTCCCATCATAATTGGCCAATTCGCTGGTAATTTCCGGATGGAGCAGGAAGGCGGCTGTCGCCATAGCCAGGATCTGGTTGGCCCCAAAGACCTTAGCAGCTGAATTAGCGAGCAAGATAGGCAGAAAATAAAAGACAGCATTGGAGATGGAGTTGAGGATAATGTACTCTGCTTTGCCCTCCTGGATAAGGGAGAAGCTGTGCAAGAGGATGGTAATCCCCTGGAGAATACCAGCTGCCGTAAGTCCGATCAAAATCGGCGCAAAAATTTCCTTAATGGCATTGAGAATCTTATCCAAAAAAGAAAGTTCATCTTGAGTTTCAGACATATTGTGTCCTCCTTTAATGTATTTTTGACTCATCTTCATTATATAACATGAATAAGAGTCAATAGCAAAAAGGAAGGGGCTTTTCTGTAAAAGAAACAAAAAAAGCGTGAAATATTTTTCACGCTTCTAATGCAAAATTCTTTTATTTAATAATTGGAGCAGCTCCCGTAATAGCAGCTACGGCAATGAAGATGATAAAGATACCGAGGGCCCATTTACCGGATTCTTTTTGCCATTCGCCCATGTCAACTCCTGTTAGGTTGAAGAGGAGGTAGATGAAGGCAACGAGTGGACTGAGTAAGTGGAAGGCTTGTCCGAGTAGGGAGGCCACACCAATTTCTAAGGCTGTATAGCCATATTGGGTACCGGTTTGGTAGAGAACGGGCAGGACGCCGTAGTAGAAGGCATCGTTGGATAGGAAGAAGGTACCTGGTGCGGAGAGGACAGCTGTAATGAGCCCCCAAGCCCGGCCCCAACTTTCAGGGATAATGGTAGTCAAGCTTTGGGCCAGGGCATCTGCCATGCCTGTTCCTGTGAACAAGCCCATGAAGATCCCGGCAGCAAAGACTAGGATAACCACTTGGACAGCGTCACCAGCATTTTCTTGGATGCGATTCTTTTGTTGCTTGAGATCAGGGTAGTTAATGATTAGAGCCAGCACCGTCCCTGTAAGGAAGAGGAAGAGGGCTGGGAACCAACCAGAGACGAGGAAGAAGATCAGAGTGATGGTCATGATAAGGTTCACCCAGAAGAGTTTCGGACGTTTCATGGCCTGCTCTTCATCAGATTTAGCAGCAGTGAGGGCTTGAATATCTTCTTCGCTTAGCTCCTGAATCCCCACACGTTTACGTTCGCGGACACCTAGGAAGACGGACAGACCGAGCACATAAATAGCGGAGATCACCATACCTGGCGCTAGGGCCCGGATAACTTCTTGGTCGTTCAAGCTAAGCACGGAGATGGCCCGGGCAGTTGGTCCACCCCAAGGCAAGAGGTTCATAATGGTATTCATTAAAATAATCAAGACAGCCAAGTTCATCATCCTTAAATTAAGCTTCTTATAGATAGGAATGAAGGCTGTACATACAATAAGGGTTGTTGTCGTCCCGTCCCCGTTGAGGGAAACCACCATAGAGATGAAAGCAGTGGCAAAGAGAATCTTGACCGGGTCTCCTTTAGCGAAGCGGATCATCTTTTCCGTGATGGGGTCAAACATCCCGGCATTCAGCATGATGGCGAAGTAGAGGATGGCAAAGAGCAGCATAATCCCTGTGGTTGCCGTTTGACCAACCCCGTCGACAGCGAATTCGCCTAGGGAAGTGATCCGTTCAAAGAGACTTGGATTATTGATGAAGGCATCTTCGACTTCCGGATTAGGAACCGGGAAGAGACCAGCAATAGCTGCAATCAGAGCAAAAATTAAAGGGATACTAATTAAAGCCGTAAAGGGCGACATTTTCTTTTTAATGATCACGAACATAAAGATGATGATCATCAAATAACTTAAAACAGTTAACATATCATTTCCTCCTAGATCTTATGATCAGTATTCTATTTACAAAAAATCCCAACAAACCTCCTTTGATCATGTTTTCACATAAAGACTATTATAGATGAATTTTCTCTCATTTGACAAGTCCTCATATGAAGAATACTTAATTTAATTTAGATGATAAAGGATTGTAAGCGCTATTTCAATAGTGATCGAGAATAAAACACCAAAAGAACATTAATGATAGCGTTCACATGAATAATCTGTCTTAAGTGCAGTAAAAAAACAACATGGGCTGAAATCTTTCGTTATAATCAAGTTAACAAGAACTTATTGGAAAGGAGGCGCCTCATGGGATTATTTTCTCGCATTCAGCACTTATTTCAAAGCAAGGAGCCTGCCACTGACCCGGTTGAGCCCGAAAGGAAGAAGCTAGCTGACCTTCCCCAAGCTGAGGCCAGTGAGGATTGGATTGAGCGGAGCGGTTTAGACCCTGAAGAGGCTTGCACGGTCGCAGCGATCGCCGCGGCTTGCGTGACAGGGGCCCGGTCAGATACGGTCTTTCGGATTAAGTCCATCGAAGCGGTTGACCTCGACCAGGAATTAGCAGGCATCTTGACCGCTTGTATCCTTGCCCATGACCAGGAAGACAGCCACTACCGCGTCAAACGCATCGAACGCATTTCATAAACAGTCAAAATAAAGGAGAAAACATCATGTTAAGAAAATTTCGTGTCCGTTTAAATGATAAAGAATATATGGTAGAAATGGAAGAATTAACGCCTGGCTTCGAAGCTCCTGCAGCTCAAGAGGCCCCAGCCCAAGCCGTTCCAGCTCCTGCACCAAGTCAAGCGCCAGCCGAAGCAGCTTCTGAGCCCAGCCCAGCCCCAGCTCCTGCTAGCCAACCTGGCTCAGGTGAAGAAGTGACGGCTCCTATGCCAGGGACGATTCTAAATGTCCTGCTTCAACCGGGAGAGACCGTTGCTGAGTCGCAAGCGGTTGTTGTCTTAGATGCCATGAAGATGGAAAATCAAATTGTAGCACCCAAGGCTGGCCAAGTGACTTCTATCTTAGTCAAAGAAGGCCAAACGGTTGATGTGGGTGAGACCCTATTTACAGTGGAATAGAATAGAAGGGAAGACACATTATGGAAGCTTTATTACAGGGATTCCTGGCCATCACCTGGCAGAAGATCGTGATGATGCTGATCGGGGTTGTGCTCATTTACCTAGGAATCAAAAAAGAATACGAACCAACGCTCTTAATTCCCATGGGCCTAGGCACCATCCTCGTAAACATTCCTTTTTCAGGGATGATTACCCAACCTGGAGGCCCAGTTGGTGTCTTAGATGAACTTTTTAACTTTGGGATTGCAACGGAACTCTTCCCACTCCTTATCTTTATTGGGATTGGGGCAATGATTGACTTTGGTCCCTTGCTGCAGAATCCGTCCATGCTCTTCTTTGGGGCAGCTGCCCAGTTCGGGATTTTCTTTACGATCTTTGTCGCCCTTGCAGCTGGCTTTAGCCTCCAACAGGCCGCTTCAATTGGGATTATCGGTGCGGCGGACGGACCAACTTCCGTCTTTGTCTCCAACCAATTGGCTCCTGAACTCTTAGGACCAATTACAGTAGCAGCCTATTCTTACATGTCTCTGGTGCCTATTATCCAGCCACCAGCCATTAAATTAGTTACAACTAAGAAAGAACGCCAAATTCGGATGAAATACCGGTCAGAAGGCGTGTCCCAGACGACTAAGATTTTCTTCCCGATTATCATTACTATTGTCGCAGGTTTGATTGCGCCGGCTTCACTGCCCCTAGTTGGTTTCTTGATGTTCGGTAACCTCATGCGGGAATGCGGGGTCTTAGACCGCTTATCAGATACCGCCCAGAATGAATTGGTTAACTTGATTACGATCCTACTCGGGATTACCATTGCCTCAACGATGACGGCGGAAGCCTTCCTCAACGTGCAGACCTTGATGATCATTGCATTTGGTTTGGTTGCCTTTATTATGGACTCCATTGGGGGCGTGCTCTTCTGTAAGCTGATCAATATCTTCCGCAAAGAAAAGATTAATCCAATGATCGGTGCCGCTGGGATTTCAGCCTTCCCCATGTCTGCCCGGGTCATCCAAAAAATGGCGACGGAAGAAGATCCTCAGAATTTCGTTCTAAACTATTCAATTTCAGCCAATGTATCCGGTCAGATCGGATCGGTAGTTGCCGGTGGTCTTATCCTAGGCTACTTTGTCGGTATGTAGAGGGAGGTTATCGCCATGAATGAGAATTTTGTTCACGCTTTTCAAATTCTAGCTTTAGGTTGGGGAGGCATCTTTGTTGTGATGGGCTTTCTCTACCTAGCTGTGAAGGTCTTGCTCAAGGTCTTCCCAACAGAAGATAAGTAGTTATTAGAGAGTGAAGGACTGATTAGGATCGACTTAACAATACAAAAACTTAGAGTAAAACGGTCGAGCTATGACCGGGCCCTCTGGTTGGACTTGCTCAACTGTGCTGGACTCAAAGAAGAAAAAAATTTGGATGCAACGTACGGCCTCTTTGATGGCGAAGACTTGGTGGGGACGGCTTCCTACCAAGCCAATATCCTCAAGTGCTTAGCGATCCGCCAGGCCTATGCTGGCGGGGCAGCCTTCCACCAACTGATTTCCTTTCTTTTAACAGAGATCTACCGGGCAGGCTATGACGATGTCTTAGTCTTTACCAAGGCCTCTAAACGGCAGACCTTTGAACACTTGGGCTTTGATCTGCTAGTAGAGACCGAAGACGTGGCCTTTATGGAGCGGTCCCAGGAGGGGATAGACAGCTATCTTGCCGCCATTAAGGACCAGGCTCCCTTTACAGGAGACCAAAGTTTAGGAGCGGTCGTGATGAATGCCAATCCCTTCACTAAGGGGCACCGCTACTTAATTGAAGAGGCCCTCAAGGCAGTGGACGGACTCTATGTCTTCGTTCTCTCCGAAGACCGGTCGCTCTTCGATAAGGAAACACGCTTAGACTTGGTGCGCCGTGGCACTGCCGACCTGGATTCAGTTTATGTGGTGGAGACCAAGCACTATATGGTTTCCCAGGCTACTTTTCCAGCTTACTTCCTCAAGGCCGACCAGTCAGCAGTCAGAGCCCAAGCAGCTGTTGATGCTCGCTTATTTAAGGAAAGGATTGCACCAAGCTTGGGGATCAGCCAGCGCTTTGTAGGGGAAGAACCCTTGAGCCCGACGACTGCAGCCTATAACCAAGTGATGGCAGAAGTTTTTGCCCCTGAGCTTAAGCTAAATATTATCCCGAGACGGCATTTAGACCGAGACGGAGAAGTTATCTCAGCCTCCAAGGTTCGTCGCTTAGTCTTAGATGGTGATTTAGAAGCCGCTAAAAACTATCTGCCAGAGACTAGTCGAGCCTTTATCGAATCCCCAGCATGCCAGGCCATGATCGCCAAACGAAAGGATCTGAGCCAAGTCCATGACTATTGATACTGTGAAAAAACTTAGCCAAGCCTTGCAAACAGGCCCGCTCTGTAACTTAGAGGATGCCCTGGATAGCCGCGAAGCTCGGGCTAGTCTCCAGGAAGCTTGGTTAAATCAGGCGCCAGTTGGAGCGACTTTAATTGCTCTCAAGCTGAATATGCCGGGCCCCTATAAGCGCAGCCCGCTCAGCGACCAAGTCTTTGACCTGGCCAAGTCCGACCTTCAAGATTATTGCCGGGAGACCTTCGCCGGGGCAGTGGTGAAGGAGGGGGGCCGCTCTAGTTTGGCTGGTAGGGAATACTTTATCTTAGTTGACCAAGCTGCGTCTGAAGTCAAATCATGCCTAGTCGAGCTAGAGGAAGAAACAGACCTTGGCCGCTTGATGGATATTGACTGTCTCTACATGGATGAAGCCGGCCAGCAAGAAAGTTTAAGCCGTGTTCAAGTGGGGCTGCCCAAGCGCAAGTGTTTTGTCTGCCAACGTGATGCTAAGCTTTGTGCACGGAGCCGCCAGCATGATTTTGACACGATTTACCAGGCTATTGCTAAGATGATTGTAGAGGATGGGAGAATACAAGATGAAGAAATCAATTAAAATTGTCGAAACAGTTCTCCGGGATGGGCACCAGTCGCTAGCCGCTACGCGCATGCGAACAGAGCAGATGCTGCCTATCCTCGAGGAGATGGACCAAGCCGGTTACTATGCCCTGGAATGCTGGGGCGGGGCGACTTTTGATGCCTGCCTGCGCTATCTCAATGAGGATCCCTGGGAACGCTTACGCCAGATTCGCTCAGTGGTAAAAAACACTAAATTACTGATGCTCTTAAGGGGACAAAACCTCTTAGGCTACCACAACTACCCGGATGATGTGGTCGACGCCTTCATCCAAAAGGCTGTTGAGAATGGGATCGATATCTTCCGTATTTTCGACGCCTTGAATGATGTGCGGAACTTGGAAACGGCCATTCGTGCGGTGAAGAAGTACGGGGCCCATGCCCAGGGTACCCTTTGTTATACCATTTCGGAAGTGCATACCGATGCTTATTATTTCAACTTAGTGGACCAATTGCTAGACCTGGGTGTCGATTCCATCTGTCTCAAGGACATGGCGGGAATCTTAACCCCGGCTCGTGCCTATAGCCTAGTGACAGGAATCAAGGCGCGGACGGACTTGCCCGTAGATATCCACACCCATGCGACCGCTGGCATTTCAGAAATGACTTATCTTAAAGCTGTCGAAGCAGGGGCAGATATCATCGATACCGCCATTTCACCTTTCTCAGGGGGAACCAGCCAACCAGCCACAGAAAGTCTGCACATTAGCCTAGACGAGCTCGGCTATGACGATGGTCTAGATACGCCACTTTTAGAAAAGATTGCCGATTATTTTGCGCCAATCCGGGATGAATTCCTGGAAGAAGGGACGATCAATCCGAAGGTGATGCAGACAGAACCGCGTGCCTTGCTCTACCAAGTACCGGGCGGGATGCTGTCCAATCTCTTGTCTCAGCTAACAGAAGCTGGTCAGGAAGATAAGTATGATGCAGTCCTCAAAGAGGTGCCGCGGGTTAGAGAAGACCTCGGTTTCCCACCCTTGGTAACACCGCTTTCGCAAATGGTCGGCACCCAGGCTGTGATGAATGTCCTAACCGGGGAACGCTATAAGATGGTCCCCAAGGAAATTAAGGACTATGTGAAGGGACTCTACGGGAAGTCACCGGCTCCAATTGCTTCTGACATCCGCCAGCAAATTATTGGCCAGGAAGAGGTCCTTGAAGGCCGGCCAGCAGACCGCTTGGATCCAGGACTTGAGGCTGCTCGCCAGGAAAGTCAAGACTTTGCTCAGAGCGAAGAAGATGTGCTCAGCTATGTCGCATTCCCCGCCCAGGCGGAGCATTTCTTGAGGAAGCGTCAGGACCCTTGGTATGATGTCCCAGTACAAAATGTTAGCATAGAAATGTAATCTGATATAATAAGAGTGTCATTAAATAAAGGAGGAAGACGCTATGGAATTACAAGATAAGGCTCAGGCAGGAACCATCGAGTCGAGCGATGTTCGGGTCACGGTTGAACCTGCTACAAGCCGTCAAATTCAAGTGGACTCAACCGTCTATGCCCAATTTGGAGAAGCTATTGAGGCGACCATTGAAGAGGTTTTAGACCAATTAGAAGTGGACGGGGTTAAGCTCTATGCCGATGACCATGGAGCTCTAGATTGTACCATCCGTTCGCGCGTACAGACAGCAATTTTTAGATCAATCAATCAAACAGAAGGTTTACCATGGGGGACGAAGCTATGAGAAGATCAGTAAGAAGAACGATGATGTTTCTGAATACCCAGCGGGCTTCTTTAGTCAAGGATCCTTATGTCTACGGACCAGACTGTGTGATCCTGGACTTAGAGGACGCGGTATCAGAAAACGAAAAGGATTCTGCACGTATTCAACTCTACAACACGCTCAAGTATTTAGATTACGGGGAAACCGAAATTTGGGTGCGGATTAACCCACTCGATACGCCTTACTATAAGGAAGATATTCGGGCCGCTGTGGCGGGGCAATGCGATGGTATTCGGATTGCTAAGACCGAGACTGCAGAGGATGTCCATATTGTTGAAGGCTTAATCGAAGAAGCGGAAGAAGAATTTGGTGTGGAAAAGGGCTCAACCATGATTATGGGGGCCATCGAATCACCAACCGCTGTCTTTAATGCTAAAGAGATTGCCGAAGCCAGTGAGCGCATGATGGGGATTGCCCTATCCGCAGGGGACTATCGCCGGGAACTTCACGCCCAGGTTACAGAAGGCGGAGAAGAATTATTTGTTGCCCGGTCGATGATCTTAATGGCTGCTCGGGCGGCAGGCATTATGGCCTTCGATACCGTTTATACAGATGTGGACAATATTGAAGGCTTGACCAAGGAAACAGAACTCATCAAGGACATGGGCTTCGACGGCAAGTCCTTGATTAGTCCAAAACAAATTGCACCGCTTCACGATGTCTTTACACCAAGTGCCAAGGAAATCCGCAATGCTGAAAATATTATTTTAGCTTTAGAAGAGAACAAACGGAAAGGGATTGGTGTACTGGTCGTTGATGGCAAGATGGTGGACGTAGCCTGGGTTGAAGGGGCTCAGCGGACACTGGACATTGCCAAGGCATCCGGGCTCTATAAGGGGGATTTAGCATGAAAAACGCAGTTGGACGCGATATACCAGAAGAATTACTAGCGGACGGTGTTGAAGTCTACCAAGGCCTTGACTACCGGCAAGATTATGACTACCAAAAGGCGACGCCTAAAACACGGGCCAATGTCCGCTCAGACCAATCCAAACTAGTTTCTCTAAAAGAAGCTATTGAAAAGACTGGCCTTAAAGATGGGATGACCATTTCCTTCCACCACCACTTCCGGAATGGGGACTACACCATGCCAACCGTGATGAAGGCCATCCATGAAATGGGGATCAAGGATCTTTATATCTGTGCTTCCAGTTTGGGCAAGGCAGCTAAAGACATTGTACCGATGATCGAAGACGGCACCATTACCCGGATTTCATCCTCTGGGGTGAGAGACGAAGTGGGCGAAGCCATTTCGACTGGTAAGTTGAAACATCCGGCCATGATTCGGACACACGGCGGTCGGGTCCGTGCCATTGAGACCGGCCAAGTCCATATCGATGTGGCCTTTATCGGGGCACCCTCTGCCGATGAATTAGGGAATGCCTCAGGTAAAGGGGGACGGTCAGACTGTGGCGTCCTCTCCTATGCCAATGTGGATGCTGAGTATGCGGACAAGGTGGTTGTCTTAACCGATACCCTAGTGCCAACGCCCAACCATCCGGCTAGCATTTCCTCTATCTATGTGGACTATGTGGTTGAAATCGATGAAGTGGGAGACCCAGCTAAGATTGCTTCCGGTGCCATCCGCTTGACCGATGACCCGCGCGAATTAAAGATTGCCCAAAGTGCAGCTGAAGTGGTTGTTAACACCCCTTACTTTGAAGATGGTTACACCTTCCAAACAGGGGCTGGCGGATCTTCACTCGCCGTTACCCGCTTCCTCAAGCCTTATATGGATGCTAAGGGGATTAAGATGGGTTGGGCCCTTGGTGGGATCACCGAACCCATGGTCAACCTGCTCAAAGAAGGCTATATTGGAGCTATCTTAGACACCCAAGATTTCGATACAGCTTCCGTGGCTTCAGTCCATGAAACGCCTAACCACTTTGAAATCTCAACCTCTGAATACGCCAATCCTTTCAATAAGGGGGCCTATGTTAACTATCTCGATTATGTGATCCTCGGCGCTCTGGAAGTGGATACCGACTTCAATGTTAACGTGGTCCAAGGTTCAGATGGCATGATCCAAGGGGCACCAGGCGGCCACCCCGATACATCAGCAGGGGCCAAGGTAACGATCATTGTAACGCCTCTTGTGCGGAGCCGGATTCCTTCCATCAAGGACCGGGTAACCTCTGTCACTACGCCAGGAGAAAGTGTTGACGTGGTAGTGACCGATAATGGCATTGCTGTTAACCCACAGCGTCAAGACTTGATTGACAGCCTCCAAGCCGCAGGGGTTGAATTAACGACCATCGAAGCCTTAAAAGAAAAAGCCTATGACTTGGTAGGCACGCCTAAGGACTTAGAATTCGAAGACCAAGTGGTTGCCTTGGTTGAATACCGCGATGGGACCATTATTGATACCATTA
Organism: Aerococcus sanguinicola; assembly: GCF_001543145.1. Taxonomy (NCBI): domain Bacteria; kingdom Bacillati; phylum Bacillota; class Bacilli; order Lactobacillales; family Aerococcaceae; genus Aerococcus; species Aerococcus sanguinicola. The sequence goes on along the minus strand of NZ_CP014160.1, from coordinate 174,244 downwards.
AGAAGATTAAAAGCTAAGCTTTAGCTAAAAAAGAAATTAATTTCGCCTAGCAGATGTTTCTGCTAGGTTTTTCATTTATAATATAAGTAGCGTGTGAGGAAAGTTGTAGGTCTGAATTAGTGAAGTAAAGTGATTCAAGACTCTAGTAGGCTAGTCGGCCTTTATGGAGTAGATACTATGGATGATTTAATATATTTAATTTATAAAAAAGTGAAACTAAGCTTTTAGAGAGGTGATAAGATGGCAGAAAAAGACCGCTTGGTCCAGTACTGCCGGACGGAAAGCCAAAAGGGAGGAAAGACACTCAGTCAAATCGTTTACGAAGGGCTTAGGATGGTCATCCTCGACGGGACCATCCCTGTCGGCGAACGGATTAACGAAAAAGTTTATGCCGATTCCCTGAATATTAGCCGGACCCCGATCCGGGAGGCTTTGCGCCGGGCGGAAGAAGAGGGGCTAGTGGAGTATATTCCCCAGCATGGCTATATGGTCAAGAATATTAAGGCCGAAGACGTAGCTGAAATCTATCAATTAAGAAAGAGCTTGGATACAATCGCGACCATTAATGCGGCTAAAAAGATGGGAGACAAAGAATTTAAAGACTTGGAGGGCATCCTTAACCGGGGGGAGGCGGCCTATGAAGGGGCTAGTCTTGAAGGCTTGACTTCTTCTTGGAAGGGATTCAATGAATATATCTATGAGCAGGCTCAGATGCCGCGCTTGCAGAGTATTGTCTCCACCCTTTATGAATACCTCAGCCGTTTCCGTTCTTTGTCCATTAATGACCGGCAGCGGCGGCGGGCTGCCCTGGATGACCACTGGGTAATTTACCATTATATGAAGGAACAGCGTTTCGATAAGCTCCAGGAAGTGATCTATAAGCACCTGGCAACATCTGAAAAACACATCCGCCTAGCTGTGGAGCGCGAAAGCCAACAAAATAATAACTTGGATGTTCCCGAAGAAGAGCTCAGCCTAGCAGAGGACTTCCAGCTTAGTCCTAGCCAAAGTGTAGCCGTTAAATCGAAAGATGAAACCTTACTCCTAGCCCAGCTCGCGGAACAGGGGGTCCTTCGTGAAATCATGGTCTGGCCTAAGCCAGGTCTGGTTGATCCGACCAATAATGGGGCCCATGACGATATGACCCCTAAACTCTTTGTCGAAAGCGCAACGGCTCTCTTTCCTTATTTTATTCAAGCCGCTCAGTTGGGATATAATGACCAGCGTCCCCAACCCCTCTTCCAAGCCCTGCGCCAGGCTGGGGTTGAAGCAGAGAAGGACATGTTCCAGGCAACAGGCGGGGTGAACACGCATAAGGGCATTGTCTTCTCCATGGGTATCTTTTTAGCGGCGACGGCTGCCGTCATGGTGACCCACGGCGATATTGACCTCTTAAAAGGTCCTTGCCCTCAGAGCGATAAGCATCCCAGCCTCCATGCGGAAAAAGAAAAAGTTCTGGAAAGCATTCAAACCATGATCCAGAACATGACCCAGGGCTTAATCACTAAGGACTGGGCCAATCTCGACCAGAAAAGTCAGCTGACCCATGGGGAAAAGATGTACCTGGAATACGGGATCAAAGGTATCCGCGAAGAAGCAGAGAAGGGCTATCCTACTCTCATCATGGCAGGCCTTAACTTCCTCAAAGCCATGCGCCAAAATCATCCGAAAACAGCCGAACACCGGCTCCTCCTCTATCTCATGTCCAGGGTTGAAGACACCAATGTCTTAAAAAGAGGAGGGATTGAAGCCTATCATTGGCTCCAATTGACCAGCCGCCAGCTCCTCGACCAGGACTTGTCCGACCACGACCTAATCAAAGAACTCGACCGTTTCAACCAGGCTTGTATTTACTACAATGTAAGCCCTGGCGGCGCGGCAGACCTATTAGCAGTAGCCCTCTTCCTAGAGAAATTTATGGAGAAAATTATTTTTAAATAAGACTTGACCTCCTCTTTAGGAAATGGTAACATAATAGCGTTGTATTTCTGTGACCACCAGATCTGCAACCGCTCATTGTAAGCTTTCAAGTGCCAAGGCCGCTTACCATGGCGAGTCTAAGTTATTTAAGGAGGTGCGTTACATGTACGCAATTATCAAAACAGGTGGAAAACAAGTTAAAGTTGAAGAAGGCCAAACAATCTACGTTGAAAAATTAGATGTTGAAGCTGGCGAAAAAGTCACTTTTGACCAAGTTGTCTTCGTTGGAGGCGACCAAGTTAAAGTGGGAACTCCTCTCGTTGATGGGGCAAGTGTTGAAGCAACTGTTGAAAAACACGGCCGTCAAAAGAAAGTCACTACTTTCAAATACATCAAGAAGAAAGACTCACGTCGTAAACAAGGTCACCGTCAACCTTACACTAAATTAACCATCAACAGCATCAATGCTTAAGCATGATTAAGGTTCAATTTAAAGAAAATCAAGACAAGCACTTTGTCAGCATGGAAATTTCAGGCCATGCTATGGCCGGTGACTACGGGGAAGACGTTGTCTGTGCGGGGGTTTCAGCTCTGAGCATTGCTTTAGTCAATAACCTTGAACGCATGGCAGGTATCCAAGCCCTGGTCGAATCCGACCCTGAGGCGGGTTATCTCTATGTCGAACTCCCCCGGGAACTGACGGCTGAACAAAGAGCGCTCGTTGATATCCTATTCGAGCAGTGCCAACTGGCCTTGAAGGAGGATATCGCAAGTAATTATCCAGACTATGTCCAATATGTCCAAGGGTAAGTTAATAAAGGAGGAAGCTCACATGTTAAAAATGAATTTACAATTCTTCGCCCACAAAAAAGGTGGCGGCTCAACTGCCAACGGTCGTGATTCAGAAGCTAAACGTTTAGGTGCTAAACGTGCTGATGGTCAAGAAGTAACTGGCGGTTCAATCCTTTACCGTCAACGCGGGACTAAAGTACATCCAGGGATCAATGTAGGTCGCGGTGGCGATGATACTTTATTCGCACTTGTAGACGGCGTTGTTCGTTTCGAACGCAAGGGCAAGAACAAAAAACAAGTTTCTGTGTATCCAGTAGAAGCTTAATTACGAGAAAGAAAATCAGGTCGATTCTACTTTGAATGAAGGGGAATCGACCTTTTTCATTAAGGAGGTTTAACGTGTCGACTGAACACATCCAAGCAGCCTATGACAAACTGAACCAAGCCAACCAAATCATGATGGAAGCCCTCGACTTCTCTTACACGGAGGCCTGGCATGAAAATCTGCAAAATATTGCTAACGGGGTCCTCCAAGTGATCGATGGCCAGCCTGATCCTGAGACTGCTCAAAGGATCCAAACCCTTTATGACCAAGTCGATTGGGATAAGTTCTCTGAGCGCGAACGCCTGCAAGTTCTCCAATTGATCTTCCTAGAAGCTGAGCGCCAGGACCAGCTCCAAGCCAACCACCAGATGACCCCAGCTGGCATTGCCATGCTTTTGACCTATTTCGCGAGCCGTTTGCTCCAAACGAGGGGGCAGTCTAAAGAGACGCCGCTCAAAGTCTTTGACCCAACAGTAGGGACAGGCAACCTGCTCTTGATGGTCCAGAGAGGCCTTGAAGAAGGGGGCTACCAAGTGGCTTCAGTAGGCTATGACAATGACGACTTACTCTTAGCGATTGCTGACCAGTCCTTTAAATTCTTGGACCGGCAAGCCAAGCTCTATTACGGTGATGTCCTCCAGAATTTACTCTTGGAGCCAGTAGACTTGGTAGTGGCTGACTTGCCAGTGGGCTATTACCCTCTCGATGAACAGGCCAAGGCCTTCAAAGCTAATACTATGGACCAGGGGACGCCCCACGCTTATGCCCATTATCTGATGATCGAACAGAGTCTGAAGTATATGCAAGAAGGGGCCTGGGGGATCTTCTTAGTGCCTACCCAGATTCTCCAGGAAGACTATTCTGCTCAATTGGTCCAAGCCATCACCCAGACCGGTTACTTCCAAGCCTTTCTAAACTTGCCAGCGGAACTCTTCCGCCAAGCCAAGGCGCGCAAGTCGGTTCTTATGGTGCAAAAGCAGGGCGCTGCGGCCAAACAAGCTGAAAACGTGCTCATTGGTGATATACCTGACCTAAAAGATCAAGAAAATATGGAGAAATTCATAGACAGTTTTAGCAAGTGGACCCAAGACGTGTTATAATAAAAGTATCGTACCTAGTTGTACCATAATAAAAACTTATGTGAAGAGGAGAAAAAGTATGTCAAAAGTTTTTGCAATTAATGCAGGCTCATCTAGTTTAAAATTCTCAATCTATGAAGTTCCTTCTGAAGAAGCGATTTCATCTGGTATTATCGAACGGATCGGCTTAAAAGATTCGATCGTATCCGTTAAATTCCAAGGGGAAAAGCATGAAGAAACCCTAGATATTGAAGATCATGAAGTTGCGATCAACCACTTACTCAAAAAATTAGAAGAGCTTAAAGTGATTGAAAGCTTTGATGAAATCGCTGGCTCTGGCCACCGGATTGTGGCAGGGGGCGAACACTTTAAAGACTCTGCCTTACTTGATGAAGAAGACATTCAAAAAGTAGAAGAATTGGCTGACTTTGCCCCTCTACATAACCCAGCAGAAGCTAAGGTTATCCGTGCTTTCCAAAAAGTTCTACCTGGCAAACCAACTGTGGGTGTCTTTGATACCTCCTTCCACACCACTATGCCAGAAAAGGCTTATCTCTATTCTGTGCCTTTTGAATACTATGAAAAACACCAAGCCCGTCGCTATGGCGCACACGGTACCTCTCATAAGTATGTGGCAGAACGTGCTGCTGAATTAGAAGGTAAAGACATTAAGGACCTCAAGATCATTACCTGCCATATCGGGAATGGTGGTTCGATTACAGCGGTTGACGGCGGCAAGTCTGTAGATACTTCAATGGGCTTCACCCCTCTAGCTGGGATTACTATGGGGACCCGTTCCGGCGACGTTGATCCTTCCTTACTCCAATACATCATGGAAAAAGAAGGCCTCAGCATGGATGAAATGATTACTATCTTGAATAAGAAGTCTGGCTTATTGGGTATCTCAGGCGTCTCTTCTGATATGCGTGACGTTGAAGCAGCTGCGGCTGAAGGCAATGAACGTGCCCAAGTGGCTTTAGATATCTACTATGACCGTGTTCGTAAATATGTTGGTTCCTACTTAACCGTTCTGGGTGGAGCTGATGTTATTGTCTTCACTGCTGGTGTCGGCGAAAACTCCGCTTCCTTCCGTGAAGAAATTTGTAAAGACATGGAATGGGCTGGTATTAAATTAGATAGCGAACGCAATGATACTCGCGATGAAGCTAAGATTTCAGCTGATGATTCCAAAGTAGCTATCTGGACAATTCCAACTGATGAAGAATTGATGATTGTCCGCGATACCGTACGTCTAGGTAATATCTAGAGTCAATCATTATTAAAAGAAAAGCGTGCTTTCTGGCTCAGCTGAGTCAGAGGCACGCTTTTTTACTTTGAAAAATAAGATTTTGCCTTATTGAAGGCCCTTTCCCAAATTCTGCAGGCGAGCATCCGTTCCGCTTTTGAATTTGATCGTTAAATGTTTAGCGGATCAACACGGCTAAAGCCGTCTTGTACTTTATCCGTAAGTCGCTAAAGCTCCAACGGCTAAAGCATAGCACCGGTTCGGGCCAAGGTCTCTCGCCTAGCGAGCTTCAAAGTTAGAGTGTGACAAAAGTCGGGAGCTCTGAATCACTGGAGCAAAGGCTGGCAGAGCCTTGTTAGAGGCTCTGCCAGCCTTTGTGAAGTGGAGTCAGAGCTGACTTTTGGAGCAGGTTTTGGCTAGTAAAGCTTGCGCCAACTGTCCCTAATTCACATCGCTTGCTCGTTCATGGCTAACGATCAAATTCAAAGCTTCACTCTTGCTCAAAAGCATTTGATATAGAAATAATACCTTAGTTAATTACTAGATATCTATTTTTAAAAGCAAGAGATTTAGTAAATGGACTTTTTAATACATACACTTATTTGCGATTCGATCAAATCATGTTTCGAATTAGATGATATAAAAAGACTGATTCCATTAAAAGAGACAAGCGCTTGGCCTGTCTCTTTTAATCTTATACTATTTGCGATGGTATTCATTGTTTTCCAGGTCGGTCCGGACGATTAGGACGTCGCAAGGGGCATTGCGGATAACGTATTCTGAAACAGAACCGATGAAGAGGCGTTCAACTGCATTCAGCCCAGTGGCCCCGATCATAATCAGATCAATTTCCTTTTCCAAGGCTAGGTCTTTAGCAATTTGAACTTTTGGTGAACCATAGTCAATAATGGTTTCAACTTCCTGGACGCCTTCTTTTTCAGCGTAAGTCTTGTAATCATTGAGAACGCTAGAAGCTTGTTCCACTAATTCATTGGTATAGGCGCCTTCATAGCCGGTTGGGGTTTGGACAGCACGTGTATCAATAATATGAGCGATGACTAGGGCACCGTTATTGCGCTTTGCCACATGGACCGCCTTTTTGAAAGCTAGTTCAGCTTCTTTAGAACCATCAATAGGGGCTAAAATACGTGAATACTCTTGATACATAGTGATCACACTCCTTCTTTACCTCTATTATAACATCTTTTTGAAAAAATTAAATCGATTTCATTGTTGTGAGCTTAAGATTTCACAAGTCTTTTCATAAATGGTAGTTTACTCAATTGATTGGGTAAACATTTGCTTTACTTTTAAGCAAAACTAGTTGGTATATAAAGGTGTCTGATTCAATTTCGAATTATCGAAACAAAATGTCGATAGCTTTATAAAACAGCTAGGTAAAAAATACAAAAAAAGAGCTCCGACAGGTGCCGTGTGCTCTATCTGTATTGAACCCGCTCTCTTAAGTGCAGGTGGGTTTCGCTATCCAGCTTCAGACTTCCCCGTGATGGGGCGTGTCCTCCACTGGAGTTCACGAATCCCTAGATAGTAAAATTTGTTCGGTCAACACATTAAAGGAATAACACGTACACTTCAGAACTCTTCTCTTATAATTTATCATTAGATACTAAAAAATGCAAGCGATTACGCCTGAAAGTTTTAACTTATCCTTTTTTTAATTTTTCTCGGTAGGCTTGCATCTGTCCGAGGGCTTGTTCGTACTTACCGGTTTGACCAGCCTGGTAGTAATGTTTACCTTTGAGGGTATCAGGCAGGTAGTCTTGGGCGACCCAGTGGTTTGGGTAGTCGTGGGGGTAGCGGTAGCCTTGGCCATGGCCGAGGGCTTTAGAGCCTGCATAGTGGCCGTCGCGCAGGTGTTTGGGGACAAGGCCAGCTTTGCCTTGGCGAACATCAGCTAAGGCAGCATCGATAGCCTTGATGGCTGAATTGGACTTGGGGGATAGAGCCAGGTCAATGATGGCATTAGCTAGGGGAATTCGGGCTTCCGGGTAGCCAACTTGAAGGGCGGCATCGACCGCTGCCTGGGTTCTCTGGCAGGCTTCTGGATTGGCTAGACCGATATCTTCGTAAGCCGTAATTAAGAGGCGACGGCAGAGGACTTTTAAGTCGCCCCCTTCCATCAAACGAGCCGCATAGAGGAGGGCAGCATCAACGTCCGACCCGCGAATACTCTTCTGGAAGGCGGAGATGACATCATAGTGCTGGTCGCCATCCGCATCGTGGCTGAAGGACTTCTTCTGGATACAATTCTCGGCCGTTGCGAGGTCAATGATGATCTGGCCCTGGTCGTCTTCAGGGGTTGAGAGAGCCGCCAAGTCCAGGGCATTAAGGGCAGAGCGGATGTCCCCGTTTGAGGCTTGGGCCAGGTGGTCTAGGGCGGCGTCATCGATTTGAATGGCTAACTTGCCGAGCCCTCTTTCCTCATCGGCCAGAGCTTTCTCTAGGCCTTGCTTGATATCAGCCTGGCTGAGGGGTTCGAGCTGGAAGATTTGCGTCCGGCTACGGATGGCTGGGTTAATGCTGATATAGGGGTTTTCGGTCGTCGCACCGATTAGGATAATGCGTCCGTTTTCCAAGTGGGGGAGCAAGAAGTCTTGCTTGGCCTTGTCCAAACGGTGGATTTCGTCTAAGAGCAGGATGATTTGCCCGCTCATTTTAGCTTCGGCAGCGACTTGTTGGAGGTCTTTCTTAGTGTCCGTTGCTGCATTGAGCTGGCGCAGTTGGATATCGAGTGACCCAGCAATGGCCTGGGCCAGGCTGGTCTTACCCGTTCCAGGTGGGCCATAGAGAATCATAGAACTGAGACGGTTGGCTTCCACCATCCGCCGAATAATTTGTTTGGGGCCAATTAAGTGGGCTTGGCCGAGCATATCCTCGATTTTTTGAGGCCGCATCCGATAAGCGAGCGGGGCTTTTGCTTGGGCCATATGATTACCTCCTTTAGTTTATCTTCTTATTCTAATATACTATAAATCAAGACTGAAAGGAATTTACTTACTAAAAATAATTAAATTAAGTTTAAATCTGTGCGAATACCGGATCCCCGTGCTAAAATAGTCATATAGTCTATCTAAATTTATAAAAAGAGAGAAGGAGCTGTGTATGCGTCATTTTCAAGCTTTCCTTAATGCACACCCCGAACTGAAAACCGCCTTCCAGCATGTGTCGCTCGGTATTGAGCGCGAAGGCCACCGTATCAAAACAAATGGAGACTTAGCACGAAGCCCCCATCCATCTGCTGTTGATGGCAGTTCAGATAACAAGTATATCCAAAGAGACTTTGCGGAGTCCCAATTGGAGTTGGTGACTCCTCCTGTTTACTCAGAAGAGGGGGTTTACCATTGGCTTGAGGCCATCCACCAAGTAGCTCTAAGATCATTGGCAGAGGATGAATTGCTCTGGCCTTCCAGCATGCCTCCCGTTTTACCAGAAGATGATGCCATCCATGTGGCTGACCTCGACAAAGTTGAAGATGTGGCTTATCGGGAGTACCTAGTCAAGGCTTATGGCAAGAAGGTGCAGATGATTTCTGGCATTCATTTTAACTTTGGTTTTGACCAAGACCTGTTAGAAATCTTCTACCAGGCCGATGACCAAGGCTATGCCTCTATCAAAGAATTCACAACGGCCTTTTATTTGCGCTTAGCCCGTAATTTCTTGCGCTATGAGTGGCTGATTGTCTATTTATTTGGCGCGACACCGAGCGCCCATGACTCCTTCTATAATCGGGCAGAAGATATTTTCCCCCATCCTATCCGGAGCATCCGCAATTCCCATTTGGGCTATGTTAATAAGAAAGATGTGACCTACACCTACGATAACCTTCCAGACTATGTGGAAGAATTAGAAGCCAATGTTAAGGATGGTCGCCTGATTGCTGAGAAGGAATTCTACTCCAATGTCCGCCTGCGTGGGGCTAAGCAAGCTCGAGGCCTCTTGGAGACAGGGATTAAGTATCTGGAATTCCGCCTCTTTGATATCCAAGCGGAGGAAGCTTACGGGATTGGTCTGGATGACATCCGTTTCATGAAATATTTCATTCTCTACCTAGTATGGGCTGATATGGACTGCCAGATGCCCGACGTTTACCAGGGCTATGAGATGAAGTTAGAGGTTGCAGAAGAAGAAACGCTCCAGCCAACTGCTTACCAGGAAGAAGGACTCAACCTCTTAGAGGGCATGACCGAGATGGTGGAAAGCTTAGGCGTTTCCGACACTCTCAATCCGCTCATTGACAGTATGCGCCAGCGCCTACTGGACCCTAGCCTGACCCCGAGTGGGCGCTTGGTGACAAACAATCCAACCGTCGACACCTGGCTAGCGAATAATTTAGACCATGCCAAGGCCAATAAGGAAGCGGCACTTGCCCATCCTTATCTCTTAGGAGGCTTTGAGGATATGGAATTATCGACTCAGATCCTATTGGCGGATGCGATCCAACAAGGCTTGTGGATTGATATTTTGGACCGGCAAGACCAGTTAATTGCCTTGACCTACCGGGACCATACGGAATATGTCAAGAATGCTAATATTACGGGCAAAGATTCGCTGATCTCTTATTATTTGATGGGCAATAAGGTCGTGACCAAGGACCTGCTCCAGGCGGCCGGTTTTACGGTGCCTAAGAGCCAGACTTTTAACTCACTAGACGCTGCCCAGGCTGCAGCCGGGCTCTTTGTGGACAAGAAAGTAGTCGTCAAACCCAAATCGACGAATATGGGGGTAGGCATCTCCATCTTTAAAGAAGGGGCGAGCCAGGAAGGCCTTAGAGAAGCTTTTGATATTGCTTTTGGCTATGATGATACGGTTCTCGTGGAGGAATTTGCCGAGGGGACTGAATATCGTTTCTTCGTTCTCGATAGCAAGTGTTTAGCCGTATTGCTCCGGGTTCCGGCCTTTGTTAAAGGAGACGGCCAGCACAGTATCCGTGAACTAGTTGATCTCAAGAACCAAGATCCTAAGCGGGGCGAGAACCACCGGACCCCCTTGGAAAAGATCAGCCTAGACCGGTCAGCGGCTTTGGTCTTAGAAGCTTACGGTTATGACTTCGATAGCGTCCCTGAAGCAGATGAAATTGTTCCTTTAAGAGAGAATTCTAATATTTCGACGGGGGGCGATTCCATCGATGTGACGGACGATATGGATCCATCTTATCTGGAACTGGCTAGTCAAATGGCCCAGGCCCTAGACGTTAAGGTGACGGGGCTTGACCTGATGATCAGAGACCGCCATCAAGCGGCCCAGGCAGATAACTATGCCTTAATTGAAGCCAATTATAATCCCATGATGATGATGCATATTTATCCCGCCCAGGGCAAGGGACGACGTATTTCCAAAGACCTACTTGCCTATCTTTTCCCTGAAAAAATATTTAAAGATTAAGGAGGAATCAGAATTGGCTATTTACTTAGATTATGCAGCAACCACCCCTGTCCATCCCGATGTGGTGGCCTGCATGACAGATGCCTTTTTGAATGACTTTGGGAATCCCTCAAGCACTTATCAATTAGGCCGAGACGTCCGCCATAAGATTGAGTCCTGCCGGCGGACGATTGCGGGGACCTTGAACGCCAAGGCGGAGGATATTATCTTTACCTCAAGCGGAACGGAAGCCAATACGACGGCCCTCCTAGAGACTGCTGAGCGCTTACAGTCACAGGGACGTCACATTATCTCAAGCCAGGTGGAGCATTCCAGCGTCTACCAATGCATGCACCGTCTGGAAGACCAAGGTTTTGAAGTGACTTATCTAGATATAGACCAAGATGGGCATATTTCACTGGATGACTTCCAAGCGGCCTTGCGTGAAGATACCATTATTGTATCGATTATGCATGGGAATAATGAATTGGGCAGTCTCCAACCGATTGAAGAGGTCGGGAAGATTTGCCAGGAGCGAGGAATCTTTTTCCACACTGATACGGTACAAACTTATATGAAGGTGCCGATTGATGTGGAAGCCCTCCATATTGACGCCTTGGCTCTTTCGGCGCATAAGATCCATGGGCCCAAGGGAATCGGTTTTCTTTACTATCGAGACAGTAACCAGAACTTCAAGTCTTACCTGCCCGGGGGCGGTCAGGAACATGGCAAGCGGGCCTCTACCGAAAGTTACCCTCTCATTGCTGGCTTGACCAAGGCGGTTGACTTGGCCAAGGATAATATGGCTGAGCGGATGGAAAAATTGCGCTCTCTACGCCAATATTTCCTCGATGGAGCTGAAGCGCGAGGGCTCAATTTCCAAATTAACGGGCCTCAGCAAGCTGAACTGGCGAATATTTTAAATATTTATTGGCCGGGACACCCGAGTGACCAAACTCTGATCAAGTGTGACCTCCAAGATATTTACTTATCAGCTGGGTCTGCTTGTAGTGCGGGGTCTTTAGAGCCTAGCCGCGTCTTGGTCAATTTGTATGGGGAAGAAGATGACCGCATTCGTCAAAGCTTGCGCCTATCTTTTGATCCGCATACCAGCCAGGCTGAGCTTGACCAAGTGCTTGATCGATTAGCTAGTTTTGATTCATAAGGAGGATTCTATGGCTTATCCAAAAACCGCAAAGTTACCAGGGGGAGCTAAAGTTTACCAGCTCCATCCTGACTGTAAAAAATATAGCTTGCGTGACTATCATTTTGTCGAAACAAAATCAGGCAATTTCCAGTATGACCAGGAAGTGAAACCTGATTTCGCCAGTGCCCGTGCCGTGCGCTTGAAGATCACTGTGGATAAAGAACTAACAGGGCTTAAAATGAATGTGACCAATCAAAAAGGCTTGAAGACGGTCAATGTCTTTAAGTCAGATGGCATGGCGGACTTCGTAGAGGCCTTGGACTTTATCTTAGCCGACATGGAAAAATATCAAATCATCCAAGTAGTTTCTGAATAAGTGAGGCTTGGCTGAAGGGGCTGTAAGGCTCCATTATGAAATATAGAAAAATAGAGAGCCTGGAATTGTTGTTCCAGGCTCTCTATTTTTTTATCTTAGTTGAGGATTTCTTTGGCGCAAGCTTGGATAAAGTCTTCAAGGCTTTGGCCTTCGATGAGGGCTTGATCCATGGTCGCCCAATCAATGCCGAGCTTAAAGAAGTTGATGGCTAAGACGTTCTCTTCAATCACGTGGCTAATATCATAAGCTCCGACGAAATTAATGATGAGTTTATTGAAACGGGTATCACAATTAAAGACATCCTTTAATTGGTACACATTTAATTGTTTAACAATGGGGAGCATCATCTCAACGTTACCCGGATCATCGGCGTTAAAGAAGTTAAAGTCATAAAATTCCTTAGCTTTCGGACTGGCTTCTGCTAAAGATTCCTTATTAACGATAGCAGAAAGAACCATCCGGGCAGTTTCTTGGTCGAAGTCTTCCGTATAAATGGCTTCCATCGCGGGATTTGACACAATATCTGAGATGTAGGAATCGCTGCCTTTGTTTCCAGTCGCTACGGTTTGCCATAGAAATTGGAGTAATTCAATTACTTCGTTGTTAATTTTAATGCTCTCTAACCTATAAATGTCATGCCTCCTTTCTATTATCGCGCAGTTTAAACCCTAGGAGAGTTATAACATGAAAGCCCTTATTTGACCATTCTTTTGTTAGGATTGTCCTTCAGAGCAATCTCACTTGAAATTTCCTTGGGGAGGCCGTAGAATAGGGAGATGTTAACACAACACAAATACGACCTTCAATCGTAAATTTATAAAGAAAGATGGTGATGTTGTGTCAGAAGCAAAGAAAGAACGTGTCATTGTCGGCATGTCTGGAGGGGTAGACTCTAGTGTTTCCGCGCTCTTATTGAAAGAAGCGGGCTATGAAGTCATTGGCCTTTTCATGAAGAATTGGGATGAAAAGGATGAGAATGGTGTCTGTACGGCGACTGAAGACTATCAAGATGTAGCCAAGGTTGCTGAACAGATTGGCATTCCTTATTACTCTGTCAATTTTGAGAAAGAGTATTGGGACCGGGTCTTTACTTATTTTTTAGATGAGTATAAGAAGGACCGGACACCTAATCCGGACGTGATGTGCAATAAAGAAATTAAATTTAAGGCCTTCTTAGCCTATGCTGAAGAGTTGGGAGCGGACTATATCGCTATGGGCCACTATGCCCAAGTCCGCCGTGATGAGGATGGCCGTGTCCACCTCCTGAGAGGCCAGGATAATAATAAGGACCAAACCTATTTCTTGAACCAATTGTCTCAAGACCAGTTGCAGAAAGCTCTCTTCCCCATCGGCCACTTGGAGAAGTCGGAAGTCCGTAAAATCGCTGAAGAAAACGACCTAGCCACTGCCCATAAGAAAGATTCCACAGGGGTTTGCTTTATTGGAGAGCGGAATTTCAAGAGCTTTCTCTCCAATTACTTGCCAGCTAAACCCGGCAAGATGCTGACTCTGGATGGCCAGCTAATGGGTGAACATGCCGGGCTTATGTACTATACCATTGGCCAACGTAAGGGTCTAGGCATTGGCGGGACTAGCAAGGGCAATGAGCCTTGGTTCGTTATTGGTAAGAACCAAGCTAAGAATGAACTCTATGTGGGCCAAGGCTTCCACCATCCCATGCTCTATGCGGATTGGCTAGCAGCCAGCGACCTTTCCTTTACCCAGGATGATTGGTCAGAGACGGACTTTGAATGCACAGCTAAAACCCGCTACCGGCAAAAGGACCTGCCTGTCCGTGTCCAAATTCAAGACGATGGAACAGCCAAGGTGACCTTTAAAGAAGCTGCCCGGTCGATTACACCAGGCCAAGCTATTGTCTTTTACCGCGGGGAAGAGTGCTTGGGTGGGGGCACCATCGATGCTGCCTACCAAGGCGATAAGCAACTGCAGTACCAGTAAAGGATTGGATGAGCTCCAGACAGAGATCTGGGGCTTTTTTCTTTGGGAGGGCCTTGTGCTATAATAGGTGGAGTGTTAAAGTTTGAAGGCTCTGCTGATATCTAAGAGTAGAGCGCATAGGAATGGCAATGAAAGGAGGAGGGAGATGAGTCAGACGGAGGATTTAGATTATATAATTGGGGAAATCCAGGCGGTTTTCTTTGAGAATCCGACTAATTATTACAAGGTGATGCAAATTTCTGTAGAAGAAACCAATACCATGTACTCGGAGAAAAAAATTGTCGTGACGGGGAATTTTGTCTCAGTTCAAGAAGGAACGGCCTATCAATTTAATGGTCACTTGGTTGAACATGCCAAGTATGGCCTCCAGTTTCAAGTCCAATCGTTTGAACCGGTTAAAATCACCAGTAAGAATGGCTTGGTTCGCTATTTTTCTTCCTCGCAGTTTCCAGGCATTGGGAAGACCTTGGCCAGCCGGATTGTCGAAGTCCTCGGTAGCCAGGCCATCGATGTGATCCTGGCTGAGCCGGAGCGCTTAAAGGAAGTCAAAGGGCTATCCAAGAAATTGCGGACCATGCTGGTGGAGTTGATCCAAGAAGACCAGGGCAGTCAGCGGGTGATGATGCAGCTCTCCGAATGGGGCTTTTCGTCTAGCCTGGCTGCTCGGATCTATGAGAAATACCGGGACCAAGCCGTGGAAGTGATCGAGGAGAACCCCTATCAATTGGTGCGTGAGATTGAGGGCTTCGGTTTCAAGCGGGCGGACCAGCTAGCGGCTAAGATGGACCTGGCCTATGATAGTCCCAAGCGTTTGGCAGGGGCCTTAAATTATTGCCTCTATGAAATCTGCTACCGGTCCGGCAATACCTATGTGGAAGCGGACCAGCTGGTACAAGTGGCGACAGACCAGGTCAATCTGGGCCTCTACCAGGACCGGGTGCCCGCTCAAGCTGTCCAGGATACTTTAGACCAAATGCTGGAAGAAGGCCTCCTTATCTGCCCTGAAGCTTCGACTCGGGTGGCCCTGCCCCATCTCTTCTTACAGGAGGAGACCATTGCTCGCCGCCTGACGGATATGATTGCCTCTCCGCTCGGTCAGGATTTAGACCAGGAAGCCATTGACCGGGCCATTGACCAGGTTGAGATTGAGTGGAATCTCAAATATGGCCATGCCCAAAAACAAGCCATCAAAGAAGCCCTCCAATCCAAATTCTATGTCCTAACCGGTGGACCTGGGACGGGGAAGACGACGGTCCTTAAGGGGATTGTTGCTGTCTATGCCCGACTTAAAAACCTGTCCTTGGCGGAGGAAGACTATCTGGAGGATAGTTATCCCATCGCTTTAGCCGCGCCAACAGGACGGGCGGCAAAGCGGATGTCTGAAGTAATTGGTCTACCCGCCTCGACTCTCCACCGCCTGCTCGGCCTGACCAAGGATGAATCCGATGAAGGGGTCGAGGGAATCGGGCAGATGTTAGAAGCCGACCTCTTGATTGTCGATGAACTGTCCATGGTGGATACCTGGTTAGCCTACCAGCTCCTTGAGAGCATCCCGCCTTATATGCAGGTCATCTTTGTCGGGGACGAGGACCAGTTGCCATCAGTTGGTCCTGGTCAGGTGCTGGCTGACATCTTGAGGGCTCAGGTCGCGCCAGCCCGAGAGTTGGATGAAATTTTTCGGCAGAGTGATGACTCCTCGATTACCGAATTGGCCCACCAGATCAAGCAGGGCCTGCTCTCGCCAGACCTGACCCGCCAACACGCTGATCGGTCCTTTATCAAGGCCCAGAGCGCGCAAATTGCGGAAATCGTTGCCCAGATCGCCGAACGTGCCGTGGCCAAGGACTATCTTTTGCGCGATGTCCAAGTTCTCGCTCCCATGTACAAGGGTGAGGCAGGAATCGACCACATCAATGAGGTCCTCCAAGAGCGCTTAAACCCCAATCCCGATAACCGACGGCGGGAAGTGGTCTACTTTGAGAAGATATTCCGGGTAGGGGACAAGGTGCTCCAGCTGCAAAACCAGGCTGAAAAGAATGTCTTTAATGGGGATATGGGGGAAATTGTGGCCATCTTCTTTGCCAAAGAAACCGCATCAAAGGCGGATGAAATCGTGGTAGCCTTCGATGAGGTTGAGGTGACTTATACGCGAACCGACTGGAAGCAGCTGACCCTGGCCTACTGTACCTCTATCCATAAGGCCCAGGGCTCGGAATTCCCTATTGTCATCCTGCCCTTGGTCCACCAGCACCAACGTATGCTCAAGCGCAACCTGGTCTATACAGCTATTACCCGGGCTAAGCAGTCTCTGATTATGTGCGGGGAAGAGGCGGCCTTTGCCCATGCTATCCAGCACCAGGGCGCTAGCCGGCAGACCCAGCTCTATGATTTCCTATTGATTCGTGCCGGTAAAGAGTCTCCGGCGAGTCAGAAGGAAGCAATAGAATCTGAACACAAACAGCCCCCTAGAGAAGCAGCCTCAAAAGCCGAGGCCCCCGATCTTGACCAGGGCCCTAAGCGACTGACCCCAGACTTGGTAGCTAGCCAGGCCATTGACCCGATGATTGGGATGGATGGGTTAAGTCCCTATGATTTCTAGAAGAATGGGCCCGCGACTTGACAGCATGACCTAAGACGCATTATAATCAGTATGATTTGAAATCTAGAGAAGAATTTATCCATGAGACTTCTAGCGAGAACGGATAGTGCAAGCGTTCACTCCTCAATGGACGCTCTCTTCTTAAAATCGCAGATGAAAATTTGCCGCGCTCGCGTTAACAAGCTAATGAAGTGGTAATATCAAAGACGGTGATATTACAATAAAGGTGGTACCGCGTTTCAAGCGCCCTTTATTGTAATAGCACCGTTATTTTTTTTAGGAGGATATGATGAAACAATTAACTAGTGCAGACATTCGGCAATTATTCTTAGATTTCTGGGAAAGCAAGTCCCACGATATCTATCCCAGCGCTTCGCTGGTTCCCCAAGATGATCCGACCCTCTTATGGATCAACTCAGGGGTAGCCGCCCTGAAACATTATTTGGACGGGTCAGAAAAACCTAAAAATCCAAAGATTGCCAATGCCCAAAAATGTATCCGGACCAATGACATTGAGAATGTCGGGGTAACTGCCCGCCACCAAACCTTCTTTGAAATGTTAGGGAACTGGTCAATTGGGGACTATTTCAAGGAAGAAATGCTCCCTTGGGCCTGGGAATTCCTTACCGATGAGAAATGGTTGGGACTAGACAAAGACCGCCTCTACATGACCTATCATCCAGACGATGAAGAGAGTTTAAATATCTGGCGTAAAACCACCCAACTGAGTGAAGACCACTTTGTTCCCGTAGAAGATAACTTCTGGGACTTAGGCGCAGGCCCCTGTGGACCAGATACGGAAATCTTTTTTGACCGGGGTCAAGCTTTCCAAGATTTAGCGGACGACGATCCTGAAATGTATCCAGGGGGCGAAAATGAACGCTATCTCGAAATTTGGAATGTGGTTTTCTCTCAATTCAACCACATGCCTGACGGAAGCTACCAACCCCTCGAACAGAAGAACATTGATACCGGCATGGGGTTAGAACGGATCACCAGCGTCATCCAAAATACGGAAACTAACTTTGAAACCGACCTCTTCGTACCGATTATTAAGGCCATTGAACCGCTGACTGACGGCCACCATTACGGAGAAAACAAAGAAATTAATACGGCTTTCAAAGTGATCGCTGACCATGTCCGGGCGGTAAGCTTTGCCATCGGTGACGGGGCCTTACCTTCCAATGAAGGTCGGGGCTATATCCTCCGCCGTTTAATCCGCCGCAGCGTGATGTACGCTAAACAACTTGGGATTAAGGAAGCCTTCTTGGCCCAATTGGTTCCCGTTGTGGCTGAAGTGATGGGGAGCCACTATCCAAATATTGGCCAACAGGCAGACTTCATCGAAAGCATCATCAGCCAGGAAGAAAAACGCTTCCAAGAAACCATTGAAGAAGGCCAAGCCATCCTCGATGACATGATTCAGGCCCTCAAAGAAAATCATCAAACGGTCCTTTCCGGCCAAGATGCCTTTAAGCTCTATGATACTTACGGCTATCCACTGGAACTGACCGAAGAGCTCTTGGAAAAAGAAGGCCTTGGCATTGATGAGCAAGGTTTCAATGACGAAATGCAAGCCCAACGTGAACGAGCTCGGGCTGCCCGCAAACAAATGGGGGGCTTGGCTGTCCAATCGACCGTCCTTTCTGAGCTCGACGTGCCGAGTCAGTTTACTGGCTACCAAGAAACAGAAAGCCTGGGTCAGATCAATGCGCTAGTTTATGAGGACCAATTGGTGGACCATGTTCCCGCTGATAGCGTCGCCTACTTAGTCGCTGACAAGACACCTTTCTACGGCGAACGTGGGGGCCAGGTCGGGGATACTGGTGTCATTTACAGTCCAGCGGGTGAATTATTGGCCTATGTCACGGATGTCCAACACGCCCCTAATGACCAGAACCTGCATGAAATTGAAACCATTCAGTCCTTGGATCTCAACCAAGAGGTGCGCTTAGTGGTGGACAAGGAGCGTCGCAGCTTGATCCGTAAGAACCATACAGCCACCCACTTGCTCCACCAAGCCTTGAAGGATATCTTAGGTGACCAGGTTAACCAAGCGGGCTCTCTCTTAGACGACCGCTACCTCCGTTTTGACTTTACTTACTTTGGTCACATCGAAGCGGACCAACTTCAAGCTATTGAAGATGAGGTTAACCAAAAAATTTATGATTCGATTCCTGTGAAGACGGTGATTACAGATGCTGATACAGCTAAGGCAGAAGGAGCCATGGCCCTCTTTACCGACAAGTATGACAAGTTGGATGAAGTCCGCATGGTCAAGGTAGCGGACTGGTCGATTGAGCTCTGCGGGGGGACCCATGTGAAGAATACCGCTGAGATCGGCCTCTTCAAGATTACCAGTGAAACAGGTGTCGGCTCTGGTGTGCGCCGGATTGAAGCCCTAACCTCTAAGGCTGCCATCCAATACTTCCAGGGCTTAGAAGACTTATTGGAAGATATTCGCGTGGAAAGCAAGGCCAAGGAAAGAGATGGCATCTTAAATCGGATTAAACAATTAGAAAGCCAAAACAAAGAAATGAGCCAGGAAATTGAATCCCTCCATGCCAAGGCCAATGCCCAAGCAGCCAAGGATATCTTCCAAGATGTAGAAGAAGTAGCTGGTATCCGTCTGATCGCCCAAGAATTACCTAACCGCAACATGGACGACCTACGGAAGATTTCGGACGAATGGAAGCAAAGAACAGACTCCGACCTTCTCGTTCTCGCTACTTCAAACAAGGGCAAGGCTAATCTCTTAGTCGCTGTTAAGGCGGACTTGGTCGACAAGGGCCTCAAAGCAGGCGATATTATTAAGCAAATTGCGCCTAAGATTAACGGGGGTGGTGGCGGCCGTCCAGACATGGCCCAAGCCGGCGGTAAGAACCCAGCGGGGATTCCTGATGCCCTAGCTGAGGTGAAGAAGGTGTTAACCCAAGTTTAAGTTTTGATTACATAGGGGCTAGCTTCTTGTACTTCTGTCAGATTTTGGTTAAAATGATGTTAAAAGATTTGGAGGTGCGATAAGGTATGAGTGTCAAAGATGAAACAGTTCTTTTCAAGTTTGATGAGAATAAAGAAAAAAATGTTCGTGAAACACTGGATATCGTATATGATGCACTTGTAGAAAAAGGCTATGATCCA
This sequence comes from Aerococcus sanguinicola, assembly GCF_001543145.1. Lineage (NCBI taxonomy): Bacteria > Bacillati > Bacillota > Bacilli > Lactobacillales > Aerococcaceae > Aerococcus > Aerococcus sanguinicola. The sequence continues at coordinate 154,278 of NZ_CP014160.1, read as the reverse complement.
AGTAGTCAGATTGTAGGCTATCTCTTGTCTGGAGACCCAGCTTACATTCCTCGGCATAACCAGGCCCGCAACCTAATTCGTTATCATGAACGTGACGAGATTATTGAAGAATTAATTCGCAGTTATATGGAAAAGAGTGGGCGCGAGGTCTAATGAAGAGGTATTTAGGATTAGATGTTGGTTCAAGAACTGTGGGGGTCGCTGTTAGCGACCCCCTTGGACTGACTGCCCAAGGTTTAGAGATCATTCAGATTAATGAAGACCAAGAGGAATTTGGCTTAGACCGTTTGGGTGAGTTGATTGACAGCTACCAGGCGTCCAAGGTCGTGATTGGTCTACCCAAAAATATGAATAATTCAGAAGGCCCCCGTGCGGAAGCTTCACGCGCTTATGGCGATAGGGTGAAGCAACACTTTGACCTAGAAGTTGTTTATTTAGACGAGCGTTTGACGACCATGCAGGCTGAACGGATGTTAATTGAAGCAGGGGATGTGAGCCGTAAGAAGCGCAAGCAGGTGATCGATAAGCTTGCTGCAGTTCTTATCTTACAGACCTACTTAGACCAAGAAAGAGCGTGAGAAATAATGGCCAGTGAAGAAAATAAAGAATTAATTACCATTTATGATGAAGAGGGCAATGAGAGCCTCTATGAGATTCTATTTACTTTCGAATCAGATGATTTTGGTAAATCCTATGTCCTGCTCTATCCAGCAGGTTTAGGGGACAGCGATGATATTGAAATTCAAGCTTTCTCTTACCAAGAGAGTGACGATGAATTGAATGGCAGTCTCTATCCTATCGAAAGTGATGAAGAGTGGAACATGGTAGAGGAAGTTTTAAATACCTTTATATCTGATGAATTGTAATTGACTGCAAGGCTCCTGGCCCCGCTAAGGATTGTGGCAAATAGGGGCAGGTTAAAGGATGCAGTTGAAGAAGAGGCTGAGAGATGGCAGCGTCAAGCCAGCCTCTTTTTTTATCATGTGGCAGGCGAGACTCTGCCCAATAATTTGCCTTGTGATTGGCACACTGACACGAATCGACTAGAGAACAGAGAATAGGAGCGTTCACATGAGAAAAAGAACAAGAAGGCAGCCTAGACAAACAGCCGAACAGGAACATTTAGAAGGTCAAGGGCCTAAGCGGAAGTCGGTGACCAACCGTTTAATCACGTCTTTATTCGTTACCTTGATTGTTATCGTCTTGGCTTTTGCGGCTTATATTGGGGTGATGGCATCAACTGGGGGCTTTAAGCCTTCTAAGGATATTGTCATCGAAGTGCCCCAGGGCGCGAGCCAAGCCAGTGTGGCCCAGGAATTAGAGGATAAGCAGGTTATTTTTAATGATGATATTTTCCGCCTCTATCTGCGTTTCAACCCAATTGAAAATCTTCAAGCGGGAACTTATAAAATGCAAACCCATTCTAGTTTCTCCCAAGCAGCTAAAAACTTAGCTGAAGGGGCTAAGGAAATGGAAGCGGGAATTGCGATTCCAGAAGGGACGGATATTGAGTCGATGGCGACCATTATCGAGCAGAATACGCCTTTCTCAGCCCAAGACTTCATGGCGCTTGTGACCAGTCCAGATTATTTCCAAAAGCTCCTAGCCACTTATCCGGAGCTTCTGGCCGATGTGAGCCAAAATAACGATGTCCGTTATAAATTAGAAGGCTATCTCTTCCCGGCAACCTACCAGTTGCGGGAGGGCCAAGACCTCGAAGCTTTTGTAACCCAGATGGTGGATGAAACGAATAAGTTTTACCAAAATAACAAGACCACCTTCCAAGCTTCTGACCTATCCGTGAACGAAATCTTCACCCTAGCTTCTCTAGTAGAGGCTGAAGCGTCGACTACGGAGGACCGGGCCATGATCGCAGGGGTCTTCTATAACCGTTTAGCCGACAAGATGCCTATCCAATCGGACATCTCAGTCAATTACGCCTTGGGTGAACACAAGTCTTACGTGACCATCAAGGATACCCAGGTGGATTCCCCTTACAATCTCTACAAGAATCCAGGCTTGGGGCCAGGCCCTTATAATAATCCAGGGGCGGAATCGCTCCAGGCAGTCCTCAATCCTAAAGAAAATGACTACTATTATTTTGTGGCCGACCTGTCAACAGGGGAAGTTTATTATTCCAAGACCTATGAAGACCATCTCAAGCTAGTTGATGAACACGTCAGCGAAGAGGACGCCAAGCTAGCCCAACCTAAGGCCAGTCAATCCACTGGCCAAAGTCAAACACAAGCAACAAGTTCAAGTAATTAAGAGGAGACAATATGACAGAACAAATCGTTATCGGCGTGACCGGGGGAACCGGGAGTGGGAAGACAACCATTACTCAGCGGATTATGGAAGAATTTAAGGATGTATCCATTGTTTACATCCCCCAAGACGCCTATTACAAGGACCAGACCCATCTGACCATGGAAGAGCGTCAGAAGACCAATTATGACCATCCCCTGGCCTTCGATATGGAACTTTTGAAGGAACATATTAGCCAATTAAGCCAGGGTCAAGCTATCGACATGCCAGTCTATGACTTCGCTGAACACAATCGGAGCCAGGAGACGGTCCATGTTGAGCCTAAGAAGATTATTATCCTAGAAGGGATCCTTTCCCTCTATGATCCAGAACTAAGAGATCTCATGACGATCAAGGTATTTGTTGATACTGATGCGGATATCCGAATCATCCGTCGCATCAAGCGTGATATGGCCGAACGGGGGCGTTCCCTAGATTCCGTCATTGACCAATACATGTCTGTCGTTAAACCCATGCACGAAGAATTTATCGAGCCCACGAAACGTTTTGCCGACTTGATTATTCCAGAAGGTGGGTCAAACTACGTGGCCATTGACTTATTACAAACTAAGATAAAAGATATCTTAAAATAAGCCATTCTTATATTGCAATAGGGCCATGAAAGTGGTACCCTATTGCTATTGATTTTTAATTTATATATGAAGGAGTAAGATTCATGGTAGAAGAAAGCTATCCAATGACAATCGAAGGCAAACAGCGCCTTGAAGCTGAATTAGAAGATTTAAAAGTAAATAGACGTCCAGAAGTCGTAAACCGGATCAAGATCGCGCGCTCATATGGGGACCTCTCAGAAAATTCTGAATATGAGGCAGCCAAAGATGAACAAGCCTTCGTGGAAGGGCAAATCGCCAAATTGGAAAAAATGATCCGCTATGCTGAAATCATTAACCCAGATGAATTAGACAGCGATGAAGTTTCAATCGGTCGTAAGGTAACTTTCGTGGAATTGCCAGACGGCGACGAAGAAGCCTATACCATCGTAGGTAAGGCCGAAGCAGACCCACTCTCAGGCAAAATCTCCAACGAATCTCCAATCGCCCAAGCCCTCATCGGCAAAAAAGTCGGCGACCAAGTCAGCTTCGAAACCCCAGGCGGCGAACTCGCCCTCAAAATCACCGCAGTAGAAAAAGCTGAGTAAAAAAGGGTGTGAGACTTGGCGGTTAGCTTTCGTTCACTGGAGCAAGTCACCAGAGCAGTCTGGAAGACTGCGGCGGGGACTTGTGAAGTGATACGAAAGCTGCCAAGACGAACCCGACTACACAGGGTGTGAGGGTGCACGATCAGAAGTGGACCTCTGGAGCAAAAGACTAAAGAAGGCTGAAAGCCTTCGATAGGCTTTTGTGAAGAGGAGCCACTTCTGTGCACCCGAACCCGACTAAAAAGGGTGTGAGACTTGGCGCTCAGACTTGCCTGAAGTCACTTCAAGTCTGCAACTGCGAGCCTGACTACAGGATGGAATCCTGTTTCGTAGCAAAATATTTTATAATAATTTATTGAAGCTGGGACTTTTTGTTCCAGCTTTTTTATTCATTAGTCTGAGGATTTGTTATAATAGAAGGAAAGGAGGGATGGTTTTGAAGTTTATTTGCCAGTTACTGGCCTTGTTTATTTTGGGCCTCGTTCTGTATGATTTTTCACAAGCGTTGGGGCTCTTCTTAGTCTTTTTCATAGCGATTAGCTTACTTGGACTCTTCATGCTGGCTCCGGCAGGAAAGACCTGGCCAGCCTATATTCGCTTGCCTTTATTCTTTCTGGCAGTATTAATCCTTTGTCTGAGCCTCTTTCAGCTGCCCCATTTTTGGCTGATCCTATCTCTAGCTGGGCTGATCCTAGCTATCCAATTTTGGCAAAAAGAGAAAGGGAATACTACTGACTTTCAACTAGTCCAGGGTGAAAAAGGGTTAGACCAAGACCGAGGTACTTTCTTTCAATTGGATGACTGGCTTGGCTTCAAGACGGTACCGGTCAAGACTTATGACTGGAATAGCTTCCATGATTATTCTCTCCACGCCTACCGTTTTATTGATCTGACTGAGAAGTTGCCAGTTAAGGGCAAGCAGTGGTTGGCGGTTAGCCAGCTCCACGGTCGGATAAAATTAGTCGTTCCCCAAGCCCAGGCCTGCCAACTGAATATCCAGGCCTATCGAACCCGCTTGACCTGGCAGGGACAGACCTATTGCCTAAACAACCAGCGCTTGTCGCTTCGTACAGGCGACCACTTGGATGAGGACCGGGAATTGATTATTGACTTGACCCAGTTCTGGGGGGAAGTTGAGGTGGTTTTCCTATGAAATGGCGGCGTTTATTTTCCATTTTTATGGTCTGCTTAATCTTTAGCTACGCCTTGTTCGCCTTGACCCTGTATTTTTGCTTTGAGCTCGGCTGGTTGGCTCCCTTCCAATGGACCTGGCAGGACCTTCCACTCGGACTGGCCTTTCTCTTATTGCCCAGCTTCTTAGCTTTTGTTTTAGCCTTGTGCTTGTATAGTTTAATCTTTCGTGATGAGGATCTCTTGCTTCATTACCTGGACCAGCTCAGCCAAGGCAATATCCACCAGCTAGACCGTTTGAATTTGAAGGAAAATCTCTACTTGAGCCCTAACCTCTTGGCTAGGCTAGACTGCTTAAAGGCAACAATTCAGTCGGGACGCTTGGAAAGGCAAAATTTGCACCTGCAATTGGACCAGGCCAGTACAGGCAAATCTGAGGCAGACATTATCCAGGCTGAGCGCCAGCGTGTGGCCAGGGAACTCCACGATTCGGTGAGCCAGGAACTCTTCGCGATGACCATGCTCCTGGCCACCTTGGACCAAGTTTCTGACCAACAGACAGGGCCAGAAGCTGACCTTCGTCAGAAGCTTGCTAATCTAGCTCAAAATGCCCAAAATGAATTGCGGGCCCTCCTACTCCATCTGCGACCCATTGCCTTAGAAAAAAGGTCCCTGGCCCAGGGGATCCAGCATCTCTTTGATGAGTTAGAAGGCAAATTGGCGATTCATTTTGTCACCCGCTTCGATGTGGGGGACTTGGATAAAGAAATTGAGAATAATCTCTTCCGCATTGTCCAAGAGCTCTTATCCAATAGCTTGCGCCATGCCCAAGCGACGGAGATTGAGTGCCAACTCTTTACCCGGCGAGACCGGCTCTATTTAGTCTTTAGGGACAATGGGCGAGGCTTTAAGCAAGGGGCAGACCAGCGAGGGGGCTATGGCCTCCAACACATCCGCGAACGGGTAGACCAGCTAGCAGGCGAGCTACAGATTATTAGCCAGGAGGGGCAGGGGACCCAAGTACGGATCCAAATTGCCCTAGACCAGGATAGAAAGAGGACGACTTAGATGATTAAAGTATTAATTGTAGATGACCATGAAATGGTTCGCTTAGGGGTAGCCTCGTATTTGGCTATCCAGGAAGACATTGAGGTGATAGGAGAGGCGGTTAACGGACAGGAAGCCTATGATAAGGCCCTAGACCTGCGACCAGACCTTATCTTAATGGATGTTGTTATGGATGAAATGGATGGCATTGAGGCCACCCAGGCTATCTTAGCTGACTGGCCAGAAGCTCGGATCCTGATGGTAACGAGCTTCTTAGATGATGATAAATTGTATCCCGCCATGGAAGCAGGGGCTAAGGGCTACATCTTGAAGACATCCTCTGCCCAGGAAATTGCTCAAGCCATTCGCCAAGTGATGGCTGGACAGGAAGTCATGACCCAGGCTGTGTCTGAGAAGATGCAAGAAGATAAGCACAAGGCTAAGGAGCGCCACTTGCACGATGACCTCACCCGGCGCGAATTAGAAGTCTTAGCCCTAATTGCTGAAGGCAAGTCCAACCAGGAAATTGCTGATCTCCTGTTTATTACATTAAAAACGGTCAAGACCCATGTCTCGAATATTTTGTCTAAATTAGAAGTTTCTGACCGAACTCAAGCCACTATTTATGCCTTTAAACATGGTCTCGTCAAAGAAGAAAAGGAGTAAGCCTTCAGCTGAAGACTTACTCCTTTTTTATGCCTTATGTATAAGATTAAGCGCCAAGTCTCACACCCTGTAGTCGGGTTCGACTTGGCAGACTCGGAGTGATTTCACAATTAAGAAACGAGCGAATGTTTCGCTCTTATCCTTAATTGCTCCAATCATCCGAGTCTAAGCGCCAAGTCTTACACCCTTTAGTCGGGTTCGAGGATGCAGAAAGGGCTCCTCTTCGCAAAATCCCGTCGAAGGCCTTCAGCCTTCTCTGAGATTTTACTCCAGAGGTCCCTTTCTCCCGCATCCTCTCTCACCCTTTTTTAAACTGACATGACGACGGACATGATGAGCGGGTTGCGTTTGGTCCGTTTGTATAGGAAGGGTTGGAGTGAGTTTTGGATGCTGTCACGTAGGATTTTTTCGTTGACTTTGTTGCCTGAATTTAAGTGACCGATGACGGCTGTCTGGATGACACGTTGGGCGTCACTGATCAGGTCTTCGGATTCACGCATGTAGATGAAGCCGCGAGAGACGATGGCTGGGCCAGCTAGTAATTGGTTGGTCTCGAAGTCGATGCTGACAACCACTAGAACTAGACCATCTTCTGACAACTTATGGCGGTCTCTGAGGACAATATTGCCGATATCGCCGATGCCCTTGCCGTCGACATAGACATCATTGGCAGGGATATGGCCCGCCCGGCGCGCTGAATTTTCAGTCAGGGCGAGGACATCACCGTTGTCCATGATGAAGGTATTCTCCCGTGGGATACCCAGGCTGACTGCTGTATCAGCTTGGATGGAGAGCATGCGGTATTCCCCGTGGACCGGCATGAAGTACTTAGGCTTCAAGAGGCTCAGCATGAGCTTTTGTTCTTCTTGTGAGCCGTGGCCGGAGGTGTGGACATTGTTAATCTTACCGTGGACCACTTCTGCTCCTGCTTCCAGCAATTTGTTAATTACGCGGTTAACACTAGTTGTGTTCCCTGGAATAGGGGAGGAGGAGAAGATAACGGTATCCCCATCTTGGATGGAGATTTGCCGGTGGGTGCCGTTCGCAATCCGGCTCAAGGCTGCCATGGGTTCACCCTGGGATCCGGTACACATGATCATGACTTCATTACTTGGATATTTGTTAATGTCCTTCCCGTCGATTAAGACACCTTTTGGTAGGTCGAAGTAGCCAATCTCTTGAGCATTGCGCACGGCATTTTCCATGGACCGGCCGAAGACGGCTACTTTACGGTTGTTGGCAATGGCAATGTCGATGGCTTCCGAAAGCCGGGAGATATTTGAAGCAAAGCTGGCAAAAATAATCCGGCCTTCGATTTTATCGATAATATCTTTCAAGGCGCCGCTTACGACCCGTTCTGACTTGGTGAAGCCACTAATTTCGGAGTTGGTGGAATCACCGAGTAAGCAAAGGACCCCTTCGTCACCTAGGCGGGCTAGCTTGTGCAGGTCAGCCTTCTTGCCGGTCGGGGTAAAGTCAAACTTGTAGTCCCCTGTGAAGACAATATTACCGGAAGGTGTCTTGACACAGATAGCCATGGCATCCGGAATAGAGTGGGTCACTCGGGCAAAGCTGACTTGGGTCTTGCGGAACTTGATGACGCTATCTTCATCCACTTCATGGAGCTCAGCGTCACGGAGCAAGTGGTGCTCTTCCAATTTACCCCGGATCAGAGCCAGTGAAAGGGCCCCGGCATAGATTGGCACATTGACTTGCTTGAGCAAGAAGGGTACCCCACCAATATGGTCTTCGTGGCCATGGGTGATGAAGACGCCCTTGATCTTGTCTTTATTTTCAATCAGATAGGAATAATCTGAAATTACATAGTCAATTCCGAGCAGGTCATCTTCTGGGAACATAACGCCCGCATCGAGGACGATGATTTCATCTTGGAATTGGATACAGTACATATTTTTACCGATTTCGCCTAAACCCCCAATGGCGAAAACAGCAGTTTCATGGTTTTTGATTTTTAATTTCATTAATCAGCAAACTCCGTCAATTCGAAACGGTCACTCTTTTGCTCATAGGCTAAGTGAGCGTCATCTAATAATTGAATGTGCTCAACATGGTAAGGGGTTTTTTCAGCGAGGATACGGCGGACTTCAGTGACCGATTCAGCATCGATGTAAAGTGACTGCGTATGTTCGCGCGTTGGCACTTCAGTTTTTGTTTCTTGGTAAAAAACTTTATAAATCATAGTCTTCCTTCTTTCAATTGATATTTATGTATCTTTATTTATAATTTGGAGAATCTCTTCTCTACCACTTTAATATTTTAACATATTCTAAGCCAAGAATGCTAAAGAATGGCCCTTTTTTGGAAAAAAGCCCTTAAGTATAAGCTAAGATGGCGATGAAGAAGCAGGCGCTGCCGACCATAACGAAGAGATGCCAGGCCACATGGTAGTAGGCGACTTGGTCATCTTTAACGTAGAAGTAGGTGCCCAGGGTGTAGGCAATACCGCCAATGAGGGTCCAGATGAGGCCAGGGAGGGGGAAGTTGTCGAGGAGGGGCTTGAGGGTAAAGATAACCAACCAGCCCATGGCGATATAGGTCCAGGTTTCCCAGCGCTTAAAGCGCTCGCTAGCCTTTAGTGAGAGGCAGATACCGAGGGCCGCAATCAGCCATTCCAGGCTAAAGATGGGCCAGCCGATTCCAGGCGGGAGGACCAAGAGGCAGTAGGGGGCATAGGAGCCTGCAATTAATAAATAGATGGAGCAATGGTCGAAGACACGAAAAAGCGGGGCGACGCGGGTAAATTTTAGACTATGGTAGAGAGTTGAGTTAAAATAAAGCATACACATAGCCAGTGTAAAGTTAAGATAGGCCAAGAGGTGGAGGGGACTCTCTAAACGCACAGCCTTGATCGCTAGGCTGACGCAAGCGATAATGGCCAAAATGAGTCCAATGCCGTGACTAACGGCGCAGAAGACCTCGTTCGTGACCTGGTAAGACTTGGATTGTAAAATTTCAGGATCCTTAAAGACATTTTGTTGACTGGGCACGTTAACACATCCTATCATTGATTTGTTCATATTATATCATATCTATATAAACATTCTAATGGAGACCAAGGAGGATACTATGAAGAAAACATCAGCTGTTGACCTCTCTTTAATTGAGGAATTAACTCAGCAGACCCAAGATGAAATCAAAAAAATGAAACCCATCCATATCTTAGTCGTTGGTAAGACGGGCGTGGGGAAATCAACCCTCATTAACCGGGTCTTTCGCGAACGCTTGGTAGAAACAGGGATTGGGGAGCCAATTACTAAGCACCTGCGCCAGATTACCAAGGATAACCTGCCCCTCGTCCTCTATGATACAAGAGGTTTGGAATTGGACGCAGCCATCCAAGACCAAGTGGCACGGGAGATCAATGAATGCCTGGACCAATTGGAGGCTGAGGGCGAGACCATGCACTGCGCCTATTACTGCATTAACGCCTCCTCGTCGCGAATTGAGCCCATGGAGAAGGACTTTATCCAGGGCCTAGCTGAGAAGATGCCGGTTATTCTGGTTTTAACCCAGGCGATCGGTCAACCTGCCCAAGACTTCAAAAAATACTTGGAAAATCTGAACTTAAAGGTTCAAGCGGTGGTCCCGATCATGGCCAAGGATTATCCGGTGAGCCCAGACTACACGGTGGAAGCTTACGGCTTAGACCACTTGATTGAGCAAACCCTGGCTGTCATTCCCCATGATGTTCAGGATGCTTTTAACAATGCCCAACAGGGAGATCTCGACCGCAAAGCACGTCTGGCGCGACGTTGGGCGCGCCGCTATATTATTTCAACTTTTGGTGTGGGCTTTACCCCCATTCCTTTCGCAGACGCGGCTTTAATCGTCCCCCTACAAATTTCCATGCTAGCCCATATTACCGCTATTTTTGGTGTTTCCTTGGAACACCAGACCTTAGTGGGCCTGATTGGGGCAGTGGGGGGCACTACAGGAGCGACCTTCCTGGGCCGGACCTTGGTGGGCAATATCTTTAAGCTCATTCCAGGCTTGGGCAGCCTAGCTGGTGGGGCAATCTCTGGAGCAACTGCCTCTATTGTGACCACTGCCCTAGCTATGTCCTATATTTCTGTTCTTCGCGTTATCGCTGAGCACGATGTCCGCAATGAGAAGCTATCGGCCAAGAGTATCCGCAAGCTGATGCAGTCCGAATTTAGGGCACGCCTTAGACGGGGCAAGAAAGATCCCGACTACCAAGCAATCCGCAACGAACAGGAAAAAGAGAAAAAAGAGCGCAAGGACTAGCCTTTTCCTTAGCGCCTAGGTCTAGGCAGGCTTTAAATTTTTTGGTATGATGACAGTATTGTGAAATGAGATGAAGATTTCGTTGGAAAGTGGGAATTTGGATGGCAGCCTATAGCAAGGAATTTGTTTTGACTGAACTTTTTTGTGATGCCTATGGAGACCTGACGATGAAGGGGATGGTGGACCTAGTTTTCCAATTAGTGGCTAACCAGGAATATGATTGGCCTTCTGACCTGACTCCAGCAGGCTACAATTGGATTGTTTTGAACCATCACTTTACTTGTCAAGCCCTACCACGTTTGGGCGATAAGGTCCGGTTAGAGACGGAGATTATTGAAGTCAACCGCTTCTTTGTCTACCGCTACTACCGCTTCTATGATTCAGGCGGTCAGGTTGTGGTCACGGGACAATCTCAGTTTAGCTTGATGGACTTATCTAAGCGTAAGATTGTCCGGATTCCTGACCAGCTCCAAGCTGAAAATACTGGTGAAAAGGCTGAACGTCCCTATCGTTTTAAAAAGACATTAAAGCAAGTTGATACTTTGTCAGAAGCAAGGGTTCACTATAGCGAAATTGATGCCAACCAGCACGTGAATAATTCGGTCTACCTCAGCTGGGTCCTTAACCAACTTCCAAGTGCTTTCGTAGCTGATCGCCGCGTCCAGACCTTCGATATCTCTTATGACCATGAACTAGGACTGGGTCAAGACTATCAGCTGGCAAGTCGAATTGAAGAAGAGGGGACACCAGCCCAAAGCTGGCACCAGGTTCTCATGGGAGAAAATTCCTGTGCCCGGATCCATGTGGGCTGGCTTTTACGAGATGGAAACTAAAGGAGAATTGTTTTGATTGAAGCAGAAACCTATCATATTATTGACCGCGTCCAATGGCGAGACTACCGGGAACGAGTTCACCCCTCGATTGAAATTCATTTAACGGAGAAACAATTGAGAAAGATTATCTCCCTCAATGATGAATTGTCGGTAACAGATGCCCTGGAAGTCTATGAGCCCCTGACCCAATTAATTGCTATTTACCGTGACAATTATAGCCGTTTGCAGCGGCGGCGCAACCACTTCCTAGGAATTGAAGCCGAGGTTCCACCCTTTATGATTGCGATTTCAGGCTCGGTAGCGGTCGGCAAGTCAACCACCGCCCGTCTCTTGCGGCTCTTTTTATCCCAGGCCTTCCCTGATTTAAATGTGGACTTAGTCACGACTGATGGTTTTCTTTATCCTAATGAGGAATTGGTTAAACGGGGGATTCTAAATCGCAAGGGCTTCCCTGAAAGCTATGATATGCCCAAACTTCTGCAATTTCTGACGGATGTGAAGAATAACAAACGGAATATTGCCTTTCCTGTTTATTCCCATGAGAATTATGATATTGTCGAGGGGGCTAAGCAGGTCTTGAAGAATCCCAATATCTTGATTGTTGAAGGCATTAATGTGCTCCAGTTGGATGACAAGGAGCAAGTGTTTGTGGGCGATTTTGCAGACCTATCAATCTATGTGGATGCCGATACGGCCTGTATTGAACGCTGGTATTATGAGCGCTTCAAGATGCTCATGCATAAGGCAGCAGAGAACCCTGATAACCACCATTACCGGTATAGTCAGATGGAGGAAGACCAGGCCATGGCAGAAGCCAAGCGAATCTGGCAAGAGATTAACCTGGTCAATTTAAATGAATACATCCTACCCACTCGCAACCGGGCTGATATGGTAATCCATAAGCGGGACAACCATTATATCGACCAACTCTGGATGAAAAAGTATTAGAAAAAGCGTGAAATCACGAGCTCATGATTTCACGCTTTTTTGTTAGTTATAAAGTTGGTCGACGCGTTCTTGGGTATCTGGATTATTGAGATAATCTTCGTAACCCGTGTCGATACGGTCTACCATACCATTGCCGCTGACATGGATGACACGGTTGGCAATAGTAGAAAGAAATTCCCGGTCGTGGGAGCTGAAGAGCAGGACGCCCTTGAAGCGGATGAGCCCTTCGTTGAGGCTGGTGATGGATTCCAAGTCTAAGTGGTTGGTTGGGTCATCCATGACCAGAACATTAGCCTTAGAAAGCATCAGCTTAGAGAGTAGGCAGCGAACCTTTTCCCCGCCAGATAAGACATTGACTTGCTTATTGACATCGTCGCCTGAGAAGAGCATCCGGCCGAGGAAGCTGCGCAAGAAGGTATTATCCTGCTCCTCAGGGGTCTTAGCATACTGCCAGAGCCACTCTAAGATAGTGTCTTGGCGGCCATCGAACTCGCTAGAACTGTCCCGTGGGAGGTAGGCTTGAGAGGTAGTAACACCCCATTTATAGCTACCAGAATCAGGCTCCATCTCGCCCATGATAATCTTGAAGAGGGCGGTAACGGAAGCGTCGTTGCGGCTCACGAAGGCGACCTTATCATCATTTTTGAGGTTGAAGGTGATGTTATCGAGAACTTTGACCCCGTCGATCGTTTTAGACAGCCCTTCAACAGTGAGGACGTCGTTACCGATTTCGCGCTCAGGTTCAAAGCCGACAAAAGGATACTTACGGCTGGAAGGACGGATATCGTCGAGTTCAATCTTATCCAGCATCTTCTTCCGTGAAGTCGCCTGTTTAGACTTGGAGGCGTTGGCAGAGAAGCGGGCGATAAATTCCTTGAGTTCTTTGACTTTTTCTTCTTTTTTAGCATTGGCATCGGCCTGCAATTTAGCGGCTAATTCAGAAGATTGCTTCCAGAAGTCATAGTTACCAACATAGAGCTGGATCCGCCCAAAGTCCACATCGCAAATATGGGTACAGACCCGGTTGAGGAAGTAGCGGTCGTGGGAAACAACGATCACGGTATTCTCATAGTCGATCAGGTAGTCGGCCAGCCATTCAATAGATGCGGCATCCAAACCATTAGTCGGCTCGTCCAAAAGCAAGACATCGGGGTTGCCGAAGAGGGCTTGGGCCAGTAAGACCTTGACCTTATCTTTTTCGTCCAATTCGCTCATTAATTGGTTGTGGACGGCTTCTTCAATGCCGAGGCCAGTGAGTAATTGGGCCGCTTCAGACTCGGCTTCCCAGCCATTCATTTCAGCAAATTGGGCTTCCAATTCGCCGGCACGGATGCCGTCTGCTTCGGTGAAATCAGCCTTGGCATAGATGGCATCTTTTTCATTTTTGACCTCGTAGAGTTCTTTGTTCCCCATGATCACCGTATCGATCACGGTATAGTTTTCGAAGCCAAAGTGGTTCTGGCTGAGGACCGATAGGCGTTCATTCGGGTCTAAGTTGACTTGGCCAGTTGAGGGTTGGATTTCACCGGATAGGATTTTAAGAAAAGTTGATTTACCTGCTCCGTTGGCCCCAATAATGCCGTAGCAGTTACCGGGGGTAAATTTTAAATTCACATTGTCGTAAAGTTTGCGATCTGAGAAATGCAAACTGACATTGCTGACAGTTAACATGGATGCTTTACCTCGCTTTTTAATTTATTGTTTCTCTCGAATATTACATGAAAGAGAGCAGGAAATCAATACTTACTGCTTATTTCCCTATTTTCTAAAGGAGAAGGGTAAGCGCTGGAACCATCTTTTCTTGGCTTGGCTAGGGCCTTGGCTGGATTTCTTGGCCAGGGCCTTTTTCATGAACTCTTCTTGGGCAGAGACTTCTGCCTTATCGTTTTGGACATAGGCATAGGAAGAGTCGGGGAGCTTGTAGCGGGCCTTAGTATTATCAGCAAAATAGACCTTGAGGATGTTCATGATTTCATTGTGGATAGAAGGATCCAAGATCGGAAATTCAATCTCCACCCGGCGAATCATATTGCGGGTCATCATGTCTGCTGAAGACAAGAAGAGTTTCTCCTGGCCGTTATTATGGAAGTAGTAGATCCGGCTGTGCTCGAGGAAGCGGCCAACGACAGAGATGACCCGGATATTGTCGGAAAGGCCGGGAATGCCTGGGATCAGGCAGCAGATGCCGCGAATGATGAGGTCAACCTGGACACCGGCCTGGCTGGCTTCATAGAGCTTACGGATAATATCCAAGCTAGTGAGTGAATTCATCTTAGCGATGATCTTACCATTCCCATATTTCTTATGCATTTCGATTTCGTCATTGATATCTTCGATATAAGAATCGCGAATATCGAAAGGCGAAACATGGAGGTGGTGGTAGTCGGGTTGTTCCGCATAGCCGCTCAGATAGTTGAAGAAGTTGGTGGCATCTTCACCGATTTCAGGATTGGTGGTGAGCACGCCCATATCGGTATAGCCCCGGGCCGTTTTATCATTATAGTTACCTGTTCCAAGGTGGACAAAGCGCTTAAGTTGCTTGCCTTGGCGCTTAACGACGAGGGAAATCTTGCTGTGGGTCTTGAGGTGGGACTTCCCATAGATGACATGGCAGCCAGCTTCTTCGAGGACCTTGGCCCATTGTACGTTATTTTCTTCATCGAAGCGGGCCTTAAGTTCGACTAGGACGGTGACCTGTTTGCCATTCTCTGCAGCTCGTTTGAGGGCCTTGACAATGGGCGAGTCGCTGGATACCCGGTAGAGGGTCATCTTAATAGCGATGGTCGCCGGATCATCAGCTGCCTGGGAGATAAATTCGACAATTGGGTCGAAGGAATCATAGGGGTGGTGGAGGAAGAGGTCTTTTTTCTCAATATATTCGAAGAGCCCTTCATGTTCCAGTTCAGGTGGGTAGACGGGGCTGAAGTCTTTGAAGGTCATTTCTGGGAAAGCATCCTCTAAGAGGTCGACCGCTTCGTTGAGACCAGTTAAGTCGAGGGGACCGTTCAAGAAGTAAGCATCGCGGTCCTGGAGTTGGAGCTCATCCATGAGGAAGGCCACATTTTGATGGAAGCTCTCAGGATCCACTTGGCGTTGGTCGAATTCAATCCGTACAGCGATCCCATTGCGACGCTTCTTAAGATAGTCTTCGATGACGACTAAGAGGTCCTGGGCCCCTTCTTCATGTAATTCCAGGTCCGCATTCCGGGTCACTCTGAAGTAGAAGCTGCTTAGCACCTGGTAGCCAGGGAAGAGTTCCCCGATAAAATATTGGACGATATCGTGGAGGTCAACTAGGTAGTGCTGGCCCTGCTTTTCAAAATGGTAGTAGCGGTCCAAGAGCTGGGGAATCGGTACAATGGCAATCTCTTCGCCTTGGTCACTCTGCAGGTTGACGAACAAGTTGCTGACCTTGTTATTTAAATTGGGAAATGGCCGATAAGCATCGATGCCTAGAGGGGTTAAGCCAGGGAAAATTTGTTCGTTAAAGTATTGCTTAACTTGGTCAATTTCCTTATCGCCTAGACTATCAACCGGACTGAAGTGGATCTTGTTTTTAGCACAAATTTGGGTTAAGCGGTCCAAGAGTTTGTATTGGTAGTCCACATTTTCTCGGTTGGCCTTGGCAATGGCGTCAAGCTGTTGGTCGGGCGTCCAGTGCTTCTTCGAGTCCCGGGTATCGCCCTGCATGTGGGACTGGTCTTGTAAGCCAGCTACCCGCACCATCATAAATTCATCGAGATTGGAGCTGCCGATGGCTAAAAAGCCCAAACGTTCGAGCAGGGGATTTCTTTTGTCCGCTGCTTCTTGGAGGACCCGGTAGTTAAAGGATAGCCAGGAAACTTCCCGGTTGTCATAGTAGTCCGGATTCTTAATATCTTTCGCTTTGTCTTCAGTCATAGTTTACAACCCTTCCTAAGTTTAAAACTTATAGATTATGCGCAGTCGTCGGAATAAAATCGAGCTGGATATCTCGGTCAATAATCCGCTCAATATGTTTCTTCTGATCTTCCGCACGGTACACTTCTGATATTAACGTACCATTGTAAAAAATACGTAAAATTAATGTATCATTTTGAATAATCATATCAACTGAACTTATAATATTGAAGTGTGAGTCATTGAGAGACTCTGAAAACTTGATTAAACCGCCCATTGCTTGGATCCGATCCAATTCGTCTTCTGTGAAGAGGTCTTGGAATTCTTCGCTGTATTGTTTAAAGAGTGTCTTATTTTTATAGGAAGCAATGAGGCTAATAGCCACCCGCTCTTTGTGGTCGAAACCATTCATGTTGGAGTTGGATAGCAGGTAAAAGGTGTGTTGGGAGGCGGATCCTCTTTCGATAAAGCGGCCGCAGAAATAGAGGTAGGCGCCATAGATGAGCAGGCGTTTCTCTTGCTCATTCCAGTCCAAGAATTCCTGCTGGCTGAGGCAGGTATAGACTTGGCGGACGATATCCACGCGTTGGGCGTGGTCTGCCATGGAGAAGTGGTAGGTGTTGGTTAAGCCCTCAATGGTCTGTCTCTGGATGTGGAAGATATCGTAGGGGGCAGGGTAGTGGTCTTCAATATATTCATAGAGGATGCCCTCGCGTAAACCGTATTGGCTGAATTTAAAGCAGGGGGCTTGGACACAGGCCATCAATTCGCTAAAGACTAGGCAAGCTGGAGTAATAATATCCGCCCGGTCGGTTGATAGTCCGTCCAATTTACGTAGTTCTTTATCGGACAAGGAGAGAAAGAGGTCCAGGGTATCTTCGAGGTCTTCTTCAGACATCTGATAATTATGGATACCGGCCAAGGGGTAGTCGTGCTGGAGTTGGTGGACCCGGGTGACGTTACGGGCTGACCCACCCACAGCAATAATGGGTAGCTGGGCTTCTTTAATGAAGTCGAAGTCGGTAAATTGTTTGCGTACAAATTTGCGGGCTTTTTTGATGGCGGACTTATCGTCATGGTCCTTGTCAGCAAAGAATTTTTCCGTTAGGGAGACCGCACCGAAAGGGAAGGAGTGGGAAGCTTGAATTTCTTTGTTTTTGAAATAGGTAATTTCAGTTGACCCCCCGCCGATATCGATGGTCAGCGCATCGTGGTCGGACATGGTGTGGATGATCGCATTGTAACCGTAGTAAGCTTCCTTGTCACCGGAGACGATATCGATCGTGATGCCTGTGCGCTCTTTGACCGTATCCAAAATTTCCTGGTAATTTTTGGACTGGCGGATGGCTGCGGTGGCCTTGGGGAGGAGCTTGTCTGCCTTCAGGATCTGGCTTTCGTGGGCGAAGTTATCGAGGATTTGGCAGAGTAGGTCAATCCCGGCTTGGTCCATGATACTTTCTTCATCTAAGTGGTGGTATAGGCGGGCTGGGATCTTAATATTTTGAATTTCATGCAGGCCAAAATGGTCGTCAATATCCACCACAATCAGACGGATGGTATTGGAACCGATGTCGACGAGGCCAATTCTTTCTTTCATGATAGGGTCACTCCGTTTCTAGACTTTTTTCACTGTCTAGTCCTAGTATAACGGAGACTGTGGAAAGTCTGTAGTAAAAAGCGGGGAGGATTTACACATTTTTTACATATTCATGTAAAATTTACGCTGAATTTACATTGATTTAATAATGGATGGTTACAATACAGATAGCTTAAATAAATCTTTGGAGGAAAGAATAAAATGAAATTTAATCAATTATTGA
Source organism: Aerococcus sanguinicola (assembly GCF_001543145.1). NCBI lineage: Bacteria > Bacillati > Bacillota > Bacilli > Lactobacillales > Aerococcaceae > Aerococcus > Aerococcus sanguinicola. The sequence continues at coordinate 136,225 of NZ_CP014160.1, read as the reverse complement.
AATCAACCGTGATTTTATCCGGGCTCAGCTTGCTTTTAGCAGCTTGCGGTAATTCTGGCGACGCTGGCAGTGCAGATTCTGGCCAAGCCAATTCTGCTGACAGTGAAGGTAAGACTGAACTTGTTTTCTGGCATGGCATGGGCGGAGAAACAGGGAAAGCTCTAGATGAGTTAGTGGCAGACTTTAACAATTCCCAAGATGAAGTCTTCGTCAATGCCCAGTACCAAGGGACTTATGATGAAACCTTGACCAAGTTAAGATCTTCTGCTTCTGGTGAAGCGGTAGGGGCAGACCTGGTTCAAGTTTTTGAGCAGGGGACTGCCTTTATGATTGATTCAGGACTAACGGTTCCTGTTCAAGAATATGTTGATAAGAACAACTTTGACTTAAGCCAATTAGAACCTAACCTCTTAGCTTACTATAGCTTGGATGACCAGCTCCACTCCATGCCTTTTAACTCATCCACACCGATCTTATACTACAACAAGGATGTCCTTGAAAAGGCTGGTATGTCCGAAGCACCTTCTAACATGGAAGAAATCTTTGAGAATGCAGATAAATTAACTGAACAAGAGAGCGTCACCATGCCTATCTCAGTTGGAGTCTATGGTTGGTATATTGAGCAATGGATCAATAAGATGGGCGAAGATATGTTCAACAACGGCAACGGTCGGGAATCCGCACCAACGGAAGTTGTTTTCGATGATAATGGCTCGATGGAACGTGTCCTCGAAATGTGGAATGAAGGCGAAGAGAAGGGCTATATGCCGAATGTAGGCCGCGAAGGTGGACAACCTGAATTTGTTTCAGGTCAATCGGCAATGACCGTTGGCTCAACTGCCAATCTCCGTCAAATCTTAACCGAAGTGAACGACCGCTTCGAAGTTGGAACGGCTTATTATCCCGGTCTAACAGCTGAAGATGACCAAGGGGTATCAATCGGTGGGGCTTCCCTCTGGATGATCGATTCCGGAGATGATGCCAAGAAAGATGCGACTTGGAAATTCATCGAATACCTTGTATCACCAAAAGTCCAAGCTAAGTGGAATGCGGCAACGGGTTATTTCCCAGTTAACTTAAACTCCCACGAAGAAGAAGAGTTCAAGAAGAACTTGGAGGAATTCCCACAATTTGAAACAGCTATTAACCAATTACACGATTCTGAACCATCCGACCAAGGGGCTATTTCAGGGGTCAACCAAGAAGCTCGTCAAATCTATGAAGCTGAATTAGAAAGCTTGCTCAATGGGTCTGATGCACCAGCTGATGCGGTGAAACGGATGGCTGACCAAACTAATTCTGCCCTTGAAAACTACAACAAGGTTAACAAATAAGTCGAAAGCTCGATGATGCCATAAATAGCTGGGTGCTATCTCTCAGCTATTTATTCTTTTAGAAGGAGAGATCGGATTGGAAGCAAATATTCCTATGGTTAAAAAAGAAAAGAGCACCTGGAAGAAGCTGCAAGGTTATACCTACCTGATTCCAGCCATTTTAATCTTAGTGCTCTTTATGTTCTGGCCCTTTATCCAAACCATCGTCCGGAGTAGTTTCTTAACAGACGGAATGGGACGGAGCACAGAATTTATTTTATTCGATAATTATATTGAATTGTTTCAAAGCCCTAGTTTTTGGAACTCAATCATTGTAACCCTTAAATTTGTACTGATTGTGGTGGCGACGGGAGTGGTTATCGGCTTCGCGACCGCCTTGCTCTGCCAGAAAACTTTCCCTGGTTTGAAGTTTTTCTCAACTTCCTATGCCATGCCCATGGCTATTGCCTCGGCAGGGATGGCTATGATCTTCCAGGTCATGTTGAATCCGTCAATTGGGATTATCAACCAGGCCTTTAACATGTCGGTTAACTGGCTGACCGATCCCACTTTGGCTTTAATTGCAGTTGGTATTTTGACCGGCTGGTTGAATAGCGGGATGAACTTCTTATACTTTAGTTCGGGCTTGGCTAGTATTGATGATAGCCTCTACGAATCGGCTTCGATTGATGGGGCTAACTCTTTCCAACAATTTACCAATATTACCCTCCCATCCCTGAAACCGACTATGTTCTTCGTTCTGGTCACCAATATTATTAATGCCTTCCAAGGTTTCGGACAAATCAATATCTTGACCAAGGGTGGCCCTGGTGAAGCGACCAACGTGATTGTCTATGATATCTACCGCAATGCCTTTATGAACTACCGCTACGGTTTTGCTTCAGCGGAATCGGTTATCTTATTCCTCATCGTTATGCTACTCACCTTTATCATGTTTAGAGTCAGAAAGGGGCTAGACCATTAATGGAATCCGTACTCAGTCAAGACAAAAGTCTAAAGAAAGAACAAGCTAATCCGCCGCGGGGTAAATCCAAGAATCGCTGGTGGCTCTTAATCTTAAATGTGATCATGTGGCTCTTCGTGATGTTCCCTTTGATTTATGCCTTCTTAATGGCTATCAAACCAGCTAGTGAACTCTATAATCCAGAAAGCATCCTCATTCCGCAAGAAATTACTTTGACTAACTTTGTCGATGTTTTCTCCATGGCGCCAATTGCCACTTATATCAAAAATTCCCTCATTGTTTCCCTAGCTATCACAGCTTCGCAGATCGTTACCTCACTATTGGCTGGCTTCGCCTTCCAATTTATTGAATTTAAGGGCAAGAAGATTATCTACGCACTCATCCTATCGACCATGATGATTCCAGGGGAGGCAGTGATTATTTCCCAATTCTTGATGGTCTCTTCTTGGGGCTGGAATGATACCTTAATTGTGCTCATCGTTCCTTATATGGTTTCAGCCTTCAATATTTTCTTGTGCTGCCAAGCCTTGGAGAACTTCCCTTATGAAATTTACGAGGCAGCTAAGATCGATGGCTGCTCTGATATCCGCTTCCTGTTCACCATTATGACGCCGCTATTGAAACCAACAATTGGCGCCATGGCCGTACAATCTTTCTTATCGGGTTGGAATATGTACATGTGGCCACTCCTCGTTACCAATAATGACCAGGCGCGGACGGTTCAAGTTGGGATTGGCATGCTCAACAGTGTTGATTCTCAGTCCATGGTGCTCATGGTTGCAGGAGTTGTAATTTGTATGCTACCAAGTTTGGCTATCTTTATCTTCGGCCAACGGAATATGGTAAAAGGTTTAACGCAAGGTGCAGTAAAGGGGTAGAAAATGGCTAAAGTAGTTTTAAATAAAGTCGGAAAAATTTACGAAGATGGTTATAAGGCGATCCATAATATTGACATGGATATTGCCGACAAGGAATTTATTGTATTAGTTGGCCCTTCCGGTTGCGGGAAGTCGACCACCCTGCGTATGATCGCAGGCTTGGAAGACATCTCGGAAGGTGAGCTCTATATTGGAGATGACCTGGTCAATAATGTGCCGGCCAAGGACCGGGATATCGCCATGGTTTTCCAATCTTATGCCCTCTATCCTCATATGAATGTGCGGGATAATATGGCCTTTGCCATGAAGATGAAGGGTGTCTCCAAGGAGGAGCGCTACAAACGCGTTGAAGAAGTCGCTGAAGTTCTGCAATTAACGCCATTTCTCGACCGTAAGCCGGCTGCACTCTCTGGTGGGCAAAGGCAGCGGGTTGCTCTGGGCCGGGCCATGGTGAGAAAGCCAAAAGTCTTCTTGCTCGATGAGCCCCTCTCTAACTTAGATGCCAAATTGCGGGTCAGCATGCGTTCAGAAATTGTTCGCCTCCACCGTGAGTTAGGGACTACTTTTATTTACGTAACCCACGACCAGACGGAGGCTATGACCATGGGGACGCGGATTGCTGTTCTCAATCAGGGGCGAATTGAACAATTTGATACGCCGGACAATCTTTACCGCAATCCAGTCAATCGTTTTGTGGCTGAATTTATCGGGAGTCCGCAGATGAACATGATCAATGCTCGTTTGGTCCAAACCGATCAAGGACCAGCTATGCAGAGTGCTAATGAAACTTTCATGTTAACAGACGACTTAAAAGAACGTCTCCTGGTTGAAGCAGATGGCCGGGATATTTTAATCGGGATCCGTCCTGAAAACCTCTATCATGCAGAGAGTCGCGAAGGATCGAATGTTATCCATGTTCACGCCAACAATGTGGAGCAAGTTGGTTCAGACACCTATGTTTACTTTGACTTCCACGAAGCCGACCAAGAATGTACAGCCCGCTTCAACCCACCCATCCATATTCCCTATGATACGGATATCTATGTGGGCTTGGACTTGAGCCAAATTGTCTTATTCGATAAGGAAACGGGCGAATCACTCTTAGCTCCCAAGCGTTTTTAAAAATAATCGAGGAGGAAAATATGCAAATATTAGCGCACAGAGGCTACAGTTCCAAATTCCCAGAAAATACCATGCTTGCTTTTAGAGAAGCCTATGCCGCTGGGGCGGATGGTATAGAACTTGACGTCCAGTTAAGCCGTGATGGTCAAGTCGTGGTTTGCCACGATGAGACCATCGACCGAACCTCTAATGGAAGTGGTCGGATCATGGATTACAGTTTGGCGGAGCTCAAAAGCTTTGACTTTTCTAATGGTTTTGCTTCCATTGGCCCTAGCGAAGACCTGCAGATTCCCACTTTGGAGGAGGTCCTCCAGTGGCTGCAAGGCAATGATATGCTCCTTAACATTGAGCTAAAGACCAACCAATACCCATATCCTGGCCTGGCGCAAAAAGTAGTCGACTTGGTCCAAAAGTACCAGTGTGGGGCTCGTGTGCTCATTTCTTCTTTCAACCATTACAGCATCCAGCAGGTGAGGGAGCTAGCACCAGACCTATCTTGCGCCTTCCTTGAAGTCAACAGCATTATTTCGCCCGGCCGCTACTGCCAGGAACATGGGGCTGACTACTACCACCCCCATTTCTTCGCTATTAATGAGGCCATGTTGGAGGATCTCTTGGCCAAGGACATCAAGGTGAATGTTTGGACGGTGGATGGCCTCGATTTAACGGAGAGCCTAATGGACAGAGGGATTAATGGGCTCATCACCAATGACCCCGTTAGTCTAAAGGCATATCTGAAAGATCGTAAGCTCGAGATTGCTATTTAGAATCAAATCGCATGATCTTGGTAAAATTTTATTTTAATCCAGTAAAATGGACCCCTAAGGCCTTGATTGCCTTAGGGGTCCATTTGTTCAGCTATTTAAATTTAATAGATATCAGGTGCTTGCCCTAATTCAGCAGCTAACATCCAGATACGTTTTTCAAGGGCGTTTTGGTGACCTTGCAAGAGGTCATTGGTCACGCCGTCGCCTTCTTCATCCGCTTCAATGACAGCTTCACGGTAGAATTTAACCAGGTAACGGTAATTATCGAGGAGCTCAGCGAAACGTTCCTGGGTGGATTGGTCCCAGTTGCCTTTTTCATTGGTCAATTTGCTGTGTTCGATATATTCTTCCATGGTCGCATAGGGTGAACCGCCGATCGTAATGAGACGTTCGGAAACTTGGTCTAATTGTTCATCGATTTCGTCCATCCACTCGTCGAGGAGAGGGTGGAGGAAAAGGAAATTAGCCCCACGCATGTACCAGTGTGTCTTATGTAGGATCAACTTCATTTGGGTTAAGTCTGCAACTAATTGGTTGAGATTCTTTTTTTGATTTTTCAAATGTCATGTTAAATTCCTCCTTGACTCTATTATAAACCTATTAGAGAAAATAAGCTATTTTAAATCTTTGTTGTAGTGGGCTCTTTCCCCGCCTATAGACTTAGGCCGTCTCCGGCAGGTGTTGACCCAAGCTTCACCAATCCGGTGGTGTTGGAGACGGAGAGGCACGCAGACTGGCAGGATGTGCATGCCAATCAAGGTGTTGCCGATATCAATACCGGCGTCGGCTTGGATGGCTTCAATGGCTATGGGGTCTTCAAAGCCCTTGTAGGCAGCGGTCGCAAAAGATCCGCCGGCCTTGGGTTGGGGAACTACATTGACTTCAATAGCATGGGGGAGGGCTTCCCGTTCCACAATTAAGGCGCGGTTCAAGTGCTCACAGCACTGGGCAGCCAGGTAAATGCCATGGGACTTGAGGGTGTCGTGAATCGTCTGGAAGACTTCCTGGCCAATCTCAGGTGAGGACTGGCTACCAATCCGCTCCCCAATGATTTCGGATGATGAGCAGCCCACCACAACGATTTGACCGGTTTTCAATTTGGCTTCCTGGATCAATTCTTCAACCAGGTCACGACATTCTTTTGCTAGAGATTCCATTACGATAACTTCCTTTCCTTTACGATCGTCTCTGTAATGGCATTGACACCTTCGTAAATGTCATCAAAAGTTGTTAAAAAGTCTTTAGTTATAATCGGATCTAGAACATCGTCATCACTTCCCAAGAATTCATTGAATAAGTAAATACGGTCATGGTAGGAGCTAGGGATACGTTCTAGGGCATCTTCTTTAACGTCTTGGTCCATGCAGATGATATAGTCGAACTTCTTACCATCCTTTGCGGTCAGTTGGCGGCTTTTCATTTTCCCGGGATCGATATGGAATTGTTCCAGGATTTTAATGGTTTCTGGATGGGGGGGATTCCCCACCCGCCAATCTTCAATGGCTGCTGAGTCGACAGAAATTTTACGTCTTAATTTTTCTTCTTTGACCTTTTGGCGAAGGACAGCTTCAGCCATGGGAGACCGGCAAATATTGGCCCGGCAGACAAAGAGAACACGAATGCGGTTGAAATTAAACATGGGCTTCCTCCAACTGTAATCATTTATTACTATTAGTATAACACAGTTAGAAGCTGCAGCGCTTGAGACTAGCCTTCTTTTTCGCGGTCAAGAATTTCTTGGATGGCTCCCGCAAGACCAGCCGCATTGTTAGACCGTGCTTGGTACTTGGCGGTTTCTTTAACTGCGTCTACGGCATTTTCCATGGCAAAGCTGTGGCCGGCAATTTCTAGCATGGGGATATCGTTATAATTATCGCCAATGGCTAGGACATGGTCGAGGTCGTAGCCGTGCTCTTGACAGTAACGTTTGAGGGCTGCTCCTTTATTAGCGTGGGTCTGGCTGATTTCAATATTATACTTGAAGGAAGAGGTGACATAAATGTCATCGAATTTTTGCAATAATTCTTTCTTGAGAGGGACCAGGTGGCGGTCAGGATCTTGGTGGGTGAAGGTAATCTTCACGATCTTTTGTCCTTCTTTATTGATCAGGTCCCTGAGGTCGTCCCGGTAGTCGATATTGGTGACTTCAGTCGATTGGGTGGCTCTAGTTTCCGCTTCCTCCTGGCTCATACCAACATTCATCTGCTGGATCAATCGGGTGATGCCTTGGATACGTTGAGTTCTGGAACTAGAATAGACATTCTTTGAGGTCATAGCTTCCATGTAGTAGCCGAGTTCACGTCCCCGGTCAAGGATAGCCAGGGCTTCTTTATCCGCCAAGGGAATTTCATAATCAACCGTCCCGTCCCGGTCAAAGGCGATTGCCCCATTGAGACCGATAATCGGACAGCGAATACCTGCATCATTGAGCACAATCTTAGCTTCTTCAAAGTTACGTCCGGTACAGACAATGAAAGGGATTCCTAGGCTGTAAGTATGCATGATGGCATCAATATTTGCCTGGGGGATTTCCATATTACCATTGAGTAAGGTCCCGTCCATATCTGAAGCAATCAGTTGAATCATCACTAATTTCCTCCTATAATAAGTTTATCTTAAGTCTATGTCTATTCTACCATTTTAAGGCCGAAGAGACTAGAAATCTGCTAGTTAAAAGCAAAAGGAGGCTTTCCATGCATCAAATTATCGAGAACCAGTGGCAAGAGGTCTTGGACCCCGTTTTTGAAGGCCCCACTTACCAAAAGCTACGCGAATTTTTAAAGAAGGAATACCAAGAACAGGTGGTTTACCCCGATATGTTCCACATCTACGAGGCCTTCAAACGGACGGACTTTAGCCAGGTCAAGGTGGTTATCCTCGGTCAAGATCCCTACCATGGTCCTAAGCAAGCCCATGGCCTCTCCTTTTCTGTGCAGAAGGGGGTGGCGATTCCGCCATCCCTGCGCAATATCTACAAGGAATTAGCGGACGATGTGGGCTTTCAGCCTGTCCAGCACGGGAACTTGACGGAGTGGGCGGACCAGGGGGTGCTCTTATTGAACTCGGTTTTAACTGTCCGCCAGGGTCAGGCCAACTCACACAAGAACCATGGTTGGGAAGAGCTCACGGACTATGCGATTGCCCAACTCAACCAGCGCCAAGAGAAGATCGTCTTTATTCTCTGGGGAAATGCGTCAAAAGCTAAGCGTCCTTTGATCGATGAGACCAAGCACGCTGTCTTGACTTCGGTCCATCCCAGTCCCTTGTCGGCCCACCGCGGCTTCTTTGGCTCCAAACCTTTCTCTAAGTGTAATCAAATTCTCGTAGGGGACGGACAAGAGCCGATTAACTGGCAATTAACGCCCTAGTGCTTGACCTGGCACTGGCATTGGCCTGGCAGGCAGGAACATGTCACGGCTTGCGGCGCCTTCTTATCCAAGGCTTCTTGGATACGGTCGATCATGTCTTGGGAGAGGGGGTTGTCTTCAATACATTGGACGATGAGCTCTCCGGCCTGGCACTGGCAGAGGTTATCAAAAATCGTCTTCAGTTCCAGACGACTGGCTTCTTCCTGGCTAACCTGGGCCCGGTAGATATAGGACCGGCCTTGTTTCTCTTTGGCCAACCAGCCCTTGTCTACTAGGCGGCGGATCAGGGTCTTGATGGTGGAATCTTTCCAGGCCATGGCTTCGGCTAGGCAATCAATAATATAGCGGCTGCTGGCTTCTTTTTGGGCCCAGATCACCCGCATGATTTGCCATTCTGCTGGGCTGACGGATTTTTCTTGTCCGGATAACATTTGATCATCTCCATTTTGGCTACATTTGTAAACGATATATCTTTTTAAAAAGGACTGCTCGAGCAGTCCTTTTTGGTTCTACCGAACATTCCTTAACTTAATTGGGAGAGGAAGTAAGGAATATCTTTTTATCAACATCTTTTGCTAGTACACCTATAGTATAAGACCTAAATGTGAATATTCTATGAATTTCAGAGAATTTCTTTCTCCAACCAGGCTCCGATGTAGGCGAAGACCTTCTCTTCCTGGTTATAGAAGAAGAGCTCGTGGCCATGGCCTGGAAAACGCTTGGTGGAGACCTGGCAGAGGCCTTGTTTTTCGAGCTCGGCCTTGAGCCGCTCCTGTTCATTTTTTCTAAAATGCAGGGGGTCTGACCCACCGTTGAGGATGAGGATGGGCAGGTCTGGGCGGATTCCCTGGGCCCAGTTTCTTTGGCTGGCATGCTGGGCGAGGTCGAGAACAGCTTGGAAACCTGCATTGGTGAAGACGAAGCCAGTCAGGGGCTCTTCTTTGAGGCTTTGGCCCGCCCGCCAGGTGGCTTGGTAGGCGGGGGAGTCCTTGGCTTTAACCGGCTCTTGTCCGAAGATGAGTTGGTGGAGCTTGAGATTGGTCTCTCGCTTACTTCGCAGTGTGAGGACTTGGAGGGCCCGTCGCAGGCCACCGATGAAGGGGACATGGGCGTGGCTAGCGGATAGGATGCAGGCATCAATTTCCTGGCTGTAGGCCTTAAGGAAGAGCCGGGTGACATAGGCCCCCATGCTATTGCCCAGCAGGATATAGGGTAAGCTAGCCTTTTTGAAGGCTCGGACGACGGCTAGGGTATCGGCAACCAAGATGTTTTTGGCTCGGCTAGGCGCTCCGAGGTAGCCCAGGCTATGGTTTTTGCGGGCGAGAGCACCGTGGCCTAATTGGTCATGGGCGATAACCGTCAGCCCCCGCTGGTTGAAATAGTGGGCCAATTTTTCATAGCGGCCGCCATGTTCGGACATGCCATGGACCACATGGAGGATGGCCCGGGGCTGGTCAACTTCCCAGGCATGGACAGGGACATAGGGGCGGTCTTTTAAGGCTGAGGGGATATGGGTGTAGACTTGGTAGGTCACGGCGCGGCTCCTTTTCTAAATTAGTTAACTCTTCTTGCATGATAACTTAAGCTTGTCCTCATTTCCAGAGATTTTGATTAAAGTTCGATGATTTAATTTACAAGTCATCTTTAGGGTGCTAAAGTAGTATGAAGGAGAATTATTCTCAGACCATGGACCGTTAAAATTAAGAGATAAAGAGGGTTGCAAATGAATAAAATTGGTTTTGATACGGAAAAATACCTGGCCCACCAGTCCAAACATATCCTGGATTGCGTGTCTGGCAAGGATAAACTTTATATTGAATTTGGCGGTAAATTGATCGGCGACAAGCATGCCAAGCGGGTCCTTCCTGGTTTCGATGAAGACGCTAAGATGAAGCTCTTGGCGACACTCAAGGACCAGGCTGAGATCATTATTTGTATCTATGCCGGCGATATTGAAAATAACAAAATTCGCGGCGATTATGGGATTCCCTATAATGAAGATGTCTTGCGTTTGATTGCGGAGTACCAGCGCTATGGGATACCTGTTAACAGTGTCTTACTGACCCGCTATAATGGCCAACCCAATGCTAAGGCCTTTATGACCAACTTGGAAAACCGCGGCATTAAGGTCTATGCCCATGAAGCTATCAAAGGCTATCCGACTGATATTGAAGCGATTTTTGGCGACCAAGGTTTCGCCAAGAATGCTTATATTGAGACCAGTAAACCTGTTGTGGTGGTCACTGCTCCGGGGGCTGGAAGCGGCAAACTCGCCACTTGCTTGAACCAGCTCTACCATGAACATACCCGGGGAGTGAATGCTTCTTACGCCAAGTTTGAAACCTTCCCTGTCTGGAACCTGCCCTTGAAGCACCCGGTCAATATTGCCTATGAGGCCGCTACGGTGGATCTCAAGGATGTCAATATGATCGATAACTACCACTATGAAGCTTATGGGGAAGTGGCTGTTAACTACAACCGGGATATCAACATGTTCCCAGTCATCCGCCGCATTATTGAAAACATTACGGAAGCCCCATCCGTTTATAAATCGCCAACCGATATGGGAGTTAACTGTATTGCTGATGGGATTATTGATGACGAGCTCTGCAAGAAGGCAGCTGAGCAAGAGATTATTCGCCGCTACTTCGCTATTGAAAACGACTTTGTCAAAGGCACCTTGGACGAGGATTGCCGGCGCCGGATGCAAATTATTATGGAAGAAAGTGACCTCCATGCGACGGACCGGGCAGTTGTCCAACCAGCCCGCGACTATGAAGCTGAAGTCCAAGAACGCTTCGGCAAGAACGAGATCCAAGGGGTGGTTGCTTTGGCCCTGGAAGATGGACGGATCGTTACCGGCCGGACTAGCGAGATTATGGATGCTTCAGCGGCTGTAATTGTTAACAGTCTCAAGGCCCTGGCCGGCATCAATGATGAGATCGACTTGATTGCCCCTATGATCCTCAACACCATCCAAGATCTCAAGCGGGAGGCTCTCCACAGTCGGGTGCCTGTCCTGACGACCAATGAACTCTTGATTGCCTTGTCCATGAGTGCGGTAACCAATCCGACTGCTAAGGCAGCTTACGACCAATTAGAGGCTTTGGAGAACTGCCAGGCCCACGCGACTTTCATCCTCAGCCGGGAGAATGAAAAGACCATCAAACGTTTGGGGATTGATATTACCAATGATCCTGTCTATTCAGCAAATAATTTACTGGCTAACTAGGGTGCAAGTTGGCAAAAAGATAATAAAAATTAGTCAACGTCTAACTGTGCTGGTAGCATCCGTTTCGCTTTTGAATTTGGCCCTTAAAAAGCCATGGAATCGGTTCGAGCCTAGGTCTCTCACCTAGCGAGCTTCAAAGGGCTAGTAAGGCTTACGCCAACTATCCCTAATTCACATCTAGTCGGGTTCGCAAGAGCAGCTTTGGAGTGCTTTCGCAAGTCGGAAACGTGCAAGCTTTGCTTGCCCTTATCCCGACTTACTCCAAGCATCCAAAGCTGAACGCTCTTACTCGCACCCTGATGCTTGCTTGGTCACGGCTAAGGGCCAACTTCAACGCTTCACTACTGCTCCAAGGTAAAGGGCATAGAATTTTTTAATTTATCAGTCAGCAATACAAAAAGAGCTTAGAAATAGAAAATAAAAAAACTCGGTTCTCTCCTTTTCTGGAGGGAACCGAGATTTTTTGATTGTCCTGTTATCAGTTAATTGCAGTGATGAGCATCCGTTTCGCTTTTGAATTTGGTCGTTGAATGATTAGAGGATCAACACGGCTGAAGCCGTCTTGTACTTTATCCATAAGTCGCTAAAGCTCCAACGGCTAAAGCATAGCACCGCTTCGAGCAGCTTCAGCTCTTGGAGCGGAGCGACTTATGCGATAGCTGTTCGAACAGCGTGAGATTACAGATATCGTATGCTGGCCAGAGATGAAGTTCAAGGCTGCGCTAGCAGCGTTGCTACCTTCTTCTCACCTAGCGAGCTTCAAAGGGTTCGTAACGGATTATGTCGACGATCCCTAATTCACATCTAGTCGGGTTCGTAAGAGCAGCTTTGGAGTGCTTTCGCAAGTTGGAAACGTGCAAGCGGGGCTTGCCCTTATTCCAACTTACTCCAAGCATCCAAAGCTGAACGCTCTTACTCGCACCCTGATGCTTGCTTGGTCATGGCTAAGGGCCAACTTCAAAGCTCCACTCCTGCTCATAAGGGTAACGGCTTTAAATAAATTCATTACTTGAAATAAAAAGTATAAAGAAAACTCGCTTACCATATCTACAAATGATAAGCGAGCATATTTCTTTAATAAGAAGGTGCTGGATTAGTGTTAGTTTGGTTGCCTCCAGTTGTGCTTCTTGTTCCTTGAGTTGTATCAGTTTGTGCGGATTGTGCACCTGTATTAGCCCCTTGATCAGGTGTATCAGTTTGGCTTCTTGAGGTCTGCCCGCCATTTGTTGCTGACTGGCCTTGTTCATAACCATCTTGTCCTTCCACCTGGCTATCCGATACAGATCGGCTAGACCGCCCGGAGCTGTCTTCGTAGTCTTCGTCGCCGTAGCCAGATTGGTAAGTGGATTCGTAGCTTGGTGTCCGGTTGTAACGGCGGGGAGAGTGGCTGTAGTAGCTGCCGTTAGGGTCCAAGTTTCCAGGACTTGATGCAGAGGTTTTGAATTCTTCGTAGAGGTTTTCATTGATCAAGTCGCGGGTGGTTTGGCTGTAAGGCGTCGAAGCTGTGGCGAGACGGACTGGGTTGGATAAGGCCACAAGGTTGGCTTCATGGACGGTATCAGGTTTTTGCCAGTCTTCATTGTGGGCCCCATTAGAAACGTAGTCCATCATCTGCCGGTAGAGGTAGTCGACCGCATGGCCGGCGCTTTCTGTGATGTATCCATTAGGGGAGTTTGGATTGTCATAACCCATCCAAATGGAGATTGAATAATTAGTGGTAAAACCGGACATCCAGCGGTCTGGTGCGGCTCCAGATGGAATATTGAAGCGGGCAATTTGATCGTCTGTATAGTTGGTCGTTCCTGACTTACCAGCTTCAATGATGCCGCCATTATGGTAGGGGGCAGAGAGGCCTTCGGTGAAGACCGATTTCATCATGTCGGTCAGGATATAGGCGGTGGATTCCCGCATGGCTTGGCGGCTTTCGCCTGAGACTTCAACTTTTTCATTGTTAAGGGTAACGAAATAATCCACAGCCTTAGGTTCATTGTATTCCCCATAGTTCCCCACGGCTGCAAAGGCGGCCGATAATTTCAAGGGTGTGATTTCCCCGCCAATCGAATTGGATTCATAGACACCTTCGCCGTTATTGAGGTTAATGTCTAAGTTATTGAGGAAGTCATTCACTTTTTCGGCGCCTACTGCTTGGAAGACCTTGAGGGCCGGGATATTCCGTGATTCGGCTAAAGCCTGGCGCATAGTGATGAGGCCCTGGTGCTGACGGTCCCAGTTATTGATCGGGTCGCCGCTGCTGTAGCGGTAAGGCTCATCCTTAACCCCTGTCGCCGGGCTGATATTTAAGTGTTCAATAGCAGGGCCATAGTCACTCAGAGGCTTAATAGAAGAACCGACGCTCCGGTTTAACTGGGTGGCCCGGTTTAAGCTCAAAGCTTCAGTCTGGTTACGGCCGCCGAAGAGGGCAATAATATGTCCTGTCTTGGTATCGACAATTGAAGCGGCAGCTTGAACTTCAGAATCTTGGAAATAAGCGCCGTTCGGATCGTTCAAGAGTTCGGTAATATAGTTTTGGGTATTCATATCCAAGTGGGTATAGATCTTCAAACCGTCTGACCACATGTCGTAACCAGCGGCCTTGACATCCTCAGCCACTTGTTGGATATAGGAATCCACCACTTGGTTGACGGAATTTTCTTTTTCACGGTTTTCTTCTAATGGCTGGAGTCCGTCATCGATTGGTGTATTGACCGCAGCTTCATAGTCTGCTTGACTGATCTTGCCATTTTCCAGCATTTCGGAGAGCACTAAGTCGCGCCGTTCCTTAGCTGCCTCAGGATTCGTATAGGGGTTGTAATTATTCGGCGCTTGGACCATCCCAGCTAGGAGGGCGGTTTGCGGCAAGCCAAGATTATTTAAGCTAGTGCCATAGTAGACCTCAGCTGCCGTCCCCATGCCATAGACCCCATTAGCCATATAAACCTTATTAATATAGAATTCGAAAATTTCTTTTTTGGTATAGTTTCGTTCGAGCTGGAGGGCGAGCATCATCTCCTGGACCTTGCGCTTATAGGTCTGGTCTTCGGACTTAGTTGAAAAGGCAGACAGCTTGACTAATTGCTGGGTCAGGGTAGAGCCCCCTTGGGATATTCCCCCGGCTCTGATATTGGCAATTAGAGAGCCGATAATCCGTTTGGGGTCGATCCCGTTGTGCTTCATGAAGCGCTGGTCTTCGATCGAAGTGACGGCATCAAAGGTCAATTGAGAAATTTCATCTTCTTTGACAATGCGACGTTCATTCTGGCTGGTTTCAAAGATCTCCTGCCCTTGGTTGTCGTAGACAATGGAGGCCATGGACCCCCGCAATTCGTCTTCAGTCAGTTCGGGTGCGGTGAAGGCCCAGTAGGCGAAGACTAGGCCCAAGAGGAGGGCTATGACGGCAAAGAAACCGACGATAGCAAGGATGATTTTTTTCCAAAGTGACTGATTTGATAAGGCCTGGCGCGGTTGTCGCTTCTTATTGTAGCGCTGGTGGCGGCGGTCTTTTTCAGACATATTAAAACCTTCTTCCTATAAATATGAATCAGTGACTAATGGCTTTTGCCATAGTCTGCAATATATTGGTCTATCAAGGGGAGATAATCTAAGTAAGGTTGGTATTTTAGGGCGATGGGATAGGCATAGTCTTCAATTCGCTGGAAGGGGATGGAAGACCGTTCACTATCCTGATAGGCCCGCCAGTCTTCAAGCAAAGCTTCGATAGGGTACAGGTAGGCTTCCTGGCGCTTAGAGAACCAAAAGATTACAAAGCTCAAGCCGCCCGCCTGGCTGCAGGCAGTCATATGCTTGACTTGGTGGTCCTTGATATTATTGAGCGGGAAGCTCTGCAAGCGGTCAGACTGCTTGGCTTCGAAGTCCACATACCAACCCTTGTAGATGCCATTGTAGTCGGTGGTCGATGCCTGGCGATAATAGGCCTCTGTAATCTTGGCCCGGGCTCGCTTGGGATAGTCCACTTTAACCACCTGGATAGGGGTCGGTTTTTTATGGATAACTGCAAGCCCGCGGTTGAGGTACCACTGGTTGGATTGGTTCAGCATGTTCTCAAGCCGCATCCCCCGCTGGCCGAATTGGACCTTTTTAGCCTTAGGGCCAGGTCGGGACTTGGCCTGATCCCGTTTTCCTTCAAAGTTTTTACCATTTGGGTAACGCATCAGATCGTCTACTCCTCCAATCTATCCCTATAAGTATAGCAATTTTACCGGATAAAAGGAATAAATTGCACAAAAATTAACACAATTATAACACGCCTGCAAGCTTCTTAATACATGTGGAGAGTGTGACAAAAGTCGTTCAGGTCTGAATCACTGGAGCGAACTATGGTCAAAGGTTGACCAACCTTTGACCATAGTTCGTGAAGTGGATGTCAGGCCTGAGTTTTGGAACTGGTTTTTGGAAAAGTTAGTAAATAAAGAAGATTGTAAAATTTGGGATAAGAACTTTATTTGGTTTAAACTAGACATTTTAAGCTTTTTAGTGTAATATGTCAAAATGTGAACGATGATATGCCTATAGAGGCAATTTGCTTGATTAAAAGCTATCAATCGATTAATCTAAAAATGAAATTTTGAAGAGTTAGGGGAATTAATACATGACAGTAAATTTTGAACAGACAAGTACTAATGAAGGCGTTCTACACTTTACCGTAGCCCAAGAAGATGCCCAAAAGGCTATGAAACAAGCTTACAAACGTGTTAAAAAAGATGTGAGCGTACCTGGCTTCCGTAAAGGGAAAGTGAACTACCAAGTCTTTGTTAAGATGTTTGGGGAAGCTGCTTTGTACGAAGATGCCATTAACCTGGTTCTCCCTCAAGCCTATGCCCAAGCCGTTGAAGAATCTGGTTTGGATATTGTTGGCCAACCTCAATTCGATATCGAAAAGATGGAAAAAGGCCAAGACTGGGAATTCAAGGCTGAAGTTGCTACTAAACCAGCTGTTAAATTAGGGGACTACAAAGACCTTAAAGTTGCTAAACAAGACCGTGAAGTCAGCGAAGAGGAAGTTAACCAACGCCTAGAAGCTGCTCAAAATAACTTGGCTGAACTCAGCCTTAAAGAAGGCCCTGCTGAAGAAGGCGATACCGTAGTGATCGACTTTGAAGGCTTTAAAGATGGCGAAGCCTTTGAAGGTGGTAAGGATGAGAACTACTCCTTAGAGCTCGGTTCAAATAGCTTTATCCCTGGCTTTGAAGACCAATTAGTTGGAGCTGAAGAAGGCGACGAAAAAGATGTGAAGGTAACCTTCCCTGAAGAGTACCATGCCGAAGACTTAGCTGGTCAAGAAGCAACCTTCAAAGTGAAAGTTCATGAAGTGAAGACTAAAGAAGTTCCAGAACTTGATGATGAATTCGCTAAGGATGTTAACGAAGAAGTTGACAGCTTAGATGAACTAAAAGACCTCTACAAGAAAGAAATCGAAGAAGCTAAAGTTCGCCAAGCTGACGATGCACGTGATGAAGAAGCTATCCGTCAAGCGGTTGACAATGCTGAAATCGAAGACCTACCACAAGCGATGGTTGACGAAGAAGTGAACCATCAGTTAGAACACTACTTAAATGAAATGCAACGCCAAGGCATTAGCCCTGACTTGTATTATCAATTAACTGGCACTTCAGAAGAAGACCTCCGTCAACAATTTTCTGAAGATGCTGAGTTACGCGTGAAGACAAACTTAATCCTTGAACAAATCGTTGCCGATGAAAATATCGAAGCTAGCGACGAAGATGTTGAAGAAGAAATCAAGTCCTTAGCAGAAACCTACAACATGCCTGAAGAACAAGTTCGTCAAGTTGTTACTCCAGATATGCTGAAACGTGACATTGCCCTTAAGAAAGCCATGAGCTTGATCACAGATTCTGCGATTGAAGAATAAGCTTTTTATTGAGAAAGAGAGGTTGGAGTTGGAACAGTTGACTTCAACCTCTTTTTTTGACAAAATTAGTTGATGTGTAAGAAGGGAGAGAGGCAATAAATGTTTAATGATGATACGGGTCAAGTTCACTGCTCATTTTGTGGCAAGTCCCAAGACCAAGTGAACAAAATTATTGCTGGTCCAGATGTCTATATTTGTAATGAATGTGTCAGCCTGTGCCAGGAAATAATTGATGACGAAGCGCAAATGGAAATTTCGGATGAGCTGGTCATGGTAGACCCACCCAAACCAGCGGAAATCCATGAAGTCTTGGACCAATATGTGATCGGCCAAGAAGATGCTAAGAAAGCCTTATCTGTTGCCGTTTATAACCACTATAAACGTGTCAATAGCAACCTTCAAACAGATAAGGATAATGAAATTGAAGGGGTCGAACTGCAAAAGTCTAATATCTGCCTGATCGGGCCAACCGGTTCTGGGAAGACTTACCTTGCCCAAACCCTAGCCCGCTTGCTGAAGGTACCTTTTGCTATTGCCGACGCAACCTCGCTGACGGAAGCGGGTTATGTTGGGGAAGACGTGGAAAACATCTTGCTTAAACTCCTTCAAGCTGCCGATAATGACCCTGAACGGGCCCAGTACGGGATCATCTATGTGGATGAAATCGATAAAATCGCCCGTAAATCTGAGAATGTCTCCATTACCCGGGATGTCAGTGGGGAAGGGGTCCAACAAGCCTTGCTGAAAATCTTGGAAGGGACTACCGCTAATGTTCCCCCACAAGGCGGCCGTAAGCACCCCCAACAAGAGTTTATTGAATTAGATACGACCAATATCTTATTTATCGTTGGCGGCGCTTTCGACGGGATCGAAAATATTGTCAAAGAACGTCTGGGCGAACGGGTGATTGGCTTTGGCCAAACAGCGGAAAAGGAAAGCCCTGAAGAGAAGAAACAGATCCTTAACCATATTATTCCGCAAGACCTCCAGTCCTACGGTTTAATCCCAGAGTTTATTGGCCGCTTACCAATTATTACCGTGCTCGATAAATTGACTGAAGAAGACCTGGTGCGGATTCTTTCCGAACCAAAGAATGCCTTAATCAAGCAATACAAACAATTGCTGGCCTTGGATGATGTGGAATTGGAATTCACTGACCAAGCCCTCCAAGCCATTGCCAAGAAGGCGATCGAAAGTAAGACCGGTGCTCGGGGCTTGCGGGCTATTATTGAAGAGAGCATGATTGATATTATGTATGATATCCCTAGCCATGACCAGGCAGCCAAGGTTATCGTCACAGAAGACGTGATCAACCAAGAGGCCCAGCCTGAGATTTATGATGCTGAGGGCAAGGCTATTAAAGACTAAGCAAGGATAGTAACGCAAGAGAAGAGGTTGGGAAAAGTCCCAGCCCCTTTCGTTTTTATTGATAGGAGGGTAGGACAATGCAAGTTCACCAAGTGGAATTCTTAATTAGTGCGGTGCGCCCCGAACAATACCCGGAAGCCGACCGCCCTGAGATCGCCCTAGCTGGCCGGTCAAATGTAGGCAAGAGTTCCTTTATCAACACCATGGTCCGGCGGAAAAATATTGCACGGACCTCAAGTAAACCAGGAAAGACCCAACAATTAAACTATTATTCCGTTGAAGATAGTCTCTATTTTGTTGATGTGCCGGGCTATGGCTATGCCCGGGTGAGCAAGACCGAAAAGAAAAAGTGGCAGGAGATGCTTGAGCGCTACTTCAGGACCCGGACCAATTTAGTGTTAGCCCTCCTTTTGGTGGACTTCCGCCATGCACCAAGTAAGGAGGATATCCAAATGAAGGAATTCTTCGAAGCCTATGAGATTCCTTATTTTGTGATCGCTACTAAATCTGATAAGGTCAAACGATCCCAGTGGAATAAGCACCTGGCTCAGATTAAAGAGACTCTAGACCTAGTAACGGAAGACCAGATCTTACCTTTTTCTTCGAAAACGGCAGAAGCTAAGGATGAAGCCTGGGAGATTATCGAAGATGTCATTGCAGGAGCCTATGAGGACTAAGCCTTTTCTTGCAATTGGCTAGAACTTGAAGTATACTATACAATGCACAATCCTATGTCATTAAGAGGGTGACCCAGTGGCAAAAGCAATACCAAATGAAGTGGTCCAATCCATCAGAGAACAAGTTGACATCCTGGATATTGTTGGGGAATATGTGGACTTGCAAAAACGCGGGAAGAACTACTTTGGCAAGTGTCCTTTCCATGATGAACGGACGCCATCTTTTTCTGTTGAAGCAGACCAGCAATTTTTCAAGTGCTTTTCCTGTGGTCGGGGCGGCAATGTCTTTTCTTTTATAATGGATATCGAAGGCTGTTCTTTCCAGGAAGCGGTGGCTTTGGTTGCGCAGAAGGGCCACGCCAGTGTCGACTTTGACTTTGAAAGTAACACTAACCGTCAGCGAAGGAGATGGTCTGCTGAGGAAGAAAACTTAATTGCCATCCATGAAGAGGCTAAGGATTTCTACCATTATCTTTTGACGGTAACCCAGTATGGTCAGGAAGCCATGGCCTATTTAAAGGGCCGGGGCTTTAGCCGAGAAACCATTGACCGCTATCAGATTGGCCTTGCCCCTAAGGATGGTCAGCTTTCTTACCAGCATTTGCGGACCAAAGAATTTTCAGATGAGGCCCTAATCGCTTCAGGAATCTTTATCCGGAGCGACTATGACCAAGCAATTCGCGACCGTTTTGCCGGTCGACTCATCTTTCCCCTCCGCAGTCCGGAAGGGGAGACCCTGGCTTTTTCTGGACGGATCTTGCCTGATGATTCGGGAGAAACAAGTCAGCAGGCCAAGTACCTGAACAGTCCGGAAACAGCTCTCTTCCAAAAGAGCCGCTTTCTCTTTAACCTGGACCTGGCTCGGCCAGAAATTCGGAGGGTCAAGGAAGTCATTCTTTTTGAAGGTTTTATGGATGTGATCAAGGCTAGTGAAGCAGGGATCAAGAATGGCTTGGCCTCAATGGGGACCAGCTTGACGTCCGCCCATATCCAAATGATCCGTCGGCAGACGAAAGAGGTCTTATTGGCCTATGACGGGGATAAACCCGGGATTGAAGCGGCCTACCGTGCGCTTGACCACTTTGCTGAAGAAGCACCGGATGTCAAAATTCACGTTTGTGTCTTTCCCGATCAAATGGACCCGGATGAATATATCGAGCACTATGGCAGTGAGCAGTTTGGACACTTTATTGTCAACCAACGCCTGTCCATTATGCATTTCTACCGGTATTACTACCGCATGCACTATGATTTGGCGACTGACTCAGGCAAACTTCAATATATTGAAGCCATTATTCAACGGATTGCCCGCCTGGATACAGCCGTGGAGCAGGAACTCTACCTCAAGGAGCTGAGCCAAGAGACCCAGCTGGCCGTAGATAGTCTCAAAGAACAACTTCTCCAAGTTCAGCGCGACCTGGCTCAGCAAGGAGCTTCTCGTCAGGACAATTCACCGCTTAGAGAAGGGGCAGATACTTCCTGGCAAAGCCTGTCTCGCCAGCCGGCTCAAGAGGCTTATAGTCCCTTAGAGATTAATGAAATGCACTTATTCAATCGTTTATTGAAGCAAGAGGATGCCTGGGTCATGCTCAAGGTAAAGTATCCAGATTTTCAGTTCCAGTCGGTTAAAATGCAGACACTGTTCACTTTGTTGGAAGCCTACCGCCAGGACCAGGGGGATAATTATTCCCCTCAGGCCTTCTACAACCGCTTATTAGACCAGGCAGACCAGGCTTTACTGGTAGATATTTATTGTTTGGACACACCAGAAGAAGTGACAGATATGGAAATTGAGGACTTGGTCTTTAATATCACGACTAAGACGGATCTGAAATCCCAGTTAGCAGCCCTCAAAGACGAAATGGAGCAGGCTAAGCTGACCAATGACCAAGCGCGGATTGGCGACTTAAACCTTAGACGGATTCAAATATTGAGACAGATGAAAAGATAGTAAATGGGGGAGATTTATTTGGCTAAAGCAGACGATAAAAAACCGAGTTTAAAGCAAGCAAGCAAAGCTTTAATTAATGAAAAACGCATCTTTGGTTCCATTCGCTATGATGAATTAAGCGACACCATTGCCCAACCTTACGGCCTAGATGACAAGCAAATCGATGACCTGATTGAACAATTTGAAGAAGCCGGGGTAGCCGTAGTGGATAACGACGGTGGCCCAACCAACCGCCAACTCCAGCGGACCGCTGAAAAATCAGACGAGATCAAAGAAGAAGAAATTGATGACGAGACCATCGATGAAATTGTTGATAAGGATAAGAAGACCAATAAGAAAGCGGACAGCAAGAACACCAAGGACAAAAAAGCTAAGGACAAGGAAGAAGAGGACGAAACCAGTATTCCAGCTAATGTCAAGATGAATGACCCTGTCCGCATGTACCTCAAAGAAATCGGTCGGGTTTCCCTACTGACAGCTGATGAAGAAGTGGCCTTGGCCAAACGGATTGAAGAAGGAGATCCGATTGCCAAGCAAGAACTGGCAGAAGCCAACTTGCGTTTGGTAGTCTCTATTGCCAAGCGCTATGTAGGCCGGGGTATGTCTTTCCTTGATTTGATCCAAGAAGGAAATATGGGCTTGATGAAGGCCGTTGAAAAATTTGACTATACCAAGGGCTTCAAGTTCTCAACTTATGCGACTTGGTGGATCCGCCAAGCCATTACCCGGTCTATTGCTGACCAGGCCCGGACCATCCGGATCCCTGTCCACATGGTAGAAACCATTAACAAACTCGTCCGTATCCAACGGCAACTCCTCCAAGACTTGGGGCGCGAACCCACGCCAGAGGAAATTGGTGCCGAAATGGACCTGCCAACGGAAAAAGTCCGCAATATCATGAAGATTTCTCAAGAGACTGTTTCGCTTGAAACCCCAATTGGGGAAGAAGATGACTCCCACTTGGGCGACTTCATCGAAGATAATGAAGCGATGAGCCCAGAAGAATTCACTTCCCAAGAAATGCTGAAAGAACAGCTCAATGAAGTTTTAGATACCCTAACCGACCGGGAAGAAAATGTCTTGCGTTTACGCTTCGGTCTAGAAGATGGTCAATCTAAGACTTTAGAGCAAGTTGGTAAGCAGTTCGGTGTGACCCGGGAACGGATCCGTCAGATCGAAGCCAAGGCTCTGCGGAAGTTGCGCCATCCTTCTCGCTCTAAGCAATTGAAAGACTTCATGGAAGAATAAAGCAAAGTATTTAAGAGAGGTCTGGCCTTGGCCGACCTCTCTTTTTTAGCGGATAAGGTCTTGGATGCGGGGGTTGAGGGCCTGGCTGATGTAGCTGTGGCCAGCAGGGCTGAAGTGGATGTGGTCGCTCACAAAGTATTTGTGGGGAGCTTGTTCAAAGACTTCAGCAAAGCTTAGCAGTTTAGCTTGGGCCTGGACATTTTCTCTAAAAACTTGTCGAAAGCTGCGGAGGCGTTCTCGTAAGCGGGGGGTCTTCGAAGCCGGCGCTCACATCTAAACAGAGCATAAATTGGGGATTAAATTGCTTGCTTAAGTGCTCACATAAGCGGTTAAAAATCTCCGGCCAATTTTCGAGATAAGCCTGCCAGTCGGCCTGACTTATTTGCCGGTGAAAATAAACGTCATTAATACCAGCCCCCCAGGACCAGTCCATCGACACTTCCAATTTGCTCTAAATTTCGACTGAGGTCGGTCCACACATCTTTGACTTGGGCTCCCTTGTAGGCCTTGTTAATGGCCTGAAGGGGGAGCTGTTGGCTTTGCCAGACTTGGTCAAGTTGGGCGACAAAACCTGAACCGAGGTCTTTTGAGCTTTTGGCTTGGTTGCGGCCCCCAGCCACTTGACTGTCACCGATAAATAGAATCTTATGCATATCATGCACCTCCATAGCTTTATTTTACCCTAAAATGCTCGCTTGGCAATTTTAGTATTTATTTTGAGCGGAATAAAAAATTGTATTTATAAAAATCGTATGTTAAAATTAAAAGGAATGACAGTTTCCGATGAGAAAGGGGAGAAAGTACATGTCAAAGATCGCAATTCTCTGCGATAGTTTAGCCTACCTGGATCCGGCTTTTAAAGAAGAACATGATATTTTTGTGGTTCCACTGTCTGTAACGTTTTCGGATGGGACTTACCGCGATATGGTAGAAATTGATGATAAAAGCTTCTATGCGAAGGTGGAAGCTAGCGGGGAATTTCCGAAGTCATCCCAACCGAGTCCCGGCGCTTTTATGGAAGCCTTTGATGAGATCCAAGCCAAGGGGTATGACCAGGTCCTCGCTATTATGGTGACTCCTCGTGCGTCAGGAACTTTTGAAACCCTGAAGATGGCAGCTGCCCAAGAGGAAGATTTGGAGGTTTATCCTTTTAACTCTCAAATCGGACTTCAAGCCCAGGGCTATTATATTGAAGCAGCCGTTAAGGAGCGCGACCAAGGCCGGTCAGTTGAAGAAATTATCGCTAATCTCGATAAATTGTCCCCTTATAGTAAGCTCTATGTGATCTTAGACGATGTACGCTATGTGCTCAAGGGGGGACGTTTGGGCTCAGCGGCGACAGCCCTCGTGAACTTCCTCAAGATTAAACCGATTGTCAAGGTCGGCCAGGATCGTTTGGAACTATCTGCTCGTACCCGGAGTCTGAAGAAGGCTATTCAGCGGGTTGTTGAGAGCTTAGAAGAGGATGCGGCTAAGGGCTTGCCCCTGCGTGCGACTATTTCAGGACGCAAGGACTTTGAACCTTACCAATCACTCAAAGCCATCGTCCAAGAGAAATTCCCCGACATGCGTTTAGATGAGGGCATTATTGGCCCCACGGTCGGTGTCCACAGCGGCCCCAATGCTTTTGCTTTGATGTGGAGCATTGATACCGATAAATTATCTTTAGATGACTTATAAAAGGCTGAAGGCTTGGTCGTTATGAGCCGGGCCTTTTTTGTTGAATGAATAAATGAGGAGAGGTGACACATGACGCAAGGTGTTGTAGTAACAGGCATGGCTGCCATCAGCCCATTAGGTGAGAGCGTGGAAGAGAATTGGCAGCGGGTGCGTGCGGGACAGCATGGGCTGAAAACACTGGAAGCGGCTGGTATGACTTGTCCAGATTTGGGTGTCAAGGTCTGTGGCCCCCTTCCAGATCCTAGTCTCTATGCATCAGCAAGTGGCGAGGAAGCCTATGCGATTTTGGCCCGGGCTGCGGCCAAGTCTTGCTATCAGATGAGTGGCTTGGAGGCTGGAGACTTTGATCCTTACCGGGCCGGTTGTTATTTGGGTAATGGGCTTGGCTGCTTGACTGCTATTGAAGCGGCCCTTAAAGGTCAAAGCAAAAGCCAAATCTTTCTTCAGAATCTGGCCGGACAGACCGCTATGAAATTAGCCCAAGACCTATCCTTTAGGGGGCCAGCCCAAGCCATTGCGACGGCCTTTGCTTCTTCGAATTCAGCGCTTGGTGAAGCCTTCCGTGCTATCAAAAGTGGCCACTTAGACTTAGCTATGGCCGGAGGGAGTGAGGCCTGCCTGAACCCTGCTGGCCTGACTTTCTTTGATAATTTAACAGCTCTTAGCCACCGGTCAGACCCTGACCGGGCATCGATACCCTTTGACCGGGACCGGGATGGCTTTGTGATGGGGGAGGGCGCAGCCTTCCTGCTCTTAGAATCCTTAGAATCAGCCCAAGCTCGCCAAGCTCCTATCTATGGTGAAATTGTAGGCTATGGGGCGACCAGTGATGCCCATCATTTAACGGCTCCCGCTCCCCATGCCCAAGGGCTCGGCCAAGCTATGGCCCAAGCCTTAGCCGAGGCCCAAATCGATCCCACAGCGATAGACTATATCAATGCCCATGGGACCTCAACCCCAGCCAATGACGCGAGTGAAACTGAAGCGATTAAGCAAGTATTTGGTGACCATGCCCAAGAATTGGCCGTTTCCTCCACTAAGTCCTTTACTGGTCATTTGTTAGGGGCAGCGGGTGCTATCGAGGCGATTTTTACCTTGTGTGCCTTATCTGACCAATTCTTACCGCCTACCCTAGGCTTGGAAAATCCAGACCAAGGCTTAGACCTTGACTATGTGCCTAAGCAGGGGCGGCCTGCTAACTTGCGCTATGCGCTAAGCAATAGTGCCGGCTTTGGGGGCCACAATGCGGTCCTTTGCTTTAAGAGAAATCGATCTTAAAGGTGGGTAAAACTTCTTGGCTGAGTTCGATTCTCACACGTTCCCGCCAAAGACTATTAGCCCAGCTTAGTTCAAGGTTGTATGTGATCTGACTAAGCTGGTTTTTTTGAAAGAAAGTACGTACCGGCTATTTCACTAGGATGATACTTGACAGTTATCCCTTGGACGCGGTACAATATATCTTGTGAGTTCTCGGGGTAGCTCAGCTGGATAGAGCACCGGTCTTCTAAACCGTAGGTCGCGAGTTCGAATCTCGCTCTCGAGGTAGCATAAAAGCAGCAATTGTAGGCTTTAGGCCGCAATTGCTGCTTTTTCTTTTTGCTGATTATTATGAAAAGTAAGCAAAATTGTAGACAAGATTTAAGGGATCCCGTATTTAGTAAATTTGTCTACTCCTTCTTAATCATAGCTAAGCCTAGCTTGTTGACTAGCTCTCTTGTATTTTTTAATAACCTTCCCGATAGTAGTCACTATCTTGACCGTGGAGGGAAAAGATTGATTCCCGGCCAGCTAATTGGAGGGGCATTTGGGGATCAGAGAAGAGGGTGATTAGGGCGGGTGGTAGTTTAGAGATTTTCACTTGTTCGGGTGAAATTTCCGTTACGATATCTTGACCGCGGCCTTCCATAATTTTCTTGCCAAATTGTGGGTCGATCAGGGTGCCGCGTCCGACAGCTGCTAGGTCGGCGTAGTTGAGGGCGTCAGCCGCTTTTTCTTCATTAGTAATACCGCCAACGACAATCAGCTTGACCTCTTCGGGAAGGACTTGGCGGTAGAGCTGGGCATAGGTCAGGTCTTGACCTTCAGGCTTGTGCTTATAGTCCAGGTGGGAGACATGGATATAGTCGAAGTCATAATCTTTGCCTAGGTCTGCGACGAGGCGGGTAGAATCTTCATAGGTGTAGCCCACATTGTTTCCGTGGATTTCTTCTGGGCTGATCCGGTAGCCGACAATGAAGTCTGCAGGAGCTTCCTGACGAACCACCTCGAAGACCTTGTCGTTGACTGCACGGATAAAGCGTGTTCGATTCTCGTAAGAGCCGCCCCATTGGTCTGTTCGCTGGTTGGACCACTTGGAGAAGAATTGTTGGTGGAGGTAGTGGTTGGCCCCGTGGATTTCTACACCGTCGAAGCCAGCTTGGATGGCCCGGCGTGTGGCGTCTCCAAAGGCTTCGATGACTTGGTAGATTTCTTCTTCCGTAATTTCTTCGACGGGGTAATCTAAGAAGGAGAAGTCAATAGCGCTAGGGGCGAGAGCGCGTCCGCCGTGGCGAGCAGGGAAGTTGGACTCCCGGCCAGAGTGGTTAATTTGGACCATGGCCTTGTTGCCCTTGGCCTTCAAAGCTTTAGCGATTTGGCTTAAACCTTCAATGTGAGCATCAGATTGGATGCCGAGCTGTTCTTTGTTGGCGGCCCAGGTGTGGGAAGGCCCGCCGTCTTTGATGACATAGCAATATTCGACGATGACAAGGCCCGCAGATTCTGAGCGAGCTTGGTAGTAGTCGAGGGTGTCTTGGCTAACGAAGCCCTGGCTGAGGCCGCTATTAGTGAGCATAGGGGGTTGGACAATCCGTCCTTTAATTTCAGCGCCGTGGCGGAATTTGACGGTATCAGTAAGTTTTTTAGTCAAGCTGATCATCCTTTCATTTGTCTTGCAAGGACTAGTCTACCATTAATTAAAGTTTTTGAGGATAGAAATAAATAATAATAGCTATCCCTGCTAACTATTGCAGGGACTGATCGGATGAAACGTCCATCATCTATCAATAAATCCTATAGATAGATTTTTGCTATTCGCTAAGAATCTTTATATAATGATAGGAGGTTATCCTGCCTCTTTTAGCATGGTCAGGATGAATAAAATAACAAGGAGTGGCAGACGATGCGAAAGAAAGTATTTTTATTAGTGGCGGTTTTCGCCTTATTTCTAACGGCATGCGGGAGTTCTTCTAAGGAAACAACCCATGTTAAGTTAGGGGTAGTGGGCGATAAGAACGACCAATGGGAATATATCCAAAAAGAATTGAAGGACAAGGAAAATATCGATTTAGAATTGGTGAAATTTACCGATTATCGGGGCCCTATTGTGGCTTTGGAAGACGGTTCGATTGACCTGCACGCAGCCTTGACGGAAATTTTTATGGAAGAGGTCAATAAAGAAGGGGGCTACAGCAATACCACGATTGCTTATACGACCCTAAATCCCATGGGCGTCTTCTCAGAAAAAATTGATTCCCTTGATGACTTGCGAGATGGGGCAGTCGTTGCCTTGCCAAATGATGTGTCCAATGAAAGTCGGGCCCTCTTGCTCTTGCAGACAGCGGGTTTAATTAAGTTGGATCCGGATAAGGGACTCCTCCCTTCCATCAGTGACATTACCGAAAATCCTAAAAATCTAAACTTTAAATCTATGGCAGCCAATCAAACGGCTCGCTCGCTGGGGGATGCGGACATTGCGCTAATCAATAACGATATGGCCTCGGATGCGGGCTTCGTGCCAACCCAAGACAGCATCTACTTAGAACCTGTGGCCGAATCTTCTAAGCCCTACTACAATGTGATTGCAGCCCGCCAAAATGAGAAGGATAAGGACGTCTACCAAACCATCGTGAAATATTATCAAACAGATGAGGTGGCCAAGATCATCGACGAGATGACTAACGGCTCCAGCATTCCAGTATGGGACAAGGATCAATAGCCCCATCTGATCTATTAAACTTCGCTTAAGAAAGCTCTGAAAAGGCTTTTTAAAGCGGAGTTTTGTGCTAAAATATAGGCAGAAAAAATTAGATGGGACGGTAAAATCAGATGTGGAAAAAATTAGTGACTAGCTTAGGCCTCTTCAGTCTGACCTTCTTCTTATTTGCTTGTGGGCGCTCCGACCAGTCATTGACCTTCTCTGGTGACCAGGCCAAGGCCTCCTCACAAACGATCAGTCAGCAAAGATCCAGTAAGCAGGCGGCTGACCAAGAAGAGTCAGCAACCAGTGCTGAAGAGGGGGAAGCAGGCTCAGACCAGAGCTCAGCAGAAGATAAGTTGCAAGCAGCTAGTGCTGAGGACAAGCCGGCAGCGACCAGCCAGGACCAAGCCCTAGCTTCGAATACAGAATCAAACTTGGATTCGTCCAAGGACCTCTTGCCCAAGGTCTCAAGCCTGATCCACCAAGCCTCAGGGAATATCTATAACAATGAAGACTATTACTTCATGCCTAGCCTCTTAGAGGATGGGACTTTCCAAGTAGAAGTTCGCCGGCAGGCTCCTGAGAACATGCAGCAGTCTAACCTGGTAACTATCTACCGTTACCAACCCGATACAGGCCAGTTATTGCAACAAGATATTTTAAATAACACTTGGAATGATGTTACCCCATAAGTGTGTTAAAATATAACTTGCACACGGAGTCCTGCACTTCTTCGATAGGTGCAGGATTTTTTATATGATTAATGAAAAGGGAGGCAAGCTGATGTTTGCAAAGTTCCAGCAGAAGTATTTGCCAGTCATTCAACGCAGCGTACAAGATGCTTATGTAGGAGGAAGTGCTGCAGAAATGTCCTACTATACCTTACTCGCCTTAATCCCTTTGCTCATCTTACTAGCAAATGTGATTCCAATTATTCCCATGGATACTGGCCAGGTGATCCAACTGATTACGGATTTCCTGCCTGACCAAGTGGCGCCTTTTATTATTCCGGTCCTCAAGCAATACCTGGGCAATGTAAATATGGGGGTAATTTCTCTGTCCTCGATCGCCATTATTTGGTCGGGATCGACAGGTTTTACGAGTTTGCAGCGGGTACTTAAACGGGTTTATGGGATCGACCACAAAAATAATATGATCTTTACCCGACTGATTTCCTTCTTTCTGGCTTTTGCCTTGGTCTTAGTGGTGGCTGTCTTTAGTCTCCTCTATATGTTTGGCGAAGCCTTCTTCCAACTCCTGGAGGCCCATATCAGCCTGCCTGAGCAATTAGTCCAGATCATTAGCGGCTTGCTCTCGGTCCAGGATCTCTGGTTGGTGCTGGCCCTCTTCTTATTTAATAGCTACCTCTACCAAGTGGTCCCTATGCCCGGCTGGCATATTAAGTATTCGCTGATTGGGGCCTCGGTATCGACTTTGATGATGTATTTGATCAGTACTTTATTTAGCTATTATGTGGATTATTTTGTCGGCCAATCTTTGACCTCCTCGACCATTGGCGTCTTTGTGGTTTTGATGATCTATATCTACCTCTTCTGTATATCGATTGTATCAGGGGCTCTGATCAATATTCTCTACTACCGCTTTGACCACCTCTCTGATTATTTAAGAGAGCAGCCAGCCTATATTAATCGCCGGTCAAGCACTTGGGAGGCAGCTGAAGAGGAAGAGATCGCTTATGGCAACCTCAAACGAATGGACGCGCCGATTCGTTTCGAAGATAATTATTTTAGTGAAGTTGGTGATGAATAATGGATATGAAACGAAGCAAGTACCAGCGAGTCAAAAATCTGACCCAGACCCGCTATGATTTTCCTTTGCTTTTAACTCTTTTGGCCCTCATGGTTTATTCCATGATTACGGTCTTTTCGACGACCTACCTCCAATATGAGGAGGCCTCCCTCCTACCGACCCTGATGCATGGGGCTTGGTTCTTGGTCGGTTTGGTCTTGGTTTATCTGATGATGCAATTAGACCGGAAAACCCTCTTTCGTTTAGCGCCCCTGGCTTATTTTTTTGGCCTCTTCCTCCTGATCTTGGTCTTGATCTTCTATGACCGCGGCCTGGCCCAGGCGAGTGGGGCCAGGTCCTGGTTCTCGATTGGGGGATTGACCTTCCAGCCCTCCGAATTGATGAAACTCTTCTACATTATAATGATGGGGCGCTTGGTGGATGATTATACCCGGGATTGTAACCGGATCGGCTATGATGAGATGGCGGTCCGCGACCAGGTAGGCTTAGACTGGCGCTTTCTTTTAAAACTCTTCGCTTGGTCTCTGCCGCCTATGCTCCTAGTGGTCTTGCAGAATGACTTCGGGACCATGCTCGTCTTTATGATGATTTTAGTCGGCATTATTTTTGTATCCGGGATTTCCTGGCATATTATCTTGCCAACCTTCCTGGTCATTACGCTTCTCTTCTTGATCTTACTCTTTTTAGTGGTTTACGATAGGGACCTGCTCTTGAATTTAGGCTTCCAGGATTACCAATTCTCCCGGATTGATTCCTGGCTCGCGCCCTTTGAGAATACGGCTTCTGAATCCTACCAGCTCAGTCAGTCGATCAAGGCTGTTGGATCAGGGAAGATGTTCGGTAAGGGCCTAGGTAATTTTGAAGTCTATGTACCGGTACGAGAATCTGATATGATCTTTTCTTCTATTGCTGAGAACTTTGGCTTTATCGGTAGTTCACTCTTGATCCTGCTCTACTTTATCTTGATCTATTGCATGATCTCTGCTGCCTTTAAGACAAATGATAGCTTCTATGTGGCCATGGTAGCAGGGATTGTCACCCTCTTCGCCTTCCACATTATCGAAAATATCGGGATGACGATAGGGCTCTTACCGCTGACAGGGATTCCCTTGCCCTTCATATCCCAAGGGGGCTCGGCCCTGATTACCAATATGATGTGTGTGGGCCTGGTTGCCTCGATTCGCTACAATGAACGTCAAACAGAAAAAGACCACCAGCAGAATCTTGTCATTCGGCTGGCACGCAAATTAACAAAGGAGGCCAATCTTGAACGCTTTAGATTTATACGGACTGAAGAAGTGTAGTACCTGCCAAAAAGTCAGCAAGCAATTAGAAGCAGCTGGCTACGATATTAATTGGATCGATATCCGCCAGACGCCACCCCAAGCCGAACTCATCCGAGCGGCGGTCGACCAAGTCTGGCCCGATGTCAAAAAACTCTTTAACAGCTCAGGCCAAGCCTACCGCCAGTCGGGGCTTAAGGATAAAATACCTGATATGTCTAAGGAAGATATCGTGACGACCCTGGCCGAAGATGGCATGTTAATCAAGCGCCCCTTCTTAAGTGATGGAGACCATGTTTCAGTGGGTAGCCGTGAGCAAGCTCTTGCTCAATGGTTGGACCAGTAAATAAAATAATAGAACCAGGAAAGAAAAACCTCCCAGTCAAGTTTGATGTGTGAACTGACTGGGAGGCTTTTTGCTGTTATTTGTCTAGTCTTGACAGAGCTGCTGGCGGGCTGTTTGAGCTTCTTCTATGATTTGGTCGATAATTTCTTGAACGGGGCGGATATCATGGATGGCGCCGGCACTTTCCCCAGCCATGGGACTGCCTTGGTCGAAGCTGTCGTCATTGAGCGTCTTTTGATAGGACTGCTTGAGAGCAGCTTGGATCTTGGCGGGGTCTTGACCCTTGAGTTCCGCCGCTAGGATATCTTCTAGGAAGGGCGTTTTGAGGCTACGGACAGCTTGTCCCCAGCTTTGCCCCGTGACAATCGTGCCCTGGTCGTCAGCCGCTAGAATAGCAGCCTTATAAGCATCTGGTATGGGACATTCTTCAGAGGCTAGGAAGCGAGTTCCCATTTGGATGCCGCATGCACCCAGGGCCTGGGCCGCAAGAAGGCTGGCCCCAGTCGCAAAGCCTCCTGCAGCAATGAGGGGGACTTGGGTCACTTGGCGAACCGCTTGAAGTAAGGGCAGAGTCGAGCTCTGTCCGATATGACCACCGGCTTCTCGGCCTTCAACAATGAGGGCATCGACGCCCAGCTTACCCATTTTTTGAGCGTGCTTAACCGAGGCAATGACGGGAACAAGCCGGGTTCCTGAAGCGCGCAAGTCTTCCGCAAAGGCCTTGGGCGTCCCTGCTCCTGTTGTGACGACCGCAATATCCTCTTGGTAGAGGATGGGGAGGAGGTCCGAAATATTATCCTGCTGGAGCATGAGATTGACACCGAAGGGCCGGTCGGTCTGCTGGCGGATTTCATCCAAGGAAGTTTTTAGCTCATCTGCCGATAGACCGTAACTGGATAAGATACCGAGGCCACCCGCTTGGCTCACGGCTGCCACTAATTGAGACTTGGAAATGCGGGCCATAGCCCCTTGAATAATCGGATAATTGACACCTATTTCTTGAAAAAATGTCATGCAATCACCTTCCTAATATAAAGATTCAAAGAGAGCTGCAGCCCCCATGCCCCCTCCGATGCACATGGAGACGAGGCCGTAGCGGGACTCAGACTGTCTCGCCATTTCGTTTAACAATTTACAGCTGAGGACGGCTCCTGTTGCGCCATTGGCATGCCCCAGGGCGATAGCCCCGCCATTGGGGTTGACCTTATCGATATCTAAATCGAGGGCCTTGATCACAGCCAGGGCTTGGGCTGCAAAGGCTTCGTTGAGTTCGATGAGGTCGACTTGGTCCATGCTAATCTCTTGGCGGTTGAGTAATTTTTGGATGGCTGGGACGGGTCCGATGCCCATGACAGCGGGGTCGACGCCAGCTACCTGGTAGCCCTTAAAGATAGCTAGGGGCTTGAGCTGGAGCTGGTCTAACATTGATTTGGAAACAAGGGCTAAAAAGCTGGCCCCATCGGAAATCTGGGAGGAGGAAGCAGCGGTAACGGTCCCTCCTCGTTTGAAAATCGGCTTGAGTCGGCTGACCTGGTCCAGATTGGTATCGGGACGGATGCCATCGTCAGCCTGGACAAGCTGAGTCTGATGGGCCTGGGCTGTGTGGGCTTTGACGGGAATAATTTCATCGTCAAACTTGCCAGCAGCCTGGGCACGGTGGGCCTTGTGGTGGCTGTCAACGGAAAATTGGTCTTGGGCCTCGCGACTAATCTGATAGTCCTCTGCAACACGTTCAGCTGTCAAGCCCATCCAATCGCTCAGATGGCAGTCTTGACTTTCTAGGGCATAGTTATTGTGGGCTTCTAGACTCGCGTAGGGGGTGGTGGATTGGAATTCTAGGCCACCCGCGATAATCAAGTCCGCCTGGCCGGCCTGGATCGCTTGGCTAGCATGGGCGATGGCCTGCAGAGAAGAGGCGCAGAAGCGGTTAATGGTTTCGGCGGGGACTTCAAAGGGGAGGCCCGCGCGTAGGCCAAGCTTACGGGCAATGTTTCCCCCTTGGCGGTTTTCTGGCATGGAGCAGCCAACGATCAGGTCATCGATCAGCTGGAGATCGAAGTGGGGACCTAATTTCTGGATCAGGCCCTGGAGCACTTGGGCAGCAATGTCCTCTGCCGGATCAAAGGCAAATTGACCAGTGGGCTTGCCTTTGACCACAGCTGACCGGGCAAAGGCGACAATATAAGCTTCAGACATAGTTTCCTCCTTCTAATTACGCAAGATGGTCTTGTGCTTGACAAAATGTTGGATACGGTCCTGGGTCTTTTGGCTAGTTAACAGCTGGGTAAAGACGGTCTTTTCGACTTCTAATAAGTCCTCGCGGGAGACTTGGATCTCCATGGCGAGCTCTCCACCAGCTAAGACCTGACCAATAGCATCGGCTAGGGACTTGTCATGGTCGCTAATAAAGAGACCTTGCCGCCAATTCTGGGTGGTCCCCATGACCAGGGCCATGAATTCCTTGCCCAAAACAGGATAAGATTGTGGAAATTGAGGGCGGAAGCTCTGGTAGCGGCCCTGGTAAGTGAGCCAGTCGATAGCGGCTTCGAGGAGGTAGTCTTCGTTGGGCACAACGACATCTTCCTTGGTGAGATAGCCTAGCTCTCGGGCTTCTTTAGCGTGAGCCGAAATCTTCCCATAGGCGACTGTTTCGAAACAAGCGAGCAGGCGGTTCTTGCGCTCCATCCGGGTCATATCTGCTGTATAAATGCGTTCCGCTAGCTCGACCAGGCCCCCTGCTCCAGGAATGAGGCCTAAGTTGGCTTCAGGCAGGCCCATCTTAACTTGGGGGCTGACAAAAATCCGGCTGGAGTGGAGGGCAAGTTCGGCTCCCCCACCCAGGCAGTAGCCCCGGCAGGCCACAGCGATCGGCTTCTGACTATATTTCATCCGCTGTATAATGCGATGGCCGAGATCAAAAGAAATCTGGCAATCTTCAACGACGCGGTCCTGGGCAATGCTGGCTTCAAAGGCCTTGACATCATAGCCTCGAGAAAAATGCTCCTGGGGACTGTAAATAACCAGACCAATAGCCGGTGAGTCTTCCAGGCGGTCCAGGGCTTGGTCCAAGCCCTTTAACAAATCTAAATTAATGACGCTGTTCTTGGCTTCAAGGCTAAAGACCAAAGTCTGATTGGGCCCCTGGTAGAGCCTATAATCCGCCCCCAGGTCGAGGATCAGGTCTTTGTCATAAGCTGCCAAGGACTGGTGGCGGGCCAGGCAGTGACTATCGGGATAGAAGGGGCCTTGGAAGTTTTCCAGCCAGTCAGGTAGCGTGTCCTGGCGCTTGGCTAGAAGGTCCTTCACCCGGTCAAAGCCGATCAAGTCCCAGATCTGGAAGGGGCCGTATGTCCATTGGTAGCCCCAAACCATAGCCCGGTCAATATCCCGGTAGTCCTGGCAGGCGATACCTACATTTTGAGCGGCAAAGGCGAGCAGGTTGACCAGGCTCTGGGCCATAAATTGGCCATAGGGATCTTCAACATCTAGGATAGCTTGGAAACGGTCCCTAGTGTCTAGCTGGTCTAAGTCATCCATAATGTCAAAGCGGGGGAAGCTGGTGGCTTCGTAGGCTTGCATTTGGAAGTTATAGTGGTAACGTTTGCCCTGGTCTTTTTTGTAGTAGCCTTGGCCGACCTTATCCCCATAGTAGCCGGCTTCTAGGAGAGGGCGATGGGCTGAGCGGGGAGGGAAGAAGTCCTGGCAGGTCGGATCCTCCTGGTAGTTGGCCAGGGCCTGTTCGAAAAGGTCCAAGCCTGTATAGTCGACCAGCCGGTAGGGGCCCATCTTGGTCCGGCCCAGGTACTTACCGGACAGGGCATCGGTCTGACTAGGCAGCCAGTCTTCAGTTTCTGCCCGGTACATGATGTCATAGTTGCTGTAGAAGGCGATCCGATTGGCGACAAAGCCTGTGACATCCTGGGCGATAATATATTTTTTGCCCACCCGGTCACTGAGCCATTGGCAGAGCTTCTGTAGCTTGTCTTTGGGAAAGTCGGAGTGGGGAACGATTTCCACCAGGGGATTGCTGGTCACCGGGGCGAAGAAATGG
The DNA here is from genome assembly GCF_001543145.1 of Aerococcus sanguinicola. Lineage (NCBI taxonomy): Bacteria > Bacillati > Bacillota > Bacilli > Lactobacillales > Aerococcaceae > Aerococcus > Aerococcus sanguinicola. The sequence continues at coordinate 100,341 of NZ_CP014160.1, read as the reverse complement.
AGGCCGAGAAAGCGCTCTTGGACACTGGCGTCTAAGTCTGCCGAAAGGGCCTGGATGGACAGGCTGGAAGTATTGCTGGCTAAGATCACTTCAGGACCGATAAACTGGCTCAGGTCTGCCAATAAGGCTTTCTTTGCTCCTAGGTCTTCAATAATGGATTCGATCACTAGGCCGCTATCCTGTCCTTCTTGGCGGTAGTCTTGATAGCTAATGACGCTGAGAGCTCCATTGTCTTCCTTATGGTGGATTAATTTTTGGCAGGTGGTCTGGATCTGGGCCATGTCCTCCTCGCTCGCCTTGCCATACTTGACCAGACAGACTGCGAGGCCGGCATTGGCGAAGGAGGCAGCAATTTGCTTGCCCATAAAGCCGCTACCGATAATGGTAATTTTATTCTTCATTTTCTTTACTCCTTATCCAAGATTTGAGGGAGGCTTTTTTAACTTTACCCCCGATCGATTCGTCTAAGTGGGGCTTAAAATAAATGCGTTTGGGGCATTCAAAGCCAGCCAGCTGGTCGTGGCAAAAACCAATCAAGCGCTTCTCATCGGCTGGGCTGAGTGTGTCGGAAGCGACCACGGCCGTGACAGCTTCACCCCAATAAGAATCAGGCATTCCCACCACGGCGGCTTGTTTGATCTCAGGATGGCGGAGGAGGATAGTTTCTACACGAGCAGAGGAGACGTTCTCGCCGCCCGTCTTAATCACATCCTTCTTCCGGTCGACCATGATGGCTCGGTCAGCTGCTTCTAGCTTTAGCAGGTCACCGGAACAGAACCAGTCATCCTGGATAGCTTCTTCTGTAGCTTTGGGATTGCGATAGTAACCCGAAAAGGCTGCTGGAGACCGGTAGGCGACCTCGCCAGTCGTCGCTTGGTCTGGGCTGACCAGTTTTTGTTGGAGCCGGGCATCGGCCGTCCCAATCACATTCTCGCCTGGATGGTCGGCTAAGAGGGCTTCATTGCCTGCATGGTAGAGCCTAAAGCCGGCAAGAACTTCGGTCTGGGAGAAAGAATTGATGACTTGGACCTGGGGCGAGCAGTGGGCTTGGATCTTTTGATAAAGTTCAGTCTCTAAGTGAGAATAGGCGTAGAGCAGACAGCTAAGGCTCGTCAGGTCTAGGTCTTCTTGGTCAGCTGCCGCAAAGACTGCTTCCATGATATCAATCCGCCCCGTCCAGAGCGCCGTGGCCTGGCTCTGGGCCAGGACTTGGGCCATTTCTTGAGCGTGTTGCCGGCGTCCAAAAATTAAAGTGCCGCCATAGAGCATGGCGGAAATAGCCAGGGTGAGGTCGGCACAGTGGTAGATGAGGGGGAGGAAGGAGGCCACGCGGTAGTGGTGGATTTGGTCCACGCCTCGGCTCATGTGCATGCCGTAGATAGAGGCCGCATGGTAGCTGTAATGGTGGCTAATCATGACGCCCTTGGGCCAGGAGGTCGTTCCTGAAGTAAAGAGGATCTCCCAAATGTCATCGCCATGGAGGGGGTAGCGGTCCGGTTGCTGGCTGGGCTGGTCGGCTAAATAAGCGTTAAAGTCCTGGTAGGAAGCGGCGACTTGTCCACCGATTGGGATGGCGAGCTTAACTTGGAAGCTGCAGTCCGCTAGTAGCTTATCGAATTTATGGATAAATTCGGCATCGATGACGAGGACAGAGGGCTGGGTCAGGTCAATCACATAGGCCATGACATCCTCTGAGAAGTTGGGATTAGCGGGTACCGAGACCATGCCGGCTTTGGCCGTTCCAAACTTAGCAATCAGGGCCTCCGTCGAATTTTCACAGATAAAGAGAATACGACTGGCTCGTTTAAGGCCGAGCTGGTCGAGCCCCTGGGCAAATTGGTTAGCCTTGCGATTATAAGTCCCATAGTTCAACGCTCGGTGGTCGGGGAGACTATAGGCGCCCGGTCCAGCGACGAGGGCGGTGTCATCGGGACGGTTATGGCCGAGATTTTCTAAGAGGTCGCCAACAAGTGTCCGATTGAAGGGGCTATCGTTACGGCGGTTATATAGAGATTCAACATCAATAGGCATTACGCTTTTCCTTTCTATCAATCACTACTAGTCATTATAACTAAAAAATGGCGAAGTTAAAACGCTTTCCGCTGCGCGAATCGATCCCTTAAGGCTAGAATTAATTTAGAATGGTTCGAGTCAATGACGAGTCAGACAGTCTTCTGGTTCACATATTTGAAAAGTATTATCAAATAGACTAGAATAAGAAGAGACTAACGATTGTTTTATAAGGAGGGCATTATGTCGACATTAGAAATTAAAGACTTACATGTTTCAGTAGAAGAGAATGAAATTTTAAAAGGGGTTAACTTAACCATCAACACGGGGGAAGTCCATGCCATCATGGGGCCTAACGGGACAGGAAAATCTACCCTATCTGCAGCCATCATGGGCCACCCAGCCTTTGAAGTCACTTCAGGTGAAATCTTATTAGATGGCGAGAATATCCTGGAAATGGAAACCGACGAACGGGCCCTAGCTGGTTTATTCTTAGCTATGCAGTATCCTTCTGAAATTCCAGGGATTACTAATGCGGAATTTATGCGTGCAGCCATCAATGCCAGACGACCAGAAGACGATAAAATTTCCGTCATGGACTTTATCAAAAAGCTCGATGAGAAGATGGAAGTCTTAGAAATGCCTGAAGAAATGGCAGAACGTTACCTCAATGAAGGCTTCTCAGGAGGGGAAAAGAAACGCAATGAAATCCTACAGATGCTGATGATTGAACCGACCTTTGCTATCTTAGATGAGATTGATTCTGGATTAGATATTGATGCCTTACAGGTTGTTGCCAATGGGGTGAACTCCATGCGTGGTGATAAGTTTGGCTCTCTCATCATTACCCACTACCAACGTCTTTTAGACTATATCGTGCCTGACTATGTCCACGTGATGATGGACGGCCGGGTAGTCAAATCTGGTGATGCTGAGCTGGCTAAAAAACTAGAAGCGGAAGGCTACAAGGGCCTTGCACAAGAGCTTAACATCGAATTGGATGAAGACTAGCTGATAAGGGAGGATTCTATGTCAGAACAAATGAGCCAGAAAGACTGGCAAGCCATACAAGCCTTCTCCCAAGCTAAAAAGGAACCTGCATTTTTACTTGCCTTGAGAGAGAAAGCTTTTCAAAATATTGATCACTTAGACTTACCTGATACCCCTAAGATGGATGTCAAACGCTGGCCTCTTTATGGAGCCAAGATCCAGGGGGAAGGGACCACAGACTTTGAATTGGATGAGCGCTACCAACACCATGGCCAAGAAGCCCTCATGAACCAATTCGGCGACCAGACCCTGAGCTTGGACTTGAGCCAGAACTTGAAGGACCAAGGGGTTATCTTGATGGATATCTTCGAAGCCATGCAAGCCTATCCAGACTTCTTCAAGGACTATTATATGACCAAGGCCGCTAAACCAGGCGACAACAAGATTACCGCTTACCATACGGCCTATATGAATAGTGGGGTCTTCCTCTATGTTCCTGAAAATGTGCAGGTTGAAGAACCGATTGTGGTTAACGCCTTCCAAGATGCCAGCCAAGACTTGGCTTATAACCACCATGTCTTGATTGTGGCAGAAGCCCATGCCAAGTTCAGCTTTGTGGAACGCTTCCAAACGCATGGCGACCAAGCCAATTCGGCTAATATCTTGACCGAAATCATTGCGGCTGACCATGCGGAAGTCCACTATGCTGCCTTGGACGAACTCGGCGAAAATACGACGGGCTTTATCACACGCCGCGGTCACTGTGGCCCTGAAGCGCGGATTGATTGGGCCGTCGGTATGCTTAACGATGGTAATGTGGTCGCTGACTACAATGCTGAATTGATCGGAGATGGCTCGGTCAGCTATGTGAATGTGGTCGGCATCTCGGATGGCAAGCAAACGCAAGGGGTCAACTCCCGAGTTTCTAACTATGGCCGCCATAGCGTCGGTCATATCTACCAAAAAGGGGTCATCCTCGACCGCTCACGCTTGGCCTTTAATGGGATTGGCCACATCTACCGCGGGGCAGTCGGCGCTGACGCCCAACAAGAAGAACGGATCCTGATGTTCTCTGACCGGGCGCGGGGCGATGTCAACCCTATCTTATTGATCGACGAAAATGATGTGACGGCAGGCCACGCCGCTTCCATGGGCCGGGTCGACCAGGAAGAACTCTACTATCTGATGAGCCGGGGGATTTCCGGCAAAGAAGCCCAACGCTTAGTAATTCGTGGCTTCTTAGGTAGTGTGATTGTAGCGATTCCTTTACAAGAAATGCGTGAAGAATTAATTGAAATTATAGATAAGAAGTTGATGGCTATTGACAATGACTAATATTTATCAGGATTTCCCCATTCTCAATCAACGAGTGAATGATGAAGACCTGGTCTACTTGGATAATGCAGCAACCACTCAGAAACCTCAGGCAGTGATTGATGCCCTAGAAGCTTATTATCTCCACGACAATGCCAATATCCACCGCGGGGTCCATACCCTAGCCAACCGGGCAACCGAGGCCTATGAAAGGACTCGCGACAAGGTGCAGGCCTTTATCAATGCCGCTCAAAGAGAAGAAATTATCTTCACCAAGGGCACGACTCAGGGACTCAACTGGATTGCCCGCAGCTTTGCGGACAAGGTGCTTGAAGCGGGCGATGAAATTTTAATCTCGCCTATTGAGCACCATTCCAACCTTATCCCTTGGCAAGAGGCGGCTAAGCGTAACCAGGCTAAGTTGCGCTATCTGGAGATGAACCAGGAGGGGGTCTGGACAGCCGAAGATCTGAAGGAAGCGATAAGCGACCGGACCAAGATCCTGGCTATCTCCCATGTCTCCAATGTGCTCGGGTCTGCCCAAGATATCCAAGCCCTGGCTCAAGTAATCCATGATAACCAGGGCTATATCGTAGTGGACGGGGCCCAGGGAGCGGCCCACTTACCCGTTGATGTCCAGGCCCTGGACTGCGACTTCTATTGCTTCAGTGCCCACAAAGTCTACGGACCGACCGGGGTTGGCGTCCTCTATGGCAAGCGCGAGCTTCTCGAAGACATGGAACCCTTGGAATACGGGGGCGAGATGATTACCCTGGTTCAACGCGAGTCAAGTACCTGGGCAGAGCTCCCTTACAAATTCGAAGGCGGAACGCAAAATATAGCCGGTGTGGTTGCCTTTTCGGCGGCTCTCGATTGGATTGAGAGCGTCGGTGGGATGGCGGCCATTGCTGACCACGAAAAAGAACTCACCCGCTATGCTATGGCCGCCCTAGCTGATTATGAGGCGGTGGCTATATACGGCTCTGCTGATCCGGACCACCACCATGGCGTGATTAGCTTCAACCTGGCAGGGGTCCACCCCCATGATCTGGCAACTGGTCTTGACCAACTGGGCGTTGCTGTCCGGGCCGGCCACCACTGCGCCCAGGTATTGATGCGGGAACTCTGTCAAGGGGCAACTGCCCGGGCGAGTTTCGCTTACTATAACACGAAAGCTGATGTTGACCGCTTAGTCAGCGCCTTAAAAGAAGTGGAGGAATTTTTCACCGATGGCTTTATCTAAAATGGAAAATCTATACCGCGCCGTCATCGTGGACCACTACCAAAACCCCCACCACCATGGGGCTTTGGATCAGGCCACTCAGACCATTGAAATGCTCAATCCAACTTGCGGTGACGTCATCTTCCTAGACTTGAAGATCGAAGATGACAAGATCACTGACCTCGCCTTCCATGGCCAAGGTTGTGCTATCTCTACGGCAAGTACTAGTATGATGACGGACTTAATTAAGGGCAAGACTGTGGAAGAAGCCCTTAGCTTAGCTCAGAATTTTAATGAAATGATTACCTTGCCTGAATTGGATGAGGACACTGACTACCATGACCAACTCGGCGAAGCTTCCCTCCTATCTGGAGTCCGCAAGTTTCCGGCCCGGGTCAAGTGTGCCACTTTAGGTTGGCAGGCCCTCCAAGAAGGTATTCATAGTGACGAAGAAACAGTTGAAGAAGATGTAGAAGAGGGGGAAGACGAATAAATGAGTGAACTTCCAGTAATTGATGATTATAAATATGGTTTTCACGACGATGTGGATTCCAAAGTTGAAATTGGGATTGATACCGGCCTAACCGAGGAAGTCATCCGTGAAATATCCGCCCAAAAAGAAGAACCTGAGTGGATGTTAGACTTCCGACTCAAAAGCCTTAAACGCTTTCAAAACAGTCACATTCCGGACTGGAACCCAGATATCTCCGACTTAAACTTAAATGACATTACCCTGTATAAGAAGAAGTCAGATACGAACTCCAGAACCTGGGATGATGTCCCTGAAAAGATTAAAGAAACCTTTGAACGGATTGGTATTCCTCAAGCTGAACGGGATAGCCTAGCCGGGGTCGTGGCCCAGTATGAATCTGAAGCCGTTTACCACAACACCAAGGCGATTTATGAAGACCAAGGGGTTATTTTCACCGATACCGATACGGCCTTGAAAGAATATCCTGAACTCTTCAAAAAATATTTCGCCACTTTAGTGCCCCCATCGGATAACTTCCAAGCGGCGCTCAACTCCAGTGTCTGGTCAGGGGGGACCTTTATCTATGTGCCTAAGGGCGTTAAGGTTGACATCCCACTCCAAACTTACTTCCGGATGAACGACGAAAGTATGGGGCAGTTCGAACGGACCTTAATTATTGTTGACGAAGGGGCCTCTGTGGAATACATCGAAGGTTGTACCGCCCCAACTTATTCGGCCAACAGCCTGCACGCCGCTATTGTTGAGATTTTCGTTGAAGAAGGCGGTTACTGCCGCTATTCCACCATCCAAAACTGGTCGGACAATGTTTACAACCTGGTTACCAAACGGTCCAAGGTTGGTAAAAATGCGACCATGGAATGGGTAGACGGCAACCTTGGCGCCAAGCTTACCCAAAAATACCCATCTTGCTACTTGGATGGCGAAGGAGCCCGGGGAACCATGTTGTCTGTCGCCTTTGCGAATTCAGGCCAGCACCAACATACTGGGGCCAAGATGATCCACAATGCCCCTCATACCTCATCTTCCATTATCTCCAAGTCGATCGCCAAGGGGTCAGGAATCACCGACTACCTAGGGGATGTTAAATTTGGTAAAAATTCTAAGGGTTCTAAGTCCCACATTGAATGCGATACTATCCTGATCGACAAGGACTCCAAGTCAGATACTATTCCGATGAATGAGATCCATAACTCCCAAGTTGACCTGGAACACGAGGCCAAGGTCTCCAAAATTTCAGAAGAACAGCTCTACTATCTCATGAGCCGGGGCCTTACCGAAGCCCAAGCGACTGAGATGATCATCATGGGCTTTGTAGAACCCTTCTCCAAGGAACTTCCATTGGAATATGCGGTTGAATTGAACCGGCTGATTTCCTATGAAATGGAAGGGTCTGTCGGCTAGAACTTGATAGGATGCTGATGGACAGGCCTTTCTTAGCTCTGTCCTCGCTAATCTCTTCAAATCTTGCCCCTTAGATTGTCCCAAGAAAAAATCTGTGCGGCAATTTTTATAAAATAGCTAGAGATGTCCAGTGTTGTCGTGGTGGTCCATCCATCAGACGACCCTGGACTTTTTTTATTTAGCTGGGAATTTATAGGGTGCCTGTAAATACAAAAAAGCACACTTTTCTGGTGTGCTGGAACTGGAGATTTAGTCTTTGGATAGCTGAGGGGAAGTTGAACTTTTTATTCACACTTGGCTCGAGATAATTTTCGTCATTTAATACCAATCACTTTAATGATTGGAACTGCTTACTTATCCTTTAAGCGAATAAATACATCCTGATGTTGTTTAATTTGCTTTTTTATTAATTTTACTTGTCTCTCTTGAATTTTTTTCGTTTTTTACTTCAGACATTCTTCTGCCTCCTTAAGCTTCGCTCTGTAATTTCTTAGCATAGGCAGTCAGTTTAATAGCGTTATCTAAAGACATTTTCCCGATTGGAGTCACTTTATTGGCGTAGTTGGACAGCGTATTCTGACTAATGCCTAGCTCTTTAGACATACGGTACCTGCTTTCAGTAGTGATGAGCTCATAAAGTTGTTCTTTGGATAGAATATCCATTGCCTATCGTCTCCTTTTGCTACAATAAAGAGAAAGAAAATAAATTTTCTCATTTGCTGCAGAATGATTGCTACTACTCCTACTTATATTAACATAGTCAATCTAAAGGAAGCTAGTAATGAAAAGCTATAAGCTATATTGAATGTTTGTTGTTTATTAAAAAATACCCACTTCCAATCATATAAGGAAGTGGGTTTGTATTTATTCGCTCAATTTCCAGATAGCTTTATCCTTCGTGCTGAACATCGGCTGCCATTCTAGTTCGATATCTTGGCCATCTACACCATAGTAAACGGAACTGTCTACAGTTCGTCCAGCTGATACAGACCCAAAACCAATGTCTCCATCTATGCCTCCTAGAGGGTAGGTATTCGCTTTTTTACCATCAACATAGAGTTGGGTATCGATACCAAATGCGTAATCCTCGTCCTGACCATTTTCAAGAGTATAATTAATTTTGATGACGCGTTCAGGATTAGATTCTGCAAATTGATTTCGTTCATCTGTAAATTCAACACTATTAACAGTGAATTTAATATTATCAATTTCTGCGCTATCACCAACTGCTAATGATTTTTTCCCCTCTTTAACTGATTGATTTTGAGAGGTCTGATTGTCTCCTGAATCTGCAATATCTAAATTATTTTCTCCATTGCTAAAAATAGCCCCAAGAATAATAAGAACAATAATGACTATTATACCTATACCAATCCATTTAAGACAGCCACCGCGTTTCACTTCATTTCCATTTTCATCGTAATATTTTTTTGCCATAAAATACTCCTTTAACTTAACTTTTCTTTATATCTCGCAACATCTCAAGAACCCCAAAAATCACTCCTTATCGAATAGCAACCGTCTCCTTTACTGCTAAATATAGATTCAGCTAATCATTGTTCATATAGAAAAAATTAATACTTTCTACATAAGCAAAATTATACGGAATAACTGTTGATATGTAAAGAAATCTTGTAAAAATAGAGGCAAACTCAGTTTTAAAATATTGGAGTAAAGGTTTAAGCAAAAGCAAGAAGCTAAAGATATATCAATTCTTGTATATTTATTGCTCAATCACTATCTTATTATTTTCTCATTCTACCTAGCAAGCTTGCGACTATGCTCAGCTTTTATAGGAAGACACTTGAAATCCCTGCCAACATTTATATTTCAATTGCCTAAAACTTTTTAACTGGGATATGGCTTGTTAGGTCTTGGCAGGGTGTGGTAGAATGAGGATATAAAATTAGAAAATGATTATAAGGGGGAGATCAGGTGAAATTTTTCCTAGATACAGCCAATGTGGATGAAATTAAACGCATCGCTGCTTTGGGCTTGGTGGATGGGGTAACAACTAATCCCAGCATCATCGCGCGTGAGGGACGGCCTTTTGAGGAAGTGATTAAGGAAATTTGTTCCGTTGTCGATGGGCCTGTTAGCGCGGAAGTGGTGAGTTTAGATACAGAAGGTATGGTCAAAGAGGCACGTGAATTGGCTAAGTGGGCAGATAATGTAGTCGTTAAAATCCCCATGACCGAAGCTGGCCTGGCTGCCGTCCACCAATTGGCAGGAGAAGGCATCAAGACCAATGTAACCCTGGTCTTTACCCTCAGCCAAGCGGTCATGGCTGCCAAGGCTGGAGCTAGCTATGTGAGTCCTTTTGTCGGTCGTTTAGAAGATATAGGGACAGACGCTTATGCCCTGATTTCTGATATTCGAGACATGCTGGACTTCTATGGCTATGATACGGAAATTATTGCCGCCAGCATCCGGACCCTGCCTCACTTTGAAGAAGTCGTTCGACGCGGCGCTCACATCGCTACCATCCCAGGCAAATTATTCCCTAAATTATGGAAACATCCCCTAACCGACTCCGGAATCGAAGGCTTCCTCAAAGACTGGGAAAACTTCTCTAATAAATAAGGGTGAGAGGGCTGGCGGTTAACTTTCGTTCACTGAAGCAAGTCACCAGAGCAGTCTGTAAGACTGCGGCGGAGACTTGTGAAGTGACACGAAAGTTGCCAGCCCGAACCCGACTAAATAAGGGTGTGAGCAGTTGCGATCAGACTTGAATGACTGGAGCCCAAACGGAAAAGAGCGGCTTTAGCCGATCGTTCCGATTGGGTGAAGTCACTGCAAGTCTGCAACTGCGAACCCGACTACACAGGGTGTGAAGGCTAGCGGGAGAAATAGACCTCTTCACCAAAAGCCAGAGAAGTCTAAAAGACTTCGGCGGCTTTTGATGAAGAGGAGCTATTTCTGCTAGCCTGAACCCGACTAGACAAGGGTGTGAGAGCGCACGGGTAGAAGTGGACCTCTGGAGCAAAAGACTAGAGAAGGCTGGAAGCCTTCGAAAGACTTTTGTGAAGAGAAGCCACTTCTGTGCGCTCGAACCCGACTACAGGGTGTGAGGGAGCGCGGGTAGCTTCCTTTCACTGAAGCAAGTCACCAGAGCAGTCTGCAAGACTGCGGCGGAGACTTGTGAACTGACAAGGAAGCTGCGCGACCGAACCCGACTATAGGGTGTGAGACTTGTCGGTTAGGCTTGGATGATTAGAGCAAGTTAGCAGGCCATCCTGGAAGTCTTATTGCGCCCCTAATAAAATTGAACACAATAAAAGAGAATCTACACGTCACTAGTTGCTAGTGGGTAGATTCTCTTTTTTATTCCTTTAAGTCTTGGGCATAGTGAAGCAGCTGAGCTTGTTTATCGGTATCTAGGGATTCATAAATTTCTATGAGTTGGTCGCTAGGACTCTGGTATTTTTCTCGTAAATCTTCTTTCAAGAGCTCGTCAATGCCGACATGGTATATGGCGGCTAATTCTTCGACCAGGGATGGGGTATACTTACCATTTTCCCAGTCCGAAATTGTTGAATTTGTTTTACGGTTGAGCTTTTTGGCGATATCCTTTTGGTAGTAATTATTTTTTTCGCGCAAAAATTTTAAATTTTCTGCTAACACAGGCAACCCTCCTTAGTATTTATATTAATCATAGCACGTTCATATGAATAATGAAACTAAATTCATGAAATTTATTTCGTTTCTACTTATTAGAATTATAATTCGATATTTTAGAATTTTAGGCATATAAATTTGACTTACATATACCCTAACTATATAATTCATATGAGGAGGCTTGCTATGAAAAGAAAATATTTAGGAGATTGGCGCAAGAGTAGGGGAATGACCCAGGAACAATTGGCTCAGGCTGTGCATATTACGACCAGGACCATTGCCAATTATGAGAAAGACCCCAATAATCTCTACCATGCCTCTTATGCTAATGTATTAAAAATAGCAGAGGTTTTAAATATTCATCCGGACCAATTAGAAATCAAATAAAAAAGCAGCAAAGTTTAGTGGGAGACTTTGCTGCTTTTTGCTTAATTAAAATTGGGCAGGATGGCTTCATAGACGTCTGAATTTTCCTTTAATTTGAGGGAATAATTGGTTCGGTAGAGTGAGCCTTCTTGGTTCTGCTCCATGTACATAACGAAATCGCGGGTCTCGTTAATCGGATAGATGGTTAACAATTTAGTGAAGACATCATCCTGGTCAATAATGACATTGCGAATTAAATAATCCTCAGTAAAGGAATAATCAAATTGGAAATATTGGCCGGGCTGGACCCGGTACTCGTATTCTAAGAAAGTGATCAGTTCTTTGGACATGTAAATTTCCTCCTAGCTCTACAGTGACTTTCCTTTATTAATTGTACCTATAAATGTATGCGTTTACAAGTATTTGTAAATAAATTCACAGGTTGAAGTGGATAATATTTTTATCATAGGCACTAGTTACTAGCTAGCAAAAGTGAGTAAAACTGCTTTTTAGTAAACTTTAAAAGGTCAGGGGCCGAGTCCGTATGTTAAAATAGAGGGTACAGACTATATGGAGAGGGAGAGCGATAATGACTATCGATTACGATTCGATTAAAGATGACCTTTACCTAGCAGTTAATGGAGACTGGCTAGCCCAAGCGGAGATTCCTGCTGATAAGCCAGCTACAGGCGGTTTTACCAGTTTAAGAGACCGGATGGAAGACCTCTTATTAGAAGAAAGCCAAGCCATGCGCGAGGGCAAGATAGCCTTGGACCAGCCAGAATTGGAAGAATTCGTGGCCTATTACAATAAGGCCCTCGATTTCGAGGGGCGCGAAGCTCAAGGGAGTCAGCCCTTAGAAGAAGAAATTGACCAAGTCAAAGCCTTGGAGAACTTGGCTGACTTACAGACCTTTGCAAAAGACTGGACCCTTAAGAATAATGACCTGCCCTTTGCGATCAGTGTGGAAGCGGATATGAAGGATACCGACCACTATACCCTCTACCTGGATACTCCTGGCTTGGTCTTGCCAGACACGACCTATTATGAAGAAGGAAACGAAGCGGGCCAAAGCTTACTAGCTGTCTATGCCAAGCAGTCCGAGGAATTATTGAGCTATTGTGGGATCGGTCAAGCGGACCAAGTCACCGCTCGTGCCTTGGCCTTTGACCGCTCCTTGGCCCAGTATATGAAGAGCAATGAGGAATTAGCGGACTATCCTAAGCTCTATAACCCACGAACGATGGACCAGGTGCAAGCTTATTCGGCTAGCTTTGATTTTAAAGCTTACTTTGAAGCCCTCTTAGGTCAAGTGCCGGACCAGGTGATTGTGACCCAGCCAGTCTTCTTTGAGCATTTTGATGAGCTTGTTAATGCCGATTCCTTCGACCAAATGAAAGCTTGGCTGCTCGTCCAAGTGGTCAATGCGGCGTCGAATTGCCTCAGTGAAGAAATGCGCCAGATCGGCAGCCAGTACAGCCTGGCCCTGTCCGGTAATCCTGAGACCCTATCCAAGGAGAAACAAGCCTTCTATGCAAGTACAGCCATGTTTGACCAAGTCATCGGGCTCTATTACGGGAAGAAGCATTTTGGTTCCCAAGCCCGTGAAGATGTCCGCCAAATGGTTGTGGAAATGATTGAAGTTTACAAGAAACGCTTAGAAGCTAACGATTGGTTGAGCCCTGAAACCATTGACAAGGCCATTGTCAAGCTCGACGCCATCGATATCTTGGTCGGCTATCCGGATACTTATCCTGACATCTACAGCAAATTCAAGGTAGACCCTGAGCTCAGCTTCTACGGCAACCTCCAAGTCTTCAGCCGGATAAAGATTGCTGACCGATTGGGACGTTATGGCCAAGAGGTTGACCGGACCGAGTGGGGGATGTCACCAGCGACGGTCAATGCCTACTACAATCCAAGTTTCAACCATATCTGCTTCCCTGCGGCTATCTTACAGGCGCCCTTCTATGCCATTGACCAGAGCCGGAGCCAGAACTATGGGGGGATTGGAGCCGTGATTGCCCATGAAATATCCCACGCCTTCGACAACAATGGGGCCCAATTCGATGAAAAAGGGAATATGACCAATTGGTGGCAAGAGCAAGATTATGAGGTCTTTTCTGCTAAAGCGGAAGAAATGGTCGACCAATTCGACGGCTTGCCTTTTGCTGGAGGACAAGTGAATGGGCGGATGACGGTTTCTGAAAATATTGCCGATGCCGGCGGTCTCCAAGCGGCTCTTGAGGCCTGCCAGCACGAGAAAGATTATGACTTAGAAGCCTTCTTCATTAATTGGGCAAGGATCTGGTGCCAAAAAGCTCGGGACCAATACAAGCAATTGCTGCTCAATATGGACGTCCATGCCCCAAGTCCACTGAGAGCTAATGTCCAAGTCAAGAATATCGACGCTTTCCATACTTGCTTTGGCATCCAGGAGGGCGATCCCATGTACCTAGCTAAAGAAAATCGTGTGGTGGTTTGGTAGGTGCTATAAGTATAGAAGATTCTATGCTAAAATAGTTAAGATGAAAGAGGTGCTCAAATCCGCACCCAAAAAGACAAGGAGTTGTGTTATGGATTTAAAACATCATGTTGCCGAAGTGATTTATGAGTCAGTTTCTGACCACTTGGATGTGGATCAGATCGAAGCTGCCCTCGAAACTCCTAAGCATAGTGACCACGGCGATATTGCCTTTCCCTGCTTCCTCTTAGCCAAGGCCTTGCGCAAGGCACCCCAAGCCATTGCTCAAGAACTCGCAGCTGAGATAAATGATCCTGCTTTAGACAAGGTTGAAGCAGTGGGTCCTTACTTGAATTTCTTCCTCAAGCCGGACCAAGTGTCTAAGCAAGTCTTAAAAGAAATTCTCAGCCAGGGGTCAGATTACGGCCAACAGGACTTAGGCCACGGCGGCAATGTCACCATCGATATGTCTAGCCCGAATATTGCAAAACCCATGTCCATGGGCCACCTGCGTTCTACGGTGATTGGGAATGCGATTGGGAATATTTTGGCCAAGGTCGGCTTTAACCCCATTCGGATCAACCACCTGGGCGACTGGGGGACGCAGTTCGGGAAATTAATCGTTGCCTATCGCTTATGGGGAACAGAAGAAGAAGTCCGGGCGAATCCAATCCAAGAACTTTTACGCCTCTACGTGAAGTTCCACGAAGAAGCCGAGAAAGATGAGAGCTTAAACGACAAGGGCCGCCAAGCTTTCAAGGCCTTGGAAGAAGGTTCGGAAGAAGAATTAGCCCTCTGGCGTTGGTTTAGAAGCGAGTCCCTCAAAGAATTCAACCGCATCTATGCCATGTTAGGCATTGAATTCGATTCCGACAAGGGCGAAGCCTTCTACAATGACAAGATGGACCGGGTCATCGACCTCTTGGAAGAAAAGGACCTGCTCAAGGTCGATAATGGGGCGACGATTGTTGACTTAGACAAGTATGACCTGATCCCTGCCTTAGTCAAAAAGTCAGATGGAGCGACCCTCTATATGACCCGCGACCTGGCCGCTGCCCTCTACCGCAAGGATCACTATGACTTTGCTCAGTCCCTCTATGTGGTGGGTAATGAGCAAAGCATCCACTTCAAGCAATTGAAGGCGGTCCTCAAAGAAATGGGTTACGACTGGTACGATGACATCCACCATATTCCGTTCGGTCTGGTGACCAAGGATGGGAAGAAGCTCTCCACCCGTAAAGGTAAAGTTGTCCTTCTCGAGGAGGCCCTCAATGAAGCCATCCGCCTAGCGGAAGCACAAATTGAAGAAAAGAATCCAGACTTAGCCAATAAAGACCAGGTTGCCCACCAAGTTGGGGTCGGTGCTGTCATCTTCCACGACCTGAAGAATGACCGGATGAATAACTTTGACTTCAAACTCAGTGAAATTGTCCAGTTTGAAGGGGAGACCGGGCCTTATGTCCAATACGCCAATGCTCGGGCGCATTCCATCTTGCGCAAGTCAGGTCGCGAGCTTGACCTGGCGGCTGACTATAGCTTGGAAGACCCAGAAGCCTATACCATTATCAAGGCCTTAAATGACTTCCCAGAAACCATTGAAAAGGCCTACCGTCACTATGAGCCAAGCGTGATTGCTAAGTATGCGATCAACCTCGCTCAGAACTTTAACCGCTACTATGCCCACAACCGTATCCTTGAAGAGGATGAAGGCTTAGAGTCACGTTTAGCCCTCGTTAAAGCAACGACGGTTGTTTTAGAAGCCGCCTTGAACCTGCTCGGTGTCGCTGCACCGCATGAAATGTAGGACAGGGCTAATAACTTGAGCAATCAATGATCATATTAAAAGAAGCCTTGACCAATCAGTTGGACTGAAAGGGTCAAGGCTTCTTTTTTATTTTTCGGGATAGAGTCCGGCTTCGGCTTCTTGAATCATATTCTTAATCGGTAGGACAATGATAAGGAAGAGGAAGCTGGTCTGGATCCAAAAGATCGTCAGGTCCAGGAGACCGTGGAGGAGGACAATGGAAATAAAAGAACAGATCAGGGCCAAGCGCAAGCGAAGAGCAGGATACTTTCTCATGGTATTAATCAAGCTAGCAAAGCGGTAGAAGGGGAGAAAGAGGATGCTGCAGCCGACAATCCCATAGCTGAGGAGGGGGTCCAGGTAGATGCTGTGGGAATGGATGGTTGATTTTCCCCCCGGATATTCGTTCCAGACCTGCAAGTAGGTCAAGGGTCCCTGACCAAAGAGATAGTTGTGGCGGAGCGCTCGCAAGGCTGTCTGCCAGATATGGATCCGGTCCCCCAAGGCCCAAGATAGGGAGTCCATGCGGGGGAAGAGGTCGGTCACCATTAGACCGAGAACGCCTAGCCCCATCAGCCCTAAGCTGACCAGGGCCTGTTTGTGGTAGCCGTAAACATAGTAGAAGACGACGATTGATCCGATAACGACCATAAAGCTAGTCCTAGCTCCAGTAAAGAAGATAGCGGACAGATTACAGAGGGTAATGAAGGCGAAGGCTAATTTCTTTCGCAATTTCTTGGTCCGCGTCAACTTGTAGAGGCCAATAATGATGAAGAATTCAAGCATCATAGCATAGTAATTCGGATTAAAAAAAGTCGCTTCGACCCGGTCTGCATGCTGCTTGCCCATAGCCTCGGAAATAAAGGTATAGTCCCATTCCTGGATGAACTGAAAGTGCTCGAGCAGGGCAAAAATAAAAAGAATAAAACTAGCGATAAGGCTGATATTGATCAAGTCTTCCACAAAATAAGGCTTGATGGCATCAAAATAATACTTGAAAAAGATTAAGTAGATAGCGAAGCCAAAAGATATGAGGACACCCAACCAGTTTTGATAGACGAGGGAAATGCTAATATTGTAAGCGATAAATATCCAAAAGGCTGCCATCACCCCACTATTATCCGTAAAGCTGGGGCGGAAAAGCCCGCAGACCCCTAAAATAATAAAGATGACCGTCATCACGGTGACCGTAATATAGAAGGGGAAGAAGTTGCTGATTAATAAGATCATTAAGAGCAGGGCTTGCAGGTCCCAGGGTAAACGATCGCTTGAGAGGGTCTTCATGCGAATCACCTCCTCCTTTATAACTTATCATTAGTTATTATGATACCACGTTATAGCTAGAGAAGTACAAAGAATTTCTAAAATCAAGCGAGT
The DNA here is from genome assembly GCF_001543145.1 of Aerococcus sanguinicola. Classification (NCBI taxonomy): domain Bacteria; kingdom Bacillati; phylum Bacillota; class Bacilli; order Lactobacillales; family Aerococcaceae; genus Aerococcus; species Aerococcus sanguinicola. The sequence continues at coordinate 83,282 of NZ_CP014160.1, read as the reverse complement.
GTGACAAAAGTCATTCAGGCCTGACTTTTGAAAAAGTTTTGTTGGTTAAAAAGAGGCTGGAGATTTTGTTCCAGCCTCCAATCCTCATCTTCTGACAAAGGCAAGTAAGAATGGTAGAATAGGGATATGATATTCGCAATATGGAGGGAAATGAATGGTTGAACAATGGCAGGGTCTGCCAGCAGACCGCTTTGCAAAATATAGAAGTTGGATTAACCGCGAGGAGCCTGGAATCTGTGGGTCCTATGTCACTGCTGCCTTAGTCCATGACCGTGTCCTGGCTGATACGGGACGGGCCTTGGATCCTGGCCGCTTACTCGGGGCCAGCCAAGAGTTAGTCGATGACAAGCACTTACACAAGGGCACCTTTATTTGGAATATTTATTCGGGCTTAGACAGTCTCTTGGGACCCCAGGGCTACCGGGTCAAGGTCGGCCTCTTTTCAGAAGTTAAAGTCCCTGACTTAATGGCTGCAGGTTATGGACCCTTTATTGTGGGAACAGCAGGTCTCCTAGGGTCTCCCTATGGTAACCACTGGCTTCTGGCCTACGCCTATCGCTATAATGACCAGGGGGACTTGGAATTTCGCTGCTATGACAACCATGGTCAGTCCCAAGCCGTCCTTCCGGCTAAGTATTGTTTCTCCTATGCCTATTTAGAAAGATTGCCAGAGACAGCAGATAAGCAGCCAGCGAAAGAAGAAGAGAGAACTCATGAAGACCAGACCATCCACTTCCATAGCAATGGCTACCGCCAAGAGGCCCTTCAGCAGGCCGAAGCAGAGGAAGGGAAGACCATCTTTGGAAAGTCTCTGGCCGATATTTTGGATCTCTTTATTTAATTGATCTCTACAACACAAAAACAGAGCTTCCCGTCTTTTGGACAGGAGGCTCTGTTTTTTGCTTAAGCCAATTCAAAGGCTTTGCTTCTTATTTATGATCTTCTGACTTGGCTGCATAGCCGGATTGACGTAGGAAGAATTTGATAATCTCTACGTAAGGAATGATAGACAGGGCAGCAACAATGATAACTGTCCACATTTGACCGGCATTTGGATCATTAACCAAGTGGATGGTACCGAAGGCATCGTTTAAGCCTGGCACAAAGACGGTAATGATCAGCATGGCAGCAGAGACCAGGATGGCCAAGTTGAAGGCCTTGTTGTTAAATGGATTACCTGAGAAGAGTGACCGGTAAACAGACTTACAGTTGAAGGCGTGGGCGAGCTGGATAAAGGCCAAGGTTAGGAAGGCCATCGCTTCCGCATCGACATGTTCAACTTGCATCTTGTTGATAGCATACCAGTAAACGAAGAGGGTAATACCACCTTCGTAGATCCCTTGGTAGATGATCCCTTCCAGAACCCCACCTGATAGGAGGTTGGTTCGGCGGCCACGCGGTCTGTGTTCCATCACGTCAGGTTCCGCTTCTTCCAGACCAAGTGCAATGGCTGGGAAGGTGTCGGTTACCAAGTTAATCCAAAGAATGTGGATCGGCTCCAGGATAGTCCAGTTAGCAAAGGTTGCAATAAAGAGGGTCATAACTTCACCCAGGTTAGCTGATAAGAGGTATTGAACCGCCTTTTGGATGTTAGCGAAGACTTTACGTCCTTCTTCAACCGCATGGACAATGGTGGCGAAGTTGTCGTCAGCCAGTACCATGTCGGAAGCACCCTTAGACACTTCTGTCCCAGTGATCCCCATACCAATCCCGATGTCGGCTTGTTTGAGGGATGGGGCATCGTTGACCCCGTCACCGGTCATGGCAACAACCTTGTTATGGGTCTTAGATTGCCAAGCGCGAACAATTCTTACCTTATGTTCAGGAGCAACCCGAGCATAAACAGAGTATTGTTCAACTTCTTGTTCTAATTGATTATCATCGATGGTATCGAGGTAGGCCCCAGTGGTTACTGCAGATTCATCGTGTTCTTCAGTAATGATACCTAAACGTTCTGCAATGGCAGCAGCTGTTGTTTGGTGGTCACCCGTGATCATAACGGTCCGGATACCAGCCGCCTTAGCGGTAGCGATCGCGTCCTTAGCTTCTGGACGTTCAGGGTCGATTTCACCGACCATACCAGCATATACCAAATGACGTTCGTGTTCTTCACTCGTATACTCGTCGGCTTCTTGGTCGATATACTTGAAGGCCATAGCGAGGACACGCAGGGCTTCAACAGCCATATCGTGGTTAGCAGTTAAGAGCTTGTCACGGTAGGCTTCGGTCATTTCGTGGATCTGACCATTTTCATAGTAGTAGTCACAGTTGTCAATAATAACGTCAGGCGCACCCTTGGTCATGACAACGAATTGGCCTTGAGCCTTGTCTGAGCTTGGATGAACAGTAGTTGACATCTTACGTTCAGAGTCGAATGGGATTTCACCAATCCGAGGTTGGGCTTGGAGCGCTTCATCGAGTTGGAAGCCCTTGTCGATCCCGAATTGAACCATGGCTGTCTCGGTTGGGTCCCCAGCTAGGCTCTTGTCAGCTGAAACCGTGGTGTCGTTCGCCATGTTCATGATCTTGAAGACAGGTTCTTCGAAGTCAATATCTTCACTAGCATCATGGATTTGGCCATTGTAGTAGACCTTTTCAATGGTCATCTTATTTTGGGTGAGGGTACCGGTCTTGTCGGAACAAATAACTTCAGTCCCACCCAGGGTTTCAACGGCTGGTAATTTACGAACTAGGGCATTGCGGTCGGCCATCTTTTGTGTCCCCAGGGCGAGGATAATGGTTGAGATGGCTGGCAGACCTTCAGGAAGGGCAGCAACGGCGATTGAAATCGCAGTTAGGAGCATGTCCACCCAGTAGCGGCCTTGGACTAAACCAACCACAAAGATAATAACAGCGATAACAATGATTGCCACGGTAAGGAATTTAGATAATTTATCTTGGTCTTCCTGGAGTGGCGTCTTCTTAGTTTCGGCATTATCTAGCATGGTCGCGATATGGCCGACTTCTGTGTTCATACCGGTTCCAGTAACGATCCCGGCGCCGCGACCATAAGTGACGTTAGTGGAGGAGAAGGCCATATTTTTACGGTCCCCGATAGCTGCTGTGTCGTCCACCAATTCTAAGTTCTTAGTAACAGGTACAGATTCCCCGGTAAGGGCCGCTTCTTCAATCTGCAAGGAATTGCTTTCGATCAAGCGCATATCGGCTGGCACGACATTCCCTGCTTCTAGTAAAACAACGTCGCCAGGCACAATTTCGCGCGAATCAATGGCGCGAATTTCACCGTCACGGCGGACATTGGCTTGGGGCGAAGACATTTCCTTCAATGAATTAATAGCGTCTTCAGCCTTGTTCTCTTGGATAACCCCAAGAATGGCATTAATAATAACAACGGCAAGAATAATGATCGCGTCGACCATCCCCTCATAGCCTTCCAGGACAACGGAAAGCACGGCTGCAATAAGCAGGATAATGATCATGAGGTCCTTGAACTGATCAATAAACTTTTGGAAAGTAGACTTACTTTCACCTTCTTGGATTTCGTTGGGGCCGTATTGGTCCAGACGTTCTTTGGCTTGGGCATCGGTCAAGCCTGTCGTTGACGTTTGGAATTCATTTTCAACGGCGGGAACATCCATGGTGAAATACTTCTTCCCTGACTCTTGTTGGTCCAATTATAAACACTCCTTCTTCGCTCAACTGAGCAGTTTATTATATAATAGTGTAAAAAAAGACTCATACTACTGTCGTCCCCCAGTAGCATAAGTCTCACCAAATTAAGGTAATACCAGCAATACAATTGACTGCGCCTGTTGATATTACCGCAGACATGCTGCAGGTTACTCCCTTATGATTTGTACACTAATATGTATAGTTAGTATAGAGGATAAAAGACGAAAATGCAATTTTTAACTCGTATTCTTGCTAATTATTTTAAGGTGTGCAAGTAGGAGAAGAATGCTATAATAAGAACTTATAAGGGAATTTTTAAAGGAAGTTAGGTGTCAAATATTCATGAATGAAGATTATTTGAAGTTAGTGCATCAAGAGATGCCGACTTATTCGAAGAAACAAATCCAAAGTGTCCTCAGCTTGTTGGAGGAGGGCAATACGGTTCCTTTTATCGCCCGCTACCGGAAGGAACAGACGGGATCCTTCGATGAAGTGGAAATTCGTAAGATCCAAAAATCTTATGATTATATTGAAAATCTGGAGAAACGCCGGGAAACGATCCTCGACACCATTGAAGCCGCAGGTAAGCTAAAACCCAAGCTGAAAAAAGAAATCCTGAAGGCGGATAAGCTCCAAGAATTAGAAGACCTCTATGAACCCTACAAACCCAAGCGTCGGACCAAGGCGACCATTGCTAAGGACCAGGGCTTGGAAGGCTTGGCTGAATGGCTCTATGCCAGTCCTAAAACGGGGGACCCCAAAGAGGAAGCGGCCAAGTATGTCACTGAAGAAGCCCCTAGCCTAGAAGATGCCCTAGCTGGAGCCCATGAAATCCTCTGTGAATGGATCAGCGAAACGGCTCGCTACCGGCAATGGCTGCGCCGCTATGTCAAAGAAGAAGGGCGCCTAGTGAGTGAGAAGGCCAAGGGAGCGGAAGATAATAAGCAGGTCTACAAGGTCTACTATGACTTCTCTCAAGCTCTCGGCAAGCTCAAACCCTATCAAGTCCTGGCCTTGAACCGCGGCGAGAAAGAAAAAATCCTGCGCTTGAACTTTGAATTTGATGAATTTCCAGTCTTAGAGTACTTAGTTAACCAGGTGATCGATGGTCACCCTGTCAGCTTGAAGGAACTCCAGGCAGCGATCCAGGACGCCATGCAGCGCTTCCTCCTGCCGGCAGTGGAAAGGGAAATCCGCTCCGAATTGACCGAGGAGGCCGAAGCCCATGCCATTGAAAGCTTCTCTGACAACCTCTACCACTTGCTCATGCAGGCGCCGCTCAAGGGCCGGGTTGTTTTAGGCTTAGATCCTGCCTTCCGGACCGGCTGTAAGTTAGCGGTCGTGGATGAAACAGGGAAGTTTCTCGACAAGGCAATTATCTATCCAACCCACCCCGTCAATAAAGTCGAAGAAGCCGCTAAGATTTTCGGCCAACTAGTTGAAAAATATGGGGTAGAAATGGTGGCCATTGGGAATGGGACCGCGAGCCGAGAATCGGAGCAATTCGTGGCCGACCAAATCCAAAACCGGTTTCCAAATCTCAAATACATGATTGTTAATGAGAGTGGGGCCTCGGTCTATTCCGCTAGCAAAGTGGCCCGGGCAGAGTTTCCAGACTTTAATGTCGAGGAACGGTCAGCCGTCAGCATTGCCCGCCGCCTCCAAGACCCGCTGGCAGAATTGGTGAAGATTGATCCAAAATCCATTGGCGTCGGCCAATACCAACATGATGTTTCCCAGAAAGAACTCTCCGACTCTCTTGACTTTACCGTCGAAACCGTGGTGAACCGGGTAGGGGTGAACTTGAATACGGCCAGTCCTTCCTTGCTGGTCCATGTGTCAGGTGTCAACAAGTCGGTGGCCAAGAATATTGTAGCCTACCGCAATGACAATGGACTCTTTAAGAACCGTCAAGAACTCAAGGATGTTTCCCGCTTAGGGCCTAAAGCCTTCGAACAATGTGCCGGCTTCTTGCGTATCCTCAACGGGGAAGAAGTCCTCGATGCGACGGCTATCCACCCGGAAAGTTATAAACTCACTAATAAAATTCTAGCTGACCAGGGTATTGACCTGGCCGACATCCATGAAGATGCCGTCCGTCAGCAGATTAAAGACTGGAATATTCCAAGTCTTGCAGCTGCTTACCAGATCGGGGAAGAGAGCCTCAAGGACATCCAAGAGTCCCTCCTGGCACCCGGACGCGACCCGCGGGATGACTTGGATGCGCCGATCTTGCGCTCGGATGTCTTGAAACTGAGCGACCTCAAAGAAGGCATGGCCTTACAAGGAACCGTCCGCAATGTGGTCGATTTTGGGGCCTTTGTCGACGTTGGTGTCAAGCAGGATGGCCTGGTCCATATCTCCAAGCTCAGCAAGAAATTTGTTAAACACCCGAGTGATGTCGTGGCCGTGGGTGAAATTGTTAATGTGTGGGTGGAATCGGTGGATACCCAAACAGGGCGAATTGGGCTGACGATGATTGAAGACTAAAAAGACTTATTCAGATGCTGCCTTACAGGCTCTAGTGGAGAAGGTGTCTCTTGAAGACTTCGGGCGACCTTTTTGCCACCAGGCGGTATGGAATCGGCGCTTGCGGACAACCGGCGGGCGCTTCCATTCCCCGTCCTGCAAATTGGATTTTAATCCTAGAATTCTTGACCGCTACGACCAAGACCTGCTCGTTAAAGTAATCCGCCATGAGCTTTGCCACTACCACCTTTACCGACAAGGCTCCGGCTACCGGCATGGCAACTCGCAATTCAAGGAGCTTTTAGAAGCAGTTGGGGGGATCGACTATGTGCCCGACTTGCTTGATCCCTCCGAGCGGAAGCTCTATTACTACCGCTGTCAAGGCTGCCATGAGCTTTATGAGCGCGAGCGCCGCATCAACCCTCGCGCCATGTGCGGCCATTGCTTGGGGGTCTTAGTACAAGTCGAGGGGCCTGAAGATGACCTTGGTGGGAGTTAAGGGGTCGCCTTTGCTCGCACTCTTAGTTGGGTTCGAGGATGCAAAAAGGGCTCCTCTTCATAAAAGTCCGTCGAAGGCCTTCAGCCTTCTCTGGCCTTTTACTCCAGAGGTCCCTTTTTCCCGCATCCTCTCACACCCTTACATTAATAGAAAGGAGTCTGCTGTGATTAAAAGATGTCAAAATTGTGATTGCCAACTTGCAGAAGATGACCTGGTTTGTCCTAAGTGTGGACAGGTTATCCAGTCTGAGCAAGATTTTTACTTGCAAGAAGCGGGCAGTCAGACTGAAGAAGAAACAGATAAGAAGACCAAAAAAATGAGCCGGAAAAAACGGGCTGACCAGGAAAAGTGGACCGCCTATGCCAAAGACTTCTTCCGTTGTTTCTTGGCCTTTTTGAAGAATCCAATCAAGAATATCCAAAATCCTAGTTATATCAATTCCTACTATGGGGTGGCTATGCTGGTGATCCTCACCCTGACCAATACGGTGACTTTAACAGCCATGGCAAATTTTGCTTTCTCTAATTATGCCTGGCTATCCAGCATCTCGATCTTACCCAACATTGATTACTACTTTAATCCTTGGCTGTTCTTTATCCAGGCCTTGGTCTATTTCTTTGTCATGTTCTGGCTAATCGCCGCGATCAGCCAGGCCACCATGCGCTTGATTTTTAAGCTGGACCAGAGCAACTTGGAATGGTTGACGCGCTTTATGGGGATGAACAGCCTGACTGTGGTCCTCGCTATTTTAGCCATGCTCTGTAGTTTGATTGCACCCTTGCTCTTCTCCATCCTGGTTCTCTTCTTAATGCTCTTGGAGTTCATCGTCTTCCTGATTTCGATCCCGCTCCTCTATTACCTCTATGAGTCGCGAGTGTCCTGGATCAACCGCTACTATGCAGCATTAATCGCTATTGCTTGCTTTGTCTTGCTCAATATTTTCTTAGTGAACATTATTTTCTAAAAAATTAGGAAAAATGGTTGACAGCTTAACCGATATGCGGTAAGATATATCTTGTGTTAAGCAACGCGGGTATGGCGGAATAGGCAGACGCGCTACCTTGAGGGGGTAGTGGGAGTAACTCCCGTGCAGGTTCAAGTCCTGTTACCCGCATTCATAAAAAGCTCAAGAAGCTTACTGAATGTGCGAAAAGGCTAGAAAGTATTGTAGAAGCAATGCTTTCTAGCCTTTTTCTTTTTGTTAAAAGTTTGAGCTTGCAGGAGAAGTGCAAAGATTTAAAAATATTTTTGCACGTATTTTGCACCCGAAATCGTTTGCGCTTGTCTAAAAATGCTTGCCACGAAGAAGGTCCTTTTTTTACAATCAGGCAGGCAAAAGTCTCCGCTTCATGATAGAATGAACTTATGACCTATCATGAAAGGAGGGGCAGGCTGTCAGGGCCTGGTGATGATGTTAACAACGAATCTGATCTTAGCCATTTTGTGGCTGCTATTGTTTACTTTGAGGAAAGTTTTGAGTAGAGTTTTAGGGAAGAAAGCTTGCTAGGATAAGTTTTTCATTTTGAAGAAGAGAAAACTATCAGTGTGCTAGGCTATGGGCTTTAAAGATTTTCTTTGATAAACTTATCATTTTTTTATCATATTTCTTTAAAAAAGGATGAAAGTTAGGTAGAATAGACATAAGGAAAGGTGATGATTGAATGCCAGTTGTGGATCATACATGTGTACGCGTTAAAAATTTAGAAGCGTCCATTACGTTTTACCAAGATGCCTTTGGTTTTGAAGAGGTGGAGCGTCGGGATTTCCCAGATAATGAATTTACGCTTTGCTACCTTTCTTTACCAGGCCAAGACTACAAATTAGAATTAACTTATAACTATGACCATGAAGCCTATGATTTAGGAAATGGTTATGGGCATATTGCGATTGTAACCGCAGATGCCGAAGGACTCCACCAAGCTCATAAGGAAGCTGGTTATCCTGTAACAGACTATGTAGGTTTACCTGGGACTGAGCCATTCTACTACTTTGTGACTGACCCAGATGGCTACAAGATTGAAGTTATTGACGAAGAGGCTTGGAAATAACTTGCCTTTTTAGTGGAAACTGTGCTATACTTATCTCGCGATGAGCTGAGTACACTTAACTGTGTATTGAGAATATAGAGAGCACACGTTGCTTAGCAACACTACAGGAAGTAGGTGCTCGGATAAAGTTGCTGTGAACGGCTTTATCCCTTGTCTAGGAGAAAGCGAGAACAATTAACTTTGTTCTCGCTTTTTTTTTAGAAAGAAATGCAAGCGTTTTTATAAAAAGGAAGGAGGGGGAATATGCCGCAATTGACCAAAGACCAACTGGCAACAGAAATGTATTACTTCAATTTAGGCAATCATTTTTCCGCTTATCATTTTCTGGGTGCCAAAGCTTGTCGAGATCAAGCGGGTCAGGAGGGTTATCGTTTTACAGTCTGGGCACCCCGGGCCAAGGCCGTTGCTATTATTGGAAGTTTTAACCAGTGGCAGGAAGAGGCCCTTGAAGCAGTGGGGGAAACCGGAGCTTGGACCATCTTTAAGGCTGAGGCTAAGGAATGGGACCTCTATAAATTTGTGGTCACGGACCAGGCAGGGCAAAAAAAGGAAAAGCAAGACCCCTTCGCCTTTGCGAGTGAGGTCCCACCCAAGACGGCTTCGGTGATCCAAAACTTGCCCCAGTATGACTGGCAGGATGCCGATTGGCTGGCCGAACGTCGGAAAGCTAAACGCTATGACCGGCCTTTAAACATCTACGAGGTCCACATGTCCTCCTGGCGCCGTCATCCGGATGGGTCGGCTTATAGTTTCGATGACTTGAGGAAGGAACTCATCCCTTATGTCAAAGAAATGGGCTATACCCATATTGAATTTATGCCTTTGATGGAGCACCCCTTGGAGGCTTCTTGGGGCTATCAGATTTCGGGTTATTATTCGATTGCTGGTCGCTTCGGTCACGACTTTGAACCATTTATGCGTTTTGTGGATGCCTGCCACCAGGCGGAGATTGGGGTCTTAGTGGATTGGGTGCCCGGCCACTTTGTCCGCAATGATGATGCTCTGGCCTATTACGACGGGACCCCGTGCTTTGAATTTCAAGATCCCCAGCGTGCGGTCAATAACCGTGGGGGGACCTATAATTTTGACCTAGGCAGGAGCCAAGTCCACAGCTTCTTGATTTCGAATGCTGTCTTTTGGCTAGAGGAATTCCATGTCGATGGTTTGAGGGTGGATGCCGTCTCTAATATGCTCTACTTGGACTATGATATTGGGGACTGGCAGCCTAACCGCTATGGCAATAATGTCAACTTAGAGGGGGTAGACTTCCTCCGCCGTTTAAACCAGGAGATCTTCTTGCGGGATGATTCCTATCTCATGATTGCGGAAGAATCCACAGCTTGGGATGGGGTGACACGGCCCACTTCCGAAGGGGGCTTGGGCTTTAACTTCAAGTGGAACATGGGTTGGATGAACGATACCCTGAAATTCTTTAGCTTGGACCCTATCCACCGGTCCCACCACTATAAGCTGGTGAACTTTACCTTCATGTATATGTTCCATGAGAACTTTATCTTGCCCTTTTCCCACGATGAAGTGGTCCACGGCAAGGAGTCCCTCTTAGGGCGGATGCCGGGACAGACGCGTTATGATGAGTTCTCGAACTTGCGAACACTGGAGGGTTACCGGATGTGTTATCCAGGTAAGAAATTATCCTTCATGGGTAACGAAATTGGCCAATTCTTAGAGTGGCGCTTCTACAGCCAGCTAGAATGGGAGGACTTGGACCGGCCCTATAACCGGGAATACCAGCACTACATCCAGTGCTTGAACCAGCTCTACCAGGATCAACCAGCCCTCCACCAATTGGACCTGAGCCCAGAAGGCATCCGTTTCCTGGAAGCGGATGATGATTTAGAGACCACGGCGGCCTTTATTCGGAGGAGCCAGGACCCAGAAGATTTTATTGTGTGTGCTTATAACTTTACCCCCGTGGAACGTCACAATTACCGCTTGGGGGTACCGTATCCAGGAACTTATCGTGTCCTCTTGAACAGTGAAATGCAGGAATTTGGAGGCAATTGGGAATACCAGCAGGAAACTTATACGGCAGAGCAAGTGCCCCACCAAGGCTTTGATTATTCGCTATCTGTCGTATTGCCCTCCCTGTCGACCTTCCTATTGAAGCCCGATCAGCTTTTGACGGAGAGGCCAGAACTATTAAAGAAAGAAGATTTAGTTGAAGGAGGGGAAAGAGAGTAATCTCGATCATTATGAAAAAAACAATTATTAGCTATGATACTTGCTGGGGGTAAGGGGACCCGCCTCGGTAAATTAACCAAAGAAATTGCCAAACCAGCTGTTCCTTTTGGAGGCAAATACCGTATTATTGATTTTCCTTTGAGTAACTGTGCCAATTCCGGCATCAAAAAAGTGGGCGTCATGACCCAGTATGAACCCTTAGTCCTCAATGACCATATTGGGGTAGGAGTGCCTTGGGACCTAGATTCTAACGAAGGGGGCGCCTATGTCCTCCAACCTTACTCTTCCACGGAAGATGGGGAAAAATGGTTTAAAGGGACAGCCAATGCCATCTACCAAAACATTAGCTTTATCGATAGCCAGAAGCCGGAATATGTCTTAGTCCTGTCAGGTGACCATATCTATAAGATGGACTATGAACGCATGTTGGAAGACCATGTGGCCAACGAAGCAGACTGTACGGTTGCGGTAATCCCGGTGCCTATGGAAGAGGCATCACGCTTTGGGATTATGAATACTGATGACGATGATAAGATTGTTGAGTTTGAAGAGAAACCTGAACATCCTAAGTCTAACCTAGCTTCCATGGGGATCTATATCTTTACTTGGGATAAGCTGCGGAGCTATCTCACTTCAGACCCTGAAAAAATGGAAGACTTCGGGAAAGATGTGATTCCAGCTTATCTGGCCAATGACGAAGCTCTTTATGCCTACTCCTTCGATGGCTATTGGAAGGACGTGGGGACTATCGAAAGTCTCTGGGAAGCCAATATGGAATTCCTGGATCCTGACCACCCTCTCAATATTCGCTCGAATGACTGGCCCATCTATAGTAAGAACATCGTGTCACCCCCTCAATTATTAACGGAAGAGGCGAATGTGACGGAATCCATGGTTTGCGACGGTGCCTTCATTCGTGGTCAGGTCAACCGCTCAGTTATTTCACAAGACGTGAAGATCGGCAAAGACAGCCAAGTGGAGAAATCAGTCCTGATGACTGGGGCGCGCGTGGGGCAAAAGGCTGTGATTAAGTATGCTATTCTCGGGGGAGGCGCCCAGATTGCGGACAATGCCCAAGTGATTGGGACCCCAGAAGAAATTAAAGTCGTCGGCTATGAAGAAGTAGTGGGAGGTAGCGACAATGAAGAAGAATAAATTAAGTGCCATTATTAATATGACCGAAGATGATAGCAAGCTAGCTCCATTGACGGATAGTCGGCCAATTGGTGCCCTGCCTTTTGCCTGCCGCTACCGGCTCTTAGACTTTACCCTGTCGAGCTTATCACACGCCGATGTGCGCTCAGCAGCTATCTTCATCAATGAAACCGGCCGGTCCGTCTACGACCATATCCGCAGCGGCCAGGCCTGGGACTTGGATACGAATTCAGGTGGGATCTTCACCTATTCGCAGATGAAGCACAAGAAGGCCCTCTATGAAGCGGCTAGCCGGATTGGTGACTTCTATGAAGACCACAAAATCTTTATCGAACGGGCCAATAGCGAGTATGTCTTTATTTCAGGTTCTAAGATCCTAGCTAGCGTCAACTTGGTGGACATGCTGGATACCTTCGAAGCGGGAAGCGCCGAAGTGATGCGGATGTATGCTAAGAAGGAAAAAAGCTTCGTTGAATACCACCCCGATGAGAATTTATTGACCATCGATGACAAGGGCTATGTGACTGACTTGGCTAAGGAAGGCGTTACGCCTATTGAAGGCGAAGTGGTTAACTTCGATATGAACATGACCATCATGCCTGCCAATATCTTGCTTGAAATTATTGACAAGGCCAATGCGGAGAACCTCAATGATAACCTCGACCAAATTATTGAGAAATACCTCCTGGACTATACCGTCCAAGCTTATGAACACAAGGGCTTCGTAGCCAATATTGATTCTGTCAAGGCCTACTATGATACCAGCCTCTCTATGCTCGAAGGGGAAGCCTTCACCAGCCTCTTCCATACCGAGTTGCCAATTATTACCCGGACCCACAATGGAGCACCAACTTATTATGGTAAAAAAGCTGAAGTCCACAATGCCCAGATCGCGACCCATACGGATATGCAAGGTAAGGTTTCCCACTCGCAAATTTCGCGTAAGGTTGAGGTTCATGAGGGGGCAGAAGTCGAGAATTCTATCCTCTTCCAAGGTTGTATCATTGAAGAGGGCGCCCGGGTCAAACATGCCATCCTGGATAAGCGGGTCTATGTTGAGGCCGGGGCAGTGGTCGAAGGAACGGCCGAAGAACCCCTAGTGGTTGCTAAGAATACGCGGATTAAAGCCTAGTGCAATAGTTTAAAGGAGACAAAAATGAAGATTTTATTTGCTTCAGCTGAAGCAGCCCCCTTTTTTAAAACAGGGGGCTTGGGCGATGTATCCTATGTCCTGCCTAAGGCTCTAAAAGCCCAGGGCATTGATGTCCGGGTAGTCCTTCCTTATTACACCCTCATGCCTGAGGAGTACAAGGAAGCCTGTGAAGACCTTTTGAACTTCCAAGTGGAGACGGGCTACCAGCGGCAAGCTTATGTAGGGATCAAACGCCTGGTCTTAGACGATTTAACCTATTACTTTGTGGATAATTTGGATTATTTCAATCGACCTTCCTTGTATGGTTATGAGGATGATTGTGAACGCTTTGCCTTCTTTGACTTGGCAGTGATTGAAATGATGGAGAAAGTAGACTTTATTCCAAACATCATCCATGTCAATGACTGGCAGACGGCCATGATTCCTGCCCTCCTCGTGGACAAGTACCATTGGGTGGAAGCTTACCGCGATATCCGTAAGGTGCTGACCATCCACAACATCCAATTCCAGGGTTGGACGGACAAGGAAGCTCTCTACTCTTATTTCAATACAACGGATGCCACCTTCCATGACAAGGGCTGTGAGCACTATGGAGCGGTCAACTATCTCAAAGGGGGCATTAACTTCTCTGATATTGTGACAACGGTGAGTCCCCGTTATGCTGGTGAGATCCAGACGCCAGAATTCGGTGAGGGACTAGATGCCTGCTTGCGTGACAACCACTTTAAGATTCGCGGCATTATTAACGGCATTGACTATGACTTAAATAATCCGAAAACTGACCCGAATTTAGCGGTAAACTATGACGCTCAGACTGTCCAGTCCGCTAAGCTTAAGAATAAGATCAAGCTCCAGGAGCGAGTTGGACTGGTTAAAGATCCAGATGCAGCACTACTGGGCGTGGTTTCACGGCTGACGCCGCAGAAGGGCATGCAGTTGCTCCAAGAGAAGGCGGAAGAGCTCTTGAATACGCGCCGGGTCCAGGTTTTGGTTTTGGGGACGGGGGACGATGAATTTGAACACTCCTTCCGTTACTTTGAGCACAAGTATCCAGGCCGCTTTTGCGCCTATATTGACTTTGATGTCCACTTGGCCCAAGAGATCTATGCGGGGTCTGACCTCTTCTTGATGCCGAGTGCCTTTGAACCCTGTGGCCTGTCCCAGATGATTGCGATGCGCTATGGAACCCTGCCCTTAGTCCATGAAGTGGGGGGCTTGGCCGATACAGTTGAACCCTACAACCACTTTACAGGCGAGGGAACGGGCTTTAGCTTCAACCAATTCAATGGCCGCGACTTCTTGAAGATTGTTAACTATGCGGTTGATGTTTATGAACATGATAAGAAGGCCTGGCAAGGTTTGATCCAAGAGGCCATGAGCCGCGATTTCAGCTGGCAAGGACCGGCTGAAGACTATATCCAAGTCTACCAATCCTTATTGGAAGCTTAGAATAAAAGGCCCTGCACCCAGTTAAGTTCTGGGGCAGGGCCTTTGTGTTGGATGATTAACGGTGGTTGGTCTGGTAGAGGGTGGAGAGGAAGGCTTTGGCGCCGGCTTTGAGGCAGGCTTCGTCGAAGTCGAAGGCGTCGTTGTGGTTGCCGGCAGCTAGGGGGCAGGCGAGGACAGCGTATGTGGCCTGGCCGCCCTGGTCTTGGACCGCTTGCATCATATAGGCGAAGTCATCGGTCGCTCCGCGGTTGGCATAGTGGCGGTAGGAATGGTCGAAGTCGGGGACTGCTTGGCTAGCCTGGTAGACCTTTTCGGCGAATTCGGGGCTGGCCTGGGCATTGATGGAGCCGCCGACGATCTCCAGCTCATACTGGCAGTCATAGATCTCACAGGCTGCTCGAATGGAGGTCACCGCCTTGTCATAGAGGTGCTGGTTGACTTCTCGGCTGGGCCCCCGGGTCTCGGCTTCAAAGTAACAGAAGTCGGGAATGACATTGCGCCCGGTCCCACCGTTAATGGTCCCGATATTGAGCCGGCCGTTGCCATGGGAATCCTGGAAAAACATGTTCATATTGGCGATGGCTGAGGTGGCTGCGAGAATGGCATTGTGACCAGATTCTGGGGCTAGGCCAGCATGGGCCGACCGACCGTGGATAGTGACATTGAATTTACTGGTGGCGTAGAGGCCGGACCAGTCGCTATAGAAGGCCAGTTCATTCTCGGGGCTCTTCAGGATATGGCAGGCCAGGAGGTAGTCAACACCTTCTAAGACGCCTGCCTCGACCATGGCCCGGGCTCCGCGGACGCCTTCTTCGGCAATTTGAAAGATAAAGCTAATTTTCCCGCAAAAATCTTCCTGGTAGCGGTGGACCAGTTTGGCGAGCACGAGGCCGATAGCTGTATGGCCGTCATGACCACAGCCGTGCATGGCGTCCGGATTTTTTGACCGGAAGCCGGCTTGGTTAGGGAAGTGGTCGGCTTTCAGGGTTTCATGGAGGTCATTGGCATCGATATCGAAGCGGAAGGCCAGGTGGGGACCGGGCCGCCCCGTATCAATTTGGGCGATTGCTCCAGGAAAGCCAGCCATCTGCCGGATAATCTGAGGATCAGCCCCTTGGTCGATGGCGCGGTCCATGGCTGCCTGGCGACTGGCATAGTCAGGGCGCCCCCAGGCAAAGTCGCGATTGACCAGGTCAGGACCGAAGTGGACTGGAATCCCGGCTTCTTCTAGGTAAGTGATGATTTGTGAAGTCGTTCGAAATTCCAACCAGGCTGTCTCAGGATACTGGTGGAAGCCCCGCCTCAGCTGGACCAGGTCCTCCTCCATGACATCCACTGCCCTAAATAAAGCCTCTAAGTCCCCGTTCATTGTTAGTCTCCCTTTCTCCTAGCGTTCAAAATATAATACCTCTACCATAGCCTAAAGTAGGTTGAAAAACAATACTTTCCTGAAAAAGCCAATGAAAGATTCTTGTCTAGCAGGAACAGGTATGATATATTATAGAGAAATGAGAAAATTAAACATGAATGAGGTTATGCTGATGAAAGTGATTAAATTTGGTGGAAGCTCGGTGGCTAGTGCTGAGCAGATAAAAAAAATTAAAGATATCATTGTAAGTGACGCTGACCGACGTATCGTGGTCGTTTCGGCTCCTGGTAAACGTTTTCCAGAAGATACCAAGGTGACCGACCTCTTAATCGACTTAGCTTCTCAGGTGCTTAATGGGAATAAGGGCGTCTCTCATGTCTTTAATCAAATTGTCAACCGTTACAAAGAAATTGCGACGGACCTGGCCATTGATGAGGACATCGTGAGTGAGATTTCCCACAGCCTGCAAGAGCTGATCGAAGGGGACACGACAGAAGAATCTTATTTTATGGATGCCCTGAAAGCCAGTGGGGAAGACAATAGTGCCAAACTCATTGCTGCCTACCTGCGCTCAGAAGGCATTCCTGCCCGCTATATTAGCCCTAAGGAAGCGGGCCTCTACTTATCCGACGAGCCGGGCAATGCCCAAATCCTGCCCGAATCCTATCAGAATCTCTTTGCCTTGAGAGACTATGACGAGATTATTATCTTCCCAGGCTTCTTCGGCTTTACCAAGACCGGTAAGCTGGTGACCTTCTCACGCGGGGGCAGCGATGTGACCGGGGCTATTCTAGCTAATGGGGTCAAGGCAACCTTGTATGAAAACTTTACCGATGTGGACTGTATCTATTCAGCCAGCCCAAGTATTATCGAGAAGCCAGTGCCGATTGAAGACTTAACCTATACCGAAATGCGGGAGCTCTCTTATTCTGGTTTCTCCGTCGTCCATGATGAAGCCCTCTATCCTGCCTTTGCAGAAGGCATTCCCGTTGTGGTAAAGAATACGAATAATCCAACAGCGCCAGGGACTAAGATCACCCGGACGCGGTCTGAATCTGAATACCCCCTCGCTGGCGTTGCTAGTAAGTCTGGCTTTGCTTCCATCTATATCAGCAAGTACATGATGAACCGAGAAGTTGGCTTCATTAACCGGGTCTTGGATGTCTTGGAAGACTATAATATCAGCTTGGAACACATTGTTTCAGGGATTGACGACATTGATATTGTCTTCAAGGAAGAAATGATTACCGCTAAGCAATTCCAAGACCTCTTAGTAGAGATCAAGGTCAAGACGGCGGCCGACGTGGTGGAAAAACGGGACAATCTTTGCTTAGTTATGCTGGTGGGGCAAAATATGCGACATAAGATTGGACTGATGGCTCGAGCAACCAAGGCCCTAGGCGAAGCTCAGGTGAATATCGACATGATCAACCAAGGTTCATCCGAGAATTCCATTATGTTTGGCATCAACGAAAATGAAGAAGAACGCGCTGTTGCCGCTATCTATAAGGAATTTTTCGAATCTGATAAATAAATAAAGAATTAACTAGGGAAGCTGAGACTTCCCTTTTTTAATTTAAACTTAATAGTACATATGAGCATCCGTTGCGCTTTTGAATTTGATCGTTATAGAGCCATGGCACCGGTTCGGGCCAAGGTCCCTCACCTAGCGAGCTTCAAACGTCTAGTACGGCTAACGCCTACTATACGTAATTCACATCGCTTGCTTGTTCATGGCTAACGATCAAATTCAAAGCTCCACTACTGCTCATAATTAATCAAAACTCCTTATCAAATACTAAAAAGAATGGTAGCTTGTATTATTTAAATTCATTGAAATCTATAAAAATATCCCTTTAGAGTAGATTCTGCTTGTAGCATATTTACTCTAAAGGGAAAATTTAATTTCGATCGTTTGATCAATCGAATGAAATAACTTTGCTTATGTTTCAGGAAACCCAAACTCTGCTTATCGGATCCAAGCGAAGTAGATGATAACGACTAAGCCCAGGGCAATCCGGTACCATCCGAAAGGCTTGAAGTCGTTGCTTTGGATGTAGCGGAGGAGGAGCTTGATGGTGATGACGGAGACCAGGAAGGCAACGACCATGCCGACTGCGAGATAGCCGAGCTCTAAGCCGGTGAAGCGGAAACCTTCGAGGAAGCCTTTGACCAGTTTCAGGAAGCTGGCGCCGAACATGATGGGGATACTCATAAAGAAAGAGAAGTCAGCGGCAACGGGACGGGAGGTGCCCATGATGGTGGCCCCGAGGATGGAAGAGCCGGAACGGGATGTGCCGGGCACCAGGGACAGGCACTGGAAGAGGCCAATCGTAAAGGCCCGCCGGTAGGAGAGTTCGCTCATGCTGTTGACTTGGCTGGTCCGGGTCTTGTTGTAATTTTCTACCAAGATAAAAGCGATCCCGTAGATAATTAGAGCCAGGGCCACGACTAACCAGTTCATCAGGTGGGCTTCCATCCAGTCATCGATCAAGAGACCGAGAATCGCGGCAGGGATACAGCCGACTGCCACCTTAAACCAAGTTTCCCAGGTTTCCCGTTTTTCTTCCTTGGTCTTTTGCGGGGAGAAGGGGTTGAGTCGGTTAAAGTAAATCCAGATGACTGCCAAGATAGCGCCGAGCTGGATGACAACGATGAAGATGTCCCAGAATTCGGGGCGGACTTGGAGTTGGACGAATTCCTCCACGAGGATCATATGGCCGGTACTCGAAATGGGCAGCCATTCGGTGATGCCCTCAATCAGGCCGATTAAGATAATTTTTAAGAGTTCAAGCATAGACAGCTTTTCCTTTCTGTGAGTTACTTCTTAGCGCTTAAATAAGCAGCTTCCAATATAACAAAGTTTCGCCTTTACCACGGGCTTCTGACCTAAAATTGAAGAAAATTTAAGAAATACTTTGGACACAGACGACCTGGTCGAGCTGGTAGTCGAAGTCCTTAGCTGTTAGAAGGCCAGTTTCGGGATCGCGATCGAAGAGGCGCAAGTGTCCATCGTTTTGGTGGGCCACGAGGAGATAGGATTCATCGGGGGATAGGTTGAAGTCCCGGGGAAAGTCACCCTGGCTGGCAATGATTTGGATGCGGTCTAGGCGTCGACCATCTTTACTCAGGGCAAAGACTGTCAAAGTGTTTTCTCCTCGGTTGGAGCAGTAAAGAAAGCGGCCATCCGAAGAGATACGGATAGCGGCGCTGGAGTTGAAGCCTTGGGGGGCTTGGGGCAGGGTCTGGTAGCGACCGACTGCCTCTAAGTGGCCGGATAGGTCGTCGACTTGAACGACTTCGACCGTATAAGAGAGTTCGCTCAGAACATAGACATAGGGGAGCGTGGGATGGGCGACCAGGTGGCGGGGGCCTGAGCCAGCTGGGATAGCCAGACTATCGACTAGCTGGAGCTTGTCTTCTTGGATGCGGTAGCTGAGGACTTCATCCGTCCCCAAGTCGCAGGCCAGGAAGAAGGGGCTGTCCCGGTATTGTTTGAAGTAGTGGCAGTGGGGTTGGTCCTGGTTGGGATGGGGCCCCGAGCCGGTGCGCTGGACAATGTCCGCTAGCTCGAGTTTGCCATTTGCCTGGACTTTGATTAAGATAAGACTAGCTTGCCGGTAGGAGGCGCAGAGAACGTAACGCTCATCTGCGCTCAGGCTCACATAGCAGGCTGGTTCTTCGAGAAAAGCTAAGCGGTCCACGAGCTGGAAGTCCTCACCCGTCCAACGGTAGTGGCTGACACCCGGCTCTGACCCTGGATTGGACAGAGTGAAGAGTGACTTCTGGTCGGCCGACAGACAGAAGTAGCAGGGATCGGCCTCTTCTATGAGACGATCGACTTTAAGCGGCTGGTCTAAGTTAGGGTCCACGCTCAGGCTGTGGATGCCCGTATTGGAGCCGTCGGTATAGGCTCCGAGATAAAATTGATCCATGGTTAATCCACCTTTCATATTAATTTTACTATAAGTTCACGACCTGGGTTAGGCCAAAAACAAAATATATTGTATACTTAAGCAATAAAAGTAAATTATTCCTAGAGGGGGAGTTCGATGACTGATAAGCGAAACCCAAATGACAAAATGAACCAGTACTGGCAAGACCGGAGCGACCAATTGCAGAAGATTAACTACCATTCTTTCCGGTCTTTCTTGAGCAATCGCTGGCTTCAATTGTTGCTTGTACTCATCCTAATTGCCTTATTTCTATTGATCTTTAGTCGGATTGCTCACCTATTCCACCCCGTCTTGGATTTCGTGAGCGTGATTGCCTTGCCCATTATCTTGGCTGCAATCCTCTATTATCTCACCGTGCCCATCGTCAACCGCCTGGAAAAGCGGGGCGTCAAGCGGCAGTGGGGGGCTATCCTGGTCCTGGTCTTGATGGGGATAGCGGTCTTGATCCTGACCTATCTGACGCCGGTCTTCTTTGCCCAATCTCAGTCTCTAGTGTCCAACTGGGATGAGCTGATCTCAAGCTATGATAAGCCCCTGCAGCGTTTCTACCACAATCCCTTGTTTGAAGAGGGAGTCAATCTCTTGAACGACTGGGGGCTCAACTTCATCCAGGGCAATTCCATTAATTGGTCGACGATTTTTAACTCGGCTATTGATTCGATCGGCTCTATTGTGGGCGTCCTGTCTAACTTCATCCTGGCCATTGTAACGGCGCCCTTTATTCTCTTCTATATGTTAAAGGACGGGCCCAAGTTGAAACAAAATCTGGCCTTGGTGGTGCCTAATCCGATCCGCTCGTCGACCATGCAGCTGCTTTTTGAGATGAACCAACAAGTCTCTGCCTATGTGCGTGGCCAGATTATGGTCGGCATCTCGGTAGCTATTATGTTTATGCTGGGCTATTCGATTATTGGCCTCCAGTATGGGATTATTCTCGGTGGCTTGGCGGGCTTCCTAAACTTGATTCCTTACCTGGGTTCTTTCTTAGCCATGATCCCCGCGGTTATTATTGCTATCGTCCAAGGGCCCATCATGGTAGTCAAGGTCCTTGTCGTCTTCATGATCGAGCAGACCATCGAAGGCCGGGTCATTTCGCCCCACATTTTGGGTTCCAACTTGGACATCCATCCCGTTACCATTATGCTGCTCTTGATCGCTGGGGGGAAACTCTTCGGCATTATTGGGATTATTATTATCATTCCAAGTTATGCCATCCTCAAGCTGATCTTTACCTACTTCTTCAAGTGGTACCGCAAAGTTTCAGGGCTTTATGAGGAAGACTTGCTAGCTGAATGGGATTCAGATGAATAAGTGAGCTAAAAATAACAAGTTCTTAATTGAATTGTGCTGGTGAGCCTACGTTCCGTCTTGAAAGTGATCGTTATAGAGCCATGGCATCGGCTCGAGCCAAGGTCTCTCGCCTAGCGAGATTCAAAGTTAGAGTGTGACAAAAGTCGGGAGCTCTGAATCACTGGAGCAAAGGCTGGCAGAGCCTTGTTAGAGGCTCGGACAGCCTTTGTGAAGTGGAGTCAGAGCTGACTTTTGGAGCAGGTTTTGGCTAGTACGGCTAGCACCTACTATCCCTAATTCACATCTAGTCGGGTTCGCAAGAGCAGCTTTGGCGTGCTTTCGCAAGTCGGAAACGTGCAAGCCTTGCTTGCCCTTATCCCGACTTACTCCAAGCATCCAAAGCTAACCGCTCTTGCTCTCACCCTTGAACTTGCTTATTCATGGCTAACGATCACTTTCAAGTTCCGCTCCTGCTCACGAAATGTATACTAATAAATTCGTTAATCGCAGTTGAAATGAAAAGGCTGAAATTAATTATGCTCAGTTAATGATTAGTCAGTGATGTTAAAAAGTAGAGAATAATATAAAGGAGGCTGGACAATAATCCAGCCTCTTTTTTAGCGGGTTTGTATTTGAGCATGCGTTTCGCTTTAAGTGATGAAACTTCTGCTAATCTGTGTTAATTTGAAGAGTCGATTCAAAAACGGAAGGGATGCTCTAAAACACAATTTCAAAATCCTCAGCTTTAATCCGCTTTCCGTGCCAGGTCGATGATGATTTCGGCTAGCTTAGGGTTGCGGACGAGGAGGGGGCCGTGGAAGTAGGAGCAGAAGGTGTTCTTGTAGAGGCAGCCTTCTGTTTGGTCCTGGCCGTTGTTGCCGAAGCCGTTTTTGACTTGGCCCAGGGCTTGGACGCCAGCTCCCAGATAGGTACGGCCGGCGTGGTTTTCGTAGCCTTTAAGGGTCAGGTCAAAGCGTTCGTTGTAGATCTCGATGTCGCCGATCAGTCGGTTGGCTTCGGTTTCGGTATAGTAGTCAATCGCCCCTAAGCCTTCCAAACGCTCGTGCTGGGCATTGATATAGTAATGGCCCAGAAGCTGGAAGCCGCCACAGATGCCCACAAGGACGCCGCCTGCTTCAATGTACTGGGTCAGGGGCGTTTTTTTTGTTTGGATGTCCTTAGCTACCAGGGATTGTTCATAGTCCTGGCCGCCGCCGAAGAAAACCAGGTCATAAGCTTCGGGGTCGAAAGGATCCTTGAGGGAGACCAGGTCGGTTTTGACTGTTTCTCCCTTCTCCTTGGCCATATATTGGAGCATGAGGAGGTTGCCGTTGTCGCCGTAGGTATTCATCAAGTTGCCGTAGAGATGGCAGATTCTAAGGGTCATGCTTGCATCCGCTCCTTCACATAGCCCTCCGCAGCCAAGGCCCGTCTGAGTTCGAGCATGGCGGTATAGGTGGCTAAGATATAAACTTTCTGTGACTGTGATTCTTTAATATATTTAATGAGACTGACCGCGTCTTCAACCGGGTCTAGCTGGTCCTTGTCAAAGCCAGCTACCACCAGGCGCTGCTTCAAGTCAGCGGCCCGCATGCCGGCATAGGCGGTGTCTTGGACCTTGTCGACCTGGGCTAGGTCCTCGAAGTTGCCGTCCCAGATCCAGGAAATATCTTGGCCATCAGCGGGCTGGTCGTTGAGGATGGTGATGAGGTCAAAGTCATCCTTTTCGAGCTTGATCAGTTCAATGATCTGGTTGAGGCCAACGGGGTTCTTGATTAGGTTGATCCGGACCTCTTTGCCTTCAATCTGGATGGTTTCCTGCCGGCCAAAGATGCGTTGGGCAGAGGCTAGACCGCGTTTAATTGTCAAGTGGTCGAGGCCAAAGTGCTTGGCAACCGAATAGGCGGCTAGGGCATTGTAGACATTGTAGAGCCCGGCTACAGGAATGGTGTAGTCCTCGCCGTCAATCGCGAAGCTGGCCTGGTCTGGGGTCAGGTCGTGAATGGCCGTCACCGCATGCTGGAGCTCGGGGCGTTGGAAGCCGCAATTCGGGCAGAAGAAGTCGCCCAGGTTGGAATAAGTAATCATATGGTAGTGGAGGATGTGCTCGCATTGGGGGCAGATCACCCCATCGGTATTGTAGTGGGCCAGGAAGTCTTCGTCCTTATTGACATTAGCAAAGCCGAAGTAGGCCCGTTCATTAGCCGTCTCTTTAGAAGAAAAAATAGGGGCGTCCCCGTTCAAGAGCAGGCGGGCTTGAGGCGTCTTAGCGGCCCCTTCTAAGATCAAGTCGTAAGTAGTATAGATCTCCCCATAGCGGTCCATCTGGTCGCGGAAAATATTGGTCGCAACAATTAGTTCAGGCGTCACTTGGGCGGTCACATGGCGCAGACTCGCCTCATCCACTTCGAGAATAGCAATTTTGTCTTGGCCTGACTTGGTCGAAGCCTGGCTCACGAAGGTCGACGTAATACCCTGGATCATATTGGACCCAGTGGGATTGGTCAAGACATGGGGATAGACTTGCTTGAGGATATTGACCGCTAAAGCAGTTGTCACCGTCTTGCCATTGGTTCCTGTAATCAGCACAATGCGGTAGTCCTTAGCCAGCTCCTGTAAGACATCCGGATCGACTTTTTTGGCAATCTTACCAGGCAAACTCGATCCCCCCTTGGTAAAGGTATGGAGCCCCCAGTAAGAAGCCCGGCCAGCCAAAGCCGCCAATTGAGTTTTCAAACGCATGCATGATTTCCTTTCTAATTTAAAGGGTGTGAGGGCGCACGGGTAGAAGTGGACCTCTGGAGCAAAAGATCGAAGAAGTCTAAGGACTTCAGCGAGATTTTGTGAAGAGGAGCCACTTCTGTGCGCCTGAACCCGACTAGAGGGCACAGCCTATGAAGTCCAAGCCGCACCATTTTTGTCACACTTTTATAGGGCACAAGGCCCTGTCTGCTCCCTATGATACCATAATTTGAAGGGCCCAAATGTATAAATTTATGCAAACATGTTATAATTTAAGCGTTCGAACTTCCCAACTTCTGCCAAGAACTTGGGGGCAAATATTGACTAAGTGCCGGCTGCCAAGTATGATTAATAAGGTATTTATCTGACTAAGTGAATAGTCGGGAAGGAATAGGTGGTATTTTGGCACAATTATATTTTCGCTATGGAGCGATGAACAGTGGGAAATCGATTGAAATTCTCAAGGTGGCCCACAATTATGAAGAACAGGCTAAGCGGGTGATCGTGATGACGAGCGCCGTGGATACTCGGTCCGGCCAGGGAATCATTGCGAGCCGGGTGGGTCATGAGCGGCCCGCTGTGGCGATTGACGCGTCCTTAAATATTTATGACTATGTCGCTCGTGAAAACCAGACAGAGCGTGTCTTCTGTGTCCTTATCGATGAGAGTCAGTTCTTGAGCGCTGACCATATCGACCAGTGCGCCCAGATTGTCGACGACTTGAATATCCCAGTCATGGCTTTTGGCTTGAAGAATGATTTCCAAAACCATCTCTTCACGGGGTCAGAACGGCTCTTGCTAGTGGCGGATAAGATTGAAGAAGTGAAGACTATCTGCTGGTTCTGCGAGAAGAAGGCGACCATGAATATGCGGGTCCACAATGAGGTGCCTTGCTATGATGGTGACCAGGTGCAAATTGGGGGAAATGAATCCTACTATCCCGTTTGCCGTAAACACTACAAGCAACCGCCCATGCAGGACGGTAAGATTGCTAAGCGAGCATAAAAGGAAAAGAGAGTGAAGATTGCATGCTATTAGACCAAATTGATACCTTTATCAACCGTTACCAGGAATTGGCCGAATTATTGAGTGACCCCGATGTCATCAATGATGCCAAGCGCTTCCGCGACCTGTCCAAGGAAGAGGCGGACCTCCGACCTAAAGTTGAGGCCTTCAGACACTATAAGGATGTCGTGGACCAAATTGAAGGGGCCGAAGAGATCCTGGCCGATGAATCGGATGAAGAACTATTGGAATTGGCCAAGGAAGAGCTCAAAGAATTGAAGGAAGAGCGCGACCAATTAGAAGAAGAAATCCGTGTTTTAATGTTGCCGAGCGACCCCAATGATGACAAGAACATCATCATGGAAATCCGCGGGGCAGCTGGTGGGGATGAGGCCCAGCTCTTTGCGGCCGACCTCTATGAAATGTACTCCCGCTATGCAGAAAGCCAGGGCTGGCGGATCTCTGTGGTGGAAGCCCACAGTAACGACATCGGTGGCTACAAGGAAATTATCCTCCAGATTTCTGGGGACAAAGTTTATTCCAAGCTCAAGTACGAGAGTGGGGCCCACCGTGTCCAACGGGTACCGAAGACTGAATCCCAGGGCCGGGTCCATACCTCAACGGCGACAGTCGGCGTGATGCCAGAACTCGAAGACCTAGACTTTGAAATCGATGCTAACGATATCCGGACTGATATCTACCATGCCTCAGGTGCCGGGGGCCAGCACGTTAACAAGACGGCTTCAGCGGTCCGCCTGACCCACATTCCAACTGGGATTGTAGTGGCCATGCAGGATCAACGGTCCCAGCAACAGAACCGGGAGAAGGCCATGCTGATCTTACGGTCCCGGGTCTATGAACACGTCCAAGCGGAACAACAGAGTGAATACGACAGCAAGCGGAAGAACCTGGTAGGGACAGGGGACCGGTCAGAACGGATCCGGACCTATAACTACCCACAAAACCGGGTGACCGACCACCGGATCAACCTGACCATCCAAAAATTGGACCGGATCATGCAGGGGGAACTGGAAGAAATCATCAACGCCCTCATCCTGGCTGACCAAGCACAGAAATTAGAGGAACTCAATGAACATAGTATTTAATGGCTCCTACCGAGAAGCTCTCTTAGGGGCTTCTTCTTTTTTAAGCGACCAAGCTTGTGAGGAGGCCATTGCCTACCACTATCTCTTGGGACTGATGGGCTGGCAAGCCTCTGACTGGTACCGCCATCAGTTTCAGACCATGCCAGCTGCAGACTATGCGCTTTATGAAGCGGGCATCCAACGTATCGCTAGGGATCACTACCCCTACCAATACCTTTTGGGGGAGGCCTACTTTTACCGCTATAACTTCAAGGTGACCCCAGCTACCCTGATCCCCCGCCAGGAAACTGAACTCTTGGTGGACTGGGTGAAGGAAGGCTATCAGAAGGGGCAGGTTCCTCGCCAGGCCCAGGTCGTGGATATCGGCACTGGGTCCGGCGCCATTGCCATTACTTTGAAGAAGGAGTGCCCGGAACTAGCCATCACGGCCACCGATATTTCAGCAGAAGCCCTGGCTGTGGCCCGGGACAATGCCCAAGCCCTCGAAGCAGACATTGACTTGGTTCAAGGGGACCTCTACCAGGCGGTGGCGGGCCAGACTTTTGACCTGATTGTCTCCAATCCCCCTTACATCGGCCGCCAGGAATTAGACGAGGTAGCGGAAGATGTTCAGCGCTATGAACCCGACCTGGCGCTCTTTGCCCCTGAGGAGGGTTATGCCATCTACTACCGCTTAATCGATGACTTAGACCAGTATTTAAAGCCAGGGGGGAGCTTGATCGCAGAGATCGGCTACAAGCAGGGCGACCGGCTCCTAGCCTACTGCCGGGCCCACTTGCCCTCTCATTACCACTATAGGATTGAAGAAGATTTTGCTGGGCACGACCGCTTCCTAGTCGTGTCCAAGGAAGGAGCGTAAAAAGATGACGGAAATTTATCAAGCGGACAGGATCGAAGAAGCGGCCCAAGCCTTGCGTGATGGTCAATTGGTGGCTTTTCCCACCGAGACGGTTTTTGGTTTGGGGGCTATCGCCTCTAACGATCAAGCGGTCCAAGCCGTCTACCAAGTCAAGGGGCGGCCAAGCGATAATCCGCTGATTGTCCACCTGGCCCACAAAGAAGACCTCTTCGACTATGTGAAAGACCTGACGCCCGACCAAAGAAGCTGGGTGAAAAAACTCCAGGATGCCTTCTGGCCAGGTCCCTTGACCCTGATTCTGCCCGTCAAGGAGGACGTCTTTGCCCCGACAGTGACGGGCGGCCTCGATACCGTGGGCTTGCGGATGCCGGACCATCCCTTGACTCTCCAATTAATCGAAGCGGTGGGCTTTCCTCTTGTCGGGCCCTCTGCCAACCTGTCAGGGAAGCCCAGCCCCACCAAGCTAGACCATGTCCGCCACGACTTCGACGGGAAGATCGCGGGCATCCTAGCCAGCCAACCCACTCGGATTGGGGTTGAGTCCACGGTCCTTGATCTATCTGATCCGCGTGGCCTCTTTATCCTCCGTCCCGGCCATATCGCTAGGGGCGAGATCGAGGCGGTCTTGGATGGGCCTGAAGTGTCTTATCCTGACCAATTAAGGGTGGAAGCTGACCAACAACCCAAGGCCCCGGGCATGAAGTACCGCCACTACAGCCCCCATGAGACGGTCTATGCGGTAACGGCGGACCGGATGGCGGAAGTTATCCAGGCCCATGCTGACCAGGCCATCTTCTGTGCCGGACGGGAGGCTTGTCTGGCTGGCCTTCCAGCCGTGGCCCAGACCTACTCGCTAGGCCCTGACCTTAAGACCGCTACCCAGCGCCTCTTCGATGCCTTACGGGGGGCTGATGACTGTTCAGACATTGACCTTATCCTAGTGGAATGGATCGATGAAGGAGAAGCTTCAGCAGGCTATCAGAACCGCCTGCTCAAGGCCAGTGTCCAGGTCTTTGATTAAGGTCGACTTTTCACTAAGCAGCCAGCTATTTTTCCTTGCAATTAGCTGAATTAGTGGTAAAGTAATTAGAGAAGCTTGAATACGAATCTAAATATTGGAGGCAGAAAATGGGAAAATTACACGTGATTGATCATCCATTGGTTCAACATAAGATGACCTTGTTACGGGATAAGGACTTAGGCTCAAAGGGCTTCCGTGAACTCGTTAATGAGATTACGGTCTTCCTCGGTTATGAAGTCACCCGCAGCTTACCGCTAGAAGAAGTGGAAGTCGAAACACCAGTTGCTGTAACCAAGCAAAAAATGATCACCGGTAAAAAAGTCGCTATTGCACCGATCCTGAGAGCAGGTTTGGGCATGGTTGACGGGATCCTCACCCTGGTACCAGCTGCTAAGGTGGGCCATATTGGTATGTTCCGTGATGAAGAAACCTTGGAACCCCAAGAGTACTTCTTCAAGATGCCAAATGACATTGAAGAGCGCCAAGTGATTATTGTCGACCCCATGTTAGCTACTGGGGGCTCTGCGCTCATGGCTATCGATTCCTTGGTGAAACGCGACGTAGACCCTGCACACATTGACTTTGTCTGCCTGGTTTCCGCACCAGAAGGAGTTAAGACCATCCAAGACAAGTACCCAGAAGTCGACATCTATACAGCCGCTCTGGACGAAAAATTAAATGAACATGGCTATATTGTGCCTGGCCTCGGTGACGCTGGTGACCGTCTCTTCGGGACACTCTAAGCCAGCCGTATACAAAAATCCAAGTCAGTCCCTCACTAGAAGTGGGGAGACTTTATCACTTGGATTTTTTTGTGTATAATAGTTAATTGAATACTGATGAAGGTGGTGTTTCCAGTTACATGGAGAATATAATTGTGCGGGGAGGCAAGACCCTCCAGGGAGAGGTCAAGGTTGATGGGGCTAAGAATGCAGTCCTACCGATTTTAGCGGCGACCCTCTTAGCCTCTGAAGGGAAAAATTTAATCAACAACGTGCCGCTCTTGTCGGACGTCTATATTATGAAAGAAGTCCTGGCTTATTTGGATGCAGAGGTCCACTTTGACGAAGCCAAGCAACAAATCGAGGTGGTCTCAGAAGGCCAGTTAAGGACCGAAACGCCCTTTGAACTTGTCAGCAAGATGCGGGCTTCCGTCGTGGTTATGGGACCCCTCCTGGCTCGTTTTGGCCATGTCAAAGTGGCCATGCCAGGTGGCTGTGCGATTGGTTCGCGGCCGATTGACCTCCATATCAAGGGTTTTGAAGCCTTGGGAGCTGAGGTTACTATGACCAATGGCTATGTCGAAGCCCGGGCCGACCAGCTCGTGGGAACCGATATCTACCTGGACTTCCCCAGCGTTGGCGCGACTGAAAACATCATGATGGCCGCTGTCTTAGCAGAAGGAGTTACCACGATTGAGAATGTGGCTAAGGAACCAGAAATCGTAGACTTGGCCAACTACCTCAACCGGATGGGGGCCCAAGTCCAGGGCGCCGGGACCGATACCATTAAGATTACGGGTGTCGACGCCATGCACGGGACCGACCACTGCGTCATTCCCGACCGGATCGAGGCCGGAACCTTTATCCTGGCCACTGCTGTTGCTGGGGGCGAGGTCCTGGTTAAGGATGCCTTGGTGGAACACAACCTGCCCCTGATCTCCAAGCTACGGGAAATGGGGGTCGAAATCGTGGAAGAAATGGATGCCGTCCTGGTTAAGTCAGACGGTCACTTGAAGGCAACCAATGTCAAAACCCTGCCTTATCCAGGCTTCCCAACTGACCTCCAAGCGCCCTTTACCATCGCCCAAATTCGCGCAGAGGGCAGTTCGGTTATGGAAGAGACGGTCTTCGAGAACCGCTTTATGCACCTGGAAGAACTCCGCCGCATGGATGCCCAATTCAAGATCCACGGCGACACCGTGAGCTTCGAAGGCCCTAGTCAGCTCCAAGCTGCCAGCGTCCAAGCGACCGACCTGAGAGCCGCTGCAGCCTTGATTATTGCGGGCCTGGTGGCAGAAGGTACCACAGTTGTTTCCCAATTGCAGTACCTGGACCGGGGCTACCACCACTTGGAAGACAAGCTCCAAGCCTTGGGGGCGGATATTAAGCGGATTGACGCCGATGAATTACAAAGCCGGCCAGCCAGCGACTTCTTCGACTAGGTGGTCCTATGGCGAAATCTAGGCGCGGTCTGAGAACCTGGCAGCGCTGGGGCCTCTATCTCCTGGTCCTGGTCTGCCTCTTTCTTATCGGCCTCATGCTAGGCTATGGCCTGGTCAGCGACCATTTCTTCTTGAAGGTCTTTGACGGCGAGGTCTGGCAGCATTTGTTGGATTATTTTAGGGGATAGGGTTGTTTAATTAAAAATTTCTTAATGAATGGTGCTGGTGAGCATGCGTTGCGCTGTTGAATTTGGTCCTTGAATGTTCAGATGATCAACACGGCTGAAGCTGTCTTGTACTTTATCCGTAAGTCGCTAAAACTCCAACGGCTAAAGCATAGCACCGGCTCGAGCAGCTTCAACGCTCCACTCCTACTCACAATTTGAATAGCAAAAAAATATTTTAATTCTAGTTTGATTTAAAGCCTGAAAACAATGCTAATTTTATTTTATAATTCGTTAAAAATAATAAACCCAGCAGCTTCTGCGGAGAAATCGGTGAAGCTGCTGGGTTTTTGTTTTGACTATAAATGATGATGGAACTTAGGATTTTTTACGTCTGAAGCTCATTAAGCTACCAATTGTAATCAAGCTGAGGCCGAGTCCAGCTAGGGTAGTGGCGCCTGTTTGAGGAAGTTTGGACTGGGGAGTGCTTGCTTTATTTGCTTTGCCTGGTTCAGCTGGCTGGCGCTCAGATTGGACGCTTGTTTGGCTTGGATCTGAGCTTGTGCTAGTCAGATTTTGGACAAGCTGAAGCTGACTTTCTTTGGAGGCCTTCACTTCTTGTTTAGCTTTAGAATCGATTGGCTCAATGAACGGCTCTTGACGGTCTTTGCTAGGAATTGGAGTCACAGGATTAGGGACTTCATTCTGAGTTTTTACTGGAGAAGGACTAGGTTTCCGAGTAGGCTCTGAGCTAGGTTGACCAGGTAGGGGAGTGCTTGGTTGGAGTTGTGGAGTAACTGCTAGGGCCCAAACAAAGATGGGGTTGGAATAGAACCATAAGTCACTATAGTTTCTATCGTTGACTTCGTTTAGGTGGGCAGCCATGCGCTCAACATAAGAAGCATCTGATTCGCCTTCCTCTTGTTGGGGCTTGGTCAGGTGGTAGTCGGGGAGAGGGTTGCCCTCAGCATCCGTTTCACCTGGCACGTTCAAGCCATGGTTGGTCCCGCGCAGCCGGTAGTAGCGGTCAGTATCAACCTGGATAGGAAGGGTAACAGTGTAATAACCCGCCGCATCCTTCTCGCCGAATTGGTCACGGGTGATGCGATAGATGACCTCAGCAGTTGGATTGATCGCTTGAGTGGCATCTGCACTTGGTCCCAGGATGCGTCCCGAAATAACATCGATATGGTCTAAATGTGGCTGGTTGCTTACTGTCGACTGGTGGTCAGCTGTAATCGGCTGGTAGTTGTTAAAGTCTCCCTCCTTGAAGCGGATGGTAAGCTGAGCGTCTTGGCCTTTAATAGCTTGGAGGTCGCCTCCCATGCTGGCACTTTGCCCAGCTTGCTCTACGGTGAAATCCAGACCCGTAATCAGGTCGCCATAGACACTAAAAGATTTACCAGCTCGCATCCCATCAGCAACATCTTCGAAAGTATCGCCCTCTACATAAGTATAGGTGCGTGAATACTCACTTGGCCAGTAACCGGAACTGTAGATGCGGTTGTCACTCACCTTAAAGTGGAAATCTGAATTGGCGAAGTTATAGAGGTGGCGTCCCTCAGCTAACAAGGCGTCCCAAACGCCGCCAACTTCTGCAATCATCTTATCCGCACCACCTAGAGTGTAGCCATTAGGTAATTCGCCGCGGTCATAACCCAGTTGATTACCTGGCATGCCCTCTATACCGATAAAGACATCTGGCGCTGTATCGTGCATCTTACGCAGGTGTTCAATCCGCACCTCGCCGCTTCCCTCAGCATGACGGGAAGGGTGGTTAGCAATCACAATGGACTTCGGATAGTTTTCTTGGAGCCAGTGGAGGCCTTTGAAGGTATTATTGATGTCTGACTTGTCGTTTTGCCGCCCACCAAATTTTTCACGTTCATTATCGTGGAAGACTTCAGTTGGGGTATCATAGGCAAACTTCCACTCAAACTCTTGGATCGCTTCAATCGGCACGCGATTAGTCCCAGCTTCAATGATGCCCACAGTGCCGTGGTCGAGTTGGAACATATCCCACTCAAAGCCGGAATAAAAGATCTTTCCCTTGTACTTGCCTTGGGACTTAAGGTCATTAAAGCTGGCAACTTGTTGTTCAATGACCTCGTATTGTGGGGTAAGCTCTTCCTGGCCTTCAGGGTTGCGTGAGGACTTACGTAGGTGGTCAGCCACCATTAAATAATCAAAACCGCTATTATGATCGAGACTAGCCTGACCGCCACTAGGAATTTGGTCCACATCTTCTCGGTAGGCAGCATTTCAGATGTTCTCAAATTCATTATAGGAGGCATTGGCATCGTTAGAGGAAGTTGTGTGCACATGAACTTCGCCACTGGTCCAGCGGCCCTCACTAGGAATCGTAGGATCGTCAATAATCTGACCCCGTGTTTGACTAGAAGGCACAGGGGCATTGGTAGATTCGCTATCGGAACTTAACGTACTTGTCGGCTGACTCTCGCTAGGATTCGCGTTAGCTGAAAGCTCGGCAGCTTGCACGTCATTAGCTGCAAGGAAGATGGCACCAGAAGCCATCAAAGACAAGAGAAAGCGACTGGATTTGGTGCAAAAAAGTTTGGGTGTATGCATGGGTTGACCTCCTAATGATAAGTGTTTCTTTTTAAAACAAATATATCAGAGGGATATTGATATTGGGTAAAGTTTGTGTGTGGATTGTGTAAAGAGACAGAATTATTCAATTAATATCAACTTATACGCTTAGTGATTCTCATTAAAAAATTTAAAAAATAAAAGGAGTTAAGTTAATAGCTATAACTATCAAATAGAAAACGATCTAATCACCGAATCACAAAAACATGGTAAGTTCAGCTTCGACATCATTGTTTAAGCAGAATTTGCCATGTTCTTTTATTCAAAATATGTTACTACTATTTTACATTTATCTTAAATTATCATTTTGTTAGCCTTTTCATTTGTTAATTAATGATTAAGGTGATAGAATTTACCTATAATAATTTTATTTTTGCTGTCATATGAACACAGTAAATAGGGAAGGAATGACTTATTAACTAATGATAGCGCATACATAAACAAATATTAGTTTCTATTGAACGGTTTATAAAGGAATGAGAGGAAAATTGTGAGTACTTTGTGGAAAAATATGAGGCAAGTTCGTGTGCCTCACACTTATGTTTTATTATTTAGTTTTATTGTCATAGCAGCTATCATGTCTTGGATAGTACCTGCTGGAGCCTTTGAAAGAACGATGGTTGACGGACGAGAGGTAATCGATCCTACATCCTTTAGTTACGTTGAGAGTAACCCCCAAGGAATATTCGACATATTAAAATCTTTACCTACTGGATTTGAGAGAAGTCAACATATTTCATATTTCTTGTTTGTTGTAGGAGGTGCTTTTGGCGTTATTAATCAAACGGGAGCAATCGAAGCTGCTTTAAATCGTATCGTTCGCGCATTGAAGGGCAAGGAAGGCTTAGTTATTCCAATTGTTCTTTTAATTATGGGCATTGGGGGCTCTACAATTGGATTGAGTGAGGAAACAATTCTCTTTATTGCTCTTGGTGTTACCCTAGCTCGTGGTATTGGTTACTATGCTCTTGTTGGAGTAGGTATGATTGGATTAGGAGCAGGATTGGGTTTTACAGCAGGCTTTATGAATCCTTTTTCCGTAGGGGTAGCGCAATCAATTGCAGATCTACCATTGTTTTCAGGAATGGGATTACGTTTGCTTCTATTTGCAGTCGTATGGCTTGCAACAACTATTTATTTGAGTCGTTATGCTCGAAAGGTAAAAGCGGATCCTACTCAAAGTATTGTATATAAAGAAGAAAAAGAAGCGAGAACTAAAGAAAATAAGCACGAGAAGAAAGAAGACCCGCCTTTTACTTTACAGCAAAAAAATATTGCAGCTATATTTGCTTTATCTTTTGTGCTCATTGCTATTGGAGTTATTCAATTTGGTTGGTACATACAAGAAATTGGCGCTGTATTTATTGGTATGGGGATTTTGGCAGGTTTTATTGCTAGGATGCGTCCTGGGAAAATTGCAGATGGATTTATTGAAGGGGCCAAGGATATGGTATATGCTGCATTGATTGTAGGATTGGCTCAGAGCTTAATAGTTATTTTAGAAGATGGGATGATAATTGACACTATCATCAATAGCATGTCAAACGCAATTTCATCACTACCAAGTGTACTAAGCGCAGTAGGGATTTATATCGTTCAAATTATCATCAATTTCTTTATTTCATCAGGTAGTGGACAAGCCGCAGTTACCATGCCAATCACTGTACCCTTAGCAGATGCACTTGGAGTTACTCGGCAAACAGCTGTATTGTGTTATCAATTAGGGAACGGTTTCTTAGATTCAATTATGCCAATGTCTGGTATTTTAATGGCACAATTAGCAATAGCTGATATTCCATACTCTAAGTGGGTTAAATTTTCTATGCCATTGATGATTATTTGGCTGGTTATAGGCTTAGTGTTTGTTATAGGTGCTCAAATTATTGGATACGGACCTTTCTAGAAAAAAGCATAATAAAGAAAAGTACTGTTAGAGGTCATTATTTGCTCAATCTATAGGATAAAAATCTTATAGATTGAACAAATGATTCTAACAGTACTTTTTCTATTGAAAAAAGGAGCCTCTAATTAGAGACTCCTTTACTTATGCACCCAGCAGGATTCGAACCTGCAACCGCCTGATTCGTAGTCAGGTACTCTATCCAGTTGAGCCATGGGTGCCTTATATAAGTAAACTCATTATACTACATAGATAAATAGAATGCAAGACTTAGTTAGTGTTTTTTATTAAGAATAAATTTTATTGACAGAAGGATATTTTCTTAAAATAAACAAATTTAAAATTAATTAAAATATTAAATATTATAAACAAGACAATGAGGTTTATGGAAGCTTGTTATATCAGGCTTCATCTTCTTTTTGTGATGTAAGCGCAACCATAAATGTGATAGATGACACATATGGAGTGTGACGAAGATAAAGGAAACGCTTACAATACGTTGCTATACTACAGGTGTAATAAATAAAGAAGGAGAGAAAAGAACAATGACACATCCGATTAATGTATTTTCTGAAATTGGTCGTTTAAAAACAGTACTCGTTCATAGACCAGGTAAAGAATTAGAAAACTTAGTTCCTGACTATCTTGACCGTTTATTGTTTGATGATATTCCATATTTAGAGGAAGCTCAAAAAGAACACGATAATTTCGTAAAAGTGATGGAAGATTTTGGGGTTGAAGTTGTTTACCTTGAACGTTTAGCAGCTGAAGCAATTGATGCAGCAGATGTTAAAGAACAATTTGTTGACGAATGGCTAAGTGAAACCGGCCTTGAAGCTGGTGCTGCTTGGGATGCTATCCGCTCTGATCTTTTATCTTATGACGATACATTTGAAATGGTACTAAAAACCATGGAAGGTTATAAGAAGATTGACGTGGATCTTGGCGAAGCAGTTTCATTAGATGACTTAGTTGATTCTGAATATCCATTCCTAGTAGACCCAATGCCTAACCTTTATTTTACTCGTGACCCATTTGCAACAATGAGCCATGGTGTAACTATTAATCATATGTATTCCGACACCCGTAATCGTGAAACATTATATGGTAAATATATCTTTACTTACCATCCAACTTACGGTGGCGATGCTGTACCACGTTACTATGATCGTGAAGAACGTACCCGCATCGAAGGCGGAGATGAATTAGTTCTCTCTCCAACAACATTAGCAGTTGGTATTTCTCAACGTACAGGCGCAGCCTCTATTGAAAAATTAGCACGTCGTCTATTTAAAGAAACAGACTATAAAGAAGTGCTAGCCTTTTCTATCGCAAATAACCGTAAATTCATGCACTTAGATACTGTATTTACGATGGTTGATTACGATAAATTTACGATTCACCCAGAAATTGAAGGTGATTTAACAGTTTATTCAATCACACCAGATGGCGATGATGTGAAGATCGAAGAACGTGTCGATGAACTTGAAAATATTTTGCAAGATGCTTTAGGAGTTGAAGAAGTAACCTTAATTCGTTGCGGCGGCGACGATATCGTTGCGTCAGCACGTGAACAATGGAATGACGGTTCAAATACTTTAACGCTCGCTCCTGGTGAAGTATTAGTTTATGACCGTAACACTGTTACTAATAAGTTATTACAAGAACATGGTATTAAGTTGCACGAAGTACGCGGTAGTGAATTAGTTCGCGGTCGTGGGGGTCCACGTTGCATGTCTATGCCTCTATATCGTGAAGACATCTAATCTAGCCACTTAAAAACAGTTAACTTATAAACTTTCTCCAATATAATACACTTCCTAAAAATAACCTTGTATCTATATAACAGACTTACAACAATTTATTGATCGTTTTAGCCAATACATATACAAATCATTCCAATTTTACTAATTCTTAAATTCCACATGAAAGTCATAGGTCTCTACTAATTTAAAGAAAAGCAAGCTTATAAAAAAATATCGACTTAACTTTTAAAGGAGGAACAATATGTTTCAAGGACGTAACTTATTAAAAGAAATTGATTTTACACCAGATGAATTGAAATATTTAATTGACTTTTCAATCCATCTTAAGGATTTGAAAAAACGTGGTATTCCACACGAATATATGAAAGGACAAAATATTTGTCTGCTATTCGAAAAAACTTCAACTCGTACTCGTTCAGCATTTACAGTTGCTGCAAATGACCTAGGCGCAGCACCAGAGTTCTTAGGTGCTAATGATATCCAATTAGGTAAGAAAGAATCAGTTGAAGATACCGCTATTGTTTTAGGCAGTATGTTCGACGGTATTGAATTCCGCGGTTTCTCTCAAAAAGTTGTTGAACAACTTGGTGAATTTGCAGGTGTTCCAGTATGGAATGGCTTAACCGATGAATGGCACCCAACTCAAATGATCGCCGACTTTATGACAATGAAAGAAGAATTTGGAGATCTTGAAGGGCGTACATTAGTATATTGCGGCGATGGCCGTAATAATATGGCGAATAGCTTGATTGTTATGGGCGCTTTAATTGGCGTAAACATTACAATTGCGGCACCTAAGGAACTACAAACGAGCGATGAAATTGTGAAGATGGCAGAAGGATACGCAAAAGAATCTGGCGCTACAGTCAAAGTAACAGATGATGTTGTTTCCGCGGTTAAAGATGCAGATGCTATCTATACAGATGTTTGGGTATCAATGGGTGAAGAAGATAAATTTGAAGAACGTGTTAACCTACTAAAACCTTATCAAGTTAATAAAGAATTAACTTCTCATATTGAAAATAAAGATTGGATTTTCTTACACTGCCTACCAGCTTTCCATGATACAGAAACAACTTATGGTAAAGATGTTGAAGAAAAATTCAATGTGAGTGAAATGGAAGTAACTGATGAAGTCTTCCGTGGTGAACATGCACGTCAATTTGAGCAAGCAGAAAATCGTATGCACTCAATTAAAGCGATTATGGCTGCAACAAATGGTAACCTCTTTATTCCAAAAGTGTAGGAAACAGAGGGTTAGTATTTTGACTCAATAATGAACAAAATGAGGGTCAGGATGAGAGGCATCGGCCTTCTTATCCTGACCTTTTATTATAAATTTAGAAAAGGAGATGAGAGACATGGACGAGGCAGGTCAAAAAAAGAAAAAATCTTTTAAGATGCCAACATCTTTTACGATTTTATTCTTAATCACAATAGTTATTGCTATATTTACATGGATTATTCCAGCAGGACAATATGATGTCACTGAAGCAGGTGACTTTATCTCTGGGACTTATCAAACGATTGAAAGTAACCCCCAAGGGATTTGGGATGTCTTAGCTGCTCCATTTGCTGGGTTAACAGGTAATGAGTTAACTGAAGGTGCTATTCAAATTTCCTTATTCATCTTAGTTTTAGGGGGATTCTTACAAGTCGTAACTGTCACGGGAGCAATTGATGCCGGGATTGGCGCAGCAATTCGAGCCAACAAGGATAATATGACTCGTTTAATTTGGATTTTAATGGGTATTTTTGCCTTAGGGGGAAGTACCTATGGAATGTCTGAAGAAACTGTACCATTTTATGCCTTACTAATTCCAATGATGGTGGCAGTTGGTTTTGATGCCATGGTTGGGATTGCAGTAGTACTTGTAGGGTCAGGTGTTGGATGTCTAGCCTCTACAGTGAACCCATTTGCAACTGGTATTGCATCTTCAATGGCTGGTATTGGTTTGGGAGATGGTATTGTTCCTCGGGTCATCATGCTGGTCGTAATGTATATCATTGCTGCAAGTTATGTCACGCGTTATGCAAAGAAGGTTCAAAAAGATCCAAGTAATTCTTTAATAGCTGATCAGTATGAGTCAGATAAAGAAAAATTTAAAATTAAAGATGATATTGATGAAATTACACCAAAACAACGTTCTGTTTTAGGATTATTCCTGTTCACTTTCTTAATCATGGTGATCTCTTTAATTCCTTGGAGCGAATTTGGTATCACCATCTTCCAAGACATTCACAATTGGATCAATAGTATTCCAATCCTTGGATCCTTAGTAGGACAGAGTGTCATCCCATTTGGTGAATGGTATCTAGGAGAGATTACCGTATTGTTCTTCTTAATGGGGATCGTTATTGCTTTTGTATATGGTATGGGCGAAGAAGATTTTGTGAATAATTTCATCGATGGAGCGAAAGACTTATTGAGCGTTGCCTTAATTTGTGCTGTAGCTCGTGGTATTCAAGTCATCATGAATGACGGTCAAATCACTGCTACTGTTCTTCACTGGGGTGAAATGGCTCTATCAAACTTATCTTCAGGATTCTTTATTATTCTCACTTATCTTTTCTATTTACCAATGTCATTCTTAATCCCTTCAACTTCTGGGTTGGCAGCAGCAACCGTTGGGATTATGGCGCCTTTAGGTGACTTTGCAGGTGTTGCTCAAAGTTTAGTAATTACTGCTTATCAATCAGCTGCAGGGATTGTTAACTTAATAACACCAACTTCAGGCGTTGTAATGGCAGCTTTAGCTATTGCAGGGATTGAAATTACGACATGGTGGAAATTTATGTGGAAATTAATCTTAATGCTTGCAGCAGCTTCACTTATTATTTTAGTACTCTTTGCAGTGATCTAAAGATAGAAGGGAAGAGATCGTATGGAATACGAATTAACAGCTAATGTTCAAAAAGAAGCGTTAAGAAGTTTAGATCAGTGGATTAGCATTCCGTCTGTCCTGGATGAAAAAGCTGTACATACACCATTTGGAGATAATATTCAACATGCCTTAGAAGTAGCGATGGAGACTTGTCAATCACTCGGTATGACAACGCATATTGATGAAAAAGGTTACTATGCTTATGCTGAAATAGGTTCTGGAGATGAACTTTTAGCGATACTATGCCATTTAGACGTTGTTCCTACTGGTGATGAAACAGCTTGGCGCTTTCCACCTTTTGAGCTAAATCTTGCTGATGGAAAATTATACGGGAGAGGAAGCCAAGATGATAAGGGACCAAGTATAGCTGCTCTTTACGGACTTAAGTCTCTGTTAGATCACGGTTATCATTTGAATAAACGTGTTAGATTTATCTTCGGGGCAGACGAGGAAACTCTATGGCGCTGTATGGAACGTTATAACGCAAATGAAGAACAAGCAGACTATGGTTTTGCTCCGGACTCTGCTTTTCCACTAACTTTTGCTGAAAAAGGTTTGCTACAGCTTTATCTATATGGCCCTGGTAGTGAAGATTTAACTCTTGATGTGCAGCACGCCTTGAATGTCGTACCTGATCAAGCAAAATATCAAGGTCAGTATTCAGAAACTCTAAAAGAATCACTTGATCAACTGAAATTTGATTATAAAGACGATGGAGATGAAGTGACTGTAATTGGAGAGTCCATTCATGCTAAAGATGCTCCGAAAGGTGTCAATGCGTTAGTTCAATTAGCCCAAGCATTAAATAAAAGCTATCAACATCCAATGCTTGAATTTATCAGTAAATATTTTAGTAAAGCGACAGGTGAAGATCTGTTTGGTCAAATTGAAGATGAGATGAGTGGGGGACTCACTTGCAATTTAGCTCAATTAAAAATTGATGCCAATCAATCAAAATTAGGTATCGATATGCGTATACCTGTTACAGCTAATAAAGAGGAATTAGTAACGAGACTTGAAGAAGTAGCGCAAGAATATAATCTTCGTTATGAGGAATTTGACTACCTTGCATCACTCTATGTTCCAGAAGATAGTGAACTGGTTCAAACTCTCTTAACTGTCTATCGTAATCTAACTGGTGATAACTCAAAACCACTTAGTTCTGGAGGGGCAACTTTTGCCCGTACCATGCCAAACTGTGTGGCTTATGGAGCCTGTCTACCAGATGTGCCGATGACAGAACATCAAATCAATGAAGCGATGCCATTAAAGAATTTTTATGATGCAATGGAAATCTATGCACAAGCAATTCGTGCATTAGCAGTCGACTAAGTCTAGAAAGGAAGAAATATGTCAAGAAAAGTTGTTGTTGCTCTAGGTGGTAATGCTATTTTATCAGATGATCCAAGCGCAGAAGCTCAAAAAAGTGCATTAGAACAAACTGCTAAATACCTAGTTCAACTAATTGCAAATGGTGATGAACTAATAATTACTCATGGGAATGGCCCACAAGTTGGAAATTTACTCTTACAACATATTGAAAGTGATTCTCCTGAAAATCCAGCTTTTCCTTTAGATAGTTTAGTAGCTATGACTGAAGGGAGCATTGGTTATTGGTTACAAAACGCCTTACAAAATGAGCTAGAAAAAAATAATATTGATAAGTCGGTAGCTTCAGTAGTAACTCAAGTGGTTGTTGATAAAGAAGATGACGCATTTAAGGATCCATCTAAGCCAATTGGGCCTTTCTATACTGAAGAAGAGGCAAAAGCTGAAATGGAAAAAACAGATGCCACATTCAAGGAAGATGCTGGCCGTGGATGGCGTAAGGTTGTTGCATCACCTAAACCTGTCCGCATTAATGAAATTGAAAGTATCAAAAGTTTAATTGAAGCAGGACAAGTGGTTGTTGCAGCTGGTGGTGGAGGAATTCCAGTTGTTGAAACAGATAATGGGCTAGATGGGGTCGAAGCAGTAATTGATAAAGACTTTGCTTCCCAACAGTTAGCTCACGAAATTGATGCTGATTTATTTATTGTATTAACTGGTGTAGATTATGTTTACATTAATTATAATAAAGAAAATCAAGAAAAATTAGAAGAAGTAAGAGTCAGTCAATTACAAGATTATATCAAAGAGGATCAATTTGCCCCAGGTTCTATGTTGCCAAAGATTGAAGCTACAATTGCTTTTGTCGATGGTCATGAAAATCGTAAATCGGTGATTACATCTTTAGAAAACTTAGAAGAATTGATTCGGTCTGGCGCAGGCACAACAATTAAAAATTAAAAAAAACTTGTAATATTTTATGAGTTGTGATAGTGTAGTTTATAACTATGATATAGTAAAATTATATCAAGAGAGTAGATAAGTGGATGAAGTACAGCGATTTGGGATGATGAGAGCCAAAATTCTATACTTATTGAAACGCACTTGATTTTTGATAAAGTGAAAGCAATTATAGCTTTATCCGGTTTCAATCCGTTAAAATTGATTAAAGGGATAATTTTATTATCTGAAATAGAGTGGTACCGTGTATATGAAAGACACCTCTAGGATTTCTCCTAGGGGTGTCTTTTTTTAAAATTGGAGGTTATAATTATGGATGAAAAACAGAAAATTGTTGATTTACTCTACCCAATTGTCGGAGAACATTTAAACAAAGATGAAATCATGGGACTAATTGAAGTACCTGCTAACCAAGAATTTGGTGATCTTGCCTTTCCAACTTTTCAATTAGCGAAAACTTATAGACAAGCCCCACAAAAAATTGCAGAGGAAATAACAGAAAAGCTAGGAAATCCAGAAGGTTTTTCAGAAATTACGGCAATTGGACCTTATATTAATTTTAAATCAAACCGTGAGTTCGTTACTAAACATGTAATTTCAAATGTACTCGAACAAGGCAGTGATTACGGCAAAACGGATATTGGGAAGCAAGGTAATATCACTATCGATATGTCATCACCTAACATTGCAAAACCAATGTCAATGGGACATTTACGTTCAACAGTCATTGGTAATGCGCTTTCATTTATTTTAGAAAAGCTAAATTATAATGTTATTCGCATTAATCACTTAGGGGACTGGGGAACTCAATTTGGTAAGCTGATTGTAGCTTATCGTAAATGGGGAGATGAAGAGACAGTTCGCAAAGATCCAGTTAATGAACTTGTTAAACTCTATGTTGAATTTCATGAACGCGCTGAAGAAGATCCAGCGTTAGATGAAGAAGGGCGTGCTGCCTTTAAAGCACTAGAGGATGGTGATGAAGATGTTGTGGCTTTATGGAATTGGTTTAAAGATGAATCAATTAAAGCATTCCAAAAAGTCTATGATCTTTTAAATGTTCATTTTGATTATTATACTGGAGAATCCTTTTATAATGATAAAATGCAGCCCATTATCGATGAATTGGAAGATAAAGGAATCAGCGAAGTTGAACAGGGAGCTGTTATTGTTCGCTTAGATGAGGAAGACTTACCACCAGCACTTATCCAGAAGTCTGATGGAGCAACCCTTTATCTTACTAGAGATTTAGCAACTGCTTATTATCGTAAAGCTACCTTTGACTTTGTTGAGAGTCTCTATATTGTAGGTAATGAACAGACAAATCACTTTAACCAATTAAAAGCTGTTTTAAAACGTTTAGGTAGGGATTGGGCAGATGACATGCACCATATTCCATTCGGATTAATTACCTTAAACGGAAAGAAGTTATCGACTCGTAAAGGTAAAATTGTTTTACTTGAAGATGTTTTAAACGAAGCGACTAAATTAGCGTATGAACAAATCGAAACAAAAAATCCGGATCTTCCTAACAAAGATGAAGTAGCTGCACAAGTTGGTCCTGGGGCTGTTATCTTCCATGATTTAAAGAATGAACGATTACATAACTTTGATTTTAATTTACAAGAAGTTGTTCAATTTGAGGGTGAAACTGGTCCTTATGTCCAATATGCTCACGCACGCATTCAAACCATTCTAGAAAAATATGGGAAAGAAGTAGAAGCTAACGTTAATAATGTTGTTACTGATGATTATAGTTGGCAAATTGTAAAATTACTTGAACAATATCCAAAGGTAGTCATTCGAGCAGCCAAGCAATATGAGCCTTCTGTCGTATCAAAATATTTAATTTCTTTAGCCCAAGCATTCAATAAGTATTACGGAAACACACGTATTTTAGAGGATGATGAGCAATTAGAAGCAAGAATAGCTTTGATTTCTGCAGTAGCTATTGTCTTAAAAGATGGCTTAAGTTTACTCGGTATTGCAGCACCTAATAAAATGTAGAATTCTTTATCCTTTTCTCAGCCTCTCAATTGGACTAGACATGGTCCTGAGAGGCTTTTTGTCTATTATAGATTGTCTTGCTTTTAACGTGAATATTCATTTCTCATGTGATAATATAGACTTATACTATAAAATATTTCAAGCCCTGGTAGTTTACATGTCAGATATGTGAATAAGATTACATAATCACAGAAAAAATAGTTTTACAGAAGACAATGAGGGAGTGGCATAATTGTGAACCGAGATTTTGAATATTATATGGAAAATTTATCTGACGAAGAATTTTTCTCTCGTTTTACAGAGGAAGAAATGATGGAAATTAAAAGCCGTTCTACTATTCATCAATTTGGAAAAGGACAGGTTCTGTTTTTCCAAGAAGATTACAAAAATTATTGTTATTATCTTCTAAAAGGTTTAATTCG
This sequence comes from Aerococcus sanguinicola, assembly GCF_001543145.1. Taxonomy (NCBI): domain Bacteria; kingdom Bacillati; phylum Bacillota; class Bacilli; order Lactobacillales; family Aerococcaceae; genus Aerococcus; species Aerococcus sanguinicola. Next base: position 39,119 of record NZ_CP014160.1, on the reverse strand, counting down.
TTTGGAGAAAACAGATGAGACAGGTGATTTCCAATACATTGATTATGTCACTGGACATTCATTCTTACCTTATGGTGAGTTTCTTAATCCTGATAATATGAATAATTATACAGGATTTGCTGCCACTGAAATTATATTACTTATGATACCTCGGGATTTATTAGAAAAAATCACAATGGCAAATAACGAACAAATGATTTATATGTATCAGATGATTGCTGAAGTTCTTGTTTTTACTGAGCGGCGTATTCAAATGACCACTATTTCGAGTGCTAAGCAAAGAGTTATTCAAACCTTAGCAATTTGGATGTATGATTTGGGGCATCGCATGGGGGAAAGAATTGTTATTAATTATCCATTGACTATTGGTGAACTAGCAACCGTTTCTGGTACAACGCGTGAAACAGCTGGTCGAGTTGTTAAAGCTTTAACTGAAGAAGGTCTTATCGAATTTACACGTCAAGAAATTATATATTTGGATCTAGATTATTTCAATGAATTGTTGTGGTAGATTATCATTTATAATTATAAAATAAAACAATAGATTTTAATTTAAAAGTGTTGATGAACTCCCAGAGGTTTACCAACACTTTTTATTAAAAAAGATATCACAATCTACTTTTAAAAAGACAAGGACGAAAAATTAAAAGTAGATATGTGATATCCCTATTTATATTATAGGATAGTTCTTAAATAAATGCTAATATTATTAGCCTTGGATAGTAAAATTAAGCTAGAAAAATAAAAAGGGCCACTTGCGTTGTATCCTAAACTTAAACATCCCCATGTTAAGGAAGGAGTTCACACAAATAGCTTACAAATATCTTACCATGAAAGAGTTAATTTGGATAGAAAGTTATTATGAAAGTGGCACTAAAACAATGGATATCGCTAAGAAATTGAATCGTTCAGGTCAGACGATCTACAATGTGATCAATTTTATCAAGGATGGGCATACGATCCAAAATTACTATGACCGATACAAAGCGAATAAGTCTCGCTGTGGTGCTAAAAAGACACGTTTTACTTCTGAACAGATTGAGTATGTCTAAAGCAAAGTTAGTTTGGGATGGTCTCCGGATGTTATTATCGGTCGAAATGAAATTGATTTAGCTTGTACCGCACGCACATTGTATCGCCATTTTCAAACAGAAGATTACTTCGATGCTTCAACATTAGCTATGAAGGGCAAGAGACGGCCAAATGGCCATAAAGAAACCCGAGGACGTCAAAATTTTAGACGAACAATTGAAGATCGTGAAAAAGAGAATCCTCATTATGACGAGGAATTCGGACATTTAGAAGGCGATACTATTGTTGGTAAAGACCATAAAAGTGCTGTTTTAACTTTAGCTGAGCGGATCAGTAAATTGATTATCCCTATCAAAATTTTAAGCCGGAAAGCCTGTGATGTTAGGGTTGCGATGAATGATTGGCTGAAAGCTTTGCCTCGTCATATGTTTAAATCAATCACTTTTGACTGCGGAAAAGAATTTTCAGATTGGAAAGACATTTCAAATATCAATGATATCAACATCTATTTCGCTGATCCTGGCTGTCCTTCACAACGCGGCCTGAATGAGAATTCAAACGGTTTACTCAGAAGGGATGGTCTCACGAAAGGGATAGATTTCACAAATGTGTCACAAGAAGAATTAAGTCAAGTGGCTCATTTTCGAAATACCATTCCAAGAAAATCTCTAGATTATTGCACACCCATTGAAGTCTTTTTAGAGCACTGTGACAAAGAGGGATACTTAGATGATTTTGTGCCTTGAGACAGTCTAACTTTCAACCTTCAGGGTATCAAGGACCGCTTCGCTTTCCTCCTTGACACCCTGAAGGTCGAAAGTTAATGGATTGGCAAGGCCAAAAATCAGTGATTTAGTTTGGGGAAAATTCTAGCTTAAATTGACAATTCAAAAACCCAAAAAAACCAACAGCTTTAGCAGAGAAATCTGTGAAGCTGTTGGGTTATTGTTTTAGCTGTTATTAGCGAATAAAATTAGCGTTTTTTGTTTCTGAAGCTCAACAAGCTACCCACCGCAATTAAACTGAGTCCGAGTCCAGCGAGGCTGGTCGCGCCTGTTTGAGGAAGTTTGGACTGACTAGCGGTAGATGGATTGGCTTTGGCCGGCTCTTTGTCTTTGCCTTGAACATGTTCAAGAGCAGGAAGAGCTTTGTCTTCTTTCCCTTCAACTGGGAACTTAGAAACTTTTTCTAGTTCTTGATTAGAAGCTCTAGTTTCTGAATGAGATGAAGGGGCTTCATCACGATCCTCTCTTGCTTCTTTAGCTGTCTTGCTGTTAATGGTATGGGAGACTTCTTCTGGGTTATTTTCTTTGCTTGGACTTGAGCTATCTTCAGACTCAACTTGGGACTTTGTGTTGCCTAGTTGATCTGAATCAGTATCTTTATTATTGGCGTCTGAAGCTGATGTTTCATCAGAAATTGTAGGCTCTTCTGTTGCTTCTGACTCTTTACCATGATCTGCGTCAGATGGCGTCTCTTCATTTGGGCGGAGGCTTAAGTTTTCTTCAGCTTGGTCTAAGTCTTTGATCAGAGCTTCTGCTTCTTCGATGGATAGCTGGTCAGTATCTGCTTGCTGTAAGGCATGCAGGGCCTCCAAGTAAGCAGCTATGGATTTTTCGCTATATTTGTCTTGCTTGACTGGTTCTAAATGATTCAAGCGATCCTTAATTAGACTCTCTACTTCTTTCTTGATGTCTTCTGCTGTTAACAATTCTTCTACTTTGAGATTATCCAGCATGAAGTCATTGTAAGAAGCAAAGTTCGCAGCGCCACCAGATTTTCCTTTGGTGTCTGAAGCTTTAGCTGTCGAGAAGATACCGATATAGGTTTCTCCGTTATCAGCGCCTGTCACAGTGAAGGTTACCGTTTTAGCCTCGGGCGAATCTTCCCAAGTATTTGGAAGAGGGTGGATGTCTAGCTTATCGGGACCTGTATATTCCCCATTCCCTATCACAAAAGCATAGGTGCCATCCGACCCGGCTTCATATTGGAAGGTCACCTCATATGTTTTACCAGGCTTAAATTTAAGGTTTTGAGGAATAGTTCGATAAACCAGATTGTTAGCGCTCACTAAGCCATTTGTTTTAATCGACCACTTACCATCAATCACATCAGAAATTACCTTACCATTAAAACCGCGTTGTGTATAGGGCGCATTTTTCTCGGATAAATGTGTCCGATTATCTTCTACACCTTCAATTGGACCAATGACAAAGGGATAGATGCCATGCGCGACATTTTCAAAGTCTTGGAAGAAGATACGAGCATCTGTAGAATCATGGTGGCCGTCGAACATTGCTGAATGGTTTTCAACTACTCGAACATCATCAACATATGTTTTACCATTTCCTGCAGACCGTTTCAGAGTCAACTTAACCGGTTCATTGCTTTCTGTAGGGGTAAAGAAGACAAAAGCATCCTGGAAGTAGGAAGAATTATCAACTGTGGCATTTTTTGTCAGGGTGTTGTGGGCGTAGGCCTTAATATAGTTTGGTGCAGGGGATGTTTCAATGACTTGTCGCCATGTCTGATCACCTTGTTGAATAATGATCTCAAGAGCTTCCTCGCTGCGGTTGTCAACTCCGAGGCTCAAGGCATAAGGCGTATTGGCCTCAAGACCGCTTAGTTCGTGACTTAAGCTTAGGTCCTCTTCTTGATTAGAGAAGCTAAGCATGGGGTTATCGCCTTGTGAGCGCTCGATCTTAGCAGCAACTACTTCACCTTTGATGTTCCAATTATCTAAACTTCCGCTATTAAAGCCAGGATCTATGATGGCTTCTCCTTGACCATAAACAACCTGTTTGGGTGCTTGAGCCTCTGTGTAAAGGACATAAGGCGTGCGTCCTTTAAGTTTTAATTGAATTTGGCCTTCTTTAAGCTCAACAAGTTGGGGGTTGGCCAGTCCTAAATCCGTCAACTCGTAAACGTAGACTTGGTCAGCCTTTATAGATTCAGGAAGTGTCCATTTAGTCGCTTGGTCTTGATCGGAATAATAGTATAATTTTTGTGCTTGATCAGGGAGCAGATTTCCATTTTGATCCCATTTCCATGGGATTAAATAAGTACTCCCATCTAAGATCTTCCGACCATTAAGTCTGATGATGCGGCGCTGGTAATCGGGATCGTTCACATCATTAGAAGCGCGTTCAATGCTTAAATGATTATTGGCATCATCTTCTAAATCAATGCGCATTTCTGGCGTCCAGCTGTAAGTTTCTCCATTATCTGACATTTGTACGGGGTCGCCGTTTTCCCAGCGAGTCACTTTGAAGTGTTGGATAAATTTAGTTGGGACATTTGTTTCGAATAGGTTTTGGATGTAACCTTGGTAATCACTGCGGCCTTGCCAACCTTCGAAATCCATCATATCGTAGCCAAAGAGGAGTGGGGCGATGGCAGCACCGCCATAGCTTGGGTAATGACCAACCCAGGCATCTTTTTGGTGGTTGCGAATGAAGCGGGTAATAGCTGAATTAATCCCTTTTAGCGTATAGCCTCCGTAGGTTAAATCAGCGGCCCAATGTTGGAAGGTGGAGTCATATTCGCCAGCATAGCCCCATTCAAAAGCAGCCCGCCAACCTAAGTCGTTAATTTCTTTAGCTAACTGGTGGGTGGCCCAAGCCGCGTTATTGCCGGATTGACCGTTCCCCCAAACATCAACGTAAATAAAATCAAGATTGTCATCGACGATTTCTTTGAGGTCCTTAAAGCGATCATAGCGGCCATTGGCTAAATCATAGTCCGCTTGAATATTAATGCCCTGGTCAAGCCAGTTCCAACCATAAGCATAGGAACCATCTGGATTCTTACGTAAGCGTTCTGGTTCAAAGTATTTTGATTCTGGGTAGGTTTCTGAAGCATTGACGTGGATGCCGATTTTAGCGCCATAGGGTTCTGCCCAACGAAGAAGTTTGTTGAAGTCTTCAATACCTCCCATGCGGTCACCGATATTGGCATAATCCAAGTGGCCCGAATCGTGGCCTTCTGAGCCGTAACCCTTCAGTAAGACAGATTGTCCGAGGCCATCAGTGTGTAAGTAAATTTTCTTAATCCCGTCAAGGGTCATTAAGAAGGGGTTCTGAGCTTGACTCCCAAAATTCATCGCAATTCGGTAAGCAACGAGATCAGGGACATCTTCCCAGCCCTGGGGATTATTCATAACTTCCCGATAATCAATAGCGGCATCTTGCCAATCAATCACTTCATCATTGTTGCGATCAGTTGATAAAACAATCGTTGATTGAGGGAGTTCCCAAGTTCTTTCATCTAGGACACGGTCATAGTAGGGGACTTGGTAAAAATAGGGAGAGCTTGAGATACCTAAATAATTATCAGATCCATAAGTTTCTTTGCCAACGGTCAGTCGGGTGTAGTCGCTTGAGCCACCCCCATAATTAAACTGGGAATTGCTCCAGACACCCGCTGCTAGCTTAGGATTAGAGACAAAGCCATACATAAAGCCTGTGTCAGGCATATCAACCATTGGATTGGTGATATCTAAATGGACATCGCCAGAATGGTGAGTATTGGTTGACATCATTGCCCCATCGAAGCGGCTACCAACTTCTTTGGAACTGGCAGCAACGAGATGGTTCCCCGGCAATTCAATGGTCATAATGAGCTTAAGGGGATTATCTATCTTTTCTCCTGCTTGAATGTCATAGCGGTTGTTGATATCAACGACATCGAAGTGGACTTTGTTATCATCAACTTTAATTTGATAGGTAATCGCTGCATCAATAAATTTCTCAGGAGATTTGATATCTAAAATATATTGGGCTGTGCTCTCATCAATCTTATGGTAAGTAACTTCTGGAACCACGTCTTGATAGTTAATCCGGATAACATTAGTCGGCTGCACTTGACCATAGAGCTCTCCACCTTGATAGGAGTAGGATTGAATGCGTGGAAAAGCCTGGTCAATTCTGACCGCTAAATCCTCTGATCGAAGGGTATCGTATGTCACTTGACTATCATCAATCGCTTGGCCTGTTTCTAGACTGTCATCTAAGTTAGCCGTAACATTTTCTTGGTTGTCTGTCTTCACATCAATGACAGTTGGACCTTCTGGGGTAGAGCCTAGGTGAAGGTAAGCCTGGGGATGGGCCTGTAGGGAGTCCATGACGGAGCCTGGCAAATTGATAGTATCAAATAAGTTTTCTCCATTATTTGTGGCGTTCAATTGACCATCTGATTTTAGGCTGATGAGCACTTGGTTTTGTTCGCCTTTGATTGGTGCGTCACTTCGGTGGCTGGTCAGCTTATTATCGACTGTTGGCGTCTTATAGGACCAGAACCAGCCATCGGTGTCGTAGCCAAGATACAAGTGATTATTTTCTTGGTCACGGGATAAGAAGAGTCCAAACTTGGAACTATCGGCTTCCGTCCGGTCAATAAAATTGAGGGTATAGTTTGCGGTACCATCTTCATTTACTTCCATTCCATCTTTTTTATAGAGGGAGGATGACTCTGAGTCAGTTGAATTTGAACTTAGGCGGAGGTACCGTGTATTCTGTTCCTCAATCACTTGCTTTTGCCCATCGCCTGATACGAGCGACCACTCGCTTTCGGCTATCTCTTCAGGACTTGCTTCATCAGTAGAAGCATATGTCGTGACTTGGCGATTAGAAGAGCTGGGGCTACTTTCCTCGTTAGCAGCACTCGCTTGTTCTGAGTTCGATTGACTTTTTGGACCAGCATCCACTTCCTCCATCGATTGGCGTGCAGGAGCCTGATCATTGCTTACATCCAGATCATGACTAGGCTCTCCATCAGTCGAAAGTTCCTGCGATTGGCTGCTCTCTAGCTCAGTTTCTACTGTTGAGTTTTCAGCAGCATGGACTGTCTGAAAGCTTGTTGCTATCATGAGCCCTACTGTACATGAAACCAAGCCATAGCAAGTCTTGCGTAAGGCATAATGCGGTTGTTGCTTACGGGTTTGTTTTTCTCGTTCTTTCACATTTCGTGATGAAAACATAGTAAATATCCTCCCTTAAATAACAAACGTTAAATGATATGATAGTTCCAATCTAATACATGAAAACGCTTAAGTCAACAAATAAACAATAATAATGTTCTAATGTGTTTGAATAAAGTTGTAATATATCATATAAACGAACAAATAAACATTAATTGGAGGTGATAGGAGTCATAAAATTATTTCCCCAGATATATCAGCCAATGATTTTGAAAAATTATCAAAAAAAGCCAACCGACATCCCTTTACCTCAATAAGTGTAGAGGGGAGGATCTCGGTTGGCTGTTTGTATGAGGGGTTACTATATAGCGACACTCTGAGCTTCTGATAAAAGGCTATGAGGCTTGCATGGATTTAATGTATCTGCTTCATTTTTTGCGGATGGACATTGAGCTAGACCGGCTAGTATATCGGTCATTTGTTAAGAAGATTTTTGGCCTATTTGTCCTCTTGATTTCCTTCATCGAGTTCAACCGTCACCGGCTCACCCAAAGCGGTCCGCTGGTCGCTTGTTATCCGACCACTTTCCTCAGGGAGGGGGATCTTAAAGAGTTGGACCTGGATTTTGTCTTGCTTAATGAGGTCTTCAAAGGTTACCTGGCTTCTTGAATCGTTTGAGAAGTCAAAGTTGGCTTGGAAGTCGACCAGGCTAGCTGTGGCTGAGGCTTTCATTTCAGAAGCACCTGTCAGGATCAAGCGGCGGCCATCGGGGAGGATGAGGTCGGCTTCGATCATGGCGTTTTCTGCTTCTGATTCAGGGATTTGGGCTTGGATTTGGGTTTTTAGGGGGTGGAGTTTGACAGCTTGGATGTTGACACCGTCTGGATTAGCCGAGGCGTCCTTGTCGGGGTTAATATAGCGGCTGCCCCCGTTCAAGTCTTCGGGGCGTCCGCTGAGGTCAAAGGCGGCGTCGTTCATGGAAATGACTTCCTTGGCATTCTTCATTAACCCGGAGATCTGCAGATAGATCTGGTTATTGGCCTGAAGCTCGAGGGGGTCATCGAAGTTATAGGTCATAGTCGTTTGGTAGATACCGTTATCCAATAAGCGAGCCGAGCCAGCTGCTGAACTGATCCGGGTCGTTTTTCCGTTAACGGCGATAGCCATGCCGACGAAATCATAGAAGTCTTGGGGAGATAAGGATTCCGGCGATTCGACCAGGAAGGAAGCGGTCACGGAATTCTCATCTAGAAGGGCATCTTCCAGCTTGACTTGGTGGTCGCCCATCTGGATGGTCTGTCCGACGGGGAAGGTTTTTTCACCCATATCGCCGGCGCTGGCAGAGAGGGTGAAATGGGTGCTGTCGATGAGCGACTTGACGGAGGCGGAAGCTTGTTGGCCCCAGGGGGTGAGGGTCAGTAAGGCGATGGCAAGTACTAGGCCTAAGATTAGGGGACGTCGATAGGATTTGGTCTTTTCTTGGCCATGAGAAGCCTGGAATTGGGCGTAGAGGCGGTCTTTTTGCTTGGTGGACAAGTGTTCCTCGGGATAGTCCGATAAGTTCATCTTGGTCTGGTTGAGTAGCTGGTAGATCTTAGACTTGGTCATGGTTTCTCTCTCCTTTTAATTTTTCGCGGCCGCGGTGGATGCGCTGGTAGAGGGCGTTGGGGCTCAGCTGGTGGGCCTGGGCCACTTCTTTGACGTCTTGCCCCTCGTAGAAGAGGGCTAGGAAGATGGCTTGGTCCTCTTCAGAAAGGGTCGAAATCAAATGTTCGAGGTCCTCTCTGAGAATCAGCTGGTCGAGGATTTGCCTATCCCCAGATTCATAGTGGTCATCATAGGTCTCCTGCTGGGCAAGGCGCCGGTTATCACGGACTAGGTTCAAGGCCTTGTAGCGGGCGATGGCGCCAATCCAGTTCTTGAAAGACGATTTCTTGGCGTCATAGGCTGCAATATGGTCCCAAATCGCTAAGAGGGTATCGTTAAAACATTCCTCGTGATAGGCCTCATAACCCTGGGCATGGCGCTTGATGATCGCCATCAAAAGCCCGCCGTACTGGTCAATGACAGCGCGAATACCGCTTTCTCTGCGGTGTTTAATCTGCTGGATAGTCCAAAAATCATTTAACATGGCCTGTCCTCCTTTCACTATGAATACACCAGCTAAGGGGCAATTCTTACACAAAATCGGAATTTTTTTGGTTTTTTGTCGAGGAGAGAGCTAGCAGCGATGAACAAGCCTTAGGTCCACTATAACCTGCCCGAGCGCTTTTTGCATGCCTTATTATTGAGCAAATTTGCGTCGAAAGTGAGCATGGGCTAGAGCTAGCAGTTTTGAAAAGTGGTCTCGATGTTGAATTGACAGGCTTTTGGCAAAAAATAGCTTCTGCTTGTTGATTTGATTTTAATTTGAGGAATGATTTTCTCGCGCGCACGCGCGCCTATTATTTAATTTAATTCATTTTGTAAATTCGTTATTTGTAAACTTAGTCTTTAGTTAATTCGTATTTAGTTACTTAGTCCTTTGTAAGGGGGGATTACCATTAATTAGCTTTCCTAGTTGATGGAAAGTTAGCTACAAGCTTTCCATTTTCAATATTTTCTTGCCCAAATCCGACAACGTGGTCGTATTTGTCTGGCTTGGAGTTAGATTTGAATTTTGATTATGATAAATAATGCATTTGGATCACTCTATGAGATAAAGCAGAGGGTTCTATATGCGTATACAGAATCAACAACAGACAACATGCAACTTAAATAATTAGCGCATTATCTTTTATCAACAGCTCGCGAAGTCAAAGGAATTGTTTTTCAGCATGGCCTCTGTTAGACTAGGATTTATCTTTAAGCCATAATAAATAAAGGAGGAAAAGTGATGCCATTAGAAATAAGACCTTACCAGGCAGCGGATTTTGATGCGGTTAAGGCCATGATCCAAGAAACCTGGTATCCTGATGTGACGGCAGAAGACCCTGATTTAGCTGCTCGCTTGGCAGATATCGATGCCAAGATGCGTTTGGAGATGGGGACTTTTGCCTTGGTGGCGGACTATGATGCTGAGACTTTGGGGATTTTTATCGGGGATGTCCAAGGGGCAGACAAGCTCCAAGCCCCGCTCGATTGGGAGGCTTATCTGAAAGAATTGGGCATTCAGGATAAGACCGTTCTCGAGGTGCTTGACCGGGAGCGCGAGGCTAACGCTTGCCTGGACCGCGGTCACCAGGAGGCCTATCAAGGCGTCCTCCAATTGTTTATTCTGAGCGCCCGGTCCCGAGGCAAGGGAATTGGTGGCAAGCTCTGGCGGGCAGGTTTGGAGGCCTTCCGCGACCATGGGGTGGATGACTTTATCCTCCACACGGATAGCGATTGCGATGTTAGTTTCTATGACTACAAGGGTTTAGTGGCTGATGCGCCTTTCAGCTTCGATGACAAGGATGCCTTCCAATACTTCCTCTACCACGGCAAGACTCGTTAAGTGACCCAGGGTGCATATGACACGCAGCCTAGCCTGTGTTATCATAGCATTGCATGAAAGAATGAAGGAGGAGGCTGATCGTGGTGAAGCAATTATCTTCGCAAGTGATTCAGAAGGGGGACCGTCAAGCGATTCCTTTGAGTCAGCGGGCCTTAGACCTGTCAGATTTAGAAGTGGGCGACCGGGTTAATTTAACCATTGAGAAGGAATCGATTTTAGTGACCAAGAAAAAAAGCCCCCTCAAAGAAAAAATTCGCGCCTTTTATCAGGCTGGGGGGACTTATGAGGAAGGCCTGATCGATTACGGGGAAACTGCAGGTGAAGAATGGTAAAACAATTCGATATTGCGGTGATTGACCTCGATCCCGCCAGAGGCCATGAAAAAGGCAAGACGCGGCCGGTTCTAATTGTCAACAATGAAATGATGACGGAGAGTGCCGGCTTTGTCTGGGCCATGCCGATCACCGAGCGGCCCGCCAAGTATCCCATGGACCTGAAGCTAAAAACCGAGAAAAATGCGGTCCAGGGAATCATCGACACGGTCCAAATCCGCTGTCTCGATTATGACAACCGCAATGGACGCGTGGTCGATCATTTGGTTGAGGACTTGCACCAGGATGTCCTGGATACCATTATGGCCCATATTGATCCTGAATTCCCCCAGAAATATACAACAGTTCATCAAATAATGGGATAAAGGTTGATATTATCATCTTTATCCTATTGTTTTCTCTTTTTTTTGTTGTATAATATACACAACGAGAGGGTATTCATCTATGAAGAAAAATCTGCCATTCCCTTCCAGAAAAACGGGTATCCATCAATCCTCTGTTTCTCGTACAGCTTACAGAAGACCGTGATACATGGTAAAGTTCCGCAATCTCTCTGTCCCGCATATCTTGAAAATAGTACAACAAGATCTAGTTACGTTGCTTTTCAAATAGCTTGCGTAAAGCTGTACCTAGTTTTTCATCAGATACCTTGATTGAGAAATTCCATACTTGAAATACAGAAAATTCAAAGGAATAGCTATCATAATTACTTTGGTTATTCTGCTTTATTTCTGGAATTTCACAAAACAGTGTTTCATGCTCCAAACGCTTTGCACGTTTTTTTGCGATAACGGACAATACCTTTTATCGTTATCATCATATAAGCATTAAACTGTAATCTGATGATTTCCTCAAAAGAAGATAGTTTCATAATCTCACCCCCTTTCCGCAAAGTTGAAATATGAGAGTGTGACAAAAGTCGATCAGGCCTGAACCACTGGAACGAACTATGGGAAATCGTTGGTAAACGATTGGACATAGTTCGTGAAGTGGATGTCAGGCCTGACTTTTGGAACACGTTTTTGAAAAATGTTCGCTTTTTAAAAAGAGGCCGGAACTTTTGTCCCAGCCTCACCCTTTGGAAATACGGAAAGAAGAGAAAGAAAAAGCTCGTACAAAACGTTATGTCTGTACGAGCTTATAAAAATGAAATATTCAGTTAAAAGTCCATAGTAACAACAATTTTTCCTTGTGCATGAGAAGTTATAATATATCGGATAGCTTCTTTTGTATCTTTGACAGAATAAACCTTATCTATATAAGGTATCAACTTTCCCGTTTCTGAAAGTTCCTTTGCATAAGGAAGATAATCTTTTTGTGGGTTCATTGGTAGCGCAAAATAAGAAAAATTTTTTGAAACAAACGAATGGAGAAGTGCTTTTGTCGCCTGTTTTAAATCTCCTACACCCACAAAAATACCATTTGGCTTTAAAAGCTGTTTATAAACTTTCATAGGGTTACACCCGTTTATTCCAATAATAGCATCAAATTTTTTGCCTACTTTGGTAAAATCTTCTTTTTTATAGTCTATAACATCATTACAGCCCATTTGTTTTGCGAGTTCCATATTTCTTGTACTGCACACGCCTGTAACGTTTGCTTCCATAGCTTTTGCTAATTGAACAGCATATAGTCCAACGCCACCCGAAGCTCCATAAATCATTACCTGTTTTCCAGCTTCCACCTTTCCTTTTCGTAGTGCACCTAATGCGGTTTCAAAAGATATAGAAATGGCGGACGCTTGCTCAAAAGAAAGGTTCTCGGGCTTTTGAAAAACACGTTCTTTATCCATAAGAGCATACTCGGCAAAACCACCTTTTGGAAATGTTCCCGCTGTTTTTCCGTACACACAATCTCCAACTTTTACATGAGTAATATTTTTACCTGTTTCAACGACAATACCAGAAATTTCAGCACCTATCGGAGAACCTATAAATCCCATAACAAAAGATGTCATTTTGGTAGAAAATGGGACATTCGAGGTTAGTGTTTTAAATCTTTCATAATCAGTTATACTTAACGCAGATGCTTTCACTTCAATCAAAACTTGATTGTCATTTGGGACAGGCTTTGGAATATCTTGTATTTTTAACACATCTAAATCGCCTGTTTTAGTATAAATCATTGCTTTCATATGTTTACTTCTTTCTACGAAGTTGCTGTTTTATTATGCAACATCATGTTGTATAATAATTGTATCTTTTATTATTAGAGCTATCAATAAACAGATTTTGAAAATCTGTTGCATGATACCAGAAAGGGAAAATATGAACAAACAACCAGAAATAACAGATAAAACAAGGCAAAGATTTGTTGATGTATTTTGTGAACTATATGCGAAAATGCCGATTGAAAAAATCTCAATTCAAAAACTCACAAAATTAGCAGGATACAACCGAAGCACTTTTTATCATTACTTTGAAGATATATATGAGTTGCTGGAATATGTAGAAAACGATTTGTTGACCTATGTTAGACAATCCTTAGAAAAGCGAAATATAAATACTCCTCAACACATTTATGAGCTTTTTGAAGCAAAAGAATTAGAAGTAAAAGCATTATTAGGTAAGTATGGAAATATACGGTTTTTGGAGAAGATAAAAGAAGAATTTAACATCAAAGAAGTTTATACTGAAATGATTTCAGACACTTCTATCATGCCATATTTGTTAGAATTTCACATCTCTACATCATTAACGCTCTTTCATTTATGGCTGAACAGAGAAAAAGATTTACCCTCTGAAAAATTGTTTTCATTGATACACGATTTATATTCAAAAGGAGTTAGTGCATACATACAATAACATTTGTTGCCTTATTTCCTCTTTCCCATCCTAAATTCCCCCAGAAATATACAACAGTTCATTAAATAATGGGATAAAGATTGATATTATCATCTTTATCCTATTGTTTTTCTCTCTCGTTGTATAATATAAACAACAAGAAGGTGTTCAACTATGAAGAAAAAATCTGCCATTCCCCTTCCAGAAAAACGGGTATCCATCAAAAAAAGTGGTAATTATCGATATGTGTATTACGTTCAATCCTACTATGTCACCAAAAACGGAACGCGGACCCATAAAGATGTGGCTATTGGTAAACTCAATGAAGAAGACCCAACGACATTCTTCCCTAATCAAAATTATTTTGAATTATTTACTAGTTCTCAACCATCAGAACCAGAAGAAAGCTCCTTCAAACGAGCAGGCTTCACTTGCTTCCTTAGAGAGTTAAGTAAACATTTATCACTGGATAGCATACTCTGTCAAGTTTTTGAAGATGCGGGAGAAGAAATTTTAAGCCTAGCCTACTATATGTTGGCGCAAGGAAACACCATGACGTATCTGGATGACTACTACGAAACCCATTACAACCCTCATCTATGTTCACCATCAGAGAAAAAGCTAGGGAAGCTTTACGCTCTCATTGAGAAAGGTAAACGTTGGAGCTTTTTTGACTTATGGCGTCAAGCTACCGTTCGAGAAGGAGACTATGTGGCCTATGATGTGACCAGTATTTCGACTTATGGTCAGGATATCGAATTAGCAGGAAGAGGATATAATCGAGACCATGAGAATCTTCCGCAGGTGAACGTTGGTGTCTTTTATTCTCAAAGTGCGCAATTACCTATATTTTACGAACTTTATGATGGGAACATTCCTGACAAGACGCACCTTGTCGATATGATTCAGTTAGCCGAAAAATTAGAAGTTAAGCTTGTAACTATCGTGATGGATAAAGGCTTTCTGACTTCAGATAACATTAACTTCATGATGGCTCATGACATTCCCTTTTTAATGGCGTTTCCACAGTCGCAGAAACTATATCGAAGTTGGTTACTAGAATATGGTCAAGAGGTTGAGCAATTCGCTCATTACATGGGGGACCTTCATTGTTTTGGTACTCAAGGCCCTCTTACGATTAATGACTGGGAACTGACAGGAAGTATCTACCTAGATATGGATAAACGAGGGGTAGATATTGTGAGTTTAGATAGTGAACTAAACCAGAGAGAAGAGACGCTTCAAGCGCAAGTTCACAAAAAGATGCGCAAGAAAAAAGACCCTTACTTTGAGGTAAAGGTCAGTGATGAAAAATATATCACCGGTTATGAGCGCAAAGAAGAATCTGTGAATGAAGCCTTTAAACTCTGTGGTCTATTTGGATTACTAACTAATGTGGCTGACTTAGACGCTGAAGAGGCTTTGAAGATGTATCGGCGTCGGGACGTAGTTGAAAGTCACTACGATAGTATGAAGAATCAACTGGAATTCTATCGACTGAAGACCCATCATCAGCAATCGACTGAAGCTAAGTTTTTCATTGGCTTTATTGCCGAAATTATACTCGCGCACATTTATCGTATGTTTCAAACATGCGAACTTCTTCCAGTAAGAACCTTTAAATCTTTAGTGATAGAGCTAGATAAGATTTATCGCATTGAAAGAAGCGATGGTCAAGTGAGAGCTAATTGCTTAAATCGGAAACAAAAAGATATTTTAGAGCTGTTTGACATAGAGGCAGAAGGTTTCATTCGAAGTATCTGTGAGTAATAAGCTGTTGTATAATTTTGGGGGAATTTAGGATTTATCCTGATTGATATTAGAGAAATTGTAGACTGGTCTTTTTGGGACCAGTCTTTTTTGAACGGTAGACTTTCATTCAGACGATGAAAAAGCCCCTTACCGGCAAGTAAGAGGCTGAATGAGCAATCGATTGTTTTATTTTAAACTATTGACATAGGCATCCACGGCAAGGAGGGCATCTGCGATATCTTCTGGACTGAAATCGCCGACCATTTCATGGATGGTTTCGCCGTCTTGGAGGGCGAGTTCACCGACTTTAACCAGGTCTTCATAGGATGTTTGGTCAAGTTTGAGTTCGGCAAGTGTGGTCGGAAGACCGACTGCTTGGTAGAAGTGGATGAAGCGGTCGATGATGGCCTTGTCTGCCTTTTCAAGGAAGAGTTGGGTGAGGGTGCCATAGACGACTTTTTCGCCGTGTTGCATGTGGTGGATATCACCGCTGAGAGCAGTAAAGCCATTATGGATCGCATGGGCAGCTGCTAAACCACAACTCTCAAAGCCTAAGCCACTGAGCAAAGTGTTGGCTTCAATAACGGCTTCCACAGCTGGGGTGACGCGCTGTTCCTTAACGGCAGCTAGGGCAAGTTCACCGTATTCAAAGAGCGTTTCCTGGCATTTTTCGGCGATGGCCTGGCCCGCTAAGCTAGCTTTTCCGCCTGCCATGGTCTTACCTTGGGCTTTAATAACAGATAAACCTTCCACACAGGTCGCCATGGCATCGCCGATTCCGGCCGCAAAGAGGCGAGCAGGAGCTTGGACGACAACGCTGCTATCTACTAAGACGAGGTCAGGGTTCTTATCATAGAAGCGGTAGCCTTCAAAGACCCCCTCATCACTGTAAATAACTGAAAGAGCAGAGGTTGGCGCATCGCTAGAAGCTAGGGTAGGGACGACGATAACAGCAATGTTTGAGTTATCTCCAATCGCCTTGGCTGAATCGATAGTTTTACCCCCTCCGAGGCCAATCACAGCGTCGCAGGCTTTTTCTGTGACGATTTCTGAGACACGGTCAATTTCGTTGACTGAGGCTTCGCCGTTGAAGGCCACATGCTCCACCTCCAAACCTTGGTCATTGAGGAAGTGATGGAATGATTCCCCGACAATTTCCCAAACTGTATCATCGCAGAGTAGGAGAGGACGCTTAGTTAAGGCTTTAATGTAGTCAATTCCTGATTTCAGGGCACCTTTTCCTTGAACGTAACGAGATGGGCTCGCAAATACTCGATTCATATGAAATCCTCCTTGTTATATGTTAATTATTTCACATACTTATTTTAACATTTTTCGTGGAAATGATGAAGGGAAAAGACTAGAAGATTTCATAATGGGACCAATAATAGATAAATCGAAAGGAAATGGTTACCATACGCCTAGCATGCTATAATGATTAAAAATAAAAAGCGATGGGAAAAGGACGCTCAGCTTAATCACAGATAGGATGACTTGTTATCTCTGACCAAAGCTGAGCGTCTTTTTAGGATTTGACCAGGGGATGTTTTCTGATAATTATTTCTTAGTCACAGCCAACCATCGCCAATCAATAGAAATGAGAGACGTCATGTTTTTGATGATTGATAATTACGATTCCTTTGTTTACAACCTAGCCGCCTACTTTAGGGAATTGGGCGCTGACTTGGAAGTCCTATCTGCCGCTGACTTGGAAGAGAGGAGAGTTGCTCTTGATCTAACGGCTTATGAAGGCCTCATCATCTCTCCTGGCCCCAAACGTCCTGAAGATGCGACAGCTTCACTTGACCTCTTCCAGCTAGCCCAGGGCAAACTGCCTATCTTAGGGATTTGTCTCGGTCACCAGGTGATTGCCTATGCTAGCGGGGCCCAGGTGGTTCGCGCGCCTCGTCCCCAACACGGCAAGCTCCATAGCTTAAGGCATGAGGACCGAGGTTTGTTTGAGGGCTTGCCCCAGGCTTTTCAGGTCACCCGCTATCACTCCCTCTGCGTCGATCCATCTTCTTTGCCAGAAGAGCTCAAGGCAGAGGCCTGGACTGAGGACGGTTGTTTGATGGCCCTAGCCAAGCCTGACGCTTGTATCTACGGTGTCCAGTTCCATCCCGAGGCCGTCTTAACCGACTATGGCCATGAGATTCTCGCTCGCTTTATTCAATTAGCCAAAGCTTGGAGGAGTTAAACTATGAAATACAAACATTATCAAGACTCTCCTGACTTGCACCAGATTTTTGCCTACTTAGCCGACCAGGGACCCTGTGCCTTCCTGGATTCTTCAAGCCGAGACCAGGAAGGGATGTATTCAGTCTTAGCCTTGGAGCCTAAACTGGTCTTAAAAGATGTTGCAGGCCAAGTTTACCGGAATGACCAAGCCCTAGCAGGTGACTTTCTTACTGAGTTTCAAGCCTGTTTGGACACCCAGGACAAGCTTACGATTGCTGGTCTGCCCTTAGTCAATCCTGCCCTCGGCTACTTCTCCTATGATTTTGGCTGCTGCTTGCAGGGCCTAGCTAGCCAGCAGGAGAAGGAATTAAGCTATCCTGATGCGGTGTGGACTTTCTATGAGACTTACCTAGTTGAGGACCATAGCAAGGGCCGCTTGACCTTAATCAGCCTGCATGAGGACCAGGAGAGCTTGTCTTTTTTTGCCGACTGGGAGAGGCGTTTTGAAACTATCAGGAAACAGGCCTCCATTCTTCCAGAGGGGGCGGGCATTGACCAGGTCATCGCGGACTGTTCAGCTGAAGACTATATGAAGAATGTTCAAGAAATCATTGACTATATTGAAGCAGGGGATACTTATGTGACTAATCTCAGTCGGCGAATCTGGCTGCTTGCCAAGCAAGATCCCTTAAGGTATTACTTGAGATTACGCCAGCTTAACCCAGCTCCATATGCGGCTTACTTTAACTTTGGCGACTTTCAGCTCCTCTCTTCTTCGCCGGAACTCTTCCTCGAAGTGGCAAATGGACAAATCACCACCCGGCCCATCAAGGGGACCTGTCCGCGGACGGGAGATGACCAGGTCGACCAAGGCTACCGAAAGGCTCTGCAGGAAGCAGACAAGGAGCGGTCCGAACTCTTGATGGTGACCGACTTAGAGCGCAACGACCTCAATCGGATCTGCCAACCAGGAAGCGTTAAGGTCAAGGGGCTCTTTGAAGTTGAAGCCTATGCCACGGTCTACCACCTAGTATCAACAGTCGTCGGCGAACTAGCGGCTGAGACAGACTTAATGCGAATTTTAGAAGCCACTTTCCCTGGTGGTTCGATCACTGGGACACCCAAGCAGCGGACCATGGAGATTATCGATGACTTGGAAGCTTCCGCCCGTGGCATCTACACCGGCTGTCTGGGTTATATTAGCCCAAACCAGGACATGAAGCTCAACATCATCATCCGCAGCCTGGTCCACCAGTCCGGCAGCTATGAAGTGGGGCTCGGTGGCGGCATCACTTGTGAGTCCGACCCCCAAGCCGAGTACGAGGAGACCGTATTGAAAGGGCAAGCCTTGGTCCAAAGCTTCCAAAAACGCTCAGAGGAAAAGGGGGAAGACGAATGATTCACTTAGATAATGGTTTTTATTACGGGATGGGCGTCTTTGAAACGATTGCAGTCGAAGCAGGCTGTCCCCTCTTTTTGGACCGCCACCTGGATCGTTTGAAGGCAGGGGCTGATTTTCTGGGCTTAGAGATCTCGCTATCTATAGACGACATCTTGGATTACCTCAAGACCCATCCTTTAGACCACCAGGCCCTAAAGATTGCGGTCTCCGAAAAAAATACTGTCTACTCCCATCGGCAAAATCCCTATACATCTAGCCAATACCAGGAAGGAGTCTCTTGCCTGTTAAGTGAGGTTCGGCGCAATCCGAGCTCGCCCTTCACCTATCATAAAACCTTCCAATATGGGGACAATATCATCTGCTTAAAAGAAGCCCGAGCTAAAGGCTATCAGGAAGCCCTCTTCTGTAATTCTGATGGCCTGGTCTGTGAAGGGGCTACTTCCAATCTCTTCATTGTGAGAGCAGGTGAGATCTATACCCCCAAGCAGAGTTCGGGCCTACTACCTGGCACCGTCCGCGCCTATTTACTGGACCAGTTTGAAGTCAGAGAAGAAGCAATTCCCTTAAAGACCCTCTACCAAGCCGATGAGGTCTTTCTGACCAACGCCTTGATGGGGATTATGCCTGTTCGACAAGTGGATCAAGTGACTTACCCACTTGGTCCGCATACGCGCAAGCTGATGGGGGCTTACAGGGAAGAAGTTAAGCGACAGATCGAGGCGCACTATCGTCAGAATAATAGAGTTTACTAAGTTTGTGGAAGGGTGAAAAGTTCCGTGAATAGCACAAAGGCCCTAGAGTCCAATGCTCTAGGACCTTTTTATTTTAATTAGGGAGAAAGCTAGAAGGCTCAAAATTCCTGATCCTAAGTCTTTGCTTGGACGATCAAGCTAAGCTAGCTATAATATAGTTAATCCAAAGACTTCGTTCGAAGGGAAGGTTAAGTGATGAAAAAACTGATTTATCCTTGCTTGATTAGGGAAGAAGATAACGTGTACTATGCTGAATTCCCTGATTTTGAATCTTGTTTTACAGATGGCGAAACATTTGATGAAGCAGTGGCTAATGCTAAAGACCTGTTGGAAGGTATCTTGGTTGTTTACGCTAAACAAGGTAAAGATTTCCCGGTAGCTAGTAGAGTGCATGGTAGTGAAGAGGCTAGAATGGTTTTGCTTGAAGGAAACTTGGACTAATTTTTGGAGAGCTGTGGTTAATTAATGGATGCCTATGCAGGATATTCGCGTAATATCTAATAAGGGTGACGCCATTGAAGGTCATGCTGATCATATAACGGGAAGAAAAGATACTGAATCTGAACAATTTGATACGATAACTATGATTCCTAAAAGTGGTCCTTTACGAGGAAGAGGCATCATTAAGTAAATTGGACGGCATAGATTAGAAGTGAACTTCTAATTTAGGGCCAATCAACAGAACTGGATCGTGAGAAAGAAAGGATTGAAGCCTTTGAAGCTCAAAAAAAGCCCAGCAAATAGTGAGCTTTCGTGCGTTAGACACCTAGTTTTTCCTTGAGTGCTTCAGTCAGCGTCTGTGAGAAGTTGATTTGTTCAGCCTTAGCTAGGTCGTTAAGCCATTCTGGAACAGTAACGCTTTTTCTAATTGTTTTAGAGTGGTATTTGCGCCGGAAAGCAGCTAAATCAATTCCAATTAGAGCAGCGTCTTTGTCCGGAAATTGGTCTCTAATCTCTTTTAAAGAGCTTGCTTTAGGATAGTCTGTGTAGTCTTCAAGAGCAGTTCCTAAAACTTCTTCTGCCATCTCATAAGCTTGGCTAATACCCTCACCTTGAGTCATGGCTTCCGGGATATCTGGGAATTTAACAAGTATATATTTTTCATCTTGTTCGAAAGTTGCTGGATAAACTAACATAAGAATTCAATCCTTTCTGTGAAGTTAGCAAAAGCCTTAAACTTGCAGGGTATTTAAGACCTGCTTGCTTTAATATCTCTTTGTAAAACGAATCATCAATAGCTATGCATAGGGATTACAGTTGTTCGATTGCTTGTTCTGTTATACATAAGCTTATGACTTCCACGTTGTCACACCTCTTGAAAACTATTCTTCTTAAGCATTTTTACTAGATTCTTAGGTGTAATCGGCATTTTTAAATTCTATATACATATGCACAATATACATATGAAATAGGTAAAAGTAAAGCTTTTTGAGCTGATTACATTTAGAAATTAAAGATAAACTGAGAAGATGCAGAAAAAATGGGTGAAGAAATTTCAACGTTAGACTTTAGTCGAAAGAATGGTAAAAATTATTATCTATCTGAAGATGCACCTCAAGAGGCAATTGAAGCAGAAAAAGAATGGCGAATAATTTCTAAAAATTTTGAGCCCATCCGCTAACTAGCATCAAGCATCATCAAGTTAGCTGGTCTGCACAGCTTAAAAGTGAACTTCTAGTTAGGGGGTAAAAAAGAGAACTGGACCGTGCGAAAGAAAGGATTATAGCCTTTGAAGCTCAAAAAAAGCCCAGCACATCGTGGGCTTTCGAGCGTTAGATACCTAGTTTTTCCTTGAGTGCTTCAGTTAGTGTTTGTGAGAAGTTGATACCCTGTTTAGTGGCTTCGGCATTCAGCCATGCAGGGATAGTAGTATTCTTCTTAACAGTAGGTGTTGTAATATCTTTAGCTGCTTGGTCTAAGTCAACGCCTACATAGAGTACTTGATCATCAGGAAACTGTTGCTGAATATCTGAAAGAGGTGAGGGTTGGGGCTTTTCAACTTCGTCATAGAGCATGAGGGATAGTGCTTCAGAGGCGTTAAACATGGCTTCTTTAAGGCCGTTTCCGTAAGTCAAAGCACCAGGTACATCAGGAAACTCCACATTTAGAATATTAGGGTTGTCTTCGTCTGGGGTAAAGACGGCAGGATAGATAACATAGTTTGCAAGTGACATTTTTAATCCTCCTTTAGGGGCTATTTTAGGCCCATTTGTTTTAAGATTGACCTATATGTTTTTTTAGGGATAGTATCTTTCTTGGATGTATAAGGAACGGTGACTTTGTGGCCTTTTCCATCTTCGTAGCGGTGGTGGTCTCCTTTGACTCTAACTTCTGTAAAGTCGTGCTTTTTTAGAAGTTTTAGGAGTTCTTTCACATCTCTTTCTGACATAGCTAGCTCCTTTCGATAATAGATTATACGCCTTAATGCGCATTAAGACAAATGTTTTAATTCATCTTAACTTCTGCGCATAGTTTGCGTTTTATTCCGCAAAATTATATACCAGCGTCGATGCTAAGCGCCTAAGATAAGATAATTAGGTAATGTTTTTTTTATCTAAAACGGCTTAGAAGGCAAAATAAAAAGCACCTACTTTACTAGGTGCTAACTTACTAATTTAGCGGTGGGGGTAGATAAAAATATTGCCCCATATTTTGCGTCATAACTAGCAAAATAGGTAGGGGACCTTAATTCAAGGAGCAAATTCAAAAGCGTAACGGATGCTCACTAGCATAATTTATATCGTAAATTTGTTTTAAAATAAAAATCCCAATGCCACAAGCATTGGAAAGTTACTAAATCTTAGCTATCAAAATTTGACTTAAAAATTATACGCCCAGAGGGGGTTCACTTTTTTTGAGGCTTTTTATTGTCAAATCAACATTTATCAAGCTTATTTTAGTATAGTTATAGAAAAGTTATAGATTTGATGGTTGGTCCATAAATTCAACAAAAGAGTTCAATGTTTTGTCTCTCTGTTGGTCTGTCACATGGTTATAAATGTCTACAGTAATCTTAATGGATGAATGGCCTAGTCTGTCTCGAACATCCTGTAAGGGTACCCCAGCATCAAAAAGTAAGGTACAATGAGTATGTCGGAAACCGTGAATCTTAATGAAACGTAAGCCGTGACGCTTGCAAAACTTATCATAAAACGTCCATGGTTTCGATAGACTAATTGGCTCATTCTCATCTTGCTTGCTGAAGATAAACCATTGGTCATTAAGCGCTAGTCCATTCTCCAATAATATTTGAGCTTGTTCAGTTCTCCAACGCTTTAGAGCGTGTAAAGTGATATCATCAATCGCTATTTTTCGTTTACCATGTTTGGTTTTCGGGGGAGCTATATAGCGTTTGTTTCCATCTCCAACGGCGATGGATTTATAGATATTGATGGTTCGCTGATTGAAGTTAATGTCTTCCCATTTAAGGGCCATAATTTCGCCTCTTCTCATACCTGTATAGGCAAGGGTACGAAAGAAGGCGTACCACTTCTTGGGAGCATATTTTTCTAAAGTGTTTAGCACTTGTTGCAACTCAGTCTTTGTGTAAAAGACGTAGCTGTCCTCATCATCAAAACTTGCTAATTTAGTGGGGACATCTACCTTTTCTGCTGTATTCTCATGGATAATTCCTTTTTTAAAGGCCCATGTGAAAATACGCTTAGCATATCCAAAAATCTTTTGGTAGCTATCAACTTTTTGTGATAGATTGTTGACTAGTTTTTGCAAGGTAACATGATGGATTTTATTAATCTTCTGTTTGCCTAGGATAGGTAACAAATGATCTCTAAAAATTTGCTTGGTTCGTTTTAAAGTGCTGCTTTGTACAGTCATCTTGTAGTAGTCTAACCACATATGATAGACTTCTTCAAACGTGTAGGAACCTGTTTTTACTTTATACTGGCCATCTTCAAACTGAACATTGGCTCGTTGATAAGCTAATTTCGCTTCTTCTTCACTATCAAATCCCTTCTTAAAGTAGTTAACCTGTTTTCCAGTTAACTCATCAAGCCCTAGGTATTCTTTTATACCATATTTTTCTTGGCCGTTTTTTAGTGTATACTTATAAATGTTCATGATAACCTCCACTTGCCAGCCAGCAAAGTTTGAGGTAATATAAACACATAAGAACCACCTAATGTGTGGGATCTTTATTTCTGGTTAGCCCTGCTCTCCCTCAACTTGCCCAGTGAGGAGAGTGGGGCTTTTTTTACTTTATACGTAGAGAATATTGTATTTTTTTACAATTAGTGATATTAGACGTTCTCTTATATTGTCGGGGATTTTTAATGTGGAGAAAATATTACCTTTATTTGAAATAATATGCTCTTGTGTTTCACCATCTTTGGTCAATGTTTCTAATAAGTTCGTAATATCTTGTAAGAAGTTATTTACAATATATTCATCTTCAATCAAAAAAATAATACATAGCATTACCGCGAAAAGATCTTTCTTTCCCAAATTTTGCAAAAACTCTGTTTCAGATAATGTATCTGAAGGTAAAATTTTTAATATTTCATTTTTTGGCAGCTCGGTCTGAATAGAGGTTTCGAAGGTACGATTGCCATGGGCCATATTATTTCTATATGATTGAATAAGTGATAAAGAATCGCTAAGTAAGGTTAATCTATCATCAATTGTTAGCTCATCAAAGTAATCTAAGAATTCATTAGCAATTTCTATTTTTAAATCTGAATTTAATATTTTGTACCAATTAATAACACTCCCAAAATAGAAGACATTCACAGCGATCCAAGGTGGTATATGATTGTGATTATTTCTATAGTGGTCTACAGAAGCATTTCTATTTCGTCTATTTAATTGTTTTTGAAGATTTCTCATTTCATTCAATCTATCTAAACCATTATGAGAGCTATAGTTACGGTAATTTAAGTAATTATCTTGATGAACGCCATAGTGCTCAGCAACTAGATGAGCAACTTTGGTTTTTAGTGAACGCTCGATTTGTAAAATATATTTGAATAAAATAGTGTTTAAATTTGTATCCAATACATATAAATAATGCAGTTGGTTGAAATCTATTCCATAAGTAAATACTTCCATTCCTTTATTTTGGTCAAAATGCATATCAAACAAATCTTTATAACCATTCAATAGGGTGTAATAGGAATGTGTTCTTAATGACTTTAGCACAAATTCATCATTAGTTATTATCACATTTTTATCTTTAAGTCGCTGCAACTGTTCCTCATAACTCAAAAAGGGCCTATCATAAGACATAAGAAAATCCCTCCTATCGCGTAAGATAAGAGGGAAATTTCCTGGCCGCATCCGCAGCTATTTAAGTTACTCTTATCATACTGTTGATTAAGTTGATTGTCAATAAATTTGTTAGTCATCATAATATATTCGCATATGATCACCAATTTTAATATATTCCGATTCTGGTGAAGGGACTAGAGTATCTGTTTGATCGATTTTAATAGGCTCATACGACGTTGTTACCGTTCCTAGCAGAGGTGTAATAGCATTGAAATTAAAAGGGGAATCGGTGGTTACTTTCTTCTTTCTTGCGACGAAATAATTATCGTATAAGTTAGTAATGACCAATTTTTCTTTAGTAGAGCCATAGCAATCAATGGTTTCATCAGTATCTGGATCTTTAATTTTTATTTGAGGTTCATAGACTTCTACTTTATCTCCAACTTTTAAGTCTGGTATTTTTCTTTTTCCGACATTAGATATAACTTTAGTCTCATCTGGAAACGCAGCAACTTTAATATCCATTATGTTCCCTCCTATAGAACGACTCATCCAATAATTCAAATATTATTGTTCCCTTCAAATTATTTAATTGGGTGCTACCTATTAGTAAAAATTATCGTTTATAACATACCTTTCGCTCGATGCTTCCTAGTGAGGAGAGGGGGCTTTTTTTGTTGCTAAGCACCTAAATTGTTTATTAGAGAATCTTTATTATCAAAATTTAAGATACTTATTTCGTAAGATTCTAGAGCAATTAAATTTTCATCAGTGATATCATGATAGCCTTCGTTACTAAGGATAACGTAAAGTTTTTCATTATTTTTTCTTACAGCTGTGGTATCAAGCCAACTGGTTAGTATACTGTTTACTTGTTGCTTGTCGACTCGAGTATGAACTTTAGCTAATTTATTAATTCCTTTTTGAAGGAATACATAGTTAAAGCGGTGATTTAATTGTGATTTGCCAGTAATGTTAAAATCGGGGAAAACAGCATAAGAATCATTATGCGAGAAGTATGCATCAACATCTTGATAGAACTGTGAAGCGACATTATTTCTACTTAAATAAGTTAAATCATATATGTTTATTAGTAATTGAGTCATATCATGTATTGCTTGTCCAATTTCTTTTTGAGATACTTTTCGATAAATTTCTTTATTATCACTTAAATTGAATCCATGGAAATCAATTGAATTAGTGAATAGTTCTTTCCTTTTACTTTTTTTGTTTAAATTAATTCCAGCAAGATCAAGTTCCCAGGAAGCAAAACCATCATCGGTAATTTTATATAGCTTTCCATCAAATTTAATAGAAAAACTTATACCATCACCAAAGCTATCTATAAAAGGTGTATCAACTGAATAAACTTCATCTTTATGAAGATTAACATTTGTGTTTTCTTTTATATAATTAAGATAATCTTTCTTTATGTCCTCAACATTCATATTTAACACCTCTTTCGTTATATTGATATTATACTTTGTTGGAAGCTTATTTTATCACTATTATTAGTATTAGTATATTTTAATAGCTCTATTAACACTTCATAGAAGTCATTACTTTTAGGAATAGTATCATAAGGAAGAGGATAAGCTTTATAATGAGTATGATTATCTCCTTTATCTTCGAATTCTTTTTCAGAAAAAACATTAATTCGAGGACCAGAAACTCTTGTCCCATCAGCATTTTTATGGAAGTTATCATTCAAATTAATCCTTAATAAGGTATAGTTATATTTTGTTTCTCTGAAATTAAATGAAGTTTTTGAGGCTGCGTACTTATAATCTAAAATAAAGCTAATATCTCCGCTTCCTTCAATTTTAATAACGCCCTCAGGCTGCACACTTAAATCTATATTATGATCATCAAAAATATTTTTTAGCATTTTTATAAGTCTTTGCGCATCTTGATCATTAATTTGTAATTGTTTCAAAACAATATCCCCTTTTTTATTATTTGTTAAGCGTATATCAATTAATCAGAATCTGATGATTCATCAATTGCTTAAACTATCAAGGAATTCTTCTTCGGTTAATTTTTGAGCATCGTGACCCTTTTCAATTAGCTCATTAAATTT
This sequence comes from Aerococcus sanguinicola, assembly GCF_001543145.1. NCBI lineage: Bacteria > Bacillati > Bacillota > Bacilli > Lactobacillales > Aerococcaceae > Aerococcus > Aerococcus sanguinicola. The sequence goes on along the minus strand of NZ_CP014160.1, from coordinate 12,193 downwards.
TCTTTCTTTGCCACTTAATCCATCTTCTTTGATTCGGTCAGATACTTGTGGCCCAGCAATTAAGAATTTCACTTTTTTAGACATTCCGCTCTTAACAATTCCGTTACGTTCCTCAATTAGCTGTTCTATAACTTTTTTTCCTGAATTCATCTTTCCTGTAATACAGAATCCGGCACCATCAAAATCAATATTTTTGTCATATAATTTTTTATTAGCAGTGAAGTCCTTTTTTCTGAACTTTTCAACGATTAAAGCAGTTGCTCTCGCATCATTTAGAGCATCGTGAGCCTGATTTTCAATACCATAAAAATATTTTACGGTTGTCAATTTATTATCGGATAATTCTAGAGGAGAATTAGTTACAAACTTAAAAACATCGAAGTGATTTCGTTTGCTAAGATCAATACCAGAGGTTCTTCTTAAAAAAGGAATATCAAATGTATTACTGTTATATCCTGCAACAGGTAGATCACCTATAAAGTTCATAAAAAGAGAAGCTGCCATATCGATATCAGGAGCATCTTCTACATCCTGATTGGTAATCCCAGTAAGATTAGTGATTTTATCTGAAATAGGAATAGACGGGTTAACGTATGTTGTAAAACTACTTATTTCTTTCCCGTTAAGAAAGTGAACAGCTCCTATTTGAATAATTTCATCAGTCGTTCGTAGTCCTGTAGTTTCAATATCGAAGCTAATATATTCGTTCGGAATATTTTCAATGGTGTACTGGATGACTGGTTTAGAAGGAGAATTAAATGTTTCGTTTTTTCTGACAGTAGGAAAATTGATTTCGTGATGCTGCTCTTCAGTATGAATCTTATCTTCTGAGTCTATTTGTTTAATAACATCATCTTTTTCGGATTCGGTAGAGATATCTTTGTCTTTTGCAACAATTTCAGTTTTCTTTTGATTAAAAGGATTAAATTTCCACACAAAATAAATGATTGCAATCGTTAAAGATGTAAATATTAAAGAGAAAACAATACCCAAAAAATCTCCAGCGCGCATATAATCAAAGAAAATAGAGGTTCCAATTGCAGTAAAAAATAAGATGACAATAGTTATCAAAGTTTTTATTATTACTAGTATTTCTTTCATGAATGCTCCTATCTATTATCTGATATTTTCTTGATTTAAATAAAATTATTGGCTTATAACATACCTTTTACCCGATAAACTAAAACAGCTTCCTCCACTATATCAGCAGGGACTTCGAACTGCTCAGCTATCTCATAGTTATAAACTTGTTCTTTATCACTTACAAATTCTTCAAGCTCATCACTAGGGATGATTTTATGATACGACCAGATGCGGCCTTTACGTTCTTCCTTCCAGTTATTAAGGTTAGAGTAATCAGTGATATCGTGGTCAATCATTGTTTCATAGTGACCAATTTCTTCAGCAATGGTGGCAATCATTTTTTCTTTCGTTTGGTTGGAATTGATGTAGACTGTATGGTCATGCAGCAAGCCACTCAATTTGTCAGGCATTTGCTTTGTAAACACAAAATCTAATTCACCATCATATTCAGCCATTAATTTTTCCATCTTATCCATATCAAGTACCTACTTACTTTTAAATTTTATATATTCGATAAATTGTTTAACCTCCTCTAATTCATCTTCTGTTAAGTCGTCCTCAATGTGGGCGGCTATTTTTGTATTGTCATTATGATTGACTTTTGGATTGTCTGTTCGACTTAATAAGTAGTCAGTCGATACATTAAAATAATCTGCTACTTTTTCTAAATTCTCAGATGATGGTTTTCTTTTCTTCCATCCATATAAAGAGTTTTTACCTAAATTCAGTTGTTCTTCCAATAGGGTTATTGGTATTCCTTGTTTATTCGCTAATTCTTTTATGCGGTCAAATACCGTCATATCAATCATCCTTGCAGCTCAAGCACATAATCTATAAAAAATAATAGAAAATAGGTTGACATCTACAATAAAAACTAATATAGTATATGCATAAGCTAATTATTTAGCTAAAGCGATTATTAAAATACCTCTATCAAGCATTTAGAAAAGCTGGGGAGCAAACTCTAATTAGTTGATACAGTAGGATTTATAACGCTTGTTTAACTATGCCCTTAGTCTACAATATTTTATAGATTAAGTCAACGTAATTAGCTAATTAATTAGCTTATTTAATAAAAGGAGGTGAATAAATGAATAAACTAACTTTATCGGATGATATTAATCGAATAGAAACAGAAATACAGTTCTATAAAGAGCAGGCAGGTCAATCAATTTGGGAAATCGGGAGACGATTGAATCACGTTAAGGAATATGACCTGGTCCACGGGGAATTTGGGGAATGGCTTAGAAAAATCGGAATCAACCAAAGAATCGCTAATCAATTCATGAAAGTAGCTAATGAAATTCCAAATTCGAGTACGTACTCCAATTTAGGTTCAACGGCCCTCTACTTGATTGCTACGTTACCTGAAGAAGAAAAACAAATTCAATTAGACCTAGCAGAAGAGGGCAACCCCTCGACAGTCAAAGAACTTAGAGAGCTGAAGAAATCACTCAAAGAAAAAGATAATGAAATTGAATCCTTATCTGAAACAATCTATGAGTTGAATGATAGACCACCTACAGTCATTACAAAAACAGTAACTAAGGAAGTCACACCCGATGACTATGATGGATTGAAATCAGATGTTAAGCAATTGTCAGAACGCAATCGACAGTTGGAGCAGCAACTTAAAGAGATGATGGCCAAACGTCAAGAGGTTGACCGAAAGTCTGATGAGTACGACAAACTCAATCAAGCCATTCAAGAAATGCAAGGGCAGATGACAAAAGGCCAAAAACAAATTGCTGCCCAAAAGGAAGTTTATGACCTGGTTAGAAAAGGGAATGAACTAATCGAAGAATTGGCCCCGTTAAGTTATCTCATTGATACCGAGAATGTGTTGGCTAATGACTATGCCCAAAAACCAATCAAAAAGATAATTGATAATTTACGGAAAATTTCTGATCGCTTAGAAGACCATATCACAAACGTCACATTGGAAGGAGAGATTATAGATGGCTAACGAAATAATGGCTATGCAGATTAGGCAGCTAAAAGATACCGCAGAAGCTATGGGGAATTTGTACCAAGAAATGAATAATATGGCTGAAAAGTATGATCGTATTCATTTAGAAACTAGTCAGCAATTAGAAGAGATCAAAGAGCGTCAAAATGACCTGGATAGACACATTACTTTAACAGAGGGAGAGACTTATAAGTTATCGAATGCCGTCAATATAAAAGCGGTCTCTTTGACAGCAGCGTTCTTTAAATATCAAGGGCTGGACGATGAATTATTTAGACAAAAGATGGGGCATACAAGAAGTTACATTTGGATTTTACTTAAGAATTATTTCGGTGTCAGACGGTATCCATTAATTCCACACATTGAATTTGAAAATGCTATGAGGAAAGTGGAGGAAATCACTATCTATAGTTTCCCGAAAGCTTACTATCGTTTAACACCTAATATGTACACGCATCGTGATGGTGCCCCTATTGACCATGTGGAATTTGAAGACAAAATAAAACAGCACAAACTATTTCATTTGGATTAGAGAGGCACTTGAAGCGAACGTGATTATGAGACCTAATTATATATAAAAGCAGCCCTTTATCGATATGACAAAGAACTGCTGGAAGGAATTGAGCAATATGATTTGGAGGTGTGAAATTGAACTTTGCAGAAATATTTTTTGGACAATATACCCTAGATTCTCCATTCGAAAGAATTTTAATCAATCTTATTGTGATTGGTTTCATCACCAATATTGTGCTTTTTATAATCGAATCGTTCTATCTCGGATTTAAAGAGTTTCAGGAAAAACGGAAGCAGCACGGCAAAAAATCCGATGAGAGCTGTGAAAAATGAAAATTGAGATTCTGTTAATACAAATAATGAGAAGAGAATGAAAAAGAGTGTAAATGACATGTAAACCAAAATATTTTGCACTACTGCCAAATTTACTTTTTTGTAAAGTCGGTTTAATTCAATGAAAAAAAGATAAATAACTAAGAATGGGAAAGTTGATACACAAATACAAAATACCAGTGATTTAAATGATGCATCAGAGAAACCTTTTAAAAAAGTTACTAAGCCGATATCAGCATTGGTATTGTAGAGATATTCTCCGTGTTTAATCATTAAGTCAAGGGATACAACGAGTGATAACAAGGCCAGAACGCCAAACACTAATGTACTTGCAATTCTTCTAAATTTTGAAATTTTACTCATGGATTAAGCCCCTTTTTTATAATATATAGGTTTGATTTGTATTAGCAGAAAAAGGCTCGGCATAAGCCGTTTTTTCAAAAAATGTCGCAGTTATTCTATCACGTTAAGCGGTCTTATACAACACAGTGTGGGAACATTAAAAAGTAGCATAGGACGTAAAAGGAGATGGAGACATGAATAAATTCAAAAAAATAGTAAAGCAAAGCGGTAAGAATGCTTATGAGATTTCTAGAGAGACAGGTATCCCTAATCAGAATATTTATTCATATCTAAATGGGACGCGAACGAACCCATCATTGGCTACTGGTTTTAAATTAGCGGATTGTTTAGGGATTGATATTAATGAATTAAGAGATGCATTTACAAGTAAGTAGCAAAAGATTTACTCATGAGGAGGTGAGAGATGAGCAAAGAATTAGCTTTAGATGTCCGTGTTGCTTTGTTAAAGGTGGGAAAAACCCAGAAGTGGTTGGCTGACCAATTAGGGATTACATCGCCTTATCTATCGGATATTTTGCGAGGTAAGCGTTCCGGAGCAAAAGCTCAAGAGCATGTCGAAATGATCAAGAAGATTCTCAATATTGGAGGTGATTAAAGTAAATGAGTTACAAATATTTAACTTTGATGGAAATGAAGTACGAACGATTCTGGTTGTGGAGCTGATTCAAGATTACACACCAAACGGACTCAAAAAAAGTGCTTGTTCTTACATAACGAATTGAAGAAGCATGGCTATTTGCCTATTATTGAGCAGCAAGAAAGAAGGCAATTCAAATGAAAATTTCTTTAGCTGATGATTCCATTAGAAGAATGGAAGAAGCAAATAAATTTCCTGATCATCTGAAAGAGTACGTAAAGGAAATTAAGAAAAGTTTAGAGGGACTTAATTATATAGAAAAAAATGCAGTCCTTTATCGAGTTGACAAAGAACTGCTGGAAGAACTGAAAAGGGTGAAGTGGTAAACGTAACTACCAAGAAAGATCAGATGGTATATCTGGATAACGATCATAGATTTCTTTTGTTGCTCCAACAACAAAAACTATATCTTTGGTTAACGTTAAAGGTTCTTTTTCTGAAGATATATCACCGATATGCAAAAGTATCCATCCGTTTTCTAAAAAACTATTAACCATTGATGTGTTTCTAATTGTTTTCACCTGATAAATGTCATTCATATTTTAGCCTCCTTTCTACAAGGAGATTATAGCAAAGAAAGTAGGTGACAAAATGACTCAACTAATGGAAATGCTAAAGAAGATTCATGTGTTACTGGAACAAGCTGTACTTAACCAAAAGTCCTATCTAACTCAAGAAGAGGTAAGAGATTTATTCCATGTGGGAAATAAGACAATTGATGCTTGGATAAAGGATGGTCTGAGGAAAACACAAGTACCTACTGAAAGCAAGAGCAGAATTTATTACAGCAGAAAAGATATCGATATGTATATGAATTCAAAGAAAATATAAATTGCCAGCCAGCAGTGTTTGAAAGCATATCGATAAAGAAATAGGAGAGATGACAAATGAATTGGTTAGACACTTTAGGAATGTTTTTAATTACTGGAATGTTTGCTGGGGCGGTTCTAGCGGTAGTTGGCTTGGGACTCGAGCTGTACAAAGAAACGTATGGAGCACTACCTGGCTGGTTTAAAAGCATTTTTGAGCCACAGGATGGAAATCATTGGAGGGAAAAATGATGAGAAATTTTATTAAGACGATTGTCAGCATCTTTTGGCAAGGTTGGTATTACTTAGACCAGGCAATGGAGGAAGTCGATGGACGAGATTAATTATTACTACAGGCAACTTCAAATATCCTTGGACAAGTGGGTAGATGGCTATCCGGAATACATGGATGAAGTTGAAATGTTATTCAGAGCGCTTAAGTTAAGGCTTGGGATTAGGGATTGCTATAGGAGAATGGAGGCAAGAAAGAATGACAGATAATAAAAAAAGCCGACTAGCGGCAACTAGTCGACAAAACAAAGATACTAAGGAGATTATATCATGAGTATTTATGAATCACAATTGCACGATACCTGGGAGAGATCCACAGAAACTGGAGAGTACGAGCACATTCCCATTTGCTCAGACAGGAAAGGTAAAACGTTTTATATTGAACCTATTGTGAGTAATAAATGTGAATACTGTCGGGGAAGAAAGGGACTGATAGGATTCATTTCCAGCTATGAACTAGTTAATTAGGAGGTGAGCTAATGGCAAAGAAATATTTTTGGCTAAAACTAAAGGATGATTTCTTCGAACAGAAGGAAATCAAAATGTTAAGAAGGGTTGCTGGTGGGGATACCTACACCATTATCTATCTCAAGATGCTGCTACTCAGCTTGTCAAATGAGGGGCGTATCTACTATGACGGTATCGCTGAAAACATGGTGGAAGAAATTGCTCTCTCAATCGATGAGGATTCTGATAATGTTCAAATTACTTTTAATTACTTAATTAGCAAGGGCCTTATCATTTTTGAAGATGAGGATGAGGTAGAGTTAACTAATATTGCCTCTATGATAGGGTCTGAGACCGATTCAGCAAGAAGAATGAGGCAGCTCCGAAAGAAGAAAACGTTACAACGTCACTTTGAAGCGTCACAATGTGACAATCAAGTGACGGGACCGTTACGAGGTGGTGATGGAGAGATAGAGATAGAACTAGAGAAAGATATAGAGAAAGAACTAGAACAAGATACAGAGAAAAACTTGGATGTTGTTGGTCAATCTGCTATTGATTACTATCAAGAAAATTATGGCATGCTCAGCCCAATAATGATTCAAGACATCCAGCATTGGGTAAAAGATACTAGTGATGAGTTGATGCTATATGCATTTGAACAAGCTATAGGGACTAGGAATCCTTTTAAATATGCTATGGGAGTCATGAAGAATTTAGCGAAACAGGGAATCACTACAGTTGAAGATGCTAAAGCTTCATCTGTTGAATACCGTAGAAACGAAGAGAAGAAGCAGAAAGGGGAGCCTGAAATTAATGAAAAGCTTGGCTGGTAGTGCCAGGGATATGCTCATCACCTCAAGTGAGAAGTGTCCCCAGCATGATACCCACTTACAGAAAATAAAATATAGTCCAGAAAGTATTGGCTTTGTTTGCCCAATCTGTCAGCGAGAGGATAAGGATCGCAGAGAGCAGCAACGCCTTAAAGAGGTGTGGGATGACTATCAGCGGTCTAAAACCTCCAGAGTCTTGCATGACAAAAGTATCTTTGATGATGAGACGTTGGAGAGTGCAAGCTTTAAGACTTACCAGACCAAACTTCCTGAGCAGGACAGAAATAAGGCTAAAGCGATTGAAATTGCAAAAAAGTATCTAAATGGCGAAGTTTTCAATACCATCCTAACCGGTAATGCAGGTGCAGGAAAAAGCCACCTAGCTATGAGTATCTTGAAATCTGTCAATGAGTACAGCAGACCCTATAAAAAGTGTCTGTTTGTCTCTTGGGATAAAGTGGTTCGGGAGATCCGGACAGGATACTTCTCAAAAGACAGTAGTGGACTGGATGAAGGGGCTACTATCGATCTTCTGACGGATGTGGACTTGCTGGTGATTGATGACTTGGGTGCAGAGCTAGGAGCGATTGATACCAGTAAAGGAGCCACTGACTATGTAGTCAGACTCTTATACGCCGTGATGAATGGCCGGCAAACTAAATCCACCATTTTCACTACGAATCTGACCAGTGTACAAATTAAAGATAACTACGATTCAAAAACAAGTAGCCGAATCATGAAGCGTTCTGCGGAGAGCTCTATCGTTTTCAAAGAGACCGAAGATCAGCGGCCATATTACTAGGAGGAATACCATGTATAAAATTTTTGATGGAGAAAGCTGGCGGCATCACTTCACCAGCAGAGATGAGGCCTTGCGCTACTGTAAAAAGTTTGGTGGTCTAGCGATTTGCCGGGTGGATGAATTTGGAAAAGGTCTATTAATCAGTGAGCTAGATACTTTTGGCCATAATCTGGGGCCATTGCCCAGTGTAGGGCTTGAATTGATGCCAGCTGTCTGTACCTTCAAGGCTAAAGTGAGTGCCTATGCTTAGAGTGATCATTCCTGGGGAGTGTGTGCCGAAAGGACGCCCACGCTTTACAAGGACAGGGAGGACTTACACGCCTAAGAAGACAAGGGAGTATGAAGAAAAGCTAAAACGGCACTTTAGAGAGCTCAATATTCAGCCTTTTAAAGGGCCACTATCTGTCAATTTGATTATTGGCCGGCCGTTGTTAAAGAGCTTTACAAAGAAAAAGGTGGCTGAGGCTTTGAATTTGGACCTCTGGCCGGTTTCAAGGCCAGACTTGGATAAATTACACTAAAGCAGTCTTAGACGCCGGAAATGGGCTTCTATTCGAAGATGATAGCCAGGTCTGCCAACTGAAAGTTCTAAAGGTCTATTCCCCTGCTCCTGGAATTGTCTTGAGTATTAAAGCTATTGAGCTGTCAGAAGAAGATACCAAGCTTATTGAAGAGCTGAGGAAGGGCATGCCATGAAAGCTGAAAAGTGGAATATCGTAACAAAAGAGTATGAACCCTATGAGCTTCCGGAAGGCCGTTGCAGTGTCTATGAAGATGACATGAATCGCCGGGTGGTTTGTGCCCAGTGCGGTCAACGTATGCTGTATGGGGAGAGTTATTGCTCTAAAGAGATTCATACATCTGTTGGCTTTGGCTACGCTGTCTGTGATCTATGCTATCGACTAGAGTGGCAGCGAATCCAAGTCGATATTGAAAACATGTAACTGATGAACCGGGTGCCTGCTGGAGAGGGGCTAATACCTCAAAAATCTATTCTATATGTGCTCGTTTACTGTCAATGATTAGCCCCTCTCCAGTGGGCATCCGGATAAAGTGAAAGGAACTACAGATGATTAATAACGTTGTTTTAGTTGGGAGACTCACAAAAGAAGTCGATTTACGTTATACACAAAGCGGTATAGCAGCAGCTAATTTCATTCTTGCTTGTAATCGTAATTTTCGTAACGCACAAGGCGAAATTGAAGCGGATTTTATTTCATGTGTGATTTGGCGTAAAGCAGCTGAAAATCTTGCTAAATATGCTCGGAAAGGGTCTCTTATTGGAGTTGAAGGGACGATCCAAACACGTAACTATGAGAACCAGCAGGGCCAACGTGTCTATGTAACAGAAGTGCTAGTGAACCATTTTAGCTTGCTGGAACCCAAGTCAACACCTGGAGAACAACCACAAGGCACTGGCCAGCAACAAGATCCATTCGCTATAGCTGGGGCTTCGAGTAATGTGAATGTTGCTGATGATGATTTGCCATTTTAGAAAGGAAAATCACCCATGGAAACAATTGAAAAGTTTTTGTTTAGGTGCTTGCTAGTACTATGTGCAGTTAATTTATTGTTTGTTGCTTGGAATGTCGGAACAAAGCTATACCAAAATTCACATCCTGGACCTCCGAAAATTGAAAGTACCCCTCGGAAAGTGTCTGTACAGCCTCTAGGTGATGATGCAGACCGGGTAAGGTACTTACAGATCTGGATGGTGGAAATTGATGGAAAACGTGAATATTTTGGTGAAGTGATTGAAGGAGGAGAAAAGTAATGAGTGAGTTAGAAAGTCAATTAAAAGATAAAATATTAGAAATGCAAATGTTAAATGATTCGTACGAATCGCAATTGATAGTTTTAAAAGATAAGATTGAAAATTATGAGTATGAGGCGGAGGAGGTTGACCCATTGGCAATACCTCTGAAATCATGTGAACGTTATTATTATATTGATGGAAATGGCAAGGTAACATGGAGCATTGCAGAGGGGCACGCTTTTGAAGATGAAAGATGGGCACAAGGAAATGTTTTATCTACTGAAGAAGAAGGGAAATTTGAAGCTGAACGCCGCAAAGTCGAAACAGCTTTGAAGCGCTTATCAGAAGCGAGTATGAAAGGATTTGAGTGGGGGAAAAAACATGCTGTCACGATAAAGCCTGGATTGGGTAAAGTTTTAGTGAGCATTAGAGTGTTCAGTGGGCCAACGTTAAACACTATCTATTTTGCATCCATGGAGGAAGCTAATGAAGCAATTGAGAGTGTAGGTGAGGTCAATATTAAGAAGTATATTTTCGGGGGTGAATGAAATTGAAGATTTATATTTATGAAGATGGATTATTTGATTTAGACAAATTTTGTTACGAAGAAGAAGATGACGTGAAATTAATCGGGTTAATAGAAACTTGTGGTTCTATTTATCAAAAAGCCAAAAAGGAAATGGATAGAAGAGAGAAAATAGATAAAGAGATCAGAGAGATGCTTAGTAAGGATATAAATAGATTTATGAATGTTATAGAATCTATTGATTATGAACAATTAAGCTATGAGGAATTGAGCAGTCTTAGAAATTATTTTGATGATGCACTATACCAGTGTGATGAAGAAATAAAACGTGTAAACGAAGAGGTATGGGAATGATGAATCCAAAAATTTTAAAATTAGCAAATCTATTGGTGGATAATCTAGATTTTGATGAGCTTAGCGAAGATGAATTACGTGTCTTACAAGACATTTTAGAAACGGCATTAGGCGATTGTGAAGAAAGGTTGTATTAGATGACAAAGAATAAACCGAAACTATATTTCAAACGAGTAGGTAAGGGAGCAGAGGTGCCGACTAAAGCGCACCCTACAGACGCTGGCTATGACTTGTTTGCATATGACACGTTCGCACTGTCACCTCACATTCAAGAGACGATTGGCACAGGTATCGCCATGGCCATTCCAGAAGGTTATGTGGGCTTGGTATTTGGACGAAGCGGTTTGTCCAGTCGAACAGCTTTGCGAGTTAAGACTGGTGTTATAGATTCACATTACCGGGGTGAAGTGGGCATCATGGCGGAATTAGATCCACAGTTTGCCGACATCTATCGAATTAAGGAGGGAAACAAGATTGCCCAAATGATTGTAGTCCCTATCTTTGACGGCCTTGATGAGCTGGTGGATGAATTGCCCCCTGGAGAACGTGGGGCAGATGGATTTGGAAGTACAGGTGGTTAGACATGGAAATTACAGGATTATGTGCTAGATCAGAGCTTGGAATCATCACCGGGACATTTATAAAAGCTTATGAGAATACGATCCTAGTAGAAACAGGTCGTGGTTATGAGCTTATTATGAAAAGAGATGCAGGGGTGCCGCTGACAACTGAAGGCATGTTCCGGGAGCGGATGAAAGTCATTAATGAAAAGCTGAAAAAGATGCATATTTCAAAGGGTGAAGCTATTAAATTGGCTAAAATACCTAAAAATCTTGGATACAAGCTTTTTAATGACCGAATTCCAAAAGACCCTCTGGTAGCTGAAGAACGAATCAGTAAGCTGGAACGAATGATTAACCGAGTGAGTCGAATGCGAATCACTATTTCCAAAGAAAAGGGACTTAATTTATGGAAAGACAACTAAAAGAAGTCACCAGAGAAGACTACGAAAAGGCGTTACACCTTAAAAGTGAACTTCTGATTTGGGGCCAATCAAGAGCCCTGGACCGTGCAAAAGAAACGATTGAAGCATTTGAAGCTCAAAAAAAGCCCACCAAGTAGTGGGCTTTCGAGCGTTAGACACCTAGTTTTTCCTTGAGTGTTTCGGTCAAAGTATGTGAGAAGTTGAGGTGATTATATTTGGAAATTAAAGATAAATTGAGAAGATGCAGAAAGATTGATGAAGAGATTTCAACCTTAGACCGTAGTCGTAAGACTATCTATGATACCTTGCTAGCAGCAACAGACTATTCATCTGAAAGAGTCCAAGCGAGTCATAGAAATCATGTAGACGAGAAGTACACCAGGTTAGCATCGTTACAGGAAGAGATTGATCAAAAGATAGATGAACTAGTAGATCTAAAGATTGACTTGTTTCAACTAATCAACACCTTAGACGATAGTCGATATCGAAACG